>CAWBUQ010000010.1:0-13997 GCA_963791995.1 uncultured Acidimicrobiaceae bacterium | reverse complement strand
GGTGTCGCCCGCCAGCAGCATGGGGCCACTGGGAGGTGGTTTCGCCAGCATCATGGGGCCACCTCGAGGTGAGTTTCGCCAGCAGGATGGGACCACCTTTTCGCCAGTGATGGGACCACCCCGGAGCATCCACCAGCGGCGTCGCCGCTGAGGTTGAAGTCGCCACCTGACCGACAGCGGCCCAGGAAGGTGGCGATGAGCTTCAGGGAGGTTCAAGTGCATGAGATTCGAGAGGTCCTGCGGCTGTGGCTGCGGGGCGAGAGTGAGCGGGCGATCGCCCGGCTGTCGTTGGTGGACCGCAAGACGGTCAAGCGTTACGTGGCCGCCGGGACCGAGGCCGGCCTGGTCCGCGACGGCGATGAGAGCCAGTTGACCGACGGGCTGATCGGCCAGGTGTGCGAGCAGGTCCGCCCTCACCGTCCCGACGGGCACGGCTCGGGCTGGGAGACGCTGCGGGCCCATCACGACCAGTTGAAGGTGTGGCTGGTCGACGAGGGGCTGACGGTGGTCAAGACCCACGAGCTGCTGGCCCGCCAAGGCGTCGAGGTCCCGCAGCGGACGTTGCACCGCTACGCCCTGGAGGTGCTGGGCGTGGGCCGCTCCGCTCGCCGTTCGACGGTCCCGGTGGCTGACGGCGAGCCGGGCGTGGAGCTGCAGGTCGACTTCGGCAGGATGGGCCTGATCTTCGACTCGGGGAGCGGCCGGCGTCGGGTGTGCTGGGCGTTGATCTTCACCGCCTGCTACTCCCGTCACTGCTTCGTGTGGCTGAGCTTCAACCAGACGACCGAGACGGTGATCGACGGCTTCGAGGCGGCCTGGGCGTTCTTCGGCGGGGTGTTCAAGGTGGTGATCCCCGACAACATGGGCACTGTCGTCACCAAGGCCGACCGGATCGATCCGAGGTTCAACCAGGCGTTCGTCGAGTACGCCCAGTGCCGGGGGTTCGTGATCGACCCGGCCCGGGTGCGGACTCCTAAGGACAAGCCCAGGGTGGAGCGGACGGTGCCGTTCGTGCGCAACAGCTTCTTCGCCGGCGAGACGTTCATCGACCTGGCCGACGCCCAGCGCCGGGCGGTCGAGTGGTGTGCGGTGCGGGCCGGGCGGCGTATGCACGGCACCCACGCCTGCCGGCCGGTCGAGCTGTTCGAGGTCGAGGAGAAGCCCCGGCTTCTGCCCGTCCCGGCCGGACGCTACGACCTGCCGATCTACGCCACGGCCAAGGTGCACCGCGACCATCACATCGAGGTCGCCCGGGCGCTGTATTCGATCCCGGGGAACCTGATCGGCGCCCGGGTCGAGGTGCGCGCCGACTCGCAGCTGGTCCGGGTCTATTACCGGGCGACGCTGATCAAGATCCATCCCCGCCAGGCACCGGGCGGGCGGATCACCGACCCCGACGACCTGCCGGCGGAGAAGACCGTCTACGCCATGCGCGACCTCGACCACCTGCGCCGCCTGGCCGCCGCCGAAGGAACCGCCATCGGCGCCTACGCCGACGCCCTGTTGGACACGCCGCTGCCGTGGACCAAGATGCGCCAGGTCTACGCCCTGTTGGGCCTGGTCAAACGCTGGGGGGCGCGACCGTCGAAGCCGCCTGCGCCCGGGCGCTGGAGACCGAAGTGGTCAGCGTGCCGCTGATCGGCCGGATGATCGAACGGGCCACCGAGAACCAGCCGGCCCCGACACCGCACGCCGCCACACCGACCGGCCGGGCACCTCGTTTCGCTCGCGATCCCGGCCACTTCGCCACCAGAAAACCCAGCAACCACAAGGCGAACCCGAACAACAGTCTCTCGAGATGGAAGGAGGTGTGGCATGACCACGCCGGCCCCGTCCGTCACCTCCGAGCTGAAGACCCTTCTGCGGGCGGTCAAACTCGGCCGCTGTCTGGACACCCTGCCCGAACGCCTCGCCCTAGCCAAACAACGCGGCCTGTCCCACCACGAGTTCCTCGAACTGGTCCTCGCCGACGAGGTCACCCGCCGCGAGACCTCCAGCGCCAGCCTGCGGGCCCGAGCCGCCGGCCTCGACCCCGACATGACACTTGAGAACTGGGACGCCACCACCAAAGTCAACTACGACCACCAGGTTCTCGACGAGCTGTGCTCGCTGCGCTTCATCGACGCCGGCCACAACGCCTTGATCCTCGGCCCCGTCGGAGTCGGCAAGACGTTCCTGGCCACCGCCCTCGGCCACGCGGCCATCCGCCGCCGCTACAGCGTCATCTTCTACCGAGCCGACGTGCTGCTCAAAAAACTCCGGGCGTCCCGGCTGGACAACAGCCACGACGCCGAGATCCGCAAGCTCCTGCGCGTAGACCTGCTCGTCCTCGATGACTTCGCCCTCCAGCCCTTCGACGGCCTCGACACCGCCGATATCTACGAGCTCATCGTCGAACGCCACCGAATCGCGTCCACCGTGGTCACCTCCAACCGGGAGCCCATCGAGTGGCTGGCCCAGATGGCCGACCCACTCCTCGCCCAATCAGCCATCGACCGGCTCCAATCCGCCGCCTACGAACTCCTCCTCGACGGCGAGTCCTACCGCCGCCGACAGAAACCCGGCCTCGACACCGGAACCATCACCGCCCGGCCACGCCGGCGACGCCGGCCCACTTGACCCCCCACCACACCCGCGGCCATCATCAACGATGTCGTCGCCGATGGCCGGGCCTGGCCCCATGCCACTGGCGAACCGGTGGCCCCATCACGCTGGCGAGCGACAGCGGGGCCCGATAGTCCCGTTGACCACGAGGCCTGAGCTTCCATAGCGGCGCCACGCACGCCGAAGGCGTTCCGGAAGGCCCGTCAGTGACAGTGATTCGGAGGCGGTGCTCCGCCCACGTGCGCGGCTCCAAGATCGTCTGAGTACCCGGCTTCGAGCCGTGGCCACTGCGAGGTAGGACGACCGCCTGGCCACTCCCACAGGGGCGGCCACTCCGGAGCCCCGCCCAGGCTCCGGGTCGCGTGCCCGCGCCGCGGCCAGCCCGCCGGCGAGTCCTCCCATTCCTCCTGCCTGCCGAACACGGTGAGGTCCGTGAGCGCGTAGCTGCAGTCCAGCACCTCGGCTCCACGGCGCTTGGTCCAGTACGTCTCGAAGACCCGGTCGCCATCCCGCAGGTAGCACACCAGGTGGAACAGACCGTGCTCTCGGCCGGCGAGGAGCGTATCCAGTGAGGGCTGGGCCGAGTACCACGGCATGTCCCAGCCCATGAAGGTGCGGTAGCGGAGGCTCTCATCGTATGACGTCTGCGCATCGCCAGGGCCGTAGGCGGTATTCCGCCCTTGGCACAGCACCGCGAAGGTGATGTCGCGGGAGTGCAGGTAGGCAAGCTCGCCCACGTGACTCATCACCCACGTGCAGCCTTCGCACTGCTCGGCCGCAGGTCGACCCGGCCACCACATGAAGTAGTAAGCAATGAGCTGACGCCGGCCTTTGAACGCGTCGAGCAACGTCACCGGGCCGTTCGGCCCGAGCAGCGCGCTGTCGGCGGCGACCTCGACCGTCGGCAGCCGGCGGCGGGCGGCGGCGATCGCGTCCCCTTCACGGGTGTGTGCCTTCTCCCTCGCCCGCAGCACCTCCAGTTGCTCGTCGAACGTCGGGCGGTCGACCACCGCTGGTAGAGGCCTGCTCTCATCCTGGGGCATCGGCACCTCCCCTAATCGCCTTCTCGCGGCCTACGGGCCGGTCCCCAGCACGGTAGCGACGATCGGCGATGTCGCACGAGCAAAGTCACGCCGATCCTGACCTCTATCCCCGAAGTGCCCGTACCGGGTGGAGCAACTCCAGCAAGCATCTGAGCCGGGGAGAAGTGCCTCCAGGCGTTCGGGGGCGCGTCACTGCGTAGGCACCGGGACGTCCCTCTCCAATAGCCGCCACGTGGCCGCGACCGCGAGCGATGATGTCAGTCGCTCTACCGTGGCGCGTCGATGAGCGATATCGACGAACGATACCAGCGCATTACAGGCGAGTTCACTGCCCGTGCCCGCGCAGTGTCTTTGGGTGCGTGGGACAATCCGTCACCATGTGAGAGCTGGACAGCCCGTGATGTCGTCGGTCATCTCACTGGTTGGATCCCCGGCTTCTTCGGCGCCTACGGCGTGGAGTTTCCACCTGTGCCGTCTGTCCAGGATGATCCCGTTGCCGCATGGGAGACGGTGCAGGCGGCTCTCGGCGATGCACTCACCGATCCGGCGCTCGCCGCGAGGCCCGTCGAGACTCCGTTCAGCACGCAGTCGCTGGCTGAGACCGTCGACATGATCGTCACCGGCGACGTATTCACGCATACGTGGGATCTTGCCCGCGCTACGGGGCAGGACGAGACGCTCGACCCCGCCCAGCTCCAACGGATGATCGCTGCCCTGGGAGCGATGCCGGAGGAGGCCCTGCGGGCTGACGGAATGTTCGGCCCGCCTATCGAGGTCTCCGCCGATGTCGACGACCAGACCAGATTTCTCGCCTACCTCGGCCGGAGAACGTAGCCGCGGGCCGGCGCAGTGGGGCACTCTGGGCCAGCTGGCAAAGTGGTCTGGATGAAGTCGAGATTCGACGACCACGTGATCACCATGAGGGCGTTGGCGCTGTCCGATGGCAGCATGTTGCGGGACGGAACGCTCGGATTCGTGATCGAGGCGTTCGAATCCCCAGAGGCCTACGAGGTCGAGTTTTATCTCGGTGACGACCAGGTGTTGGCGACAGTCCAGCCGGAGGACCTTCGGAGTGGTGAGCACCCCGATCCGGCGTTCTGCCAAATCCGCCAGCTGGGTCTGGCTGGGCAGTCGCTGAACGTGATTGCTCCCACGGCCCCTTCGGAAATCCCGGCATGGTGAGCGACGAGCCCCGGCTCCGGCCTGACCAGTCGGCACACTTCGACGATCCCCTGCAGAAAGGAGCTGTCATGCAAGCCATCACGGTTCGAGACCGAGATGCCGGTGTCGGTGGACTCTCCTTGACGGACGTGCCCTACCCCCACGCCGCCGAGACGATGTCATCGTGCAGGTGCATGCCGGGGGGTTCACGCCCGGCGAGCTGGACTGGCCGTCAACATGGGTCGACCGCGCCGGGCGGGACCGGACGCCGAGCGTGCCCGGCCACGAGTTGTCGGGTGTCGTCGTCGAGTTGGGCTACGGAACCACCGGCCTTACCGTCGGTCAGCGGGTGTTTGGACTAACCGACTGGACCCGCAACGGTTCCCTGGCCGAGTACAGCGCGGTGGAGGCCCGCAACCTCGCTCCGCTTCCGGCTGACGTCGACCACACCGTGGCCGCCGCTCTGCCGATCTCCGGGCTGACCGCATGGCAGGCGCTGATCGACCACGCTCAGCTCACGACAGGGCAGACCGTCCTGATCCACGGCGCCGCTGGCGGTGTCGGTTCGATCGCCGTGCAGCTCGCCCGCGAGCTCGGAGCGCTCGTGATCGGCACCGGCCGAGCCGCGGACCGCGACACCGCCCTCGGTTTGGGAGTGAGCGCCTTCTTGGACCTGCAGGCCGACAAGCTGGAAGACGCTGGTGAGGTTGACGTGGTGTTCGACGTGCTCGGCGGTGAGATCCTCGACCGGTCGACCGCGCTCGTGCGAGCCGGCGGCACGCTTGTCACCATCGCCAGGGTGCCCACGGTCCAGCCCAAAGACGGGCGCGCCATCTTCTTCGTCGTCGAACCCGACCGTTCCCGGCTCGCCGACCTCGCGCAGCGGCTCAGGGACGGACGGCTCAAGCCGATCGTCGGATCAGTACGGCCGCTCGCCGAAGCGCCTGCTGCGTTCAGACCCGACCGGCGCACCCCCGGCAAGACAATCATCCAGATCACCGAAGGCGGATAGCCGGCTACAGGCCGGGCCGCTGAACCGGCGCCATGAGCGGCCGACGTAGCCGTCGACCCGCCACAGGTCGGCGACATAAGCTCAGTACCGGCCCCACAAATGTTATGCGCCCGGAGGTCACCCGACGGTGGCGTAGCCCCATGGCGCCAGATCCCTGCCGAATCGGACTGTCCCGTCGATCGCGGCGGCCCAGCAGGTGACGCACGCGGAACGCATGAGTTCATTTGCACTTCAGAATGCGGCGAGCAGACCTTTGGCGATCTGCGCTTGGATAGGTGTCCCCGAACCCGCGTCGCCACGGCGGGCCGAGGCGTATCCCCGAAGTGCCGCACGGCCACGGACCGGCCGCGCTTGCTCGCAGAAACGAGATGGCCCACCCCGAGTGACCCGGATAACCGTCCTTCAGCCGGCGGTAGGGGCGCCCCGGGGTCTCGAACGAGGGCCGCCGTTATGGGGATCTCCTGACACATCCGTGGGTGACCTGACCTCCCCCTGACGCGAGCAACGCCAACTCCTGTCTAGTTTCCGGACTGCTTGAAGGTCCTGGAGACGAGGCGAGGAGATGGCGTGCTCAATGCCAACGTATGGCGTCGGATGGTCGGTGTCGACCGGGCGACGGTGATCGAGGAGATCGTCTTCGACGAGGCGGCGGACACGGTCGTGGTCCATGTGCGCCCGAGGCGGTCGACTAGGCGCCGGTGCGGGCGCTGTGGAACCCGGGCGCCGGGCTATGACCAAGGGCAAGGCCGGCGGAACTGGCGGGCTGTGGATCTGGGTGGGATGCGGTGCTTCCTGCAGAGCGCGGCGGTGAGGGTCGACTGTCCCACCCACGGCCCGACGGTGGCGGAGGTCCCCTGGGCACGCCACGACGCCGGACACACCCGCGACTTCGATGACAGTGTCGCCTGGCTCGCCGTGCAGACCTCCAAGACGGCGGTCACCGAGCTCATGCGCATCGCCTGGCGAAGTGTCGGGGCGATCATCACCCGGGTATCGGCCGACATCGACGCCAGGGTCGACCGCCTCGAGGGCCTCCGGCGCATCGGGATCGACGAGATCTCCTACAAGCGCGGGCACCGCTTCATCACCGTGGTCGTCGACCACGACACCCGGCGCCTGGTCTGGGCGGCGCCGGGAAGGGACATGGCCACCTTGAACCGGTTCTTCGAGGCCCTGGGGGAACAGCGCTGTGCCTTGATCACCCATGTCTCGGCCGACGCTGCCGACTGGATAGCCCGGTGCGTGGGGGTGCACGTCCCGACTGCGGTGTTGTGCGCCGACCCGTTCCACATCGTGGCCTGGGCGAGCGAGGGGATCGACGAGGTACGCCGCAACCTGTGGAACGAGGCCAGAGGTGGGCGTCCGGCCAAGGCCCTCACCCGACGACGCAACGACCGGCCCAAGTCGGCGGTCGAGCTGCGTCGGGTGCGCTGGGCCCTGTGGAAGAACCCCGAGGACCTAACCGAGCGTCAGCAACACCAGCTCGACTGGATAGCCGAGAACCACCCCTCGCTCTGGCGGGCCTATCGCCTCAAAGAAGGGCTGCGCTACGTCTTTGCCGTCAAGGGCCAGGAGGGCAAGGAGGCCCTCGACGCCTGGCTGTCCTGGGCCTGCAGATCCCAGCTCAAACCGTTCATCTATCTGGCCCGCCGCATCCGCCGGATCCGCCCGTCCATCGATGCCACCCTCGAGCACGGATTGTCCAACGGGCTCATCGAATCGATGAACGCCAAGATCCGCGTCATCACCCGCGTCGCCTTCGGCTTCCGCTCCGCCGACGCACTCATCGCCTTGGCCATGCTCTCCTTCGGCGGCTTCAGGCCGGCCCTACCCGGCCGAAAATGACCCACAGATCAGTCAGGAGCTCCCATTTTGGGACACCATGCGCCTGGAGTGTTCACCCAGGTGCCGGGGTAGGTTGTCTCAAAGTATGCCGACCACGCAGATCCCCACCGTCACGCTCAACAACGGCGTCGAGATGCCCATCCTCGGTTTCGGCGTCTTCCAGATCCCCCCGGACGAGACCGAGCAGGCCGTCGCGACCGCGCTCGAAGTGGGCTACCGCCACATCGACACCGCCGCCTCCTACCAGAACGAGGAAGCAGTCGGCTCGGCAGTGCGCAGCAGCCGCGCCCCGCGACGAGCTGTTCATCACCACCAAATTGTGGATTCAGGATCCCGGAGAGGCGAACGCCCGGGCCGCGTTCGAGCGGTCCCTCGAACGGCTCGCTCTCGATCACGTGGACCTGTACCTGATTCACCAGCCTTTCGGCGACTACTACAGCTCGTGGCGAGCCATGGAGCAGCTGCACGCCGAGGGTCTCGTCCGCGCCATCGGCGTCGCGAACTTCTACCCTGACAGGCTCGTCGATCTCATCGAGCACAACGACGTCACCCCCGCGGTCAACCAAATCGAAGTCAACCCGTTCTTTCAGCGCGGCGTCGACCAGGAACTCATGCGCACCCACCGCGTGCAGATGGAGTCGTGGGGCGGGTTCGCCGAAGGAAAGAACAACCTGTTCACTGATCCGCTGCTGACCGAGATCGGCAACGCGCACGGTAGGACCGTCGCCCAGGTCGTCTTGCGATGGCTCATCCAACGCGATGTCGTCACTATCCCGAAGTCAGTGCGTCGTGAACGCATGGAACAGAATCTCGACGTGTTCGATTTCGCGCTCACCGACGAGGACATGGCCCGGATCGCCACCATGGACACCGGCGCCTCCCTCTTCTTTGACCACCGCGACCCCGCCATGGTCAGCTGGCTCAACAGTCGCAAGGGGATCTGACCCGTCAGACGCGCATCGGCTGCGGGCTAGCGGTCGAACCGCAGGAGATAGGCCCGGACATGCGAACTTGAGCCGGCGTTGGGGGTCACACCGACGGGCCGCGGCGCTCGAAGGTTATTGGCGACGTTCCGTTTGCGGAAGGCGCCGGCGTACGGGCCCCGGTAACCGTCAATCGGTACGTGGGTGAATGTGTCCCAGCGTCCACGAGAAGCGGCCGACTGAGTGAGCCGGTCGATGAGTTCCGAGCAGAGCACCAGTCAGTATGGGCAAGATCCGCACGAAGGAGCGCACATGACCGAGCCGACCACCCACACCCTTGACGTTCCCTGCGCCACGTTGACCTACGACGTCCTTGAGCCCGAGACCCCGAGCGACGAGCGCCCGCTCTTTATCTTCGGCTCGCCAATGGGCGCCTCGGGTTTCGAGCAGCTCGTCGGTCATTTCACGGACCGCACGGTCATCACCTACGACCCCCGTGGCATGGAGCGCAGCACCCGTGAGCCCGGCAGCGAGGTCACGGTGGAGGTGCACGCCGAGGATTACCACCGCGTCGTCGAGGCCGCCGGGCTCGGGCCGGTGGACGCGTTCGGGTCGAGCGGCGGCGGCATGTGCGGCCTGCACTGGGTGGTCGCCCACCCAGAGGACGTGCGCACCTTTGTCTCACACGAGCCACCGGTGATCACGCTGCTCGAGGACAGTCAGATGGCGACGAAGGTGAACGCCGACATCGTCGACACCTATCAGCGGGAAGGCTTCGGCCCCGCCATGGCGAAGTTCATCCAGCTGGTCATGCATCAGGGCCTGCTGCCCGACGACTACCTGGACCGGCCCGCGCCAGACGCCGCCCAGTTCGGTCTGCCCACCGAGGACGACGGCTCTCGCGATGACCTGCTGCTGAGCGGCAACCTCGCCATGCCGCCGTTCGAGCCCGACGCGGAAGCCCTGCGGGCGTCATCCGTGCGCGTCGTGCCTGCAATCGGAGCCCTCGGCACGGGCGGGCTAGCTCGGCGCGGCGGTGAGGCGGTCGGACGCCTGCTCGGCGTCGAGCCGGTGATCTTCCCCGGCGACCATGGCGGCTTCGCCGCCTACGAGTGGTCCGCCCACAATGACCCAGCTGCGTTCGCCGCCAAGCTCCGCGAGGTGCTCTCCGAGGACTAATCAGGGCTGTCGCGACTCGCGCTCGGTTCACGCGACCGGCGCGGTCACGGGCACCTCGCGTTGAGTACCGATCGAGCGAACCAGATCGTCAGTCCTCAAGCCGGCGATCCGGGGCCGGCCGTCATCTCCTGATGCTCGGAATTATGGGCTACCTCCGTCCGGCGGAATCGAGAGCAGCGGCTGCGCCCTATCCGGCATTACCGGACAGTGTCAGCCGTCGTAACACCTGGTGGAGTGCGGACGACACCCAGTCGATCCGATTCGGCTACGTTCGCGGAATGGCCCCGGTGCTGCCGGCGACGCGCCGTCGCCAGCACGTCCACGATGACAGCCAGCGGTGGGAGCGATTCACTCCGCGTCCGGACGACATCTTCATCACGACTCCGCCGAAGTCGGGGACGACATGGATGCAGGGCATCGTGGCTTCGCTGTTGTGGCCCCACGGCGACGCGCCTGCTCCCGCTTTCGACCTGAGCCCCTGGCTGGACGCCCGGATTGTTCCGTTGGACGACATGATCGCGAGGGTCGACGCGATCCCACACCGACGGTTCATCAAGACGCACAGCCCAGCCGACTGCACGCCGATCTTCACTGAGTGCCGCTACCTCGCCGTCTATCGAGACGGGCGCGACGCGCTCGTCTCATTTGCAAACCACCGGCGCAAGATGCGGCCGGAAGTGATTAGGGCCCTCAACGCCATCGCAGCCCGGGACGGCGTCGCACCATGGCCACCGGTGTGGGATGGCGACATGGACCAACTGTTCGACGAATGGGTCGACTGGGGGACGCCCATGGAACACCTGGTGTCGTGGTGGCCGAATCGCCACGAGCCGTTCGTGCTGCTCGTCCACTACGCCGACCTCATCCGCGACCTCGGCGGCGAGATGCGGCGCATCGCCGACTTTCTCGACGTCGACATCCCCACTGCGCTCTGGAGCGAGGTCGTAGAGCGGTGCAGGTTCGAGGCGATGAAGTCACAACATGAAGCATCGGCGATCCTGAAACAAGCCTTTCCCGAAGGCGCGACTGCATTCTTCAACCAGGGGACGAACGGGAGGTGGCGCGCCCAGCTCAGTGAGGCGCAACTTCGTCGACACGAGCAACTCGCCGCCGAGCGCCTTCCCGAAGATGCCGCCCTGTGGCTCGAGCATGGTTCCCTCGCCCTGGGGCAACGCCCCTAACTGCTGCGACCGCGCCACTGACGACTCGGAACGTCCCGATCGCGGTCGGGTGCGGGGTCGGTCTTTGTATCACTGTCAGTGGCGCCCTCGGACGGGCGGGAGGCCTAGAGACCGGCCGGGCAGCCGCCCCGGCAATAGGCATTCCTCCAGAGGGTCGGCTCTACTTCGCCCATGGCGCTACCTCTCCCTCGAAGACCCTTCTGGCCCATCCGGGTCTGTACGCCGGCACAGGCACTGATGTCGAGGACGGCACCGTCTTTATCGCCCGCATGCCATGCCCCTGACCTCCACCCTCTCGGTTTCAAGTGACCGTTCTCCCGAACAGGGCTGCCGTCAGCCTCCACTACGAGGCCCGTCACGCAGGCAACCTGAGTCAGTTGGCCGAGCACGCCGTCCTTGCACGGAACTACCAGGGGGAACTTCGCCTGGTCAGCTCCGACCGCGCGAGTACAGCGATAGTGGTACTCAAGGAGGAGAAGCCCGGCTGGTTCGCGAATGACCCCTCCCCCTACCAGGTTCCAATGGCGATCCGGTGCGAGGTGGAGGAGGTCGGGAGCCTGCGGTACGAGTGGTGGTCTTCCATGCCCGGCAAGCCCGTCGAACGCCACGACGACACGGTCGTCAAGCTGCTCAGCTGATGGATCTGCCGACCGGCTGCCGCAGCGCCTACGTGCCGGTAGGCGCTGAAGGGTAGGGTCGCTCATGGGGTGGCATTTGGCCTTGGTTGCCTTTGGCCTCGTTGCCACCGCGATCGGCGCCCGACGGCTGCGTGCTACCTGGCGCGACCGCGGCAGTGCCCTTCGACCGCGCTGGCAACCAGTGAGCCGACCCAGACCCGGAGTATCCCGAGTCGAGCGGGCGATGCCGCCACCGGAGTCACCGAGACTCAGCTGGCTCGAGGACATGCGGGCTTGGACGGTGGTGCTCCTCGGCGGCATCGTCATGGTGGCTTTGGGAGTTTCCTACTGGCGGCCTGAGCGCCTATGTGCCGTTCGAGGTCGGCGCCGTGGAGGAATGCCGTGAGTCACAAGATGATGAGCACGGATCCAGCGACACCCATCAAGATGGCCAAGACGAGAATCGCCGGGCCCCACTGAATGACGACTGGTCGTCGCGGATCGGACCTAGCCATCAAGTTAGGGAAGCGAGCCAGCACAGCAACGAACGCCGGGGCGATTGCGCCTAACAGAAGTGCGCCTCCGGCGGTCCTCACGGGTCAAGGATGTCATTCAGGGGCGCCCACGAAGTGCCTATCGCGCTCGTGTGCCCTCCGCCTCGCGGTGCTCGGAAATTCCGGGGGCCGCTGATCTCGGACAGGGCGCCGCCGAGCCGGCGCTAGGGGGCAGGTGTGTTCGGGAGGGCCCGTCGGGTTATTGGGCGCCTCTTGCACAGTCCGAGCAGCGTCTTGAGGCCATTGGCCTCAAAGCTCCTCGCTGGTCGTCTGTAATTCGCGGAGCGTCCGCCGTGCAAGTTCGCCGAAGTCACTATCACTCAGGGTGTGGCTCCAGCGCTCATAGGCGATCTTCAAGGCGAGGGCGCCCAGCTGGGCGGCTAGACAGGCGGTCAGGGCGGGGGTGTCGCGTCGCTCGAGGGCCTCGGTCATCGAGGCTGTCAGAGCGAGTCCCTTGAGCGCCTCCCGCTCCTGCAGTTCAGGGTTAGCGGCTATCACCGCCCGCCGTCGGAAGCTGAACTCACGCCGCTCGGGCGTGAAGGCTTCCCTTCCGACCGCGTCGAGGGCGTGAGCCACCGCTTCGAGCGCAGGTGCCCCGTCCGGAGCCGCTTCGATCCCCTCGGCGAGCAGCCGAGCCATCGTGTCCCCGCCGAAGAGCACTTCTCGCTTGTCGGCGAAGTGGCGGAAGAAGGTGCTCTTGGTCAGCCCGGCTCGCTCAGCGATCTCAATGACCGTCGTCTTCTCATAGCCGCGCTCTTCGAAGAGATCGAGGGCGGCCAAGACGAGCCGCTCGGAGGCATTCGGCTGCCAGCGAGCCATGGGAGCATGTTAATGGCACTCGGTCCCATCACCCGATGTATAGTCATGGCACTAAGTCTCATCACCTATCTTTCGGAGGTCCAGTTGAGCCGCGCCGTCATCTATGAGACCTTCGGAGGTCCCGAGGTCCTCGAGCTGAGGGATGTTCCCGAGCCCCACCCCGAACCGGGTCAGGTCCGAGTCCGGGTTACGGCCGCCGGCCTGAACCCGATGGACGGGGGCATTGTGTTCTTCGGCGGAGACCTGGCGGCCCAGTTCGGGATCAGTCTGCCGTCCGGCTTCGGATACGACTTCGCCGGTGTGATCGACGAGATCGGCGCCAGCGCCGCCGGCTTTGCGGTGGGTGATCGCGTCTTTGGAGGCGCCATGGGCAAAGCCGTAGCCGACTTTCTGGTGACGAGGACCGAGCCAGAAGCACCCGATGCCCTCTTCCATACGCCCGAAGGCATCAGTGACGAGGTGGCGGCCACATTGCCAGTGGCCGGCAGCACCGCCGTCGCCGCTCTGGTATCGATCGACCTGCGCTCGGGCGATACCGTCCTGGTGGGCGGGGCCGCTGGCGGAGTGGGGGTGTTCGCCGTGCAGCTCGCGAGGCTGGCTGGGGCCAGGGTGATCGGGACCGCCTCGGAGACCACCTTCGGCTTTCTGCAGCAGATGGGGGTCGAGCCCGTGGCCTACGGCACGGGCCTAGCAGACCGGGTCCGGGCCTTGGCTCCACAAGGCGTGAGCGCAGCGACGGACCTCTTCGGCACGGAAACGGTGGAAGCGGCGTTGGCGCTCGGAGTACCGCCGGAGCGGATCTCCACCATCGCGGCTGGGCCCAACCCTCCTGGCGGCGTGCGCGCCACCGGGGGCAGCGACGCCGGACCCGATTCCTTGGATCGGATCACCGACGCCATCCTTCTGGGCCAAATCACCGTACCCATCGCTGCGACCTTCCCGATCGAAGAGGTCCGTGCCGCCGTGACGCTCCAGGGCGAACGCCACGTCCACGGCAAGATCGTGGTCACTCTTTGACCCTGAGAGGAGACCCAGCCATCAGCGCCACGACAGCCCGCG
>CAWBUQ010000009.1:0-11287 GCA_963791995.1 uncultured Acidimicrobiaceae bacterium | reverse complement strand
GGGCCCGATAGTCCCGTTGACCACGAGCCCCCTGAGCTTCCATAGCGGCGCCACGCACGCCGAAGGCGTTCCGGATGGCCCGTCAGGCCAGTGATTCGGAGGGGGTCTGTGGCCTCGTCCGCGGCTCCAGATCGTCTGAGTACCCGGCTTCGAGCCGTGGCCACTGGGCGAAGTCGGACGACCGCCTGGCCACTCCGTCAGGGGCGGCCACTTGGAGCCCGACCCAGGCTCCGAGTCCCGTGCCCGCGCCCGGCCAGCCCGCCGGCGAGTCCTCCGATTCCTCCTGCCTGCCGAACGCGGTGAGGTCCATGAGCGCGTAGCTGTAGTCCAGCACCTGGGCTCCCGCGCTTGGTCTAGTACGTCTCGAAGACCCGTCGGCATCCGCAGTAGCACGCCAGGTGGAACAGACCTGCTCGCGGCCAGCGAGGAGCGTGTCCAGTGAGGGCTGGGCCGAGTACCACGGCACGTCCGAGCCCATGAAGGTGCGGGAGCGAAGGCTCTCTCGTATGACGTCTGCGCGTCGCTAGGGCCGTGGGCGGTATTCCGCCCTTGGCACAGCACGCCGAAGGTGAGTCGCGGGAGTGAAGGTGGCAAGCCCGCCGACGTGACTCATCACCCACGCCAGCCTTCGCACTGCTCGGGAGCGGGTCGGCCCGGCCACCACATGAAGTAGTAAGCAATGAGCTACGGCGGCCTTTGACGCGTCAGCACTTGTCACGGGGCCGTTCGGCCCGAGGAGGGCACTGTCGGCGGCCACCTCGGCCTCGGCAGCCCGCGGCGGCGCGGATCGCGTCCCCTTCACGGGTATGTGCCTTCTCCTCGCCCGCAGGACCTCCAGTTGCTCGTCGAAGCGTAGGGCGGTCGACCACCGCTGGTAGAGGCCTGCTCTGCATCCTGGGGCATCGGCACCTCCCCTAATCGCCTTCTTTCCGCGGCCTACGGGCCGGTCCCCAGCACGGTAGCGACGATCGGCGATGTCGCACGAGCAAAGTCACGCCGATCCTGACCTCTATCCCCGAAGTGCCCGTACCGGGTGGAGCAACTCCAGCAAGCATCTGAGCCGGGGAGAAGTGCCTCCAGGCGTTCGGGGGCGCGTCACTGCGTAGGCACCGGGACGTCCCTCTCCAATAGCCGCCACGTGGCCGCGACCGCGAGCGATGATGTCAGTCGCTCTACCGTGGCGCGTCGATGAGCGATATCGACGAACGATACCAGCGCATTACAGGCGAGTTCACTGCCCGTGCCCGTGCAGTGTCTTTGGGTGCGTGGGACGATGTCACCATGTGAGGCTGGACAGCCCGTGATGTCGTCGGTCATCTCACTGGTTGGATCCCCGGCTTCTTCGGCGCCTACGGCGTGGAGTTTCCACCTGTGGAGTCTGCCAGGATGATCCCGTTGCCGCATGGGAGACGGTGCAGGCGGCTCTCGGCGATGCACTCACCGATCCGGCGCTCGCCGCGAGGCCCGTCGAGACTCCGTTCAGCACGCAGTCGCTGGCTGAGACCGTCGACATGATCGTCACCGGCGACGTATTCACGCATCCGTGGGATCTTGCCCCGCTACGGGGCAGGACGAGACGCTCGACCCCGCCCAGCTCCAACGGATGATCGCTGCCCTGGGAGCGATGCCGGAGGAGGCCCTGCGGGCTGACGGAATGTTCGGCCCGCCTATCGAGGTCTCCGCCGATGTCGACGACCAGACCAGATTTCTCGCCTACCTCGGCCGGAGAACGTAGCCGCGGGCCGGCGCAGTGGGGCACTCTGGGCCACCTGGCAAAGTGGTCTGGATGAAGTCGAGATTCGACGACCACGTGATCACCATGAGGGCGTTGGCGCTGTCCGATGGCAGCATGTTGCGGGACGGAACGCTCGGATTCGTGATCGAGGCGTTCGAATCCCCAGAGGCCTACGAGGTCGAGTTTTATCTCGGTGACGACCAGGTGTTGGCGACAGTCCAGCCGGAGGACCTTCGGAGTGGTGAGCACCCCGATCCGGCGTTCTGCCAAATCCGCCAGCTGGGTCTGGCTGGGCAGTCGCTGAACGTGATTGCTCCCACGGCCCCTTCGGAAATCCCGGCATGGTGAGCGACGAGCCCCGGCTCCGGCCTGACCAGTCGGCACACTTCGACGATCCCCTGCAGAAAGGAGCTGTCATGCAAGCCATCACGGTTCGAGACCGAGATGCCGGTGTCGGTGGACTCTCCTTGACGGACGTGCCCTACCCCCACGCCGCCGAGACGATGTCATCGTGCAGGTGCATGCCGGGGGGTTCACGCCCGGCGAGCTGGACTGGCCGTCAACATGGGTCG
Organism: uncultured Acidimicrobiaceae bacterium; assembly: GCA_963791995.1. Taxonomy (GTDB): domain Bacteria; phylum Actinomycetota; class Acidimicrobiia; order Acidimicrobiales; family RAAP-2; genus Bog-473. The sequence continues at coordinate 8,980 of CAWBUQ010000009.1, read as the reverse complement.
ACCGCGCCGGGCGGGACCGGACGCCGAGCGTGCCCGGCCACGAGTTGTCGGGTGTCGTCGTCGAGTTGGGCTACGGAACCACCGGCCTTACCGTCGGTCAGCGGGTGTTTGGACTAACCGACTGGACCCGCAACGCTTCCCTGGCCGAGTACAGCGCGGTGGAGGCCCGCAACCTCGCTCCGCTTCCGGCTGACGTCGACCACACCGTGGCCGCCGCTCTGCCGATCTCCGGGCTGACCGCATGGCAGGCGCTGATCGACCACGCTCAGCTCACGACAGGGCAGACCGTCCTGATCCACGGCGCCGCTGGCGGTGTCGGTTCGATCGCCGTGCAGCTCGCCCGCGAGCTCGGAGCGCTCGTGATCGGCACCGGCCGAGCCGCGGACCGCGACACCGCCCTCGGTTTGGGAGTGAGCGCCTTCTTGGACCTGCAGGCCGACAAGCTGGAAGACGCTGGTGAGGTTGACGTGGTGTTCGACGTGCTCGGCGGTGAGATCCTCGACCGCTCGACCGCGCTCGTGCGAGCCGGCGGCACGCTTGTCACCATCGCCAGGGTGCCCACGGTCCAGCCCAAAGACGGGCGCGCCATCTTCTTCGTCGTCGAACCCGACCGTTCCCGGCTCGCCGACCTCGCGCAGCGGCTCAGGGACGGACGGCTCAAGCCGATCGTCGGATCAGTACGGCCGCTCGCCGAAGCGCCTGCTGCGTTCAGACCCGACCGGCGCACCCCCGGCAAGACAATCATCCAGATCACCGAAGGCGGATAGCCGGCTACAGGCCGGGCCGCTGAACCGGCGCCATGAGCGGCCGACGTAGCCGTCGACCCGCCACAGGTCGGCGACATAAGCTCAGTACCGGCCCCACAAATGTTATGCGCCCGGAGGTCACCCGACGGTGGCGTAGCCCCATGGCGCCAGATCCCTGCCGAATCGGACTGTCCCGTCGATCGCGGCGGCCCAGCAGGTGACGCACGCGGAACGCATGAGTTCATTTGCACTTCAGAATGCGGCGAGCAGACCTTTGGCGATCTGCGCTTGGATAGGTGTCCCCGAACCCGCGTCGCCACGGCGGGCCGAGGCGTATCCCCGAAGTGCCGCACGGCCACGGACCGGCCGCGCTTGCTCGCAGAAACGAGATGGCCCACCCCGAGTGACCCGGATAACCGTCCTTCAGCCGGCGGTAGGGGCGCCCCGGGGTCTCGAACGAGGGCCGCCGTTATGGGACACCATGCGCCTGGAGTGTTCACCCAGGTGCCGGGGTAGGTTGTCTCAAAGTATGCCGACCACGCAGATCCCCACCGTCACGCTCAACAACGGCGTCGAGATGCCCATCCTCGGTTTCGGCGTCTTCCAGATCCCCCCGGACGAGACCGAGCAGGCCGTCGCGACCGCGCTCGAAGTGGGCTACCGCCACATCGACACCGCCGCCTCCTACCAGAACGAGGAAGCAGTCGGCTCGGCAGTGCGCAGCAGCCGCGTCCCCGCGACGAGCTGTTCATCACCACCAAATTGTGGATTCAGGATCCCGGAGAGGCGAACGCCCGGGCCGCGTTCGAGCGGTCCCTCGAGCGGCTCGCTCTCGATCACGTGGACCTGTACCTGATTCACCAGCCTTTCGGCGACTACTACAGCTCGTGGCGAGCCATGGAGCAGCTGCACGCCGAGGGTCTCGTCCGCGCCCTCGGCGTCGCGAACTTCTACCCTGACAGGCTCGTCGATCTCATCGAGCACAACGACGTCACCCCCGCGGTCAACCAAATCGAAGTCAACCCGTTCTTTCAGCGCGGCGTCGACCAGGAACTCATGCGCACCCACCGCGTGCAGATGGAGTCGTGGGGCGGGTTCGCCGAAGGAAAGAACAACCTGTTCACTGATCCGCTGCTGACCGAGATCGGCAACGCGCACGGTAGGACCGTCGCCCAGGTCGTCTTGCGATGGCTCATCCAACGCGATGTCGTCACTATCCCGAAGTCAGTGCGTCGTGAACGCATGGAACAGAATCTCGACGTGTTCGATTTCGCGCTCACCGACGAGGACATGGCCCGGATCGCCACCATGGACACCGGCGCCTCCCTCTTCTTTGACCACCGCGACCCCGCCATGGTCAGCTGGCTCAACAGTCGCAAGGGGATCTGACCCGTCAGACGCGCATCGGCTGCGGGCTAGCGGTCGAACCGCAGGAGATAGGCCCGGACATGCGAACTTGAGCCGGCGTTGGGGGTCACACCGACGGGCCGCGGCGCTCGAAGGTTATTGGCGACGTTCCGTTTGCGGAAGGCGCCGGCGTACGGGCCCCGGTAACCGTCAATCGGTACGTGGGTGAATGTGTCCCAGCGTCCACGAGAAGCGGCCGACTGAGTGAGCCGGTCGATGAGTTCCGAGCAGAGCACCAGTCAGTATGGGCAAGATCCGCACGAAGGAGCGCACATGACCGAGCCGACCACCCACACCCTTGACGTTCCCTGCGCCACGTTGACCTACGACGTCCTTGAGCCCGAGACCCCGAGCGACGAGCGCCCGCTCTTTATCTTCGGCTCGCCAATGGGCGCCTCGGGTTTCGAGCAGCTCGTCGGTCATTTCACGGACCGCACGGTCATCACCTACGACCCCCGTGGCATGGAGCGCAGCACCCGTGAGCCCGGCAGCGAGGTCACGGTGGAGGTGCACGCCGAGGATTACCACCGCGTCGTCGAGGCCGCCGGGCTCGGGCCGGTGGACGCGTTCGGGTCGAGCGGCGGCGGCATGTGCGGCCTGCACTGGGTGGTCGCCCACCCAGAGGACGTGCGCACCTTTGTCTCACACGAGCCACCGGTGATCACGCTGCTCGAGGACAGTCAGATGGCGACGAAGGTGAACGCCGACATCGTCGACACCTATCAGCGGGAAGGCTTCGGCCCCGCCATGGCGAAGTTCATCCAGCTGGTCATGCATCAGGGCCTGCTGCCCGACGACTACCTGGACCGGCCCGCGCCAGACGCCGCCCAGTTCGGTCTGCCCACCGAGGACGACGGCTCTCGCGATGACCTGCTGCTGAGCGGCAACCTCGCCATGCCGCCGTTCGAGCCCGACGCGGAAGCCCTGCGGGCGTCATCCGTGCGCGTCGTGCCTGCAATCGGAGCCCTCGGCACGGGCGGGCTAGCTCGGCGCGGCGGTGAGGCGGTCGGACGCCTGCTCGGCGTCGAGCCGGTGATCTTCCCCGGCGACCATGGCGGCTTCGCCGCCTACGAGTGGTCCGCCCACAATGACCCAGCTGCGTTCGCCGCCAAGCTCCGCGAGGTGCTCTCCGAGGACTAATCAGGGCTGTCGCGACTCGCGCTCGGTTCACGCGACCGGCGCGGTCACGGGCACCTCGCGTTGAGTACCGATCGAGCGAACCAGATCGTCAGTCCTCAAGCCGGCGATCCGGGGCCGGCCGTCATCTCCTGATGCTCGGAATTATGGGCTACCTCCGTCCGGCGGAATCGAGAGCAGCGGCTGCGCCCTATCCGGCATTACCGGACAGTGTCAGCCGTCGTAACACCTGGTGGAGTGCGGACGACACCCAGTCGATCCGATTCGGCTACGTTCGCGGAATGGCCCCGGTGCTGCCGGCGACGCGCCGTCGCCAGCACGTCCACGATGACAGCCAGCGGTGGGAGCGATTCACTCCGCGTCCGGACGACATCTTCATCACGACTCCGCCGAAGTCGGGGACGACATGGATGCAGGGCATCGTGGCTTCGCTGTTGTGGCCCCACGGCGACGCGCCTGCTCCCGCTTTCGACCTGAGCCCCTGGCTGGACGCCCGGATTGTTCCGTTGGACGACATGATCGCGAGGGTCGACGCGATCCCACACCGACGGTTCATCAAGACGCACAACCCAGCCGACTGCACGCCGATCTTCACTGAGTGCCGCTACCTCGCCGTCTATCGAGACGGGCGCGACGCGCTCGTCTCATTTGCAAACCACCGGCGCAAGATGCGGCCGGAAGTGATTAGGGCCCTCAACGCCATCGCAGCCCGGGACGGCGTCGCACCATGGCCACCGGTGTGGGATGGCGACATGGACCAACTGTTCGACGAATGGGTCGACTGGGGGACGCCCATGGAACACCTGGTGTCGTGGTGGCCGAATCGCCACGAGCCGTTCGTGCTGCTCGTCCACTACGCCGACCTCATCCGCGACCTCGGCGGCGAGATGCGGCGCATCGCCGACTTTCTCTACGTCGACATCCCCACTGCGCTCTGGAGCGAGGTCGTAGAGCGGTGCAGGTTCGAGGCGATGAAGTCACAACATGAAGCATCGGCGATCCTGAAACAAGCCTTTCCCGAAGGCGCGACTGCATACTTCAACCAGGGGACGAACGGGAGGTGGCGCGCCCAGCTCAGTGAGGCGCAACTTCGTCGACACGAGCAACTCGCCGCCGAGCGCCTTCCCGAAGATGCCGCCCTGTGGCTCGAGCATGGTTCCCTCGCCCTGGGGCAACGCCCCTAACTGCTGCGACCGCGCCACTGACGACTCGGAACGTCCCGATCGCGGTCGGGTGCGGGGTCGGTCTTTGTATCACTGTCAGTGGCGCCCTCGGACGGGCGGGAGGCCTAGAGACCGGCCGGGCAGCCGCCCCGGCAATAGGCATTCCTCCAGAGGGTCGGCTCTACTTCGCCCATGGCGCTACCTCTCCCTCGAAGACCCTTCTGGCCCATCCGGGTCTGTACGCCGGCACAGGCACTGATGTCGAGGACGGCACCGTCTTTATCGCCCGCATGCCATGCCCCTGACCTCCACCCTCTCGGTTTCAAGTGACCGTTCTCCCGAACAGGGCTGCCGTCAGCCTCCACTACGAGGCCCGTCACGCAGGCAACCTGAGTCAGTTGGCCGAGCACGCCGTCCTTGCACGGAACTACCAGGGGGAACTTCGCCTGGTCAGCTCCGACCGCGCGAGTACAGCGATAGTGGTACTCAAGGAGGAGAAGCCCGGCTGGTTCGCGAATGACCCCTCCCCCTACCAGGTTCCAATGGCGATCCGGTGCGAGGTGGAGGAGGTCGGGAGCCTGCGGTACGAGTGGTGGTCTTCCATGCCCGGCAAGCCCGTCGAACGCCACGACGACACGGTCGTCAAGCTGCTCAGCTGATGGATCTGCCGACCGGCTGCCGCAGCGCCTACGTGCCGGTAGGCGCTGAAGGGTAGGGTCGCTCATGGGGTGGCATTTGGCCTTGGTTGCCTTTGGCCTCGTTGCCACCGCGATCGGCGCCCGACGGCTGCGTGCTACCTGGCGCGACCGCGGCAGTGCCCTTCGACCGCGCTGGCAACCGGTGAGCCGACCCAGACCCGGAGTATCCCGAGTCGAGCGGGCGATGCCGCCACCGGAGTCACCGAGACTCAGCTGGCTCGAGGACATGCGGGCTTGGACGGTGGTGCTCCTCGGCGGCATCGTCATGGTGGCTTTGGGAGTTTCCTACTGGCGGCCTGAGCGCCTATGTGCCGTTCGAGGTCGGCGCCGTGGCCGAATTTCGTGAGTCACAAGATGATCAGCACGGATCCAGCGACACCCATTAGGATGGCCACGACGAGAATCGCCGGGCCCCACTGAATGACGACTCGTCGTCGCGGATCGGACCTCGCCATCACGTTAGGGAAGCGAGCCAGCACAGCAACGAACGCCGGGGCGATTGCGCCTAACAGAAGTGCGCCTCCGGCGGTCCTCACGGGTCAAGGATGTCATTCGGGGGCGCCCGCGAAGTGCCTATCGCGCTCGTGTGCCCTCCGCCTCGCGGTGCTCGGAAATTCCGGGGGCCGCTGATTCGGACAGGGCGCCGCCGAGCCGGCACTGGGGGGCAGGTGTGTTCGGAGGGCCCATCGGGTTATTGGGCACCTCTTGCACAGTCCGAGCAGCGTCTTGAAGCCATTGGCCTCAAAGCCCCTCGCTGGTCGTCTGCAATTCGCGGAGCGTGCGCCGTGCAAGTTCGCCGAAGTCGCTGTCACTCAGGGTGTGGCTCCAGCGCTCATAGGCGATCTTCAAGGCGAGGGCGCCCAGCTGGGCGGCTAGACAGGCGGTCAGGGCGGGGGTGTCGCGTCGCTCGAGGGCCTCGGTCATCGAGGCTGTCAGAGCGAGTCCCTTGAGCGCCTCCCGCTCCTGGGGTTCAGGGTTAGCGGCTATCACCGCCCGCCGTCGGAAGCTGAACTCACGCCGCTCGGGCGTGAAGGCTTCCCTTCCGACCGCGTCGAGGGCGTGAGCCACCGCTTCGAGCGCAGGTGCCCCGTCCGGAGCCGCTTCGATCCCCTCGACGAGCAGCCGAGCCATCGTGTCCCCGCCGAAGAGCACTTCTCGCTTGTCGGCGAAGTGGCGGAAGAAGGTGCTCTTGGTCAGCCCGGCTCGCTCAGCGATCTTAATGACCGTCGTCTTCTCATAGCCGCGCTCTTCGAAGAGATCGAGGGCGGCCAAGACGAGCCGCTCGGAGGCATTCGGCTGCCAGCGAGCCATGGGAGCATGTTATGGCACTCGGTCCCATCACCCAATGTATAGTCATGGCACTAAGTCTCATCACCTATCTTTTGGAGGTCCAGTTGAGCCGCGCCATCATCATAGACCTTCGGAGGTCCCGAGGTCCTCGAGCTGAGGGATGTTCCCGAGCCCCACCCCGAACCGGGTCAGGTCCGAGTCCGGGTTACGGCCGCCGGCCTGAACCCGATGGACGGGGGCATTTGTTCTTCGGCGGAGACCTGGCAGCCAGTTCGGGATCAGTCTGCCGTCCGGCTTCGGATACGACTTCGCCGGTGTGATCGACGAGATCGGCGCCAGCGCCGCCGGCTTTGCAGTGGGTGATCGCGCTTGGAGGCGCCATGGGCAAAGCCGTCGCCGACTTTCTGGTGACGAGGACCGAGCCAGAAGCACCCGATGCCCTCTTCCATACGCCCGAAGGCATCAGTGACGAGGTGGCGGCCACATTGCCAGTGGCCGGCAGCACCGCCGTCGCCGCTCTGGTATCGATCGACCTGCGCTCGGGCGATACCGTCCTGGTGGGCGGGGCCGCTGGCGGAGTGGGGGTGTTCGCCGTGCAGCCGCGAGGCTGGCTGGGGCCAGGGTGATCAGGACCGCCTCGGAGACCGCCTTCGGCTTTCTGCAGCAAATGGGGGTGAGAGAGCCCGTGGCCTACGGCACGGGCCTCACAGGACCGGGTCCGGGCCTTGGCTCCACAAAGCGTGAGCGCGGCGAAGGACCTCCAAGGCACCGGAAGAGATCGACGAAAAATTGGAAGCGGCGCCTCCTGTCGGATCACCCGCGCGGAGCGGACTTCTGTGCGCCCGTCGCGAGCTGAACCCAACCCTACGTGCGCGCGGCGCGTGCCCGCCGCCCGGGGCCCCGTCGACGCCGAACCGCAGACGCTTCGATCCAGAACACACAACCGCCGTGGCGCCGCTCTAGCCCGAATCACCGTACCCCCCGCTGGTTGCCGACCTTTCCGATCGAAGAGGTCCGTGCCGCCGTGACGCTCCAGGGCGAACGCCACGTCCGCGGCAAGATCGTGGTCACTCTTTGACCCTGAAAATTTACGGCGGTTGTGGGCGCGCGACGGCCCGCGAGCCGGCCGTAGGTCACGCGCTCGGCATGAACGTTCTGGGCGGACAATATGGGGATCTCCTGACACATCCGTGGGTGACCTGACCTCCCCCTGACGCGAGCAACGCCAACTCCTGTCTAGTTTCCGGACTGCTTGAAGGTCCTGGAGACGAGGCGAGGAGATGGCGTGCTCAATGCCAACGTATGGCGTCGGATGGTCGGTGTCGACCGGGCGACGGTGATCGAGGAGATCGTCTTCGACGAGGCGGCGGACACGGTCGTGGTCCATGTGCGCCCGAGGCGGTCGACTAGGCGCCGGTGCGGGCGCTGTGGAACCCGGGCGCCGGGCTATGACCAAGGGCAAGGCCGGCGGAACTGGCGGGCTGTGGATCTGGGTGGGATGCGGTGCTTCCTGCAGAGCGCGGCGGTGAGGGTCGACTGTCCCACCCACGGCCCGACGGTGGCGGAGGTCCCCTGGGCACGCCACGACGCCGGACACACCCGCGACTTCGATGACAGTGTCGCCTGGCTCGCCGTGCAGACCTCCAAGACGGCGGTCACCGAGCTCATGCGCATCGCCTGGCGAAGTGTCGGGGCGATCATCACCCGGGTATCGGCCGACATCGACGCCAGGGTCGACCGCCTTGAGGGCCTCCGGCGCATCGGGATCGACGAGATCTCCTACAAGCGCGGGCACCGAAGCCTCCTCACCGTGGTCGTCGACCACGACACCCGGCGCCTGGTCTGGGCGGCGCCGGGAAGGGACATGGCCACCTTGGACCGGTTCTTCGAGGCCCTGGGGGAACAGCGCTGTGCCTTGATCACCCATGTCTCGGCCGACGCTGCCGACTGGATAGCCCGGTGCGTGGGGGTGCACGTCCCGACTGCGGTGTTGTGCGCCGACCCGTTCCACATCGTGGCCTGGGCGAGCGAGGGGATCGACGAGGTACGCCGCAACCTGTGGAACGAGGCCAGAGGTGGGCGTCCGGCCAAGGCCCTCACCCGACGACGCAACGACCGGCCCAAGTCGGCGGTCGAGCTGCGTCGGGTGCGCTGGGCCCTGTGGAAGAACCCCGAGGACCTAACCGAGCGTCAGCAACACCAGCTCGACTGGATAGCCGAGAACCACCCCTCGCTCTGGCGGGCCTATCGCCTCAAAGAAGGGCTGCGCTACGTCTTTGCCGTCAAGGGCCAGGAGGGCAAGGAGGCCCTCGACGCCTGGCTGTCCTGGGCCTGCAGATCCCAGCTCAAACCGTTCATCTATCTGGCCCGCCGCATCCGCCGGATCCGCCCGTCCATCGATGCCACCCTCGAGCACGGATTGTCCAACGGGCTCATCGAATCGATGAACGCCAAGATCCGCGTCATCACCCGCGTCGCCTTCGGCTTCCGCTCGGCCGACGCACTCATCGCCTTGGCCATGCTCTCCTTCGGCGGCTTC
>CAWBUQ010000008.1:0-299176 GCA_963791995.1 uncultured Acidimicrobiaceae bacterium | reverse complement strand
ACGCCGGTACGCCGCATCGAGGGTGTCTCCGCCGAGCTTGTCGAGTCGCACCGATCCGAGGACGGGTCTGATACGGCCCTCGATCTTGCGCTTGTTCTCGTAGAAGGTGCCGCGGCCGCTGTTGCGTCTGCGCCGTCACGAGCCACTTGTCGAGGAGCTGGCCGACCGTGGCCGTGGTCCGGTCGAACGTGTCCGCCTCGACTTCGGAGACGAGTTCCGCGAGCGCCTGGCCGGCTTCCTTCTCGGTGCCGTGGAACGTACGGGTCGCCTGGCGCACCTTGGCGCTGGGCCGGATCACGGCCCACGAACCACGCGCAGCTCCCAATGGCCCGGGCTCGCCCCCGCATCGTTCCGGGTCGCTTGTATCGTGAAGGCCTCGTCGCCATTCGTACAGGATACCCGCAGAAGGGCAAAAGTAGGGCCGGCGCCGAGTAGATCAGGAGCAGGAAATTGCCTCTGACTAGGAAGGGGCTATGGCTCAGTCGGTTAGAGCGCAGCACTGATAATGCTGAGGTCGCTGGTTCGATTCCGGCTCACCCCACCATCAGCCGTTCTTGAAAGTACGGCAACTGCGTTGGCAGAAGTCCAGTTGGGAGGCTCCCGGCGGGGCTTTTTGCTGCCCGGGGGCCAGCACGCGCCATTGTGGCCGCCCCGGCGGGCCGCGGCGCGGATGCCCGGGCGCAAAGACGCCCCGATCCGGGGGCTGCAGCCGAATCGGAGCACGACGATTTGTCCAACGCTGCGTTGGCCAAATGGGAGGAGCGGCGGGCGGGCGGGCGGGCTTGGGGTCGAGCGGAGTGTTCAAGAACTCGAGGCCTTTCGGGCCCCGAGGCGGGCACGAAGGTCTGCGACTCTGCGACGACGCCACCGGGGACGGTCTTGGTCGGCTGAGCCGAGGGTAGGGCGAGTCTTGCGGGCCCGGCGGCGCCGGCGGCGCTGGCGCTCGTCGCCGTCGGCCTGGCGCTGGGCCACCCGGGCGACCTTGGCGGCGAAGGTGCGCTGGATCTGGAGGTTGTAGGCCATCACCGCGAAGGCCGCGACGAGGGACTCACGGGCCAGGCCGACGAAGTGGTGGTAGTCGCGGCCCCAGTTGACCAGGGCCAGGTTCTTGAGCACCCCGTAGCTGCCTTCGACCCGGTTGCGCGGGTTCCACTTCTCGAACCAGGCTCGGGATCCCGTGGCCGTCCTCTTGGTAGAGGCCGAGCTCGAAGGCGTTGAACTTCTTGGTCATCTTGGTGCAGCAGCGGGGCCGGGCGACCGGTGTCGGGGTCGATGACCGCGTTGCCGTAGGCGTCGACGCAGTGCTCGCAGCCACCGCCGGCGTGCCCGTGGGGCGCTTTCGCCGTGGTGAGGGAAGAAGAACTGGCGGCCGCCGTCAGGGTGCCAGTCCCCGTTGGGGCTAGAGCTCGAACCGGGCCCGGCTTGCCCCCATACCTGGTATTCAGGTCTCTTGGTCCGTATAGGGATACTGCGGGAACTCCCGGTGCTCGACCGCGTAGGCGGCGCAGGGGCAACCGGCTCGGCCGTCGATGAAGAGGGGGTCGCCGGCCTGGTTGCCCCCGGACTGGTTCTTGCGGTGGAGGCGGAACAGAGGCCGCTCCGAGGGCACGGGAGCGGGAGCTGCCAGTCCTTGCGTTGGCGCTTGTAGGCCGGGTCGGCCACCAGGTCGCCGAGGGGCTTGGGGACGCCGGACCCCGAGAGGGCTGTCGTAGACTTCGCGGGGCGGGCACGATGGAGGGTGCTGGCAGGGCCTTGGCCGTAGTCACCACGAGAGATCGATGACGTTCGGCGCGTCCTTGTCTGTGACGGTCGCGGTGGGGAACGCGTAGCCGAAGACCCTCTTCGCCTTGCGCTTTCGTCCGACCCACCCGGCTCCCCCGCCCCAGGTCCTCAGGTCGCAGCGGTTCGCCTTGCCGCGTCGAGTGGCTCCCGCTCGAGGCCGGCCTCTTCGAGGTCCGCGGACCGCTCGGTGTCGACGACCTCGGAGAGCGGGGCCGGCGGGCCGGCGTCGCCATCGTTGCCTCGGCGCTTGATCTTGGAGTTGAGGCCCTTCTTGCCTGTCGACGCGTGGGCGTTCGTGCGCCCACTTGAGGGTGGATCGGCGGCGGCGTCACCCCGGTGTGCGACCTCGGCTCTGCTGGCTCGCACCAGCCGGTTCACGAGCTCTTGGAGATCGAGCGGCGCGCGCGCGGGCTCGTCGGTCGCTGCCCTGGTGGTAGGGGTCGAAGGCTTCGGCGATCTAGTGGAAGGCACGGAGCAGCTGGTTGTAGGAGACCTGCTGGGGCTGGCCGAGTCGGTCGGTGTAGTCGACGCCGAGGTCCGGCGTACCCGCCAGCTCATCGAGGCGACCAGCGGGGTGAGGTTGATCAAGTGGAAGTTGCGCTGGGTGACGGCCAGAAAGCAGAAGCAGATCAGGGCCGAGCGCAGCGGCAACGCAGGCCCCCGCCGGCCCGGGCCGAGTTGGGCCGCCTTGAGCCGGCCGGCAAGCCAATCGACGAGATCGGCGTCACGATCGATGTGGCACCAGGGCGGCACCGCGTACGAGGCGAACCTTGACCCGGACGTCGACGTAGTCGGGTTCCGCGCCGCGGGGAAGGCTCACCCCAGGTTCTCGCTCTGGCGGGTCCGAGCCGCCAGCCCGGCCTGCGCTGCTTGGCGGGCGGCCTGGCGGGTCAGCGGGTGCGGCGAATTGCCCGGCCGGGTTGGCCGGCTGGTGACAGGCCGTCTCCCGGGTGCGATGTCGTCGGCGTCGTCATCGTCGGCTTGATCATCATCTTCGTCGGCGTCTTGATGATCCTCTTCCTCTTCCTGTTCCTGCTCTTCTTCTTGTTCCTCTTCGGCTTCCTGCTCCTCCCCCTCCTCCACCTCCTCGTCCTCTTCGTCATCGACGGCGTCGTCGTCGTCGTCGGTGGCGGTGGCGTTGGCGGTGGTGGCCGGCGTGGTGGCGGTGGTGGCCGGCGTGGTGGCGGTGGTGGCCGGCGTGGTGGCGGTGGTGGCCGGCGTGGCGCCGGTGGTGGTGCCGAGGAACGGGATGATGCGGTCGAGGGAAGCAAGGGTCGTGACCCCTGCCTGCTCGAGGAGATAGAGGGCGCTGTGGCCTTGGCTCATGAGCCCGACGAGATAGGTGGTGCGCAGGCGGGCGTGGGTGAGCGGCACGAGCCAGCGCTCTGCGCCCAAGTCAGTCAGGACGGTGATCAGTCGGTTGCGGGTCGGCCGCTGGCCGCCGATCAGGTAGCGATCCCCTGCAGCGGCGGATGCTTTGGCAGCGGTTTCGAGCAGGTCGGCCTTCTCGGGAAGGGCAACCACCTGGCACGTGCGACCGGACTCGATGCCGAGAAGGGTCACGACCAGATCCGCTCCGACCCGACGCACGTGGGCGGGCTCCACGTTGCAGGGTAGTCGCCGCCGAAGGGACCTACGGCCAGTCCGAGGGCGATGAGCGCACGGCTGTAGCGGCGCCGGACCTTCGTCTTGGCAGCCGCGCTCGAGGCCAAAAGGGAGTCGATCTCTGCGGCGCCATAGGGCGTCTCGGGGTCGGGCTTGGCGATCTTGACCCGCTTACGCGAGAGCAATGTCGGGCAGATGGTCCTCGAGATCAAGCGGAGGGCGGCTGCTTCGGTGGCCATCGACTTGGGGTCGGCTACCGAGCACGCAGACGCATGGCCACGTAGTCCTCGACCGTGTCAGGGTGGAAGACCACGTCGGTGCGCAGAGGTCGATCAGTACCGCGTCGGCCCATGCACGAGGTACGTGCACCAGGCACAAGACGTTGACCGCCTTGGTCGACGTCTTCGCTGCCCAGACCGCCACTGCGGAGCGGACGAACTCGGCGGGAACGCGCCCGAAGCGGACCGGGTCGACGTTCTTGGGGACGTAGGTGGCGATGACCTCGGCGACGTCGGCGACGGGGAGCTCTTCGCCAGCGAGGAGGTATTGCGCAGGCACAGGCGCGTCCCGGGCGACCGAGACGGGACTCGGGCGGGGGCCGGTGCGCCGGGGGTTGAGCTGGCGCAGGTAGTAGAGCGTGTTGCGTCGTCGGGTGTCGGGGGCCTTGGACATGGGGCCGGACATGTAGGCATCGATGAACTGGTCGCTGAAGGAGGTCTCGGGATCGAGGTCGTGGCCAAGCTCAAGGAGCCAGAGGCAGACGTGGTAGGCGCGCTTGCCAGGGCCTGCGTCGCCGTCTGTGGTGTGGATGGGCCCCAGGCGCTCACCACTCCCCTCGTGAAGGAAACCGACATCGGCTCGGGGTCGCTGCGCTCGAGTTTGGTGGGCCACCAGCTGGCGACCTTGGCCCTGGCCTGGTCGGCCTTCGCCTGGCGCTCGGAAGCTTCGAGCACGGGCACCGTCCGGGCTTGTCCTCGGGGTCCCTCAGGCCCGCCCTGGGTCTCGATCTGGGTCATGGTTGGAAGCGAACGTCTGGGCGTGCCTACCAGCGCCTCGCGACGATTACAGCGTTGTCATTTACAACGCCCCCTGTGCACGGTCGGTTTCCGGCAGCTCAGCGACTCTGCAGGGTTCGGGGCCTCCAGCACGCTCGAAGTGGCGGTTCTTGCGCCAAAGGCGCAGACGCTGGGCGGGAGATCCTATCGCTCAACCTATCGGCTCAGGGGTTCTGCACGATAGGATAAACCACCGCGCCGGCCGGAGTGCCTCCCCCCCGAGCTCCTCTACCAGGGATTCTGTCCCTGTTCGATCCTATCGCCTATCCTATCGCCCTCGGGTGGGTTGCCGATAGGATCCTCGTAAGAGTCCCGGATCGCTTCCTTCGGGATGCCCACCTGGTCTTACGTCCGATCGGCGCACCTTGCCGATCCTATCGCTCCAATGACTATCCTATCGGATAGGATGGCTACGAGGGCGATAGGATGACCGGAGACCGGCGGACGACGACACTCAGGGGCCGGCTGCCGAACGGCTCGACACAGTTCTGACCGACCTGGCAATTGTCGGGAACGATCACCGCAGCGTTGAGGCCAAGAAGGCAAAAACCTCCCTACCTCCCGGTGTCATCCCAACCCTCAGCGCATTCGCGAATACCCGAGGGCGGGTTCATTCTCCTCGGTGTAAACGAAGGTGTTGACGGCACGTTCCAGGTCACCGGGGTGGACAACCCCAAGAAGGTGGGCGACGCTCTCCAATCCCGCGGCCGAGCAGATGGAACCATCGCTGCGTCCTGACCGATCCGGTTTGTGCACCGAGGGCAAGACGGTCCTAATGGCGCAGGTGCCTCCGGTCCCACGGGACCAGCGGCCGTGCCACACCACGAGCGAAGGACCCCACGCCTCCTCGTACGTCCGAGTTGGCGATGCCCCAATCAGAAACTGCAGGCAAACGAAGTGTCCATCATGTTGGCCAATCGCACCCTCCACGACACTGGGCCCCAGCCGGCTCCAGAGGGCGCTGTGATCGACGCCGAAGCCGTATCGCGGTTCGTCGCCGAGTGTCCGCGAGACCACTGACCGCTACACCGGTGTAGGCGACGATGTTGTACTCCACGAGTACAACGTGGTGACCCCCGACGACCAGACCCGGGTTTTGGTGGGCGGGGATGCTCACCTTGGGACAAAACCCTGCGGCCTACTCTCCCGGAGCCCGGGTCGGTTGAAGTGGAGACTTCCACGAGCCGGAGAGTACCCCGAGGACATGCGCAGCCGCTCTTCACGCAAGCTCAACGGCGCAGATCGTCAACTACTGGACGCCACCTTGCAGGCACTAGCCAGGGACCTTGACCACATCCAGGATAAATTCACGAGGGCAACGTGTTCGAAGAACTCGACGTACCACGAGAAGCATTACGTGAGATTGTTTCCAACACGCGCTCGTACACCGAAGCTTCATAAACGGAGCTCACGACCAGAGCATCACTGTGCATGTCAGCGACACAGAGGTCGTCGTTATGAGTCCGGGCGGGCTGCCTGCAGCGGCGGACATCACCACCTTGGGTCTTGGCCCCATAGCGGCAGTGCGCAATCACACGCTGGTGCGCATTGCGGAGAAGCTGGCCCCGCCAGCCGGCGCACGCATTGTCGAACATCAGGCAGCTGGAATCGCCCACGCCGATCGGATCTGCCACCTTCCGCGGAACCATGCCGCCACTCTTCATTGAAGTTCCCAACCAGTTCGGAGCGGTCTTGTTGCGAGGAGAGCTTGACACCGCCCAGGCCCGATCCGTCCCCCATGAGGCGGACGTCGAAGATGATCCTGCCTACATCCGACTGATCCGCCGTCTTGTTGAGGCTCGAACGGACGGCAAGAGGGAGCAGTGGATTCCACACCTCGGACCAACGGTCTTTGATGCCCGCTTCTGTGCCCGGGCGCTCGCACCATGCACGCCCGAAGACGCTGCAGCACGTCTGGAACGGGGCTCAAAGAGCCGCGCAGGCGTACTTCGTCGAAACCAAACCCGGTTGTCACCGGCGTGGGTGTTGGCGAAGAGCACGCAGTTGACCAAGACGGGGTCGTCGGGCTTTCTGGAGCAGCGAGTACTGGATCTGTTCGCGCCATCGAGGGAGGTCCTGAGGGTGGACTCACTGCCGTCGAGATCCAGACGGAGCTCAAGTTGCCCTCGACCGCCTCGCGCCACCCTGTGGATCAAAAGAGCTCGTGAGAAGGGCTTGATTCAGCGGACCAAGGAGAATCCGTTCGACCGCACCAACACCTTTATCCTGACAGAAACTGGTCGAGCGCAGCTTCTCGCGAGCACGGATCCGATGTTGAGCTCGGCCCTCTCAAGAACGAACCGTGGTGGTAGTAAAGGGCCAGCGCCACCCGGGCCACTCCACCAGGATCTCACCCACTGACTCCGCGTGTGTACCACGGATCATGGCTCCTCGTCCCCGCGTGAGTCGTCGAGGACTGCCTGCAATCGCAGCGTGGCCGTCGCAACTGCGTCCGGGATGGTGTCGGCGTAGTACGGGATGAAGAGAGCGGCCTGTTCCACCACCCACCCGCGAGCACGCGTCCACGTCGCGTCATCGAAGCCGAGAGCTCGGCGATAGACGTCGCGAGCCCCGGGAGGCAGGAACCACGCCAGCATCGCCTCACAGGCCGGATCACCCAGCCCGGCGGCACTCCAGTCGATCACGCCGCGCAGCCGGCCGTTCCGCATCACGATGTTGCCGGGGAGGAGGTCGCCGTGCACCCACACCGGCGGACCCGACCTCTCGTCGGCGCGTAGGGCGGCCCGCCACACGGCCAGTGCGCTGTCGGTATCGACGATGCCCTCGAGAGCAGGGATGAAGGCCCGGACGATCTCGTCGTGCGGCGCCAAAGACCCGCCCCGACGGCCGGCCGGGGGTCCCTCCGCCGGATCCATCTCGCCGAGAGCGAGCACGAAGGCCGCGATCTCCTCGGCCAGCCGGTTCCAATCGGGGACAGCGGCGTGTTGCAGGTCCTCCCCTTCGATCCAGCGGTACACGAGCCACGGATACGGGTACCCCGACCCAGCTGCCCCCTCCGCCAGGGGCAACGGAAGCTCGACCGGCACATGCTTGGACAGACGCTCGAGCCAGGCGGACTCCTTGGCTATTTGTCCGACGGCCCCATGGATGCGCGGCAGCCGGATCCCCATCTCGTCACCGAGGCGGTAGATCACATTGTCGGTGCCGGTGGAGGGAACGGGCCGGAGTGGCAACGCCGCCCACTCGGGGAACTGCGACCGCAGAAGCTCGCGCACGAGCTCTTCGTTCACGGCGACCTCGTCCACGTGAATTCGTGGGAAAGGCGGATGCTCATTCATTGAGCACCACCACGCACGCGACTGCGGCGGCCTGCTCGTGCCGCCGTCCGTGAGTTGCGCTACACGGTGCTAGATCTGCCGTATTCCGTAAGTGAATCGATTGCATGACGCGTCAGTCCTCTCGATAAGTGATCTCTCCTTTCTTGATGGACCCAGACGCTGCACGCATTCGCTTCTCCTTCGCAATCGGCTTCCTCAACCGTACTGCACTCCGCCCAGAGCGCATGGGTTGAACCCATGAGGCCGGGAATTCTGGCTCCTCGCTGACGCGAGGACATGCCCCTCGGGTCCGCGACGGGTTCGGGCGCGCCGCGTGTGATCTTCGTCACGAAGGCGCAAGTGCAGGGTCCATCGGGAAGGCGGGGTCCGTGGCCGGACGATCGGTGACGAACACGGCGCTCACCACTGCCGCCACCACCAACAGCGCGGCGCCGACCCCGAACGCAACCGAATACCCGTGCACCAAGCCGGCCGGGAGCGAGGCCGGCCCGTTGGCACGGACGAAGGCTGCGGTCGCGGTGGCCGCCACCGTGTTGAGGAGGGCGGTGCCGAGCGAACCACCAACCTGCTGCGTCGTGTTCACCATGGCGCTCGCCACACCCGCATCGGCGGGTCGCACGTTGGTAAGAGCCGTGCTGCTCAGCGCTGGGAACGCGAACCCCAGACCGAGGCTCATGAGCAGTTCGGGCCCCAAGACCGCAACCCAAAACGACGAGTGCACCCCGATCTGGGTGAGCCAGCCCAGGCCCGCGGCTCCCACCAAGATGCCCGAGGCCATCGGGATGCGCGGTCCGATCCGCGGCACGATCGACGTGGAGGCCGCGGCGGCGATGACCAGCCCTGCCGCGAACGGGAGGAACGCCACGCCCGCCTTGAGTGCCGAGAAGTCCAGCACGGTCTGCATGTAGTAACTGAGAAAGACGAACATGGCGAAGAGGCCGGCGCCGAGGAGGAACGAGGCGAGGAACGACCCGCCGCGGTTTCGCTCGGCGACGACGCGCAGGGGGAGCAGCGGATGTGAGGACCGGCTCTCGACGATCACGAACGTCACGAGCAGCACCACGGCAATGCTCAGGAAGCTCAGCGTCGGCCCGGACGACCATCCGTCCGTGGTGGCCTTGGTGAAGCCGTAGACGAGGCTCACCAATCCGAGGGTCGAGAGGAGGGCGCCGGGGACGTCGTAGCGGGTCCTGCCGGTCACGCGGCTCTCGTGGACCACCCGGCTCGCCGCGAATGCGGCCAGCAGCGCTACGGGCACGTTGACGAGGAGGCACCAGCGCCACGATGCGTACTGGGTGAGCAGGCCGCCGGCGAGCACCCCGATGGCGCCCCCGGCGCCCGACACCGCTCCGTAGGCACCGAACGCCTTCGCCCGTTCACCCGGGTCGTGCTGGAACGTGATGGTCAAGATGGACAGCGCGGCCGGGGCCATCAACGCGGCAAACGCTCCTTGCAGCGCCCGGGCGCCGAAGAGCATGGCCTGGTCCGCGGCCAACCCGCCGAGCGCCGAGGCGGACGCGAACCCGATGAGGCCGATGACGAACATGCGCTTGCGGCCCCCGTAGTCGGCGATCCGGCCCCCGAGAAGGAGCAAGCCGCCGAAGGCCAGGGTGTATGCGGTGATCACCCATTGGCGGTTCGCCACCGAGATTCCCAGGGCGTGCTGGGCCGAGGGCAGCGCAATCGTCACGATCGACGCGTCCAGCACCACCATGAGCTGGGCCACCACGACGACGGCCAGGATCTCCCAGCGTTTGGGGTCGGGCTCGAACAGGCTCTCGTGCCCGAGCGGGCCTCCACCGAGGTCTTCCTGCGTCACCTGGGCCTCCGTTCACTCTGGCGCCCGCGGAAGGGCGCGGCCCAACCCTTCGACCAACGAGGAGGACTCGACGGCGCCCGGGCCCACGACATCACTTCCTGCAACGTTAGGGATCGCCTGTGTCATCCCGAGGAGCCACATTTCTTCGTTCAAGGGCTTCCGAGGGCAGTGACCCGGGTTGCCCCGACCACGCCAATCCCGGGACAAGTTTCGCTCCTCTCCCAGGTTCCCAAGGGGAAAGCAACAGGGGTACTCGCGACCTACCTATCGGAGCTCTCGGGAGGCTGCACACGATGGCGGAAGCGAAGCACGGGCGGCGGGCGCCGCATCTGGTCGCGGCGTCGCTCAGCGCCGTGCTCCTCATCGCTGTCACGCTCGCCGTCGCCGGTGCGGCCGGATCGCGACATCCGGGGTCGGCCGGCCTCCATTCACAGGGACGACGGCCTACAGACGCAAGGGCTCGCGACCGCACCGGGTGACGCGCCCTCTGAGACGACCAGCACTGTTGCGGCGCCGACGGATTGCAACGTGCTCCAACAAATCCTGAGCACGTGTTCCACGACCACGACCACGACCACCTTGGCCCCGCCGCCGACCACCACGGTTCCCCCCACCACATCCTCGCAAGCTCCGCAAGCCGACCAACGCGGCGGTGGCGAATCCGGCACGGGAACCTGCGGGGGGACAGCACCGCCCATCGCGCCGCCAACGGGGTCGTGGAACTGCACCCTCGACGACGAGTTCAATTCGACCTCGCCGAACGCGAGCGTGTGGCAACCGGTGCTCACGAGCACCAGCGGATACCAAAACGGGCCTCTCCTCTCGCCGGTCTGTTACGTCGACAACCCGAGCACGATCTCGGAGTCCGGTGGCACGTTGGACCTGAGTGTCGTCCAGGTGTCGTCGGACACCAGTTGCCAGCAACCGGGCGGTTCGAGCTTCGACGCGACGTACGAGGGCGGCATGATTACCTCGTATCAGCTCTTCAGCCAGCGATACGGCTACTTCGAGGTACGCGCCGCCATGCCCGCCGCCTCGGTGCCCGGGCTCCAAGAGACGCTGTGGCTCTATCCCGAGAACGAGACGCTGTACGGCCCGTGGCCCGACAGCGGCGAGATCGACTACGGCGAGTTCTATTCGAGCTACCCCCAAGACGACGTGCCCGCTGTGCACTACCCCGGGTCGAGCGCCGATCCCCACGCCACCGCCCCCGACGGGTGCAGCATCGCGGGCGACGCCACCGCCGGTCAGTTCAACACCTACGCGCTCTCGTGGACCCCGACGACCATCACGACCTATTTCAACGGGATCCCCTGCACGACGGACACCTACGCGCCCTACGTCACGAACCCGGACAGCGCCCCCGCGCCCTTCGACCAACCGTTCTTCCTCGCCTTCACCGCCGCCCTCGGGACCTACGGCAACGACGTGTTCGAGCCCGGCTCGACGCCGCTGCCGGCAACCACCAAGATCGACTGGGTCAGGGTCTGGCAGTACTGAGGGCGAACCTCGGACACGGCGACGCGACGCGCCTCGTAGGGTCGGTCCTGGTGGAGTTCTCCAAGGTGCTGCACGATGACATCGCCGCCGGCGAGATCACGCTCACCGTCCGGCTCTGGCGACGTCCGCAGGTCAAAGCCGGAGGCCGCTACCGGGTCGGCTTGGCCCTGATCGAGGTGGACTCGATGGAGCAGGTCCCCTTCGGCTCCATTACCGACGCCGACATCAGGCGCAGCGGGGAGAGGGGCCGCGAGGCCCTGCGGACCCGGGCCGCTCACGCTGGGCCGATCGCGGACGACACCCTGGTGTACCGCATTGCGTTCCACACCGTGTCCTGACGCCCCGCTGCCAGCTCGATCCCCGTGCATCACCGAAGCGGGCGCCGGTAACGTCAGGACGTTGCCGGAACGGGACGGCAGAGAGAGTCGAGCTCGACCAGGAGGTCGCCATGCAGCAACGCACCATCGGCAATCGGACCGTGAGCGCCATCGGACTCGGCGAGATGCCGCTGTCCATCGAAGGGCGCCCGGACCGGCGTCAGGCGATCGCGACCATCCACGCCTCGCTCGATGCGGGCGTGACCATCATCGACACGGCCGACGCCTACTCGCTCGGGGTCCAAGAACACGGTCACGGCGAGGAGCTGGTGGCCGAGGCCCTGGCGGCCTATGGCGGCGCGACCGACGACGTGCTCGTCGCCACCAAGGGCGGGCACCGTCGTCCCGGCGACGGCAGCTGGACGGTGCACGGCGATCCCGCCTACGTGAAGGAGGCCTGCGAGGAGTCTCTCAAGAGGCTCGGCGTCGACGCCATCGGCCTCTACCAGTACCACCGTCCCGACGCCAAGGTGCCCTGGGCCGAGTCCGTCGGCGCACTGGCCGACTTGCTCGACGAGGGCAAGATCCTCATGGCGGGCGTCTCGAACGCCACCGTCGCGCAGATCGACGAGGCCCAACGGGTCCTGGGCGGTCGCCTCGTGAGCGTGCAGAACCAGTTCTCACCCCGCTTCCGCTCGTCCGAGAACGAGCTCGAACACTGCGAGAAGCTCGGCATTGCCTTCATCCCCTGGAGCCCGCTGGGGGGCATCGGGAACGCCGACGACATCGAGCGCACCTACGCTGCGTTCGCACAGGTGGCGAAGGAGGTGGGCGCCAGCCCCCAGCAGGTCACCCTGGCCTGGATGCTGGCCAAGGGCTCCCGGGTGATCCCCATCCCGGGCAGCAGCCGCCCCGAGACCGCCATCGCATCGGCGGCGGCGGCCGACCTCGTCCTGACTCCAGAACAGGTCGCACGCCTCGACGCCTCCTAGGCACGGCCCACGCCGGGGCGCCGGAACAGAATCGGGCGCCTGCGTGTTCAACGTGATGTCGCTCCGGTGATGCTCCAGATCGGGCGCACCGGGGTCACGACGGACGCAAGGAAGAGTGAGGCCGTTATGCCCGCAGTGACTGTTCCCGACACCCTGGTGCTGCCGCGCATCACTGCGCCGGCCGACGGGGCCACCCTCCGCCCGGTCACCGGCGTCACCGACGCCCCCAGCGGCCTCGAGGGCGAGGGCTTCCCCGTGCGCCGCGCCTTCGCCGGTGTGCCGATGGCCGACCTGGACCCCTTCATCCACATGGATCAGATGGGTGAGGTCGAGTACGCGCCCGGCGAACCCAAGGGCACACCCTGGCACCCGCACCGTGGCTTCGAAACGGTGACCTACATGATCGACGGCACGTTCCAGCACCAGGACTCCATCGGTGGCGGCGGCCTCATCACCAACGGCTCGACGCAGTGGATGACCGCCGGTTCGGGGATCCTCCATATTGAGCGGCCGACCGAGCAGCTGATCGCCAGCGGCGGTCTGTTCCACGGGATCCAGTTGTGGGTGAACCTGCCGTCGGCCGACAAGTGGATCGCCCCCCGTTACCAGGGCATCGAGGCTGACGACGTCCTGCTCCTCACGACACCCGATGGCGGTTCGCTCGTCCGCGTGATCGCCGGCGACGTCGGCGGCCACCACGGGCCGGGCTCGACCCACACGCCGATCTCGCTGGTGCACGCCACGATCGAACCGGGCGCCGAGCTCGTCGTGCCCTGGCCCTCTGAGTTCAACGCACTCGTCTACGCGCTCTCGGGCAAGGGGAGCGTCGGGCCTGATCGCGCGGCCCTTCGGTACGGGGCAGCTCGCCGTCTTCGGGGCCGGTGACGCGCTCGTTCTCCGGGCGGACCCGGCGCAGGAATCCCGGCATGCCGCGCTCGACGTGCTCATCCTCGGCGGCCGGCGCATCGGCGAACCCGTCTACGCCTACGGCCCGTTCGTCATGAACACGCGCGACGAAATCGTCCGGGCCTTCGAAGATTTCGAGGCCGGCAAGCTCGGGACGGTCCCGGCGGACCACATCGGCAACGCGTGAGTGCGATCGCGGGCCACGAGGCCGGGGGCGCCACGTGGAGGACCCGTGACATCGGCGACCTGACCGGTTGCGTCGCACTGGTGACCGGCGCCAACAGCGGCATCGGCTACGAGGTCGTGCGCGCCTTGGCCGACCACGGCGCACACGTCATCATGGCCTGCCGCGACGAGGAGCGGGGACGACGCGCCCGCGACAGGCTCGAGCTCGAGCTGGACCGATCCTCGCTCGAACTGATCCCACTCGACCTGGCCGACCTGGTCTCGGTGCACCGTGCGGCGGCGGGCGTCGTGGCCACCCACGCCCGGCTCGACCTGCTCATCAACAACGCCGGCGTCATGGGCACGCCGTACCGGCAGACGGCGGACGGGTTCGAGCTGCAGATGGCCACCAACCACCTCGGCCACTTCGCCCTGACCGGGCTGCTGCTGGACCGCATCGCCACCACCGAGGGGGCCCGCATCGTCACCGTCTCCTCTCATATGCACCGCATCGGCCGGATCCATCCCGACGACGTGGCCGGACTCACCCCGCGCAACACGTGGGTCGCCTACGGCACGACGAAGCTGGCCAACCTGCTCTTCACCGCCGAGTTGACCCGACGACTGGCGGCCGAGGGTTTGTCCACCGTGGCCGTGGCGGCACATCCCGGCTGGACGCGCAGCAACCTGGCCGGCAGCGGTGCGGCGCTCGGCATCAGCCGAGTGCGGAGGAAACTGGCCCGGATGGCCGGAGCAACGCTCGGACAGTCGGCCTCGTCCGGCGCGCTGCCCGTCCTGTGCGCGGCCACTTCTTCCGCTGTCCACGCCGGCATGTACATCGGCCCGGCTCACCTGTTCGGCCTCGCCGGTCCGCCCAAGGTCACCCAGCCCTCCCGGCGAGCCCGGGACTCGGCGAGCGCGGCCGCCTTGTGGCGGGAGTCCGAGGACCTCACGGGCGTGCGCTACTCGGTGGACGCCGGCGTCTGAACGCAACGGCAGCACGGCTCGAACCCTTCCTCACACGCCCCGATCCCGACTCGTGCGCCGGCGCGGTGCCGATCCAGGAAGGCGGCATGGGATGCGGAGCGATCAGGACGCAGGACGCGACCGAGTGCCACGACGACCACGGCTCGAGCGCCCGCCACGCGCAGCGTTGCCGCGGCGCTCTGCGACCGGGCGCCGCTGACATAGGTGTCGTCGAGGAGCAGCACCCGCCGTCCCGCGCACTGGTGGCGCTGCGGGACCGGCACGGCGAAGGCGCTCGAATCGGGCCGCATGTGGCCGACCGCTCCGGCGCCACGAACGAGAACCTCCGGCGCCCACCGGGCACCACCGAGCCGCTGGCGCGCCACGCGGTCGAGCCCGGCCAGCCCCGCCAGCGGCGAGCCGCCGGGACGAGCTGTCGACGGCACGGGAAGCACGACCTGGATCGGGCCGCCGGCGGTCGCGGCGAGGCACGGGGCGTGGACCGCCAGGAAGTCGTCGAACAGCGCGCGCACCAGGGGCGAGAACCGCCGTCGCGCCTCGCGCAGCGGAGCCTCCTTGTATCCCATCAACACTGCGTAGAGCGGGCTCGGCAGCGGACAGAGCCGGACCGGGAACACCGTCGCCAGCGGCAACCCGAGGCGCCGCGCCACCCAGCAGCAGGCGAAGCAGACCCGGTGGCCCGCCGCCACGGGTCCGCAGCAAATGCGACAGCCATCGAGTCCCGTCGGGACCCGGTACGGGTCAGGCGGTGGGTGTGAGGTCGGGGGCTGGCTCGGGTCGATGCAGGAGAAAGGTCCCCGTGGCGCGGCTGATCAGCGCGCCCTGCGCATCGCGCACCGTCGCCTCGCCGTAGGCGACCTGCTTGGCCAGGCGCACCACGTCGCCGCGCAGGGCGAAAGAGTCGCCCTTCATGGCGGGGCGCATGCACTCGGTCTTCATCTCGAGCGTGCCGCGGGTGCGCGCCTTGCCGGGCAAGGCGGCGTTGATGGCGAAGTTCATGCACGCGTCCAGCAGCAGGGAGTGCACCCCGGCCTGGGTCACCCCGTGCGGGTTGCAGGCCATGTCGGTCGGTTCGAAGGTGCCGACGACCCACCCGAGATCCTCGCCGTCGACCCCGTAGCCGGTGAAGCAACCGCCCACCACGGCGATGATGGGCATGCCGCCGTCGCCCAGCCAGCGGTCCATGTCCTTGGCGGTGCGGGCCATCGGGCGCAGACCCTAGCGGGCGAGGCCCGGTCGTCCGGGTCCCCGGGGCCCGGAGGGGACCCTCGCCGGGGGCCGGATAGGATCACCCCAAATCTGCCCGGCGGGCGCCAATCGCCCGCCGGATGGGAGGAGACACCATGACCACCGCAGTCATCGTCGACGCAGTCCGGACCGCCGGCGGCAAGCGCAACGGGAAGCTCCGCAACTGGCACGCGGTCGACTTGGCGTCCGAGGCCCTCAAGGCCGTGGCCGAGCGCAACTCGTTGGACCCGGCCCTCGTCGACGACGTGATCATGGGTTGCGTCATGCAAGTGGGTGAGCAGTCCCTCAATATCGGGCGCAACGCGGTGCTCGCCGCCGGCTGGCCCGAGTCCGTGCCGGCCACGACCATCGACCGCCAGTGCGGATCCTCCCAGCAGTCCATCCACTTCGCCGCCCAGGGCGTGATGGCGGGCGCGTACGACATCGCCGTCGCCGCCGGCGTCGAGTCGATGACGCGCACGCCCATGGGCTCGTCGGTCGTGCGGGAGCTCGGTTTTCCCTTCGGCCCGCGCATGATGAAGCGCTACACCGAGACCGGGCTGCCCGGACAGGGCATCGGCGCCGAAATGATCGCCGACAAGTGGGACATCTCACGCGAGGACCTCGACGCCTTCTCCGTGCAGAGCCACCAACGGGCCGCCCGCGCCACCGCCGAGGGCCGCTTCGAGAACGAGATCGTGCCGGTCGCCGTGCGCGACGACGAAGGCAACGACACCGGACGAGATCTTCGCCAGCGACGAGGGCATCCGCCCCGACTCCACCGTCGAGGCGCTGGCCAACCTCAAGGCGGCCTTCAAGGAGGGCGGGAAGGTCACGGCGGGCAACTCCTCCCAGATCACCGATGGTGCGTCGGCCGTGCTCATCATGAGCGAGGAGAAGGCGAACGCGCTGGGCCTGCGCCCCCGTGCGCGTTTCCACGCCTTCGCCTTGGCCGGCGTCGACCCGGTGACGATGCTCACCGGCCCCATCCCGGCCACCACGACCGTTCTCGAGCGGGCCAAGTTGACGCTCGACGACATCGACGCCGTCGAGATCAACGAGGCGTTCGCCTCTGTGGTGCTGGCCTGGGAGAAGGAACACCACCCCAACATGGAGCTCGTCAACACCAACGGCGGCGCCATCGCGCTGGGCCACCCGCTGGGCGCCTCGGGCTGCAAGCTGGCGGCCACGCTGCTCAACGAGCTGGAGCGCACGGACGGCCGCTACGGCCTCTTGACAATGTGCGAGGGCGGCGGGCTGGCCAACGCCACCATCATTGAGCGACTGGGCTGACTGCCCCGGTCGCGGGGACCACGTCGCAGATCGACGACCGCACGGTGCTTGCCGGGCGCGGCGTCGCGGCCCGCGCGGGCGAACGTCAGCGATAGCGGGTGGCGGCGAGGAAGCCCACGAAGATCATCACGAGGCCGACGACCAGGCCCCACGGCGAGCCGTGCGCCAGGAAGGGCAGGTGCGCCAGGTAGTTGACCGTGATGACGGCCACGCCACCGATGAGCAGCACGAGGATGAGCGCGCCGAACCAGGGCGGGCTGTGCCGCACGCTCTTGGGGATCGGCGCCGTGTACCGGCCACTCTCCTCGGCCGTCTTGTAGCGCCCGACCTTCGAGGCGCGCCCCGTCGCCGACTTGCCCTTGCGCGAGGCGCCGCCGGGACCCTTGCCCTTGGTGCTGGTTGCCACGGCGTCAGAGGTTAGCCACCGGCGAGATGCCTCTCCTGGCAGCCGGGGCGCCCGGCCGGCCCGGTACGATCTTTCGCCCATGGGCCCCCGCGTGCTCGTCGTCGACAATTACGACTCCTTCGTCTACAACCTGGTCCAGGAACTGGGAGAGCTGGGCGCCGAGCCCGTGGTCTTCCGCAACGACGCCATCGATGTCGCCGGCATCCGGGCCGAGCGACCCGACGCCGTGCTCATCTCGCCGGGGCCCGGACGTCCCGAAGACGGTGGCGTGAGCCTCGAGGCCATCGCGCAGCTCGCCGGTGAGATTCCCCTCCTGGGGGTGTGCCTCGGCCACCAGTGCGTCGGGCAGGCCTACGGCGGCGAGATCGTCGAGGCGCCCCACCTCATGCACGGGAAGACCTCCGAGATCCACCACGACGGAAAGGGCTTGTTCGCCGGCCTGCCGAACCCCTTCGTGGCGACGCGCTATCACTCGCTCGTCGTACGCCCGGACTCGGTGCCCGACGAACTCGAGGTCTCCGCCACCTCAACCGATGGCGTCGTGATGGGCCTGCGGCATCACACCCTCGCCGTCGAAGGCGTGCAGTTCCATCCCGAGTCGGTGCTCACGGCTTCGGGCCCGGCGCTCCTCTCGAACTTTCTCGGCCAACTCGGAGTGGCCGCGAAGGCCTGAGCGGTCGACCGTCCCCGCGAGCTAGGGGTGTGAGGTGCTCGATGTCGTCGACGATGTCGATGTCGTCGTCGTCGTGGAGGAGGTGGTCGTCGTGGCCGGCTGGCACACCGAGATGTTCACCGTGCTCCCCGAAGCCGCCAGGGCGCCCGACCCGGGGCTCTGGTTGTCCACGGTGCCGGCCGCGGCGCCGTTCGGGCAGGACGTGTCGGTGGTTGTGTTGGCCACCAGGCCCGCCCCACTGATGGCCGACTGTGCCGAGTTGGCCGATTGGCCCACGACACCGGGCACCGAGACGCAGTTGGAGATGACGAGGTTGACCGCGCTGTTCGGTTGCGCCGTCGCACCAGGGGCGGGGTTCTGAGAGGACACCACGCCGTTGCCGTACTGGCCAGAGCACCCGTTGGTCTGGTTGCCGACGTTCAGGCCGGCAGTCCTCAGCGTCGAGCCGGCCGACGCCGGTGTCTGGCCGAGCACGCTCGGCACCGACACCGAGATCTGCGTGCCCGACACCGTCAAGAGCACCTTGGTCGAGGACTTCACCTTCGCACCGGCCGCCGGGTTCTGGTCGAGGACGGTTCCGATGGGCTTGTTGCTGGTCACGTACTTCACCGTGTAGCTGAGTCCCGCGTCGCTGATGAGCTGGGTGGCCGGCGTGAGCTGCTGGTTGGTCACCGACGGCACCTGGACGGCCGGGCCCGCACTCACAACCAGATCAACCGACGAGTTCTTCGACACCGATGCGCCCGCCTTGGGATTGGTCGAGATGACGACGCCACTCGTGATCGTCGGGCTGACCACCGAGTTCGTGGTTCCCACGCTGAGATGGTCGCTCTCCAGTGTCTGTGTGGCCTGGCTGGTGGTCCGGCCGACGACGTCAGGGACGCTGACGTCGCCACCGAGCACCGAACGCAGGAGGAAGAAGGCAATGATGGCGAGCGCAACCAGGAGGACCACCAGGATGATGACCAAACGGCGCGTCCGTTTCTTGCGTTCGAGGTCCTCCTGACTGGCCGGGACCGGAGCGCCGATCGCCATCGTCCGGTCCGTCGTCGCCGGAACGGCCTGGGTGGCCCCGATCCCCGTCATGACCGAGGTGGCACCGGGGTCATTCGCTTCGACGGGGCGGCCCTCGGCAAAGCGAAGAAGATCCGCCCGCAGCTCTTCGGCCGAGCCGTAGCGTTGGGCGGGATCCTTGGCCATCGCCTTCATGACGACCGCCTCGAGTGCAGCGGGGACGGCGGGATTGACGACCCGGGGCAGGACCGGCGTGTCGCGCACGTGCTTCGAGGCAACCGCCACCGGGGAATCGCCCGTGAAGGGCGGCCGACCGGCCGACATCTCGTAGAGCACGACCCCGAGCGAGTAGATGTCACTCCGGGCGTCGACGCCCTTGCCCTCCGCCTGTTCGGGTGAGAAGTACGCGGCGGTGCCCATCACGGCGCCCGTCTGGGTCAGGCTCTCCTCGGTGTTGACGGCGCGGGCGATGCCGAAGTCCGTCACCTTCACGTCGCCGTCCGGCGTGAGCAAGACATTGCCCGGCTTCACGTCGCGGTGGATCACGCCGTGGCGGTGTGCGAAGGCGAGCGCGGCGGCCACCCCTGCACCAATGGTGGCGATCTGGCGGGGCGGCAGAGGCTCGGGATCCCGCAACACCGCAGAGAGCGGCCTGCCGTCGATGAACTCCATTACGATGAAGTACGCGCCGTCGTCCTCGCCCCAGTCGTAGACGGGCACGATGTTCGGGTGCGACAGGTTGGCCGCCGCCTGTGCCTCGCGCCGGAAGCGTTCGACGAAGGTGCGGTCGACCGAGAGCTCGGGAAAGAGCACCTTGAGGGCGACGGGCCGGTCGAGTTGGCGGTCCATGGCCCGGTAGACCTGGGCCATGCCGCCGCGCGCGATCAGGTGGGTCAGCTCGTAGCGGCCCGAATAGATGCGCGGGTTCTCAACTGGTTGCATGGCGCCCGAGCCTACGCTGGTCGACTTCTGCCACGGGGGCTCTGGACGGTCACGGGAAGGCTTCATGTCGTGGTGGTGGTGGAGGTCGAGCCCGCCACGCCGGGTACGGGCACAGTCGTGGTCGTGGTGCGTGGTCGTTCCTGCACGGACGATGGACTGACGTACTGCTGGGCCTTGGCCAAGGACGACTCTGGAACCCCGCTCCGCACCGAGGCGGCCGCGTCCGGCAGCACTTGTTGGAGGGTGGCGCCAGTGCGGTCGACCACCTTGGGGTGGAACCAGAGGACGCCGCCGGGCTGACCCTGTTTCACGATGATCTGCTGGCCCTGGGCGGTGACGATCCAGTTGTCGTAGGCGTACCAGCGGAGCACGAAGTAGGCGGCCACCGGCACGGCGACAATGAGGAGGACGAACCCGAGCACGCGGAAGGTGATGCGTCGTGGGATCCCGAGCCGCCGCCGCCGGGCACGCCTGCTTTCCTTCTTCGGAACTTCGTCGTCAGGCGCCGAACGCGGCGCGGCCGGTGGCGGCACTCGTGCCGTCGAGCGCGCGACCGGAACCGCCGTCGCGGTGCCCAAGAAGAATTCGTCGCTCCGCGGCCCCGTCTCGGCCAACGCCAGCGGCTCCTCGCCGAATGCCAGTTGGGACCCGGGCGCCAGGGTGTCGTCGGGGCGGAACGCCGGCAATGCCGCCGTCGGGGGCTCGCTCTCGGCCGTGCCTGGGCCGGCGGACGGACCGGCGTCGGGGGCGGAGGTCCCTGATCCGTTCGGGGTGGCAGCGCCGCCTGCGCCGGCGACATCTGCTGCGGTGGCCGCCCCGACGGCAATCGTCGCAGCCTCCAGTCCCACAGGCGTGATCTTGGCCTTGTTCCCCTCCCCCTCCTCGCCGATCTGGACATCGACGATCACGACGGTGATGTTGTCGGCGCCGCCGTGCTCGTTGGCCACTTCGATCAGGCGCCGTGCCGCTTCGTCGGGATCGTCGACGTCGCGCAGGATCTCAGCCATCTCCTCGGTGCTGACCTCGTTGGACAGGCCGTCTGAGCAGAGAAGCACCCGGTCGCCCGTGTGCAGCTCGAGCTCCCACATGTCGGCTTCCACCTCGGAGGACACACCGAGGGCGCGGGTCAGAATGTGACGCTGGGGGTGGACCGCCGCCTCCTCCTCGGTCATTTCGCCGTGACGCATCCGCTCCTCGGCCAGGCTGTGGTCGGCGGTGACCTGGGACAGCTCGCCCCCCGAGAAGATGTAGGCGCGCGAGTCGCCGACGTTGGCCAGCGCCAGCACGTCCTTGCCGCCGGTTCCGCCGACGAGTGCCATGGCGGTGAGCGTCGTTCCCATGCCGCGCAGGTCGGCATTCACCTGGCTCTCCTGCCAGACGGCGCCATTGGCCTCGTTGAAGGCGGCCCGCAGCCCGTCGAGGGTCGGGGCGTGCTCGAAGGCGCGCTCCAACGTCTCGACCGCGACGCGTGCAGCCACTTCTCCGCCGACGTGTCCGCCCATGCCGTCCGCCACCGCGTAGAGATTTGGGCTCTCGAGTGGGAGATCCTGGTTGACGGTGCGGACCCGCCCGACGTCGCTGGCCGAGCCCGACCGCAAGACGGTCACCGGGAGACCTCGAAGACGGTGGAGCCTATTTGGAGCAGATCCCCCTTACTCAGCTTGACCGCCTGCTTGATCTGCTCGGAGTTCACGTAGGTCCCGTTGGTCGAACCCAGGTCCTCCACCCAGAGCTGCTCGTTGCGGCGGAACAGCCGCGCGTGCAAGGTCGAGGTGTAGATGTCTTCGGGCATGGCGACGCCGCAACCCGGTGAGCGCCCGATGGTGAGCTCGTCGTCGAGGTCGTACGTGCGGCCGGCCTGGGTCTCGGGCTGCACGACCTTGAGGTGGAGCTGGCGCCGGCGGCCCGGTGCCGCCGCGGCGGGGCGGGCCGCAACCCGCTCTTGCCGGCGCTCGTGCCGGCGCTCTGAGCGGGTCTTGCGAAACGTGGCGGGGCTCATCTCGACCCAGACCGCCCGGATCACGCGCAGGAAGAACAGGAAGATCAGGACGATGACCCCCCATTGCATGATCCGTAGGACGGCGTTGAGGTTCTGCGTGGCGACCAGAACCGCCGCCGGGCTCGCCGTCACGACATTTCGAAGATGAGCCTCGTCGAGCCCACGCTGACCTCGTCCCCGCTGGCCAGCAGTTGCTCGCGAACCTGGGTGCCGTTGACCCGGGTGCCGTTGGTGGAGCCGAGATCGACGACGAAGACGCCATCGTCCTTGCGCCGCAGCTCGGCGTGGCGCCGGCTCACGTTGGAGTCGGCCAGCACGACGTCACATTCGGGGAGGCGGCCGATGACCACAGCCTCGGAGCCCACGCTCACCCGTCTCCCGTCGGGCAGGACGAGCTCGGCAAGGAATCCTCCGTCTTCGCTCTCGTGCACCTCCGCGGTCACGGTGAATCGACCAGCCTTGAGGTTGGATCCCTCGAAGATCTCGACCTCGACCGGGCCGACGAACGAGTAGCCCTCGATCTTGGCGTGCTCGCGCGCCGCGTCGGAGAGCTCGCGGGAGAGTGCGTCGATGAAATTGGCAAACCGACTGACGTCGGCCGGCGCGAGCGTCACGGCGAATGCATTGGGCGCGATCAGGCCCCGCACCCCCACCCGCCGGTGGAGGTCCATCTCGCGCGTCAACCGGCGTCCGATCTCGACGGGCTGCAGGTTGCTTCGAAATGGCTTGGCCAACGTGCCCTCCACCAGACGCTCGAGGCGCTCCTCAAACTGCTGGAGTCCCATGGTCTTCCAGAGATTACTGGGCCACCGGTGCCAAGAGGGATCTGGCAGTCGTCTGACCTGGTCACCTGTGCCCCGGGCGGCCCGCACAGCCGATCCTGGGCTGCAGTTCCAGCGACTACTGTTACCCGGTCACTCGGGCGAGTGGCGGAATTGGCAGACGCGCAGGATTCAGGTTCCTGTGTCCGAAAGGATGTGCGGGTTCAAGTCCCGCCTCGCCCACTCGTCGCGAGCCCGGCTTCCGACCGTTCGGCTGATCCGGACGGCACCGCTCCGGTCCCGATCTGCCCGGGCCTTCCACGGCTCGAGCGTCTTCGTTCCAAAGCCCACGTTCAAGCGGGCGCTGCGGCTGGCACCGGGCCCGGCCTCACGCACAATGGGGGTGGCATACGCTGTTGCGGCTGGCCGTGGGCCGGCTCGAGATGGGGGGGGTCGGCATGACCGATATCGAGGAGCCAGCCGGCGACGGTTCGGAGCAGTCGCCGCCGCCTACGACGGACCCGCCCGTCGAGGCACCACCTCCACTTTCGCCGCCCACGACCGACCCGCCCCTGGCGGCACCACCTCCGCCGACGCCGTCTTCGGGCGACCCGCTCCTGGCGACGGCGGCACCGCCTCCGCCTCCTCCTCTGCCTCCGCCTCCGCCTCCGAAGCGTTTGCGGCTCCGGCCGCGCCTGCTCAGGGAAAGACGCGCAAGTTCACCCCCAAGCAGCTCATCCTCACGGCGCTGGCGGTTGCGGTCGGCGTCGTCGGAGGGATACTCATCGCCAACGCGCTCACGAACAGCAATTCATCGACCGACCAGGACTGGGGAACTGGATGTCGAGCTACGGTCCGAACTATCTGGCCGTTTCCAAGGACGTTGCCGCGGTCAACTCCGGAACGAGTGCAACGGCCGAGCGGGCCGCCTGCGTCAAGCTGCAGAACGATGTCAAGCAGGCTCGATCCAACCCGGCAATGCCCATCGGATCGTTGGAGAACCAATGGTCGGTGATTCTCACCAATCTCTCGACCACGGCGCGCGACTGCATCAACGGCATCGATCAGAAGAGCGACACGCTGCTCACGACGGCCCAGACTCATCTCACCAATGCCAGTGAGGCCTACCTGAGGCTCCTCAAGGCCGTCCAGCAGGCCGGGGGATAACGACCCCGGCGGCCCCGCAACGGTTCGCCGTAATCGGGTATGGATCCCAATGCGTGACGCACCTCGACGCACTCCGCCGAGATCCATCTGGTGTTGGAGAACAAGAAGGTTCCGGCCTTCGGGGCCGGACGTCTCTCCTTGCCGTCTGCATCGGCTTCTTCGTGATCCAACTCGACGCGACGGTGGTCAACGTCACTCCTCGCCCTGAGCGGGCCGGACCCGCTGCGCGACGCACTCGGGGTGCCCTTGGCGGTGGCGGCCGCGGGTCCTCTCGGTGGCGGCGTGCCTCTCGTGGTTGGCACCCGCGAGGAATGGTCGGCGCGGCGACGAACGAGCTAGTCGGGTTCTCCGTCCCGGTCACCGGGTCCGCGCCGTTTGTCGTAGCTCGGATCGTTCCGGTCACGCCTCGCCTGCTCGTATGCGCCCAGCTCGTCCCCTGCCGGCACCCGATCGGGCACGACGCGTCGGTAGACCAGCTTCCACGTCCCGCCCAACCGGCGGAAATGATCAACGTATCGGCCGTGCCCGGCGACCGCGGTAGTGTCCGGCGGTGCCGTGGAAGACGTAGAACGTCTCGCCCCACGCCTCGTCACCTTGCACCTCGAAGATGGATTGTCCGAGCAGATGGTGCATCGTGCTCATGGGACCGGGACGGCACACGAAATCGGCAAACGCCTGGCCCGTTCCCTTGAACGTGCCGTGGTCGTCGAACGAATCCTCGGCATAGCAGGACGCGATGCGGTCTCGATCTGCGCGGTCGACGGCGGACGAGAGGACGGCGACCAACTCCGCCAGTTCCTGCTGGTCGACCCAGCGTCGCGTCTCCGCACCGGTTGGCTCGTCTGTCACCCCGTCCTCCGCGTCTTTCGACGACCCCGGTCCACCCTGGGGTCTCTCTCGATCTCGAACAACCCTACGGCGACGGCCCTCGCCCCCAACACCGAGGGATCGATCAGGAACGACCACCGCGTCATGGGCCACAATGAGCGGTCATGGCCTCGGGCACGACGCGAGCAAGAGGGAAGCCCGTGGCGGCCCTCGCCGTGATCCCGCCGGTGAGCTCCGCCGACTTCGCGGATCCCGATTGGATCGCGCCGTTTGCTCGCGAAGCGGAGCGGCTGGGCTTCGAATCGTTGGTTCTCCCCGAACACGTGGTGCTCGCCGTCGACTACACCAGTCGATACCCCTACTCGAGATCAGGCCGGGTTCCGCTCCCCGACGACTGCGTGATTCCTGATCCCCTTGACACGCTTGCCTACGTCGCTGGTGTCACGACAACCCTCGGCCTTGCCACCGGCCTGCTCGTGCTGCCCCTGCACAACCCGCTCGTCCTCGCGAAACGAGCCGCCACGGTTGATCGACTGTCGAATGGTCGCCTGCGGCTGGGCGTCGGCCTCGGGTGGCTCCGCGAGGAGCTCGAGGCCGGCGGCGTCGACTTTGCCAGCCGCGGCACGCGCGCCGACGAGGAGATCGATGTCATCCGTGCGCTGTGGAGCGCTGACCCGCAGCAGGGTGCATCCTTCGAGGGACACCACTTCTCGTTCAGCGGCGTGCAGTCCTTCCCCCGTCCAGCACAGGCAGGCGGTGTGCCCATCGAAGTCGGCGGGACGTCTCCGGCAGCCATTCGCCGCGCCGCGCGGCGCGGCGATGGGTGGTTGTCCCTCGGGCTGCGAGGGGACGCACTGGTTGCCGCGCTCCACACGCTCGCGGAGGAGGCATCGGCCGCTGGGCGCGACCCGGCCTCCATCGATGTGACGTTGAGCGGGGTCACCACGACCGCTTCCGTCGATCGCGCCACGCTGGAGCATGCTGCTGCCCAAGGAGCGTGCCGCGTGGTCGTGAACCTCGGTTCCGCCGCGTTGGCCGAAGCCCTCGACGAGCTCCGACACGTCGCCGAGCGCACAGGGCTCACTCCGCCGACCTGAGTGTCAGCCCGCGCGCAGCGGCTGTTCGGTCACCAGGTCGACTCGCAGCACCCGCTCGCTTATGCGCCACCCGCTCGGAGAACGGGCGTACGAATCGAGGTAGCGGATGTGCCACACCAGCAAGGTCTCGGCGCCCTCGTCGCCAAGGACGTGGTAGGCCACGCACCTCGTCTCGGCCGTCGCGCCGTCGCCCTCCACCGTGGCCAGGTGATTCCCGATCGTGTGGGTGGTCTGCCGGTAGTGGCGAGCCATGCCGATCGCCTTTGTGATCTCTGCTCGCCCCTGACTCCGGCTGGTCGGCTCCGTGGCGCCTGGTGTGGCGTAGGCCACAAAGTTGCCGTCTTCGGTGAAGAGGTCCGCCACCGCCTCGGGATCGCGCCGGTCGACCCCCTGCGCGTAGGCGTGCACGAGATCGGAGATCGCCAGGCGATCGGCGATGATCGTCGAGTCGGGAACCACCGGGCCGGGGCGAAGCTAGAGCCGGTAGAGCTTCTGCGCGTTCTCCCCGAGGATCTTGCGCTGCACCTCGGGCGCCAGCGTCGACATCTTCTCGGCCACCGTGTCGAGCGGTTTGGGGTAGAGGCAGGTCGGATGCGGGAAGTCCGTTTCGAAGAGGATGCTGTCCGCTCCCACCGAGTCGATGAGCGTCGGCAGGTTGTTCTTCTCGAACCAGAACGTTGCGTAGAGGTTTCGCTTGAAGTACTCCGATGGGAGCATCGCCATCCCCTCGAGTTGCTTGGGTGCGTTCTCGGACATCTCGTAGTCGAGCGCCTCGAGGATGAAGGGGATCCAGCCGACGCCGCTCTCGACCGAGACCATCTTGAGCGTGGGGTGGCGATCGAGCATGCCACTCAAGATGATGTTCGTCACCACCCGCGCGTTGCCGATGAACAGCAAGCGTCCCGCCGATGGCCAGCTTCGTGTCCTCGTCCTGTGACTCCCAGGGGTAGGTGCCGAAGTAGGTCATCGTGGTGAGGCTGGCACCGATGTGGAAGTGCACGGGCAGGTGCAGGTCGGCGCAGACCTCCCACAACGGGTCCCAGGCCCGACTGGCCAGGTCCGGACCGCCGACGTCGTTGGGGTCCGACGTGATGTTCACGCCACGCAGGTCGAGCGAGGCAACCCGCTTGGCCTCGGCCACTGCCTCGTCGACGTCCCAGGCCGGCAGCACCGGCATGGGGAGCAGGCGCTGACCGGAATCCGCCTGCACCTCTGCCATGGCGTCGTTGTAGATCTGCACGCAGAGCAGGCGGAGCACGGGGTCCTTCACGATGTCCGAGATGCCCTGGCCCGCCGAGGCCGATGGAGTTGGGGAAGCAGACCTGCGCGTGGATCCCCGAGTCGTTCATGACGTCGATGCGAGCGGGGATGTCGAAGGCACCGAGATGGATCTGGTCCTGGGTCCACTCGAACAGCGCCTCGGCGGCGCGGCCCTTGCCGCCGTCGCGGTCGATGACCCCACCGCCGCCGGCGAAGCCGAGCTCGGCACCGTCGACGTACCACATGGGCTTCCCGTCGACCTCGACGACGTGGGGCACCCGGTCGGCGTACTTGGCCGGTGCCCGCTTCGTCCACAGGTCGTGGGCCTCGGTCAGATGGGTGTCGGCGTCGATCACCCGCAGGCCGTCAAGTGCCAGCGTCATTGTCCCTCCCCGGGATCTGCCTCGACTTCATTCTCGACGTCGATGTCGAATTTACCCTACGCCTCAGTTCTACGGCCATGTCCACCGCCAGGAAGGAGGCCCGGCGGCCGCCGACTCAGCGGGTCCGGGGAAAGCCCAGGTCGATCTCGCTGGTCGACGGGTCGGGCCAGCGGGTCGTGACCACCTTGGGCCGGGTGTAGAAGCGGATGCCCTCGGGCCCGTACATGGCGCTGTCGCCGAAGAGCGAGGCCTTCCAGCCCCCGAAGGAGTGGAAGCCCACGGGCACCGGGATGGCGACGTTGACCCCGACCATGCCCGCGTGACCTCGCGCTGGAACCGCCGGGCGGCCCCGCCGTCCCGGGTGAAGATGGCGGACGCCGTTGCCGTAGGGGCTCTGCGTTGACCAGGGTCGACGGCCTCCTCGTAGGTGTCGACCCGGACGACGCTGAGGACCGGGCCGAAGATCTCG
This sequence comes from uncultured Acidimicrobiaceae bacterium, assembly GCA_963791995.1. Taxonomy (GTDB): domain Bacteria; phylum Actinomycetota; class Acidimicrobiia; order Acidimicrobiales; family RAAP-2; genus Bog-473. The sequence goes on along the minus strand of CAWBUQ010000008.1, from coordinate 271,230 downwards.
TCGTCGTAGGCGCGCATGCCCGGGCCGGACGCTCGTCGAGCAGCGTGCAGCCGAGGAAGAAGCCCTCGGGCCACTCGGCCGCGGCCGTCGACCACGAGGTGGCACCCTCGGCCTCGGCGCCGTCGACGTAGGACGCGCACCCGGTCGCGGTGCTCCGCGGTGACGAGCGGGCCCATCTGGGAATCGGGGTCGTTCCCCGGGCCGATGACGACCGAGGGCATGCGGCCGGCGATGGCGTCGACCAGTTGGTCGCCGACGGCGCCCACGGCGACGACCACCGAGATCGCCATGCAGCGCTCCCCCGCCGAGCCGAAGCCGGCCGAGATGGCGGCGTCCGCCGCCGCACCGACGTCCGCATCGGGCAGCACCACCATGTGGTTCTTCGCCCCGCCGAGCGCCTGGACGCGCTTGCCGTGGCGGGCTCCCGTCTCGTAGATGTGGCGCGCGATCGGGCGTGCTGCCCACGAAGGAGACGGCGGCGACGCCGGGGTGCGCCAAGAGCGCGTCCACCGCGACGGCGTCGCCGTGGACGACGTTGAGGACGCCGTCGGGCACGCCCGCCTCCTTGGCCAGCTCGGCCAGGAGCAGCGACGCGGAAGGATCCTTCTCCGAGGGCTTGAGGACGAAGGCGTTGCCACAAGCGATGGCGTTGGCCATCATCCACAGCGGCACCATCACGGGGAAGTTGAACGGGGTGATGCCGGCGACGACACCGAGCGGCTCGAGGACGGTGTGCACGTCGACCCCGGTCGAGACCTCGGTCGAGTGCGATCCCTTGAGCAGGTGCGGGATCCCGCAGGCGAATTCGATGTTCTCGAGACCTCGGGCCACCTCACCGGCGGCGTCGCTCAGCACCTTGCCGTGCTCGGCCGTGACGGCGGCGGCCAGGTCCGGGGCCGCCGCCGCCACGAGGTCGCGAAGGCGGAAGAGGACGGCCGCCCGCGCACTGAGCGATCCGGCCGCCCCACTCGGCGGCGGCCTCGGTCGGCCACCTCGACCGCGCCGTCGACCTCGGCGGCCGAGGCCAGAGGAACGCTGGCCGTCTGCACCCCGCGGGCAGGGTCGTAGACGGGCCCGGTGCGCCCCGACGGTCCCCGCGACCGACTTCCCTCCGACCCAGTGCTCGAGCTCTCGCATGGCCCGATCCTGCCACCGTGGGCGCCGGGCCGCGACCGAGGCGCCCAGCGCTGACCCGGCTCGCACCGGGCTGGACACGGCGGCGGGCTCCTTCGCCAGCTTGGCCAGCTCCTCGGAGATCGATGCGGTCGTGCTCGGCGAGGTCGCGCCGCGCCGCCCGCGGGCTCCAGCGCCCGCGCATGAAGAACACGAGGACGGCGAACACCAGCATGCCGGCCAGGCAGACGGTCCACCACCTCTTCCACTCGCCGGGCGAGGTCTTCTGGGCCGGCACGAGCTTCTGCTCGGCCACGAGCAGGCTGGCGAGGTCTCGGCGAGTACTCGCCACCTTCGACTGGATCTCCGCCTGGCGTCACCGGCTTGCCGTTCTGAATGTCGGTCGCCAGTGGGTTGTAGGCGTGCAGGCCCAGGACGTGGGGGTTGGACAAGCCGCCGGCCGCCGTCAGCGCCTTGGCCAGGCTGTGCGTGCTGTTGCAGGTCGTGAGCACGGTGGCCAAGCGTCGTCGAGCCCGGCCGTGCCTCGGTCGTCGCCCTGCAGCCCGCGATCACCGACGGCAGGTGCCGAGCGCCGCGTTGCACTCAGCGGTGACGTCGTTCGGGGCATAGGGCTGCGCGGCCTGGATCGTCTGCAGGGTGGCGCCCGCCGTCTGGTTGTCGACCAGCACCGTCGAGGTGGTGATCACGTGGGGCAGCACGAGGAAGGAGAGGGCGACGGTGATGCGCAGGATCCAGCCCCAGATGGCGAGCCCCGTCGCCGTCAAGGCCGGGTTGTGGGACTCGACCTGCTCGGTGTAGTTGGCCATCCATGGCGCGTAGGCCAGCGCGATGGAGACGGCCAGCAGCACGATCACCAGGACGTTGGAGTAGTAGCCCGTGTGGGGGCTGGCCGGTCTGCACGATGAGGAAACCCATCATCACCATGGCGCAGATCGCGCCGAGCGAGCATGAACGGCTTGCGGACCTGGGCCCAGTCCGAGAGCGCCCCGGCGACCACCAGCCCGATCGAGAGGGAGGCCGCCAGCCAGACGTTGATGCCGTTGGCCTGCGGCGTGGTCCGGTTGAAGGTCACCACCCAGTAGATGGTGAGCACGCTGACCGACGCGTAGTAGAAGAGCAGGAACACCGAGATGGCGATCGATGAGGCGACCAGGTCGAGCTTCATCATGGACCGGATCGGGTGCGCGGTCGCCCTCTCGACGTCGATCCCCATGGCGCGCGCCTCAATGAGCGCGCGCTCCCTCTCGCTGACCATCAGTTGGTCGCGCAGCTGCGGTGAGAGCTCGCGCAGGAAGAAGAAGGCGATCACCACGACGCCCATGCAGACGATGCCCGAGATGATGAACTGGTCCTGCCAGGGCGCGAGGTGATCGAGTGTGTGCGTCGCCACCAGGCTGGCGCACAGGGCGCCCATGGTCGGCCCGAGCGCCCAGAAGCCCATGGCCACGCCGCGGCCCATCTGGGGTGAGAAGTCGCGCATGAGCGCGGGCGTCGACACGAGGATGACACCTTCGACGAAACCGATCACGCAGTACGACGCGGCGAACCAGAACTTGTCGTGGATTTGCGGGATGGCGAAGAGCTGGATCAGCGCGACGAGGAGTGTGCCGTAGATGGTGAGGTTGGCCCGCCCGATCTTGTCCGAGAGGCCTCCGATGAACGCGCTGAACGCGCCGATGGCGTTGGAGACGACGAGCAGGTACAGGAAGTACTGGAAGGACATGTGGTAGTAGGGCAGCAGTAGCGGCGTGCACCGCGCCCTCCACGTAGTAGAGGTAATAGAGCATGATCGTCGTGAGCACGACGATTGCCAGGTACCCGAGCCGTGGCCACGTGTTCGGGTACCTGGTGAGCTGACGCCGCCACAGCGCGTTGGCCAACCCGTGACTCTCGGGAACCCCTGCCGTCGTCGCCGTAGTGGTCATGTCGATTCCCTTTCCCGCTGGGGTGCCGTTCAAGCCCCCGCCGCTGATGCTAGGACCAGCGACGCCTCGTCGCCCTGAGAAGAGAGCTCGTGGCCCTTCCCAGGCGCGGGTGAACCCAGGTATCGTGCCCCGAAGAGGTGTGAACCATGGGAGAACCACTGAGCGGGATACCCCACGTTGACACCATGAGCGGCGCTGATGCGCTGCTGTGGACCATCAGTGCCGATCCGGTGATGCGACCCACCATCGTCGCCATCCTCCTCTTGCGCGGGACGCCGGAGTGGGGCGAGGTTCAGCGCCGAGTGGCACAACTGGTCGAGCAGGTCCCTCGGCTGCGGTCGGTTGCGGTGACGCGGCCACCGGGCCGAGGGCGGCCCCAGTTCATCCCAGACGATGGCTTCGACATGGGGTCACATCTGCGGCGCATGCGCGTGGCGGGAACGGGAGGGCTGCGCGAGGTCCTCGACCTGGCCCAGTCGATGGCCACAACCGGATTCGACGGCGCGCTCCCGCTGTGGGAGGCCGTACTCGTCGAGGACGTCGGGGCGGAACACTCTGCCCTGATCATGAAGGTCCACCACGCTTTGATCGACGGTGTCGGAGGCCTCGCGGTGCTGGCGCATCTCTTCGACGCTCCGCCCGGCACGAACGCAGCCGGCGGCGGCGCTCATGCCGGAACGCTCACCCGTCCCGCGTTACGTCGACCTGTCTGGCGGAGCGGGCCTCTGCGTGCCGTTCCCGATATCGCCGGCCTCGCCGGCGGCGCGGCTCGCTGCGTGACCCATCCGGTGCAGAGCCTGCACCAGGGGATCTCGGTCGGCGTGTCGGCGGCGCGGCTGATGGCACCGGCGGGACGGCCGAAGTCACCCATCATGACCGAGCGGAGCTTCCGGCGGCACCTCGAGATCTTCGAATTCGACCTGGCGACCCTGAAGGCGGCCGCCAACGGCTGGTCCGCCACCGTGAACGACGTCTTTGTGTCCTCTGTGGTGCACGGCGTCGCCGTGTACCACGAACTGCACGGGGCTTCGCCCACTGCGTTCCGCGTGCTCATGCCGGTCAACGTCCGCGGTGCAGGTGCAGACGAGGGTGGAAACCACTTCGTTCCGGCGCGCTTCGTCATCCCGCTTCACCGGGAGCCTTCGAGCTGCGTTGCCGAAGTACGTCGACAGACCGCGGAGTGGAAGCACGCGCCCGGTCTCGCCATCAGCGACGTCCTCGCAACGGCACTGAGTTCCTTGCCGGCCTTCGTCGCCCGTTCGCTGTGGGGCTCCATGCTCTTGGGCAACGATTTCTGCATCACGAACATCCCCGGCCCGCCCGTCGCCGTGGCATTCGCCGGGTCCCCCGTCGAGGGGATCTACGCCGCCTCGCCCCCGTCGGGCGCCGCCCTCAACGTGTCGCTGATTTCGGCTGGGCACCGCGCCTGCGTGGCCGTCACCACCGACGTCGCGGCCATTGCGGACGGGGCGAAGCTCGCCGCGTGCATCGAGGACGCGTTCGCAGAGATCTGCTCGGCAGCGCCCCACGTGCCGCGGCTCGACCGTTCGGGCGGAGGTCGCCGTCGCCAGCTCGACCGATGCCGGCTAGGTCCCCGGGGTCTCCAGGGGCACGTGCCAGGTCAGCCGGGTCCCGCCCTCCCGTGACGTCCCGAGGTCCACGTCGCCGCCCAGACGCTGGGCTCGTTGGCGGATGTTCTTGAGACCAAGACCCGACGGGGGCGTCTCACCCATGCCGTGCCCGTCGTCGGCGACCACCACGCGGAGTTCCTCTCCTGCGGCAATCGTGATCACGACCTGCGAGGCTCGCGCGTGCTTGCCCACGTTGGTAAGCGCCTCACGCAGCACGTGCAGCACCTCGTCGGCCATCTGGGCGTTGACGACCGTGTCGACCGGCCCGCTGAAAGAGACCTGGGGCAACAGACCCAGGACGGGTCGCAGCTCATGAACGAGATCGAGCACCTTGGGGTGCAGGCCCTCCTTGTTGATCGTGAGCTCAATATCGAAGATCGCCTTGCGCAGTTGGCGGATGGTGTCGTCCAGCTTGTCGATCGCCTCGCCGATCCGCATCACGGCCTCGGGCCGCTCGACGAGTCGCGCGGTCCCTTGGAGCGAAAGGCCGATGGCAAAGAGTCGCTGGATCACCGAATCGTGCAGATCTCGGGCGATGCGGTCCCTGTCCTCGGTCAGCGCGCGATCGCGCACGAGGCCGTGCAGGCGAGCGTTCTCGATAGCGATGCCCGCCGCCATGGCCAACGCCAGGACCAGCTCCTCGTCGTCCTCCGAGAACTCGGCCGCGGTCCTCTTGTTCGTGAGATAGAGGTTCCCGTAGGCCTCCCCGTGCACCCGTACCGGAACGCCTAGGAACGATGTCATCTCCGGATGGTTGGCCGGCATCCCGTAGCTGTCGGGGCTGTCGGTGATGTTGGACAGGCGGAGCGGCTTGTCGTCGGCGATCAACGTGCCCAGCACGCCCCTCCCGGTGGGTCGGGGCCCGATCGCTTGCTCCTCCTCGCTCCCGAGACCGACCGTGAGGAATTGGTCGAGGACCCGCCCGTCCTCACTCAGCACGCCCAGCGCCCCGTATTGCGCGTCCACGAGATCGCACGCCCCCTCGACGATGCGGCGGAGCACCACGGGCAAGTGGAGCTCGGCGTCGAGGATCAGGATGGCCTGGACCAGACGACGCAGTTTTGCAGGATCGTCGATCCGGTCGAAGGGCTGCACGACACGCCAGGATAGAGGGGGTACAACCGCATTCGTGGCTCCTGCGGGCAGATCAGCCACCCCCCTCACAGGTCCTGAGGCTCTGATGCCCCGTGGCAGTATTGGGTGGATGTCGATTCGAGTCTTCGTCCTCGACGATCACGAGCTGGTGCGGACGGGCCTGCGAACGCTGCTCGAGGCCGAGGACGACATGGACGTCGTCGGTGAGGCCGCGACGGCGGCAGAAGGTTTGACGATGATTCGCGACCTCGAGCCGGACGTGGCCATCCTCGATGTCCGCCTACCGGACGGCAACGGCATCGAAGTGTGCCGGGAGATCCAGTCGGTGGCGCCACAGGTGCGCTGTCTAATGCTGACGTCGTACTCCGACGACGATGCGCTGTTCTCCTCCATCATGGCGGGGGCGTCGGGCTACGTCCTCAAAGAGGTCGGCGGCGGTGACCTCCTCGGCGACATTCGGCGGGTCAACCAGGGGATGTCCCTGCTCGACCCCTCACTCACCCAGGAGCTCTTCGACCGTCTGCGCAAGGATCAGGAGGCCGAGTCGCGCCTGACCGTGCTCACGCCCCAGGAACGCAAGGTGCTCGAGCTGATCGCGCAGGGCCGGTCGAACCGCCAGATCGCCGAGCAGCTCTTCCTGGCCGAGGCGACCGTCAAGAACTACGTCTCGAGCCTCCTCTCCAAACTGGGCATGCGTCGGCGCACCGAGGCTGCCGTGTACGCGGCCGTCCTGGCAGAGCGCAAGGGGGGCAACCCCAACCCCCCGCCCAAGCCCTGAGGCTGGCTCCGTTCGAGCCGGGCGCGCACGCCCGGCGGTCAAGCGACTTTGGCCCGGCGGTGGTCGTCGAGCGTGCGGAAATCGACGCCGGCGTCGCGGAGCAGGCCCTCGAGGCGGCCTCGCTCGGCGAGCGGGTTGGCGAAGCGACTGGGATCGCTCTCGATGTCCAACGCCGTGCACAGGCGTAGGAGCATGCGGTCGTGGTCGAGCTCGAGCGCCAGGTCTTCAGTCATGAAGGAGCCGCGGCTGGGTCCTTGGGCGTGCAGCCCCTGGCGGTACTGCAACAGGATCACCACCAGATCGTCCCGGGACGACGGAAGGGGCAGGGGATCCGACCTCGGCACACACGCCTGAGAGGAGCTCGCTGTACATCGACATTGCCAATAATTTTGCTGGAATTGGGCGCGGCCAATAGAGCCGATACTCCTGTTTTCTTCCGGGCCGATTCACCCTTCCGCGAACTGCCGCGAGCCCAACGACCGTTCGGGGGTGCCCGGCGCGAGGAGTTAGCGCTTGGTGACGCGGGTCGAGCGGTCGGCCCGGGCCAGGACCTCCTCGGCGGACTCGGTGTCCTCAGCGATTGCAACACCCAGTGAGGCATGCAGGCGAATGCCCTTGCCTCCCACCATCACGGGCTCGTCGAGGGTGTGCTGCAGCCGTCGCATGAGAGGCCCGACTGCCTGTTCGTCGTTCACCGTGATCACCACGACCAGCTCACTCCCGCCGACGCGACCGACGGTGTCCTCTGCCCGCAACACCGACGTGAGCCGACGGGACATGTCGCAGAGGACGGCGTTCCCCGTGGTGTAGCCCAGGTCGAGATTGATCTCTGCCAGGTTCTCGAGGTTGATGTGACACACCACGACTTCGCCCCCGTGACGCCGGTGGCGAGCCAGTGCCTGGGTCAGTCGGTCGAGAAGGAGCAACTGGTTGGCCAACCCGGTATGGGGGTCGGCCATTGAGAGCTGCCAGAGCTGGTCGTACTTGCCCGTTCGAGGAACGGCCGAGGTCGACCCCTCCGAGGTCTGCGTCGAGCTGATCTCCTGGAGCATCGACTCGACCGTACGCGTCTGGCCTCCGGCGTCGGTCCCCGCCCCTCCGGTCTCTCCGGGACCCCGGCCGGGCTCGGCCTCGTCCTCAAAGCGCTCGTCGTCAGGCGTCTTCTTTGCCATCACCGCGCCTTCCCCCTCGGATGCGGACTTTGCACTCTTATCGGATCGGCGAGAGCCGAAACAGAGCCGTAAGTCATCATCTCGCCGCTAAACGCTCCTACCAGGGCCGACGCGGGGTCGCAGGGATGTCTCAGTGTAGCGATTCCGACCCGTCACACCGTTCTACGCACGCTCGGACGCGGCCGGTCGTCCGGACCTCGATTCCTGCTCTCAACACGGTAAAGGCCCGACCTGCTCCGAGGTAACCTCGCCGCGGCCTCGGCGGGGGCGTTCGACCGGCCACGCCACGGGTTCGACGAGCCGAGGCGCGCTCCCACGGCCCCGGCTGCTCAGACACGCACCCACAGACAGACATCCACACGATTCGGGGTTGAACCGCCATCTTCCAACCATCGCCTCATGCCATGTCGACGAGCGCCGCCGGTACGACTGCCCGCCGGCGCGCCCCGTGGTCCGCGCGCAACCCTCGACTGATGCCCGGCGGGTCTCGGTGACCGCCCCCGCCACCATGGTGGTCGACCGCCACGGCCTCGACGAGCTCGTGGCGGCGATCGCCGGTGAGGAGTACTACGCCTTCGATACCGAGTTCCATACCGAACGCACCTACGTCCCCGACTTGGCGCTCATCCAGATCGCATGGGGCGACAACGTGGCTCTCGTCGACCCGCTGGCGGTCGACCCCGAGCCACTGGCTGGACTCTTCGGCGGGCCGGGAACGGCCGTCGCGCATGCCGCCTTCCAGGATCTCGACGTGTTGCAGGCGGCGTGCGGTGTCGTGCCCGCGAGCGTCTTTGACACCCAGATCGTCGCCGGGTTCCTCGGCATGTCGACGCCGTCGTTGTCCCGCCTGGTCGACCAGGTACTGGGGTTCACGCTGCCCAAGGCAGACCGGCTCTCGGACTGGCTGGTGCGGCCCATCAGCGAGCGCCAGGTCACCTACGCGGTCAGCGATGTTGCGCATCTGCTGGAGTTGCGGACCATCCTGTCCGAGCGCCTGCAGACACTCGGTCGGCTCGAGTGGGCACTGAACGAATGCACCGAAGTGCTCGGTGACCGCACGCCACCGCGCGCGCCCGAAGAGGCGTGGTGGAAGCTCGGCGACATCCGCAGCATGTCGCGCCGGTTGCGCGGCGTGGCCCAGGAGGTGGCGGCCTGGCGGGAACGGACGGCCGCGGAGAGCAACCGACCTCGGCGGATGGTGCTCTCCGACCTCGGATTGCTGGCGATCTCGCAACGACCACCCGCCAATGTCGGCGAGCTGCGCCGCACCCGCGGCGTCGACGGACGCCACCTCGCACAAGGCCGTGCGACCGAGATCCTGGCCGCGGTCGAGCGGGGCCTCGCGATGGACGCGGACCAGATCCGCATGCCCGCCGACAACCGCGACACGCCTGCCCCGGCGGCCGCCGTGGCGGTGTGCTCGGGCCTGGTCCGGCAGATCGCGGACGATCTCGACTTCGACCAGGGATTGCTCGCGACACGGGCCGACATCGCGCAGCTGCTCGTCGGCGAGCCGGGTCGGCTCGACACCGGCTGGCGCCGGGACATCGTGGGTGAGCCGCTGCGCCGCCTGATCGCCGGCGACGTGGCTGCCGCGTTCGACACGCGGGGCAAGCTCGTGCTCGAGGAGCGCTCGCGCCGGCCCGCCGACGTCTGACCGAAGCCCGGTCGAGGGTCCGGGCTAGTTGACCGAAGCCCGGTCGAAGGTTCCGGGCTAGTTGACCGAACGCTCCCGCCCCGCCCAGTAGGGCTGGCGCAGCTTGTACTTCTGCAACTTGCCGGTCGCCGTCCGGTCCAGCGCGTCGCGCAGTTCCACGCTGGTCGGCGCTTTGAAATGAGCCAGCCGCTCCCGGCAGTGTGCAATGAGCTCCTCCTCATTCACCTCGCAGTCCTCGCGCACGACGACAAGCGCCTTGATCGTCTCGCCCCACTTCTCGTCGGGGACTCCGATCACGGCGACTTCGGCGACGGCGGGGTGCTGGTAGAGGCAGTCCTCGACCTCGATGGACGAGACGTTCTCACCGCCCGTGATGATGACGTCCTTCTTCCGGTCCGAGATCACCAGGTGAGCACCGTCGAGGTAACCGCCGTCGCCCGTGTGGAACCAGCCACCGTCGAGCGCCTCCGCCGTTTCGCGGGGCTGCTCCCAGTAGCCGGCGAACACGTGGTTGGAGCGGGCCACGACCTCACCCTCGGGATCGACGCCGATCTGCACGCCGATGGCGGGTGCGCCGGCCCGGCCGAGCAGTACCGAGCGCGTCCCGGCGTCGAGGTCGTCCCATTCAGCCGGGGCTCGGTTGATCGTGAGGAGTGGGGCGGTCTCGGTGAGTCCGTAGATCTGAATGAACTCCCAGCCCAACTCCGACTCGACCCGTTCGATCGTCTTTGACGGCGGCGGCGCGCCGGCCACGACGATGCGCACCGTCCCGTAGCCCGGAACGGCGCGGCCCTCGGCGGCTCGCTGCTCGGCCGCGGCCAGGATGGCGGCCACGACGGCGGGTGCGCCGCACAGGAGGGTCACGCCGTGACGCTCGACACGGGCCAGGATCTCCTCCCCGTCGACCTTGCGCAACACGACGTGGGCTCCCCCCATGCCGGTCACGGCGTAGGGCATGCCCCAGCCGTTGCAGTGGAACATCGGCAGCGTGTGGAGCAGCACGTCTCGGTCGTTCACGCCGGTGTGCCACCCGAACGCGGCTGCGTTGAGCCAGCAGTTGCGCTGGGTGAGCTGCACCCCCTTGGGCCGGGCCGTGGTCCCCGACGTGTAGTTGACCGAGCAGCTGGCGTCTTCGTCCGCCTCCCAGGGTCGGGGCAGGAGTCCGGGCGGTGCCGGGGCGAAGAGCTGGGCGTCATCCGTCCCGTCCAGGCAGAACCGGTGGCTCACCTTGATGTTGTCCACCTCGCCCGAGAGGTCCGGGTCGTACAGGAGCACGGTCGCGCCCGAGTGCTCGACGATGTAGGCCATCTCCTCGGAGGTGAGCCGAAAATTGATCGGCACCAGGACGCGCCCGAACCCACTCACGCCGAAATACGACGTCAAGAACCGACCTGAATTCGGGCTGACGATGGCGACCCGCTCGCCGTGGTCGACTCCGAGCTCGTCGAGCTGGAGCGCCATGCCCCGTGCCCGGGCTTCGAGCTCTGTGTAGGTCTGTGTCCCGAGGGAGCCGGGCACCCCCGGCTCGTCGAACAGCGCCGTGCGCGAGCCGTAGACGAGCGCCGCCCGATTGAGGAAGTCGGCCACCGTCAGTGCGACCCGCATGCCATCCCCGATCTCTCGTCCCGGTAGACCCCGGCGGCGACCCTACCGGACCGCCGGTCCCCCGTCCTTAGAAGTGCCCGAGGACCGGATGCGGCACGTACGGCTTTTCGAGTTGGGCGATTTCGTCCTCAGAGAGCGCGAGCTCCTCAGCGGCGAGCGCGTCCTTGAGATGCCGTTTCTTGGTCGAGCCGACGATCGGCGCACTGACGCCGGGCTTGGTCAGCAGCCATGCCAGCGCCACCTGGGCCGACGGGACGCCGCGGGTCGCCGCGACCTGACCGACGGCGTCGACGACGTCGAAATCGGTTGGCTGTGCATACAGGTAGTCGGTGAAGGGATCGGTGCTCGAGCGCGTCGTGTGGCGGTCTCCCTCGCGAGAGCGGTTGCCGGCGAGGACGCCGCGCGCAAGCGGGCTCCAGGGGATGCACCCAACGCCCTGGTCGAGGCAGAGCGGGATCATCTCGCGCTCCTCCTCCCGGTAGATCAGGTTGTAGTGGTTCTGCATGGACACGAACTTCGTCCAACCGTTCACCTCGGCCGTGTGCTGCGCCTTGGCGAACTGCCAGGCGAACATGCTGCTGGCGCCGATGTAGCGGGCCTTGCCCGACCGCACGACGTCGTGCAGCGCTTCCATCGTCTCTTCGATCGGCGTCCGGGGATCCCACCGGTGGATCTGGTACAGGTCGACGTAGTCAGTGTCGAGGCGACGCAGCGAGACGTCGATTCCCGACAAGATGTGCTTGCGGCTGAGGCCGCCCCCGTTCTCCCCTGGTGTGACCGGCATGAACACCTTTGTGGCGATGACGGCCTCGTCACGGCTCAAGAACTTGGGGACGAGCCTGCCCGTGGCAACCTCGCTGGCGCCGCCCGAGTAGGCGTCCGCCGTGTCGAAGAACGTCACGCCGCCCTCGACCGCCGCCTTCACGATCGGCTCGGCCGCGTCCTCGTCGATCACCCACGGGCGGTCGCTGCCGTTGCCGAAACCCATCATTCCGAGACACACCCTCGAGACCCGGAGGCCCGACGTGCCGAGATTCGTGTAGTTCATGGTTGACCTCGCTCGCACCGGCAGAGCTCGATCGCCGGTATCCGCATACTTACCAGCACGAGCCGGCCAACGATGCGGCGGGACGGCCCGCGGCGCGAGGCCCGCTTCGACGCCGCCACAGGGGACGCCTCCCGACTGAGAGACGTGGCCCCTCAGTGACCCTGGTCGGAAGACCCTCCTGCGCTGGAGCCCCAGCCGCCCCCGGAGCCGGAGCCGGCGCCGGACGCGGAGTCACCCGAGCCGTAGCCCCAGCCACCGTGGTCGCCGGCGCCAGAACCTCCGCTGTAACCCCAACCACCGTGACCACAGTCCCCGCCGTCGCCGGTGCCATGGCCGTCACCGTTCCCGTCGCCCTGGCCGTTGCCGTTCCCTTGGCCGGTTCCGCCGGCACCGGTGCCCTGACCACTGCCGGTCCCGCTGCCGCTGCCCGTCCCGGTGCCCGTGCCGGTGCCGGTGCCGCTGCCCTGGCCCCCGTTTCCGACACCACCGGTCGCGGCCGATGTCCCGCCTCCCGTCCCGCCGCCACCGGTGCTGGTGCTGCCGGTGTCCGAACTCGTGCCGCCTCCCGAGGACGGCGCACTCGGCACCGTTGTCGTCGTCGCCGGTGGCGACGACGCCGCGGTGGACGACCCGGCACCGCTCGAGGTCGAGCCAAGGCCCGCCACGGTGCTCGCTGGTGGCGACGCACTGCCGGCAGGCGGCGTGACCGTCACGACGGCGAGGACGGCACCGCTCGAGCCCTGAGCGCCTCCCGAGCTCCCGGGCGTACCGGTGCCGATGGTGGCCTCCGCGGGCGTCGAGGTTCCCCCGGTGGCCGCATTCGAGGGAGCATCCGCCTGTGTCCCCGACTGGGGCGGCTGACTCGGCGTCGGGACGACGTGCGGTACGTCGTCGGGGCCGGGCGACTGCGCCGAGATGAGCGGCTGGACTATCGGCCCGGGACCAACGACGAGACCCGCCACCACGGTGGCGGCTGCTGCCGCGGCCGCAGCCGACGCGATGAAGGGATTGCGCGGGAGGAATCCGGGGCGCACCACACGCGCTGCCGCCGCGACGACCGGCCCCGTCCGCGCCGCCACGGGATTCCCGAAGCTGCGTGACTTGAAGACGTCCTCAAGGGTCGCGTTGTCATGAGCGTCCACCTGATTCGGCGTCGATCGCTCCATCTTCCTCCACCAGAAATCGTCCAACTGGCGGGGGCGATGCGACCCGGAGCACGACGGCTCCAGGACCTACTGCACTTACCCCCTCAGTTCCAACCATATAGCGGTCGGGTGTCCCTGAGTACCAGCTTCGCGGATTCGATCTGCATTTTTTGAGAACGCGGGTTGGGACTCTTAAAAACCTTTCGGCTATTCAAACCGGCGCAGCAATTGTGCAGTGCCAATGTTGTCGCACCGTTGTCAACCGACCGATTGGCCAACGTCCGTCACGGTTGCGCCGACTCCATTCGCCGCGCCACCAACGGCCGCGGTCGCGGGCGCGGTCGACACGAATTGATTCGCTGTTGTGTCGATCGTCGTGCCGACGGTTGTCACGGTGTTGCCCACCGCGCCGGTGACGCCGCTCAGTCCGCCGCTCATCGTCGCGGGTGACGGATCCGGCGGCGGCGCGGGAGGCGCGGGCGACGACGAACCGGCGCCGGCGTTGCTGGCGCCGGTTCCCTGTGCAGCCGCGCCGATCGACGGCCCTGCCTCAGTCGGCGACCCCGTCGTCACCGCCGGCCCTCCGTCCGTCTCGCCTGTGACCAGGGCTTCTGTGACTGCCCGCGCCCTCCCGCCCAGCGAGCTCGAGGCGGCGTTCACCCCCTTCACGCCCCCGGCGGGCGCGGACGAGTTCGATCCACCCGCGCCGATGCGCCCATGTCCGGTGTTGCTGCTCGCCGGTCCCGCTGCCGAGAGTGTGCCGCCGCTCCGGCCTCCGTGGCCCGGCGCGGACGTCACCAGCGCGAACACGATCGCGGCGGCGGCAACGCTGCTCACCGCGGCCAGCGCGCGCAGCCGAAGGTGGTCGCTGGGCGATACCGGAAAGGCGACGATGCGTGCGTCGCCGCCCATTCGACGCGGCGGTCCTTGACGCGCCCGGCCGAACGCGTGGACGGGTTCGGCCGCAGCATCGGCAACGAGGACGCGCTCGAGCGGCGCGTCGAGTGCGCGCCCAGCGTGTGTCCCGGCGAACTCGAACGGTCCGTCGTTCCGCCGCGCCCGCGACGGCGCCTTCCTGCCGTTGTGGAACTCCCTCGAGAGGAACACCTCTTCGAGGTTCGTCGTTGCACTGCTGCTGTCGATGTGGTCGGACATCGATCCCCCTCCTGCTCCCCGATCGAACTCGCCCCGTGTATTGCCTGTGTGCGGCGTCTGTCTGACGCCTCTCCCGTCGTCTAGCCGGCCTCGGATGCCGCCCGTCGGCGGGCGAGCCGCGTGATGACCAGACCCATGAGGAGCGCGCCGGCTCCGATCACCAGCTCCAAGAGCAGCTGTGCACCGGTCGAGGCCAGTGAGCCCGCGCCCGACGTGCCGGTCGACGATGCCGCTGTCGCGGCAACCGGGGCCGTCGAGGCCACGTTCACCGGAACGATCGTCGCTCCTCCGCTTGCCGTGCCCGGTGACGACGGCGACGAGGTGGAGGGCGAGGTCGTCGGCTCGGGGCACGCGGCGTCGACCGATCCTCCCACCGCCGCCTCAATTCCACAGATCGTGACGGGCAGGCTTACGCCCGTGCCCGGACCACCCGTGGGGTTGATCGGCACGCTGGTGGTCCCGGTTCCGGTGCACGTGCCGCTGGCGGCGCCGTTGACGGCGGCCGCCACCGAGCACACGGTGAGCGGAGCGTTGGCAGTGCACCGGGCCCGTGGAATCGGACGTGACATGCGACGGCTCGCACGAATTCGACGCTGTGCCGTCGACCGCGACGACGATGCTGCAGACGTTGACCGGCGCCACGGCGTCAGCGGGTGCGCTCTGGGTCACGCTGTCACTCGGCAGGTCGTTGACGAGCGATGCGTCGGAGGCGGGACTGCACTGACCGGTCGACGTGCCGTCGGCCGCCACGCCCACCCCACAGACCGTCGCTGGGGCGTCGAGCGTCGGCGAGCTGGCCCGACTGCGACACGGTGTCGGTCTCCTGCGGGCAGCTCGCCGTGCTGTTGCCGTCGATCTCGGCCGAGACGTCACAGACCGTCACCGGGACGGTGGCATCGGCGACACCCTGCTGCGAGGTGCTGCCGTTGGTGCCCGAGAGGCCGCAACTACTCGAGGTGTCCCCCACCAGCCCGACGTTGACCGAGCACAGGGTCACGGGGACGAAGGCGTTCACGGCCCCGTCCTGGGTGGTGGACGAAGGCGACTGCCCGGTCGTCATTCCCAGCGCGGACGCGGCCTGGTTGATCAGGCCGATGGCGTTGTCCTGCGCCGTGACGGGGACATTGACGTTCCCGACGGCCCCGGTCTGGTCGAGACCGACCGTTGTCGTCGAGCAACCGCTCGACGCGTTCGCCAGCGCGCCCACCGAGAGCGAGCAGGCGTTGACCGGGGCGTCCACGTTGGCCGCCGGCGAGGACTGCGTCGTCGTGTTCGTCCCCGACGTGGAGTCCTGGCCAGGCAACAGCGTGGTCCCGAGCTCGTTGTTCAGGGCGGACACCGGCACCGCGATGGACACCGGCAGGCCGGTGAGCGGAGCGGTCGGGTCGCTCGCCGCGGCTGTCGGTGCAGGAGTGGCAGCCGGCGCCGGGGTCCCCGGGACGGCCGCGGCGACCGCGCTCTCGACGTCCTGGACGGTCGTCTGCACCGGATTCGGTGGCGAATCGGCACCGGCGGGCGAGAACCCCGCCAGCACCCCGACCGCCAGAACCACTCCGCACGACACGGCACCAACAGATGCACGATGAATCGTCCGCCTCATGTGTCCTTCTCCTTCTGTGTTGGGCCAACACAGACCCCGCTCTGAGAAGCCCGCTTCCGGACTCTTACCCAGCCGGAAACGAGGTAACTGGCGATGCGCTCGCGCCGCGCCGTTCAGAATTGTTCGTGCGTGGACCGACCCCGTCGAAGGGCCGAGGGGTCCGCTGCTCCGTTGGCCGGGGGCGCCGACCGCGCCAACGTGCGCCCGGTCAGGCGGGCGTACGGCGGAAGTACCGGCTGAGCGTCTCCTCTTGCTGCTGGTACGACGAGCCGATGCCACTGCCGTAGAGCGCGGTGGGCTCTTCGAGCATGCGCTCGAACGTCAGCTTGCACACCGCCTGCCCGTTCTCGACCATGAAGGGCACGTCATGCGCCCTCACCTCGAGGGCGGCCCGCGAGCCCTGGAATCCCCCGGCCGGGTCGAAGCCGAATCCGGGGTCGAAGAAGCCGGCGTAGTGCGTGCGCAACTCGCCGCTCGTCGGGTCGTAGGCCGTCATCTCAGCCGCCAGGTCGGGTGGGATGCTCACGGCCTCGTCCGACATCAGCAGATAGAAGCGGCGCGGTGAGAGCACCAGGCGGTCACCGTCCTCCCGGTAGACGGGATCCCAGAATGGCGCCGGATCGACCTCTGCGCCGGTCGTCAGATCCAGCAGGGGCGCGCTGTCTCGCGTGCTGTAGCCCACTTGCCGCTGCTCGTCGCCGTGGAGATCGAGGCCGAGGAAGAGTCCGTTCGAGAGCATCAGGTCCCCCACGGGAACCGGCTCGCCGTGCCGGAACAGGATCGGGGCGGCGAGGTGGGTCTGACGCACTTCCTCGTCGCTCAGCCAGGGCCGGCCCATGGAGAGACGCAGCTGGTTCAGCGTCAGGTCCTCTTTCACCCGGACGGCGAACGACAGCGGCACGACCTCGAGGTAGAGCGGACCGTGATAGCCCGGTGCGATCTCGTCGAAGCGGTCGCTGTGGTCGGTGATGACACGGGTGAAGACGTCGATGCGGCCCGTCGAGCTCTTGGGATTCGCCTTGCCGCGCAGGCCCGCCGGGAGATCGAGCCGCTCCTTGAGCTCAATCAGGTACGGGCAGCGGGCCTCGAGCATCGCCCCGTCGCCGCGCAGGTCGATCTCGTCGAGGATGTAGTCCTTGAGCTTGCGCTCCACGGAGTCGTTCCCTGGGAGGAAGCTGCAGCGGATGCGCAGGGCACGCTCGCCGAGGCGCAGGTCGAGGCTCGCCGGCTGCACGTTGGAGTCGGGGATCTTGAACCGCCCGGCATCGATGTATCCCGCGTGGATCGCCCGATCGAGCAGCTGCCCCGGGAGCACGCCTTCGGAGGTGGGGTGCAGGTTCAGGACCATCCGCCCACCCACACGAAGAGGGGCCGGGACGCGTCCATGCTCAGAGCAAAGCACGTGGTGCGTTCATGTGGAAACGGCGGCTTGGGGACAGTGCCCGGCACAGCGTGTGGATGACCTGGGGACAGGGTCGTGAACAGGCCCATTGTGCTGGAACGAGCAGTTGTCCACAGGCTCAGGAAGAAAGGCCCGCCCGACGCTCTGCGGTCGGTGCCGGAGGGACCCAAATCATCCCCGAATTAGTGACCTCCAGCACTTACCGTGGCCAGGGTTCGATGGTTAGGTACATCGGGACGGGCGTTTGCTCGCCGATCCCGGCGGTGCAGCAGAGGAGTGTGAACCGGTGCCATCAGCTCACGCGCAGCTGCCGGACGGCGACCCCGGTGACCGCGAGGGCGAGGAGGGGACGCCCGAACATGACCGCCCGATCCTGCTGGTCGACATCGACCGGGTACTCGAGGAGTCGGCCGGCGTCGGCACGGCGTCAGCGGGCGCTCCGGTACGTGCCTGGCGGGACCAGCTCATGCTCGCCCTCGGGGCCCTCCAGTACGCCGCGGGATCCTCGCGGGCGACGTCGCCATCCTCCGCCACGGCCTGGCGACCGGTGCACCGAGCAGCAAGGAGGTCGTCGACGACCTCCCCGGCGTGCTCGCCGCCCGCTCGTGGGGTCAGGGGTGGTCCGCTCGGGACGACCTCGAGCCGGACGCTGAGCTGGACCCTGGCGTCTTGGCGCGATCTGAGCAGCTGGTCGCCCCGCACGGCGAGATGGCCGGGGTCGACCTCACCTCGCCGGCGGACGTCCGGCGCGTCCTCGGCACGCTCGAGGACCAGGTCGCCGAGCTGGTGAGCCGGGAGGCAGCCGTCGAGGCCCGCCTCGGCGACATCCGCGCCGCCATCATCCGCCACTACGAGGAGGGAGCGATCCCGTCGCCGAACTGGCCGGGCTGAGGCCTCTCGGGCCCACCCGCCGGCCCGAAGGCCCCGCCGGGCGCACGGATAAGCTGACGGGTCGTCAGATTCGCTGCCTTGCGCCTCGCCTGCAGGGCACGCTCCCGGAGGTCCCATGCTCGACTACGTCATCCGATCCGGCACGCTCGTCGACGGGACCGGAGCCCCGGCCCGCCTGGCGGACATCGGGGTCAAGGATGGTCGGATCGTCGCCGTCGGCCAGGTCGACGGGCCGGCGACGACGGAGTTCGACGCGACGGGATTGATGGTGATGCCCGGCGTGGTCGACCCCCACACGCACTACGACGCGCAGCTCTTCTGGGACCCGACGGCGTCCCCCTCCAACGTGCACGGGGTGACGACGGTCATCGGCGGCAATTGCGGGTTCACGCTGGCACCGATCAATGCCGAGGACGCCGACTACATCCGCCGCATGATGGCGAAGGTCGAGGGGATGCCGCTCGCCGCCCTCGAGCAGGGCGTCCCCTGGAACTGGTCCAGCTTCGCCGAGTACCTCGACACGCTCGAAGGCGGGCTCGGGGTCAACGCCGGCTTCCTGGTCGGGCACTGCGCGCTCCGGCGCAAGGTCATGGGTGCCGAGCGCGGCGAGGAGGTGGCCAGCGACGCGGAGATCGCCGCCATGCGTGCCCTCTTGGCCGAGTCCCTGGCGGCTGGGGGTCTGGGCTTCTCGTCGTCCCAGTCCCGCACGCATTCGGACGGTGAAGGGCGGCCCATCACCTCCCGCTACGCCGATCGGCGCGAGATGCTCGCCTTCTGCGAGGAGGTCGCGGCACACGAGGGCACCACGCTCGAGTACATCACCAACGGGTGCCTGGACTCGTTCAGCCCCGAGGAGATCGACCTCATGACGACCATGAGCGTCACGGCGCAACGGCCCCTCAACTGGAACGTCCTGACCGTCGACGCCCGTTCGGCCGAGCGGATCGAACACCAGCTCTCGGCGTCGTCCGCCGCCGCCTCGGCGGGCGGGCGCATCGTGGCCCTCACCATGCCGACGCTCGTTCCCATGAACATGAGCTTCCGCACCCACTGCGCGCTCTTCCTCATCCCCGGCTGGGGCGACGTCATGGGCCTGCCCGAAGCCGAGCGCAAAGTGCAGCTGGCCGACCCTGCCGTGCGGGCCCAGCTCGACGAGCGGGTCCGCAGCAAAGAGGCCGGGGTCTTCCGCGGCCTCTCGCACTGGGGCACCTACGTCATCGGTGACACCTACGCGCCGGCCAACGACGGCTGCGCCTTCCGCAGCGTCGCCGACATCGCAGCCGAGCGCGGGACGGCGGAGTTCGACACCCTGCTCGACATCGTCCTGGCCGACGACCTGCGCACGGTCCTGTGGCCCAACACCGACGACGGCACCGAGGCCACATGGACGATGCGGGCCGCCATCTGGAGCGATCCGCGGGCCATGGTCGGCGGCTCGGACGCCGGGGCCCACCTCGACCGCATGTGCGGCTCGAACTACCCCACGGCGTTCCTGGCCGACTGCCTGCGCGGCCGCAAGCTGGTGTCCGTGGAGCAGGCGGTCCACATGATGACCGCGCAGCCGGCCGAGCTCTTCGGTCTCCGCGATCGTGGCGTGGTGCGAGAGGGTTTCGCCGCCGACCTCTTCGTCTTCGATCCGGCGACGGTGGACTCCGAGCCGGCCCGGCTGGTGCACGACCTTCCCGGTGACACCCCCCGTCTCTACGCCGGCTCGCACGGCGTCGTCCGGGTGCTGGTGAACGGCGTGGAGACCATCCGCGACGGCGCGCCCACCGGTGACCTCCCGGGCGCCGTGTTGCGCTCCGGCCGGGACACCGCCTCGGTGATCCCCGTCGCCACCCCGGCCTGAGCCCCCGACCCCCGCGTCGCCGTCTAGCCTGCCCTCGGTGACGCCCGACCAGAACGACCCGGTGGTCGCCGTCGAAGAACCTCCGCCGGGCGGCCTTGCCGGCGCGGAGCCGCCGAACGGGCTCGGCCCGCCGGGCGGTCCCACGGACCCGCAGGGACCCTCAGGACCCAACGGACCGGCCGCGGCGGCCCAGCGTCCCTCGAACGCGCGCTGGCTGCGCGAGGGCATCATCGTCGTCGTCGTCGCCGTCCTCGTCGCCGTGCTGCTGCGCGCCTTCGTCGTCCAGACCTTCTTCATCCCCTCGGGGTCGATGGAGCCGACGCTGCAGATCGGCGACCGGATCCTCGTCAACAAGCTGAGCTACGAGCTCCACGGCGTCGACCGCGGCGACATCGTGGTCTTCTCGCGACCCCCGCCGAGAATTGCGGCGGACCGGAGGTCAACGACCTCGTCAAGCGAGTGGTCGGGCTGCCCGACGAGACGATCTCACTCAAGAACGGCTACGTGTACATCGACGGGACGCGACTCAACGAGTCGTATCTGCCCGCCGTGGTGCAGGGCAAGACACTGCCGGGCCCTGGTGGCACCAACTACAGCCTGGCCAACCCGTACCACATCCCTTCCAACGACTACTTCGTCATGGGCGACAACCGGGGCGATTCGTGCGACAGCCGCTACTGGGGGCCCATCCCCAAATCGCTCATCGTGGGCAAGGTCGAGCTGCGGGTCTGGCCCATCTCGTCCATCCACATCTTCTGAGGCGGGGGTACCGAGCGCGGCGCCAGCGTGGCGCCGTCCGGCGCCGTCCCTCAGTCCTCTTCGGTCTCGGCTGACACCCGCGCCACCGCCGCCACGGTCTGGCCCTCGTCGAGGTTCATGACGCGCACCCCGGTGGCGTCGCGACCCTGGGAGGCGATCTCGCGGGCCTGGGTGCGGATGACCACGCCGCCCGAGGAGACGAGAAGGATCTCCTCGTCCAGGGCGATCATGAACGCAGCGACGACCGTCCCCCTGGTCCCGGTCAGGCGGATGCCGCGCACGCCCTGGCCCCCGCGTGTCTGGCGGTTGAAGCGCTCGAGCTTGGTCCGCTTGCCGTAGCCGGCGTCTGTCACGATCAAGATGTCGGTGTCGTCGGCCGCCACGTCGCAGGAGACCACCGCGTCACCGCTTCGCAAACGGATGCCCCGCACGCCGGCGGCGTCACGGCCCATGGGCCGTACGTCCTCCTCGCTGAAGCGGATGGTCATGCCGTTGCGAGTGACCTCGAAGAGATCGTCGGCTCCCGAGGTCGCCACGACGCGTACGAGCTCGTCGCCGTCGCGCAGGTTGATGGCGATGAAGCCCTCACGCCGGGACTTGTCGTACTCGCTCAGCGCCGTCTTCTTCACCTGGCCCTGGGCCGTGGCGAAGAAGAGGAATTGCTCTGCCGAGAACTCGCGCGGTTCGCGATGATGGCCGTGATCGACTCGTTGGGAGCCAGCGGGACCAGGTTGACCGCCGCGGTGCCACGAGCGGTCCGGTCCTTCATCGGGATCTCGTGGCCGCGCAGGCGGTACACCTTGCCCTGGTTGGAGAAGAGCAACAGGTAGGCATGGGCCGACGTGTGCACCACCTGGCTGACCAGGTCCTCTTCCTTGAGTCGGGCGCCTTGGACGCCCCGCCCGCCGCGGCCCTGGGTCCGGAAGGCCACCGCGGCCACCGACTTGATGTAGCCGGCCCGGGTCATGGTGACGACGATGTCCTCGTCGTCGATCAGGTCCTCCACCCCCATCTCGCCGGGGTCGTGGGTGATGACGCTGCGCCGCGGGTTGGCGTACTTGTCGCGGATCGCGGTCATCTCCGTCTCGATGACGCCCCGCAGTTTGGCGTCGTCGGAGAGGATGGCCTCGAGCTCGGCGATGGTGGCGCGCAGCTGGGCCATCTCCTCTTCGAGCTCGGTGCGACCCAGTCGGGTCAGCCGGCCGAGGGTCATGTCGAGGATGTGCGTCGCCTGGACCTCGGTGAAGGAGAACGGCTCGGCCATCAGCGAGGTGCGGGCCGCCGGCCGGTCGTCGGAGGCCCGGATGGTGGCGATCACCGCGTCGAGCATGTCGATCGCCTTGAGCAGGCCCTCCACGATGTGCGCCCGGTTGCGCGCCTTCTCCAAGCGGTAGGTCGACCGGCGCTGAATGACTTCGATCTGGTGATCGATGTAGTGCGAGAGTGCCTGAGCGAGGTTCAGGGTGCGGGGCACGCCGTCGACCAGAGCGAGCATGTTCACGCCGAAGCTCGTTTGCAGCGGCGTCTGCTTGTAGAGGTTGTTCAGGACGACGTTGGCGTTGGCGTCGCGCTTGAGCTCGATCACGAGACTCGGCTGCTGGTTGGCCGACGCGTTGCGCATCCCGCTGATCCCGTCGAGGTCGCCGGCTCGGACGAGCTCGGTGATCTTCTGCTCGATCACCTCGACCGAGGTCTGGTACGGCAGCTCGGAGACGACGATGCGGTCGCCGGTGCGACCCTCCTCGATCTCGGCGACGGCGCGCATCTTGATGGAACCGCGGCCGGTCCGGTAGGCGTCGAGGATGCCTTGGCGCCCGAGGATCTGGGCGCCCGTCGGGAAGTCGGGTCCCTTGACGAACTCCATCAGCTCGTCCGGCGTCGCCTCGGGGTGGTGCAGCACGTGGATGGCGGCGTCGATCACCTCGCCCATGTTGTGGGGCGGGACGTTGGTCGCCATACCCACGGCGATGCCTTGCGACCCGTTGACCAAGAGGTTCGGGAAGCGGCCCGGGAGGACGACGGGTTCGAGCGCCGAGCCGTCGTAGTTGGCCACCATGTCGACGGTCTCTTCGTCGATGTCGGCCATGAGCTCGAGGGCGAGCGGGGCCAGGCGGCACTCGGTGTAGCGCATGGCGGCCGCGCCGTCGTCGGGGCCGCGGCCGCCGAAGCTGCCGTGCCCGTCGATCAGCGGGTGGCGGAGCGAGAACTCCTGGACCATGCGGGCCAGCGCTTCGTAGATCGCCGAGTCGCCGTGGGGGTGGTACGTCCCCATGACCTCGCCCACGACCTTCGCGCACTTCGAATGCGGCCGGTCGGGACGCTGCCCGTTGTCGAACATGGAATAGAGGATCCGGCGGTGCACCGGCTTGAGTCCGTCGCGCACGTCCGGGGAGGGCGCGCGCCACGATGACCGACATGGAGTACTCGAGGAACGAGCGCTCCATCTCCTCTTGGATCTCGATGGGCTCGATGGAGCCGCTGACGGGCTCGTCGGCTCCCGGCGGCGTCCCGGCATCCCCGCCCGAGCCCGCTCCCCCGCGGCCCGAGCCGCGTGTCGACTGTGGCATGTGCTCCCTACTTCCGGTCCGGCTGCTCAGATATCGAGGAAACGGACGTCTTTGGCATTTGTCTGGATGAAGTGGCGCCGCAGCTCCACGTCGTCACCCATGAGAATGGAGCAGACCTCGTCCGCCGTCGCCGCCTGCTCGACGTTGATCTGCAGCAACGACCGCTTCCCGGGGTCCATCGTCGTGTCGCGCAACTCGGCGTAGTCCATCTCGCCGAGGCCCTTCAGCCGGTTGAAGTCGTGCTTGTGGTCGGGGTGCTCCGCCAGGAACGCGTCCCTGGCCGCGTCGTCCTTGAGGTAGATCTTCTCCTTGCCGACCAGCGTCGAGTACAGCGGTGGCTGCGCCACGTAGACGAAGCCACCTTCGACGAGCGGCTTCATCTGGCGGTAGAAGAACGTCAGGAGCAACGTGCGGATGTGACTGCCGTCGACATCGGCGTCGGCCAGCAGGATCACTTTGTGATAGCGGATCTTGGCCACGTCGAACTCCTCGGCCAGTCCCGCCCCGATGGCGGAGATCAGCGCCTGGATCTCGGCGTTCTTCAGCATCTTGTCGATGCGGGCCCGCTCGACATTGAGGATCTTGCCCCGGATGGGCAGGATCGCCTGGGTGTGCGGGTTGCGCGCGTCCTTGGCGGAGCCGCCGGCCGAGTTGCCCTCCACGATGAAGAGCTCGGACTCGCGGGGGTCACGCGACGAGCAGTCCGCCAGCTTGCCCGGCAGACCGGCGCCGTCGAGGGCGGACTTGCGCCGGGTCAGATCGCGCGCACCCTGAGCAGCCAGGCGCGCCCGGGCCGCCTGGAGGGATTTCTGCACGATCTGGCCCGCCTCGCGGGGGTTCTCCTCCAGCCACTCGGTGAGCTTCTGGTTCGTCGTCCGCTCGGCCAGCGACCGGATCGACGTGTTCCCCAGCTTGGCCTTGGTCTGGCCCTCGAACTGGGGATCGCGCAGGCGCACCGAGATGATGGCGGTCAAGCCCTCGCGGATGTCCTCGCCCTTGAGGTTGTCCTCCTTCTCCTTCAAGAGGTTGCGGGCGCGCGCGTAACGGTTCATGACGTTGGTGAGGGACTTGGAGAAGCCCTCCACGTGCATGCCGCCCTCAATGGTGGAGATCCCGTTGGCGAAGGAATGGATCGACTCGTGGTAGCCGGCGTTCCATTGGAGCGCGATCTCGACCTCCTGGCCCTCTTCGGCCTGTTCGAACGAGGCGACCTTCCGGAACAGCGACTCCTTCGACGCGTTCAGGTGCTTGACGAAGTCGACGATGCCACCGTTGTACTTGTACGTCATCTTGGTCACCGGGTCGGTGCGCTCGTCGGTGAAGCGGATCTCGAGGCCCTTGTTCAAGAAGGCCATGATCTGCATCCGCTCCAAGATGGTCTGAGCGCGGAACTCGGTCTCGTCGAAGATGGCGGCGTCGGGCCAGAAGGTGACGGTGGTCCCCGTGCGGGGCTCGCCACTGGCGCGGTCCTTCGGCGCCGGGCCGGTTGCGGTCACCTTGCGCTTGAGCTTGCCGCCCTTCTCGAACTCGGCCTCCCAGTGCTGGCCGTCCCGGTCGATGTCGAGCAGGAGGCGGGTCGACAGGGCGTTGACCACCGAGACCCCCACCCCGTGCAGACCTCCCGAGACCTGGTAGCCCTTGCCACCGAACTTGCCGCCCGCATGCAGTGTGGTCAGGACGATCTCAGCCGTGGAGACCTTGGGGTTCTTGGCGTGGGGTCCGACCGGGATGCCGGCCCCGTCGTCACTGACCCGACAGCCGCCGTCGGCCAGGATCGTCACGTCGATCCGCGTGGCCCGGCCCGCCATGGCCTCGTCGACGCTGTTGTCGACGACCTCCCAGACCAGGTGATGGAGACCCGTCGGCCCCGTGGAGCCGATGTACATCCCGGGGCGCTTCCGCACCGCCTCGAGTCCTTCGAGGATGGTGATGTCGGCCTCGGTGTAGGAGGCGTCGGCCCCGCCTGGTCTCTCGTCAACCTTCACTGCCACAGGCGCGCCCTTTCAAAAACGACGATTTCTTGGTGCGAATCGAATCCCCGAACGGTGTACCTCCGGCCTTTCGATGCGGACGCACCATTCTACCCGACCGACGTGCCAATTCGGCACTCATGAACGGTCTGCGGCGAGACGTGTGACACCCCCGTCGGGGACCGAATTGCGGCACCGACGACCGTGGCCGCCCGAGCCGCGTCACGGACGCTCGACGACGACCTCCAGGCGCTGGACCGGGATCCCTTCGACCGCCCGGATCCGCTCGAGGATCTGCTGCGCGTCCATGCGGGCGCGGGTGCTCCAGGCGGGATGGTCGACCGCAACCACGAGTGTCGAGCCGTCGAGGCGCACGGGCCGCGGTATGCGCCGCCAGCTCGCGGCCGGCGAGCGACTCCCATTGGCTGAAGACCGCCTCCATGGTCGCCGTCGAGGGCGGGGCACCGAGACGGCTCAGGAGCCGGGGCACGGACTCACCGAGGCGCCGTGGGCCCCGGCCCGCCGCGCTCACGCCGTCACCAGCGTGTGCACCGGGACGACCCGGGCCACCGCGATCCCCTCGGGCAGCGGCGCCGCCGTGGTCAAGATGGCCTGGCCGGCCGGCAGCTCGGTTGCCAGCGCCCTGCTCCGGTCTGGATCGAGCTCGGAGAACACGTCGTCGAGGAGCAGTGTGGGCACAAGGGTGGTCCGGGCCCGCACCAGCTGGTGCACCCCGAGGCGCAACGCCAGCGCCAGGCAGCGCTGTTCGCCCTGGGAGGCATGGGTCCGGGCCTCGCGGCCCTCGATGGAGAGGATCAGGTCGTCGCGATGGGGACCGACTGTGTTGACCCCGCGCCGCAGGTCGTCGCGCCGGCTGGCCTCGAGCGCGGCCCGCAGATCCCCGTCCCAGCTCCGCCGGTACTGCTGGTGCACCAGCGGGCGCTCGCCGGCCCCGGCCAGGTGGCTGTAGGCCGCCCCGACCAGGGGCTCGAGGTCTTCGACCAGTCGCTCGCGCGCCGCGGCCAGGACCGACCCGGTGTCGGCCAGGCGCTGGTCCCAGACGTCGAGGGTCGTCATGACCTCGGGCCCGGGCCGGGCGCCCGACTGGCGCAGGAGCGCGGCGCGCTGGCGCAGAATCCGCTCGGTCTCGTCGGCCGCACGTGCCCCGGCGGGGTCGAGCACGGCCAGCGCGTCGTCGAGCAGGTCGCGCCGTCCTCTGGGCGCCCCGCTGATCAGCGCCAGGTCCTCGGGGGAGAACACGGTGCACGGGACGGCGGAGGCCAGGTCCTTGCGCGCGGAGACGTTCTTGCGATTGACCCGTGTCCGACTCTTTGCGTCCGGCGCGATCTCCGCCTCGACCAGCACGGGGCTGTCGGGCCCCTCGATGTCAGCGCGCACGACCGCGCTCGTCGCGCCGGTGCGCACCAGCGCCTCGAGCGGAGCACCGCGGAAGGAACGCCGCGTGCCGAGGTAGGCCAGCGCCTCGAGGACGCTGGTCTTCCCCGTCCCGTTCGCGCCGGTGATGACCGTCGTGCCCTCGGGCGCGGGCTCAATCTGCGCGTGCGTGAAGATGCGGAAGTCGGCCAGCTCCAGGTGCCGGAGGCTCACCGTGGCGCGCGCAGGGTCAGGAGACCCGCACCGGCATCAAGAGGTACCGGAAGTGGTCGTCCTCCGCGCCGCGTACGGTCGCCGCACGTGATGCGTCCGCCGTCTCGACGATCACCTCGTCGCCGATGACCGCTTCGACCCCGTCGATCAGATACGACGGGTTGAACGCGATCACGAGGTCCTCGCCGCTGTAGTCCCCGTCGACCGTCTCCGCCGCATCGCCCACGTCCTGGCTCTGCACGGTCAGATCCACGCCCCCGGCGCGCATGGAGAGACGGACCGGCGTCGTGTTGTCGCGGACCAGCAGCTGCACCCGGCGCAACGCGGCCAGGAAGGTCTCCTTCCCGAGATGCAACCGGTTGGGGTACGAATCGGGGATCAGTTGCTTGTAGTCCGGATAGCGGCCCTCGAGCAACCGCGTGCTGATCTGGACGTTCCCCTGCCAGAACGTGATCTCGTTGGCACTGGCCGCCACGCCGACGCGGTCGGTCTCCGATCCCTCGGTGATGGTCCCCGTGGGGAGGCGTTGGAGCTCCGAGAGAGCACGGGCCGGCACGAGGAGGTCCTCTTCGCCCGGAATGGTGTTGGCCCCGGGCAGGTCCCGCATGGCCATGCGGTACGAGTCCGTGGCCACCATGCGCAGCGCGCCGTCGACCCGTGACACCAGGACCCCGGTCAGCAGCGGCCGGCCGTCGTCGTGGGAGGCGGCGCGCACCACCTGGCGCACCGACTCGGCCAGGGCGGACTCGGAGAGCTGGGTCATGGGATCGCTGGTCTTGCCGACCGAGGGGAACTCCACGACGGGATAGGTCGCCAGCTTGAAGGTCGAACGCGCCGCCGAGATGGTCACGTGATCCCCCTCGTCGGCCAGCGTGACCGCGCCGGGCTCGAGCCGGCGCACAATGTCGGTCGAGAGCCGGGCCGGAATCACACAACTGCCGTCGTCGATCCCGATCACCTCGTCGGTCACCAGGATCGTCAAGTCGAGATCGGTCCCGGTCACCTTCAAGGTGTTGCCCTCGCACTGCAACAAGAGGCCGAGGAGCACGGGCGACGAGCCGCCACGGCCTCCCACGGCGCGGCTGGCCGTGGCGAGCATCTCGACGAGCGCATCTCGCTCGGATCTGAACTTCACCGGTGTCGGTCCTTTCGGGCGGGCCCCTGATGTTTCTTCGTGAAAGGAAGAGTATGTGAGGTAGGTAGAGGCAGTAGGGGCTGTGGACTGTGGAGAATACGACCATCGCCCTGCTGGGGCCCGACGTTCGTGTCCCCATGTGCGTGTGCGTCGTGCGCGGGCTCCGCAGGGCGCGGTCCGCAGGCCGGTCGGGTCTGGGGACAAGGGCGGCGGCGGTCCACAGGCGCGGCACGCCGCGTCCACAAGCTTTTCCTCTTGTGACTCACAAGACGCCGGCGCGCGGACTGGGCGCGGCCAAGGGGAAGATCAAGCAGAGCCCGCACGGATCTTTTGGCTCAGTTCGGTGACCTGCTCGTAGATCTGGCGCCGCTCCTGCATCTGGCCGGCGATCTTGTCGACCGCGTGGATGACCGTCGTGTGGTCCCGCTTGCCGAAGACCCGGCCGATGGCGGGATAGCTGTAGTCCGTAAGTTCCCTGGTCAGGTACATGGCGACCTGCCGGGCCGTGACCAGGGGACGGGTGCGGCTGGGCCCGATGATGGCCTCGACGGAGAAGCCGTAGCTGGCGGACACGGTGTCGAGGATCATCTGGGGCGAGATCCGCCGGGGCTCGCCCGCCGCCACGAGGTCGGCGAGGACCCGCTCGGCCTGCTCGAGCGAGATGGGCTCCTTGTTGAGCTTGGCGAAGGCGCAGATGCGTATGAGCGCGCCCTCGAGCTCCCGGATGTTGTCCTTCACGTGGGAGGCGATGAAGGTGAGAACGTCGTCGGGTACGTCGTAGTGCTCGCTCAAGGACTTGGAACGCAGGATGGCGAGACGGGTCTCGAGGTCGGGCGGGTCGATCTCGGTGATCAGGCCCGACAAGAAACGGCTGCGGAGGCGGTCCTCCAGTGTCTCGATCGACTTGGGGGCGCGGTCGGAGGTCAGGACGATCTGCTTGGAGGCGCCCTTGAGGTCGTTGTAGGTGTGGAAGAACTCCTCTTGGAGGCCCTCTTTGCGCTCCATGAACTGGACGTCGTCGATGAGGAGGACGTCACAGTCGCGGTAGCGACGCTTGAAGGCCAAGGTCGTCGATGTCCGCAGGGAGTCGACGAAGTCGTTCATGAAGGTCTCGGTGGTGACGTAGAGGACCTTGCGCCGCGGGTAGTTCTCGGTCACGTAGTTGGCGATGGCGTGGAGCAGGTGGGTCTTGCCCAGACCTGAGTCCCCGTAGATGAACAACGGGTTGTACGAGCGCCCCGGGGTCTCGGCCACGGCCTGGGCGGCCGCGTGGGCCAGCCGGTTCGACGACGCGGCCACGAAGGTCTCGAAGGTGAACTTGGAGTCCAGTTGGACGGCGGGGGACTCCTTTCTCACCCCACCGGCTCCGGGGCCCGCAGCGGGACGGTCCTCTTCGGCCTGCTCGGCTGCCTGCTCGGCGGCTTCGGAGAGGTCGCCGTGCGGCTCCGCCGGCCTCGGTTCGGCGGCCGGGCTCGGCTCGTGGACCACGAGGTTCCCCCGGACCTGGCTCCCCACCTCGTTGGCCAGGGTGTCCTCAATCATGAGCAGGTAGCGCGATTCGACCCGCTCCCTGATCAGCCCGTTGGGCACCGCCAGGGTGAACACGCCGTTGGCGAACGCCACCGGTTCGATCCCCGACAGCCAGAGTTGCCACGTGCTCTCCGAGACCTGGTCGCGCAGGGATTTGGAGCATCTCGTCCAGAGTTCTGTCGCCTGCGTCACGGGTTCGGCCGCACGCCCCTTCTCCCCCCTCGGCATCCAGCCCTGTGCGGCGCGGCCCTCGGTGCGGGTAATTGGACGAAGCTACACCGAGCGCGACCGATGCGACTAGAGCCGGTCTCCAAATCGCGCCTAACATGGGAGGACTCGCCGCCGGCGGCCGGACTGGACTCGAAGGCCGAGGCGTGGACCCCGCGAGGAGCCGGTCCCGTTGCTGCTCCGGTGTCGCGAAAGACAGCATCGCGAAAGGCTGAATCGACGTGAAGCGCACTTACCAACCCAACACCCGGAAGCGGGCCCGCACCCACGGGTTCCGCAAGCGCATGTCCACCCGTGCCGGGCGGGCCATCTTGAAGTCGCGGCGACTCAAGGGACGCCACCGTCTCAGCGCCTGAGGCCGTCGTGCCTGCTCGGACGGTCGGACGCATCACCAGCCGCGCGGCCTTCGCCGAGCTGCAACGCTCCCGCATACGCGGGGCGTGCGGACCCGTCCGTGCCACCTTCGTCCCGGTCGAGCATGACGCCCCAGGAGTATTCCCCCAGGTGGGCTACGCAATTGGTCGTCACTGCGGCAACGCGGTACAGCGGAACCGCCTCCGGCGCCGAGCCCGCGAAGTGGTGCGAGCCGAAGCCGGCGCGCTGGCACGCGGCTCCTACCTGGTCCGACTCGATCCGGCGGCGGCGGCCCTCGGCCGCGCCGAGTTCCGAGCCGACCTGGCCCGGGCCCTGCAGCGAGCCGGGCGGGCCGCGGTGAAGGCGTGAGCACGGTGCGCGACGTTCTGAGCGCGAACGACCAGGTCAGCGGCACCCCAACCCACACCGTCCCCGCCCGGCCCGGCGTTGCGGTGCGCATCGCCCTCGCCCTGGTGAAGGGCTACCAGGGCGCGGCCTCGGGCCGTCTCTCGCCCTGCCGCTTCTACCCGAGTTGCTCGAACTACGCCGTGGAGGCCTTCAGCGTCCACGGGTTCTGGCGAGGGCTCGCCCTGACGGCCCGCCGCCTGGCGCGCTGCCGCCCCTTCGGGCCCCACGGGGTCGACCTGGTGCCGGTCCCGGCCCACGCCGGCCTCGACGCCCCTGCGCACGACGGAGGTTGCCCGTGCTGACCCACCCCGTCCTGGCCGAGAACTCCCTGTTCAAGCTCATCGGCGAGATCTTCCACCCGCTCTTCGAGCTCTTCGGCTACATCCTGGCCGGGCTCTACGCGGTCTGGCCCAACTACGGCTTCGCCATCACCGGCCTGACGATCATCATCATGGTCTGCCTCACCCCCATCACGGTGAAGAGCACCAAGTCGATGCTGGCCATGCAGCGTCTGCAGCCCGAGATGAAGAAGCTCCAGGCCAAGTACAAGGGCCCGGAGAACCGGGAGATGCTCAACCAGGAGATGATGCGTCTCTACAAGGAGAACGGGACCAGCCCGTTCGGGGCGTGCCTCCCGAGCCTCTTGCAGATGCCGTTCTTGATCGTGCTCTACACCCTGATTAGGGGTCTATCGACCACGGCGACGGTCGTTAAGAACGGGCACAAAGTCATCATTGGAGCCCCAAGATACATCCCGACTAATTCGCAAATGCACCACGATCTGGTGGTCAGCCAGGGTCAGATGCATTGGTGGTTCGGAATGGATCTTTCCTCGCTTCCACTTTCAAATCACACGACGAATCCTTTCACACATGTCGTGGATACGACCGTCAGTCAGGCCGTATTGCTTATCCCGTATCTCGTCCTCATTGCTGCTGCGATGTTCCTGCAGTACTACCAAATGAGGCAGATGAACAGTCGCAATCCGCAGGCTGCGGCCGCCAATCCGCAGATGCAAACAATGCAGAAGTTTTTCCCTATTATTTTCGGCCTCATTTACCTAAGAGTGCCGGCGGGAGCAACCATTTACATGGTGGTCTCTTCTGCGATGCGGATCGGGACGCAAGAGGTGATGTTCCGGACCGGCATGGTGGAAGCGGTCGCGGCCGAACGCGAGATCGGCTCGGCCAAGAAGGAAGAGAAACCAAAACTCGAGAAGGCCAAACCGGAGCCGCCGCCGCCGCCGCCGCAAAGAAGAAGTCGACGGCCACCGACGGCACGGCCGTCGCCAAGGGCACGGTGCCCCCGGCCAAGACCGGGTCGAACGGCAACGGGCGCAGGAACGGGCGTAAGCAGCCCGCAGGCGGGACCGGGAAGGGCACGACCAACGGCAAGGCGGCGAGCGCGGACGAGGAGGAGGCGCCGAAAGCGCACCCGAGGTCACGCTCCAAGCGCGCCAGAAAGGCTCGGTAAGACGGGTGGAGTGGGTTGAGGTGGCGGGGAAGACCGTCGAGGAAGCGACCGATCGCGCCCTCGACCAGCTGGGCGTTGCGGTGGGCGATGCCGAGGTGATCGTGGTCAGTGAGCCCAAGACGGGTCTCTTCGGCCGTATGCGGGTCGAGGCCCGTGTCCGGGCCCGGGTGCGCCCCGTCGGCGCCCGGCCCCGCCGCGAGCGATCCCGGCGCAGCGGCCGGACCGGCGAACAGGGATCACGCCAGGGTGGGCAGCGCTCGGGCTCGGGCGCAGGCTCAGGTGGCGACAGCAGGGCCCGCTCGAACGGCTCGGGGGCTTCGGGCGGCTCGGCCTCGGCCGATGTCGTCGGTTCGGAGCGGGCGAAGAGCGGCACGGCGACCAAGACCGGCGGCACGGGCGGAAGCACGGGCACGGGAACAGGCACCAGCCGGTCGGCTCGTCGCCGGCGCAATCGACGGAATGCATCCACTGCGGCGACCGCGGCAAACGGAGCGCGGAACGAATCGAACAACGGCTCCGCCGGAGGGCCCAGAGCTGAGAGGGCTCCGCAGCGGAGCACGGAACCGAAGGAGACAACAGACATGGCCGAGGGAATGACGCTCGAAGAGCAGGGCGAGGTCGGTCGGGTGTTCGTCGCCGGTCTCCTCGGTGAGCTGGGCCTCGAGGGCGCCGTCGAGACCCGGATCCTCGACGAGGAGACGGTGGAGATCGCGGCCACGGGTGAGGACCTGGGGATGCTGGTGGGACCCCGTGGCTCGACGCTCAGTGCGCTCCAGGACCTCACGAGAGCTGTGGTACAGCGTCAGTGCCCCTCGAGGACCGACCGGATCCTGGTGGACGTGGCGGGGTACCGGGAACGCCGCTCGGCTGCCTTGAAGCGCTTCAGCGTGCAGATCGCCCAGGAGGTCATCGCCTCGGGCCAGGAGAAGGCCCTCGAGGCGATGAGCCCGGCAGACCGCAAAGCCGTGCACGACGCTGTGAACGAGCTGGACGGTGTCGTCACCCGCTCCGAGGGTGAGGACCCCAACCGCCACATCGTCATCGCGCCGGCTGACTGACGCTGCGCCGGTGCCCGGCGCCCCCGTCAACGAGGGAGATCGCTCCCCCGCTCCCCTGCCCCGCGCGCTGCGCGAGGTGCTCGAAGAGGCCCGGAACGCAGGCTTCCTCGGCCCCGGGCCGATTGAGCCGCAGATCCAGCACGCCGAGGGCTTCGCGCTGCTCGCCCGGCGCCTCGCCGTCCAGGCGTCGGTGCCCGAACCACTGCTCGTCGACCTCGGCTCGGGCGGCGGGCTGCCCGCCCTGGTCGTGGCGTGCGGCTGGGCCGAGGCCCGTGTGGTGCTCCTGGAAGCCAACGGACGACGGGCCGCTTTCCTCCGAAACGCTCTCGAGCGCCTGGACCTCGAGGCCCGGGCCAGCGTGCTCCAGGCCCGGGCCGAGGTCGTCGGGCGCCAGGTTGGGCAACGAGGCGCCTATGACGGCGCATTGGCCCGCGCCTTCGGCCCGCCCGCAGTGGTGGCCGAGTGTGCCGCTCCACTCTTGAGAACCGGCGGGTGGCTGGTGGTCTCCGAGCCGCCCCCGTCCGATGCGGGTGTCGACGCACCCGGCCCGGGCGGTCGTTGGCCCGCCGATCAGCTGGCCCAGCTCGGCCTCGAACCCGGCGAGGCCGTCCGCGAGGGATTCGAGTTCCAGGTACTCCGCCAGGTCGAGGCCTGTCCTGAGCGCTATCCCCGGCGCGACGGCATGCCGGCCAAGCGCCCTTTGTTCTGAGTCGTGAGGTGGTCTGAGGTCGTCGGTGTCTGAGGCCGGGGCGCCCGAGGAGAGGCTCGGCGCCCCGCTCGGGCGCCCCGCTTCCCCACTGTCCGACAAGGATGGTCCGTGCGGCCTCGGTTTGCCGGGGGCCGGGAACGCCGGATTTGTTTCACGTGAAACGTAAGTAATCTCCCGGTGAACTCGGTGAAGCGCCCGAGGACCGGCGAAGCCGGTCCGATCCCAACCTGGACCCAAGGTTCCACGTGAAACAACCTCAAGTCTTGACCTTGGTGCTGAGGCAGGCCAGGATAGGCGACGTGCCGTGGTCGGGAGAATCTGCTTGATGCGAATCAGGCGCCGGGACAAGGACAACACCGAGAAGGCATCAGCTCCCAAAGAGCCCGTCCCCTACGACCAAGAGCTGCCGGCCCGGCCTGAGTCCGCGCCCACTTCGACCGATCCGGTCATCAGTCTCGGAACGGACGTGGCGGCGGCTCCCCCACCCACGTCGGCGGAGGGCGAACCCGCCGCCCGCCGCCCGCGTCCCCGAACCCGAGTCCCCCGTCGCCAGCCAGGCTGAGCCCACACCGGTGCCGCCGGGACCCGACTCCCCTGGTTCCGCAGCGCCGGTCGGGCCAGAGCCTGTCGACGCGGCGGTGTCCGACGAGGCGGAGCGAGGCGCTCACGTGGCCCGAGACGAGCAACCTGTCGGCAGCAACGGGCTGGCCGGGTCCGTGGCGCCGGTTTCCTCCCCCGGGGAGGTCGCGGCTACCATGGCGCCGCTCATCGAGACGCCACCCGACCCCGACCCCGAACCAGAGCCTGCCGTGGCGGTGCAGGCCCCAGAGGAGCCGAAAATGCGGCCGCCGACGATCGGGCAGGACGCGACCGAACTCTTGAACGGGGCCAAGCCCACGATGCGTGAGCTCCCCCGGGTCATCGCGATCGCGAATCAAAAGGGTGGCGTCGGCAAGACCACGACGACGGTCAACCTCGGCGCCGCCCTGGCCGAAATGGATTACCGGGTCCTGGTGATCGACCTCGATCCCCAGGGCAACGCCACGACCGGACTCGGAGTCGAGGCACGCAACTTCGAGCTGTCGATGTACGACGTCATCATGCGGGACCAGCCCCTCGAGGACTGCATCGAGCCGACCAGCGTCAAGAAGCTCTTCGTGGCGCCCGCCACCATCGACCTGGCGGGCGTCGAGATCGAGCTCGTCCCGGCCTTCAGCCGTGAGCTCAAGCTCAAGAAGGCCATCGACTCGGTCGTCGAGGACTTCGACTTCGTCCTGATCGACTGCCCGCCCTCGCTCGGCCTCATCACGGTCAACGGCCTGGCGGCCGCGCAAGAGGTCCTCGTGCCGATCCAGTGCGAGTACTACGCCCTCGAGGGCTTGAGCCAGCTCCTGCGCAACGTGAACCTGGTCTCCTCGAACCTCAACGAGACACTGGAGGTCTCGACGATCGTGCTGACCATGTACGACGCCCGGACCCGGCTCTCGGTCGACGTGGCCAACGAGGTCCGGGAGCATTTCGCCGATCGGGTGTGCCGGGTGATGATCCCTCGCACGGTCCGTTTGTCCGAGGCGCCCTCGTTCGGGCAGCCGATCACGGTTTTCGATCCAGCCTCGCGTGGCGCTGTTGCCTATCGCGAGCTGGCCAAGGAGGTGAGCAATGGCGCGCCGCAGCGGACTGGGTAAGGGGCTGAGCGCCCTCATTCCGGGCGAGGTGATGGGGGAGTCCGACTCGCTGCTCCGGGTCGTGCCGATCTCGCACATCCGTCCCAACGTCTTCCAACCCCGCAGCCACTTCGACGAGGAGTCCATGGCCGCGCTGGCCGCCTCCATCAAGGCGGTGGGGCTGCTCCAACCCGTCCTGGTACGGCAGCTCCAGGACGAGACCGAGAACTACGAGCTCATCGCGGGGGAGCGACGCTGGCGGGCCGCCCGCCGGGCCGGACTGCAGACCATCCCCGTCCTGGTCCAGATCGCCGACGACGTCGGCAGCCTCGAGCAGGCGCTGGTGGAGAACCTGCACCGGGTCGACCTCAACGCGCTCGAGGAGGCAGCGGCCTACCAACAGCTCATCGACGAGTTCGGCCTCACGCACGAACAGGTGGCCAGCCGCATGGGGAAGGGCCGGGCCACCGTGACCAACACGCTGCGGCTGCTGCAGCTGCCGGCCGGGGCCCAGCAGGCCCTCGCCGAAGGGTCGATCTCGGCCGGGCATGCCAGGGCCCTCCTGGGGACGCCCGACCGCGCCCTGCAAGAGCGCCTGGTCGAACGGATCGTCCAGGAGGGCCTGACGGTGCGGGCCGTCGAGGAGTTGGTACGCAACGGCGGCACCGAGCTGCGGGTCGTCCCCGACGAGCCCGAGGCTCCCGAGGAGCCTGCTCCGGTGGCCGAGACCACCACGGTCCCCGTGGAGGGCATCCGCCGGCCACCGACGCGCAAGCTCCCCGAGCCCGGTGTGCTCGAGCTCGAGGAGCTCCTCTCGACCTACCTGAACACCCGGGTCAAGGTGGACATCCAGAACCGTCGGGGGCGCCTGGTCGTGGAATTCGCCACCCTCGAGGACCTCGAGCGCATCTATCGCGCCATGGTTGGTGACGGCGTCGTCACGTAGTTCACAGAACCGTCAACGGTCTGTTCAGCTTCATCCACAACCTGTGCATGACGTTGTGGATTGTCACCTGGTTCATCCGCCGGAAGCATTGATCGCGTAACCGTCGCCCATTGTGGCGGCGTTGTCAGAGGGCCCTTTGTCGGCCTCCCCCGTTGCCGAGGACGACCCGTACGGGGATTGTAATTACCAGTAATCGTTGAGAGTTGATCAGACGTTGTGGTTCCGTTGTGGATCCGTTGTCGGGGAGATTCGGCGGATCCCCGGGTGCGGATCAGTCCCAGGAGGCGTCGGCCCAGTGCCCGAGGGCACCGGCCAGGGCGGCGGCCAGCGTGGTGGCACGCTCGACCACGGTGCTGGCCGGGCCCACCTCGACCACCACGGCCGGCATCCGGGTTTCGCGCAGAATCGGCAGGGACATGCCACGCACGCCGCCGTCGTCGATACCGAGCGCCACGGGCACGGCGGCCTGGACCAGCTCGGCCAGCCGGCGACCGCCGGGGGATTCGTCGTGGGTGCCCGACCAGTACGCGGTCATGCACGAGGAGAGGGAGGGGTTGAGGCGCAGCCCGACGAACACGTCCACGTCGAGCTCGTTGGCCTCCTTGGCCTGCACCGCGTCGTCGGGGTGGTGGAGCTCGCTGACCTGGATCCCGGCCAGGGTCAGGCGCCGACGCAGGGCCCCGGCCACGCTGCCGAGCCCGCCACCCTCACCGACGGCGACGTGACGGCCGCGCAGGCTCCGTGGCGTGTCGCGCAGGGCGGCCCGGGCCCGCACGGCCGAGACCAGCTCGGAGGTGTCGTGGCGGCTCCCGAGGCGGAGCAGCTCGGCCAGGGTGGCTCCGCCGACGATGCCGTCGACGGGGAGGCCGGCGTTGCGCTGGAACTCGGCCAGGGCGCGCACGGTGGCGTCGCCGAAGATGCCGTCCACCCGCTCGGTGTCGAAGCCCAAGCTGCACAGGCGCTGCTGGAGCTCGGCCACGTCGTCACCCCGCAGCATGGGGGTCCGGCGGTACAAGAAGCGGTCGCCGAGCCGAAAACCGGCCTCGACCAGGGTGTTCCAGGTCTGGGGACCGCAGACGCCGTCCACGCGCAGACCCCGCAGGCGCTGGAAGGCCTCGACGGCGGCCCGGGTGGCGGGTCCGAAGACGCCGTCGGAGTCGACGTGCGTGCCGAGGGCGGCGCTCAGACGGTGTTGGACGTCGGTGACCGCGGGACCGCGGTCCCAGATGACGAGGGGCAGGCCTACAGGTAGGCCGAGATCTCCTCGAGCAGCTGGCCCTTGGGCTTGGCCCCGATCAGGCGGACCTGAGGCTCCCCGTCCTTGAACAGGATCAGCGTCGGGATGCTCATCACTTCGAACCGGCGCGTCACGTCGAGGTTGTCGTCGATGTTGAGCTTGCCGATCCGGATCTTGCCCGCCTGCTCTTGCGCGATCTCCTCCAGCACCGGGGAGATCATCTTGCACGGGCCACACCACTCGGCCCAAAAGTCTACCAACACGGGCACGTCAGAACCCTTGACCTGCTCGTCGAATGTCGCGTCGGTCAGTGTTTCGATGTTCTCGCTCATCGCATCTCCTTGTCAGCGGGTGTAACGCCGCCCCACCCGGTTCTGTTCCCTCGGCCTATTCGCCCTTCGCCTCGAGCCAGCGCTCGGCGTCGATGGCGGCCATGCAGCCCGACCCGGCCGAGGTGATGGCCTGGCGGTAGTAGTGGTCCTGCACGTCGCCGCAGGCAAAAACCCCGTCCACGCTGGTCCTCGTCGTCCCGTCGAACGTGCGCACATATCCGTTGTCCTCGAGCTCGATCTGCCCCTTGAACAGGGAGGAGTTGGGCTCGTGGCCGATGGCGACGAAGAGTCCCGTCGCATTCAGGTCGGATTCCTCGCCCGTGACGGTGTCGCGCAGGCGCAGTCCCGAGACCTTGGTGTCGCCGACGATGTCGGTGATCACCGAGTTCCACTTGAACTCGATCTTGTCGTTGGCACGGGCGCGGTCCTGCATGATCCTCGAGGCGCGCAGCTCGTCGCGGCGGTGAATGATCGTGACCTTGGAGCCGAAGCGAGCAAGGAAGAGCGCCTCCTCCATGGCCGAGTCGCCGCCGCCGGCCACGGCGATGTGCTGGTCGCGGAAGAAGAAGCCGTCGCAGGTGGCGCAGGTCGAGACGCCGTAGCCGAGGAGCCGGTCCTCGTTGGGGACACCGAGCATGAGGGAGCGGGCGCCCGTGGCCACGATGAGGGAATCGGCCACGACGGTCGGTTCGGCGGCGTCGGGGTCGCCGACCCAGACCTCGAAGGGCCAGGGCGTGACGTCGACGCGGCTGACCTTGGCCGTACGCAGCTCGGCCTCGAAGCGCTGCGCCTGCGCCCGCATGATGCCCATCAGCTCGGGTCCCATGATCCCGTCGACGAAGCCCGGATAGTTCTCGACGTCGGTCGTGAGCATGAGCTGCCCGCCGGGCTGGTCGCTGGTGGACGAGGGTTCGCCTTCGATGACGAGGGGGTGCAGCTGGGCGCGCGCGGCGTAGAGGGCGGCAGTCAGGCCGGCCGGGCCGCTGCCGATGATGACGACCTCGCGCCGCTCAGGCATCGGGCGGGATGCCGCGGCGCGAGTAAAGGACGGCGCCGACGATGCTGAAGATGAGGCCCAGCACGATGTAAGAGGCCCAGATGCGGTGACCGGCGATGGTGGTCACGCGGATGAAGCCCACGCAGAAGAGCACGACGGTGGTGATGCCCATGACGGCGATGACCACGCCGAAGACGATGCCCCGGGCGGCCACGATGGCGGGACGGATCGCCTTGTCGTTGACGGTGGCGACGACGGCGTCGACCGTGTCGAGGGCTCGCTCGGACAGCGCGTCGGAGAGGTCGTTTTCAGCCACGGAGGGAGACTACCCGGCGCCGCCAGCGGCCCTGGCAGGGACGATGTAGCAGACGCCCACGGTGTTCGGTCCGGCGTGGGTACCCACCACCGGGCCGAGATCGACCGAGAGCAGCGGGTGTTCGGTGGCGATGGCGCCCATGGAGGCCAGCACGTCGGGGAAGTCGTCGCAGGCACCGTCGGCCACGGCGATCCGCTCGAGGGGTGCGTCGGCCTTCACCTTCTCGGTCAGGTAGGCGAGCGCCCGCGCCCTGGTGCGCTGCTTGGACTCCTCGGCCACTTCGCCGTCCTTGAGCTGGATGACCGGCTTGATGTTGAGCAGTGATCCGAGCAACGCACGCGCCCCGCCGATGCGCCCGCCGCGCTGGAGGTGCTCGAGCCCGCCGATCACCCCGTAAATATGGGTGCGGCCGATGCGGTCCTCGGTGGCGGTGACGAGCGCGTCGAGATCGGCGCCGCCGGCCGCCTCCTCGGCCGCCGCGATGACGAGCAGGCCCTGGCCCATGGTGAGGCTGAAGGTGTCGACCACCGTGACGGGGACCCCGCTGAACGTGGCGGCAGCCGTCATGGCCGAGCCGTAGGTGCCCGACACCTTCGAGGAGATGGTGAGGCAGAGCACGGCGTCCGCTCCCTCGTCGGCCGCCTGGGCGAACGCGGCCTGGAAGGCGCCGGGGGAGGGGGCGGCGGTCTCGGGCAGGTCACCCTTGCCCCGGCAACGGTCCCAGAACTCCTCGGGGCTGAGCTGGCGGCGGTCCTCGAGTTCCTCGGCACCGAAGCGGATCGTGAGCGGCACGACGATGACGTTGTGCTCCTTCACCAGTTGGTCGGTCAGGTCACAGGCGCTGTCGGTCACGATGTGGACGCCGGGCATGAGGGGAGTCTGCCACGGGGGCGCCGGCGCCACCTGGACACGGCCGTGACCGTGCGCCTCGAGGGTGTGCCGGCGCGTCCGGTGCTCGGGCCCCTCAGGCGCGGCGCGGCGAGCCGATCGGGCCCGGACCCACGCGTCGCACGACGGGGGTCGCGGCGCGCGGCGACGCCGGCGGGGGCACGGAGGAGGCCGGAGGCGGGCGCGACGGCGGCGAGGGGGGCGGCGGGGGCGGCCGACGGGCGTCATGGCGACGCCCGAGGAGCACCACGACGGCGCCGAAGGTGAGCCCGCCCGCCACGACGGCGCCGACCACGCGGGCCACGAGGCCGGCCAGGGTGGTCGACCCCGAGACGTTGGAGACCACCAGGACGACGACGGCCATGGGGACGCTGGCGACGACGACGCGCCACAAGGGTGCCCACGTGGCGTGGTCGGCCAGGCGCCCGAACCACTGGTGGAAGGTGGCGAAGGCCAGCAGGGCGGCGACGGTGTACGCGATGGACAGCGAGAGAGCGAGTCCGCGCACGCCGAGCGGGTGCACCAGGACCAGCGCCAGCACGATGTTCAGCCCGTTCTCGACGAGATACAAGTAGAAGGCCACCCTCGTGCGCTGCATGGACTGGAGCACGCGCACGAAGTACAGGTAGGTGCAGAAGCCCGGCAGCCCCAGCGCGAACATGGCCAGCGCGGCGCCGGTGGTGGCGGTCTCGCTGGGCGTGCTGTGCCCGTGCCCGAGCAGCAGCGCGACGGCCGGCTTGGCCAGCAACAGCATCCCGACCGCAGAGGGGATGATCAGCGCGAGCACGGCGCGCAGACCCCCGGTCATCCGGTGCAAGAACGCGTCCTGGCGTCCCGTCGACCACTTCTCGGCCAGGTCCGGCGTGACCACCGACATCACGGTCACTGCGATGATGCCGTAGGGGAGCTGGAAGAAGGCGTAGGCGTAGGTGTACGAGGACACCGGGTCCGGCCCCGCCACACTGCCCGCCAGGATGGTGACGACGAACAGCGCCAGCTGGTTGGCCAGCACGAAGCCGAATGTCCAGCCGCCCAGGCGCACCACGGCGCGCAGCGCGTCGTCGTGGAGGTTCCAGTGCCAGCGCAGCAGGCGCAGGTCGGCGTCGCGCAGGCTGGGGATCAGCGCGACCCCTTGGAACACCACCCCGAGCGACGTGCCGAGGCCCAGGAGCACGAGCTGGGTGTGGTGCTGCTCGACGCTGGCGAGGTCGGCCCCGTGCCCGGCCCACAGACCGAACCAGATCAAGATGCCGATGCAGACGAGGTTGTTGACGATCGGCGCCCAGGCGACGGCCACGAAGCGCCGACGCGTGTTGAGCAGCGCGGCCCCGAGGGCGAAGAGGCCATAGGCGGCGATCTGGATGACGAACCAGCGCAAGAACGTCGTGGCGACCTGGCGCTCGAGCACGACCTGGTGGATGTGGCCGGGATCCGCGTGGGTGTCGAGCGTGGTGAGCGCGTTGATGAGGTAGGGCGCGGCGACGAGCGCGGCGAGGCTCGTCACCACCAGGACCACGACCGACACGGTGATCACGGCCGAAATGGACTCGAAGGCCTCGCTCTCCTCGCGGTTGGCCAGGCGGTCCACGAAGACCGGGATGAAGGTGGCCGAGAGCACGCCGCCGAGGACGACGTCGTAGAGCATGTTGGGCGTGGTGTTGGCCAGGTTGTACGAGTCCGCCAGTAGCGTCTGCCCGAGCGCCCAGGCCAACGCGACGAAGCGGAGCAAGCCCGTGACGCGCGACACCGCGGTGCCGCCGGCGACGTAGACGGCCGAGGTCCGCAGGGGGAGGGTCCGGGCCCGGCGGGGGCGAGCCACGGTCAGTGCTGCGCCCTCGGACGCCGGCGCCGTGACCGTCGCCACGTCCGGATCCACCAGGCCAGCAGCACCGTTCCGGCCAGGACGGTCAGGGCCACCCCGGCGAAGGAGATCGCCGTCGAATGCACGGTCAGCACGGTGTGGGCCAAGGTGAGCTGGCCATTGGGGGTCTGCAGGGTGACCTCGATGGGGAGGCGGTCACCCGAGGTCCGGGCCTGGGCGGTGACACGGACCGAGGTGGTGGGCCGGTTGAGCACCAGCGTGCGCGCGTTGCCGTCGGGGAAGGTGAACTTGTCACTGGCCAGGGTCACGACGACGGTGACCGGGTACGGCGCCGACGACAGCACGGTGACGGGGATGGCCACGCGCTGCGCCGTGAAGGTGACGGTGCGCTCGGTGCCCAGTGTGATGGCCCCGGTCACGCCGGCGAAGGCCCGTTCGTAGGCATCGAGCGCGACGGCCCGGCCGGTGGCGCTGAGGCCGCGTGCCTCGGTGGCCAACAGCGCGTCGGAGAGCGTCGTCAGTTCGGAGGGATGGCCCGGGCTCACGGCCTCGGCGTACGAGCCGAGCTGCTGGCGCGCCAGGCTGATCCGGTTGGCTGCGTTGTGGGTGAAGCCCCGCGTCGCCGATCCCGACTGCAGGTGGCGGACCGCCGGTTCGTGGTTGCCGCCTGCGGGCACCTGCTCGAAGAATTGGCTCATGGTGACCGCCTGGAGCGACGGGTTGTTCTGCAGCCCGGCCAAGAGGGTGTCCATGAAACTCGCGGAGGGCTGCCAGTTCGCCGGCGGCGTGATGACCACACCGCGCGCCGCGGTCACGAACGCGTTCTCGAAATGGACGAAGCTCATGCCCGCCAAGAGCTGCTCGGCCCCGAGCACCGGATCCTCCGCGTTCTGGGTGAAGCGCGAGCTGAGCGACGAGTCCACCGCAGCAGCGGGGACGGTCGACCCGTGCCCGAGGTCGAGGCTGAACGGCTGGGCGAACGTCAGGTCGTTCACGCCCGCCGAGGCCAGGTCGTCGTCGTTGAGCACCAGCTGCGCCGCGCCGGCCACTTGGAGCCCGCTGGCCAGGTCGGTCGCATCGGCCTGGGTGAACGAGGAGGAGGCGTCGACCCACGGGCCGCCGGCCGGTTTGAGCCCGGCGGCGCGCAGCAGGTCGTCGCCCCTGGTCACCTGGCCTTCGATCTCGTCGGTGATCCCCGCCTCGGTCAGCGCGGCCAGGTTGATGGGCACGTAGGACGAGTCGAGCACCTGGTCGCCGGAGAGCGCGTCGAGCTGCTCCTGCGCGTGCGCGTCGCCGTGATCGTGCAGCCGTTGCGCGCCGGCGACCGCCATCGGGTTCACGGCGAGCGTCGTCGCGACGTCGCGATGATCCGCCAGCGCGCCCGCCATGGTCGTCAGACCGCCGGCGGTGACCGGCACCACGAGCCCGACCCGCAGGGAGCCGGTGGCACCGTGCGGGCCGTCGGGCTCGTCGTAGGTGAGGAAGGTCGTGACGTGTGCGACCGGGTTGGACGACCCCGCTCGCTGCAGGGAGACCGTCACCGGATAGACGCCCGGGCACGTCCCGTTCAGCGGTGTGCAGCCCAAGACGAGCGTCGGGTCGCCGGCCGCACACGCCTGCGGCGCGCCGGCCGGCGCGGACGCGCTGTCGTCGGGCAGCACGTTGAC
This sequence comes from uncultured Acidimicrobiaceae bacterium, assembly GCA_963791995.1. Taxonomy (GTDB): domain Bacteria; phylum Actinomycetota; class Acidimicrobiia; order Acidimicrobiales; family RAAP-2; genus Bog-473. The sequence goes on along the minus strand of CAWBUQ010000008.1, from coordinate 227,475 downwards.
GCAGGCCGTTGCCGTGAGTCCGCCCGGGACCGCCCCGACGGCGATGCCGTTGTCATGGCCCAGCGCGGTCCCCGCCGGTGTCCCGCTCTCCGCCTGCTGCAGGTCCGATCCGTCGACCAGGCGGCCGTAAAAGGTCAGGTTGACGTGCAACGCGCCGGCGGACCCGGCAGAGGCGGACACACCCAGCTCGATGTTGAACGAGGGCTGGGCGGGGGTGACCCACGGGGTCTGCGACACCAAAGTGAGTGGCGGGGCGCCGCTGCTGAGCACCGAGCGCGCGCTGCGGCGCCTGATGCGCCTGGGCCGGGACGGCCGCGCCGAGGCTGCCGGCAAGGGCAGCAAGGGCCACGGCGAGCGTGCAGAGGGCGGTCCGGGCCCAGCGCTTCGACACAGGGAGAGGCTAGAGGGCGCACTACCGTGGGCGGGTGCAGTCCACCTCGGTTCCCGAGCGGTTCCGTCCCTACGTCGAAGCGACCGACGAGGTCGCGCGCCGCTTCGCCGCTGCAGGCCGGACGCTGTACTTGGTGGGCGGATCCGTGCGTGATGCGCTGTTCCCGGGAGAGGCCGGCGCCGCGCACCGACCTCGACTTGACGACCGACGCACGCCCCGACGAGATCGTGCGACTGGTGGAGGGCTGGGCCGACGACATCTGGACCCAAGGGGAGCGCTTCGGCACGATCGGCGCCCGCAAGGACGGCCAGGTCTACGAGATCACCACCCACCGCGCCGAGGTCTACGTGCCCGAGTCACGCAAGCCCGAGGTGACCTTCGGCGACGACATCGAGGTGGACCTGTCGCGCCGGGACTTCACCATCAACGCGCTGGCTCTGCGCCTGCCCGGCATGGAGCTGATCGACCCCTTCGACGGGCTGGGCGACCTGGCGGCCGGGCGGCTGCGCACGCCGCTCGACCCCGAGGTGTCCTTCGGGGACGACCCGCTGCGCATGCTCCGTGCCGCGCGCTTCGCGGCGCGATTCAACCTCGAACCCGACGCCGCGCTGGTCGCCGCCATCGAACGCATGCACGGGCGGCTCTCCATCGTCTCGGCCGAACGCATCCGTGACGAGCTGGACAAGATGGTCATGCTCGACGTGCCCTCGGGGGCGTTGTGGTTCGTCGTGCGCACGGGCCTGGCCGGCGAGTTCCTCCCCGAGCTCCCCGGTCTGGCGCTCGAACAGGATCCCATCCACCGCCACAAGGACGTGCTCGCGCACACGCTCGCCGTCGTCGACAAGACCTCGCCCCAGCGGTTGCTCCGTCTGGCCGCGCTCTTCCACGACGTGGGCAAGCCGCGCACGCGCGCCATCACCGATGGCGGCGTGACCTTCCACCACCACGAGGTCGTGGGCGCCCGGATGACGCGCACGCGCATGGAGGCGCTGCGCTACTCGGCGGCCGACATCGACACCGTCGTGCGGCTCGTCGAGCTGCACCTGCGCTTCCACACCTACCGACTGGGCTGGACGGACAAGGCCGTGCGCCGCTACGTGCGCGACGCCGGGCCCCTGCTCGACCTGCTCAACGAACTGACGCGCTGCGACTGCACCACCCGCAACGCGGCCAAGGCCCGTGCGCTGGCCCGGCGCATGGACGAGCTCGAGGCGCGCATTGCCGAGTTGCGCGAGCAGGAGGAGCTCGATGCGCTGCGCCCGGATCTCGACGGGAACCAGGTCATGACGGTCCTCGGGATCGGGCCCGGCCGGGCCGTCGGCCAGGCCCTGCACTTCCTCATGGAGCTGCGCCTCGACGAGGGCCCGCTGGGCGAAGAGGAGGCGACCGCCCGGCTCAAGGCCTGGTGGGCGGCACAGAGCTGAGCAGTCCGGCGAGCCCGGGGGTACCCTCGCGCCATGACCAGGATCACGGCACCGGAGAGCGGCATGGGCGAGCACATCGACTGGGCGCTGCTGCGGCCGAAGATGGCGGCCGGGATGGGCAAGCTGTCCGAGGCGGTCTACGGCAACACCCAGCTGTCGGTGCGCGAGCGTGAAGCGGCGCGCTGGACGATCGCCCTGATCAACGACTGCGCGGTCTGCCGCGACACGCGCGCCCGCGACGGCGAGACGGCCGGAGCCGGCGAGCCGTTCTACGCGGAGGTGTCCGACTGGCGCAGCGCCACGGGGCTGAGCGACCGCGAGCGGCTGGCCGCAGAGTTCGCCGAGCGCTTCGCGCTCGACCACCTCGGCATGGACGACGAGCTGTGGGACCGCTTGGGTGCGGTGTACGCCGACGACGAGCTGGCCGACCTGACGATGTGCTGCGGCATGTTCTTGGGCATGGGGCGCACGCTGGCGGTGGTGGGCGTGCGGGCCCCCGCCGAGCGCATCCTCGTCTGAGGACGGGGCGCCGCCGGGCTCGTCAGTCGGCGGGCCAGGACTCCTGGGGGTCGCCGGCGGCGAAACCCTCGACGAGCGCGTGGGCGACGTCGTCGTGGTACTGGACCGGCGGCGACTTCATGAAATACGCCGACGGGCCGAGCAGCGGGCCGCCGATGCCGCGGTCGAGCGCGAGCTTGGCGCAGCGGACGGCGTCGATGATCACGCCCGCCGAGTTGGGCGAGTCCCACACCTCGAGCTTGAGCTCGAGGTTGAGCGGGACGTCGCCGAAGTTGCGCCCCTCCATGCGGATGTAGGCCCACTTGCGGTCCTTCAGCCAGGGCACGTGGTCCGAGGGACCGACATGCACGTCGTCGGCATCGAGCACGTTGTCCTCGATCTGGCTCGTGACGGCCTGGGTCTTGGAGATCTTCTTGGACTCGAGGCGTTGACGCTCGAGCATGTTCTTGAAGTCCATGTTGCCGCCGAAGTTGAGCTGGTACGTGTGGTCCAGCGCCAGGCCGCGGTCCTCGAAGAGGCGTGTGAGGATGCGGTGGACGATCGTCGAGCCGACCTGGCTCTTGATGTCGTCGCCCACGATGGGCACGCCGGCGTCGCGGAACTTGCGGGCCCACTCGGGGTCCGAGGCGATGAAGACGGGGATGGCGTTGACGAAGGCCACACCCGCGTCGAGGCAGGCCTGGGCGTAGTGGCGCTGGGCCTGCTCGGAGCCGACCGGCAGGTACGAGACCAGGACGTCCGCCTCGGACCGGCGCAACGCCTCGGCGACGTCGACCGGCTCGAACGGCGACTCCTCGATCAGTTCCCGGTAGTACTTCCCCAGCCCGTCGAAGGTCGGGCCCCGCTGGACCGTCACGCCGAGCTCACCCGCGTCGGCGAAGCGCACGGTGTTGTTCAGGCCGGCGTGGATCGCCTTGCCCAGGTCGGTCCCGACCTTGGTCTGGTCCACGTCGAAGGCGGCCACCGGCACGAGGTCACGGACGTGGTAGCCGCCCAGCTCGACATGCATCAGGCCCGGAACGACGTCGTCGGGGTCGGCGTCGCGGTAGTAGGTGATGCCCTGGACGAGCGAGCTGGCGCAGTTGCCGACGCCGGCGATGGCAAGTCGGATGGGGCTGGACATGGACTGTCTCCTTCAGTGTCGGTGCTGCGGGGGGTTCGTCACGGTGCCGGATCGGATCCGGCCAGTGCGAGGTCGGCGCGTTCGGACGCGATGAGGGTGTCGAGCCAGCTGATGTCGCGGGCGACACCGTCGGCCGTGTGCTGGACGACCGAGCGGGCGTAGACGTCGAGGTCGGCCCGGGCCGCTTCGACCTCGCCCTGGCGCTGGACCAGTTGGGCCCGCCGTCGCTCGAGCAGGGCGAGCCGGGCCTGGGGTGCGAGGTGACGGGCGAAGGCCAGGCGCAGCCCGAAGCTGCGGGCGTCGTCGGCCGAGCCGCCGCCTTCGAGCAGCTCCGCGAAGAGCTGCCGGCCGGCGTCGGTGATCCGGTAGACCTTGCGGCCTCGCCGGGCCCGGGCGGGGGAGTGGCGGCGCATGGCGGCGCGCTCGCCGGTCAGGGATCCGGTGGGCGGCGCCGGTGCCGCCGGGGCGGGTCCGGCCGCGTCCACCCTCGGTGGCCACGACCGCCCCCATCTTCTCGAGACGGGTCAGCGCCGGGTAGATGGAGCCGAACGAGACGTTGGCCAAGAGGCCCAGGTGCTCGCGCAGCCGGCGGCGAATTTCGTAGCCGTGGAGGTCGCCCTCCTCGAGGAGGCCCAGAATGGCCAGATCCAACATCGCGGACAAGTATATCGATTCGATATAGCGCCCGACAACCATTCTGTCACCGACCGGTCGCGTTCGTGCCTGATTTGCCACCCAATTGGTCGTGGATTCCGGGCCGGAGGGGTAGCCTGGCGCCCGTGTCCGTCACCTCGGAGCCGAGGTCGCCTTCCCGTGCGGTGAGCCCCGACGTCACGGCCCAGGTCGAGTACCGCATCGTGCGCAACGGACTTGTGCGAGAGGTCGAGCGGGGCAAGGTCCAAAAGATCGACGTCTGCGACGCCCACCCCGAGTTGCTCCGGGCGGCCCGCAACGTCGGCCGGCCCACCAAGGAGGTCTGCCCCATCTGCGACGACGGGCGCCTCGTGACCGTCACGTTCGTCTTCGGGGCAAAGCTGCCCCCCGGCGGACGCTGCCCCGGCACCGCGACCGAGCTCAAGGCGCTCTGCCGGCGGCCCGAGCCGGTGCTCTGTTACGAGGTCGAGGTCTGCCCCTCGTGCGCCTGGCACCACCTGATGCGCAAGTACCCCGCCGGCGGGGGCAAGGCCCGACCCAAGAAGGCGGCGCCGGCCCAGTGAGCGCCACCGCGGACGAGACCCCACGGCCGGTCACCCTCGCCACGCTGCGGACGCGCAAGCGGCGCAACGGTGACGACGCCGATCGTGATGGTCACGGCGTACGACGAGCCCGGCGCGCGCATCGTGTCCGACGCGGGTGCCGACATCATCTTGGTCGGGGACTCGGTGGCCAACACGGTGCTCGGTCACAAGGACACGCTCCATGTCGACATCGAGGTGATGGCGCACCACACCGCAGCCGTGGCGCGGGCCGAACCCCGCTGCTTCATCCTCGGCGACATGCCGTGGATGAGCTACCACCTCTCCCCCGAAGATGCGGTGCGCAACGCGGCCACCTTGATCCGCGCCGGCGCGCACGCCGTGAAGCTCGAAGGCGGCCGGGCCCGCCTGCCTGTGGTCGAAGCGATCATCAAGGCCGAAATCCCCGTCATGGGGCATCTCGGCCTCACCCCCCAGTCGGTCCTGGCCATGGGCGGCTTCCGGGTGCAGGGCAAGAGCGTGGACGCAGCCGGGGCGCTGCTCGACGCCGCCAAGGCACTGGCCGCCGCCGGCTGCTTCGGCTTCGTCATCGAAGGCGTGCCCGACGTCGTGGGGGCCGCGGTCACCGAGGCGATCGACGTGCCGACCATCGGCATCGGCGCCGGCCCCGCCACCGACGGCCAGGTCCTGGTCTTCCACGACCTGCTGGGGCTGGGCAAGGCCAAGCCGCCCAAGTTCGTGCGCCAGTACGCCGAGGTGGGCCGCATCGCCACCGAGGCCATCGCCGCCTTCGCCGACGACGTGCGCAGCGGCAACTTCCCCGGCGATGCCGAGACGTACCACGCCCCGGCGGGATTGGGCGACGCCCTGGCCTGAGGGTCCGGGTTCGGCGCCGGGTCGGAGCCGCTGACCCCCCGACGTCGAGGCGGCTAGCATGGTCCCCCGCAACAGACCCTGCTCCTGACCGCCAGGAGCCCGGGCACGCCCGGTCCAGAGGGAGGTACGCCGCACATGCGGCCCTACGAAGTCATGGCCATCTTCGAGGCCAGCACCGAACCCACCGTGATTCAAGGTGTGCTCGACCGCGCCCTCGACACCATCCGCGGCGCCGGCGGGAATCCCGGCGCGATCGACCGCTGGGGACGCCGGGCCTTCGCCTACGAGGTCAACCACAAGCGCGAGGGTTACTACGTCGTGGTGGAATTCACCGGCGAGCCCGAGACCGTGGCCGCACTGGACCGCATGCTCGGTCTGGCCGACGAGGTGGTGCGCCACAAGGTGGTGCGCCTCCCCGACCACAAGGCGCCGGCCCCGACGGCCGAACCCGCGGCCAGCTGAGCGGCCGGGCGAGAGGAGCAGAGATGCCGTCAGACAACAGCGTGACGCTGGTCGGGAACGTGACCCGCGACCCCGAGCTGCGCTTCACCAACACCGGCCAGGCCAACGTCACCTTCGGGTTGGCGGTGAACCGGCGCTGGCAGAACCGCCAGACCCAGGAGTGGGAGGAGGCCACCTCCTTCTTCGACGTCGTGTGCTGGCGCGAAATGGCCGAGAACGTCAGCGAGTCCATCACCCGCGGCGCACGCGTCATGGTCGCCGGCCGGCTCGAGCAGCGCAGCTGGGAGACCCAGGAGGGCGACCGCCGCTCCAAGGTCGAGGTGGTGGCGGACGAGATCGGACCGTCGCTGCGCTGGGCCACGGCCCAGATCACCAAGAACGAGCGCCGTGGCCCCGGGGAGTACAGCCGGGGGAGCGGCGGAAGCAGCAGCGGTGGCGGCGGGCGCCCGGCCCCGGCCCCGGCACCGGCCCCGCAGGCCCAGCCCGCCAACGACGCCGGGCCCGGTTACGGATACGACGAGGAGCCCTTCTAATGGCACGAAGCAACCAGCGCGGAGGGACGACCTCGCGGCGCGCCCCCAAGGATCTCGGCCGCCGGGTCAAGAAGAAGCCGTGCGCGCTCTGCCGCGACAAGGTCGAGTGGGTGGATTACAAGGACATCCCGATGCTGCGCCGGTACATGAGCGACCGCGGCAAGATCCGCTCGCGCCGGGTCACCGGCAACTGCGCCCAGCACCAGCGCGCGCTCGCCCAGGCCATCAAGACGGCCCGTGAGCTGATCCTTCTCCCCTACACGCAGCGCACGGTGACCGAGCGCCCGGGCGGCCGCGGCGGCCGCGACCGGGGGGAGCGGACCCTCGGCGAATCGATGCAGGGCGACCGCGGCGATCGGGGCGATCGCGGCGATCGCGGCGATCGCGGCGACCGGGGCGATCGCGGCGACCGGGGACCCCGTGGCGCCACCAACGTCTCCGTCGAGGTCGTCGACGACACCGATGCCCAGGGCGACGCCGTGACCGAGGCCGCCGTGGCCGAGGAGGTCACCGAGCTGGTCGAAGAGCTGGTCGAGGACGCCGCGGCGGACAACGGTGCCGCCGCTGTGGGCGCAGGGAGCGACGCTGCGAACGAGGGCGACGCATGAAGGTCCTCCTGCGTGACGACGTGGCCGGCGTGGGCCGCCGGGGCGACATCGTCAAGGTCGCCGGCGGCTTCGCCCGCAATTTCCTGTTGCCCGAGGGCCGCGCCATCGTGGCTACCGAGGGTGTCGAGGGTCAGGCGGGGCAGATGCGCCGCCGCCGCGACCTGCGCGAGGCCCAGGACCGCAGTGCCGCGGAAGCGCAGGCGACCCTGCTCGCCGGCGCCGTGATCCCGATCGCGGCGCGCGCGGCCGGAGGTGGCCGGCTCTTCGGGTCGGTCGGTCCGTCCGAGGTGGCCGACGCCATCGCTGCCGCCAAGGGGGTCGAGGTGGACCGCCGGCACATCGTGCTCCCCGAGCACATCAAGGAGACCGGGAGCTTCGACGTGACCGTCGAACTGTTCCCTGACGTCACCGTCATCGTGACGGTCGAGGTCAGCCCGGCCAGCTGAGTCGTGTCCCCGTCGACGGGGATGGTGTGCCGGGAGTCCCCCGGCCAGGGCGTTCAGTGTCCGTTGTTCGGCAACCCCGGTGAACGGTCACAGCGCTGTGCTCATCATGTCGGCGTGACGGCGAACGCGCGGGTCCTTCGGCCTGGAGGCACAACCGTTCATACACGGGTTATCCACACGGCTGGCGTGCTTACACCCACGGTTACCCACATGCCGGCCCGACCTTTCCCACAGCAAGTTCTTCCTTACCGTCCCCAGCCATCGACCGTCAGAGTAGGGGGGCCGTGGTCCAAGCCTTCGACGACACCCGCCCCCGGCCGATCCGCTCGGCCGTCCCGCCCTCAGTCGGCCGGCGCGCGGCTGCCGCCCCACGACCTCGACGCCGAGCAATCCCTCCTCGGGGCCATGCTGCTCTCCAACGACGCGGCGTCGGTCGGCATCGAGACCTGCTCGGCCAGCGACTTCTACAAGCCGACCCACGGGCACATCTTCTCGGCCATCCAAGCGCTGATGGAGCGGGGTGAGGCCATCGACGCCGTGACCGTGACCGACGAGCTGAAGCGCTCCGGGCTGCTCGAACAGGTCGGGGACCCTTCCATCTTCATTTCGTTGCAGGCCAACACGCCGTCGATCGCCAACGCACGCCACTACGCCCAGATCGTGGAGGAACACGCCCTCCTGCGACGCCTCATCGGTGTGGCGGGCGACATCGCCGACATCGGCTACTCGGTCCCCGAGGACGTGAAGGCGGCGGTCGACGAGGCCGAACAGCTCGTCTTCGACGTCGGCGAGCGGCGGACCGTCGACACCATGCGGCCGCTGCACGAGCTGCTCGGGGCGGGCTTGGACCGCATCGAGGAGCTGGGCCAGCGCGGCTCGCACATCACCGGCGTCGCCACCGGCTACGAGGAGCTGGACCGGATCCTGCTCGGCTTCCAGCCGTCCTCGCTCAACATCGTCGGGGCGCGCCCGGGAATGGGGAAGACCAGTTTCGCGCTCGGGGTCCTGGCCAACGTCGGGCTGCAGGTCGGCCGACCCGCCCTGCTGTTCTCACTCGAGATGGGCCATCTCGAGCTGACCCAGCGCATCCTGGCCTCCGAGGCGGAGGTCAACGGCCAGAGCCTGCAGACCGGGCGGATCCGCACCCAGGACTGGAGCAAGATCGGCATGGCCGTCACCCGGCTGTCGAGCGCCCCGATCTTCATCGACGACAACCCCAACGTGACCGTCATGGACATCCGGGCACGGGCCCGGCGGCTGAAGAAGTCGGAAGGCGACCTCGGGATCGTCGTGGTCGACTACCTCCAGCTCATGACCGGTCGCGGCCGGGCCGAGAACCGCCAGACCGAAGTGGCCGAGATCAGCCGTGGACTGAAGATCCTGGCCCGTGAACTCGAGGTGCCCGTCGTCGCCCTCTCCCAGCTCTCCCGGAACCTCGAGTCCCGTCAGGACAAGACGCCCCAGCTCTCCGACCTCCGTGAGTCAGGATCGCTCGAACAGGACGCCGACGTGGTGCTGTTCATCTACCGAGAGTCCGAGTACAACGACGAGGTGCCGATCGACCGCGCCGACGACGCGCTGATCGAGGTGGCCAAGCACCGCAACGGGCCCACCGGCAAGGCCAACCTGCTCTTCCTCAAGCAGTACGCGCGCTTCGAGAACCACCGCGGGGTCTAGGAGCGGGCGGCGGACGGCAGGACGAAGCGGTCGACGGCGTACGCGAACCCCTCGTCTTCGTTGCTCGCGGTACAGCGACGGGCGGCACGCTTGACCCCGGGGTCGGCGTTGCCCATGGCGATGCTCAATCCGGAATGGGCGAACATCAAGATGTCGTTGGGCATGTCGCCGATGGTGGCGATCTCGTCGGGGTCGAGGGAGTAGCGCTCCGCCAGGAACCGGGCCACCCAACCCTTGTTGGCCTCGGGGTGGGTGACGTCGAGGTAGTAGGGCTGTGAGGCCGCCGCGGTGACGTGGTCGCCGAACTGCTCGCCCGCGGCGTTGGCCGCCCGTTGGATCGCGTCGTGGTCGTCGCTCACCCCGACGAGCTTGACCACGTCCTTGGTCAGGCCGTCGAGGCCCTGCATGACCTTGGGGTCGAAGCGCACGGTCCAGGCCTCGCGGTCGACGTGCGGAGCCTTGGGGTCCGACACGTACCAGTCGGCACCGCGGTAGAGCCAGACGTCGAGCTCGAACTCGTGCATGAGGTCGGTGACCGGGGAGACGAGATCTTCGGGCAGGACGTGCTGCTCCAGGATCTCCATGGTCCGGTCGACCACCAACCCACCGTTGAAGGCCGCGATGGGCGTCTGCAGGTCCAGGGGATCGATCAGCATCTCCATGCCGCGCGGCGGGCGGCCGCTGGTGATGGCGAACTCGATGCCGGCGTCGCGCAGGCGGCCGCACGGCGGCGACGGCGTCGTCGGTCAGCACCTTGTCGTTGGTCACCAGCGTGCCGTCGACGTCGGCCAGCATGAGCCGGATGGGGCGCGGCGACGGTGGCGGAGATCCTGCGGGCGCGGGCGCGATCGCCTGATGGTAGTGGTGGGTCTCGCGCCGATGCTTCGATCCGCCGTCAACGGGTAGGAGCACCGCCATGGCTCACGACAGCATCCCCGACAGCCACCGAGACCTGCTCGACGGCCGTTTCGCAACGCTGGCGACGGTCGGCGAGGACGGCTACCCACAGGTCTCCGAGGTGTGGTTCCTCGCCGAGGGCGACCAGGTCGCCATTTCGCTGAACTCGGCCCGGCAGAAGACCAAGAACCTGATGACGGAGCCGGCGTGCCCGCCTTCATCCTCGACTTGGCCAATCCCTACCGGTACCTCGAGATCCGGGGCACAGCGGACGTGACGCCCGACGAGGACCGTGTCTTCGCCGAGAAGGTCGGAGCGAAATACGACGCCGACCTGCGCGAGCACGACGCGCCGGGGGACACCAGGGTCGTCGTCCGCATCGTCCCGGTGCGCATCAACGCCGTCGACATGAGCGCCTAGAGGCTCAGCTCCGCCCGGCCGGCGTCGCCGTGGCCATCGCCTCGGTCGGCACCGCGGCCCGACCGGACGTGGCACGCGTCCTCCGCTGGGCGCTCCAGGCGAGAAGCAACGCGGCCCCCGCCAGCACCAGCGCCACCCCGGCCCAGGGCGAGAGCAGCCAGCCGAAGAGCACGGCGGCGGCAGTCTCGACGCACACCGTCACGGCGAGGACGACGGGGCCGAGCCGGGTGAAGCGGCGGTGGAACGCAGCCAACGTCGCGGTGCTCGTGATGCTCCGGCCGAGGAAGACGGCGAGGCCACGGACCACACCGAAGAGCATGCCGACGGCCAGTGCGATCCACCATGACCCGCTCAGCACGGCGAGGAACGCCATGAGGAAGACGCCGGCCGTCTTGATGTAGGTGACGAACCCGGTACCGATCTGCCAGCCGAACCCGGCGCCGTAGACCCAGGGACGGAACTGGTCGAGCCAGCGCTCGTTGACCTGGCGGTGGTGCACCGGGAGGGCAAAGCGGGCGGCCGGCGTGTCCGATGCCGCGCAGATCGCCGCGGCGGCGCACGCCAGCGCGGCACGCACCGCCAGTGCGGGGGCGACCGCACCGATCCCGATGGCGAGCACGCTCAACACGAGCCCGAGCGTGAGCCCGCCCACCACCGCACCGGCAACGAACCACAGCGCGGTGGATCGGTACCGATGGCCCCGCCCCGTCTCGGCCAGCGGTGTGATCGTCGCCAGCATCGACACCCCACACGGCGACCAGGTCGATCGCGCGGCTGCGACGACCGCCACCACGGCGGCCGAGACAGCGAGAACGATGGTCATGAGAGCCCCTTTCGTGGCAGCAGTCGCGTCCGGGCCGACGCGGACGGCCCGGATCGCAGTGGCGATCGGGCGACTCACGCCGGCGATCCCAAGAAGGGGGCGCCGCCGAAGGCGAAGATCCCGCCGTCGCGCGCCACGAGCCAGTAGCCGGCATCGTCGCCGTACGCGCTCATCCCGACGACAGGCTTGGCGAGCTGGAGGTCCCCGGTGGACCCGTCGTACGCGGCGTCCCCGTAGGCGAAGATGCCGCCGTCGGAGGCCACCAGCCAATAGCCCGAGCCCGACGGGGTCGCCGCCATGCCGACGACCGGGTCATTGAGGCGGCGGCCCCCCATGGAACCGAGGAACACGGCGTCGTCCCCGAAGGCGAAGATCCCGCCGTCGGATGCCACCAGCCAGTACCCGTGGCCGGTCGGCGTGGGAGCGATCCCGACGATGGGCGCGTTGAGCCGCCTTCCTCCCATGGAGCCGTAGAACGCTGCGTCCCCGTAGGCGAAGATCCCGCCGTCGGAGGCCACCGTCCAGTAGCCCCGGCCGCTCGAGGTTCCCGCGACACCCACCATCGGCGCGTTCAGGTGCTGGCCGCCCATCGAGCCGAAGAACGGCGCGCCCCCATAGTCGAAGATCCCACCGTCCGCGGCGACGAGCCAGTACCCACCGGTGTGGCAGGCGGCGGCGCCCACAACGGGAGCGGCGAGCTGGAGCCCCGACGCGTCGCCTTGATTCACGAAGTCGCCGTAGGCGAGGAGGAGGCCGAACGACGTGAGCACCCCGTAGCCGCCTCCGTCGGCGCTCGGCAGCACGCAGACCACCTCGCACCTCGTGGTCGGCGAGCTGCACGGTGGCGCCGAGGTCCAGCACGGCTCGTTCTGCTCGGCCGTGCCGTTGTCGACCGCCAATGCCGTGGTGCAGGTCGGATCGACCTGCCACGGCGGCACACACGCAACGACCCGGCACACGATGCGTCCCATGCACGGGACGTCCTGGTTGCACTGTCCGTAGCGGAACTGCAGACACCCGGTCAGGAAGGAATTGCACCCCTGCGGTCCGCAGCCGCAATTGACCCCGTCGCACTCGGTCTCGCAGAAGGGGAAGCCACCAGAGCAACCCGCCGTGCAGCTACAGGTCGCATTGCAGTCCATGTAGTAGCGCGGCCCGTTGCAGTAGGACGATCCCTCCGCCACCCACCAGCCACCCATGATGGTGTTCTCGGGGCAGTAGTTGTACCCGCTGACCGCGCAGCAGAACTCGGAGAACCCCGAGCAGCACGTGCTCCCACAGCCACAGCCCGCGTTCCCGCACTCGCAAATGGCGCCGTAGGCGGTGCCGGGTCGCAAGGCCAGGTCGAGGCCGGACCCGACGGCGACCGCGCTGCCGACGAAGGCAGACCGGTTGATGAGGCTGCGCCGCGACAGGCGGCCTTCGAGTGCGTGCGCCGTGCGCGAGACGAGCGCGGTCGACAGGCTCACGGCCGGGTGACCGCCGCGCCCCGCGCCGGGTCCACCAGTCTGCGCGCACCCTCGAGCGCGGCGAGGCTGGAGAGCGCCAGCAGGCTCAGCCACAACCCGACTGCGCTGACGAACAAGAGGGGGAGCCCCGCCCACGGTTGGTGGGCCAACGCGGAGACCACGGTGCCGTCTGCCGGCGCGGACGCAGCGACGACGACCGCACTCACCGCCAGCAAGAGATTGACGAACAGGTGCACGGTGGTCGGCGGCGTGTCGGGCCGTCCGAAGCAGCCGCAGGTGGCCAGTGGTCCACCGCGGCGGCGGGCGACGACGACGACGACACTGAACGTCGCGTAGGACAGCGCGACGAGGGATGCCGTGAGCGGTCGGGGCATGAGCAGCGCGATCAGTCCGAGCACGGCCTCGGCCAGCGCGCCGGTGCGCACGAACAGGCGCATACGGCGCAAGGACACGGCGCGCCCGCCCGGCGCTCTGCGCGAGGAGCGCAGGGTCACGAGGGCGCGGGCAGTGTCGTCGGGCCGCGACGCCTTGGCCACGCCGGCAACGACGAGCAATCCCGCCGCAATGAGATACAGGCCGATCAGTTCCACTGCGGCCTCGCCAGAGGAGCTTCGGACGTCGCCGGGCTCACGCCGAGCGCGCCCAGCAGGGTGTTGACGCGCGGGACGAGCGTGGTGCGGCGCACGTGGCTCCCGAGCACTGCGTAGAAGGAGAAGGGGCGCCCCCCTTCGGTGAAGAACCACTGGGTGCCGGACTGTCCGGGGATCCCACGCCGCAACACGGTCGGGGAGAAGTCCGCCGGGGTCAGCGTGGTGGGCCGGCCTTGCCGAGCGAACAGCGCGGTGCCCAGGCTCTCGGGCCCGTACTCGAACAGTGTGGCGAAGACGTCCGCCGGACCCATGACGGAGACGGCACCGCTGCCGAAGTCACCGATGTCGTCGGGAAGGGGGAAGGTTCCGAACTGCGCCACCGGGTAGCTCGAACCGACGACGGCCGGGCGGACGAAGATGCGGCCCTCGAAGCCGTCGGGGAGCCGCGCCGAAATACCGTGTGCGCCGATGGTGGCCACCGCTCAGCCCCGCACCGGCCGTCCGTCCTCGAGCGTGCCCGGTGCCGGTGGCGGCGCGGTGCCGAAGGGAAAGACGTCCTCGAGGGTGCGCGGGTAGAGGCTCGGATCGCCCGGGTGAATCCCTGCCACGCGGAGGACGTCGTCGGCTGCGGCCTCGCGGGCGGGCCCGTCGTGCGCGCTCTCGCCGCGTCCGCGACGGCCATCACCCCGACCGCGCTCGCCGCCGTCGGGCATGGCGCGGTCGTTCTCGGCGCGGCGGACCAATTCGGCGAGCTGGCCGACGTGATTGGCCACCCCCTGGCCGACCTTGGTGCCGGTCGATCCGTCGACGAGGACGAAGAAGGGCGAGCCCGGTACCTGGTACTCGACCCAGGCCTCGGTCGACATCACGACGGGGATGCTCCCGTTGGCACGGGCGCGCACCTCGGAGGGGACCTCACGGTCGGGCCCCTTGGTGACGATCACGGCGCGGCTGTGGCCGGGCAACTCGAGGGCGCCCGGCCGCTGGAGTGCCTCCCAGAAGCCGGCACACGTGGCGCAACCAGACGAGAGGAAGGCCAAGAGGGTGAAGCCGTCACTGTTGGTGACCGAGATGGCCCGGGCGTCCCCGGTCGGGGTCACGCCGGCAACCGTCGGGGCCGGCCCGAGAGGCGGGCTCGATGACGGCGGCATCATGGCGACCGGCGACGCCGCGGCGACCGGCGCGGTGCCGACCGCGGTTGCCGGACCCGAGCCCGATGCCGCCGCCTCGGACGGGTCGCCCACGCCCACGCCGAGCTCGTGGAGCGACCGGAGGATGTCGGCGTGCGAGCGAAGGAGCCCGGCGACCAAGATCCCGAGGACCAACACCACGAACGTCGACACCACGACCAACGCAACCACGCCGCCTCCTCTTACCCGGATTGTGCCCAGTATCCACCCACGAAGGGGCCCCGGTGCGGAACCTGGCGACGCGGACCGACACGACGCCGACAACGGCGGACGGCGCGCCGGGCGATCCTCGGGCATACTCCGAAGCGTGGTCCTCGCCGAAGATCTCTTCCTGCCCGACCCCGAGCCCCGAGAGGTGCGCAACACGGTCATCTCGGTCGACGACCACGTCGTCGAGCCCGCCCACACCTTCTCGGGCCGGTTGCCGGCGGCACTGGCCTCGCGGGCACCCCGCATCGTCGAGACCGAGCTCGGACACCAGGTCTGGGAGTTCGAGGGTGAGCGATACACCCAGGTGGGGATGAACGCCGTCGCCGGCCGGCGGCCCGAGACCTACGGACTCGAACCCTTTCGCTTCGACCAGATGCGTCCCGGGTGTTACGACGTCGAGGCGCGGGTGCGGGACATGGACATCAACGGCGTCTGGGCCTCGGTGAACTTCCCCTCGCAGATCACCGGCTTCTGCGGACGCGTCTTCTTCTCCAGCCCCGACCGCGATCTGGGGCTCGGCTGTGTGCGGGCTTGGAACGACTGGCTCTTCGAGGAGTGGTACACGCCGCACCCCGACCGCATCGTGCCCCTGGGCATCACCTACCTCGCCGACCCCGTCCTCGCCGTCGCCGAGATCGAACGCAACGCCGCCCGCGGCTTCACCTCGGTGACCTTTCCCGAACGACCCCACGCCATCGGGCTCCCCTCCCTGTGGGACCGTGCGCACTGGGACCCGATCATCGCCGCCGTCGTCGAGACCGACACCGTCGTCTCCCTCCACGTCGGGAGCTCGGGCATGGAGATCGGCCCGCCGGGGGCGCGCCGCTCCAGATCGGCGCCACCCTCTTCGGCCAGCTGTCGCTCACCGCGTGCGCCGAGTGGCTGTGGTCCGAGTACGCCGTGCGCCACCCGACGCTGAAGATCGCCATGAGCGAAGGCGGCATCGGCTGGGTGGCCATGCTGATCGACCGGCTCGAGAACATGGTCGACCGCTCCGGCTACGGGAAGGGTTGGGCCATGCGGCCAGCCGACGTCCTGCGACGTAACTTCTGGTTCTGCACGCTCGACGATCCCTCCACCATCGACACGCGCCACGCCATCGGCGTGGAGAACATCATGGTCGAGGTCGACTACCCGCATGGCGACGGGACGTGGCCCGACACCCAGCGTGTCATTGAGGAGTACTGGGGCCACATCCCCGCGGACGAGCTGCGGGCCATGTGCTGTGAGAACGCGGCGAGGCTCTACCGCCACCCGCTGCCCGACACCGTGCTGCCGCGCTGAGAGGAGCATTGCCGATGTTCATGCCGACGGCCGACAAGTTGATGCCCGACCTGACCCGCGCGAGGAGCTGGTCGTCCTGGCCCGCGCGCTGTGGCGCGAGGGCTACAACGACCACCTGGCGGGACACATCACCGTCAACCTGGGCGACGGCACCTTGCTGTGCAACCCGTGGCTCCTGACCTGGGCCGAGTTGCGACCCTCGCAGCTGCTGCGCATCGATCTCGAGGGCCGCGTGGTCGAGGGGGACTGGCCCGTGCCACTCGGGATCCCACTTCACCTCGCGCTCCACGCAGGCGCGCCACGACGTCGTGTGGGCGGTGCACAACCACCCACTGTTCGGCACCGTCTGGGCCGACCTGGCGGAGCTGCCGCCCATCTTGGACCAGAGCTCGGCCCTGGGCGGGGGCAACCTCGCCCTGGTGGACGAGTACGAGGGGCCGGTCAACGACGCCGGGAGTGCCCGTCGCGCCGTGGAGCAGATGGGCGACGCCGCCATGGCGCTCCTGGCAGGACACGGCGTCTTCGTGCTCGGCGGGTCGGCGCGCGCCGTGCACCAACGTGCCGTGGCACTCGAGCAACGCTGTCGGCACGCCTGGTACGCCCGCGCGGCCGGCGGATCGGGTGTGTCGCGGGTCCCCCAGGCGTTCATCGACCTCGTGTCCCGGGGCAACGGCGAGGGCTTCATCGGCTTCTGGGAGGCGGCGGTGCGCGCCGAGCTGGCCGCTGACCCCGGACCTGCTCAGCCCCTAACTGCCGGCCGTCCCGAAGACCTCGCTGAGCTCGAGCGGCACCGGTGTGTCGAGCTGCGCGTACGTGCAGGACGCCGGGTCGCGGTCGGGCCGCCAGCGAACGAACGACGTGGCATGACGGAACCGGGTCTCTTGGAGGTGGTCATAGGAGACCTCGCAGACGGCTTCGGGCCGGACCGCCTCCCAGGTCATGTCCTTGTCCGCGTTCCAGCGGTTCATGGCGCCGGGCGCCCGGCCCCGGCCCTGGGCCTCGGCCCACCCGGCCCAGGGATGTCCTTTCAGCGCGTCCTTCCGATATGGCGCAAGTTCGTCCACCAGCTCGCGGCGGCGCGCCACGCTGAAACCCGAGGCGACGCCCACGTGATGCAGGGTCCCCGAGGAGTCGTGGAGGCCGAGCAACAACGAGCCTACGCCGGCACCGTCCTTGTGCGTCCGGAACCCGGCGACGACGCAGTCGGCGGTGCGCTGGTGCTTGACCTTGAGCATGGCCCGCTTGTCTGGTTGGTAGGGGAGGTCGGCCCCTTTGGCCACGACGCCGTCGAGACCCGCCCCCTCGAAGCGTGAGAACCAGTCGGCGGCGATCTCGGGGTCCTGGGTGGCCGGCGTCAGATGCACCGGCGGCCGCACCTTCTTGAGAAGCTTCTCGAGGCCGGCGCGACGCGTGGCGTAGGGGACGTCGAGAAACGACGCGTCGTCATGGGCCAGCAGGTCGAAGGCCACGAAGGAGGCAGGTGTGGATTCGGCCAGCTGCCGGATGCGCTTCTCGGCCGGGTGGATGCGCTGGGAGAGCGCGTCGAAATCGAGGCCGGTGGGGCCGGCGATCACGATCTCTCCGTCGAGGACACAGCGCGACGGAAGCTCGCGCACCAGCGCGTCCACCAGCTCGGGGAAATAGCGCGTGAGGGGTTTCTCGTTGCGACTGCCCAGCTCTACCTCGTCGCCGTCGCGGAAGACGATGCAGCGGAACCCATCCCATTTCGGTTCATAGAAGAGGCCTTCGTCGCGCGGCAGCTCGCGGGTGAGCTTGGCCAGCATCGGTGCGACCGGCGGCTTCACGGGGAGGTTCATGCCGCGACGCCATGCTCGGTGGCCCATGCCACCAGCTCGTCGGCGGTGCCACGGTTGACGACCCGCTCGAAAGGCACTGCTGCGGCAACGGCATTGCGGCAGCCCCGGCCGAGCCACTCGAGCTGACCCGGAGCGTGGGCATCGGTGTCGATGGCGAAAGAGCAGCCGAGCTCGACCGCCCGGCGCAGGAGGTCCTCGGGTGGGTCCTGCCGTTCGGGTCGCGAGTTGATCTCGACCGCGGTCCCGGTCCGCGCGCACGCAGCAAACACCGCGCCGGCGTCGAAGGCCGACTGGGGCCGGCCCCGGCCGGTGATGAGGCGGCCTGTGCAGTGGCCCAAGATGTCGGTGTGCGGGCTCTCGACCGCGGCGAGCATCCGAGCGGTCATCTGCCGCTCCTCCATGCGCAACTTGGAGTGCACGCTGGCCACGACCACGTCGAGCTCACCGAGGAGGTCGTCGTCGAGGTCGAGCGAGCCGTCCTCGAGGATGTCGACCTCCATGCCGGTGAGGATGCGGAACGGCGCGAGCTGCTCGTTGAGCTCGCGCAGCAGGTCGAGCTGCTGGCGCAGGCGGTCCTCGTTCAGGCCGTGCGCCACGGTGAGACGTGCGCTGTGGTCTGTCAGCACCAGGTACTCGCGCCCAAGGGCACGGGCGGCCTCGGCCATCTCGAGAATGGGACTGCCGCCGTCGGACCAGTCCGAGTGTGAGTGGCAGTCGCCGCGGAGCGATTCGAGGAGGTCGGCCGCCGGCCCCTCGAGCACCAGGTCGTCAGGCCCCTCGTCGAGCTTCGTCAGATAGTCGGGGACGCCTCCGGCGAGCGCCTCGGTGATGACCTGGGCGGTGGACTTGCCCACCCCCTCCAGACTCTGGAGCCGTCCCGCCTGGGCCAGGGACTCCAGCCGCTGGCGCGGGACCGAGGCGATGGCGCGGGCGGCGTGCCGGAAGGCGCGCACCTTGTAGGTGTCGGCGCCGCTGCGTTCGAGGCGGAACGCAATCTGGTTCAGGGCATCGAGCGGCTCCACGACCTACTCCTTCTTGGCGCGGCTGGGTGCCACCCGCGGTGGTTCGTCGGGCATCTTGGGGTACTGGGGCGGCCACGGCGCGTCGTGGAGCCCCGCCTCGCGGTCTCGCGCGGCGAGGTCGAGCAGGGGCTGGAGCGACTGGGGCCGCGCCGCGATGTCGGCCCACGGGTCGCCGCGCCGGCGGACCAGCTCCGGCACGGTCCGGATGGTGAGGTCGTCGGGCACCACGGACTCGACCTCCCCCCACGACAAGGGAGTCGACACCTGGCCGCCGGTCCGCGGCCGTGCGAACCACGCGCCGAAGACGGTCTTGTGGGGAGCGTTCTGGTTGAAATCGACGAAGACCCTGCTCCCGCGCTCCTCCTTCCACCAGTTCGCAGTGATCGTGTCGGGGAACCGGCGCTCGAGCTCACGTGCGAGGGCGACGGCCGCGGCCCGGACCTCAATGGAGTCCCAGCGAGGTTCGAGCCGGACGTACACGTGCAGGCCGTTGTTGCCAGTGGTCTTGGGGTACCCCCGGAGGCCCAGCTCGACGAGCAGGTCTCGGCAGCGCAGCGCAGCGGCGCGCACCTCGTTGAATCCGATCCCCTTGGTGGGGTCCAGGTCGATGCGCAGCTCGTCGGCGTGTGCAGGGTCGGCCGCGAGATACGGCCAGAGGTGGAGACCGAGGCAGCCGACGTTCACGGCCCAGATGACGTGCGCAACATCAGCGACCACCAGTGCGTTCGAGGTCGTGCCGTTCGGCGTGGACACGATGGTGGACTGCAGCCAGTCGGGTGCTCCCGCCGGAATCCGCTTCTGGTAGAAGGACTTGCCTGTCGCCCCGTCGGGAAACCGCTGCAACATGGCAGGACGTCCCCCGGCCGTGTTGAGGAGGTGGTCCCCGACGTCGAGGTAGTACGAAACGAGCTCCGACTTGGTCGCGCCGAGACCGGGGAAGTACACCTTGTCGGGCCGTGAGATGCGCAGTTCTCGGCCGTCGATCTCAACCAGGCGTTCGTCGTCCGTGGGCACCGACTTGGACTCTACCGACGGTCGCCCCGCCGGGCGCTGTCCGTCTACGCCGACTGGGGCTCGAGCGCGGGCTCAGTGCGCAGCACGGCGCCCCGCACGGTCAGCTCCCTTTCGAGCCGGGCGCGCTCGTGCTCGGGATTGGCGAACCGAGCCGGGGTGGCCCGGATCTCGAGGGATTCGCAGAGCCTGATGAGCGCGCCGTCGTAGGAAAGCTCCCGGGCCAGGGCTTCCGTGACGGGGGTTGCCCCGTCGGTCGCCCGAACCCTGGCCCGGGAGTGCACGAGGTCGGCCACCAGCAGGTCACGTGACCTGCGCCCTTCCTCACCGTTGCCAAGGGCCCTCGTCAGGAGGTCCACATAAATGACCACTCGTCGATGCTGCGCCGTCGCTGCGCGACCCCGCTAGGGCTGAACGTCCCGACTTCCTGAAAAAGCCCTGTTGACGCAGCGGGGGCTCCGCCGCTCCCCAGACTTTGCACCCCGGCGCTGCGCCAAGGAGGCTGAGGCGGGATCCGACCCTCTCCTGACACGCCGGATGTCGACGGGCGCTCGGCGTGCCAGAGGCTCAGATGAGATCGGCCAGGCCCTCCCACCCCCGCGGGGGCGCAGCGAGCTGCCAGAACTGTTCGGGCACTTTGCCCTGCAGGCGGGCGGTCAGCGCGTGGTCTCGTTCGAGCGGCGCGATCTGGGACGTGTAGCACCAGATGGCCTGGCGCTTGCGCTCCTCGTCCGGCACGTGCGGCACGATGGCGGGCGTCGGCCAGGGATGCGATCGCAGCAGTTTCGCAACCCGCCATGCCAGCATGCCGGGGAGATGCTTGTAGCCGTGGTCCTCGTAGCAGAACCACGTGCGCTCCGCCTGTGCGGCCATGACCCGTAGGCAGGCGTCGTGGACCATGACGTGGTCTGGATTGGCCAGACCCATCGGAAAGAAGACCGATGTCGGGTCGAGCCTGCTGATGGTCTCGGCCAGCACGGGCGCGACGTCGGCCGGCTTCGGCCGATCGGCTGGGGCGAGGTATTGGTGATCGGAGAAGTCGAGCCACTCGTAGGCCGACTCGAGGACCGCCATGGCGGCCACGTCCTCCTCGCGGCGGACGGCGACGACGTCGTCACCCGCCACGAAACCACCGAGCGCGTCCCACTCCGACGGCGGCGCCGGATAGGCGGGTGGGCGCCCGGCCAGGACGGTGATGACCGTCGTCGAGTCGTAGCTCGCCAGCAAGTGACCCGCACCCATGGCGGCGTCGTCGAAATGGGGGGACACGACGACGATGCGGGTGAAGGCCTCAGGCGCGACCTCACCCCACGTCGGCTCTGCGAAGGTGTCGCTCACGCCAGGATCATACGGGGACATCATCGATCTCACCGGCGACGTAGTGGCGGAAGGCGGGCATGAGGGCTCCGATCACGGCTGCGCCGACGATGCAGGCCAGTCCGCCGGACACGACCGAGAACTCAACGGACGTCAAGGTGGCAACGGTGCCTGACTCCATGTCGCCAAGACGGGGTCCTCCCTGGACCACGGCCATCTGGATCGACGACATCCGGCTGCGGAATCGCTCGGAGATAGACGTCTGCAGCATCGTGTTGCGCAGGACGGCCGAGATCACGTCGGCCCACCCCGCCACCGCCAGCAGGACCAACGCGATCCACAACGTGTCGACGAGGCCGAAGAGCGCGATGGCCGCGCCCCAGATCGACACGGCCACGATGACGGCCCACCCCTGCCGGCGGAGGTTGGCCACCCAACCCGTCGTGACAGCGCCGATCAGCGCGCCGACGCCAGGCGCGGCGTAGAGGAAGCCGAGGGTGATCGTGCCGCCCCCGAAGACAGCACCCGCCATGGCCGGGAAGAGCGCCCGCGGCATGCCGAACACCATGGCGTTGATGTCGATCAGGTAGACGCCTTGGAGGGCCTGGCGGGAGCGCAGATATCGAAGGCCCTCCTTGGTGGATTGCCACGGCGAAAGGCCTGCCGCATGGCCGGCCGGTGGGATCGGTCGCAACATCGCCGACGTGATCAGCGCCACGACGAACGAGGCGGCGTCGAGGCCGTAGACGAGGGGGAGCCCGATGCTGAGCAGGAGGCCGGAGAGCGCCGGCCCGACGATGACCCCCAGCTGGAAGACGATCTGCGTCATTGCCGCAGCGGCAGGGATGTGGCGCCGTTGGACCATGCCCGGCACGGCCGCCATCCGGGCCGTGCTCGAAAATCCGGTGAGGCCGGCCGCCAGCGCGCTGATGAGGTAGAGCGCGGCGAGCGACGGGTGTGCGACGGCGGCGTTGATCGCCATGGCGCCGCTCGTGACCACCAGGGCCGCCGACGTCCACACCATGATGCGTCTCTTGTCGACGGCGTCACCGATGGGTCCCGCGGAGAGCGCGCCGGCGAGGAAAGGGAACAGCTGCGCCAGGCTGATCGCCCCCACCTGCAGCGTGGAGTGCGTCATGGTGTACACCTGGTACGGGATGGCGACGACGGTCAGCTGCGTCCCGATGACAGAAATGAGCTGACCGGTGAAGAGAAGGCGGAAGTCGCGGCTTTCCCGCAGCGGGGTGGTGTCCACGAGGATCCGGCCCGGCATGCCAGCAGCCTAGGTTTGGCGTGGCGGGGCGGACCCCCGAGCGGTGGCGATCAGGAGAGCTGGTGGCCCAGATCGCGCACCGAGATGTCCCACGCCGCGGGCCAGTCCCTCGTGCGCAACAGGGCATCGCTCCCGCCGTCGCAGAACACCACCGAGCCGCAGAAGAACGCGGCATCCGGGCCGAGCAGAAACTCGACGAGCGCAGCGATCTCTTCGGGCCGGCCCGGCCGGCCGACCGGGATGGGGAGCATGTCGAGCAGGGGCGCCGTCTCGGCGTCCGCACGCATGCCCGCAATCATGGGGGTGTCGATCATGCCCGGAGCGATAGCGTTGAGACGCAGACCCGACCCGGCCCAGTTCCGACCGGTGGCGTTGCGGCGGACCCAGTGGGCCAGAGCCAGCTTGGAGGCGGGATACGCCGCCAACGACCCGCGGGCGTCGGCGATCTCTGCACTTCGGGCCTCGTCGTGGTCCAGGCAAGCCTCCACCAGGTCGGCAGGGATGGCGGGCTGCACAGTGGTCGAGTTCGAGCTGATCGCCACGGCTGCGCCGCCTTGGGCGAGCAGGGGCCGCAGGCCCTCGAGCACCTCGACACTTCCGAAATAGTTGACCGACGCCACCTGGGAGCCGGCCCGACCCGGCGCGCCGGCAAGACCGGCGCAGGTCACGATGCCGGCCAACGAGCCGTCGCTGCGGTCCGACGCCTCGGCGACGGCGCGCCGGCGGCCTTCCGGTGTGGCCAGGTCCGCGACGACGTCGGTCTCGTCCTTGTCGATGCCCACGACACGCCAGCCCGACCCATTGAGCCGGCGGACGGTGGCAGCGCCGATACCCGACGCGGCCCCGGTGACGACGACGCGGTCAGGCAGCGGAACGCGCTTTCAAGATGGCGAGCGCCTTGTCCGCGTGCGCGCCCATTGAGAACTCGGTGTGGATCACACTGAGCAACGTGCGATCGGTGTCGATGACATAGGTCACCCGTTTGTTCGGAAGGAAGCCGGCGCTTCGTTTCGCACCGAGCTGAGACGCCACGATCCGATCGGGATCTGACAACAAGGGGAACCCGAGCGACTCCTTGTCGTCGAACTGCTTCTGCTTGTCCACGGCATCGGCGCTGATGCCCACGCGCTGCGCCCCCACCTCGGCGAACTCGGCTGCCATGTCCCGGAAATGACAGCTTTCCTTCGTGCAGCCGTACGTCATTGCCGCCGGGTAGAAGAACAACACCACCGGTCCGTCGGCCAGGAACCCGCTCAGGGTCCGGGGCGTGCCGGTCTGGTCGGGAAGTTCGAAATCGGGGACGACATCGCCTTTGCGCATCCGCTCAATGTAGAACGGAACCCCGATTCGTGCCGAGCTAGGCCTCGAAGCGGAACCCGACTCCCCGCACCGTGACCAGGTGGCGAGGGTTTGCCGGATCAGGTTCGATCTTGCGACGCAGGCGCTTGATGTGCGTGTCGAGCGTCCGGGTGTCGGTGAGCTCCTGGTCCCACCACAGCCGATCGATACACCAGTCCCGAGTGACGACCTGGCCGCTGTGCGACATGAGCAGCGCCAGGAGGTCGAACTCCTTGCGGGAGAGGTCGACGGGAGTCCCGTTGACCATCACCTCGCGACGCCCGGCGTCGAGACGCACCGGCCCGACGGCCAGGACCTCCTCGTGATGTTCGGCCACTGCGACGCCGCGCCGCAGGACGGCTCGCATGCGGGCGACCAGTTCGCGCAACCGGAACGGTTTGGCCACGTAGTCACTGGCGCCGAGCTCGAGCCCGAGTACGATGTCCACCTCGGAATCGCGCGCGGTGACCATGATGATCGGCACGGGCTTCAGGCTGCGCATCTGCTGGCAAATCTCGATCCCGGACTGGTCGGGCAACATGACGTCGAGCAGTACGAGGTCCGGGTGCACCCGATGGAACAAGCGGAGCGCCTCGTGGCCGTCACCAGCCGACTCAACGGTGAAGCCCTCCCGCGTCAGCCCCGAAGCCAGCGCCTGGCGGTACGACTCTTCGTCATCGACGACGAGCACCAGCGGGCGGTTGTCGCGCGAGGGTCCGGCGAAGGGAGGGCGGCCCGCGGCCGCCTGTGCATTCACTACCGCCACGCCCGATTCCGCCTCAGGCAGCGTCGTGCGGAACCCGGGGCGGCATCACACAGAGAGAGGCAGGCGACGACGGCGGACGGGGGGTTGTGCGCGCCGGCGTCGCCTGGACACGCGGGGAGGCGATCACCCGCGCGACTGCTACCAACGATCCGATGATTCCGGGGCGGTGTAAGCGCTCCGGTCGGATCATGATGACCTCGGCCAGGGACTCCTGGCCGTGATGGCGACCGGCAACGGGGCTGGAACGGTGGCCCCGATCGCCGTGACCCATGTGCTGATCAGCGTTCGCCATCGGGCCTCACGCTAGGGAGCCGAGGTGAACGTGCCGTGAAAGCGTTGCAACCAACAAGTGTGCTGAAGATGAACTCTTACTCCTCGTCGCCCTGCACCCAGCAGTACGCTCCCGTGACACGTACATGGGAGGTGCCCGATGACCGAGGCCATGGGCCACGGCGTGAACCAGCGCAAGAAAATCCAGATGACACCCGAAGAGGTCGAGTCCTTCCTTGGGGAACGCCGGGCGATGACGATGTGCTCCATTTCGGCCGACGGATCCATTCACGCGGTGGCGATGTGGTACGGCTTCCTCGACGGCTGTGTGACGGTGGAGACCAAGGCGAAGTCGCAAAAGGTCCAGAACCTGCGCCGGGATCCCCGCCTGACCCTGCTCTTCGAGGACGGCGACTACTACGAGGAGCTCCGTGGCGTCGAGCTGGTGGGCAGGGCTGAGATCGTGGACGACCCCGACGAGTTATGGACGCTCGGTGTGAGCGTGTTCGAGCGCTACTACGCGCCCTATACCGAGGAGTTGAAGCCCTTCATTGAGACCATGTTGCACAAGCGCGTGGCCGTCAAGCTTCATGTGGAGCGCACCGTGAGCTGGGACCACCGCAAGCTCGGCTTGCCCTCGACTCGCCCCGCGTCTGCGTGAAATTCGCGGTTGAACAGGAGGCTGCGGTCGCGCCGGCCCGAGCGATCGCTGCTTACGGTTCCCCAGGTTTCTACGAAGGTCGTGCGCCACGAGACGACATCGAGGTGCGCGGCGTCGTGGACCATGCTGACGCGGGATCCCATGTCGTCATTGCGGTGAGGTTCGCATTCACCGGCTCGGTGTCGCCGGCCGTGCGCGCCGTCGTGGACCCCGCCAAACTGTCGTGGGTCACGCGGACCGAGGTCTACGCCTCCGAGGCGCGGACAGTGTGGCAGGTGCGTCCCCGACCACTACCCGGGCCGGCTGACTGCGAGCGGGACCTATCGCTTCACCGATGGCCAGTCGCCGGGCTCGACGCTCGTTCGCGTCGAAGGCGACCTCTCCGTGCACGCGCCGATCGTCGGGCGGTCAGTCGAACGGGTCATCGTCTCGGACCTGCGTCGCTACATTGAGGACGAAGTGGCCGGCATCCTCGCCTACTCCGATTGAGAGGTGCTCAGCTTGCCGGTTGTTCGCAGGCCTTGATCATCTGCGTCATGCCGTCTTCGATGCCACCGGCCAGGACATCGATGTCCTCCGTCGAGTCGTAGTCACCGGTGATGCCGAAGTTCACCTCACCGTCGTAGGAGAAGATGGCGATGCCGAGCCGGATCTGACCACCGAGCGGCACGTAGGGGAACGCCCGGATCATCCGGCGTCCCGCGGCGAACAGCGGGAACTGGGGACCCGGCACGTTGGTCGTGACCGTGTTGACGTTGCGCTGACCGGCGCGCGTCGCCAACCGCATTCCGAGAGCAAGCAGCATCGGCGGCGCGAAGCCCGACATTGAGGTGAGCGCCTCGCCCGCCACCGCCTGCCGGGAATCCTTGAGGTCCTTCATCTGCTCGGTGATCGTGTGCAGCCGGAGCACGGGATCGTCGATGTCGACGGGGAGCTCGGCGAACATGGCCGACACCTTGTTCTCATAGGTCCCGTCGCCGATGGCCTTCCCGGTGGCGTCGCGCGCCCGCACCGAAACGGGAACCAACGTGCGTACGACGCGTTCCACGTTCTCGTCGCGGGACAAGAGCAGCTCGCGGAACCCGTTTGTGATGCAGGCCAGCACGACGTCGTTGAAGGTCCCGCCGAGCGACTTGCGTATGCGCTTGATGTCCTCGACCGAGGTCGACGCCCACGCGTAGCGCCGGTGCGGGCCGAGCGGGCCGTTCAGGCTCGAGAGCGGCATCGGGCGGACGAGGCCACTCAAGGAGAACAGTCCGCTCGCGACCTCGACGGCGTAGCCGGCGACACGTCGCAACACCCGAGTCTGGGCCCGCGCCGCCCGCAGCTGCTCATAGGGGGAGAGCACGAAATTCTCGAGCGCGTCCACGACCAGTTCGAGGTTGGAAGGCTCGGGGTGGGGAGCCCACGTGGACGCCGGTGGCCGTTCCGCTTCAGCCGAGAGATCCATGATGACGGCCAAGAGGTCCGTACCCGACACGCCGTCGACCAGGGCGTGATGCGTCTTGGCCAGGATGGCCCAGCGATCGTCGTCGAGCCCTTCGACGACCCAGACCTCCCACAGTGGCTTGGAGCGGTCGAGCTGCTGCGCCATGACCCGGCCAACCAGCTTGCGGAGCTCGCTCTCCCCGCCCGGGGAGGGGAGAGCAGTGTGACGCACGTGGTACTCGATGTTGAAGTGCGGGTCGTCGACCCACACCGGTCTTCCGAGCTCGAAGGGAACGGATCTCACCTTCTGGCGATAACGCGGGACGAGGTCCAATTTGGCGTCGATCATCTCGACGATGTCGGCGAACGGCGGCGGCGGTCCTTCGAAGATCGTCACCGACGCGATGTGCATGTGTGACACGTGGTCCTCGATGTGGAGGAACGAGGCGTCCAGGGGGCTCAGGCGGTCAGGACCCATCCACCCTCCCTTCGCGGTCGGCTGGAGGCAGGCTACTACCGGCCGTCCCCGGCTTCCCGGGTCAGCCGGCCGTCCCGGTCGAGGTCGCCAGGGGCTCTCCGAGCGAGGCCAAGAACGGCGTGGCCACGATGCGCCGGCGGGTTTCCTCGTAGGCCGCTTCGATGACGGCCGGACCCCGGTCTTCGGCCATAGCGCGCAGCCCCATCACCCGGCGGGTCGTGGCGCCGGGCTCGAGGCAGATCACGGCCGTTCCAGCCTCCTCGAGGCGCGCGATCTCACGGCCCATCCGGCGGTGCACGGTTCGGCGCAACCATCCGTCTGCGCCGTTGGCGGCTCCGTGTGCGGCCGAGAGGGACGAGATCACGACCACGAGGTCAAGGCCCTCGTTCTTGAGGACGTCGGCGTTGGTGACCGAGTGGACGCCGCCGTCCACGTATTCGGTACCGCCGATCGTCACCGGAGTGAAGTACCCGGGGATTGCGCAGGACGCGAGCACGGCAGGAGCGAGACGGGTCGGAGGAGAGCCAGGGCGGCCGAAGACGACGCGGCCACCGTCGGCGCGGCGTGCCGCGCAGATGCGCAACCCGTCGGGCCAGCGGTCACCGATGTGCGCGTCGAGACCGTGGGCTCGCTCCGAGATGTCGACCTGGCCGCGTGGCACCAGCGTCATCGCGGCCACCTCGGGTCGGAAGGCGAGCGGCCGGCGCAGGGAGCGCACGATCAGCGCGGTCGACGGCAAGGCCCAGGGACGGAACAGCGAGAGCACCGACGGCGTCGGGAGCGGTCCGGCGTCGTCGGGAAGGATGCGTCGCAGGATCGCGCCGCCCCGCCGCGACGTCGGCGCGCCGTAGAGCGACGCGGCCAGGTCCGTGGCGGGTACCCCGACGCGCAACGCGGCCCCGGTGACGGAGCCGGCTGACGTCCCGACCACGACCGTCGCGTCGCGGGGATCCCAGCCGGTCTCTCGCTGGAGGGCGGCGAGCACCCCGGCCTGGTAGGCCTGACCGACGACGCCACCGGCGCCGAGCACGAGCCCGATCTGTGGAGTCCTCCGGTTGGCGAATCCGCCGCGGATCACCTTCATGGACCCTTTTCTACCCCGCCGGCGCCGCCCTCCACCGTCGAAACGCACCCTTCGGTGTGCCAGAGCCCCCGTGTGGCCGTGGTCCAGTGCGTCTGCAACCGGCGAAAGTCCCTGCTGACGACGCCGATCGTGGCTCGAGGTCCTGCGCTCCCGGTTCAGACGGCTGCGAGGCGGCGGCCGCATGATCGGGGCGCACCGCCGTTACTGTCCTGGCTGCATGGACACGACGCTGGCCGACCTCCACCGGATCGCGGCCCACGTGATGGGCCGTCGGCGCTTCGAGGTCAGCGGCCATTTCGGCTTGCGCGCCAGCCCCGGCGGGTTGGCCACGCCCGCGTTCGGTCCGCAACCCGAAGTGCTGCGCCTCGCGGGAACGGCTCTCGTCCGCGAGGTGGGTGGCGATTCGTGGTCGGTGTCGATTGAGGGCTCGACGCTGGCGGCGTTGGCGCAGTTCGCCGGGGCCGACCTGGCCATCGAGTTCTCCGCGGGTCCCGACACCCCGCCGCTCGGCGCCGCCGACGACGCACTCTCCCTGGCCCCGGACGAGCTCGACGCGCTCTACGGCTGGTTCGATCTCGGCTGGCGGGTGTTGGACCAGGCCCTGTCCGGACTTCCGACCCCCCAGAGCCGCTCCACCGTGCAGCTGTGGCCCGAGCATTTCGATGTGGCGACCGAGGTCGAGCTGCGTCCGAGCCTCGGGTTCACCCTGGGCTTCTCCCCGGGAGACTCGTTCTCGCCGGAGCCCTATGTCTACGTCGGGCCCTGGGGGGACGAACGCCCAGGGGATCCGGCGTACTGGAATGCGCCTTTCGGCGCCTACGCTCCCCGCTCGCTGGTGCCCGGTGCTCCGGCGTGTCTCGAATTTCTCCGGGAAGGTGTGGCCGCGCTGGCAGGCGTGTGAACGTCGCCATGCGTCAGGACTCGAGGAACCGCAGCACGGCGAGCACTCGGCGGTGGTCGTGCTCGGAGACCGGAAGGTCGAGCTTGGCGAAGATGTTCGCCACGTGCTTCTCGACGGCGCCCTCGCTGACCACCATCGCCTTCGCGATGGCGGCGTTCGACCGACCCTCCGCCATGAGGGAGAGGACTTCGCGTTCGCGCGCGGTCAGCGTGGTCAGGGAGTCGGATCGGCGCGTGGCACCGAAGAGCTGGGTGACGACCTCGGGATCCAATGCAGTGCCTCCTACGGCGACCCGCTCGAGCGCCTCGACGAAGTCTGCGACGTCGGCAACGCGGTCCTTGAGGAGGTACCCGATGCCCGAGGCGTCGTCCGCCAAGAGGTCCGCCGCGTAGCGCGTCTCGATGTACTGGGAGAACAAGAGGATGCCCAACCCCTCGTAACGGGACCGGAGCTCGAGCGCGAGGCGCAGGCCCTCGTCGGTGAACGTGGGCGGCATCCGGATGTCGATCACCGCCACGTCGGGCGGATTCTGCGCGATAGAGCTGCGGAGCGAGGCAGGGTCCCCGACGGCTCCGGTGATGACGAAGTTGCGGTCGACGAGGAGCTGGACGAGGCCGTCACGCAGGATGGCCGAATCTTCCGCGATGGCGATGCGGAGGGCGCCAACCATCAAACCGAGAGCGGGAGGTCGACGGTGACGACGGTGGGTCCGCCGGGCGGGCTCGTGATGTACAGCCGTCCGTCCACGGCCCGGACTCGTTCGGTCAGACCGACCAGACCGCTCGAAGACGAGCCGAGCGTGGAGAGTTGCGCACCTCCGCGGCCGTCGTCGCGTACCACGAGGCGGAGCCAGGCTCCCTGCTCGGCACAGGACACCGAGGCCCGCGAAGCCAGCGCGTGTTGGGCGACGTTGGCCAGGAGCTCCGCCACGCAGTAGTAGGCGATGGCCTCAATGGACGGTGAAGGTCTGGTTCGCAGTTCGACGGCCACCGTGGTCGGCACCGCGCTGCGAGCGGCGAGGGTGGTCAGAGCCCCCTCCAGGCCGATGTCGAGGGCGGGTGGATGGATGCCGCGGGCGATGTCGCGCAATTCGGTGATCGCCTCCTTGGCCCCGCGGTGTGCTTCGTCGACCAGCGCGCGCACCTGCGCCAGGTCCATGTGCTCGGGGTCCTCGAGTTTCTCCTTCGCCATGCCCAGTCGCATGGCCAGCGCAACCAACTGGGCCTGAGTGCCGTCGTGCAGGTCGCGCTCGATCCGTCGCAGCGTCGCCGCCGAGGCGTCGACGGTCTGCGTCCGCGCCTGCTCCAACGTACGGACGCGGCGGGCGACCGGATCAGGCCCGAGCAGGGTGCGGACGAGCAGACGGTCGACGTTCACGAAGCCGCGCATGACCCAGGGTGCGGCGAACAGGAGGATGGCGCCGACGATCACGACTCCCACAGAGTGGATGAACGAGAACGGAGCGTCGGAGAACAAGTGATCGGGGAAGAGGGCCCGGGGAATCCCGAAGACCGGCACGGAGCCACCGGAGTTCAGGAACGGGTGGAGGATGCACACCGCCGCGTCCCACCAGAAGCTGAAGGCCACGAAGACGGCCAAGACGGTCCACGGGACCTTGAGGGCGAGGTAGCCGACGGCGCGCCACCCGACGCGATCACGCAGGGCGGACTGCAGCCAGCCGAGGAAGCCGGGTCGGCTCACGAAAGGCTCGGGGTCGTCCACCTGCTCGCCGAGCATGGACCGGGCCAGGCCGCGTGTCCACCCGCCGAACCCGCGGCGGAGCGCAAGGACAACGCGAGGATCCCGAGCCCGAAGAATGTGACGGCCAGCACCACGCCCGTCACCATGGTGAGACCGACGAAGCCCAGCGCCAGCACGGCGAGGCCCCCGCTCAAGAAGAAAAAGGCGAGCTCGGACCATGGACGCTTGGTGAACGGCTCGCGAAGGATGCGGCTGCCCACGCCTTTGAGGAGTTCCACCTGTTCTTCGGTGATGGCGACCGACATCTCCCTGCCTCGCACGCGGATACGCACGTCAGTGTCCTCGGCCTGTTCCACCATCATGCATCACGCCGAACGAGCAGCAGCCCGCCCAAGGCCAAAGCGGCCATTGCATAGCCAGCCATCACCAAGAACCCCTCCGTACTGTTCAGCGCGCCCGAGGTGGGGACGACGTCGGCGACCGAGTTTGCGAAAATCGACTCGGGGGTGAAGCGCACCAGATGGTCGGGCACGCTGTGGAGCAAGAGCGGCAACAACAGCGTGCAGCCGACGAATGCCGCGATGGCCCCGGCACTGTGCCGGATGATCGCACCCAGGCCGAGGCCGAACAATGCGAGCAGGGCCAGGTAGGCCCCCGATTCGATGAGGACTCGCAACACGCCCGGGTCGCCGAGCGTCGCCGTGGGTGCTCCACCGGAGAGCACCGCTTGCCCCACGAAAAAGGAAAGAAAGCTCATCGCCAGCCCCACACCCAGGGCACCAGCGCCGATGACCGTCACCTTGGCTGCGAAGAAGACCGGCCGCCGGGGTATGGCCGCCAAGGACGAGCGGATGGTGCCGCTGCCGTATTCCCCTGTCATCGACAAGATGGCGAGGACGCCGATCACGAGTGATCCGAGCGCCAGGCCCGCCAGCGCCGTGTTCGTCGGATCGAAACCGCGGTAGAAGCCGGCCGTTTGATGCCGGGCCCCGCGGGCCGACAGGTCACTGACGAGCGCCGTTCCGCCCAGGGCAATGAGGAGGGCCCATACGGTCGAACGCAGCGAGAGCAGCTTCGTGCGTTCGGCCCTGACTGCGTGGGCGAGATCCGCCCGTGCCCGGGGTGCCTCGAGTGTCACTGCGTAGGTCATGACCGCTCCTCTGCGTGGATCGACGTGGCGGTGGACATGACGGGGCCGTCGCGCTCGGACCGATAGTCCACTGCGCTCTCCGTCAGCTCCATGAATGCATCTTCGAGTGACGCACGCACCGGTGTCAGCTCGTGCACCGTCAGCGAGCTGCGAGCTGCCAGCTCGCCGATGTCAGCGGCGCGCACCCCGCGTACGGAAATGGCACCGTCTTCTCCGACCGTCGGACGAGCCCCGGATTCGGACAGCACCCTGACAAAGCGTTGGGGCGTCGGCGTCACGATGCGGACCGAATCCTCCGGGCCGCGGGCCGTGAATTCCTCCACGCTCGTGTCAGCGATGAGGGCACCACGGCCGATCACGACCAGCCGCTGTGCGGTCAGAGCCATTTCGTTGATGAGGTGGCTCGACACGAGCACCGTGCGCCCCTGGGCGGCGAGGTCGCGCAGCAGATGACGGATCCAGCGGATGCCTTCAGGGTCGAGACCGTTGACGGGCTCGTCGAAGAGCAGAACGCCAGGATCTCCCAAGAGCGCGGCGGCAATACCCAACCGCTGCCCCATGCCCAGAGAGAATTTTCCGGCACGGCGATCGGCCACCGACGTCAACCCCACCATGTCGAGCATCTCGTCGACGCGTCGGACGTCGATGTCGTTCGTCTGCGCCAGGCAGCGGAGGTGGTTGCGGGCCGTTCGGCCGGGGTGGAAGGCCTTGGCGTCGAGGAGGGCTCCCACCTCACGGAGGGGACAGGGCAACGCGGCGTACGGCATTCCGTTGACGGTGGCCGATCCGGCGTCCGGCAGGTCCAGACCCATGATCATCCGCATCGTGGTGGACTTTCCGGATCCGTTGGGCCCGAGGAAGCCCGTCACGACACCGGGGCTGACGGTGAAGCTGAGATCGTCGACAGCCAGCGTGCTCCCGTACCGCTTCGTCAGTCCGCGCGTGGCAATCATCGGCACTCCTTGGGGATGCTGTGCGGCGTTGGCTCGCCGCCGCCTCCAGCATGAGGCCGAACGCACGGTGACGGAATGCCGCTACCGGGCGTTCCCTCCCTGGTGCTAGCCCCCCTGTGGGGGCAGGGCGGAAACGAGTCGTACGCGCGCCGGGGAATTCAGCCCGCCCGCGCTGCGGGTGAGCCCGGCCACGCCGGATACGACGGTGCCGCGTCGGGCGGCGACGAGTAACCGGTCACCGATCCGGCCACAGTGAACATGGGGACCGGACCAGACGGCACGACCCCCGCCCTGTACCGCGTGCCACCGTTGACGTAACGCATCAATCCGGTGCCGTTCACTCCTTCTTCGTCTTGCCCCTTTGCCGTCGCGTCGTACCAGAGGAACGTGTAGTCGGCGGGCGACGAATAGCTCGGCAGCGGCTGCGCACCCTGGAATCCGTAGGCAGCCAGCGGGCTGGTCGGACCCCCTCCGGCCGGCGGGGCGTGGAAAAGGCCCGTCGTGAACGTGGAGGGTGTGAGGTCGGTGCCCGCCAGCTGTACACCTTCGAAGAACTGCTGGATCGGCGGGATGATCGCCGGCGCCGCCAATGACGCGGGCGTGGCGTTGGCGCCATACCACCAGTGATAGAGCCGCACAGCGTCGCCCTCGGCGACAGGGGTCGGGACGGCGAGGCTGGAGACCCCGAACGTGTGCGCCCATTCCTGCTGGTTGTAATAGCGCCCCAGGGCGGACGTGTCGGTCAGCACGATGCCGGTGATGATCCACTCGGGGAAGTAGCCGATCTTGGCGGCGGCTTGCGTGAGGTAGATCGGCATGATGGGGTCGCCCGCGAACACGACGCTGGTGGCGCCCGAGGACTTCAACTTTTCGGCCAGCGTGGCGGCCTGGGTGGGCAACGTCGTGAGGTTGAGCGTGTAGGTGAGGTCGTCGGTCGGCGCCATCCTGACGTGACCCGCCCGCAACTTCTCTGTGAGCGCCGCCGTCAGCTGGGCGAAACCCGGAGCGGGCGGTTCCGACGTCTCGCTCGCCACGATGAAGGTGCGCTTCTTGGCATGCAAGGCAGGATCGCCGGCCCAGACTGCGTCCTTCCCGTTCAACTTGGCGATGATGTAGTCGATGGTCTCGTTGAGCGACGTGTCGGCGGTCGGGAGGTTGGCCCACTGGTAGGGAGCGTTGGCCTGAATCTGGCCGTTGGTGGACGAATCGCCACACGCCATGCACAGCACGTGCAGACGCGCCAGCTCGTCCTCGTACGCTGTGGTCTCACCGGGTCCGTTGATGGACGCAAAGGCGTGGAGTTGCTGGGCGACGGTCACGGCGTCGGCATGGGCGGCCACCGGATCGCCGTCGGCACCCGAAGCCGTGAATGGAATCAGGTTCACGTGCCTCCCGTGCAGTTCGTAGACCCGATTGAAGATGGCGACATAGGCCTGGGCCGTGGCAAGTGCCTGTGCGTTGGTGCCGGCTGCACCAGAGATGGTCGCCGCGAGGCCGCCTGGCTGCGGCTGGTAGTAGACGACGTTGATGTCGCTCCCGCTCACCCCGCTCGAGGTCGCGCCGCCGTTCGCTCCGCCGCTGACGATGGGGACACAGGGCGGCGCGTACAGGCTCGGCACCTTCAGCCGTCCCGTCTTGTGGTCGCACCGGGGACCCCAATCGTAGGCGCCGGCCCGGCCCGCCTTGTCCGCCGCGGCATAGGTGATGGGAACGGTGGACCGGGATCCGTGCTGGACACTTCCGCCGCCTGCAGTCGTTGTGGTCGTGCTGGCGTTGTCGTCGTTCACGGTTGCGGCCACCCCGGCCCCGACCAGCGCGGCCACGACGAGGACGACCGGCCCGGCGGTCCGCAGCCGGCTCACGTGCGGCCACGGTCGCTCCGTCGGTGGCGGATCGGGGTCGCTCATGGGGGATCCACCTCCGTGGTCGTGGCGCCGGCGGCCGCAGTCGGTCCCGAGCGAGATCTCGATAGCGGGTCGGAGCCGAGGAAGGACTCACCGACCTCGGGCGAGGCCAGCACATCGCGGGGCGACCCGCTGGTGAGCACCGCGCCCCTGTCCATCGCCACCAGGCGGTCGGCCAGATCCGCAATGAACGCGATGTCGTGCTCGACGACCAGCATCGTCGCGTCGAGCCGGTGGCGCACGGTGCGCAGCAGCCCCACCATCGCCTCGACCTCGCGTTGGGCGACGCCGGACGAAGGCTCGTCGAGCAGTACGACGGTGGGTTGGTGGGCGAGGACAGCAGCCAGGTCGACCAGCCGCCTCGAACCTGTCGAGAGCTCGCTCACCAGGCTGTCGGCGAAGCGGTCCAGGCCGAAGAGGTCGAGGAGCTCCTCGACCCGGTTCATGACGGCGGCCTCGGTGCGAATCTGGGCCGGCAGGCGCAGCACCGCGTTGAACGGGTCGCCGACGTCGGTGAACCGCTCGAGCGACACCGCCAGCGCGTCCGCGAACGGTCAGGGCCGAGAAGAGCCGCGAGTCCTGGAAGGACCGGCCGAGGCCGAGCCGGGCCCGCGCCGACGCGCTGCGGTCGGTGACATCGAGTCCGGCGAGTCGCACCCACCCGGCATCGGGAGCCAGGAACCCCGAGACGACGTCGAACAGCGTCGTCTTGCCCGCTCCGTTGGGGCCGATGATCCCCACGATCTCGCCGTGTCGGGCGTGGAGCGACACGTCGTCGAGCGCGGAGATTCCCCCGAAGGCCACGGAGATCCCGCCGACCTCGAGCTCGAACTCGTGGCGCTCCTCTGGTGCCGACGATGGCGCTGCCGCCGCCGCACCAAGAGCGCTCGAGGCCTTGTCGAGATAGATCGACCACAGCAGCTCGGGGTGCGACGCCAGCTCCTCGGCCGAGCCCGAGTAGCGCACCGTCCCGGACTCCATCACGTAGACCCGGTCGGCGACTGACACCGCGACGTTCATCGACTGCTCCACGAGGAGGATCGCCGTCCCGGCCTGGCGCATGGACTCAATGGCCCCGAGCAGCTGTTCGACCACGATGGGTGACAGCCCCAAGGAGAGCTCGTCGATCAGGAACAGTTTGGGGCGGGTGATGACGGCCATGGCCAGGGCCAGCATCTGCTGTTGACCCCCTGAAAGGTTTCCTGCCCGCTCGTCCCGGCGCGACGCCAAGGTCGGAAAGGAGGCGAGCGCCTCGTCGATCATGTCGGCGTCGCGTTCACCGCGCCGACGTCCCTGCCAGGCGGCGGCGCGCAGGTTGTCCTCCACCTTGAGATTGGGGAAGATCCCCTCACCTCCGGGAACCTGCGCGATACCAAGGCGTGCGATCTCGTCAGGAGGGAGGTGGGTGACGTCGCGCCCGTCGAAGACGATCGCACCGTGATCGGCCTCCACGACGCCGCCGATCGCGCGCAGCAAGGTGGACTTGCCGGCGCCGTTGGTACCGAGCAGCGCCACGATCTCGCCCTCGCCAACCTCGATGGCCACGTCGCGGAGCACTTCAACGCCGTCGTAGCCCACGGTCGAGTTCGCGGACGGCAAGGAGGGGAAGACGTCCCGCGTGACGATCGCGGAGCATTTGCGCGCGGGTGCGCATGGAGGTCCAGACATCCTGCACATCGCGGGCAATGAGACCGCCCGCGCTGGCGACGATCAGGCCCCCGACGACAAAGATGGGGACAAGGATGAGGAGGCCATAGCGAAAGCCCACTGCATCGCCCACCGCACCGACGACGGGGAGGACAAGGAACCCGGGGAGCACGAAGAGCGCGCCGATGGAGAAGCCGACGGAACGTATTCGGGCGGGGATGGCCAGGGAGAGGGCGGCGAGGACCCCGGGTCCGACGATGGCGAGCGAGGCGTCGATTCCGGCGTTGCCGATGAAGGCGATCGGGACCGACGGGGCCAGCGCGAAAAGGACCGCGAAGGCCGCGGCGATCACCGACGCCACAGCGAGCATCCGGAAGACGAGCCCGATGTCACGGGCGGCGAGACGTGTGGCGATGATCGCTCCGGCGGCCAGGCCGAGCAGGTCGAAGATCTGGACCGGTGCGATGAGGTACGCACGGTCGACCGCATCGAGGTGGAACGTCTCTTGGTACTGCAGCGATGCAAGTGATGTGAATCCGGCGATGGACGCGGCCAAGAAGGGCAGCGCGATGAAGATCCTGCGGAGGACGCCGATCTTCCAGACCGTGCGCCACGCTTCGCCGAGGGAGGGCGGCGGCTCGACCGGCAGCTCGTCTCCGGGCGCATCGGCCACAGCCGTCCTGGCCGGCGCATCGGAGAGGGGAACGGGCTCACCCCGTTCCGACGCGATCATCTGCTCGCTCAGCTCGAGTTGCTCGTGGCGTCCCCGCGGCGGTTCCCGCAGCCGCAGCCCGACGATGACGACCACGGCGATCGGGATCGCGAAGAAATAGAACGGCGCGCGCCAGGACCAGATGGCGGCCAGTCCCGCGCCGAGCAGGACGCCGATGATGGCGCCGAAGCTGATGCCCGAGCGATGGGCCGAATAGATGCGGGGGCGGGCGGGGACCGAGTAGTAGTCGGCCAAGAGTGAGTTGTGGGTCGGAAAGATGACCGCCTGACCCATGGACACCCCCGCCAGCATGATGCCCGCCACGACGGCCGTCGGGGCGGCTCCGAGCCCGATCGAGAACGCGGCGCCCACGATGGCCCCGACCAAGGCGATCCGGACGCGGTTGGTGCGGTCGGCCAGGACGGCAACGGGAAGGGTAAAGGCGAGCGCGGCGGCGCCGGCGATCGCCACGATGAGCAAGATGCCCGCGTTGGTGAGGTGAAAGGCATCGCGCACGTTCGGTGTCAACACGTTGAACGCACTCTGCGTGGCCTGGTCGAGCAGCTCGATCGCGAACAACACCCCGAGGGGGAACAGGGAGGCGCCCGCGCCCAGCGCGGCGAGTCGCCTCACGACACGAGGGCCGGATCGGGCGGACCCAGCAGGCCTGAGGGATCCGCGCCGCGGCCGTTGTCGGGCGACGAGCTCGCGTCGGGTCGGAGCAGGTGGTCGATGGCCCAGTCACGAAGGTCGTAGCACAGCCCGGCCAGACCACGCGGGAACAGCATGAGCACGATCAAGACACCGAACGCCGCAGGGAAGAGCTGCCAGCTGGGCGGAAGATAGACGGCGCTGCCCTCGACGATGGCGGCCCCCAGGATGGCCCCGAGGGCTGATCCCAACCCTCCGACCGCGGTCGACGTGAACACGACGAGGCTGGCGGAGGCGAGGAACGCAGTGTCGTCGTACTGCTGGTTGACCACGACGAACAAGCAACCCGCCAGCCCGGCGACGAAGCCGGCGATGGCGAACGACGTCAGCTTGGCCCGCATCACCCGGACGCCGTATCCCGATGCGGCGCGCTGATTCGACGGCAGCGCGCGCAGGACGCGCCCGATCCGACTGTGCCGCAGGCCGTACAGCGCGACCAGCACGAGCACCAGTACGACCAGGCACAGCTCGAAGACCGACGCCTGTGACGTCAAGGAGAGCCCGAAGACATAGGGCACGCCGATTTGGCCCTGGGGGATCCAGGAGAACTCGGCAGGGACCAAGAAGTAGCCGGACGCAGCGAGCGCAAAGGCCAGCGTCGTCACGGCCGCGAACATCCCGTCGAGCCGCAAGGTGGGGATCCCGATGACAACGGCGACGGCAGCGGCAGCGGCACCGCTCACGAGCAGCGCCAGGCTGAGGTCCCAGTGCCAGTCAATCAGCGCGACGGCGCCCACGACGGCCCCGACGGCGGCGAAGGACATCTGACCGAGGCTGACCTGGCCCGACCAGCCGGTGAGCACGACCACCGAACAGCCCACGATGGCGAGGACGATGAGGGCCGAGGCCCTGATGAGCTCGCCGGGACCCATCCACAGGGGCAGCGTGCAGGCAGCTCCGAAGGCCAAGAACATGCCGACGGGACTCGCGACCCGCACCTCGGTGAGGGCACGGACGGACGGCGCCAGGTCGCGCACGCTGCCGGCCAACGTCAGCGTCGTCTCTGCCTCCCGGTCACCTCGTTGCGCGACCAACTGGCGCACCACGACGGCGGCGAAGACGACACCGGCGAGGACGGCGAGCCCGAGCGCCGGGTTCGTCGGGTTGTTCCAAGCGACGCCCTGCTCGAGCACCCCGAGCGCGACCGCGGACGCGGCGATCACGGGAAGCTCCACGAAGTTCCCCAGCGCCAGCGCAGCAAGTGCGGTGACGAGCGCCGTGAGCCCATAGGTCGGATCGAGGGGGAGCCCGAAGATCGCGGCTTGGAAGAAGATGCTGACGAAGGACAGCACACCGGCCACGACCCAGGTCACCGACTGCAACCGCCCCACGGGGATGCCCAACATGGAGGCTCGGTCGCGCCGGTCGCCGGCGGCCTGGATCGCAATGCCGATGTCGCTCTTGGTGAACCAGAGCCAGACGGCGGCCAGAGCGACGATCGAGACGACGACGGCCGCGAGGTCGTCGGCGTTGAAGACAACCGGCCCGACGTGCCATGTCACATGCCACGGGAACGACACCACCGCACTGCTGATTGGATTCTGCCCCCAGATCCGTGGGATCAGCAGGCTCAGCACGACAAGGAGTTGCGACAACCCGATGGTGGCCACCGTCAGGATCAGGCGCGGTGACCGCCTGAACCGTCGCACCACCGTGATCTCGACGGACGCCGTGAGCAGCACCGATGCAGCGAGACCGGTGGCCAGGCCGAGGAAGTAGTTGACGCCCGAGAACGCGATCAGCCCGACCGCCAACACGGCGGGTGCCGTCCCGAGATCGCCCTGGGCGAAATTGATCACCTTGTTGAGCCGGTAGGTGAGACCGAGCCCGACCGCCATGAGGGAACCGAGCAACCCGAGGATCAAGCCCTGCAGCCAGACCCCGAGTGGCATCGGGAACAACGCGAGTTGGACGACGAGCACTGCGGCGACGGACACCGCGGCGGCGACGACGGTGTGGGCCCGTCCGGGAACGTGCAGCGACGCCCGCAGCGGCTCAGACCCTTCTCACGGCATCATCCCCATGGCGAACGTGCCCCCCCGGGTAGCTCACACCTCACTCCTGATGGCGGCACAGGGTACTGGTCCTTTCCTGGTCCGCCAAGGGGTTGCAATCCCGGGAAAAGCACGGCGGCGAGTCGCGTCAGTGGCCCGAACGTGAGGGCACCGGCCGTGCATTGCCTTGTGTCGCGCCCCGGCCCGGGCCAGAGTGGGGTGGCGGGGGGGGTGGCAGTCCCGCTCTCCCTCCGATCCCCTCACCGACAGATTGAGGCATTTTGACGCTCACCGACGCCCTCCCGGCCGGTCAACGCTCGGACATCCCGGCTGCCCACGCGGTCGACCTCCGAAAAACCTATGGAACCGGCGCCGCGACGGTCCACGCTTTGGCCGGCATCACCGTGACCTTCGAGCGCGGTCGGTTCACCGCGGTAATGGGTCCGTCGGGGTCGGGAAAATCCACACTGATGCATTGCATGGCCGGGCTGGACCGCCCGACATCGGGTCAGTCCTTCGTGGGGGACAAGGACATCGGGGTGCTGGACGATGCCGGCCTCACGCAGATGCGCCGAGACCACATCGGATTCGTGTTCCAGTCGTTCAACCTCGTCCCGACCCTGACGGCGGGCGAGAACATCACGCTGCCGGTCGACCTGGCCGGCCGCAAGGTTGACAAGGAGTGGTTCGACTACTTGGTAGGCCAGCTCGGCATCGGGGACCGGTTGTCGCACCGGCCGAGCGAGATGTCGGGTGGCCAGCAACAACGCTGCGCGTGTGCACGGGCTCTGATCAACCGTCCCGATCTCGTCTTCGCCGACGAGCCCACCGGCAACCTGGACTCCAATTCGACGTCGGAGATGCTGGCGTTCTTCCGCCGCTCCGTCACCGATTTCGGGCAGTCGATCGTCATGGTCACACACGACCCTCATGGGGCAGCCTCTGCGGACAGAGTGGTCTTCCTCGCCGACGGCAACATCGTCGACGAGCTGTCCGCGCCGACGCCCGACTCGATCTTGGAGCGCATGCGGACGCTGGGCACCTGACATGTGGAAGGTGACGATCAAGGGCCTGCTCGCCCACAAGCTGCGCCTGGCCCTGACCGCGCTGGCGATCGTGCTGGGCGTGACTTTCATCGCAGGGACCTTCGTCCTGACCGACACCCTGCACAACACCTTCGACACGCTCTTCGGCAACATCTACCAGAACATCGACTTCCAGGTCCGGGGGGTGGCCCAGTTCGGCAGCGGCGGCACGGCGACGCGCAACACCATTCCCTCTTCCATCCTGTCGACCGTCAAGGCCGTCCCGGGGGTCGAGGCGGCCGACGGGTCGGTCACCGATACCCCTGTCCAGTACATCGCTCCTGACGGCAAGGCGGTCTCCACCGGCGGTGCGCCGAGCA
Source organism: uncultured Acidimicrobiaceae bacterium (assembly GCA_963791995.1). Lineage (GTDB taxonomy): Bacteria > Actinomycetota > Acidimicrobiia > Acidimicrobiales > RAAP-2 > Bog-473. The sequence continues at coordinate 185,794 of CAWBUQ010000008.1, read as the reverse complement.
TCGGTATTTCGTTCGATCCTGACCCGAAGCTCTCTGCGCTTCGATTGACCCAGGGCAGGCCCCCAACGGCACCCAACGACGTCGTCATGGACCTCGGGACGGCCCAGAAGTACGACTTCAAGGTGGGCGAGCCGGTACGGATTCTGCTGCCGAACGCACCGACGAGAACCTTCACCATCACGGGCATCGCGCGCTTCGGCACGGCCAACAATCTGGCCGGGGCAACACTGGCCGCGTTCGACCTGCCGACGGCCCAGGCGCTGTTCGACAAGGTCGGGCGTTTCGACACGGTCAACGTGGTGGCCCAACCCGGCGCGGACAAGGCCACCGTGCAGCGCGACATCGCGCGGGTGCTCCCTCGGGGTGTGCAGGTCGTCACCGGCCAGACGGTGGTGAACGAGGCCACCAACGCCGTCAGTCAGGCTCTCGGATTCTTCAATGTGGCGCTACTGGTCTTCGCCTTCATCGCCCTGTTCGTCGGTGGATTCACCATCCTCAACACGTTCTCGATCATTGTGGGGCAGCGAACGCGCGAACTCGCGTTGTTGCGCATCGTCGGCGCCAGCCGACGGCAGGTCTTCCTCTCGGTCCTTGGTGAGGCGGCCATCGTCGGGCTCGTCTCATCCCTGATCGGACTCGGCCTCGGGGTGCTGGCAGCGGTGGGCCTCGAAGCGTTGCTGAGCGGGTTCGGGGTGACCCTGCCGTCGGGGCCGCTGGTATTCGAGGCTCGCACTGTGATCGTCTGCCTCGTGGTCGGCGTCGGTGTGACGGTCGTCTCCGCCATCAGCCCCGCACGCCGCGCCGTCCGGATCGCTCCGGTGGCCGCCGTGGCGGAGCAACAGAGCGAATCGGACATTTCGTTGCGCCGACGTTTCACCTGGGGTGCCATCCTCACCCTCGTCGGCGTGCTGGCGCTGGCGGTCGGGCTCACGGAGCCGGCCATCGCACTCGTCGGACTCGGTGCCGTCCTCATCTTCATCGGTGTGGCCCGGCTCGCCCCTTCCGTGGCACGCCCGATGTCAAGCGTCATCGGACGCCCACTCGCTCGGATACTCGGGATGTCAGGCCGGCTCGGGCGCGAGAATTCCATGAGGAGCCCACTGCGGACGGCGCAGACCGCATCGGCGCTGATGGTCGGCTTGGCACTCGTGTCGGCCATCGCCGTGTTCGGTGCGTCGCTGTCGGAATCGGCCACCAGTAGCGTCGACCAGGCGATTTCGGCGGATCTGATCATCAGCACCGGGACCACGGGGCAGGGCAGCTTCAGCAACGCCGTCGCGTCCACCGCAGCAGGCGTTCCGGGTGTGACCGCGTCGTCCACGGTCTACCAGGGTCCGTTCGAGCTGAAAGGCGACCTGTCGACCCTTGACCGCCGTCTCGACCCGCGACCTGTCCCAGACCGTGATCCTGAACATGACCGAGGGCTCGTCAGCCTCGTTGAACCGCGGCGACCTGCTCATCGACACGACGACCGCGAGCTCCAAGCATCTGGCCGCCGGGGACACGGTGCCGGTCAAGTTCGCCAAGACGGGCCACACGGTCATGCGGATCGGTGGCGTCTTCAAGTCCAACGCCTTGATCGGGAGCTATCTCGTCGGGGACCGGTTCTTCCTGTCGCACTTCGACAACCAACTCCCGATCGCCGTGCTGTTGAAGACCAGCAGTCCCGCGGTCGACCAGAGCGTCACCAAGGCGCTGGCCGGGTATCCGAACGTGAAGGTGCAGACCAGGGCCCAGTTCGAACAGTCACAGCGGGCGCAGGTGAACCAGTTGCTCGGCCTCGTCTACGCGTTGCTCGCGCTGGCCGTGATCATCGCGTTCGATCGGCATCGTGAACACGTTGATGCTCTCGGTCTTCGAACGGACTCACGAGATCGGGCTGCTTCGCGCCGTCGGGATGAAACGCCGCCAGATCCGGGCCATGATCCGCTCGGAGTCGGTGATCCTCGCGGTGTTCGGAGCGGTCATCGGCATCATCGTCGGGACCCTGCTGGGTATCGCGTTGGCCTGGTCGCTCAGATCGCAGGGCATCACCAGACATCGCCGTGCCCGTGTCGAGCCTCGTGATCTTCCTGGTCCTGGCCGCCTTGCTGGGTCTGCTCGCCGCCAGCTGGCCGGCGCGCCGCGCAGCGAGACTCGACGTCCTCGCGGCCATCGCCGCCGAGTGACGCCGGCCTCAGTCGCCCGCAACCTCCACGGTGGCCGCCGTCTCGAGATAGGGCCAGGCGAGATCGGGCGGCAGACCACCGACCAACGGCTGGAGATTCAGGGGAAAGCCTCCCTGCACGAGACCGCGGGCCTCGGCTGGGGTCACGATCTGGTATGCACCGCGTTCACTTGCGAGTTCGGCGACACTGGGGCCGCGCGAGATCGACGCCGTCCCGCTGCGGTTGGCGTTCCATGCGGCATAGCTCGTGGCGTCGGCGAGGAGGTACGGGCCGATCTCGGCCCAGGCCGCGTTCGGGGTCGTCCGCGACGAACACGGTGAGGGGTAGCCCAGCCGGAGGGAACATGCAGCCAGGAGCGGCGTCCCCGCCGGCTGCCCGGTAGGCCTCTTCGAGCGAGGAATCATGGGTCTCGGCCATGAAATAGAGGCCGAGGCGACCGGCGCGCCTCGCCGCCGCTTCGCTGCCGCCGCCGTATGCAAGGAAAGGACCGCCGGGGGTGAACGGTGGCGGGGTCACCACGATGGTGCGACCGTCGAGGGTGACGCGATCGCCCGACCACAGCCGCTGGAGCAGCCCGATGCGCTCCTCGACGAGAGCGCCCCGGCGTCTGGAATCGAGGCCGAACATGTCGAATTCCTCTGGGCGATAGCCGATGCCCACCACGTAGGAGACCCGGCCCCGGCTGATGAGATCGACCACCGCCATGTCCTCTGCGAGCTTGACGGGCTCGTAGAGCGCGAGCAGCAGTGCGCCGACGGTGATCGGCAGGACAGCGGTGCGGGCGGCAATCGCAGCGGCGAGCGGCAGTGGTGAGGGGAGATACCCGTCCTCCACGGCGTGGTGCTGGCTCAGTACGGCGGCGACGCACCCTTTCGTCTCGGCCCATGCGCACATCTCGAGAGTGGCGGCGTAGAGGTCCGCCCGATCCTCAGGCTGCGGTGTGGCGGCCCGCATAGCGAATCGCATCATGAACATGGGCGTACGTAAACACAGCTACGGCCGGATGTTCAATTTCCTGCGCGAGCAACTCAGAGCGTGGGTGCGGGCCCGGTTTCGTGCAGTCGGCGACGGGCTTGCAACGCCGAGGGACCGATGGCCGAATGAGCCGCCACGATGTACGCCGACGCCAGCATGATGTAGACGAGGTCCAAGAGCAGTGCGAGGGTGCCGCTCCGACTCGTGCCGATGCTGCCGAAGACCCCGGGTGCGATGAGCGCAAAGAGCAGATAGATCGCGATGCCCATGGAGAAGATGAGCTGTAAGAAGTAGATGAACCCGACGACACCGGCGTAGGACTGCATCACCCGCAGATTTGGTCCCGTCACCGCACCGTCGCCCCTGGCGGTCTGGATCCCCCGCCCGAGGTGGAGGAGGAGCGTCGCGCCGCCCAGGACGACGAAGAGGCCTCCGATGACGACCGAGCGTGCGACCGAATTGGTCAAGCGGCGTGTAGTGCGGCGCGATCACCGAGAACAACGAGCTGATGATGATGACCGAGCCGGCGAACGTCAGCTGCAGTGTCACGAAGCTCATACCGAACAGGTAGACGCTCGAAGGCCGGAGTCCACGTGGGTCGGGCTCCGCCCGGTTGGCGACGATGAGGATCACCGGCACCAGGAGGACGATGGAGAACAGAGCGACGAACACGGCGATGGCGGCGACGATGCCGCCGGTCAGGCTCACGTATTGGCTCTGGATCATGCCCGCACCCCCCGGGTCAGGCGCCCTCTTCGAGCGCCGGACCGAACCGTATGTCGTGGCGGGACCCGTCACGCGGATAGTTCGAACCGACCCCTTTGTCGCCTAGGGCACCCGGGCCTATGTGCCCAAGGGTTCCCAGTGCGTCCCGTCCTCTGTGTGCCAGAGGCCGACGCCATACGAACAGATCCACCCCTGCGTCGCGCTGAGGAACGTCACGTTGCCCGACCCACCGCTCGGGTAGCCGGCGTTCGCCAATTCGGGGACCGGAACCCAGTTGGTGCCACCGTCTGAGGTCTTGAACAGGCCGGCCCGCGACGGGTACAGCCAGGCCGTCGTCGGGCTCGCGACCGCCAGATTGCGATGGCCCGGTCCGAGCGGAGCCACGTAGCCCCCGCCGGGGAGCGGGTCTCGGGGCTGCAGCGCGGTGGGCCCGGTCGACGTCGACGCGGCCAGGCGCCAGGTCAGGCCTCCGTCATTCGAGCGATAGAGCTGCTTGGGTTGCGCTCCCGTCGAGGGGGCGCCTCCGCAGAGCAACCAGAGGTCCGTCGTGCTCGATGCCGCAACCTCCGCCCCAGCAGTGTCGAACCCTGCGCAGGGGGCGGGTTCCGTGGTCCACGTGGTGCCGCCGTCATCGGTGAATTCGAGGTACCAGCTGGACGGTTGGTTCGCTGCGCCGAGGTTGCTGAGGACGTAGGCGCGCTCCTTGGTGATGCGGGCCAGTTCGAACGGGTCGGCCGACGTCGCGTCCGGGATGCGGGTGGAGGTCGCGACCTGGCCGACGGCCCGCCAGCTCGTCCCGCCGTCGAGAGACTGGTCGACGCCCACCGTGCACGACGCGCCCGATTGTGCTGCCGGGCACGTCGCGGTCAGGGCCCAGACGTCGAGATCGATCGCACTCACGTCGAGCACGTACGGGCCGATGGATGCCTGCTGCCAAGTGGCCCCCTCGTCGTGGGTCACCCACAGCGGCGCACCCGCGGCGGTGCGAGCCCCCCACAGGTATCCCGTGAACCCCACGAACTCCATCTGGCCGGGGTAGTCGTCGAGCGGTCCCAGGCCTTCGGGGAGATCGGAGTTGCGGACCTGCCATGTGGACCCTCCGTCACTGGTCGCAGCCAGCAGTACCTCATCGCGATGGACGGCGAGGGCAAAGCCGTACTGGGCATTGGCGAACTCGACGTCGACCAGAGCGGTCGTGGGCACCGGGGATCCGAGCGGCAACGGACTCTTCAGAAGGTTGAACTGGTAATCGGACGCAATCGACTGGGCCGGGCCCGAAGGCCGGCCGAGAAAAAACCCGACCGACGCAGCCAACAACACACAGCATGTCGTGACGGCGACAACCCAGCGCCGCCGCACCTGGATGCCGTGCGCGCGATGAAGGACATGCGCAAGCTCGCTGCGGCCGGGATCCAACCCGTCGGGATCGTCAAGATGCTCGAACATCGTCACCGTTCGTGTCATCGTCGCCGAGCTGTCGCCGCATCGCTGACAACCCGCGGGAGGCATGGGTCTTGACCGAGCCGACCGAGCACCCGAGGGTGGCCGCCACGTCGGCCTCTGACAGGTCTGCGAGGTACCGCAGGACCACAACTTCGCGTTGACGGCGGGAGAGACGCCGAAGTGCAGCGACCAGATCGCTCCGCTCCACGGTGCGGTCATCGACGATGCCGATGGGCCCGGTCTGGATGGCGGGCTCACGCCGCCGCCGCCGGTACCGGTCGATGGCCAAGTTGGAGGCGACCCGGCTGACCCATCCCTCGGGACGGTCGTGCAGCCTGGCCCAGCGCAGCGTGGCCCGGGCCAGCGCCTCCTGGGCGATGTCCTCTGCCTCGGCTCGGTCTCCGAGGATGCGGTAGGCGACCCGATAGGCCAGGCGATAGAGGTCCGCGAAGGCGAGCTCGAACGAGCGCGGGACAGGTGCGGCCATTACTGGGTGCTCCACACGCCCTGCAGCATCCGAACCCCCGGAGTCCACGATGTGGCCGGCCATGGCCAAGCCGTGACAGGTCATCTTGCTCGTCTCACGCTGGCCGGGGCGATTTGGTTGACCGCCCCGGGGGCCCGGTCCCCGGCTACATCGGTTGACGATGTATCGGCTACCGATATATAACAGGCACATGCTCGTCATCGACCCACCTCAGCTCCGATCCGAAGGCGTCTGTACCCCGAATCCGAAGCGACACAGGTTCCGCCGGATCGCTCTCTGGATCGCTCTGGTGCTCGGGTGTTGTGCAGTGATCGTTTTCGTCGCCATGCACATCGTGCCGGCGGCGGGGGTAGCCGGAGGCTGTGGTGGCGGCTGACACGGGGATCGATCGGAGCCCGCATGCCGCCGCGAGGTGGTGTTGGGCGACGGCGGCGATCACCGCCGGCGCGCTGGTCGTCGCGGTGGTCCTGGCTCCGACAGCCGACGCAAAGGCCGGCGGGTTGCTGGCCTGGCTGCTCTTCCTCGCTTCCTCCTGCCATGTGGCCGGCACCGGGTGGCTCGGCGCACTGCCCGAAGTCCGCCACCTCGCCCTGGCGCGGCGGGGCCGCTTCTTCGTCGCCCCCGCCGCATTCATCGCCGGCGCCGTGCTCGCGGCGAGCGTGGTGAGACCGGATGCCCTCGGTTGGATCCTGCTGCCGTTCTTCGTGTGGCAGCTCCACCATTTTCAGCGTCAGAACCTCGGACTCGTCGCACTGGCCGCCTCCTCGTCCGGCCTGGTGCGGCTTCTCGCCTGGGAGCGCCGCTGCATTGCGCTCACGGGCGCATGCGCGGTTGTCGGCGTGGTGGCGCATCCTGCGCTGGTGCAGTTGGATATTCGGCCAGGATTCGACGTGCTCTTCGGCGTGGCGCGACTCGCGTATGGCGGTGTGGTGCTCGCCGGACTCGTGGTCCTGTCACGACGGACACGCCGGCAGCGACCGCCGCACTTCTGCGCACTGTTCGTGGCCACGCTGCTGTTCCCTCTGCCGCTCTTCGTCTTCACCTCGCCGTACGCGGCGCTGGCGGGGATGACGGTCGCGCACGGGCTCCAGTACCTCGTGCTCCTCGGCCTGGTCGCCGCGGGTACCGAGCACAGCCAGCGCGGCGTGCGTCTCGGCACCCTGGTCGCCGTCGCCCTCGTTGGTGGCACCGTGCTGGACGTGACCTCGCACCTCCATACGTCGGCGACGGCGGTGCGGTTGCTCTTCGGTGTCTACCTCGGCGTCACCGCCGCACACTTCGTCGTCGACGGCGGGCTCTGGCGCCTGCGGGACCCATTGGCGCGAGAAGTCGTTCGGTCGCACGCCCCGATGTTCCTGGGCCCGGGTGCGGTAGACCGGTTGACGATAGATCGGTTGCCGATATAGAATGCGGACCGATGCCACGCCGTCCCGCCACTGCGCCCGAGGACTCGACGGAGCCGATCTCCGGCTTCGGTCGCTATGCGGGGCCGGCGACGCTGATCCTCTCCAGCCTGGCCGAAGGGCCGAAGCACGGCTACGCGCTCACCAAGGACATCGAGCGATTCGCCGATGTCCGGCTGGCGCCCGGCACCCTCTACGAGGCGTTGAGCAGATTGGAGGGCCAGGGCCTCATCGAATCGATCGAGAGCCCGGACCGTCGACGTCCGTATCGGTTGACCGCGGTCGGCGCGGAAGCGTTGCGATCGCACCTGGCGGCGCAGCGACGGATTGCCGACCTCGGCCTGCGCCGCCTTGCGGGATCGTGGGGCAACGCGTGACCGCCACCGATCGGAGGCGCCGGCGCCGGGCTCGAGCGGCTCCTGCGCTGGTATCCGCGCGAATGGCGGTCTCGCTACGGCGCTGAATTCTCCGAGCTCCTGATGGCGGAGATGGAAGAGCAGCCACGGTCTCCGCGGCGATTCGTCGACATCGCCTGCAGCGGTCTGCTGGCTCGCCTGGCGACCACGGGATTGGTGGGACGGACTCTCGAGCCGCGCCGACAGGAACGCCGTGCCCTGCTGACACTCGGAACTGCGTCGTGGATCTTCTTCGTCCTCGCCGTCTCGGTCTGGGCCCAGCTCACCATCGGATGGCAGTGGTCCGAACCCGACACCGTTGCCACCGCGTCGGGAATGGTCGTGATGACCGCGGGCGTGGTCCTCGTTGCCGTCCTGTGTCTCGCGTGTTTCGCCCCTGTCCTCTGCGCCACCTTCACGGCCGTCGTCACGGGACGGGGTCGCCGGCTGGTGGGACCGCTCGTCGTCGCGGCCGTTGCGTTGGGGATCCTGATTGTGGGCACGCACCATTTCGCCAACGGGTGGCCTGGTACCGGTGGCCACGAGTGGGCACACCAGGGGATCGTCCCCGGCGGGGTCGCCGCGTACGCCTGGGCATCGACCCTCTTCGTCACCTCCTACTGGCTCCATCCGGGTGCTCTGCAGCACTTCCCCGCCGGCGAAGTGGCATGGATGGCGATCAGCCCCCTCGCGCTGGTGGGAGCGGTCTGGGCGTCGATGACGATCGTGGCCAGGCTCGAACTCTCGCCACGAGTGCTTCGCTTCCAGAGAAGAGTCGGCGGACTGGTTGCAGCGACGATGGGTCTGTTCCTCCTGGGAGCTTCTCTGTGGATCATCGACGGTGGTCCGGGGCCGAGGAACCTCTTCCACGCGGGCGCGCTGGACTTCGTCGAGCTGATCGTGTTGGCCCTTGTGGTCGCCGTGGCGGCGAGGGCGGCAGCCAGATCGTCCGGATCGCGCCTGCACCCGGCATAGCCACCGAGCGGGGGCGCAGCCAGTGGTTCAGATGGATCCCGAGGGTCCCGACGAGGACTCACCCGACGCCCACAGCGTCTCTGCGCGATGGACGAGGCGACGACTCTTGATCGCAGGCGTCGGCGCCCTGGCCGGGGTGGCGGTCGCCGGTGTCACAGGACTGGAGCTCGTGGCCCACGGGGTCGTGCCCGGCCGCCAAGAGCTCGATCAGATCGAAGGCGACTGCTCGGTCCAGGGTCCACCGCTCCGCTCCGCCGAGACCGGACCGTCCCGATCGGGCACGTTCTACTCGCGGTGGCGCCGGAGGCGTGTCGGCTACACGATTGCGTGGCCGCCCGGTCACCAGCCCGGATCGGCGCTCGCATTGGTCGTGATGTTGCACGGCTTTGGCGGGAACCACACCAATGCCCTGGCCGCCATATCGCCCACCCAGGCGCTGGCGCTCGAAATCGACGGGCGACCGTTGCCGCCCCTGGCCATGGTCACCGTCGACGGCGGCGGCGGCTACTGGAACCCGCACCCCGGCGACGATCCGATGGCGATGATGATCGACGAGCTCATCCCGCTCTGCCAGCAGCTGGCCTCGGGTTCGCTCCGAACCGGATCGGGACGATGGGGATCTCCATGGGCGGGTATGGCGCATTGCTGCTCGCCGAGAAATACCCCGACACCATCCGCCGCCGTGGCGGCGATCAGCCCGGCGATGTGGACGACCTATGCGCAGGCACAGGCTGCGAATGCCGGCGCCTACGCGTCGGCCGCGGATTTCGCAGAGGACGATGTCGGTCACCCATGCCGCTGCGCTCGCACGGACACCCGGTCCGGGTGGCGTCGGGGCCGACGATCCGTTTCACCCCGGCGTGCGTGGCGCTGGCGGCGGCATTGCCGGCCGGCGCGCGTGGTCGATGTCTCGCAGGGGTGTCATACCGGACCCTTCTTCACCGCGCAGGAACCCCCGTCGCTCCGCTTCCTGGCCGCCCATCTCGGGTCCTGACGCCACCGTCGGCGCTCGCCGCTAGCCCACGACTCCCCGGAGAACGTCTGCTAGAACGACAAGCCTCTTGATGCGCGATGCCGTCTCGTCCATTTCTTCCGCGGTCATCATCGTCGTGTCCGCCGTGACGGTGGGCCTGCCCGCGCGGACACGCAGGGGCGGCCCCCAGCGCCTCGCGGCCCGGCATCGAAGGCAAGGGCTCCGTGGAAGAGGCCTGGCTCAGCGGGGCCCGGCCCGGCGACCGTCTCGTGCTCCTGCACGACGGCTCCGTCGTGGCGAACCCGGCCAATCCGGGCACAGCGGACTCGCTCGGGTCGCTGATCATCCGAGACCTGACGCCAGGCTCGGGTTATGCCTGGCTCGACCGCACGACGGGACGTCGCACTCCGGGCTTCGAGGTCCTGGCCCCCGGCGCCAACCCGAAGGCTGATTCGTCGCTGTACACGGACCAGCCGATGCACGAAGGCCTCAACTACATCACGATGCGCGACGGAATCGAGTTGGCCGCAACAGTCCGCTATCCCTACGGCCAGTCGTGCTCGGCTGCCACGCCCATGTCCGACCGTCATGGAGTATTCGGGCTACAACACGGCGGCACCGACAGATCCCATTGCGCCTTGCTGGCCAGCAGCGTGGGCGCGCCGTGCACCAACTGCGGGAACTCGAATCTCCTTCCAGATTCCGCCACCGACGTCGGCGCCGTCGTCGCCCGGGTGTCCGGGTTCGCCACCGTCAGTCTCCAGATGCGCGGAACAGGCTGTTCGGGTGGCGCCTTCGACCTGTTCGGATACCCCTCTGATTACGACGCGTACGACGCCATCGAGATCGTCGCCCATCAGGCATGGGTTGCCCACCACAAGGTGGGACTGGTCGGCATCAGCTTCTCGGGTCTGTCCCAGTTCCCGGCGGCTGGGACCGACCCGCCCGGGCTCGCCGCCATCACCCCCATGAGCCCAACCGACGACCTTTTCTCCACCGGCTACCCGGGCGGCATCTACAACAACGGCTTCGCCGCTGAGTGGATCGACTCCCGGATCGACGACGCCAAGCCGGCGGCGGTCGCCGACGTGCAGGCGTCCTGGCGCCGCGCTCCTCGACCCCCGTCTCCCGGCGTCGCCCAGCCCTGGACCTACTACGAGATCGACGGCGAGCTCGCGGCCGCCACGGCGTGTCCTCGACCTGCCTGGCCAACCAGGCACTTCACCGACAGTCGCAACAGCTCTGACCGGACTGGTGGGTGCGAGCTGGTCGCGCCGGGCACTCGGTTCGGGTCGCGACCCCTCGCTGTTCGACCGGCGGTCCATGGTCGACTGGGCAGCGCACGTACGAGTTCCCGTCTTCTTGTCCGCCGGCCTTGCAAGACGAGCAAACGGGTCCGCAGTCGGCACGCACTGCTCGACGCCATCCCGAAGACGACGCCTGTCTTCGCCAATCATGGTCAACGGCGGCCATATCGACTCGCTGGATCCGCAGACCATCAGCCGATGGCTCGAGTTCCTCGACCTCTATGTGGCCGACAAGGTCCCGTCGCAGCCGCTCGGCGCTCGACGCCGCTCGTCCTCGACAAGTTCGTCGCCGAGGCAGCCTCCGTCCCGGCCGAAGCCCCGTTGCCGCCATCCGCTTCACCGACGAACCCAGCGTGGCGACGGCACGCGCGGACTTCGCCGCGCAGACGCCCCGGGTACGGGTGCTGTTCGACAGTGGCGCCGGCCCGGCCGGCCCCGGCGCCATCCAGTCCACCTACAGCAGCGACTTCTCCAGCTGGCCACCGTCGGGTTCGGTCACCACCCTGTATCTCGGCCCCGGCGGCTCGCTCAGCTTCACAAGGGGGGAACGGCGCGGTCGGTGAGTCTTTCAGCTTGAATCCGGCGGTGCGGCCCCGGACCAGCCTTCCAGCCGGCGCCAACGTGTGGGGCGCCGATCCCGGCTGGGACTGGACCCCCGTACCGGCAGCCGACGGGATCGCCTTTCAAACCAGCCCCTTCACGGTGCCGACGACGATCGTGGGACCCGCGACGCTCGAGCCTGTGGTTGAAGGCACCGGTACCCGTCGAGGACCTCCAGGCCACCATCACAGAAGTCCGTCCCGCTGAGGGCCAGGAGGAGTACGTCACGTCGGGGTTCCTCCGCAGCTCGAACCAAGTCGACGCGAAGCGCTCCACCGCCCTCTTCACCGACCCGACCTATCTCGCCGCGTGACGCAAAGGTCCTCTGCGAAAGCCGCTACTCGCTGGTGAAGATCCCAATCGACCCGATAGCCCATACCTTCCGGCCGGCACGGAGCTTCGGGTGGTCATCTCCGCACCCGGAGGTGACCGGCCGGTCTGGGCGTTCGCCACGCTCGACGACGGCCAGACGTCCACCGTTGGTTTCGGGGGGGCCACGCCATCGGCCCTCACCTTCGACGTGGTGCATGGCGTCGCTGCCACCCAGCCGTTGCCCGCCTGTGGGTCGCTACGCGGCGAACCCTGCCGGGCCGACGTGCCCGAAGGCAATCAGCCCTTGTCCCAGTGATCAATCCGGCAGGCCGTCGGTGCTGCACCCCGTATGCGCGGGCGCATCCCCAGGTGAGGCACCGTCAGGACCCTCGGATGCAGGACGGCCGCACCGCCCTTAGATTGTCAGTGGCAGGCCGGGTGCCCGAAGGAAGCGGCGCACGTCGGAGGTGGTCCCGAATGGGGAGTGGCCAGAGCAACGGGAGCGGGGGTGAGCAATGAGTTCATCCCGCATCGTCCAACGTCGGCCCTCGCGGAGGAGCTGGGCGTCGAGGCCGCCGAACCTGCGAGCCCCCGACGCGGGCGTCAATGCTCGGCTTCGGGCCTTCGCGTTGACCTGCCTCCTCGTCGTCATCACCCTCGGCGTCGGGTGGATCGTGTGGAGCATCGTCGAATGGCGACACGGGCGTACCGCGAGTTACCGCATCACGGGCCTGCGAGTCGTTTCGCGTGCGGACGGAAGGCCGATCGGTCTCACCCGATCGCTTCTTCGCAACGCGGTCTTCTGCACCATCTTGTTGATCCCGACGATCGCCGCCTGCGTCGTCCTTGCGGTGGCCTTCGTCATGGGAGCGTCGCCGCCGAACGATCTGCTGACGAGACCACGATTGGCACCATGGGATCTCCTGACGGGAACGGAAGTCCTCGACGAACGGAGCCAGGTCACTGCCCTCTCGGCCTTCACACCGCAGCACGCACCGCCGAGCGATTCGGCCAGCATGAACTGAGCGAGTACTCGGCGGAGCCATCGAGCGAAATCCCCCCGTCGGGCCGACGTAGCGTGTGCCATGAGTCCACGTCATCTCGTCCTGGCATCGGCGTCCCCCGCGAGATTGCAGGTTCTTCGCAAGGCCGGCTTCGACCCTGAGGTCGTCGTGAGCGGCGTGTCCGAGGACCTCATGAGATCCTCGACCGAGGCGATGGTCCGCGACCTCGCAGTGGCCAAGGCCGAAGCAGTGGCGAGACAGCGCCCGGAGGCGATCGTGATCGGATGCGATTCCTTGCTCGAGGTCGACGGCGAGGCATGCGGCAAGCCAGCGACCGTCGATCAGGCGCTCGACGCCTGGATAAAGCTCCGCGGCTCCGAGCGGACGCTCCTGACCGGACACTGCGTGATCGAGGCAGCTTCGGGCCGCACTGCTGTCGGGGTGGGCCAGACCACGGTGCGGTTCGGCGACCCGGACCTCAGCGAGATTCAGGCCTACGTCGCGAGCGGCGAGCCGCTCCGGGTGGCCGGCGGCTTCACCATCGACGGCCGGGGTGCGCCGTTCGTCGACGGAGTCGATGGGGACCCGAACAATGTCCTGGGCCTTTCGGTCTCGCTCTTCCGGCGGCTCCTCGCCCAGCTGGGCATCTCGATCATGGAATTGTGGCCGGATTCCTGAGGGGCGCCCCCCGTCAGCGCACGGGATCCACTCCCTGCTCGACGACGGGCTGGACCGCAGTGGCGAGCTGTCGGCGACCCTGAGTGCCGAGCAGCACGCTCCCCACGATTGCCGCGCCGGCGAAGACCAGCAGCGGGAGCGTGACCACGATGGCGGCGAACGCACCGCCGACCAAGCCCGAGATCGACTCGGCCCCGACCTGCACCGATTGATTGTTCCCCATGGCCCGGCCCTGTTCGCGATCATCCGCCGCCAGCGAGAGCATCGCTGCACACGAAGGGAGGCACACCGCGAGGGCCAGCGCTGTCAATCCCAGGATGAACCAAAGGGAGGCAGTCGATTTCGGGATGACGATGACAGCCATGAACATGCCCATGGCCAGCGCGGCTGACTTGAACCAACGTGCGCGGGCGCGCTCGTCGGGAGAGGACCCCGACCAGCCACAGGTTCGCGATCACGATCGGGACGGCCACGTACGCGACATACTCGGAGACCCGTCCCACCCCGAGGTGAAACTGGTCGACCAGGTACATGGGGTACACCCGGAAGAACCCGAAGATGGACAAGTACAAGACGAAGTTGATCAGGTACAGGGGTCGGAGTGCATGGTCGGTGACGACGCGGGCCAGGTTGGTGAACGACTCGAGCTCGGAGGGAGCATGCCGTTGTCGTCGCGCAGGATCATCGGTGTGAACGTGGCGATCATGAGGCTGTAACCGAGGAACCCCACGAACACGACCACGTACAGCGGCAGGACCTGCCGTTTCCCGCCGTCCTTCATTGCCGCGACGATACGTGCCCGGCACGCTGGGACCGGGGGTCCGGGCGGTGTCTGCACGACGTCACCGCGCCGCGTCGGGCTGCGTCGTGCATCGGTATCAGAGGCGGCGAGGCCGAAGTGAGCCCGTCCATCGTTCCCCGCGCAGCCCGATCTGACTCCTCACCTGGTGCAACACCAGGGTCGGCGGACGCACGTGGTAACCGATACCACCTCAAGGGTCTTGTGGGTTAAAGACTAGGTATGTCCGGCGCTGCATCGTCGGTCCAGCGCAACGACCATCACGCCAGAAAGCCGGCATGTCGACACGAAATCCCGATGACGAAGAACGAGCCGACCCTCTGGCCGGCCTTCGTTCCCTCGGATCGCGCATCGAACCAGAGGCCGCCCCCGACGCCGGTGCCGACCCCGATGCCCAGCCCGACCCCGAGGGCGAGCCGATCGAGAGATCCCATGATGCGGCCACGCCCAGTCAGCTGGCCGGCCTGGACGCCCTCGGTGCCGAGATCGACCGCGTGTCCAAAGCGGACCGCACCCGGGGACGACACGGCGCGCCGCGCCGCCGCCGGTGGCGCCGCTGGGTGCTTGCCGGCCTGGCCGCTCTGCTCCTCGTGATCGCCGCCGGAGCGGGTTACCTCTACTACCTGGCACACGACTTGCGGCGAGTCACGGTCCATGGTCTGCATTCGGCCTTCAACTCCGGAAAGGAAGTGGGGACAGAGAACATCTTGATGGTCGGGTCAACCTCGCGCTGCGCGCTGACCGTGCAGAACCCGGCGTACGGCCTGTGTTCGCAGGGAGTCAACGGTGTCAATAGCGACGTCATGATGATCTTGCATGTGGATCCGGCCCATCATCGCCTGGCGCTGCTCTCCATTCCGCGAGACCTCTTCATCCCCAACGCGCGTATCGCCGGAGCCAACAAGATCGATGCGGGTCTCGACCAGGGACTGAGCCAGCTCGTTGCGTCCATCGAAGAGGATTTCGGCATCCCCATCCAGCACGCGGTCTCACTGAACTTCGACCAATTCGCCAATATCGTCGACGCGCTCGGTGGCATCAACATGGCCTTTCCGGTCTCCGTGTTCGACTGGGCTCCGACAGGTGGTGGAGTCGGCGGCGACCAGCCGGTGAGCTCCGGGCTCAACCAACGAGCGGCCGCATGTGTGCATCTCAACGGCACGCAGGCGCTCCAAGTCGTGCGGGCCCGCCACTTGCGCTACGAAACGTCGAAGTCGAACCCCGACGACCCGTACTCATGGCCACAAGAAGCACAGAGCGACCTGGCACGGATCCGGCGCGACCACGAGTTCTTGCGGGTGCTCGCCAGTGCGGTGGCGAAGCAGGGGCTGGACAATCCGGTCAGCGACCTGAGTCTGATCAATTCGGTCAAGGCCGACCTGACGTTCGACCAAACGTGGCCGGTCAGTGACATGGTCAACCTGGTCTTGGACTTCCACTCCATCGACATCAATTCGGTGCCCCAGCTCACGCTCCCGGTGCAGGTCGTGTCCGACCCCGATGGCGCCGGCGGCAGCCTGCAATACGAGGGGTACAGCTACGGCGACGTCGAGTTCCCCGCCCAAGCGCAGGACCTGGCGGCCATCGACCAGCTGCTGGGCATCGGGCCGACCATCGACCCGCTGACTGGGAAGCCGCTGCCCGCTGCCTCGTCGGTCTCGGTCTCGGTCGAGAACGGCACCGGTGGTGCCAACCAGGCGGCCGATACCGGGGCGGCGCTGACGGCACTCGGCTACCACGTCGTCGGCCTCGGTGACACCGCGCCGGTCGGCGACGTGTCGGAGACCTACGTCTACTACGGCTCTCGCGACTCGCAGACCGAGGCCGCGGCGGAGTCGGTGGCGCGGGCAATGAGCGGCTCCGTCGTCATGGGGTACGACCCGGCCAAGGTGACCGACGGTGCGCAGGTCACGGTCGTCACCGGCTCACAGTTCTCGGTCAATGCCCCGGTGGCCCCGCCTTCGGGCACGACCGTGCCGTCGGCTCCGGGTGCGACGACGACTCGACGACGACGCCGGCGAGCGCTTCGGTCAGCGCGATTGCGCCACCCAACTCGTCCAACGCGGGCCTGGCGCCGTGGGACCCGAAGGCCTGCGCTCCTGGAGCGGCGCCGGTGGCACCGTCGCCGAACCCGACGTGAACCCACTCAGGGCGGGCGCCGCCGCCCGTCAGCTCTCGCCGTAGCGGTACAGCGGAACGCTCGGCGCACTCTGTGCGCCGGCCCCGAGCGCGAGACAGTCGCCGGCCGAGGGACAGCTGATGGACCCGATGGAGATGTAGGCCTGGCCCAGGTAGTTGGGCGCACCCGCCGGGATGTCGAACGTCGCGGTCGTCCAGGTCCCTCCACCATCGGCGGTGCCGATGAGGAGAGGAGACCCCTCATCGTGCACGTTCCCGATCGTCAACGGCACCGAGTCCGACCCCGTGATCCAACAGGTGTCGGCATCGGCACAACTGATCTGATCGAGCTGAGGGAACGGCACAGTGGCCGGCAGGGGCCGGAGGTGCCAGGACGCGCCACCGTCGCTCGTCGACAGCACTGCGCCTTCCACGCTCGGCGGTGTGGAACAGCCCGTGATGCCGCCAGGCGGGGGTGGGGTCGACGGTGGCGTATCGACGCACTGTTGCGCGCCGGAGGGCACCGCCTGGGAGACAACCGCCATACAGTCGCGTTGATCGGCACAGGAAACAGCGGCCGGGCCCCGAGCGAACGTCCCCGCCGGAAGCGAGCCAGTCTTCCAGTGCGCGCCGCCATCGGTGGTCGACATGGCGAACCCGACGGGGGGCGATGAGCGTCCGCTGGTCGCCGAATACGTCGTGCCGATGACCAGACAGTGGTCCGACGAGGGACAGCCGAGCACGGACACGACATGCCCGGTCGGGAAAGGAGAGCGGGTCCACGTGGCGCCGCCGTCAGTGGTTCTCACCAGCATCTCCTTCGCCGACGCCTCGTTGGACCGGATCAGGTAGAGATCAGATGCGACTTGCCCCGGGTCGATCACCGCACTGCAGTCCGACCCAGAACTGCAGTCGAGGAGCTGAATCGCACCGTTGCCGTCGACAGCGTGGGTCGTCCACGTGTGACCGCCGTCGCTCGTTTCGACGAGCACGGGCCTGTCGCTCTCGACGCCGGCAACCGCGGACGACTGCACAGAAGGACATTGCAAACCACTGGTCTGTGCGAAGCCTTTGGGCATGGCGAACACGGACCAGGTTCGGCCGAAGTCAGTCGAGGCATAGAAGGACTCTCCGAGGAGAGGAGCGTTCCCTGACGGAGACGCATACTGGCCGGCGATGGCGTAGCACGCGCTGACGGCGGCGCAGGTCAGACCACCCGGCGGCGGTCCCGTCGAGTTCTGCTGCCAACCGGCGCCGGCGACCACGCCCGCGAGCTGCCATGTCATCGCGGTGCGACGCAGGGGTCCGAACGAGCGGGTTGCGACCGTACGCCCCGCCTTGGAGACCGGGCTGGGCGAGTGTCCGCCGGTCACCACGAGGCCCAGCGCGAGCGCAAGGACGGCACCCATGACGATCGCAATCACGCCCTTGCGTCGAGCCCATCGTGGTCGTGTGATGTGGCGAACCGGAGCAGCGCGGGTGCCGTCGTCGACACGAGACGTGAGCTCGTCGACGTCGTCAGAGACGATGGCCACGAAGAGGTCCTCGAAGGCCGGCAAGCTGGCAAGTCCCTCGACGGCCTCCATGTCGATCGGATCCAAGTGCTGAATGTCGTCAATCGTCATTGCCTCATGCCTTCTCTGTGGTCTCTACGGATTCGTCGACGGTTCCGCCGTCGGTCGGAGAGGTGTCGTCGTCGTCCAGTCGGGCGACAGCGTTGCGGAGGTGAGAGCGAGCCCGGTGGAGTCGGATACGAGCCGCGGTCACCGAGCAGCCGAGAACGGACGCCAGATCGGCCGATCCGAGCCCCTCCCAGCCGGCCAGCATGAGGATCTCCCTGTCGGCGGACGAAAGGTGACCGAGCAGATCCCGCGCGACCAGCATTGCCTCGTGGCTCTGGCCCTCGGCTCCGTAGCCGGTGAACTCGAGCCGCAACCGTCCTATGACCTTGGAGCGGGTCTCGGTGCGCCGGACGCTGTTGGCCAGCACCCTGCGTGCCGTCGTATAGAGCCACAGCAAGGCCTGTTCATCTTCTGGCACGGAATCCAAGCGTCTCCACGCGATGAGGAAGACTTCGGCGACCACGTCGGCCGCATCCTCGGGATTGCGGGTTCGCCGCAAGGCATAAGCGATGAGATGCGCCCGGGTCCTGTCGTAGAGGACTCGGAAGGCGGCCTCGCGGTCTCCCTGGCTGCGAACGGGCATCGTCACGATCTATGTCGCCGGCAGCCCCGGCATTTCATTTCGATGGTCTCGAGGTCGCCCCTGTCGCCGTACGGGCTGTTGACAGGAGGCATAGTCCTATTCATAGTAGGACCATGTTCTCGAGGGGCCCGGACTGAGGTGGCGCGCACCGAGGTCCCGGCCGGTACGGACATCCCTGGCGCCATTGCACCCGATTCAAGCATCGAGGTCCTGTTCAGAGAAGCACGGCGACGGCGCCGCCGGCGTTGGACGATCGGCATCCTCGTCGTGCTTGTGGCGGCCACTGTCAGCGCCCTGGTGCTGAGCCGGAGTGCTCCTCCGCCGCGGTCCACGGAGCCATCGCAAAGCGGGCTGCCCCGGTGGGCCGCTCCGTCGGCATCGCACAACGCACTGCCTGACCGCTTTGTCTCGGGTGACGGCGACGGCGGAGTCGGCGTCTACGACACTGCGACGGGTCGACTCCTTTTCCACCTCGGCGTTCAGACCAGCGGCGGACCGGACCAGCAGGCAGTGTTGGCCGACGACGGGAAGACTGTCTATTTCGCCCAGCCCGATGGAACGTGCAGCGGGACGATCGAGGCAGTCCCGGTCTCCGGGGCAACGAAGGCGACACCGGTGATCGACGACCCCGGGACTCTGGCGCTCGAACCCGAGCCCAGCCCGACCTCCAGCGAACTGGCGTGGGTGGGAGTGGCCTGCGGGCGGACCGGAGCGCACCCCACCGTCTACGTGACGCACATGGGGACGGGTGCGGCTTCAACTCTGGGGCCGTACGCCGGCCAGGTCGGTGACGACGGGCTTTCGTGGAGTGATGACGGGACGCTCCTGGCTGTCGAGACCGCGCCGACCGTCAAGATCGTTCCGGTAGACGACGCGAGCCGGACAGGTGGCACGGGTCGCCAGCTCGTCGTCCCGCTGGGTTGCAGGCTTCTCGATCCTGCTTTCGTGCCGACTCGGCACCAGATCGCCGTCGTTCGCACTTGCGCGTCCTCGCCTGGACGGGAGCGTTCGAGTGCGGTGCTCGTCTATGACTGGGCAACGGGCCGGCCGGTTGCCACCGTCGTCACGGCACCCAGCGGCACCACGTTCGAGTCCCTGTCCGTCGACGCGGCGGGCCACGTGCTCGTCGGCCTGGTTGCGCCGCGCGGTTCCGCGGAAACGGCTCTGGCAGTCAATGGTCGTCTCGTGACCATCAGTACCGCCACTCCCACCGGTGCACAGTGGTGACGTCTCAGGCGGCGTCGACGTACCTGCGGATACACTTTCCGCGCGAAGGACTGCGACGCGTTCAGAGGGCGACGGGCACGCAATGGCGAAGAGCACTGGGCACAAGAGCGATTCCCCGTCTCGATTGATCGATGCGCGGGTCAAGGAACTCGGCGACTGGCGTGGGGAGATGCTCTCGAGGATCAGAGCCCTCATCAAGGAAACCGACCCCGACGTCGTCGAGGAGTGGAAGTGGAGGGGGACGCCGTGCTGGTATCACGACGGGTTGATCTGCACCGGTGAGACCTACAAGAGTATCGTGAAGGTGACCTTCGCCAAGGGTGCTTCCCTCAAGGATCCAGCCGGTCTCTTCAACTCGAGCCTCGAGGGCAATGTGAGGCGTGCCATCGACATCCACGAGGGCGAGAAGGTCAACGAGAAGGCGCTCAAGACGCTTATTCGCGCCGCCATCGCCCTGAACGTGTCGAAGGCGGGTTGAGAGGCGCTCTTTTGCGCCTGCACGATCGTCGGACCGCATGAGCGATCGATACTGGTTCGACAACACCTTGGCCGACGAGCTTGTGCGGCTCCGTCTGCTCGAGGAGATCGCCGACCCTCGGTGCATATCACTCCCGGACTCGCTCGGAGTGGACGCGGGCGGGCAGTGCGCCGAGCCGCGAACCCGGTTGCCCCACGCATTGGTTCGAGATCGGCGCGATCAGCCGGCGGCCGTCACTGATGCCCAGGGAGCCGGAGCGCACGAGAGCCCCTGGCCAGGAGTCCTCCGGGAGGTGACGATCCATCCCTTGGTCCCGTGCGTACATCATTTGGTGAGGGGCATCACCCCTGTGAACCCGGGTACGGGGCGATCCGCCCACCGCACACGCGCCTAGAAAAAGGAAACGGACATGAAGAACACACGCAGGGAGCGAGCTCGCCGAGCCCCGATGACCGCCGTCATCGTCGCGGCCGCGGCGGCTGGAGCCGCGGCAGTGCTGCCGGCGCCCGCAGGCGCAGCCGGCAACCAGGTGAAGGTGTCGGCTCAGACAATCGGCAAGAACGGGAAGGTGCTCGTCGCGAACGGCAAGGCGCTCTACGTCCTGGTAGGAGGGAAAAGCTGCAACGCTGCCTGCCTGACCATCTGGCCGGCCCTCACGGTTCCATCGGGCGTGAAAGGCGCGACCGCCGGATCGGGCGTCCAAAAGTCGAAGTTGGGCGTCACCACGGACTCAGCTGGTGCGCACCAGGTGACCTACAACGGCATGCCGATCTACTTCTTCACCGGTGACTCGAAGGGAACGGTCAAAGGCAACCTCACCGACAATTTCGGCAAGTGGGCCGCCGTGGTCGTCGTGAAGCCCAAGAACCCGGCGCCGTCGTCGGGCTCGAGCGGCGCATCGAATGCCGGTGGCGGAGGCGTGAACTTCTGATGAGTCCGTGGGGACTTCAGGCGGGTGGAGGACACCCCCCGTGGTAGTGACACCCGCCTGGTCCACTGGGGCCGCCGTTGCGCCGCCGCAGCGCCGCCCGCTCAAGAGACTGTGGTCGTACGTGTCGACCCGGGTCTACCTCCCGGCCTGCCTCATCGTCGCCGTCGCTGCGCTCCTGATCGGCATCGGATGGTCGAGCGATTGGGGCGGGGCGGACTTCGGGGGATCGGTGCAGCTCCTTCGGGTCGTCGTGCTGGGTCCGGTCAGCCTCGGGATCATCGGCCTCATCTTGGTCGTCGAACGGGTGCGGCCGGCCCAGCGCAGGGCTCTGATCGCCCGTGGCCACCGCCAGGATGCCATCTACACGATCCTCAACGTGACCCTGGTGGTGCCCCTCATGACGGCGTTGACGCTGTCGTTCGTCGAGGTCACCCGGCGGGTGTTCCCGTGGATCGTCCTGCCCCACATGGGGATCGTCCCACGGGGCATCGTGATCGCGGCCATCTTCGTGTGCATGGACGGATTGAACTGGTACGTCCATCTGGCGAACCACCGGGTGCACGTGCTCTGGCGATTTCACGAGCTGCACCACTCCCAGGAGGATATGAACGCGCTCACCGTCTTCAGAACTCACCCGTTTCTGCACGTGTCCTACCTGGTGGCGCTCATTCCCGGTGTCGTCCTCTTGGCGAACGGCGCAGTGTCGACCTTGGTGCTGATCGCCTACGCCGCCTTCGTGGCGTTCGCCCACTCCAACACGAACCTCGGCTTCGGTCCGCTGAGGCGCATCTTGGTCAGCCCGAACTACCACCGCATCCACCACCGGCGGAACGGCGCCCAGGACGTCAACCTCGGCTTCGCGCTGACGATCTGGGACCAGGTCTCGCGCCGGGCCGTCTTCCCCGACGCATCGACGATCAGGATCGACACGGGGTTGGCGGGCCGTCCCCTGACGGTCGAACAGGCCGGTCCCCGACCGGGCCACCTGCGGGCGCTGGCGGCGCAGTTGATCGGGCCGTTCCGCCCCATGGACCGGCCCGTGGATCTCCCTTCGGTGCGTGAGACACAGCCGGAACGAGGCACTGCATGGCGACGGGCACGCTGACGAAGGGCACACCCCGGTACCGCGACCTCGTGCGACTGGTGTTCAGCGTCCGGCCAGCGTCGCTGCCCGCCGATCTCGGCCTCCTGGCGGCTCGCATCGCGTTGGCATGGATCTTCATCTACTACGGGGGCGGAAAACTCTTCGGCGCCTTCAACGGACCGGGGATCCACCGAACCGCGCTCTACTTCTCGAACATCGCGCACCTGCACCCGGGCGGATTCTTCGCCGTCCTGGGGGGCGTGATCGAGTTCGGCAGCGGCCTCGCCATGGCCGTCGGGCTCCTCAGCCGGCTGGCCGGGCTGGCCCTCTTCGGCGACATGGTGATGGCGATGATCACGGTCACCTGGGCGACCGGGATCAACTCGTCGAACCCCCCGCCGGGGTACCAATTGAACCTGGCGCTGGCCGTGCTGGCCCTCGTCGTCGCCCTGCTCGGCGCCGGCCGGTTCAGCCTGGACGCCCTCATGGACGGACGGCTCGCGCCGCAGGCCGGCGACGGGCCCTAGCAGTGGGTCTCGGAGCCGGCGCGACTGAGGTGCGACCGCTCCTGTCGCGGTCGCACCTCACCAGGCCGCCGTCACCGACCGCCCACGCTGGCGCGGGTGCTGAGGATCGCGGCGAACCTCGTCGGTGCGACCGGGGCCGCCTACTTCACGTATGTGACGCTGGAGGCCTATCTCCAGACGCATCGGCCGATCGGATTCCTCTTGTCCGCCGAGCAGATGGTGGTCGTCATCGCGTACCTCGTGCGGCGGCCCGCTCGCGTCGTCACGCAGCGAACGGGCGACTGGCTCTTCGCATTCGGCGGCACCTTCGGCCCAGTTCTGCTGCGACCCGACGGCGCCCATCTGGCCTGGGGTCTGAAGTGGGGCCTGTTTCTGCAGTTCTGCGGCGTCGTGTTCTGCCTTGTGTCACTCCTTGCCCTCGGGCGGTCTTTCGGCTTCGCGGCGGCCGACCGGGGATTGGTGGAGCGAGGTCCTTACCGGATCGTCCGCCACCCCATCTACGCCTCGTACGTGGTGCTCCTGGGCGGCTATCTGCTGCAGAGCCTGTCGTTGCGAAACCTGGCCGTGGCCACGCTCGCGACGGCGTGCAACGTGGGCCGGATCTGCGCCGAGGAGCGCGTGCTGGCCACCAACCCCGCGCACGCGGCCTACCGCTCGCGCGTCCACTCGAGGCTCCTGCCGGGCGTCTGGTGATCGGTCCGCGAACGGCAGCCACCTGCGCCGCGGTCGCGCCACTGAGGGACACCTCAGCTGAGATCCCACGGCAACGAAATCCCTGAACACGGCCACGAGATCCCTGAGATGGGGATATCCCAGCGAGCATCGCCGTTTGTCACAGGTGCTCGCAGCGTCTTGTTCCAGTGTGGCCGTCGGAACCGAAATTGCTGTGCCGGACATAGTGAGTATGTGGGACCCGAGGATCCGCCTGACTCCGAACTCTGGGAGAAGGTCGCCCGACACGATGGCCGTGCCTTCGGCCAACTCTTCGATCGCCACGCCCGTGCGGTCTACAACCACTGCTTTCGACGCTCTGCCGAATGGTCGGTCGCCGAGGACCTCACCAGCGTTGTGTTCCTCGAGGCATGGCGCAAACGGCGAGACGTCGAGCTCTCGGGAGATTCGATCCTCCCCTGGCTTCTCGGAATCGCGAACAACAGCCTCAAGAACGCCGAGCGCTCACGCCGTCGGTACCGCCGACTCCTGGCGAAGCTTCCCAGGACCATGGATCATCCCTCGGAAGACGCCGAGATCGACGAGCGCATCGAAGACCAACAAGTGATGCGACAGATCCTCGTCGATCTTCACGAGCTTCGTCGTGAAGAACAAGAGGTGATCGCACTGTGTGATTGGGACGGACTCTCGACAGCCGAGGCCAGTGTCGCCTTGGGAGTCCCGGTGGGAACCGTGAAGTCGCGGCTCTCGAGGGCACGGGCACAGCTGCGGGAGTCACAGCCCCGCCTCGACGTCCGAGAACGAGAACGCACACCGACGAACGCAGCGGAGGTCACAGACCGAATGATTGAAACCTACGTTCCACCGGAGAGGTCGCTCCCCGCCAGACGCCATGCCGCGGCGCGCTCCCAGTTGGAACAGTACGCAACCAGTTGGCGAGAGCGACTTGGTCGCCGTTGGCACCACCTGGGAGTGGTCATCGGCCTGGGGATCGGTCTCTCCGTTGCCGGCGGTGCAACTGCCGGCACGATCTACCTCACCAAGGGGCCCATTCCCACAGTGAACGGGCAACTCGACACCCAAGCGGCGCCAGACTTCATCAGCATCGCGACGGGCGGCGTGAAGGGGTACGTGCCGCGCTCTTACATCCTGCCGCCGGAGCTGAACAAACCGGCGAGTTCACTCCTGGGGTCCGTGGCGCCTGTCTACGGCCCCGACCTCAAGACGCTGATCGGGCACATGTACCCCGGCGTCGGTTTTGTTCCGCTCGGCAAGACTCCGGCGGATGAACCCTGCCTGCAAGGTTCGGCAACGGCGAACGGGACCACCTCGACGGTCCCGTGTCCCAGCGTGACCGAGACAGTGCCCGACGTGGTCGGGTGGTCGACGCCGACCGCCATGGCGGCTCTGTCGCAGACTGGCCTCTCGGCACTGCCCGAGAACGCCCACTCGCGGACGGTTCCGGCCGGTCACGTGATCCGGACTTCACTGGCTCCGGGCTCGAAGGTTCAGGCCCGCAGCCAGATATTCGTCTTCAACTCTCTTGGTCCGTGAGCACAGGTATGTCTGAGGGAACTTGCCCGGGCCTGGCTTGATGGTGAAAGGCCATGTTGAACACACAGACGCCAAAATCCCCGGAGTGCGAATGCACTCCGGGGATTTTGGCTGCCTTCCGATATCAGGCGTCCCGATGGGCCACCCGGATCGTTGCCGCCGCCAAGGCGATCGCGGCATAGATGGCGAGGACCGCGAGGGCAGTACCAGGCTTCAGGAGTCCCGCCGAGTGGTTGACCGTCACCGAGGCCTCGAGCGCGGTCCCAGGCAGGTACTGGCGAAGGCCGGCCGGAAGGAACTGGCCGAGCACAGCTCCTCCGACGATGACCAGCACCAGAGCTGTGGTCGCCCCGGCGGTGTGCCGGATGAGACCGCCGAGTCCCACCCCGATGATTGCGACGAGGCTGACGGCCACGGCAGCGAAGACCACCGCTTGCAGCACACCGGGATGCCCGAAGGACACCTGGAGGTGCTTGCCGGCAAAGATCCGCTGACCGACTTCGAAGCTGACCACGGAAGCCAGCAGAGCCACCGGGAACGCGAACGCCGCGGTGATGGCAGCCTTGGTCGTCAGCACCAGACGTCGGCTGGGTGTGGCCGTGAAAGTGGACCGGATCATCCCCGACGAGTACTCGGCTGTCACCGTTCGCACGGCGAGCGCCCCGAGTAGCACGGCGCCGACCAAGAAGAATCCCCCCAACGAGCATGCCGTCGGGTCGAACGTGGCGCGCTGCGCGGCGGTCATGGTCGCCCACTGGTTGGCCTGAGAGACGCACAGGATGGCGCCCAAGCCGATGGATATGGTCACCGCAATGACGGCCGTCCGCCAAGTCGAAGGCAGCGTCCGAAGCTTGGTCCACTCCGACCTGAGAATCCTGCTGATCGGAGCCGTTCGTACAGCCGAAGCCGGGGATGTGACGTGATTCGCATCAATGGTGTAGGTCGCAGTGCTCATGTCAGTTTCCTTTGGTCGAGCCGGTCAACTGGCCGGCGTGGTAGTCGGTTACATCCTTGGTCAGGTCGAAATACGCATCCTCGAGCGACGACTCGAGTGGAGCCAGCTCGACAAGGCTGATGTCGTGGGCGGAAGCGACGGCGCCGATGGCGGCGGAGTCGATCCCGGTCACGACCATGGCGCCGTCGGAACCGAGCTCGATCCGTGCGCCGCGTCGGGTTAGGGCATCGGCCAGGTCGGTCTGCTCCACAGCCCGGACCCGGACACTCGGGGCCGTGTGCCGGTTGATGAACTCATCGGTGCCGGCGTCGGCGATGATCTGGCCTCGACCGATCACGATCAGGTGATCGGCGGTCTGGGCCATTTCGCTCATCAGATGGCTCGAGAGAAAGACCGTGCGGCCTTCTGATGCCAGCGACTTCATCAGGTTGCGGATCCACAGGATGCCCTCGGGGTCGAGGCCGTTGATCGGCTCGTCGAACATGACCGTCTCGGGGTCGCCGAGTAGGGCGGCGGCGATGCCGAGGCGCTGGTTCATGCCGAGCGAGAAGGTCCCGACCCGCTTTCCCGCCACATCGCTGAGTCCGACGATGTCGAGCACTTCGCTCACCCGGCGGCGTGCGATGCCGTTGCTGTCGGCCAGCCACATCAGGTGGTTGGCGGCACTGCGGCCGCCGACGATGGCGCCGGCGTCGAGGAGCGCCCCGACCGACCGGAGAGGGTCGGCCAGCTGGCGGTACGGCTTGCCGTCCACCCGGACCTCACCCGAAGTCGGAGTGTCGAGGCCCAGGACCATGCGCATGGTGGTCGACTTGCCGGCTCCGTTGGGACCGAGGAAACCGGTCACCTGCCCGGGGTTGGCCTTGAAGGAGACCTCATTGACCGCAACCGTCTTGCCGTAGCGCTTGGTCAGGTGCGTTGCTTCGATCATCGTGCTTCCTTTCCGAGAGGTTCTTGTCGGTTGGCAGCCTGCGCTTTGGGCCTGAGGTGTGGCTGACGAGCCACTGAGGTCGAAATCCGAAGGCCGAAATGCGAAGGCTCCACGAAATACCCCCCGCCTGGCAGCTCAATGGTCGTACCGTGGCGAACGTGGAGGTCAGGTTCTTCGGCGAGTTCGAGGTGCTGCAGGCGGGCGAGACGGTGCAGGTCCGCGGCACCAAGCAGCGAGCTCTGCTGGCTCTCCTGGCGCTGCACCGGGGGAGGCCGGTCGCGGCCGACCACCTCATCGACGCCCTGTGGGAAGACGGGCAATCGGCCAACCCATCCAATGCTCTGCAAGCACAGGTCGGTCAGCTGCGGCGCACGCTCGGGGCGGCGGCGGTTCTCACCAGCGAGGCCGGCTATGCCCTCTCCGTCAATCCCGACGACATCGACGCAGTCCGTTTCGAACGACTGGTGGCCACGGGCCGGCGGCTCCTTGGCGAGGGCAACGTCGAGCCGGCGTCGGCCGCTCTCTCCGAGGCGCTCCAGCTGCGGCGCGGGGACCCACTGGGCGAGTTCGCCTATGCCGGCTTCGCCGATGCCGAACGAGCACACCTGGGCGAGCTGGCCCTGGCTGCGTTGGAGGCCAGCGCGGAAGCAGACCTGGCGCTGGGCCGTCACCGAGAGGTCATTGGCCACCTCGAGACGCTCTGCCGGGAAAACCCGTTGCGCGAGCGTCTGTGGGAGCTGCTCATCCTTGCCCTGTACCGGGACGGACGGCAGGCCGAGGCGCTGCGGGCCTATGCCGGGATCAGGGATCGATTGGTCGACGAGCTGGGCATCGATCCGAGCGTGTCCCTGCGTGAGCTCGAGGCCCGTGTCCTGGCTCAGGATTCGACGCTGGCGTTGACCGGTCCAACCGAGGTTCCCACTGCGTCCCGGGATCGCGCCGTTGCCGGCAACCTGCGGCAGCAAGTGAGCACCTTCATCGGCCGCCAGTCCGAGCTCGAGCAGCTGAGCGAAACGGTGCGTACCTGCCGGCTCGTGACCCTGGTTGGTCCCGGCGGGGTCGGCAAGACCCGACTGGCTGTGGAGGTCGCTGCCTCCCTCGGAAGAGAGCACCGAGACGGCGCCTGGCTGATCGACCTTGCCGGCGTCACCGAGCCCGAAGGTGTTGCGCCTGCCATCGCGGGTGCGCTCGAGGCCGCAGCGTCCTCGCTGGGAAGCGCCCATTCGCCGGGATCAACGGTGGAAATCATCCTTCACCATTTGGCCGGGCAATCACTCGTGGTCGTTCTCGACAACTGTGAACACGTGATCGACCGAGCGGCCAGAATTGGCCGAAACCCTGCTCGGCGCGGTGCCCGGTCTCCGACTGATTGCGACGAGCCGCCAGCCGCTCGGTGTCCCCGGTGAAGTCCTGGTGCCGGTGGCCGGGTTGCCAGAGCCAGCCGCCGTCGAATTGTTCGTCGATCGTGCTCGGGCGGTACAGCCCGGCTTCAGCACCGAAGGGCATGCCGGCCAGGTCGTCTCAGATCTTTGCCTCCGTTTGGACGGCCTTCCCTTGGCCATCGAGCTCGCCGCAGCCCGACTCCGTGCCCTTCCACTGGCCACCCTGGCGCAACGGCTCGATGACCGCTTCCGTCTCCTGACCGGCGGTGCCCGTACCGCATTGCCCCGCCAGCAGACCCTGCGGGCGGTGGTGGACTGGAGCTACGACCTCTTGTTCGAGGACGAACGCAGGCTCTTCGCTCGTCTTTCCGTCTTCGCTGGCGGCTGCGAGCTGGTCGCTGTCGAGTCAGTCTGCTCCGACGACCTGGTACCTCGCGACGAGATCCTCGACATCCTCAGCCGGCTCGTTGACAAGTCCCTCGTGACCGTCGACATCGGCTCCACTCCGGCGCGCTACTCACAGCTGCAAACTCTTTGGGAGTACGCCCGCGAGCACCTCGTCGACTCGGTCGAGGTGGTCCACGTCCAAGAACACCACGCTCGCTGGTACCTCAAAATGGGGGAACAGGGACGACCCGGTCTGCGCGGCCACGCGGGAATCGAATGGAGGGCCCGACTGGAAGCGGATCTGGACAACTTCCGCGCCGCCCTCGACTGGTTCATCGGGCGTGGTGACGCCGCCTCCGCCCTTGCCCTTGTGGGCAGCGTCGCCTACCTGTGGTTCCTCCGTGCTGACTTCCACGAGGGCTACCGATGGTCGAGCGACGCCCTCGCTGTCGACCCCTCGGACGGCTGCGGGGGACTTCGTGGCTTTGCGGCTGCGTACAAGGCCTTCTTCTCGAGCATCGTCGTAGGTCCGGGCGCGGCACTCGATGCTTTCCAAGACGCCCTTGCCGATCTGCGACGGGCACGCTCACCTGACCTGGGCGGGGCACTCCTTGTCCTGTCCGACGTCCTCGCGCGGCTGGGCGAATTCGACGCTTCCCAGGAGGCTCTGGCCGAAGCGCTCCCTCTGGTGATTGAGAAAGGTGACCCCTGGGACGTGGCCACCCACGACATGTTCTCCGCTCGGAACGCGGCCGCGCAGGGCCGAGCCGAAGAAGCCGAAATCCTGACACGATCCAGTGTGGAGCGGCTGCGGACCTGCGGTGACCACTGGATGATCCTCTATGGGCTCGGCATGCTCGCCGGCATCGAGGAATCCCACGGAGACTTCTCGGCCGCCGTTGGCGCATACGAAGAGCTCATCGAGGCCTGCCGGGTAGCCGGAATGATCCACTTCGAATCGATGTGGTTGATCCGCCTGGCCACCCTGCGGGCCCGGCTCGGTGACGATATTGCCGCCGAGGAGCTCTTTGCCACAGCCATCGCCACCAATTCGCAATTGGCCAACACCGCCGCGCTCACCGGTCGGGCAGGAGCCGCTCGCCGACTCGGTGACTTCACCTCGTCTCGACGCTGGCTCGACGAGGCCAGACACAACTACGAGGCCGTCGGCCTGCCGGGTGGCTCGACTCCGGCGCTCATCGGCCTCGTGTGGTGGTCCCTGGCCGTTGGCGACCTGGCAGGGGCCGACGAGTACGCCATGCAAGCCCAAGACCGAGCCGCAGAGGCGGCCGATCCGTTGGTGCGAATCCTGGCTGACACCGTGGTCGCCGCAGTCGCGCTCACCTCCTCCAACACCGAGGCGAACCGGGCACGCCTCAGCGCCGTCCTCGAGCGTCGGGCGGCCGTTGGCCGGTCCACCGCCTTCTTCGAAGCCACCCTCGACGACCCCGACGTCGAGGCTCTGGCCGTCGCCCACGGACTTCGCCCCAGCTGAGCTCAGCACCACCTCAGCGCCTCGTCAGGGCACCGGTTCACCCTGGTGGCCATGGAGCAAATCCGTCGTGGACAACCGAGTGGCCCTGCACATCTGGAAACGGCCGAGCTGGCCGTCGAGGACCACGGTCGTGCGGTCACGACAAACCCGCGGGCGGCGGCCTGGTACCGCCTGGCTCAGCGGGCCGTCGACCATGGCCCCGCTACCGAAGCGCTGCGACTCGCTGTCGGATCGGATCCGGCCTTCTGCCTCGCCGTCGCCGATCTCAATGTCATCACCGAAGCGCCTACGGGTCCTGTCCGCGGCCACCTGACGAACTGGGAACGCCACCACATCGAAGTGGTCAGCACTGCGGCCAGCCGGGAACTTCACTCGAGCTGCCGACCTGCTCCGAGAACACCTTGCCAGCGTCGGTTGCGACCCACTCGCTCTGTGCATCGTCCTCCACCTCCGACGGCCCACCGCATACGGGAAGGGGTTCGACGACCTCGCCGGCCGTCTACCCGGTTGCCATCCGGCGTGGCGGAAACTCACATGAAAACCGGAGCGTCGTTCGAGAAAGTGTCGTGCAGCGACCGGAGCAGCACGTGACCTGCCATCTTCGGACAGATCGGGCGGCGGGAATCCAGCCCGCGCTCTCAGCTTGGGAAGCGCTTCGAGGGGTGTCCTGTGGCTCGCGAAGCCATGCAAGCAGAGGGCATTGCCTTTTGCTCAGGGCGACGGGTCCGTCGAGAACTTGTTCCGTACCATGGTCACAATGTCCCGGGTCGCTCGCCAAAGATAACTGGCACCGATGGGGCGCAGGATTCGTTGGCTCGGGGCGATCGTGACCATCTTCTTGGGTCTTGTGGCCGCGCAATTGGTGAACATCCAACTCGTCAGGGCGCCTGCTCTGCAGGCTTCACCCTTCAATCCGAAGAACGCCGGAAAGACCGCCGACAACCGGCGGGGAGAGATCTACGCTGCCGACGGCACCGTGCTCGCGAAATCGGAACGTTCCAACGATGCAGGGTCGTACCACTACATCCGCCAGTATCCGGAGGGTTCGCTGTATTCGCAGGTGGTGGGATACGCCTCGACCGAGTACGGAACAGCGGGGCTCGAGTACCAGTACAACGATCAACTCGTCGTACATACAGAACCTCCTCAAAGCTTCTCCCAGGTCCTCGGGCTCGAGTCACGACAACAGACATACGACGACCTGACCACGACGATCGAACCCAAGCTCCAACAAGCGGCCAAGGCTGCCCTCGATCAGATTGCGGGGGCCAACAAAGACGCTGCAGTGGTGGCAGTCGTCCCCCAGACCGGGGCGGTCGTGGCCGACTTCTCGACGCCCACTTTCGACCCCACCCCGCTTGCCTCGCCAAGCCAGAGTGTCCAGCAAGCGGCCTGGACCTCCGACTACCTCCACAAGGACGACGAAGGATTCTATCCCGGCCTTCCCCTGGCGACCGCCGAGCCATTCTTCCCCGGCTCGACCTTCAAGGTTGTGACAACGACGGCCGTCTACAACTTGGCCCCGCAACTTTCCAACTTCACCTTTCCCGAGGCCACCGAAACCAAGCTGCCGAACTCCAACAAGCCACTTACCAATGACGGCGGGACCCTCTGCGGCGGAACGATTGAGGCCATGCTGCCAGAATCGTGTGACCCAGGATATGGACTGTTGGGGATCGCGCTCGGTGCACCGATCCTCTCGAAGCAAGCGGAGCTCTTCGGTTACAACTCGACACCGCCGATCGATCTACCGAAGGCGTGGGTGGCGACGCCGAACTTTCCATCGGTTCCCTCTATCTCACCTCCGAATCAGGCCTTTCTTGCCTACTCCGCCATCGGTCAGTACAACGTGACGGCGACCGCACTCTCGAACGCGCTTGTGGCTGCTGGAATCGCCAACGGAGGAGTCATCATGGCGCCCTACCTTGTGCACCAGGTCACCACGAACCAAGGTGCGGCGGTCTCGACTCACACGCCAACGCCCTGGATGACCGCGGCCACGCCGCAAGCCGCCGCGAAGGTCTCCTCACTCATGCAGCTGGTGGTCACGCAAGGCACGGCCGCGGTCGATCACTTCCCCTCTTACCTCGACGCTGCAGTCAAGACCGGTACCGCCCAGACCGGCAATCCTCAAGCGAACACCGACGACTGGATGATCGGCTTCGCCCCCGCCAACGACCCGAAGATCGCCGTGGCAGTGGTGGTCCCGAACCAGGACTTCAACGGCACCGGCGCACTCGTGGCCGGCCCCATCATGATCAAGGTGCTCGAGGCCGCACTGCCTCCCGGAGCTGGATGAGAGAAAACCCATGTAGACCGCAATCCCAGCGAGCCGGTGGTCGCTGACAGCCCCATTTGCTCTGATGTGGGGCACGATGGATCCGCCCCCTGGATTCGGCCACAAATGCGGAGGTTGGAATGTCATCCACTGTCGTACTTGAACGAGCCGCCTCCGGCGTCGCTGACCTTCGCCGCAACCGCTTCGAAATACTTTTGGACGGCAACCTTGCCGGATCGATCGATCGGAACCAGACGGTCGAACTTCCCGTCGGGCCTGGGCAGCACACTCTTCAAGTGAGAGCCGGCCGATACTCAAGCCGCGCGCGGTCCTTCAACGCCGCCGACGGTACGAATGTCCGCCACCGATGCAATGGAGCGATCCTTTGGCCGCAATACGTCGCGTCACTCATTGCGCCCAGTATCGGACACAAACTCACGCAGGAGTAGCGAGCGCGGATACAAGTGCCCGGGCCCCATTTCCGCTTGTATACGGATGCAGAAAGACGGTCCGTTGGCAACCGATACTCAGGTTGCCCTAGGTCCTGCAGGCGTTCCAGGCTCGCACCATGGATAGCGTCCTCAGCTAGCCAAGCAGACAACGGCGACGTGCTCGCGAACACAGCCCAAGTAGCTGAGAACGCGTACTTTGAAGGGCAGCGTTCCCCTCTTGGGGCACGAACTCATTCCTCGTTGCGCGCAAAAGCCTCCTGCGAATTTCGCGATCCTCGAGCAGAAAGTCATCTGACCTGCGATGTTTGGAGAGAGCGGGCGGCGGGAATCGAACCCGCGTTCTCAGCTTGGGAAGCCCATAGAGGGGTTCTCCGTGACCTGCGGATAAGCGGAAAAGTCCAGTTCAACCCATTTCGCACGGATCCGCTGGTATTCGCTATTGCACCCTGTTTGTCGTTGCGTGTTGCACGAAATGGGTCCCATGCGGCCTGTTGCACGCTGTTGCACGGCGACGGTCGAGGTTCTCAGCCTTGCAAGCTGAGCACGCCTGAAGATGCGTCCGCTTCGGCGAAGGCGGATCAACGTCGAGGCGCAATGGACTCGACGAGCGAGTCAGCAAGGACATCGATCCCGCCGCTTCGGTTCACCTCGTCGACGAAGGCGTCCAGCGCGGCCTGATCGGACATGTCGATCCCTCTTTGCTGGAGGGCGAGCGCCATAGTTTTCGCCGGTCCCCATACCTCCGGGTCCTGGGACAGCTCGATCATCTCGGGAGCGAGCTCGTACGTCGCGTCGACGGAAGCCCGGATCGAACG
The DNA here is from genome assembly GCA_963791995.1 of uncultured Acidimicrobiaceae bacterium. Classification (GTDB taxonomy): domain Bacteria; phylum Actinomycetota; class Acidimicrobiia; order Acidimicrobiales; family RAAP-2; genus Bog-473. The sequence goes on along the minus strand of CAWBUQ010000008.1, from coordinate 152,058 downwards.
CTCGGGAATGGCCCGTCTTCGTCCGACGAAGCGAATCCATGCGGCGAGGACGTCGGGGAGTAGCGTGAATGCGTCACCGTCCAGGGCAATCTTCCGAGGTGCCCAGTCGAGACAGAAGATCTCGACCATGACGGGGCTGAACCGCAGCGGTGTACCGAGCGTGTAGTCGAGCGAGAAGGTGAGCAACTGGTCGGCCAGTTCTTCGACCGTCGTGTCCTCGCTGTCCCCATCTCCGACGCCCGTAAGCCCGACCACCTCATCGGACTCCAGGAATTCGGCGAGCAGCTCATCACGCTCCTCGTCGTTGGGTGAGGGCGTCTGAGGCACCTTCCCGCCGACCGGAAGCGTGGCTAGGCGTGCCAGGACGAGCGCGCGGAAATGGTCGAAGTCCTCGGTGGTGGGAGGGTCGAAGGTCTGCTCGGTCATCTCCAGGGCGATCCGCCACCGGGTGGCCGCCTCCTTCAGGGAGATCTCCTTGTATTCCGGGTCGCCGGGCTCGTTGTGGTTCTGTCGGAGCTCGGCGAGCACCTCGGCAATTCCGGCCGGCACAGCGAAGACGTCTTTGGCGATCCCGCCGAGATTGTGGTCGACATAGACGCCGATCGTGGTCTCGTTGCCGGGACCGTCGAATCCCACCATGACTGAGACCCCATCGTCGTCGATCGGGTCGAACGAAACCCAAGCGCTCGTGGGCCGTTCGGTGCCGAGGCCCGGAGCCCAGGATCTTTCGGGAGTCCCTCGGACGGCGAGACGTTCAGCCTCCCGACGAGCGCGAGGGCCGTAAGGATCGGGGGCGACGGCGCTCAAGGCCCGCAAGACAATGAGCGCGGCCGGTGTGCCCCGTCTGGCCGCGTAGTCGATCATCCCGCCTGCGAAGACCTCGACGGCGTCCATGCCGACGAGTTCGGAACTAGCCCAGATCGACCACATCTGCGACGCCCACATCTCGACCGCGAGCGGTGGGATGTCGTCGGACAGATCCTTCGGGGCGGAGCGGAGGAGTCGTTCGAATATGTCCTCCAGGCCGGCCCGCTCCGCCGTGCTCAGTCGATTGAAATGACCACCTTTGGGAGTAACCCGGCCGCCCTTCTTCTTGCGCTGTCCACCCACGTCATCCACCTCTCGACCCTTGCTGAGGTCAACCTATCGCTGGCCCTGGGGACGGTGGGCGACCGCTTCTGACGAGGAGGAACGGTCGTCTCGGGGGTCGATCGACGGCCCCTTCCGCGCCTGCTGCCTGGCTGAACGCCCGCGATATTCGGGTCCAGCGGGGTAATCGGGACTGTGACGATCCACCCCCTCGACGTGGGGACCCGACGACATGCCGCAGAGATCAGCGACGGTAAAACACCAGACTCAAATGGCCGGTAACGCTATAACAGTATAGGCATCTCAGTTATAGTGTCCTTCTGTGGACCCAACGAGATTTGTAGCGCCGGACATGGGCGTCGCCCTCAAAGGCCCTGGAAGATGGGGCTTCTATCGCTTCGTCCCCGAACCGATCCCCAGAACCCTGTCGCTCGATTCGGACACCATCCTCGCCCTTTCAGCGGCCGACACGGCATTGGGCCGGTTGGCCGGCGCTGGCCGCCTTCTGCCCAATCCCCATCTACTCGTCAATCCCTACGTGACCCGCGAGGCGGTGGCGAGCTCGAGGATCGAAGGAACTCAGGCGTCGCTGAGCGAGGTACTCGAAGCGAGCGCAACGGGCCTCAGTACTCCCGGCAGTGACGTGCAGGAGGTGCAGAACTACATCGCGGCTTTCAATTCTGGATTGAGGCTCCTCCAATCCATGCCCCTCTGCCTGCGCTTGATCCGTGATGTCCACGCAGTCCTCATGGAGGGCGTGCGGGGTCAGGAGCGGAGCCCGGGAGAGTTCAGGTCCACGCCGAACTGGATCGGGTCCCCCACAGACAACCCGGACAATGCCACGTATGTCCCACCACTCCCTGACGAGATGGGCCAGCTCCTCGATGACCTCGAGAGCTTTCTCAACGAGGACGTGCGGCTACCGGCACTCGTGCGCTGTGGTCTCGCCCACTACCAATTCGAGACGATCCACCCGTTCCTCGACGGGAATGGACGTCTCGGCCGTTTGCTCTGTGTCTTCTACTTGGTCCAGCAGGACCTCCTTCCCCAACCACTGCTGTATCTGAGCGCATACTTCGAGACGCATCGAAGCGAGTATTACGACCGGCTCCAGGCGGTGAGGGAGAGGGGCCAGTTGCAGGAATGGCTGCAGTTCTTCCTCACGGCGGTGGCGCATCAAGCGACCGATGCCGTCGAACGAGCCGAACGTCTTGCTGACCTTCGCGAGAAGTACCGACGAGGCCTTGCGACGACGAGGAGCAGAGCACCAGAAGTCGTCGAACTCCTGATGGCCAACCCATTCGTCACCGTTCGAAATGTTCAAAGTGAACTCGACATCACGCAGCCCGGTGCACTCAATCTCCTCCGAGGGATAGAGCGGCGCGGTTGGATACGTGAGATGGGAGCGATCGGACGGGGTGGCCGCGTGGTTTGGGTGGCTCCCGAAATCCTTGCGGTGATTGCTGACCTTCCCGACTCGCCTGCACCTCCACCGTGAGCTCGCAGCGGTGCAGCGCCGCTTCGGCTCCTGCGGCATCGGAGTGCGGCGATGTGCTCTGCCCGAGGACCGTTTGAAGGTGAAGCGCTGCGTCCCGATCACGTGCGGGGACCCAGGCCCAGTAGATGTCGAGGGTGGTCGAGGTGCGGGCGTGACCGAGACGATTGGCGACGGTACGAACGTCGATTCCCGCGCTTAACAGCTCGGTAGCGACGAAATGTCGCAAATCGTGAAGGCGCACGCCACCTACGCCGGCCTTCCGACGCAGACGTTCCCATCGGCGGCTTACCAGTTCAGGTCGCCAGGGTTGTCGTCCCTGGCCGTCGTTCGTGAAGATCAGGTCTTCCGACTCGACGCTTCGACCGACGGTGCAGGCGATCTCATGCGCACGCAGGAGGTGACTTCTGAGCGCGTCAACGGCGTCGTCGGTGAGCGAGACAAGGCGTACTCGTCCGGTCTTGGTGGACTTGATGATGATGCCCGTGTTCTTGGTGGCGGAGACGGATCGTTCGATGCGAACGGTGGCATCATTGAGGTCGACATCCGCCCAGCGAAGTGCGCAGATCTCGCCTCGTCGAGCGCCCGTTGCGACTGCAATCTGGAGCCAGGTGGCCAGACTCGGGTCAGCGTCTGCGGCTGCTGCCAGCAAGTTCCGGACCACGGGGATGGCGGGAGGGTTGACGATCGCACGCGGAACCTCCGGCCTGGTCGCAACCGACACCGGATTGCGCGTACAACCATCCCCAACGAACGGCCTGGGCCACCGCTCGGTGCAAGACCACGTGAGCGCACCGCACCCGCGATGGCCCGAGACCCTTCGCAGCCATCTTTGCGTAGAGCTGGTCACAGTCGCGTGCGGTCAGTTTCCACAGAGGGATCTCGCCGAGGGAGGGAACGAGGTGCTGGCGCACCACGCTCTCCCAGTCCTGGCGGGTCGTCGGCGCGAGACGTGCGACCAGCAGGAACTGTTCGAGCAGACGGCCCACCGTCACCGACGCCCCACCGTGCAGGCCGGCGCCGACTTCCACAACCATGCGCTGTAATGCGTCTCGCGCCTCGGTCCGGGTTCCTGAGACCGTCCGTGACAGTCGCCGCCGGGTTCCTTGCATGGGATCCGGGTCGCCAGTTACCTGGAGCCGCCAGCGTCCTGGTGCTCGCTGAGTCATCGTTCCAGTGCGTGGTCGTGGCATCCCTGCCCTATCGGCAGGAATCCGGCCTGTGTCGAAGGGCACCCGTTCGGCACCACGCTCGCGTCCGTGGGTCCTCTACCCAGTGAGCGCACGGTGGGCGCTCGAAGATCTGTGGTCACGGGGCGTCTGCCTGATCGATCGGCGGGCGGCCGGACCGTTCGCCGCGACGTTCAAATCGCCATCTGGGTCGCGAATCGCACCGAAACGCACCAGGATCGAGCGACGCCGCGCGTGACTCGGCGTCTGATCTTGCGTCTCCACCCGGGCCTGCGGAGAGAGCGGGCGACGGGAATCGAACCCGCGTTCTCAGCTTGGGAAGCTGATGTTCTGCCTCTGAACTACGCCCGCGAGCGGCAGTCACACTATCCTCTGGGCGCTTGTACATCCCAGGTGGCGCTCGCAATCCTGCCGCCTCCCTGGTTTTTTGACGTCTCATTGAGCGAGGAGCTTTCGTGCCGATCAGGATCATTCTGGGCATCGGAGTCACGGTGGTCGGGTTCGGCATCGCCGCCGTGCGGTTCCACTGGCTGTCCCGGCTGATCCGCTCCGGCAAAGCGGACCCATCCCGGACCCGGGGTCCGATCAGCAAGCGCGCCGAGGCCGAGGTCACCGAGGTGGCCGGTCAGCGCAAGCTCTTGCAGTGGACCGTGCCCGGACTCGCCCACTTCTTCACGATGTGGGGCTTCACCATCCTGCTCCTCACGATCATTGAGGCCTACGGCGACCTCTTCGACAAGTACTTCCACATTCCGGGCATCGGCACCTGGAACTGGGTCGGCTTCATTGAGGACTTCTTCACCTGCGCCGTGCTGGTGGCGCTGGTCACCTTCGCCATCATCCGATTGAAGAACGCGCCGGACCGTCTCGAGCGCAAGTCCCGCTTCTACGGCTCGCACAACGGCGCCGCCTGGCTCGTCCTCCTCATGATCGCCGGCGTCATGATCACGCTGCTCCTCTACCGAGCCGCGCAGGTCAACACGGACCCGACCCAGTTCCCCTACGGCTGGGGCGCCTTCGCCTCGCACGCGGTCGCCAAGTTGTTGCACCCGCTCGGGGCAGGCACCAACGCGGTCCTGGTCACCGTGTTCCTCATCCTCAACGTGGCGATCATCTCGGGCTTCATCGTCTTCGTCGCCTACTCGAAGCACCTGCACATCTTCTTTGCACCCATCAATGTCGCCTTCTCGCGGCGGCCGCGTGCCCTCGGTGCACTGGGGAACACCCCCGACATGGACATGGAGAACGTCGACGAGGACACGGTGTTCGGGGTGGGCGAGATCGGCCACTTCACCTGGAAGCAGATGCTCGACTTCGCCACCTGCACCGAATGCGGACGCTGCCAGTCGGCCTGCCCGGCCTGGAACACCGACAAGCCCCTGTCGCCCAAGCTCTTGATCATGAACCTGCGCGACAACATGTTCGCGTCGGCGACCCCGCTCATGAGCGGCGAGGGTGAGCAGACGGCGCTGGTGCCCAACGTCATCGATCCCGACGTGCTCTGGGCCTGCACCACGTGCGGAGCCTGCGTGAACGAGTGCCCGGTCGACATCGAGCACATCGACGCCATCGTCGACATGCGGCGTTACCAGGTGCTGATGGAGTCCGAGTTCCCCTCCGAGGCCGGCCTCATGCTGCGCAACGTGGAGAACCGGGGCGACCCTTGGGGTCTCGGCCAGAACAAGCGCACCGAGTGGACGCAGAGCCTGGACTTCGAGATCCCTGTCGTCGACGACACCATTCCCGACGACGTCGAGTACCTCTACTGGGTCGGGTGCGCCGGCGCCCTCGACGAGCGGGCCCGCAAGGGCGTGCAGGCCACGGCCCGCATGTTGCACCGGGCCGGCGTCACCTTTGCCATCTTGGGCCCCAAGGAGTCCTGCACCGGTGACCCCGTGCGCCGCCTGGGCAACGAGTACCTCTACCAGGAGCAGGGCAAGCTCAACATCGGCACGCTCGACGGGGTCGGGGCGAAGAAGATCATCGCCAGCTGCCCCCACTGCTTCAACACGATCAAGAACGAGTACCCCGCCCTCGGCGGCAACTACGAGGTCATCCACCACGCCGCAGCTGCTCGAGCACCTCGTCAAGGACGGCAAGCTCGTCCCCGGTTCCGCCTACTCGGGCAAGGTCACCTACCACGACCCGTGCTACCTCGGCCGGCACAACCGCGTGATCGAGGAGCCACGGACCGTGCTGAGCGCCATCCCCGGCGTCGAACAGATCGAGATGCGGCGCTGCAAGGAGCGCGGCTTCTGCTGCGGCGCCGGCGGCGCCCGCATGTGGCTCGAGGAGACGATCGGCAAGCGGGTCAACATGGAGCGCACCGAAGAGGCACTCGGCACGGGAGCTGACGTCGTCTCGACCGCCTGCCCCTACTGCATGATCATGCTCGACGACGCCGTGCGCGCCTTCAGCAAAGAGGACGACGTGCGCGTCCTCGACCTCTCACAGCTCGTCGAGGAGTCGTTGGGGCAGGCCGGGGGCAACGGCGCCGGCGCCGCGGCGAACGAGCCCGAACCCGAGCCGCAACCGGCCGGCTGAGGACACCGCCGCAGCGACGGGCGCTCAGCCCGGCGCCACCAAGCCGTAGGCCCGCTCGGGCCGCAGCGTGAGCGCGATCCGCTTGTCGGCGATCATGGCGGCGCGGTACTCGTCCCAGTTCGGGTGCGCGCCCGACCCGGCTTCGTAGTAACGGATCAACGCCTCCACGGTGGCGTCGTTCGGATCGGCGGCCACCGGTGAGAGTTCGGCCGCGGCCTCAATGACCACGTACTGCCAGAAGCTGTCGCCCGGCACGTAGAGCGAGGCGCGGGGATCGCGCCGCAGGTTGGCCGTCTTGGCCCGGTCGTCCGTGATGGACACCAAGAACGTGTCGCCCTCGTCGGGGACGTACATGATGTTGGACAGCTGGGGCCGGCCGTTGGCGCGGATGGTGCCCAGGACGCCCTGCGTACGGTCCCGGGCGAATGCGAGTGCGTCGGTGAGGTCCATGGACCCGACGGTAGCGGGATCTCCCCGCACCGGCACCGGCCGGCGATCAGGCCACGACGACGTCCGCTGATCGGTCGGTGAGCACCAGGTGGATGACCGCGGCGACGATCGCCCCGACCAGTGGCGCCACGATGAACAGCCACACCTGGCTCAGCGCGGTACCCCCGACGACCAGCGCCGGCCCGAGGCTCCGGGCCGGGTTGACCGAGGTCCCCGTCAGCGGGATGCCGATGAGGTGCACGATCACGAGGCGCGAAGCCGATGGCGACGCCCGCCGCACCCTGGATCGCCGCCTTGTGGGTGGCGAACAGGACGACCATGACGAAGATGGCGGTGAGCACCACCTCGATCAAGAACGCGCCCCCCTGGCTGACAAAGAGATGCGACTGCTTCCCGTAGCCGTCGGTACCGAGACCCTGGGTGCCCTTGTGGTACAGCTTCGACGTGGTGAACATCCAATAGAGCAGGTAGGCGCCGACGATCCCGCCGGCGAACTGGGCCACGAGGTACGCCACGCCTTCGGCCAGCTTCATCCGTCCGGCGGAAATGAAGCCGAGCGTCACCGCGGGGTTCACGTGGCAGCCCGAGATCGGCCCGATGGCGTAGACGAGGGCCACGAGCACCAGGCCGAAGGCGAGGGCGGTGGCCACGACGCCGGCGGCGTAGCTCAGGCCGAAGAGCTTGAACCCGAACGACTCGGTGGCCACCCCGACGGCGACTACCACCAGGATCAACGTGCCGAGAAATTCTGCCAAGAGCTTCTTGTAATGGGGCATGGGTGAGCCTCCTGTCCAAGGCGAGGAATTCGGACAAGGTGAAGTCTCGCAGCGCGCCCGCAACGGGACGCGGATGCTGGTGCGCGGCTGAGCGCTGCCTGAGGCGCGCCGGAAAACCTTGGCCCAGCGAACGCTCGGGGCGAACGCCGCGCTCAGATCGCGGCCATGGCGCGGTCGTCCGCCTCGCGCAGGCGTGTGGCCGTGGCCGCCAGCATCTTGCGGGCCAGCGCCGGGACGGCGTCGAGCACGCCGTTGAACTGACGCTGTCCGAGGACGAGCAGCGTCATGTCGGTCTCCGCGATCACAGTGGCCGAACGCGGCCGGCGGTCGAGCAGCGCCATCTCGCCGAAGTACTGACCCGGACCGAGCGTCGCCACCTTGCGGTTGTTGCGCCGCACGGCGGCCTGTCCTTTGACGATGAGGAAGAACTCACGGCCGATCGTCCCCTGTTCGCAGAGCACGCGGCCGGCGGACACGGTCACCTCCTCGAGGGCCCGGCGGATGGTCCGCAGGTCCTTGGCTGACGAAGTCGAGAACAGCCAGATCTTCGAGAGGTCCAGGTCACCATGGCTCATGGCGGCAAACAGTAGCCCTTCTTGTCGTGCTCGGCCTGGGGCGCAACGGCCCTGTGGCACCGCCCTCCGGGCGGCTGCCGTGGCCCGTTCGCCGCCGTCGACCCGGCGGCCCGACGCCTGTACGGAACGGGCCGTCCCGTCGCCTCGGCGCGCTGCCAGACGCGTCGGAGCCCGCGCTCGCCGGTGCGCACCCGCACGACGGTCTCGGCCGGCACGACCCAGACCTTCCCGTCACCGATCTTGCCGGTGGCCGCCGAGGACACGATGGCGTCGACCACCGCCTCGGCCTGGTCGTCCTCGACCAGTACCTCGACGCGCAGTTTCGGCACGAAATCGACTTGGTACTCCGCACCCCGGTAGTTCTCGGTGTGGCCCTTCTGGCGCCCGAACCCCTGCGCCTCGGTGAGCGTCATGCCCTGGATCCCCATGTTCTTGAGGACGTTCTTCACGTCGTCGATCTTGAACGGCTTGACGACTGCTACCACGAGCTTCATGTCGGCACTCCTTGTTCAACCGGTCGAGCCATTTCGCGAGCGTTCCTCACTCGCCACGTTAACGACAGTCTCCGTCAGCTGTTTCCGCGGCGGGTGGCCAACGACCAGGGCTTCTGGCACGAAACCTGCTCGAAACGTACGGGAAATGGACCGTTCAAATGCCAGGGGTAGCCTTCCCTGGTGCCCTCGAGTCAAGATCGTCGGCGCCCCAGACGACAGCGACGCGCCCCGGCTGAGCCTCTGGGAGCGGATGAAGTACACGCTGGTCCGTCCCGATGACGAACCCTCGGAACGGAGCAGCCCGGCCGATGACCGGCACGGTCGACGAGCTCCAGGAGCGATCCATCGCTCCGACGACAAGGAACGCGCCATCGGCCTGTGGCGGCGCCGATCGCCGCCATCGTCGGCATCATTATCAGTCACGCGCTCGATCAACAACGCCCGGACACATCACCAGAGCGTCGAGCCTCCTACGTCGGGCTCACCTATCGTCCTGCTCGGGCTCGCCGTGCTGATCCTGGTGTCCTCGCTTCTGCGCAAGCGCCTGTTCCAGGGCATCACACTGGCCCTCTTCGGGCTGGCGGTCTTCCAGCTGCACTACACCTATATCGGATTCGCCGCGCCGTTCATCCTGGCCGGGGCCTGGTACCTGGTCCGTGCCTACCGCCTGCAGCAAGCGCTGAAGCAAGCCGAACTCGACGAGGGTCGCTCGTCGCCTCGGAGCAGGGCGCAGTCAGGGGGCGTCAGCGCGCCCTCGCCAGAACAAGCGGTACACGCCCCCCACCTGAGCCGAACCCTCGTCGTGGCGCATCGCGGGCGCAGTGCGCGCGCCTTACCTGAACGGTCCATTCAGGTCGTCGGCAGGCGCTGGCCCCGAGGTGGAGCGTTTCGTCGGACCGGCTGCTGGTCCGGGCGCGGAGCACGACGAGCCCCAAGAGGGCGAGCAACAGAAGTCCGAGCACGATCGGGATGATGAACGCACCAGCCGACCCGTGCTGAGTCTTCGAGGGCCGCCGCCGTGGACACCAGTGCAGGATCGCTCGGCACGGCGACAGCGGCGACGTGGGTCCCCGGGTGCATGTAGCCACTCGCCGGGAGCGATTGCGTGTAGCGATGACCGTTCAGCACGTAGGTGCCGTGGCAGGAGTAGCCCTCGGGGTTGGTCCCGCTCCCACCGAGGAGCCCCAGGCAGCCGTTGACCGTGGTGGTGACGGGCACGCCGTGGTCGTGGAGCTCGTCGATCTGCTCGTTGGAATGGATTGCCGCCACGGTGAGCACGACCACCAGGACGACCAGCGTCCCCATGACCAGTCCGATCGTGACTTGGAGCAAGCGGCGGACGTTCAACTGCACTGACGCGCCCCGAAGAGGAGCGACGCGGCCCGTATCGTCCGGATCGGCGGATTGGGATATCTGGGCCGCCGGGCCGGGAGTCTCGGGTCTTGATGCGGGCTCTGTCATGCGGAGAGGGATGGTAGCTGCGGTGTCATGAGACCGGGCGTTCGGGGTAATGACGAGGTGGAGTCCGCACGCTGACGCGACGACGCAGGTCGACAAGAAGAAGCCCCGGCCGTCGCCAGCGTCGCGCGGGCCATCGCGGATTAACGCATTCGAAACACGGGCGTGACCATGCGGAAACTCCTACACAGCAATCTTTCTGCGGCGGGAGAACCGTCAGGGAAGTGGACTTGCCGTATCGGTAGCGCCGGGCGACCTGCTAGCGAGCAGGACGGTAGTGCCGAGGCGGCTGGACGTTAGGAGAGCTGAGTGATCCATCTGTTAGTACGGACATCGTTCCGTATCCCAGTTGGCTCAATCCGGCCGACAACACGTGGCAGTTGACAGCAGCCACGTTCGTCGGCTTGATGAGCCTTCCGGGCCTGGCCGTGCTCTACGCGTCGTTGGTGCCGAAGAAGTGGGCAGTCAACGTCCTCGCGATGATGTTCGCCGGGTTCTCGCTCGTGCTTGTGTGTGGTTCTTCTGGGGCTACAAGCTCGGCTTCGGTTCGACCTCGCTCGGTGGCGGCGTCAACATCGTGCATGGAGCCGTTACGCAGACCCAGAACGCCGGAACGACAGGCACGGTGGCAACATTTCTTCGAGAACTTCGTAGGGAAACCTGGTACGTCGACGAACAGTTCCCAGGAACAGCGGTCAAGCCATGTCGGCGGCCAATACTGCCATTCCGTTCCACTTCCCTTCGGCGACGCTGTTCTATTTCCAGTTCGTCTTCGCCGCCATCACTCCGCTTGCTGTTCCTCGGCAGCGTGCTCGGCCGGATCAAGTTCACCGCCTGGGTCATTCTGGTCCCGCTGTGGTCGACCTTCGTCTACTGCGTCGACGCCTTCATGCTGTGGGGTGGCGGTTACTTCGCCCAGGAGGGCGCGCTCGACTTCTCGGGTGGGTACGTCATCCACATGTCGGCTGGTGTCTCCGGCTTCGTGGCGGCGTGGGTGCTCGGACCGAGACTGCTCCGAGATAGACAGCATGCCTTGCCCAACAACCTGGTCATGGCGGCGGTTGGCGCCGGCATCCTGTGGCTGGGTTGGAACGGGTTCAACGGTGGAGACCCGTACTACGCGGGAGCAGACGCCGCGGCTGCCGTCGTCAACACGAACCTGGCCACAGCGGTAGGGGTCTTGGTGTGGATGCTGATGGACGCGTGGTTCACCAAGGAGAAGAAGCCGACCTTCCTGGGCGGTGTCAACGGCATGATCTGCGGCCTGGTCGGCATCACACCGTGCGCCGGCTGGGTCAACGCCTGGGGTGCCATCGCCGTCGGCGCGATCTGCTGCGCCATCGTCTGGGTGGCTTGGAACTACCTGTCCAAGGTGCCTCCGTTCTCTAAGGTCGACGACGCGCTGGGTGTCGTCTATACGCACGGCATCGCTGGCTTCATGGGCGGCATGCTGCTGGGCATCTTCGGCGATCCGAACATGGTCGAGACCGGCTGCGGACACCTCAACGCCGCCGGTCAGGTCATCAACACGGCGGGATCGACCGCAGGGTCACAGGCCCAGTACCTCTCCTCGAGTTCCAGCTGTTCGCCGTTCGGCGTGCAGGGTCTGATGTACACCGGATCCGCCCACCAGCTGTGGGAACAGTTCCGAGCGGCCATCTGGGTCATCTTCTGGTCAGCGCTCGTGACCTTCATCTTGATGAAGCTGATCGGCCTGGTCCTCCGAGGCGCCCGCTACAAGGACGAGATCCTCGAAGTCGGCGACCTCGCCATCCACGGCGAGGAGGCCTTCCCCGAGGAGACGCTCGCCATGCGCACCGACAGTGCATTCGCCATGGCCGGTCTGGACACCGGGGGCGGAGGGCGAGATCCCGAACCGGATGCATCGCCACCCGGCGGCGGAGTCGGTTCCTAGGCCCGGATCAATCAGGACGAAAGGAGTTCGACAATGAAGCTGATCGTCGCAGTCATCAAGCCGTTCAAGCTCGATGACGTCAAGGAGGTCCTGAAAGGCCACGGGGTCCAGGGCATGACTCTGACCGAGGCACAGGGCTTCGGCCGCCAGCGAGGGCACACCGAGGTCTACCGCGGTGCTGAATACGAGGTGGACTTCGTGCCCAAGCTGCGCATTGAGGTGCTGGTGGACGACGCGCAGACCGATGACGTCGTCGACGCCATCGTCGGCGCCGCGGCCACCGGCAAGATCGGTGACGGCAAGGTGTGGGTCATCCCTGTCGACACCGTGGTGCGCGTGCGCACGGGAGAACGCGGGAGCGACGCGCTGTAGGGCGCAGGCGGTCCTGTCGACGGTCGGTATGGCCGGGGCGCGGCGAGGCGTCCCGGCCAGCCGTCGTCCCGGGACCGGTTCGGAGCACGGCTTCCCCGCAGGGCACGCGCCGGGCGAGTGGCGCCCCGGCGCGGTTATTCGATCGTCGCCCGGGGGCGGCCCCGCCGTGGCAGCGGACCGGCCTTCTTGGGCATGCGCCCCGATTCGCGCAACGCCTGGCGCAGCAGGATCTCGATCTGGGCGTTGACGCTCCGGAGCTCGTCGTCAGCCCACCGACTGATGGCGTCGTAGACGGCGGGGTCGACCCGGAGCAAGAGCTGCCGCCGTTCGCTCACGTATAGAGCGACCCCGTGTTCACGACCGGCGACGGCGGCTGGTCGCCGCAGAGCACGACCATCAGGTTGCTCACCATGCTGGCGGTGCGCTCCTCGTCGAGGGAGACGACACCACCTTCGCTCAGCCGGTTGAGGGCCATCTCCACCATGCCGACGGCACCCTCCACGATGCGGGAGCGGGCGGCCACGACTGCGTTGGCCTGCTGCCGGCGCAGCATGGCCTGCGCGATCTCCTGGGCGTAGGCCAGGTGGGAAATCCGCACCTCGACGATCTCGACGCCTGCGATGGCCACCCGCTCCGCCACCTCGTCGGCCAACTGGGCCGACACCACGTCGGTCGAGCCGCGCAGTGACGTCCCGGCGCCGGTGGTGTCGTCGTAGGGGTGGCTGGTCGCCACGTGGCGCAGGGCGGACTCGGCCTGCACCGACACGAAGTTCGGGTAGTTGTCGACGGCATAGGTCGACTTGGCCGTGTCGGCGACCTGCCAGACCACAATGGCGGCGATCTCGACGGGGTTGCCGTCCGCGTCGTTGACCTTGAGGTGGCTGGTCTCGAAGTTGCGCACCCGCACGCTGACCCGGCGGCGCACCGTCAGTGGTGTCACGATCCACCAGAACCCGGGCCGACGGATGGTGCCCACGTAGCGGCCCAAGAATTGGACGACCGAGGTCTGACCCGGAGGAACGATGTCCAACGAGGCGATGATCAGGACGGAGGCCAGGATCGGCAGCGCGATCCAGCCGGTGCCGTCCATTCCGGCGACCACCGCGCCGGTCACGCATCCGGCCAGGACGACGACACCGAGCCATCCGGTCACGACGACGGCGGGGCGTTCGGTGATGTCGACCCGCACTCCTTGATGCCCGACTGGTGCAGCGGCGACCGGCGTACCGGCGGTGGTCATGATGTGAGCCTCCCGACAAAAGTGATATCTAATAGTTATCACTTTTATGGGCGCTCGCCTAGCCCCCGATCGCTCGCCGCGCCTTTCGTGCTCGGCGAGTCCGCCAGTGCCCGCTCAGTCGATCCAATAGCGGCGGAAGGGAGCTGTCCCGTCGTCGGGCGCCACGACCGAGTGGAGCACGCCGCCACACCGCTCAATGACGGCGGCCGAGCCGACGTTGTCGTCGTCGCACACGACGAGGATCGGGGCGACGCCGCCGGAGCGGGCGAGGCAGACGGCCTGCACGAGGATGGACGTGGCATGGCCACGGCGGCGAGAGGCCGGGCGGACCCCGTAACCGATGTGCCCGCCCCGGTCGGCCAGCCACTCCGTGAGCTCGTAGCGGATGGAGACCCGGCCGACCAGCACGCCGTCGACTTCGGCCAGCAAGAAATCGGAGCGCACCAACCCGTCGGGGACGCGCGAGCCGTCGCGCAGGCCGTCGAGCAGGCCGAGGTAGTGGTCCCAGCTGAAGTCCGGATGCCACAAGAGAAGGAAGGGAAAATCCTCGAACTCCGAGTGTGCGGTCAGGCAGGCCGCTTCGTCGGCCGGGGTCGGCGGCCGGAGGATCAGAGGCTCAGGCGTGGGGTGCGTCGCCCTGTCGGGCCACCGCAGCGGCCGCGGCGGCGGCGGCTGCGGGGTCGCCGAGGTACTCGGCATGGCGCACCTCGAGGTTGTCGTCGAGGAGCAGGCGGTAGGGGATCCCGGTCGGCACCTCGAGCTCGGTGATCGACTCGTCGTCGATCTCCTGGAGGTGCTTGCGCAGGGCGCGGATGGAGTTGCCGTGCGCCGCCACCAGCACCGCGCCGCCCCACTCCGACATGGCGCGCAGGTCGGGCACGATCATCCGCTCCCAGTAGGGCACCACACGCGCCACCACGTCCTTGAGGCACTCGGTGCGCGGCACCTCTGCCTCCATGCCCTCGTAGCGGGGGTCGTCGGTCACGTCGTAGGGGTTGTCGGCAGCGAGCGGCGGGGGAGGGGTGTCGTAGCTGCGCCGCCACAACATGAACTGCTCCTCGCCGAAGGCCGCCTTGATCTCGGCCTTGTTCTTGCCCTGCAGATCCCCGTAGTGCCGCTCGTTGAGGCGCCAGTCGCGCCGCACGGGGAGCCAGCTGCGCCCGGCCGCGGCCAGGGCGATCTCGGCCGTGCGAATCGCCCTGGTCAGCACCGAGGTGTGGAGCACCCGCAGGTCGAGGGCCTGCTCCCCGGTCCCGGACTTCGCGGCCAGGAGCTCGCCGCCGGCCCGGGCCTCGGCCTCCCCCGCAGGCGTCAGGTCCACGTCGACCCAGCCCGTGAAGCGGTTCTCGGCGTTCCAGGTCGACTGGCCATGGCGGATGAGGACCAAGTCGAGCACGGGGTCGATCGTACGTGGGTCTGGCGGGAGGGCGGAAATCCGCCGCGACGGGCTCCCGGCCGGCGGGGGCGGCGGGCGTTGCCATCGCGCTCGGCCATTGTGACCTGGTCTTTTGCCCGGCCCACCACCGCTGCAGCCCGGATGACAACTATTCATCAGATATCTTGACAATAAGGCACTCAACTTTGCTACACTGAATGCACTGCATATCGAGAACGACAGGTAGACCAGGCGTCGGCAGGCGAAGACGCAGAAGAAGACAGAGGGAAGGACAAACAGACATGGCCAAGGCCGTAGGCATCGACCTGGGAACCACCAACTCGGTGGTCAGTGTGTTGGAGGCGGGTGAACCCGTCGTGATCCCCAACGCCGAGGGTGGTCGGACCACCCCGTCGGTGGTGGGCTTCTCCAAGACCGGCGAGATCCTCGTCGGCGAAGTGGCCAAGCGCCAGGCCATCACCAACCCGGACCGGACCATCCGATCCGTGAAGCGGCACATGGGGACCAACTGGTCCGTCGACATCGACGGCAAGCCCTACAAGGCGCAGGAGATCTCGGCCCGCATTCTGGGCAAGCTGAAGAGGGACGCCGAGTCCTATCTCGGCGACACCGTGAACCAGGCGGTCATCACCGTGCCCGCGTACTTCGACGACGCGCAGCGCACGGCGACCAAGGAAGCCGGCACGATCGCCGGCCTCGAGGTGCTGCGCATCATCAACGAGCCGACGGCCGCCGCGCTGGCCTACGGGCTCGACAAGGAGGACACGGACCAGACCGTCCTCGTCTTCGACCTGGGCGGCGGGACCTTCGACGTCTCGGTGCTCGAGATCGGCGAGGGTGTCTTCGAGGTCAAGTCCACCTCGGGCAACACCAAGCTCGGCGGTGACGACTGGGACGACAAGGTCATCGAGTGGCTGGTGACCGAGTTCAAGAACACCGAGGGCGTCGACCTCTCGGCGGACAAGATGGCCATGCAGCGACTCAAGGAGGCCGCGGAGAAGGCCAAGATCGAGCTGTCCTCGGTGCAGGACACCCAGATCAACCTGCCCTTCATCACGGCCACGTCCGAGGGGCCGAAGCACCTGGACCTGAAACTGACGCGGGCCAAGTTCAACGAGCTGACGGCGGATCTGGTCGACGCGTGCCGCGGTCCGTTCGACGCCGCCGTCAAGGACGCCGGCTTCAAGACCTCCGACATCGACCACGTGGTCCTCGTCGGCGGGTCGACGCGCATGCCGGCGATCCAAGAGCTCGTGCAGAGCCTGACGGGCAAGGAGCCGCACAAGGGTGTGAACCCCGACGAGGTCGTGGCCATCGGCGCTGCCGTGCAGGCCGGCGTCCTCAAGGGTGAGGTCAAGGACGTCCTGTTGCTCGACGTCACGCCCCTGTCGCTCGGCATCGAGACCAAGGGTCAGGTCATGCACCGGCTCATCGAGCGCAACACCACCATCCCGACCAAGCGGTCGGAGATCTTCACCACCGCGGAGGACAACCAGCCGTCGGTCGAGATCCACGTGCTCCAAGGTGAGCGCGAGATGGCGATGTACAACAAGACGCTGGGCAAGTTCCAACTGGTGGACCTGCCGCCCGCACCGCGGGGCATCCCTCAGATCGAGGTCACCTTCGACATCGACGCCAACGGGATCGTCCACGTGTCGGCACAGGACAAGGCCACCGGCAAGGAGCAGTCGATGACGATCACCGGCCAGTCCTCACTGGCCAAGGACGACATCGAGCGGATGGTCCGCGACGCCGAGTCCCACGCCGAGGACGACCGCCAGCGCCGTGAAGAGGCCGAGGTCCGGAACTCCGCGGACACGCTGGTGTACCAGACCGAGAAGCTGCTCCGCGAGCAGGGCGACAAGTTCGAGGGCACCGAGAAGGACGACGTCGAGACGGCGTTGGCCAACGTGAAGGACGCCCTCAACGGCACGTCGGTCGATGCCATCAAGGACGCCACCGAGAAGCTGGTCGGTGTGTCGCAGAGCTTCAGCCAGCGCCTCTACGAGCAGGCGTCGGCCTCGGCTTCGGCCGGGGGCGGAGGCGGCGGCGACGCGGCCGGCGGTGCCGGCGGCGGTGACGCCACCAGCGAGAGCGCCTCGGACGACGACGTCGTCGACGCCGAGATCGTCGATGAGCAATGAGCCTGGGCGACAAGCACTTTTCCGGAACGGAGGGCGCGGCCGGTCCTGATTTCCTGCACCAGCGGGAGCAGCCGGCCGGCCCACCCGGCCGTCCCGGTCCGCCTGCCCAGCCCGGTCCGCCGGGCCAGCCGGGCCAGCCGGGGGGGCCGGGCCAGCCGGGCGGGCCCTCCCACCCCGGAGAGGCCGCGACATCGGACGAGGAGCACGCCGGCGCGTTGGCCGAGGAGGCCGACCCGCGCGAGGTACTGGCGCGCGAGCGGGACGAGTACCTGCGTGCACTCCAACACACCCAGGCCGACTTCGAGAACTACCGCAAGCAGATCGCCCGCCGCCAGGAGGAACAGGCGGCGCGCGCCTCGGCCAGCCTGGTGGACAAGTTGCTGCCCGTGCTCGACACGCTCGACCTGGCCGAGGCCCATCTCAACGAGTCGCTCGACGTGAGTGAGGACGGCAAGGCGCTGCGCGCCTCGCGGGCCATGCTCATGGACATCCTGTCCAAGGAGGGTCTCGAGCGCATCGACCAGTCCGGCGTTCCCTTCGACCCCTCGGTGCACGACGCGGTCGCGCACTCCGAGGGCGACGGCGACGCAGGTCCGACCGTGGTGGAGGAGGTGCTGCGCTCCGGCTACCGCTGGAAGGGACAGGTCCTGCGCGCCGCCATGGTCCGCGTGCGGGGGTGAACTGAGCCATGGCGGCACAGCGCGACTGGTTCGAGAAGGACTACTACAAGGTGCTCGGCGTCGTCCCGACGGCGTCGGACAAGGAGATCACCCGCGCCTATCGCAAGCTCGCGAAGGAGCACCACCCCGACACCAACCCGGGGTCCGAGGAGCGCTTCAAGGAGATCAGCGCGGCCTACGACGTGCTGGGCGACGCCGAGAAGCGCAAGGAGTACGACGAGGTCCGCACCCACGGGCCGATCGGCGGCGGCTTCGGCGCGCCCGGCGGCGGCACCTTCCGCATGGAGGACATGGGCGACCTGAGCGACCTCTTCGGAGGTCTCTTCGGCGGCGGTCGGACGCGCCCGACCCAACGCGGGCCCCAGCGCGGCGCCGACATGGAGGCGCAGCTGCACCTGTCCTTCCAGGACGCGGTGCACGGGGTCACCACCTCGGTCAACGTCCCCCAAGAGGTGCGGTGCTCGAATTGCCGCGGCAGCGGTGCCGCACCCGGCACCTCGACGCACGCCTGCCCGCGCTGCGGCGGGACCGGCAGCCTGAACGACAACCAGGGGCTCTTCTCCCTCAGCACGGTCTGCCCGGACTGCGTCGGGCGGGGCACGCTCTTCGACACGCCGTGCCCGGTCTGCCACGGGACCGGCACCGAGCAGAAGGTGCGTTCCATCAAGGTCCGCATCCCTTCGGGCGTCGTGGACAACCAGCGCATCCGGGTCAAGGGCCGCGGCGCGCCCGGGCAGGGCATGGCGCCCCCCGGCGACCTCTACGTGGTGGTCCACGTGGCGCCGCACGCGGTCTTCGGCCGCAACGGCCGCAACCTGACCATCACGGTCCCGGTGACCTTCCCCGAGGCCGCGCTCGGCAGCACCATCACGGTGCCGACGCTCGACGGCAAGGTCACGCTCAAGGTTCCCGCCGGGACCCAGTCGGGCCGCGTGCTGCGAGTGCGCGGCCGGGGTGTGCCGAGCGGGTCGGGTCGCAACGGGGCCAAGGCCGGCGACCTGATGGTCAAGGTAGAGGTGTTGGTCCCGACCGAGCTGACCGACGAGCAGCGTGCCGCCGTGCAGTCGCTGGCCGACGTCACCGAGGCCGCACCACGGATCCCGGCGGAGAAGTGAGAGCGATGAGGTGATGAGGTGGTGATGCGTGATGGCTGAGCGCGACGCCAACCAGGCCGTGTACGTGATCTCGGTGGCGGCCGAGCTGACGGGGATGCACCCGCAGACCCTGCGCATCTACGAGCGCAAGGGATTGTTGGACCCCTTGCGCACGAGTGGAGGGAGCCGGCGCTTCTCCGAGAGCGACCTGGCCCGGTTGCGCCACATCCAGGAGCTGACGGCGACCGGGCTCAACCTCGAAGGGGTGCGCCGGGTGCTGGCCCTCGAGGCCGAGGTGGCCACCCTGCGCGACGAGCTGCACGAGGCGCGGGCGCAGGCGCTCGACGCCGTGGCCGCGACGCACCGCCAGTACCGGCGCGACCTGGTGCCGTTGCGCCAGGCGCCGGTGCCCTACCGGGCGCGGCGTGCGAAACAGAACTGAGACAGTCAGCTGAACGGTCCGAAGATCCCGACAGTCGTGAGGAAAGAGACAGGCGCATGCCGATAGACCCAGAACGCTGGACGAACAACACGAAGGCCGCCTTCAGCGCGGCGACGGACCACGCCGCGTCGTCGAACCATCCCGAGCTGACGGCCGCCCACCTGCTCGACGCCCTGCTCCAACAGCAGGACACCATGACGCGCCCGCTGCTCTCCCAGGTGGGCGTCGACCCCGACGTGCTGGCCGGCAAGGTGCACGACCAGCTGCTGCGCCTCCCCCAGGCCCAGGGCGGCTCGGAGCCAGGGCTGTCGCGCGACGCCCGCACGGTCCTGGAGGACGCCGACCAGAACCGACGCGACCTCGGGGACGACTACGTGTCGGTCGAGCACCTCGTCCTGGCGCTGGCCGACCAGATCGGCGTGACCAAGGACGCGTTGCTGGCCGCGCTGCGCACGGTGCGAGGGAACCACCGCGTCACCACGCCCGATCCCGAGCAGACCTACCAGGCTCTGGCCAAGTACGGCCGCGACCTCACCGAGGCGGCGCGCGAGGGCAAGCTCGACCCGGTCATCGGGCGCGACGAGGAGATCCGACGGGTGATCCAGGTGCTGTCGCGCCGCACCAAGAACAATCCCGTGCTGATCGGGGAGCCCGGCGTCGGCAAGACCGCCATCGTCGAGGGACTGGCCAACCGCATCATCGAAGGCGACGTGCCCGAGGGCCTCAAGGGCAAGCGGGTCATCGCGCTCGACCTCGGGTCCATGGTGGCCGGGGCCAAGTACCGCGGCGAGTTCGAGGAGCGGCTGAAGGCGGTCCTCAAGGAGATCACCGACGCCGAGGGCGAGATCGTCACGTTCATCGACGAGCTGCACACGATCGTGGGCGCCGGCGCGGCCGAAGGGGCCATGGACGCCGGGCAGATGATCAAGCCGATGCTCGCCCGCGGCGAGCTGCGCCTGATCGGTGCCACCACGCTCGACGAGTACCGCACCTCCATCGAGAAGGACGCCGCGCTCGAGCGCCGCTTCCAGCCCGTCTTCGTGGGCGAGCCCTCGGTGGAGGACACCATCGCCATCCTGCGCGGCCTCTCGGAGCGCTACATGGCCCACCACAAGGTGCGCATCCAAGACGCCGCGCTGGTGGCGGCGGCCGTGCTGTCGGACCGCTACGTGACCGGACGCTTCCTGCCCGACAAGGCCATCGACCTCATTGACGAGGCGGCCTCGAAGCTGCGCATCGAGATCGACTCCATGCCGACAGAGCTCGACCAGATTTCGCGGCGGATCCGCCAGCTCGAGATCGAGCGGTTGGCGCTGCAGAAGGAGACCGACGACGCGTCGAAGGAGCGCCTCGAGCGACTTGAGCTGGAATTGGCCGAGCTCGGCGAGCAGCGCGACTCCATGGCGGCGCACTGGCAGCAGGAGAAGAGCTACCTCGACGCGGTCAGCCAGTTGCAAGAGGAGAAGACGCTCAAGGAAGAAGAGGCGGCCCGGCTCGAGCGCGACGCCGACCTGGCCGGCGCGGCGGCCATCCGCTACGGCGAGCTGCCCGAGCTCGAGCGCCGCATCGCCGACGCCAACGAGGACCTGGCCAAGCTGCAGGCCGGCTCGCGCTTCTTGAAGGAGGAGGTCGACGCCGAGGACATCGCCGAGGTGGTGTCGCGCTGGACCGGTGTGCCCGTGTCGCGCCTGATGGAGGGCGAGGTGCAGAAGCTGGTGCGGCTCGAGTCCACCCTCCACGAGCGTGTGGTCGGGCAGGACGAGGCGGTCTCGGCCGTGGCCAATGCCATCCGCCGCAGCCGCGCCGGGCTGAGCGACCCCAACCGGCCCATCGGGTCGTTCCTCTTCTTGGGGCCGACCGGTGTGGGCAAGACCGAGCTCGCCCGCGCGCTGGCCGAGTTCCTCTTCGACGACGAGCGGGCCATGGTGCGCATCGACATGAGCGAGTACATGGAGAAGCACGCCGTGTCGCGTCTGGTGGGCGCGCCGCCGGGGTACGTGGGCTATGACGAAGCCGGACAGCTGACCGAGGCGGTGCGACGCCGGCCCTATTCGGTGGTCCTGCTCGACGAGCTGGAGAAGGCGCACCCCGACGTGTTCAACATCTTGCTGCAGGTGCTCGAGGACGGGCGCCTGACCGACGGCCAGGGGCGCACGGTCGACTTCACCAACACCGTGTTGATCATGACGTCCAACCTGAGGGGCGAGCCGGCCGACTACTTCAAGCCCGAGTTCATCAACCGGATCGACGAGATCGTGCGCTTCCGGCCGCTGAGCGAAGCGGACCTCGAAGTCATCGTCGAGATCCAGTTGGGCACGCTGCGCCGGCGCCTGGGCGAGCGCCGGCTCTCGCTGGTGGTCACGCCCGAGGCCGAGGCCTGGCTGGCCCACGCCGGCTACGACCCCGACTACGGGGCGCGACCGCTGCGCCGCGTGCTCCAGCGCAACATCGAGGACCCGCTGGCCCTGGCCCTGCTCGAAGGCACGTACCTCGAGGGGTCCACGGTCACCGTCGACGTCGAGGGCGAGGACCTGGTCCTCCGCTAGTCCGTCGGGCCCCGTCGGGTCCCGTCGGGTCCGTCGGCAGCGACGCTGCGGGCCCGGTCGGCCGGCAGACAGGTCGCATCGGCAGGCGGAGCCCCTCGGGCCGGGGGATACACTGGTGCGTAATCCGAGCCAAGAGCGAACGGAGAAGACGCGTGCCCGCAACCGTTGTGGTCGGGACCCAGTGGGGCGACGAGGGGAAGGGCAAGCTGACCGATCATCTCGCCCGCGAGATGGACATGGTCGTGCGGTACCAAGGTGGCCACAACGCCGGCCACCGCATCGTGGTCAACGGCGAGGCCTTCGCACTCCAACTCGTGCCGAGCGGCATCCTCTACGACCACATCACGCCGATGATCGGCAACGGCGTCGTCGTCGACCCGGCCGTGCTGCTCGACGAGCTCGACGCGCTGGCCGCCAAGGGCGTCGACACCGGCCGCCTCGTCGTGAGCGGCAACGCGCACCTGATCATGCCGTACCACCAGGAGCTCGACCGGGTGACGGAGCGCTTCTTGGGGAAGAACGCGCTGGGCACGACCAAGCGGGGCATCGGCCCGGCCTACGCCGACAAGGCGACCCGGGTCGGCATCAGGGTCCAGGACCTCTTCGACCCCAAGATCTTCCGCCAGAAGCTCGACGTGGCGCTCAAGGAGAAGAACGCCGTCCTGGCCAAGGTGTACAACCGGCTTCCGCTCGACGCCGGCGAGATCGCGGACCGCTACCTGGGCCAGTACGCACCGCGGATCGAGCCCATGGTGGGCGACACCGTCGGCATGATCCACGACGCCATGGACATGGGCCGCCAGGTCCTCTTGGAGGGGGCGCAGGCCACCTTCTTGGACCTCGACCACGGGACCTACCCCTTCGTCACCTCGTCGAACCCGGTGGCCGGCGGCGCCTGCACCGGCTCCGGCCTCGGTCCGCGCGACATCGACCGGGTGATCGGCATCGCCAAGGCGTACGTCACCCGCGTCGGCGCGGGACCGTTCCCGACCGAGCAGCAGAACGACGTCGGCGACTTGCTGGTCGAGCGCGGGCACGAGTTCGGCACCAACACGGGCCGGAAGCGTCGCTGCGGCTGGTTCGACGCCGTGATGCTCCGCCAGGCGGTGCGCCTGAATTCGCTGACCGAGGTCGCGCTGACCAAGCTCGACGTCCTCGACACGTTCGAGACGGTCAAGGTGTGCGTGGCCTACGAGGCCGACGGCATCACCTACCGGCACCTGCCCTATCACCAGTCGACGTTCCACAAGGCCGCGCCCGTCTACGAGGAGCTCCCGGGCTGGCGCACGGACCTCAGCGCGGCCACCGCGCCGGACGACATGCCGGCCGCGGCGCGCGACTACGTCAACTTCCTCTCCGAGCAGATCGGCGTGCCCGTCCGCCTCGTCGGCGTCGGGCCGGGCCGCGAGCAGACCGTCTCCTTCGCCACCGCGTGAGGGTCTGCGTCGTCGGCAGCGGAGGCCGCGAGCACGCGCTCGCCCACGTGCTGGCGCGCACGGCCGACGTCGTCGTGACACCGGGCAACCCGGGCATGGCCCCGCCCATCACGGTGGCCGAAGCGCCGGTCGAAGAGGTCCCGGCGGATCTCTACGTGATCGGACCCGAGGCGCCGCTCGTAGCGGGCCTGGCCGACACGCTGCGGGGCGCCGGCAAGGCGGTGCTCGGCCCCGGCGCCGACGGGGCCTTGCTCGAGGGGTCCAAGGCCTTCATGAAGGAGGTCCTCGGCGCCGCCGGGGTGCCCACGGCGCGCTTCGCCACCTTCGACGCGCTCGAGAAGGCGGCCGCCTTCGACTACCTCGAAACCCTGCCCGGACCCTGGGTCGTCAAGACCGACGGCCTGGCCGGCGGGAAGGGTGTGCTGGTGGCCCGGAACCTCGACGAGGCACGCGAGGACGTGAGCACCAAGCTCTCGGGTGCCGCCTTCGGCGACGCCGGGCGCCACATCGTCATTGAGGAGGGGATGGTGGGCGAGGAGTGCTCGCTGCTCGTCCTCTGCGACGGCGAGCGGGCCGTGCCGCTGGTCCCGGCCCAGGACTTCAAGCGCATCGGCGACGGCGACGCCGGGCCCAACACGGGGGGCATGGGTGCCTACGCCCCGATGCCGGCCGTCGACGCCGCGGCGGTCGAGCGGATCATGGACACCGCCGTGCTGCCGCTGGTGGCCGAGCTGCGCCGCCGCGGCATCGACTACCGCGGCGTGCTCTACGCCGGGCTGATGCTGACCGACGACGGCCCGAGGGTCATTGAGTACAACGTGCGCTTCGGCGACCCCGAGACCCAGGTGGTGCTGCCGCTGCTGGCGTCGGACGCGGCCGAGCTGTTCCTCGCCGCCGCCAACGGCGACCTGGCGGCTGCCGGCCCCCCGGCGTTCTCGGGCGATGCCGCCGTCTGCGTGGTGATGGCGTCACAGGGCTATCCCGAGCACCCGCGCACGGGCGACGTCATTGAGGGCCTGTTGCCCTCGGGCCAGTCCGTGGCCGGTGTCGAGGGCGTGACCGTCTTCCACGCCGGGACCCACCGCCACGGCCCCGACGGCCCCTTCCACACCGCAGGGGGGCGCGTGCTCGGTGTCACCGCGGTCGCGCCGACGCTGAGCGAGGCTCGCCAGCGCGCCTACGCGGCCGCGGCACCGATTGAATGGGAGGGGATGCAGTTGCGCCACGACATTGCCGCCGCCGCGGCCGGAAGGGCCGCGACCCCGGCCGGGTACCGAGGCGGGGCATGATCCCGCGCTATTCGCCCGACGACATGGCGGCGCTGTTCAGCGACACCGCGCGCTTCGGACTGTGGTTGGAGGTGGAGCTGCTGGCCACCGAGGCCCAGGCCGCGCTGGGGACGGTGCCCGCGGCGGACGCGGCGATCTGCCGGGCCAAGGCGCCGGCGGTCGACGACGTCTTCGTGAGCGACGTCCTCGAGCGCGAGAAGGTCACCGACCATGACGTGGCCGCGTTCGTCGACGTCGTCCAGGAACGGATCGGCGCGCCGGCGGGCTCGTGGATCCACTACGGGCTCACGTCGTCCGACGTCGTCGACACCGCTCTGTGCGCCACGCTCACCAGAGCGGCCGATCTCCTCTTGCGCGACCTCGATGCCTTCGTGGCGGCTCTCAAGACCCGAGCCCTCGAACTGTTGCGGGTCCCGGTCACCGGCCGCACCCACGGCATGCACGCCGAGCCCACGACCTTCGGCGCCAAGTTCGCGCTGTGGGCCCTCCAGGCCGACCGCGACCGCCGCCGCCTGCGCGCCGCCCGCGAGGCCGTCGCGGTGGGCAAGCTGTCGGGGGCCGTCGGCACCTACTCGAACATCGACCCCGCGGTCGAGGCACGGGTGTGCGCCGCGCTCGGCCTGACCCCGGTGCCGGCGACCCAGGTGATCGCCCGGGACCGCCACGCCGAGTTCCTGGCCGCCTGCGCGTCGGTCGGCGCCACCATTGAGCTCATGTGCACCGAGATCCGGCACCTGGCCCGCAGCGAGCTGGGCGAGGCGGAGGAGCCCTTCGGGGTGGGGCAGAAGGGCAGCTCGGCCATGCCCCACAAGCGCAACCCGATCCTCTCGGAGCGCCTGTGCGGCCTGGCCCGGCTCCTGCGCGGCTACCTCGGCGCCGGGCTCGAGGACGTCGCGTTGTGGCACGAACGCGACATCTCGCACAGCTCGGTCGAGCGGGTGGCGCTGCCCGACGCCTCCCTGCTGACCTGCTACATGCTGCGCAAGGCCACCGGCTTGGCGGCCGGCCTGGTCGTCCATCCCGAGCGGGCGCTGCAGAACCTGACCGAGGGTTCCCTCGGCCTCGTCTTCTCGCAGTCGGTCCTGCTGTCCCTCGTCTCGGGCGGCCTCACCCGCGACGAGGCGTACCGCATCGTCCAGCGCGACGCCCGCGCCGCCTGGTCCGAGCAGCGCCCGCTGCGCGCCGTCCTCGAGTCCGACCCCGAGGTCACGCTGGGAGCTGCGGCGCTCGACGAGGCCTTCGACCTGTCCCGCTCGCTCCGCCACGTCGACCGCTTCGCCGACGCGCTCGTAGTGCTGTGAGCGGCGCCGAAGTCTCCGAGCTGCCCCTGGTCCACTCGGGCAAGGTGCGCGATCTCTACGACGCCGGCCTGGACCGACTCTTGATGGTGGCCTCCGACCGGGTGAGCGCGTTCGACGTCGTCATGGCCGAGCCGATTCCCGAGAAGGGACGGGTCCTGACCGCCATGACCTGCTTCTGGTTGGAGGAGATGGCCGACGTCGTGCCGGGCACGCTGCTCGCCGTCGACCCGGTCGAGATCTCGGCCGCCCTCGGGGCCACGGTGCTGCCGCCGGAGTGGGCCGGCCGGGCCATGCTGGTCCGCCGGGCCGAGATGCTCCCCATCGAGTGCATCGTCCGCGGCTACCTGGCGGGTCAGGCCTGGGAGGAGTACGCGCGATCGGGCACCGTCCACGGCCTCGAGATGCCCGAGGGCCTGCTCCTCGCGTCCAAGCTGGAGAAGCCGATCTTCACCCCCTCCACCAAGGCGGCCGAGGGTCACGACGTCAACATCGGCATGGCCGACGCGGTCCACATGGTGGGCGCCGAGTCGGCGCTCGCAGCGCAGGCGGTCAGCCTCGAGCTGTACCGCCGCGCCGCGGCCCGGGCCGCCGCGGTCGGGTTCATCCTGGCCGACACCAAATTCGAGCTGGGCTACGCGGACGGCGTCCTCTGCCTGTGCGACGAGGTGTGCACACCCGACTCCTCGCGGCTGTGGCCGGCCGACGAGGTCGTGGCGGGCACGACGCCGCCCGCCTTCGACAAGCAGCCGCTGCGCGACTGGCTGGCGGCGCAGCCCTGGGACCGCACCCCGCCCCCGCCGCCGCTCCCCGACGACGTGGTCGCGGCCATGTCGGCGCGCTACGTCGCGGCGTACGAACGCGTCACCGGGCGCTCGCTGAGCGACTGGTACGGTGCGACACCATGAGGTCGCGATGAGGTTCTTGGCCCGCGTCGAGGTGCAATTGCGCCCCGGCATTTCCGACCCCGAGGGCGCCACGATCGAGCGCGCGCTGCCCGCGCTCGGTTTCGACGGGGTGGCCCACGTGCGCGCCGGGCGCTCCTTCAGCTTCGAGCTCGACGCGCCCGACGAGGGCGCGGCGCGCTCCACCGCGACCGAGCTGGCCGACCGCCTGCTGGCCAACCCGGTCATCGAACAGAGCCGGCTCGAGCTCGAGGCCATCTGAATGGCGCCGCGTATCGGCGTCGTGGTCTTCCCGGGGACCAACTGCGAGCACGACGTCGCCGCGGCGGCCGAGCTCGCCGGGGGGAGCGGCGTGCTGCTCTGGCACCGTGACGCCTCGCTGGGCTCGGTCGACGCCGTCGTGTTGCCCGGTGGCTTCGCCCACGGCGACTACCTGCGCCCGGGCGCGCTGGCCCGGTTCTCCCCGGTCATGGAGGCGGTCGGCGACTTCGCCCGCGCCGGCGGCCCGGTCGTCGGCATCTGCAACGGCTTCCAGGTGTTGACCGAGGCGGGCCTGCTGCCCGGCGCGTTGCAGAAGAACGGACGGCTGCGCTTCTTGTGCGAGCCCGTACGTGTCGTGGTTGCCTCGACGGCGTCGGTGCTCACCGCGTCGTCGGCAGTCGGAGACGAGCTGGTCATCCCCATCAACCACTTCTCGGGCAACTACACCTGCGATCCCGACACGCTGCGCACGCTCCAAGACGAACAGCGGATCGTGCTGCGCTACGCGGACAATCCCAACGGCTCGCTCGATGCCATCGCCGGCATCGCCAACGAGGCGGGCAATGTCGTCGGCCTCATGCCCCACCCCGAGCGCGCCAGCGCCGCGCTGGTGGGGTCGACCGACGGTCTCGTGCTGCTGCGCTCGCTGGTTGCCGCCGCCGGCGCCCGCGCCGCCGCGGCCTGAGCCCGACCCGAGCACGCCCGCGGGCCGCCCGCTCCTAGGTCCGGGCCCGCGAGATCTCGGCCTTCTGGAGGACCGCCGCGCTGACGCCGGCGGCGCGCCAGGTCGAGTACGTGATGCCCTTGCGCTCGCCGTAGGCCTTGGCGACCTTGATGAACTGCTTCTCCAGCGCGGTGAGGTCCTTGACCTGGTCCACCCGCGAGCGCTCGTCGAGCAGGTCCTTCTGCTCTTGGAGCAGGTGCAGACGCGTCAGCGCGTCGGCGCCGGCCAGCTGGTTCTCGATCGTGCCGAGCCGCT
Organism: uncultured Acidimicrobiaceae bacterium; assembly: GCA_963791995.1. Lineage (GTDB taxonomy): Bacteria > Actinomycetota > Acidimicrobiia > Acidimicrobiales > RAAP-2 > Bog-473. Next base: position 123,990 of record CAWBUQ010000008.1, on the reverse strand, counting down.
TGTCGATGGAGGCCGGCGTGCGCTTGCGCCCGCGCTTGGGCTTGGAGGTCTCGAGCGCCTCGAGATAGTGACGGACGGTTGCACTCTCGGCACGCCCACGGGCGAGCGCGGCCTTGTGGCCGGTGCTCATGGGCTTGCGAGGAGCCGGAGTTTTTGCCTTCGTTGCCATGACCCCATTGTGGCGCGTCCGCGAGAGGCATATGACCCAATTCCCGTTGTGACTTTGTGACAGTTCCCGCGCCGCTCATTTCTGCACCAAAGGGCACACCGCCTTGCCCAATTGCGCGGATGTGTTCCGGAGAATCCGCTGTGAACGAGGGCCTCGTATTGCGCGGCCCGGACGGAGCCATTTCCCCGTGGCACCGGGTTACCCTGCAGTGATGGGCGCGGCGGCCGGTGACACCCTCGATGCACGGAGCCGCCGGACCATGGCCGCCCTGCTAGTGGCGGCCGCGCTGATCATCGCGCGCCTACTGGGTGGCCTGGTTGGCGCACCGTTCCCTCGTGGCGACCGAGACCGCACCGGGCTACACGCAGTTCGAAGACGCCTTTCCCCTGGCCGACGGATGGCTCGCCCTGTGTCTGCTCGCCGCCTCGTACTGCCTGGTCACGGCTCGGCGGGCGGCCCTCTTCTGGCTCCTGGCCGGGGGTGGCGCGGGTCTCTACCTCTTCGCCATGGACGTGCTCTACGACCTGCAGCACGGGGTGTGGGGCAAGGGCGCGAACGGCGTCATGGAGCTGCTCATCAACCTGGTGACACTGGGCCTGTCGGTCTTCGTGCTGCACTGGGCCTGGACCCGCAAGGAGGCACTGCTCTCGCCATGAGCACGTTCGAGTTCGACCCGGACACCTTCGACGAGTTGATGCGCACCGACGTGCCCGCCTATCCGCGCCTGCAGGCCGCGGTGGCCGCGGCCAGCGAGGGCGTCCCTGCGGGCGTGGCCAGGCTGCTCGACCTCGGCATCGGGACGGGCACGACGACGCTCGCCGTGCTGGACCGGCACGCCGGCGCGGCCGTGGTCGGGACCGACAAGAACGAACGCATGCTGGGGGTCGCGGCGCAACGCCTGGCCGGGCGGCCCGTCGAATTCCACGTGGCCGACCTGGTCGACCCGCTGCCCGCCGGGCCGTTCGACCTCGTCGTCTCCGTGCTGGCCGTCCACCACCTCGAGGGCACGGAGAAGGCGGATCTCTTCGCCCGGGTGGCGGCGGCGCTGCGGCCCGGGGGCCGTTTCGTCCTGGGCGACGTGGTGATCCCGCTCGACCCCGGCGATGCGGTGACGCGGGGGACCGAGGGCCACGACAAGCCGTCGACGGTGGCCGACCAGCTGGACTGGCTGTCCGCCGCCGGCCTGGACGCGGCGCAGGTCTGGTCCGAGCAGGACCTCGTCGTGCTGCGGGCCGGACCGCCCGGGGTGACGTCACCGCCCTGAGAGGTGCCGCCCGGCCTCTATCCTGGAGGGCACCATGACCCCTCCGGCCGAGGCGCTGCCGCCCGACCAGGCACCGCCGGAGGAGGCCCTGCACCGAGCGCTCGGCCTGACCGACGACGAGTTCGAGGCCGTGGCCAAGATCCTCGGACGCCAGCCCAACCACCTGGAGCTCGCGCTCTACGCGGTCATGTGGAGCGAGCACTGCTCGTACAAGTCGTCCCGTCTCCACCTGCGCCGCCTGCCGACCGAGGGCCCGCGGGTCCTGGTCGGCCCGGGGGAGAACGCCGGGGTGATCGACGCCGGCGACGGCATCGCCGTCGCACTGCGCATCGAGAGCCACAACCATCCCTCCGCCATTGAGCCCTACCAGGGCGCGGCGACCGGCGTGGGCGGCATCTTGCGGGACATCTTCACCATGGGCGCCCGGCCCCTGGCGGTCATGGACCCGCTCTTCTTCGGTCCGCCCGACGACGCCCGCCAGCGCTGGCTGGTCGAGGGCGTCGTGAGCGGCATTTCGGGCTACGGCAACTCGGTCGGTGTGCCCACGGTCGGAGGCGAGCTGACCTTCGACGACTGCTACGCCCAGAACCCGCTCGTCAACGTGCTGTGCATGGGGGCGCTGCCGGTCGAGCGCCTCGTCCTCGGCATCGCGTCGGGCCCGGGCAACCTGGCGGTCCTCCTCGGCTCGAGCACCGGGCGCGACGGGATCGGCGGCGTGAGCGTGCTGGCCTCGGCCGGGTTCAGCGGCGACGACGCCGGCGCGGCGGACGACACCAAGCGGCCCAGCGTCCAGGTCGGCGACCCCTTCGAGGAGAAGCGCCTCATTGAGGCGTGCCTCGAGTTGCTCGACACCAAGCTGGTGGTCGGGATTCAGGACCTCGGCGGCGCCGGGCTGGCCTGCGCCACCAGCGAGACGGCCGGCCGCGGCGGGGTGGGCATGGACGTCGACGTCACCGCGGTGCCCCGGCGCGAGGAGGGCATGGAGCCCTGGGAGGTGATGACGAGCGAGAGCCAGGAGCGCATGCTCGCCATCGTGCGCCCCGACTCGTGGCCCGCGGTGGCCGCCATCTGCGAGAAGTGGGAGGTGCGCGCCACCGTCATCGGCACGGTCACCGAACCCGAGCCCGACGGGGGCGGCCGCTTGCGCATCCGCGACGGTATGGACGGGCCGGTGCTGGCCGACGTGCCGGCGGCGTCGCTCTCCGACGACGCGCCGCTCTATGACCGGCCCCGTCAGGCGCCGGTCCCGCGGCGCGCTGCGCCACCTGCGCCGGCGCCACCGGTGGACTGCGCCGCCGATCTGTTGGCCCTGCTGCGCTCGCCGCGCTGGGTCTATCGCCAGTACGACCACCAGTTGTTCTTGAACACGGTGGCCGGCCCGGGCGCCGACGCCGCGCTCTTGCGGTTGGCCGGGCCCGGCCTGCCGCCCTCGTCGCGCGGTGTGGCGCTCAGCACCGACTCGAACCCGCGGGCGTGCGCGCTCGATCCGCGCGCCGGCACGGCACTGGTGCTGGCCGAGGGCGTCGCCAACCTGGCCTGCGTCGGGGCCACGCCCGTCGCGGTGGTGAACTGCCTCAACTTCGGGAACCCCGAGCATCCCGAAGTGATGTGGCAGCTCTCCGAGTGCATCGACGGCATGGCGGACGCCTGTCGCACGCTCGAGCTCCCGGTCATCGGCGGCAACGTCAGCTTCTACAACGAGAGCGGCGGGTCCGACATCGACCCCACGCCGGTGCTCGGCGTCCTCGGCCTCGTCGACGCGCTGCACGCACCGCCCCCGGGCCTCGCATGGTCCGAGGGCGACGCGGTCGTGCTGCTCGGCGCCCGCGCCGGCCGCGGCGCCCCCGCACTCAGCCGACTCCGTCTACCCAGCCGACTCAGCCGGACGGGCGGCGCCGGCGTTCCCGCTCGAGGGCACGCGCTGGGCCACCGAGCGCCGGGGCCATCGCACGGGCGGGGTGCCCGCCGTGGACCTGGTGGCGCACGCCCCGCTCTGTGCGTTCGTGGCCACCATGGTGGCCGCGCAGGTTGGCGCGGATGTGCCGGCGATGCGGGCCGATGTGCCGGTGCACGCCGTGCACGACGTCTCCGGCGGTGGCCTGGCCGTGGCCCTGGCCGAGATGGCCGCCGAGGCCGGCGTCGGCTGCGCGCTCGACCTCTCGGACGCCGCCGAGCTGTTCACCGAGTTGCCGTCGCGGATCGTGGTCGCCACCGGCGACCCCGACGGGCTGTGCGCCAGGGCGGGCGCCGCCGGGATCCCCGCCGCGGTGCTCGGACGCGCCGGCGGCGAACGGGTCGCGCCTCGGATCCCTGGTCGACCTCCCCGTTGCCGCCGTCCGCGCCGCCCATGAGGGCAACCTGGGCTCGGCCCTGGGCGACCGGTGACGACAGTGGCCTGTGCGACAATGAGGGCCGGGTGATGGTGTGAAGGAAGCATGCGGTGTCTTCGGGGTCTACGCGCCCGGCCTGCGGGTGGCCAACCTGACCTTCGACGGACTCTTCGCCCTGCAGCACCGCGGCCAGGAGTCCGCCGGCATGGCGGTCGCCGACGGCGACACCGTGACCGTGGTCAAGGACATGGGCCTCGTCGCCACCGTCTTCGACGAGCGCACCCTCTCGGGGCTCCAGGGCCACATGGCCATCGGGCACACGCGGTACTCGACGCACGGCTCCTCGGACTGGGCCGGTGCGCAGCCGGTGTACCGCCCGGCGGGCCGGGCCGGCTTCGCCCTCGGTCACAACGGGAACCTCACCAACACGGCCGAGCTCGCCGAGAAGGTCGGGATGCTGCCGGGCTCCATCGCCACCGACAGCGACGTCGTGGCCGAGCTGCTGGCCAATGCCTTCCCCGAGACCGAGGACCTCGCCACCGCGATCGAGGTGGTGCTCCCCATTCTCGAGGGCGCCTTCTCCTTCGTCCTCATGACATCGGAGCGGCTCTTCGGCGTACGCGACCCCTTCGGCTTCCGCCCGCTGTGCCTCGGCCGGCTCGGACCGGCCGAAGCGCCCGAGGGATGGGTGCTGGCGTCGGAGACGCCGGCACTGAGCGTCATCGGCGCCACGTTCGTGCGCGAGGTCGCACCGGGCGAAATGGTGGTGATCGACGCGGAGGGGCCCCAGAGCCGCGAGATCCCCTGGCTGCGCGACGTGGAGCCGCGGCTGTGCATCTTCGAGTTCGCCTACATCGCGCGGCCCGACAGTCGCCTGTACGGGCGCGAGGTGCACGAGACTCGCTGTCGGATGGGCGAGCTGCTCGCACTGCAGGCACCGGCGCAGGCCGACATGGTGATGGGCGTGCCCGAGTCCGGCGTCCCTGCCGCCGAGGGCTTCGCCCGCGCCAGCGGCATCCCCTACGGGCAGGGCCTGGTGAAGAACCGCTACATCGGCCGGTCGTTCATCGCACCCGACCAGAAGGAGCGGGCCGACGCGGTGCGGCGCAAGCTCAACCCGTTGACCGACGCCATCGCCGGCAAGCGGTTGGTGGTGGTGGACGACTCCATCGTGCGCGGCACGACGCAGCGCTCGGTGATCCGCATGCTGCGTGAGGCGGGTGCGGCCGAGGTGCACCTGCGCATCTCCTCACCGCCGTGGCGCTGGCCCTGCTTCTACGGCATCGACACGCCGTCGCACGAGGAACTGCTCGCCACCAACCACACGGTCGACGAAATGGCGCGTGTCCTCGGTGCCGACTCGCTGGCGTACATCAGCATCGACAATTTGAAAGAGGCCATCGGCGCAGACGGCGGGTTCTGCGACGCCTGCTTCACCGGCGACTACCCCACACCCGTTCCCGCGGCCACGGCGACGCCGGTCCTGCTCGGCCGGCCCGAGCCGGCCGCTGCCGCGGCGCACCAGGGCGCCCTCCCCGGAGTCTGAGCCGTGGGACAGGGCGGCGCCACCTATGCCGGCGCCGGTGTCGACATCGCGGCCGGTGACGCCGCCGTCGAGCGTCTGCGCTCCCTCGTCAGCGGGATCGGTGGCTTCGGCGGGCAGTTCCCCCTCGACACCGGGCGGTATCCGCACCCGGTGCTGGTCGCCTCGACCGACGGGGTGGGAACCAAACTCGAGGTGGCGCGGGCCAGCGGGCGCTACGACACCGTCGGCATCGACCTGGTGGCCATGTGCGTGGACGACCTGGTGTGCGTCGGTGCCGAGCCCCTGTTCATGCTCGACTACATCGCCACCGGCAAGGTCGACGCCGACCGCATCGCCACGGTCGTGGCCGGCGTCCACGAGGGCTGTCGCCAGGCCGGCTGCGCGCTGATCGGCGGCGAGACCGCCGAGCACGCACGGCGTCATGGCGAGCGACGAGCTCGACCTGGCCGGGTTCGCCGTCGGCGTGGTCGAGGACGGCACGCAGCTCGGACCGGCCCGCGTCGTGCCCGGTGACGCGGTCGTCGGCCTCCCCTCGCCCGGCCTGCGTTCCAACGGCTACACCCTGGCCCGCCACGTCCTCTTGGAGCGGGCGGGTCTCACGCTCGACGATCCGGCCTGGGCGGGCGCGCACCACAGCGTGGCGGACGAACTGCTGCGCCCGTCGGTGATCTACACGCCCGCGGTGCTGGCGGCGCGCGCCGCGCTCGGCGACCGGCTCCACGCCTGTGCACACGTCACCGGCGGTGGGATCGTGGGGAACCTGCCCCGGGTCCTGCCCGAGCGGACCGGTGCGGTCCTCGCCCGCGCCGCCTGGGAGGAGCCGAGGATCTTCGCCGAGATCCAGCGCCTCGGTGCGGTCGCCCGAGACGAGATGGACCGCGTCTTCAACTGCGGCATCGGCATGGCGCTCGTCGTCGACGCCGCCGCCACCGGCGCCACGCTCGAGGCACTGGCCACGGCCGGTCAACCCGCAGCTGTCGTCGGCGAGATCACCGCCGACGCCGCGGGTGTGCGCTTCGAGTGAGCGGGGACCGCTATCGCGAGCTCGCGCGAGCACCTGCTCAGCCACTCGGTCAAGCGCGGCCAGTTCACGCTCAAGTCGGGCCGCACCAGCACCTGGTTCATCGACTCCAAGCAGACGGTGTGCCGGCCCGAGGCCATGGTGCTCGTGGCCGACGCCGTGCTCTCGGTGGTGCCCCCCGAGGCCACGGCCATCGGCGGCCTGACCATGGGGGCCGACCCCGTCGCCTTCGTCACCGCCGGCGTGGCCGCCACCCGGGGCCGGCCGCTCAAGGCCTTCAGCGTGCGCAAGGAGGCCAAGGACCACGGCGCCGGCGGGCGCATCGCCGGGGCCCTCGACCCGGGCGACAAGGTGGTGGTGACCGAGGACACGGTCACCCGGGGCACGTCGCTGCTCGAGGCGGCCCACGCCGTCCAAGCGGCCGGGGCCGAGGTCGTCCTCCTCGTCGCCGTGGTCGACCGGGGCGGCACGGTGCAGTCGATGGCCGCGGACGAGGGGATTCCCTTCCGCGCCATCCTCACCGCGCCCGATCTGGGTTTCCCCTACGAAGGGGCCTGAGGCGACCGACGGCCCTGGTCCCTGCCAGTGGCGGCGGGGCCTCGGGGAATGGGGAATCCTTGCAGTCGGGGTGCAACCTCCGTAGATTCGCAGCGACCGAGGGAGGGTGGCGCCGGCGGGCGACCCGCGCACTGCGGTGCGACGGGCCGGCGCAGGGAGCCGTCGAGCCGCCCTGCCGGCGAGCCGTGCCTCAGAAGACGGCGATCGGGTTCACCGGCGAGGCGGTCCCGCGGCGCAGCGATGAGCGGCGCCACCGTGAAGAGGAACTCCGAGCGTCCCTCCTCGGCGCAGGCCGCGCCCAGCGCGTCGAGGTCGAGGTTGTCCAGCAGGTGGACACCCATGGCGACGATCACCACCTCGTGGATCGGCATGACCACGCCGTCGACCCGAGAGGGCAGGACGTCGGCGACGCCGTCACTGCCGAGTGCGGCCACGTCGCGTGCGCGCAGCCAGGCCAGGCAGGACGCATCGAGGCCGGCTGCCAGGCTCCCGAGGTCCCACGGCCCGTGCTCGTCGCGCCAGCGCCAGCGCCCGGTCCGCAGGAGCAGGGCGTCGCCCGGGCGTACCTGCAGGCCGGCGCGTTCCTCGGCCGCCTCGAGGTCCTCGGGGAACACCGGCTCGCCGGGCTCGAGCGCGTCGACGCCGCGCAGCGCGGGGATGTCGAGCAGCACGCCCCGGGTCACGACCCCGTCGCGCAGGTGGTGGATGCCGAGCCGGGTGGCCCCGTGGGCGGTCACCGTCTCGGCCGGGTAGCCGTTGAAGAGCCGCCCGTCGTGCATGACGTGGCAGAGCGCGTCGATGTGGCTGGTGGCGAAGCCGTGCGGCGTCACGGCGACGTAGTCCGCCCCCCAGCCCTCGGTGACGGTCCCGATCATGTGGTGGGCCACCGGGACCGGGTTGTCCGCCGCGGGCTGGGTGTTCAGCGCCCGGGCGCACGACACGGTGCGCCCGCTGCGCACGGTGGCCGCCCCGGCGGCCGTGACCGCGGGTGTGATCAGGTTGAGCGCGCCGAGCTGGTCGTCGGCCCCCCAGCGGCCCCAGTTCGACAGTGAGGTGTGCAGGGCGAGGACGTCGGCGCCGGCCATGGGTTCTCGGGGCACGGCCGGAGAGTAGCCCGGCGCCAATACGCTCGTCCCATGACGACACTGCAAGGTGAGTACGAGCCCAGCCCGTCGGCGTGGGTCCGGGACCAGGTGGCCGAGTACGAGGCGTCGGGAGGCCAGCGCGCCAACACGCTGCTCGACACCGGCATGCCCATCATCGTGGTGACCACCCGCGGCGCCAAGAGCGGCAAGCTCCGCAAGAACCCCGTCATGCGGGTCGAACACGACGGCGAGTACGCGCTGGTCGCGTCCAAGGGCGGGGCGCCCGAGCACCCCGAGTGGTACTACAACCTCGTGGCCCATCCCGACGAAGTGGTGATTCAGGACGGACCCGAGCCCTTCGCGGTCACCGTGCGCGAAGTGCACGGGGACGAAAAGGCCGAGTGGTGGGAGCGGGGTGTGGCGGCCTACCCGCCCTATGCCGAGTACCAAGAGAAGACGGACCGCCAGATCCCCGTCTTCATCGCCCACCGAGCCTGACGCAGCACCGCCGAAGCGGCCGGCGGCGGCGGCGTGTCGCTCAGCCGGCGGACGCGAAGGCCTCGACCATGGCGGCGCGCCACGGGACGAGCAAGGGCTCGCGCGCGAGCGGGGTCTTCCCCAGGCGCACCACGATCAGGTCGAGCGGCGGGCAGACGGTGATCGACTGACCCTCGTAGCCCGAGGCCCCGAAGGTGCCGCGGGCGTCGCCCGCCACGCCCCACCAGTGCGCGCCGTAGGGGCTGTGGTCCTCGGGGTCCTCGGAGACCCACGTGCGGGCGTGATCCACCCACCCCGGCGGCACCAGCCGCGTGCCGTTCCAGACGCCGTCGCGCAGGTAGAGCAAGCCGAAGCGGGCGTAGTCGCGTGCGGTGGCGCGCAGGTACGACGACCCGACCCAGGTGCCGGCCTCGTCGAGCTCGGGGTCGGCGCTGGTCATGCCGATCGGCGCGAAGAGGCGGCCGTGGAGGAAGCGGGCGTAGGCCTCGCCCGCCCCGACGGTGCGCGCCACCACGCCCGAGATGATGTTCGACGTGCCCGACGAGTACGAAAAGCGCGTCCCGGGCTCGGCGGCCAGCGGGCGGTCGGCCGCGAAGTGGGCCATGTCGGCCTGCCCGCTGCCGAAGAGCATCTCGATCACGTCGGACACCCGGTCGTCCTCGTAGTCCTCCATGAAGTCGAGCCCGTCGCGCATGGCCAGCAGCTGGCGCAGCGTGATGGCATGGCGGGGGTCGCCCGGCCCTGACCACTCGGGTACCGCGGCGGGCGCGTCGAGGTCGAGGCGGCCGTCGCCGACGAGGAGGCCGACCACCGCGTGCAGCACGGACTTGGCCATCGACCAGCTGAGCAGTGGCGTCTCGGCCGTCACCGGCGTGGGCGTCCGGTCGAAATGCTCGAGCGCGCCCCCGTAGCGCTCCGCGACGACCGCGCCACGGTGCACGACGAGTACGGCGAAGGTGTGGGCGAGCGGGCCCTCGTCGTCGAAGACCTCGTCGAGCAGCGGGCCGACGTCGACGCCGCCCGGCAGTGGTCCTTCGGGCCACGCCTCGGTGGGCCAGGGGACGCCGGCGGGCTGGCCGGGGAGCGCGACGAGGCCGCTCACACCGACGCGAGGAACGAAAGCAGTGCCGCGTTGGTCTCGGCCGGCCGTTCCTGTTGGACCCAGTGACCGGCACCGTCGATCACCGTGGCGCCACGGAAATCGGGCAGCGCTTCGGCCATGGCCTCAATGGCCCCGGGCATCATGGCGTTCACCGGGTCGAGCGAGCCCGTGATGAACGCGGTGGGCATGGTGTAGACGGACGCCGGGATGTCCTTGGAGCGCTCCCAGTTGGCGTCCATGTTGCGGTAGAAGCTGACGGGCCCGAAGAAGCCGCTCTCCTCGAACGCGGCGGCGTACACGTCGACGTCGGCCTCGGTGATCCAGCCCGGCAGCGTCTCAGGGGCGGGAGACAAGATGTCCATGAAGCGGGTGCCCTCGCGGGGGAAGTCGCGCAGCGGGTTCCCGGTCGCCATCCCCTCGCCGCCGGCCGAGTAGAGCATGGTGCGCAAGAACAGCCGCGGGTCCGCCTCGAACTCCGCCTCGGGCGGGCCGACCTCTTGGAAGTAGAGGATGTAGAAGAACTTGCCCTCGAAGATCACGTCGAAGATCTGCGTGGGTGGCGCCGGTGCGCTCGAGTACGGAACGCTCATGTTGCACAGCGACGAGATGCGTTCGGGGTGGAGGCGTCCCATCTCCCAGACGACCATGGCCCCCCAGTCGTGTCCGACGAAGGCTGCCTGGTCGTAGCCGTAGTGGTCCAACAGGCCGCCCAGGTCGCCGGTCAGCTGGTCCGAGCCGTACGCCGCGACCTCGCCCGGGCGCGAGCTCCCGCCGTAGCCACGCAGATCGGGGGCCAGGGCGCGGTAGCCGGCGTCGCCCAGGGCGCTGAGCTGGTGGCGCCACGAGTACCACAGCTCGGGGAAGCCGTGGCACAGCACCACGGGGTGGCCGTCGGCCGGGCCGGCCACGGCGACGTGCAGCTCGATCCCGTTGGCCGGGATCTGCTCGTGGGTGATGTCAGCCACGGGGTGCCGCTTTCTCCTGCTCGGTCTTGGCGGCCTTCTCCTCGTGGTGCTTCTGGATGGCCGACATCACGGCGTTGCCCGCCGCACCGATGAACTCGGGCCGGTTCTCGGCGGCCCAGTCCCGGCTCGACGTCAACGAGTCCGACGAACCCTGGAAGCGCGGCGCCACGTAGCGGGCGATGAGCTCGTAGGAGTGGCGGGTCGCCGCGGTGTCGGCCCACTCGTGGCCCATGAGCAAGAACGTGCCGAAGCCACCGCTTTGGGACTGCAGCCGATCGACCTGCGCGATGGCGTCGTCCACCGTGCCGATGACGGCGAAGCCCGACACGTTGAGCGCATCGACGAGCGACTCGAAGTTCTCGGTGTTGGGGGCGAGGGGCAGTGCGGCCACCCGCTGGAAGTAGTCGACCCATTCCTCGAGCCCGAAGGCCACGTCGGCGACGGCCTGCTCCTTGGTGTCCGCGATGTGCATGGGGCCGACGAGGCGCCATCCGTTGCGGTCCACCGTGGTGCCGAACTCGGCGGCGCGCTCCTCCATGACGTTCCAATGCACGCCGAGCACGTCGAACCCGCCGGCCGAGGTGGCGCCGATGGAGAGGAGGTTGCAGCCGAAGCGGCCGGCGGCCCGCGGGCCGGCCGGGGACACCTGCGCCGCCACGGCCACCTCGGGGAAGGGCCGCTGGTAGGGGCGCATCTGGAGGCGGGCCTTGGCCAAAGTGAACCAGTCGGTCTCCATGGAGACGGTCTCGCCGGCCAGCAGCAAGAGGATCGCCTCGAGCGACTCCTCCATCATGTCGCGCTGCTTCGCCGGGTCGATGCCCATCATGAAGGCGTCGGAGGGCAGTGCGCCGGGACCGACGCCGATCATCACGCGGCCGCGGGTCAGGTGGTCGAGGAGCACCATGCGGTCAGCGAGCATGAACGGGTGGTGATACGGGAGCGAGGAGACGCCCGTCCCGAGACGGATGTGCTTGGTGCGCTGCGCGGCGGCGGCGATGAAGACCTCGGGCGAGGCGATGATCTCGTAGCCCGCCGAATGGTGCTCGCCGAACCAGGCCTCGTCGAAGCCGAGCTCGTCGAGATGCTCGATCAGCTGGAGATCGCGCTCGAGGGCCAGCGTCGGGTTCTGGCCGACCGGGTGGAACGGGGCCAGGAAGATCCCGAACTTCAGTCGGCCGTCGGCGTCAATGGTGGTCATCGCTCTCCCCGTGGTCTCGGTGTCCTGCGGTGTGTCTCGCGTCAGCTACGGCGTCACCAGGATTTTGCCGTGCTCGCCCGGCGTGCGCAGCATCTCGAACGCGCCGGGTGCGCCTTCGAGGCCGACCGAGGCGGTGACCAGGAGGTCGGCGCCGGGCACGCCGGCCGCCAGGCGCGCCAGCGTGGCGGCGAACTCGTCGGGGGTGTAGCCGAAGGAGAACCGCAGCTCCATCTCCTTGGTCACCGCCATGAACGGCTCGATGGCGTCGGTGTGCATGCAGACGCCGACCACCACGATGCGGCTGTGCGGGGGAGCCTCGGCGATCAGCGACTGCAACATCCCGGGTACGCCGACGGCCTCGAAGATCACAGGGTCCGTCACGGTGCCACCGAGCATGGCGGCGCCGATGCGTTCCATGACGGTGCGGGCGATGCCGAAGTCGGCCCACCGGTCGTGCGGCGACCCCTCGGCGGGATCGATCACGACGTCGGCCCCGAAGGCCTCGGCCAGGCGGCGCCGGGTGGGAGAGAAATCCGCCGCCAGCACGGGGCCGTGGCCGCGGCCCTTCAACGCGGCAATGACCGCCAGCCCCACCGGGCCGCAGCCGACGACGAGGCAGGGCTGACCCGTCCGGAGGCCGGCCAGACCCACCGCGTGCTCGCCGACGGCGAGTGGTTCGGTCAGTGCGGCCAGCCCGGTCGCCAGCTCGTCGGGCACGGGGAGGCAGAGCAGCTCTTGGAGCACCATGTGCTCGGCCAGCGCTCCGGGGTATGCGTTCGAATAGCCGATCTGTTCGACGCCGGCCGGTCCGACGATGATCGGCACCGAGCAGACCCGGGTGCCGACCGGCAGGGTGCCGGCGGTGCCGGGACCGTGCTCGACGACCTCGGCCACGAACTCGTGGCCGAACACGCAGTCGGCCGAGGGGTCGAGGGCCGGGACGCCGACCGAGTCCATGAGCCCGCTGAAGTGCGCGAAGTCCGCCAGTGCGTGCAGGTCGGACCCGCAGATACCGGTGGCGAGGGGGCGGGCGACGACGTGGCCGGCGTCGGGGGTGGGGTCGGCGACGTCGGCGACGACCAAGCGTCCGCCCCTGGTGACCGCGGCCCGCATCAGCACCCCCCTGGACGGCACGCCGCCCACGATCGTCCTACGTTTATCGGGGTGAGTTTCACACACGGCCCTGCGTCCCGCCCCTTCGAAGGCCAGGTGGCGCTGGTCACCGGGGCGGCGAGGCCCCGCGGCATCGGCCGGGCCACCGCGCTGGGGCTGGCCCGGGGCGGCGCGGACGTGGCCTGTCTCGACATCGCCCGCGCCTACGACGAGGCCCCGTTCCACGGCACCGCCAGCGGCGGCGACCTGGCCTCGTTGGCCGCCGAGATCGCAGCGCTGGGGGTGCGTGCCGCCACGGCCGTCGCCGACGTCGCGGACGAGGCCGCCGTCGAAGCCGCGGTGAGCGCGGTCAGCGCCGAGCTCGGGACCGTCACCCTCGTGGCGAACGTGGCCGGCGGCAGCGGGCCGGGTTTCGGGCTCGGTCCCCTCGTCGCCGTCCCCGCGGCCGAGTTCCGCCGGGTCCTCGACGTCAACGTGGTGGGCACCTGGCTGGTGTCCAAGGCCTGTGCCAACCGGATGGTGGCCGAGGGACGCGGCGGGCGGATCTGCAACGTCTCGAGCCAGGCGGGCAAGCGCGCGTTCCCCTTCCTCGGTGCAGTACAGTGCGGCCAAGGCCGCCGTCATCTTGTTGACCCAGGCGCTGGCGACCGAGCTCGGACCCCAGGGGATCGCGGTGAACGCGGTCTGCCCCGGCACGGTCGACACCGACCTCGTCAACAAGGACGCCATGTTCGAGTCGCTCATGGGCGGCCCGGACGGCCTGGCCGCCTACATCGCCCGCGAGATCCCGCTCGGGCGCCTGCAGCAGGCCGACGAGATCGCCGCGGCCATCTGCTGGTTGCTCTCGGACTCGGCCCGCGGCGTGACCGGTGAGGCATTGAACGTCAGCGCCGGACAGACAATGGTGTAGCGATGCCGATCCTCGACGCCCGACACGACCGTGCCCACCCGGTCGAAGGCGACACCGCCTGGAGCGAGTCCTACTACTTCAACGCCTATGACCCCGGGACCGACACGGGCTTCTTCACCCGCGTCGGGATCCGTCCCAACGAGGGGACGATGGACGTGGGCATGTCGCTGTGGCTTCCTGGCGGCGAGCTCGGTGAGTACCGCTGGGTCAAAGAGCAGCGCGACATGGTCGACACGGTGCTCGACGTCGGGGCCGTCCGCTACGAGATGCTCGAGGCGCTGCAGTCGTGGCGGCTGACGCATGGAGGGCGAGGTGCAGGCGCGTCCGTGCGGCCCGGGACCCGCCGAGACCCACCCGGTCGCCGGTGGCCCTCGACGTGCGCTTCGACGCCATCACGCCCGCGGTCGGCACCGACGGCCAGCCCGGCGGGCCCCGCTCGGCCGAGGCCGCCGCCGCCGCCGGCACGGTGGGCAAGGGCCATCTGGAGCAGGCGGGCCGCTGGACCGGCGTGCTGCACGTCGACGGCGTCCGCCACGAGTGGCGCGGTGCGCACGGCAACCGCGACCGGTCCTGGGGGCCGCGTCGCTGGGGCGGCCCGCGCATGTGGCGCTGGTTCTCCATCAACATCGGCGACGACCTGCACTTCGGAGGCATCCGGCTCGGCACCGACGCCGGCGACCTCCATCGCGGCTGGGTTTGGGACGGGACGCGGGCGGTCTCGGTGGCGGAGTGGCGTGTGCGCACCGAGCTCGAGGACGACGGCGTGACGCACCGCGTGGTGCACCTCGACGTCGTGGACAAGCAGGGCCGCACCTTCCCCCTGCGCGGCGACGTGCTGCGCGTGGCCAACATCGGCCAGGCCGGCGGCACCATGGTCAACGAGGGCCTGGCGCGCTGGACCTACGACGATCCCGCCGGCGAGGAGCACACCGGGTACGGCATCTGCGAGTACCTGCACCAGCTCGACGACGGCGGGAGGCCGGTCGTCCCGGTCGAATAGGGCGGTGCCGACCCGGCCGGACAGCGAGGAGCTCGCGGCCGCGCTCGGCGCGCGGTTGGACGGGGTCGTCCACGACCTGCGCCGTCTCTCGGGTGGCGCGTCCCGGGTCACCAGCTCGTTCGACCTGGCCCGGGGCGAGAGCCGCCGACCGCTCATCTTGCAGATGGACCGCGGCGACAGCCCGGCCAAGGCCGGTCTGGTGCAGGTCGAGCGGGCCCTGCTCGGCGCCGCGGCGAGTGCCGGCGTCCCGGTGCCCGCGGTGGTGGCGGACGGCGACGGTTCGAACGACGGCCTCGGCGCGGCCTGGCTGGTGGTCGAGCGGCTCGAGGGCGAGACGATCCCGCGCAAGATCCTGCGCGACGCCGCGTGGGCTGCGGCGCGCCGGGTGCTCACCGCCCAGTGCGGGCAGGCGGTGGCGGCGATCCACACCATCGACCCGGGCACCATTGCCGGGTTGCCGCCGGCCGATCCGCTGGGCGACCCGCTGCCCTACCTCGACCTGCTCGGTGAGGCGCGCCCGGCGCTCGAGCTGGGGGCGCGCTGGCTGCAGGCCCAGGGGCGCGTCGCCGCGTCAGCGGTGACCGTGCACGGCGACTTCCGCCTGGGCAACCTCCTCGTCGGCCCTGACGGCTTGCGCGGCGTCCTCGACTGGGAGCTGGCCCACGTCGGGGATCCGGCCGAGGACATCGGATGGCTGTGCGCACCGGCCTGGCGCTTCGGTGGCCCCGGGGAGGTGGGCGGCTTCGGGGCGCTCGACGACCTGCTCGTCGCGTACCGAGGCGGCCGGCGGCGAGTCGATGGACCGCGACCGCGTCCACTGGTGGCAGGTCTACGCCACGGTGAAATGGGCCACCATCTGCGCCCTCCAGGCCTCGGCGCACCTGAGCGGCGCCACCCGCTCGGTGGAGCTGGCGGCCATCGGCCGGCGCGTCTGCGAGAGCGAATGGGACCTCTGTGCCCTGTTGGGGGTGGAGCCATCCGGGCCGGCCCCGGCCGCCGCGGCGGCGCCCACCGCCGGTGCGACCACCGTGGTCGCCGCCCTTCGGCCGCCCGACGGCCGCCGAGCTGGTCGAGGCGGTGCGCGAGTACCTCGAGACCGCCGTCATGGAGAAGAGCGAGGGGAGCGCGCGTTTCGAGGCGCGCGTGGCCCGCAACGCGCTCGGGGTCGTCGGACGCGAGCTCGCGTCGGGGCCGGCCATCGCCGCCGCCCACGCCGCGCGGTTGAAGTCCCTCGGGGCCCACGACGACGCGGCGCTGGCGGCGGCCATTCGTGCGGGCGACTTCGACGACGACTGGGAGCGCGTCGCCGCCGCGCTGGCCGCGTCGGCCGCGCGACCAGCTCCTGGTGGCCAACCCCTCCTACTTGCCGGCGGCCACGGCGTAGGCGCCGGGTGTCGGTGCGGGCGCCTCGACCAGCGGGCGCATGTCGGCCGTCTCGGTGACCCGGGTGCCGATGCCGAGCAGGATCGCCCCGGCCACCAAGCCGCAGCCCGCCATGAAGATCCAGGCGTGGTGGAACGCCTCAATGGCGGCCGGGCCTGTTGCCGTGCCGAGGATGGCCACCAGGCACGCCACCCCGAGGGCCACGCCGATCTGGCGCGACATGGCGTAGAGGGCGGACCCGGTGGCGAAGCGCTGCGGGGGCAGCGGCGCGGTGGCGGCACCACCGAGGGAGGGCAGCATCAGCCCGACCCCGAAGCCGCTGAGCAGGCTGCCGGGGAGATAGGCGCCGACCCAGTCGGGCGACGCGCCGATCCGGGCGATCCACCACACCCCGCCGGCAGCGAAGAGCAGCGAGCCGGCGACGCCGACGGCGCGGTGACCGAAGCGGGCGCCGAGCAAGCCGCCCGGGAACGCGGTGAGGCCGGCCAGGAGCGGGCCGGGGGCGATCATGAAGCCGGCCCGCAGCACCGACTCGTGCCACACCCCGGTCAAGAAGAGGACGCCGCCGAGGACGAGCGCGCCGAACCCGCCGAAGAAGACGAGTGAGCTCAGGTCGGCCAGCGCCACGGCGCGATGGCCGATGACCGCCGGCTCGACGATGGGGTTGGGGTGGCGGAACGAACGCGCCACCAGCCACGCACCCGACACCAGTGCGAGCGCGAAGGCACCGATGATGCGCGGACTGGCCCAGCCCCAGTCCGAGCCCTCGACGATGGCGCCGACGAGGCTGGCCACCGACACCGAGAGCAGTGCCGCGCCGACGAGGTCGGCCTTGTGGGACAGGGGGTCGCGCACTTCACTAAGGAGGCGGACACCGAAGAGGAGCGCGAGCACACTGAAGGGCAGGTTCACCAAGAAGACCCAGCGCCAGCTCACTTGCACGAGCAGTCCGCCAATGGGCGGACCGAAGGCGGCGGCAGCCCCGCCGACGGCCGACCACAGCCCGATGGCCGCACCCTTGCGTGCGGGGCCGAAGGCGGGGAGCAAGAGGCCGAGCGACGTCGGGAGCATGAGGGCGCCGCCCAACGCCTGCAGCACACGTGCGCCGACGAGAAACTCGAGGGAGGGCGCCACCGCGCACAGCGCGGAGGAGGCGGTGAAGACACCGAGGCCGATAAGGAACGCCTTCTTGCGCCCGGCCCGGTCGGCCCAGCGCCCGGCCGGGACCAGCGCCGCGGCGAAGACGATGGTGTAGGCGCTCAGGACCCACGACAGCGAGCTGAGGCTCTCGCCGTGGAAGGTGGCCGAGATGCTGGGGAAGGCGATGTTGACGATGAAGAGGTCCAACGAGGACAAGAACACGCCGGTCAGGACGATCAGCGCCGTCACGGTCGGGCGGGCCCGCCGGGCGGGCGTGGTCGCAGGGGCAGCGGTGGTCCCACTTAGTTCTGTCATGAAATGCACTCTAGGAGAGGAAGTTGCATGAAACAACGTATTGGTCGGAAATATGCGGTATGCTGGAGCGATGCTCAATCGCGACTACCCGAGCCAGTACTGCCCGGTCGCCGCCACCCTCGAGGTGGTCGGTGAGCGATGGACTCTTCTGATCATCCGTGACGTCTTCTTGGGCATCCGGCGCTTCGACGACCTCCAGCGGGACCTGGGTGTCGCTCGCAACGTCCTCCAGGCGCGCCTCGAGCGCCTGGTCGGCGAAGGGATCCTGGTCAAGCGCCCCTACCAGGACCGGCCGCCGCGCAGCGAGTACCGCCTGACCGAGAAGGGCGCCGACCTGTGGCCCGTCCTGGTCTCGCTGCTGCAGTGGGGGGACCGCTACGGGCTCGAAGGGGAGCGACCGATGATCCTCCAGCACCGCGGGTGCGGCGGCGAGCTCGACGACCGGCGCCGCTGCACGTCCTGTGGCGCCGACGTGACGGTGACCGAGGCGCTGGCCATCCGCACCGGCGCCCGCCGCCCCGGCGAGCCGGCGGCCGACGCCGAGCCCGTCCCGGCCTAGATCGTCTTCGCCCACCCCGTCCCGGCCTCGATCGTCTCCGCCCACCCCGTCTCGGCCTCGATCGTCTCCGCCCACCCCGTCTCGGCCTCGATCGTCTCCGCTTACCCCGTCTCGGCCTCGATCACCCCCGGCGCGACGTCGCCCCGAGCAGCCCTGGGCGCGCCTCGCTACCGTGGCTCCCATGAGCGAAGAGGTGGCCTGGCTGGACGCAACGGCACAGGCGGAGCTGGTCCGTTCGAAGCAGGTCTCGCCCACCGAACTGGTCGACGACGCCATCACTCGGATGGAGGCGCTCAACCCGCGGCTCAATGCGATCATCCACGAGCTCTACGACCGCGCCCGGCGCCGAGGCGGCCGGCCCGCTGCCCAACGGCCCCTTCCGCGGCGTGCCCTTCTTGTTGAAGGACCTCGGGGCCGAGCTGGCTGGGACACCGTTCTGCGAGGGGCTCGCCTTCGCCGGTGACTACCGCTCCACGGTGACCCAGGAGCTCACGCAACGCTTCGTCGACGCCGGCTTCGTCATCTGCGGCAAGACCAACACGCCCGAGCTCGGCATCCTGCCCACGACCGAGCCGCGTCGTTTCGGCGCGTCGCACAACCCGTGGCAGACCGAGCACTCCACGGGTGGGTCGTCGGGCGGGTCCGCCGCGGCGGTGGCGTCGGGGATGGTCCCGGCGGCGCACGCCAACGACGGCGGCGGGTCGATCCGCATTCCCGCGTCGTGCTGTGGCCTCGTCGGCCTCAAGCCGACGCGCGGGCGCAACTCGTTGGCGCCCCAGTACGGCGACATGATGGGGGGCCTGGTCTGCGAGCACGTGGTGACCCGTTCCGTGCGCGACACCGCCGCCATCCTCGATGTCACCGCCGGCCCCGTCCCCGGCGACCCCTACTGGGCGCCACCGCGGCGCGGCCCCTCGTTCGCCGCCGCCGCCGCCGCCGTGCCGTCGCAACGGTTGCGCATCGCCGTGTTGACCGCGTCGCCGACCGGGAGTGAGGTGCACCCCGACTGCATCGAGGCAACCCATGCCGCCGCGACCCTGTGCGAATCGCTCGGTCACCACATGGTGGAGGCGGCGCTCGACGTCAACGGCGACGCCTTCGTCGCCGACTTCGTCAACGCGTGGGCCGCGGGCAACGCCTGGGCCATCGCGGACTGGGAGGCCCGCATCGGCCGGGCCGCCACCGAGGAGGACCTGGAGCCGCTGACCTGGGCGCTCATTGAGCTCGGGCGCTCGCTCAACGCGGGGCAGTACCTGACCGCGGTCCAGGGGCTGCAGAAGGCGACCCGCCAGATCGCCGCCTCCTTCGAGGAATTCGACGTGCTGCTGACCCCGACGCTGGCCGAGCCGCCGGCGCCGCTCGGGACCTTCGACTCGCCGCCGGGCGAACCGTTGACCGGCCTCTTCCGCGCCGCCGGCTACGTCCCCTTCACCCCGCCTTTCAACGTGACCGGTCAGCCCGGGATCTCGTTGCCCCTGCACGGGAACGACGCGGGCCTGCCCATCGGCGTCCAATTCGTCGGCCGCCTCGGGGACGAGGAGACCTTGCTGGCCCTGGCCGGCGAGCTCGAACGCGCGGCCCCCTGGGCGGGTCGCCGGCCGTCGGTCGCGGCCTAGTAGTCGGAGCCGGGGCGGCCGGCCACCAGGACACAACGCGTGCCCGAGTAGATCGTCGGCATGCACTTGTTGCAGTGGATGCACAGCGACGAGGTGGAGGTTCCGGCCTGCATCCGGTTGGGCAGGTCCGGCTCGCGCAGGAGGGCGCGGGCCATGGCGACGAACGCGAAACCCTCGGCCAGCGCGGACTCGATCGTGGCCAGCTCGGTGATGCCGCCGAGCAGGATCACCGGCGTCTGCAGCGCGCGCTGGAACTGGCGGGCATAGGGAAGGAAGAAGGCCTCTTCGAACGGGTAGGTGCGCAGGAAACGGCGCCCCAGGACTCGGAAGCCCAGGCGCACCGCCGGCGGGAGCGTGGCGCCGAACTCCTGCAGCGGCGCGTCGCCGCGGAACAGGTACATCGGGTTGGCGAGCGAGCTGCCGCCGGTGAGCTCGAGCGCATCGAGCGAGCCGTCCTCCTCGAAGAGCGTCGCCACCTCGAGGCTCTCGTCCACCCACAGGCCGCCGTCCACGCCGTCGGCCATGTTCAACTTGGCGGTGACCGACGTCGTCGGCCCGACCGCATCACGCACGGTCCGCAGCACGGTGCGGGCGAAGCGGGCACGATTCTCCACCGAACCGCCGAATTGGTCGTCGCGCCGGTTGAGCTTGGGACTCAAGAACGCGCTGAGCAGATAGTTGTGCCCGACGTGGACCTCGATGTTGTCGAAGCCGGCCTCGACAGCGAGCAGGGCGGCGCGCCGGTAGTCCTCGACGATGCGCTCGATCCCGCCAGCATCGACGGCGCGCAGGCGAGATCCCATCGGCGTGAACCCACCCGAAGGCGACAACGCCGGCGCGCCGTTGGAGCGCGCGTTGGCGACAGGACCGGCGTGGCCGATCTGCGCCGCAGCCGCCGCGCCGTGCGCATGCACCGCGTCGGTGAGGCGGCGGAGGCCCGGAACCGCGTTGTCGTCGAGCAGCAGGCAGTGCCGGTCGGTGCGCCCCTCGGGTGAGACAGCCAGGTACGCCACGGTCGACATGGCCACGCCGCCTGCCGCCACGCGGCGATGGAACTCGATGAGCTCGTCGCTGACGCGGCCGCCGGGAGTCACACCTTCGAAGGTCGCCGCCTTGATGATCCGGTTGCGCAGGGTCAGGGGCCCGAGCTGCGCCGGTGCGAAGACCGCCGGGGCGGCTGGGCGTGCACTCCTCGGCATGGCCCCTACCTTGGCCCACCGCGTGGCGTGGCGCACGTTGCGGGGGAAGAAGTCAGAGCACGGGGCCCCTGCTCGACCGCTCACCGGGACGAGGTCGAGGCGAGGGTCGAAGGGCGCAGCGGCGGCCCACACAGGGCGCAGTGGTAGGTCGGTTCGAACTCGGGCGCCGGGGCCCTCCCGCCCGTCCGTGCGGAGTTGGAGATGGTGAACACGGCAAGCAACCCGCCCATGGCGCACGTGGCGCCGGCGACGAGGACCGCGATCCGGAAGCCCTCCGCCAGCTCGGTGGCGCCCAGGGCGGCGGCGCCGGTCAGGCCGGCCACCAGCGGGAGGACAGCGACGGCGACGAGCCCGGCGGCGCGGGCGACCGTGTTGTTGACCGCGGAGGCGATCCCGGCGTGCTCCGCCGGCGCGGCACCCATCGCCGTGGCGGTCAGCGGGGCGACCGTGATGGCCAGCCCGACGCCGAAGAGCACGACGGCGGGGAACACCTGGACCCAGTAGCTGCCCGGCGTGGTGGCCCGTGCGAGTAGGGCGAGTCCGGCGCCGACCACGACCGGACCGGCACTCATCTGCAGGCGCGGTCCGATGCCGCGCGGACAGCTGGCCCGACCGGGCGGAGAAGATCAGCATGATCAGCGTCACCGGCAGCAGCGCCAGCCCAGAGGCGAGCGGGCTGTAGTGCACGACGATCTGGAGCTCGACCGGCAGCAGGAAGAGCGCGCCCGAAAGCGCGCCGTAGACCACGAAGGTGACCGCATTGGCGGCACTGAACTGGCGGGAGCGGAACAGCGTGAGCGGCAGCATCGGATTGGTGCCCCGCTTCTCGACGAGGAAGAACGCGGGCGCGGCCACTGCTGCGACGACGAAGGCGGCGATGACCGCCGGGCTGCCCCAGCCGAGGGTCGGGCCCTCGATGAGCCCGTAGGTGAGGCCGGCCAGGAATGCGACGGCCAACGAGGCGCCGGGGACATCCACGCGGCCGGTGCTGGCGGGATCGCTGGTCTCTGGCACGTGGCGTGCGGTGATCACGAGGACCAGGACTGCGACCGGCACGTTGATGAAGAAGACCCAGCGCCACGAGCCCGCGGCCAAGAGGTACCCGCCCACCAACGGCCCGGCCGCCGTGGCGACGCCGCCCAATCCCGACCAGGCGCCGATGGCGCGCGAGCGATCGTCGGCGCGGAACGAGGCCTGGATGATGGCCAGGCTGCCCGGTGTCAACAACGCACCGCCGATGCCCTGGACGATGCGGGCGATGATCAGGAGCAGTCCGCTCGGCGCCAGGCCGCACAGCGCCGACGCCACCGCGAACCAGACGACGCCGATTGAGAACACGCGCTTGCGGCCGAAGCGGTCGCCGAGCGACCCCCCGAGCAACAAGAAGGCGGCCAAGGTCAGCGAATAGCCGGTGACGACCCACTGCAGTGTGCCGACGTCACCGTGGAACGATCGGCCGATTGAGGGGAGCGCGATGCCGACGACGGTGGCGTCGAGCCCTGCGATCCCCGAGCCGAGGACGGTGGCCGCCAGGACCCAGCGCCCCCGTGCCGAGCTGAAGGCGATCGGCTCGGGTGCCGGGCTCGCGCCCGGCGTGGCGGACAGCACGCTCATTGCGGGCAGGCGTGCATGGTGAGGGTCACGGTGGCGCCGGGCCGCAACACGCCCCCGGCGCGTGGCGTCTGGGTCAGCACGACGTCGGGCGGGCGCGTTGTCGTGGTCACGGGGACGCTGGTCGACGTCGTCGTGCGCCGTGTCGTGGTCGTCGTGGTGGGCCTGCCGACCGAGTAGCAGGCCCACGTCAAGCCAGAAGCCTTGACGGCGTGTTTGGCTGCCGCGAAGGACAGGCCGACCACGTCCGGGACGCTCACGGCGTTGCCGTAGCACCCGGACCAGGTGATGGCGATCCGTGTGCCCGGTGGCACCTTGGTGCCCGGGCTGACGGGGACGGCGCCAACGCTCGGGGTCGGGGGCCTTCCGGGGCGGGCCAGTGAGTCGACGACGCTCTGGCTGGCAACGGTGCCCTCGGTGCACGGCTTGTTCAGGCCAATGCTCAGCAGGCCGACCGCGCGCAGCGCCGTGCGGGCCGGCACGATCTTGAACCCGATGACGTTCGGGAGCGTGACGGCCGACGCCGTCGACGAGGTTACGGGCGACGAGGTCGTGGTCGCTCCGGTCGTTGTCGTCGTCGCGTAGCGGCGCATGCCGTGGCGATGGCCGGCGGTCGGCGAGCTGCTGCACGACGCCAGGACGACGACGCTCAGGAGCACCCCCGTACCCACGGTGGCCTGGCGTCGCCCCCGGTCCATGCGCCAATCATTGTCCTCGCGCTTCGGCCTCGGCTCGGATTCTTGTCGACCGGGCTGATCTCCAGGCCACCAGCGTCAACGCGGTTCAGTCGGGCCGGCCTCCGGCCTGCAGGGCGGCGATGCGGCGGCTGAGGTTGACCGCGTGGTCGCCGATCCTCTCGTAGAAGCGGGAGATCAATGTCACCTGGGCGGAGACGGTGGTGGGCATGTCACCCTTCGCGATCTCGCCGGTGAGCCGGTCGTGCAGGATGTCGAGCTCTTCGTCCTCTTCATGGAGCTCGAGGCTCCCGGCGTCGCGTCCCACGTACGCCAAGCCCACGATCTGCCACATTTCCGTGGCCACCTCGGACATCCGCTGGACGATGCCACGGGCCACGGGAGTCATGGACGCTCCGACATTGGTCAAGGCGCGCTGGGCGATGTGCTCGGCCAGATCGGCGCTCCTCTCGAGCTCGGGGAGGATGAGGAGGGTGCCGACCAGTTGACGGAGATCGCTCTTGTCCGGCTCCTCGGCATCGATCTTCGACCAGACGAGCTCCTCGACCTCCGAGGTCAGATCGTCGATGTCCTGGTCACCGTCCACGACCGACTGGCCGAGCTCGGGCATCTCCGTTGAGGAGGGCCCACGTGGCGCGTGACACTGCCTCTCGCACCTGGGCGAAAAGGTTCAGCACCAGCTCCTCGACAGCCTGTGGCATCCCCGAGAACTTACCCAGGTCATAAGGGTGCGTTCACCTTTTGTTCGCGTAAAGTTCACCCCCGGGTCACGGTTGTGTAGGACTCCCGTCACGTTGGACCGGCATAGTGCCGCGTCTATGGCGTCGCATTCGGACGGAGAAAGGCCAGCTCACGCCCAAGAGCACCCGCTGACCCTGACCGAAGTGCTCGACGAGGCTCCGACGAGCCGCTTCCATCACCGGGCGGTTGTGGTCTCCGGCGTCGGATTCTTCACCGACGCTTACGACCTCTTTGTCATCAGCACGGTGGTCACGCTCGTCGCGACGCAATGGCACCTCGACTCGAGGCAGGCGAGCTGGATCGCTGGGTCGGCCATCTTGGGAGCCTTCGTCGGTGCGCTGATCTTCGGCAGGCTCGCGGACCTGCTCGGGCGAAAGCGTGTCTACGGGCTGGTGGCGATCCTCATGATCGTGGGTGCACTGCTCTCGTCGGTGGCGCCGGGGTTCGTGTGGTTGGTGCTCGCCCGGTTCCTCCTCGGTCTCGGAATCGGCGGTGACTATCCCGTCTCAGCGGTCCTCATGAGCGAGTATTCGAACCGACACGACAGGGGCAAGCTCGTCGGGCTGGTGTTTTCGATGCAAGCGCTTGGTTTGATCGTCGGTCCATTGGTCGCCATCGCACTTTTGGGTGGGGGTGTGAGTCACGCGTTGACGTGGCGCCTGCTGCTCGGGTTTGGTGCACTGCCCGCCGCGGCAGTGGTCTATCTCAGATCGAAGATGCCCGAGTCGCCTCGGTTCGAAGCGCGGGTCCGGGGGGCGAGTGCAGACGTTGTTGACCAGATTGAGCAGTATTCCGACGGGTCGATCAAGGCATCTCCGACACTCCACGAGCGAGCGGCCTCTATTGGACTGGGTGCGTTCCTGAGTGACAGACGGATGCTGCGACTGATTATCGGGACGGCCGGTGCATGGTTTCTTTTCGACTACGCGTACTACGGCAACACACTGTCGTTGCCCGCAATCCTCAAGGATGTCGACCCAAGCGCAAGCCTGGTCGGCAAGCTGGCACTGACCCTCCTCCTGTTCGTGGTCTTCGCCGTGCCGGGCTACGTCTTGGCGATTTTCCGCATGGATCGCTTCGGCCATCGCCGACTGCAGCTTCTGGGTTTCGGGGTGATGACAGCGTCTTTCATCGCCCTTGCGGCGATCGGTCCGCTTACTGAGATGGTGGGACCCTTCATTGCGGTCTTTGGGTTGAGCTACTTCTTCGTAGAGTTCGGTCCGAACACGATGACTTTCGTCTTGCCGTCCGAGGTCTTCCCGACGAGCGTTCGCACCACCGGACACGGGATCGCCGCCGGAATTGGCAAGCTCGGAGCCTTCATCGGCGTGTTCCTGGTCCCGCAGCTCCAGTCCGGCATCGGGCTCAGGGGCATGCTCGCCGTCGCGGGGGTCGCGGCTATCGGTGGACTGTTCCTCACCATGCTCCTGCCTGAGACCAGCGGCCGCAGCCTCGACGAGATCACCGGAGAATCGCCGCTGCCGGAGCAGGCTGCAGCCGTCGCAACCGGTGCCGGCGTCAGTGTGAAGGCGACTCCGGCACCCCGGCGCGGCCTCTCAGGGCAGAGACAGACCGCCTGACGCGCCCGCGGCCAAGGTCACCGCAACACCGCCGCGCCCAGCGGAATCGTGCGCGGGTGCTCGGGATGGAGCAGCTCGGAAAGCATCTCGACGCCGTCGACAACACGCGGTCCGGGCCGGGAGAAGAGCGCGTTGGCGTCGACCGCGACGATCCGGCCAAGTCGCAGCACGTCGGGGTGGTCGAGGAACGACGTCGCTTGAACGACCGCCCCGTCGAGGTCGAACCCGCACGGGCTGAACACGGTCACGTCGATCGACTCAGCCGCGATCTCGTCCCAGGTGACCCGGCGGGACCGTTCGCCGGCGACAGCGAGGACGGGTTCGCCACCTGCAGCCTCCACCATGTCGGGGACCCAGTGCCCCGCGTTGAAAGGCGGATCGGGCCATTCCAGGACGAACACCCGGGGCCGCGACGCCGATGCGACGCGGCGCCGAACCGCTGCCAGCCTGTCGCGCAGTGCCGCCATCAACACGGTTGCCGCCACCTCCGTGCCCGTCGCCCGGCCGACCCGGCCGACGCACGCTATGACCTCTTCGAGGTTGGCCGGGTCGAGGGAGACGACGTCGGCATCGCAGCCGATGACGTTCAGCGCGTCCTGGACGGCGCCCGAGGGGACGGCACACACCTGGCAGAGATCCTGCGCCAGGATGACGTCGGGGTTGATCGCCCTGATTCGTGCGTCGTCGAGGGTGTAGATCGAATCGCCGTGCGCAAGGCGAGTGCTCACTTCCGTGTCGATCTGCGCGGCGCTGCGCGGAGCTGTGACGTCGAGGGCGCTGCCCGAGACGATCGGTACCTCACGAGCGGCCGGCGGGTAGTCGCATTCGAAGCTGACACCGGCGAGCTGATCGCCGAGACCGAGGGCGAAAACGATCTCGGTGGCCGAGGGCAGTAGGGACACGATCCTCATCACCACATCATGCTGCGCCTGCTCTGGAGTGGTGGTCAGACCCGGGTGTCGGCCCGGCCGGATGTTGGGAATCCGTGTTACGGTGACCGCGCCGAAAGGCATGTAGCAACTGCCCACGCGGGGAAGCCGGTGAAATTCCGGCGCTGGTCCGCAACCGTGAGCAGTGCGCCCGTCAGGGTGTCACTGTGGAGCCGGGGTACCACGAGGGCAGGAGAGTTCCCATCCGTCGAGACACAGGGACCGGGGCTCGGTGTGACCCCGTGTGAATCGGAGTTTCCGGGCTGAGGTCCGGGAAGCGAGCACCCATGCACACGATCCTCCGCAGCTGGCGGGGATTCCTCGCGGCGGCATCGACCGCCGCCCTTGCCATGATCCTGGTGACATCCGGCACGACCGTGGACGCCCAAGCGGCGGGTGCACCCCCACCTGCACTCCCGCAGGTGCCTGCGGCCACGGCCGCCGCGCAGTGGCTGGTCACCCAACTGACCTCGGGTGGGTACATCGCTGGCTCCACCCCGGGCACGGCGAACCTCTCCGAAACGATCAACACGCTGCTGGCGCTCGCGGCGGCACATGTCGACCTGCCGTTGGCCCGCACCGGACTGGCCTACGTCGAGGCCAATGCGGAGTCGTACATCCCCGCCGACGCCAGCGACGGACCAGGTCAACTTTCACTCCTCATCCTCTTGGCGCGCGCTCTGGGCGCGGATCCGACCAACTTCGGCGGCACCAATCTGGTGACCCGTCTGCTCGCGACCGAGCAGACGGGTGGCACCAACATCGGCCGGTTCGGCACCGACGCGCAGCTCGCAGACTTCAACGCCGGCGGCTACGACCAGGGTCTGGCTCTGACGGCGCTCAAGGCTGCCGGCGTGAGCGCACCGTCGCCCGCAGTGTCGTGGCTGCAGCAGGCACAGTGCCCGAACGGTGGATGGTTGCTCCAGGACAACGCGACCACCCCGTGCACCGGCGATCCCGCCCAAGGGGGCGGGCCCGACACGAACTCCACCTCGCTCGCCCTCCAAGGTCTGGCGGCACAGAGCGTACTGACGCCTGCGGTCTCGGCCAGCGCGCTGAGCTTTCTGGAGAACGCCCAGGACGCCGACGGTGGGTGGGGCTACGAACCCAACGCCCCCGACAACCAGCAGACGAGCGATCCCAACTCCACTGCGTTCGTGATTCAGGCGCTCCTCTCCATGGGCCTGTCACCCGACAGTGCGAAGTTCGACACCGGCGGCAACTCTCCGACCCCCACCTTGTTGTCCTTCACAGTGACGTCCGGGACCGATGCCGGCGCCTTCTTCTCACCCTCCGGCAGCCCGTCAACGGGGAATCTCTTGTCCACGTACCAAGCGGTGCCGGCCTTGATGGCGTTGAGCTTCCCGTTCGGTCCCTCGGGTGCGTCCTACTGGATGGTCGCTTCCGACGGTGGCGTGTTCAACTTCGGGGGCGCGCCCTTCCACGGATCACTCGGCAGTCTGACGCTCAACAAACCGGTGGTCGGAGTGGCTCCGACCCTCGACGGATCGGGCTACTGGCTGGCGGCGTCCGACGGTGGCGTCTTCAACTTCGGCAACGCCAGCTACGACGGATCCATGGGCGGCACGCCACTCAACAAGCCCGTCGTCGGGATCGCTGCCTCCGCAGAGGGAGCGGGGTACTGGCTCGTCGCGTCCGACGGCGGGATCTTCAGTTTCGGGGACGCGGGTTACTACGGCTCCATGGGCAACAAGCCGCTGAACAAGCCGATCGTCGGGATCGCGGCCACGCCGGACGGGGGTGGCTACTGGCTGGTGGCGTCCGACGGCGGGATCTTCAGTTTCGGGGACGCGGGTTACTACGGCTCCATGGGCAACAAGCCGCTGAACAAGCCGATCGTCGGGATCGCGGCCACGCCGGACGGGGCTGGCTACTGGCTGGTGGCGTCCGACGGCGGGATCTTCAGTTTCGGGGACGCAGGCTACGACGGCTCCATGGGCAACAAGCCGCTGAACAAGCCGATCGTCGGGATCGCGGCCACACCCGACGGCGGCGGGTACTGGATGGCGGCGTCCGACGGCGGCGTGTTCAACTTCGGGGACGCGCTCTTCTCGGGGTCGCTCGGCGGCACGCCACTCAACAAGCCCATCGTGGGAGTAGCCGCCGGCAGCGCCTGACATGTCTCGATCTCCACACGGCGCGCTGGTGGCGCTCACAGGCCTCGTCGCGGGTGGAGTCTGCGTCGTTGCATCCGTCCTGGGTGGACCCGCTGGTGCGAGCGGCACCGTGTGCGAGGGAGTGGTCATCGACGACGGGAACGGCGGGACGCCAGGTGTGCAAGGTCCACAGGTCGCGCCGGGCAGCAGTGACCTCGACGCGCTCGGTACAGCAGGCGACACGGTCACGCAGAACCAGTCAGGTCTGGTGTGCGGGATCAACGGCTACCCCGCCAACGCGGTGGAGACCTGCACCAATACATCAAACGGCCTCTACTACTTCTGGTCCTACTGGCAGGGAAACCCGTCCACCAACACCTGGACCTACGCCGAGATCGGCCCCGCCGAGCATCCGGTCGAGTCGGGACAGACGTACGTGCAGGGCTGGCGTTATCAGGACCCGGGCCCGAGCGGACCCAGCGCACCGAAACCGTCGATCTCACCCGCGGCCGCCTTCGCCCAGGCCTGTCCAGGCGTGACCCCGGTGTCCCCATCGGGCGGCGGTGGGGGCACGAGCTCGGGCGGCGGCGGTTCGGGATCGGGGGGCGCGGCCACGCCGCCGCCGCCGCCGGGGGTCTCGCCTTTAGCCACCGGGTCGACACCGGCGGCGCCGGCCCCAACCGCGACTTCGGGTCGGTCATTGAGCGGCGCGCCCTCCACGGGCGTCCAGGGCACTTCGACCACGGTGGCATCGACTGCCGGGAGTGGCGGGTCGAGCTCAACGACGAGCACGGTCCTGGGGAGCGAGCGGACGACGCCTCACGCAAAGGCATCGCCAGCTCTCTCGGACGCGGCACACCACCAGGGCACCGGGGGCGATCCGGCACTCCCGATCATTGTGGTTGCAGTCCTCATCGCGGTGCTCGGGGTCGCGGCCTGGCTCAGGTGGAGACGGCGGCCGGACGAGGAGCCGGCCGAGGGGTGAGCAGCGCCGCCGGCCGCCATCGGCCCGTGCATCCCTTGGCCTGGTGGGGGTGGGCCGCCTGCCTCGCGGTCGGTGCGATGCAAACGTCGGAACCCAACCCCTTCCTGCTTCTGCTGATCGGTGCCGTCGCCTGTTTCGTCGTGGCCAGCTGCCGAGGAGACGCGCCGTGGTCGCGTTCTTTGGCCCTGTTCTTGAGGATCGGACTGGTCGTCATCGTCATCCGGGTGGCCATCGAAATTCTCTTCGGCCAGCGCGGCGTACCCGGACATGTGCTCTTCACGCTGCCGCACGCCCCACTGCCTTCGTGGGCAGCCGCGGTCAGCATCGGCGGAGCCGTGACGCTCGAGTCAGTCGTCACGGCATTCGTTCTCGGCCTGCAGATCGCAGTGATCCTCCTTTGCTTCGGGGCCGCCAACTCCCTCGTCAGTCCGTACCGCTTGCTCCGCTGCCTCCCTGCGGTGCTCTATGAGGCCGGTGTGGCGGTGACCGTCGCGCTTTCGTTCACGCCCGAGCTGGTCGAGACCATCGGAGCGGTACGCCGGGCCCGCCGCCTGCGCGGCATCCCCACCAGTGGCCTCCGCGGCATGCGCGGCATCGCCGTCCCCGTACTGGAAGGGGCGCTGGACCGCTCACTTCAATTGGCGACGTCCATGGACGCCCGGGGCTACGGCCGGCGCACCGAGATCTCGCGCGCCACGCGGCACCTCGCGATAGGCGCCACGGGTGCAGGGCTGCTCTTGGCCATGGTCGGCACCTACGGCGTGATCGACGCCGGCTCCTTGTTCGGCCTGGGGCTGCCCATCATCGCGGTGGCGATCGCCTTGTGCGCCGTCGGGCTCGGCGTCGGAGGCCGGCGAATGCAACGCAGCCGCTACCGGCCCGACAAGTGGGGCATTCAGGAATGGGCCATCCAGGCGTCGGGCGCCGCCGTCGTGGCGGCCATGGCCGTCGCCAACGAGCTTTCGGTTCCCGGCGTCAGCGTGTCCTTCCAGCCGCTGGCGGTGCCACCGTTGCCGATCCTGCCCGTCGTCGGCATCCTGGTGGCCGCGTCGCCAGCGTTCATCGCGCCGGCGCGCCGCACCCCCGCCCCAGCGGCACGGACCGAGCTCGGGGCGGCCGTCGCATGATCGGATTCGACTCGGTGTCCTTCCGCTATGCGGGCGCGGCGCATCCGACGCTTGACGCGGTCACGCTGGAGATCCCAGAGGGCGAGCTCTGCGTGGTCGTGGGTGAGACGGGGACAGGCAAGTCGACGCTCCTGCGCAGTGTCAACGGACTGGTGCCGCACTTCAGCGGCGGCACGCTCGGGGGCACGGTCAGCGTGGACGGGCGGTCCACCCGCACCCATCGACCGCGGGAGCTCGCCGACGTCGTGGGGTACGTCGGACAGAATCCGCTGGCTTCCTTCGTCACCGAGCGAGTCGAGGACGAGCTGGCCTACACCATGGAGAACCTCGGCATGGCGGCCGACGCCATGCGCCGCCGCGTCGAGGACACCGTCGACCTCCTCGGTCTCCAGGATCTGCGTGAGCGGTCGCTGCGTACCCTGTCGGGGGGTCAGCAACAACGGGTGGCGATCGGCGCCGTCCTCACTGCGTCGCCCCGCGTCCTCGTGCTCGACGAGCCGACGTCCGCGCTCGACCCGGCCGCCGCCGAAGAGGTGCTCAGCGCGCTGGCCCGGCTCGTCCACGACCTCGGTCTCACCGTGCTGATGGCCGAGCACCGGCTCGAACGCGTGCTGCCCTTCGCCGACCGCATGGTCCTCCTGCCCGGCGATGGCGCGCCCCTCGTCGTGGGCCCACCGGCCGAGATCATGCGCTCGGCCACGGTGGCACCACCACTGGTCGAACTCGGTCGCGCCGCGGGCTGGGACCCGCTACCGCTGACGGTGCGCGACGCCCGTCGCCAGGCCGGCGGTCTCCGCGCCCGCATCGCCCCCGTACGGGCTTCGATGCACGACACGGTGGATGGCCCGACGGGCGAGCGAGAAGCGTCACTTCGAGCGGTCGGCGTGCACTACGGGCCGGTCGTGGCACTCAAGTCCGTGGACCTGGACTTCTCTGGTGGCGATGTCACGGTGCTCATGGGTCGCAATGGCTCAGGCAAGTCGACGTTGCTCAATGTGCTCTCGGGCGGGCGTGTCCCCACGCGTGGCACGGTCCGCGTCGGGGGTTCGGACCCGCACAGTCTGCGCCCGCACGAGCTGATCCGGATGGTGGGCCTGGTGCCCCAGGACCCCGGACTGCTCCTCTACGGAGAGACGGTCGGCGACGAGTGTCACAGTGCCGACCACGCCGCCTCGCTCGACGAGGGGACAACCCGGGCCACCTTGGAGCGGGTGCTGCCAGGGATGCCAATGGACCGTCATCCGCGCGACCTCTCAGAAGGCCAGCGTCTCGCGCTGGCCCTCGCCGTGGTCCTGGCGCCGGCGCCCCCGCTCCTCCTCCTCGACGAGCCGACCCGCGGTCTCGATTACCCGAGCAAAGACCGACTGGTCGAGGTTTTGCGCGAGCTGGCCGGCTCGGGACACGCAATCGTGCTCGCGACACACGATGTCGAGCTGGCGGCCCGGGTTGCGCAACGGGCCATCGTGCTGGCCGACGGCGAGGTCATCGCCGACGGGCCGGCGCGCGACGTGGTCTGCCATTCCCCGGTCTTTGCGCCTCAGATCGCCAAGGTTCTGGCCCCCGACGAATGGCTCACAGTGGACGAGGTTCGAGAGGCGATGGAAGTGGTCCCGGCGTGACGATTCCCGCGACGACACAGGTGCCGGCGCACCGCCATGTCCCCGCCATTCGACTGGGACGCCGGTCGACGATCTTGATGGTGCTGACCAGTGCCCTCGGCACCGTGGCGTTCGGATGGCCGCTGCTCATCCACCAGCACGCCGGGGAGAACGCCGCGCACGGCGGCGACGCGCCGTGGATCTTCGTCGCGCTCATCCCGTTGCTGATCGCCATCGTGATCGCCGAGCTGTCCGAGGGAGGCATTGACGCCAAGGCGCTCGCCCTCCTCGGCATCCTGGCCGGGTGTTTCGCGGCGCTGCGCATCGCCAGCCCCGGTATCGACGGGTTCGAGCCGGAGTGGTTCTTGTTGATCCTGGCGGCACGGGTGTTCGGCCGTGGCTTCGGCTTCGTCTTCGGCGCCCTGGCGCTCTTCGCGTCGGCCCTCGTGACCGGAGGCGTGGGCCCCTGGTTGCCGTTTCAGATGCTGGCGGCCGCCTGGATCGGTTTCGGGGCGGGATCCCTGCCCCCGGCCCGAGGGTTGGCCGAGCGCGGACTCCTCGCCGGCTACGGCGTCATTGCCGCGCTGGTGTACGGGATGCTCACGAACTTCTGGTTCTGGCCCTTCCTCAGCGCGGTGACGGCCTACTCCTTCCTGCCAGGTGCCGCTGTCGCGACCAACGTGCACCGCTTCTTGGTCTTCGACCTGACGACGTCAATGGGGTTCGACCTCACGCGTGCGGTGACCTGTGCCGTCTTGATCCTCGTGCTGGGACGGCCCGTGCTGGCCGCCCTGCGCCGGGCTTCACGTCGAGCCGTCTTCGAGCCAGAGCCGGAGTTCATCAGCTGAATCGACTTCCCCGTGACGCGCTCGGTGCTTTCGATACGACGACGGCGTCTCTCCCGTTCTCATGCGAAAGGCACGGTTGAACGAGCTCACGTTGTCGAAGCCGACAGCCATCGCCACCTCGAGGATCGACGGTCTGGACTCGGCCAGAAGGGCCATGGCCCGAAGCAGCCGGGCCTGCACGACGTAGTCCCGCCAGGACATCCCCAGTCCAGCCGCGAAGTGCCGCCGGAGGGAACGTTCCGAGAGGCCGACGTGGCGTGCAACGTCCCCGACGGTGGCGGTGCGCAGGTTCGCCGCGGTCCAGTTCAGCGCCCCTGCGAGCACGGGATCACTCGAGGTCGGGAGGAAGAGCGGGGTCTCGTTGTCGAGCCCGTCGGAGACGAGTTGTCCCAACGCAGCGAAGTAGGCGTCGGAAACCGGATCGGACGCCGATCGACCGATCGGCCAGCGCCCCGCATAGACCAGCATCTCCCGGAGGACCGGCGGCACGGCCAAGATGCGCACGCGCTCGCCGGGAGCGGGGACGAGATGCGCTTCGAAGAACACCGAGATGGTCCGAACCGAGCTCCGGATGGTCGTGCGGTGCTCCACGCCCGAGGGGATCCAGGCGGCCTGCTGTGGCGGCAACAGGTAGTGGGCGCCCGCGGCCTCGACCTCGAGCGTGCCGTGGAAGGCGTACTCCACTTGGTGCAGCTCGTGGGCGTGCCACGTCGTGACCACCTCCTCGCCTTCGTAGTGGAAGCTGCCTGCCGGTGCTCGGCCACCGGTCCGCATGTCGACCAGCTGCGCCCCGGCCGATAATGCAAATTCATTGACCGATTGTGCAGAGACGGCCATAGACCGCTCATCGTACAAGTGGGGGATGAACGAAATGCACCTGCAATTCCTGGCCAGCCCCGAATGGGCGCAGTTGCTCGAAACGGAACTGCTGCCATGGGTGGAGGCAGCGGGCGACCTCGGTGACGACATCCTCGAGATCGGCCCCGGCCCAGGGCTGACGACCGACCTCCTGCGTCAGCGGGCCGAGCGGGTCACGGCGGTCGAGATCGACCCTTCGCTGGGCGAGCCCCTGCGGGACCGCCTGCGGGGATCGAACGTCGAGGTCATCGTGGCCGATGCAACCGACGCCGGACTACGCAGCGACCACTTCTCGGCGGCGGCGTGCTTTTCCGTCCTGCACCACATGCCCACGCCAGCGAGCCAGGATCGGCTGTTCGCGGAACTCCACCGGGTGCTGCGACCGGGTGGCGTCTTCGTGGGACAAGACTCCTTGGATCTCGAACCGATTCGTGCGGGTCATGCCGACGACACCTTCACACCGGTCGACCCCGATGACTTGAAGGATCGCCTCAGCGCGGCGGGCTTCGGTGAGACGAAGACAGACGTCGTCGGGTTCCACTTCCGATTTCTCAGCCAGAAGCCGGGATGAAGTCCATCCGGAGGCGGGTCAACCGGGACGAGCTGATCCGCCACTCAGCGGACACCTTCTCGTAGGTCTCGTGGTAGTGCCCGTATCCGTGGAGCTGCGATCCGTCCTCGAAGCGCAGCATGTCCTCCATGGCCCAGATGCCGGTCGCGGTGGTCGGCGACGTGATGTCGATCTCAGGGGTGTGACACTGGTGGACCGTCACCGCGCTGCCGATCGCCGCGACGAGGAACTCGAGGAACGCATCGGCTCCCGTCTCGACACCGCCGCCCGACTCGGTCGTGTCCACCACGACGCCGTCGGTGAAGAGCTGTCGATAGGACTCCCAGTCCTTCGTATCCATCAGGCGGCAGTAGCGGGCCTTGAGCTGTCTGATGGCTTCAAGATCGTCCATTGCGGGGCTTCATCCCTCCGGTACGAAACGGCCCAAGGCTTGCACCACGTCGTAGAAGCCGCCCACCGTCTCGTGCACGATCTGTCGCACTGGGAGGACCTCAGTGATCCGTCCTGCACCCTGCCCTCCGAAGGCGAACCCGGCGTCGAGATCGCCTTCGAAATAGAGCTTGAGCACTCCCTCCATGCCGACGGTCTGCCCCATCACCACCGATGGTTCAAGTTCGAGGCCTTCGCTGAACCGAGTACGCATGACGCGGTAGGCCGGACTCGAGTGCGCGCTGAGCACCACCGTGTCGGTGGCGTCGGCTTCAATGACCAACCTCTTGTAATTGTCATGGACCGGTGACTCGGCCGCGCTGACCATCCGCGTCCCCATCTGGATCCCCTCAGCCCCCAGCGCGAAGGCTGCCGCCATGGAGACGCCGTCGACGATCCCGCCCGCCGCCACGATCGGGACGTTGAAGGCGGCACAGATCTGGGGCAACAAGACCATGGTCGAAACTGGCTTCGTGCTCTTGAAACCACCCCCTTCACCACCCTCGACCACCAAGCCGTCAACGCCTGCGTCGATGGCCTTGCGGGCTGCTCGTAACGACGGCACCACATGGAACACGGTGATCCCGGCGTCATGGAGCTGTCGGGTATAGCGCGTCGGGTCTCCCGCCGAGGTGGTCACGAACCGGACGCCCTGGTCGGCGACGAAGTCGACGATATGGGGATCGACGACGAGCATCTGGGCGATGTTGACGCCCCACGGCTTGTCGGTCAGTTCGTGCATCGCCGCCATCTCCCCTCGGACTTCGTCGAGCCGACCAGAGGACGTCTCGATGATCCCGAGACCGCCGGCATTGGAGACGGCGGACGCCAGTCGGGCCCGCGCAATGAATCCCATCGGTGCCTGGAGCAGTGGGTAGTCGATACCCAGGAGGTCGGCGACACGTGTGCGCAGCGGCGGTGGGGCGCCATGAGATGTCTCGATATCGCTCAAGACGCTGCGCCATCGCTCGAGACGCTGCGCCGCCGGGAAGGTGCAATTCCGTCAACCTATCCTGGTGCACTGCACGACGGGCCTCCGCGGCCGAGCTTCACTTCTTTGCAGTGCTGGGCCCGGGCCCGGCGAAGTACTGCTCAATCGCTCGGGCCAAGCCTCCCGCATCGAAATTAGATGCCCACGAGAACGTTCGCCTTCGCCGAGTTGGCTCAGATGTCCCGGGCCGCCACGTCGTCGTGTTCGCCCTGAGCGGTGAAGAGGCCACCCGAGACATCGCCCTGCTGTGGGCGGCTGACCGTCTCGGCCTTGGTGCGTGACGCCACCACGGTGAATCCCTTGGCGCGCAGAAGCGCCATGGTGTCGAGCTCGACCGGGAGAGTCTGGTCGGCCTCGAAGATGGTCGCTCCGGACTGAGTCTCGCCCACCCCGCCCGGGTCGAGGCCGCCGTGACCGGCATCGAGAAAGACGGTCAGGTGACGGTCCCCCGACATGGGTGGGTACTCCACGCAGGCCCCCCGGCTCGAAGAACCTGCTGTCGATGGCGTGGCCGGCGGTCGTGCGCCGCATCCCTGACGCCCGAAGGGTGAGTTGGGACGCGAACGACGGCTGGGACACCAGCACCACGACAGCTGCAGCGGTCAGGGCCACGAGGGCGGAGCGCCGACGCCGGCCCAGGAGCCTCAGCCCGGCAAGCGTCGCCACATTGCCCCTGGGAGCATGCGGAGAACAGGGAACATCCACCTGAGGAGACCCGGCGACCAGATCACCGTCTGGCCGCGCTCGAGGCCTCGTACGACATCCGCGGCCACCCGCGACGCGCCGACCGCAAAGGGGGCCGGAGTGCGGCCAGCGGTCATTTTGGAACGCACGAATCCCGGACGGACGATGTGCACGGACACACCCGTGCCACGAACAGCTTCAGACAGTCCCAAGGCAAAGCCGTCGAGCCCGGCCTTGGCGGCGCCGTAGACGAAGTTGGAGCGGCGGACCCTGACGCCGGCGACTGAGGAGAGCACCACGATGCGGCCATGGCCCTGCTGTCGCAACTGCCCGGCGACAGCTGAGAGGGCTGCCGCCGGCCAGGTGAAGTTCACCGTCAGCATGCGGGCGATCCGGTCGGGATCGATTTCGTCCGCGGTTTGGGACCCGAGCTCGCCCACGGCGACGATGACCATGTCGACTGCCTCAGCCGCCACCTCGAAGGATCGAACGACGTTCTTTTCGACGTCGTCAAGCGTTGCCGCGTCGAAGGGTACCGTCTCCACCCGAGCGACTTGGTGGCGGAGGTCGTCCGCTGCCCGCTCGAGCGCCGCTCGATCGCGTCCGGCGAGGACGACGCTTCTGCCGCGTTCCAACCCGAGCTGTGCGACAAGCTCGAGGGCGATGTCCGAGGTACCGCCGAGCACGACGACCGACTGGGGGTGACCGAACGCGTCATTCATCGCGGGATCATGAGCCGCCGCGAGAGATCGGACGCCAGCACGCCTTCGGGATCAACCCTCCGGCGGACCCGCGCCATATCTCCCAGCCGGGGATACATGACGGGGAGGAGTTCCGGTCGCAGGCGGGAATCCTTGGCCAGGTACACACGACCGTCGGCCAATGCCACGGAGTCGTCGAGGCGATCCAACAAGGGCGGCAGACCGGGCGGACCGAGTGGGAAGTCGAGTGCGAGCGTCCAGCCCTCCTGACTGAACGAGAGCGGTCCGGGCGTCCCGGGCCCGAACCGCTTCAACACGGCAAGGAAGGAGGGCACGCCTGACGAAGCGATCGTGTGGACGGCGCCTTCAATGACGTCGGCCCGCTGTGGAGGCACCGCGAACTGGTACTGCACGAAACCCTGTGGCCCATACAGCAGGTTCCACCCATTGACCCCGTCGAGCGGGTGGAAGAACGCAGCCAGCGAACGGATCGAGCCTCGCGCGTCCCGGGACGCCCGAAACCACGTCTCGTTCAGCGCCCGCACCGACAACCGGTTGACCAGGCGACCGGGCACCGGACGTGGCACTCGTACCGCGCGGTTCTCCCGGTATCTCGCGACTCCGGCCGCGGAAGCGACCTGGAATGGCACTAGAAGGGGCATGGTCCCCTCTGCTCAGGACCGAGCGGTGTCCGTCGTTGCGCCCGCTGGTGCAATCGAGCCACGCCACGCTGTAGTGGTAGCGGTCGTCCGTCTGCTCCATTGTCGACATCAGGTCCTCGAGTCGAGTGAACCGTTGGCTGTCCACCATCATCCACGAGGTCTGAATGGGGATGAGTCGCAGCACGGCACTGATCACCACGCCGGTGAGGCCCATGCCGCCGGCCGTGGCCCAGAAAAGCTCGGCGTCACGATCAGGAGCCACGCTGACCGTTCCACTGGGCGTAACGATGGTCATCTCGACGACATGCCTGGCGAAGCTGCCGTCGCGATGGTGGTTCTTTCCGTGGACGTCAGAAGCGATGGCACCTCCGACGGTCACGTAGCGGGTGCCGGGCGTCACCGGGAGGAACCAACCGGCCGGAATCAGGTGCCTCATCAGGTCGTGCAAGCTCACGCCACCACCGACTTCGATCGTGCCCACCATCTCGTCCAGCGCGCCGATCCGGCCGAGGCCCGACGTGTCGATGGTGAGCCCGCCGCTGCACTGTGCCGCATCGCCGTAGCTCCGCCCCTGTCCGCGGGCGATCACACCGCCGGGAGCGGCGAGCAGCGAAGACCACACTGACGACGCGTCCGGGGGACGGGCGACAAGGGCCGTGGTGACCGCGGTCCTGCCCCAGCCGGACAGCGGGCGGAGGCAGTGGTCGACGGCGACGGTCATGCGTAGAGACCGATGCCCATGAGGACGATCCAGAGCACCCCGTAGCCCTGCAGGAGGTGGTCATGAAGCGCGATCTGCTCGGGTTCGCCGCCGTCACCGGCGTCGAGGAGTCGGAGGATGTGCAGGACGGCGAGGACGAGAGGGATAACGGTCAGCTCCATCCAAATGGCGTGATCCCCGGCATGCGCCAGCAGTCCAGTGCGTTCGAACGCCCACAAGCAGTACGACGCCACCGTGACCGTGGCTGAGATTGTCAGCGTTGACCTGAGGAAGGATTCGCTGTACTGGTCCAGCACGATTCGGTGCACACCTCGCATGTGTCCCAGGCGGGCGTGTTCCGCGCACCGCTTTCCGCTCACGATGAACAGTGCGGCGAACGAAGTGAAGACCAAGAACCAATTCGACAGTGGTACGTGGGCCACGACACCGCCGGCCACCGATCGCAGTACGAAACACGACGCGACCACCGCCAACTCCACCACGGGTTCCCGCTTCAACCGGAGGCTGTAGGCGATGCTCAATCCTGCGTAGGCGGCCACGACACCGGCGAATCCCCAGGGGCCCACGAGGAGCGCGGCACCGATGGCGGTCGTGATGAGGCCAATCCCGACTCCGAGGGCGATGCCGGGACGCAGCGCCCCGCTCGCGACTGGCCGGACCCGCTTGGCCGGATGGCATCGATCCGATTGGGCGTCTACGACGTCGTTGACGAGGTAGGTGCCCGAGGCGACCACGCAGAAGATCATGAAGGCTGCGACCACCCGCAATGTCGTGTGCCAATCGCCGAGCACGCCCGCGGCTGCGGGCGCCATGAACACGAGAACGTTCTTGAGCCACTGTCTCGGGCGCGCACCCCGGGCCAGCAGGCCTAGCGTCGAAGGTGGCGCAGTCTGGCCGGGTCGCTGGAGGGGTGTTATAGCCGCATCTCTTCGCCCGGGCTCTTGGCGCGAGGCGCTCGCCACCGAGGTCACGAGCCGACGGCCGCCGACATCGTGATGAAGTCCCGAGCCCACCACGGCTCGAAGTAGCGGCCGGGCGTTCCGGACATTCCTGGTACCAGTTCAGTCCCGTTGGCGGGGGTGGCCGATCCTCCCGGCGCCACGGGCTGATAGCTGCTGAAGTTGACCCAGTCGGGGTTGATGTCCAGCTCCATGGCCCGCACGGCGCCGGCCCGCACCAAGATGTTTGCGAGGTCCAAGATGTCGAGCCCCGGGCCTCCTACGTAGACCAGAGCCCCGTTCGCGGTGACCCCAATGCCCGAGCGCCAGACGTAGAGGCCGCCGCCCAGCGTGGCACCCCACTGCGTCGAGTTGGGGCTGTACGCCGCAGGCACCACTTGTCCGTTGTCGACGAGCAGGTCAAGGTTCTGGCGCACCGACACGACATCGGGACCCATCGTCACGTCGCGGCCCCATTGCCCGACGGTGGCAGAACCGTTCTTGTAGACCACGAAGGAGGCGGCCCCGATCCGTAGCGGCAGGACCGTCTTGTTGTCCGTGTAGTACCCGCCTTCCGCATCAGACATCAAGAACCCAGCGTTGAAGGCGGCAACGAGGCTCGTGGCGGCGGATGGCGAAACCGGGGCGGTGTGCGAATAGGGGCCACCTCCTGGAATCTGGCTGCCCGAGTACAGCGTCGCCTTCAAGAGTTCGGTGTCCATCCAGGCGACGCCGACGACGTAGCTGGTGTGGATTGCATCGGGACGCAGCATGGTTTCGTAGACCGCGGGCAGACCCTTCACCGTTCGCCCGACCGGTGACCACTGGCCCTCGCCCGCAACGGCGGGACTCGCAAAGGGCGCGATCGGGGCAGGAGGCTGCAGGTGCGATACCGAGGCGGCGACCGGTGTGGTGGTGGGGGTCGCTTTCGGCTTGCGAATGGTTCCGGCGGCGAGGGCGCCCCCCACTTGTGGCTGGTGGTGCGAGTACCACTCGTTTTCCGCCCAGACGACGATGGGCGCCCCGCCGTGCTCGCGGAACCATTCCGCCGCACGCGCTCCCGGGGAGCTTCCCAGGGCGGGATTGGTGAGCGCACTCGCCAGGGAGACGGCGAACCAGAGGAAGAAAGCGGCGAAAGCAGCCGCCACGACAGCCAGGACGCGGCGCCGGCGACGATGGAGGCGCCGCGTCGACCAACGCATTCGACGGACCGGCTTGGTGCGCGGCGAGCCCCGCTCTGGTGCCTCAGGGGCCTCGACTGTCGGACTCAGCATGTCCGCTCGACCAGGTGCAGCGCCTGCTTCGGACACGACCGCACGGCGCGTTCGGCGTGCTCGAAGAGGTCGGGGCCGATGTCAGTCCTGTCGATAACGGGATACCCCCATCGATCGAGTTCGATCCGTTCGGGCAAGGTCTCGGCGCACACGCCGCGTCCGTCGCACGCGATCGGATCCAGGACCAGTTCGAGTCTCCAATGGGTCACGCCCGGCTCACCAGCCTTCTCCTGGCGGTCCGGTTCGCCAGAGGCAGCACCCTGGTCGCCTGCACCCGGGAGCACGGACCGCGACTGTGGTGCGAAGCCACCTCGTCGGCGAACACGCCAAGTCCCGAACGCACGAACCGGCTCACACCGTCGGGG
Organism: uncultured Acidimicrobiaceae bacterium; assembly: GCA_963791995.1. GTDB lineage: Bacteria > Actinomycetota > Acidimicrobiia > Acidimicrobiales > RAAP-2 > Bog-473. The sequence goes on along the minus strand of CAWBUQ010000008.1, from coordinate 82,594 downwards.
TGGCGGCATGCACCCCTGCCCTCGACCAGGGTGCAGATCTCCACGATGCGTTCGACTCGGGGTCCGCCCCGACCTCTGTAGGCGAGCATGTCCATGGCCTCGGCCAACTCGGCCAGACCGTTCACGCAAGGCCCACACTGGCCGGCTCCCTGCCCCTCCATGTACCGCACGACGTCGGCCATCTCGGCCAGTGGGCACGCGCCGCGAGGCAGCGGCACAATCACCCCGGCGCCGAGCGTGGCGCCGGCGTGGCGGGCGGCCCCTTCAGAGACGGGGAGTTCGGCGAAGACCTCCGGGGACACCCAAGCGCCGCCGTAGCCGCCGAGGAGGAAGGCGCTGTAATGAGCGAGGTCGTCTTGCCCGAGGCCGGCCGCAGCGCGGAGGGACGAGCCGAGCGCCGCCTCGACGACCACAGGCCCGCTGGGGCGGCTCACCGTCATTAGCATCGTGCCGGGGTTCTTCGGGGTGCCGATCCTGCGGAACCAGTCTGCTCCGAAGCGGGATACGAGGGCCACATGGGCGAGCGTCTCGACGTTCTGTACCAGGGTGGGGCGGCCCCCGACCCCTCGCTCGCGGACCGTAGTGAGCCCGACGAACGCGGGCACCGGACCCCGCCGCCCGCCGAGTGCACTGACCACGGCCGACTCCTGGCCCGAGAGGAAGGTGTCCGCGGACTCGACGAGGTCGATGGCGATCGGATCGAGGCCGAGGGCGCGGCGTTCGGCCAACGCCGCCTCGACGATCGAGATACTCGAGGTCGGGACGTACGCGATGGCCTGTTGCGCGCGTGTAGCGCGGTCGCGGCGAGGACGAGACCATCGAGTACCAGGTGCGGTGCCTGGGAGAGCAGCAGTGCATCCTTGCGGCTGGCGGGCTCGCCTTCGGCACCGTTGGCAACCACGACCGAACGACGGCGCGAGGCTTCGGCAACCGCTCGCCACTTGGTGGCCACGGGAAACCATGCGCCGCCGTGTCCCACGAGCCCGCTCGCCTCGAGCTCGCCGATCAGCCGTTCCGCGCGCCAATCCACCTCGCCCCATCGGTCGAGGTGCGTTCGCAATCCCGGATCCGGATCGCTTCTTCCCACGAGCCCGTGCAACAGCCGTGTGGCGGTCAGGGGCGGGGCGGGAGCAGTGCGACTGGTCGTGTGGCTCATTGCGCTCGGCTTCCGGAGACCTGGCCGGAGAACGAGCCAGCACCAGGTTGCAGCGACAGGTTCACGGTCAAGTTGAGCGAACCAGTCGGCCCGGTGACGAGCGCGCCGATGGTGGACCCGTCGAGCGCCGTGACCGTTCCGCTCAGCGGGCCGAAGGTCACCTCGCTGCGTCGCAGGGCAACACCGCCGTTGACAGCGGGGCCGATGATGTGCACCTGGAGGGGTACAGCCGTGTCAGCCAGCTGCATGCTGAGGCTGACCTCGGCGTCGCCGTTGCTCTGCGACGAGGTGGCGACCGTTCCCGAGACCGTCGTCTCGAACGGCGCGGTCGGGATTCCCGAAGCGGCAGGGGCGGGCGGTGCGGTCGTGGACGATCCCTGTGTCGAGGCGTACGACGCCGAGGCTGAGCCGGACAGTTGGGCCAAGAGTGCGGACGACGTACCGGAGCGGTGAGACCAACCCGGCCGGAGTGGACCGATGGCAGCGAAGGCGATGATGACCACCAGGACCGCCGCGCCTGCCACTGCGCCGCCGAGCCGCCAGGTCATGGAGCGCGCCCTCCCGGCCGCCAGGCGCCAGGCCACGGCCGCGGCGACCGAGGCCGTGCAGAGGACGAACACCATCGTCGCTCCGCTCAGCCGGGCGTCCGAGCCCGAACCCAAGCCATGGAGCACCGCAATTGGCCAGCAGGCGTAGGCAAGCCAGTGGACACCCCTCCAGGCACCCGCGCCGATGCGACGCCGCAGCGCGCTGGTAATGGCGACGGCGAGGAGCATGTCGAATGCCACGGCGCCGAGTCCGACCCACATCGGGCGATACGGGGACCGGAACGGGATCACCGCGTCGGCCAGGCCGATGGGGACGTAGCCGTCACCCACCGTCGTGACGATGTGCACGCCGATCAGGGCTACGCAGAACAGCGAGATGTTTCGATGTACCGATTGGGAGAGGAAGCGAGGCCAACGTTCGCTGGTCCAGCCGACCGAGGCCACCGTCCCGAGCACGACGGTGGCCGAAAGCAGGATGAGGGAGACCAGGCCGGTGGCACGGGTCAGATACCACAGGGCTGTCGAACCGTGTCCGACCGTCGCCACCAGGCTCGTCGTCATGGGGTACTCGAACCCGACACGAGCGGATCCGATTCGGGGATCGGCCAGCCCTCGGTGTAGACGACGGTTCCGTCGAGCGCCACGAGCCGCGCCGGGAGACCGTGGTCTTCCAGCCAGTCGACGGCGTGCGCTCCGAGGACAATCGCTGCGGTGGAGGCCGCATTCGCCTCGACGCAGTTCGCTGCCGCCGTCGAAACCGTCCGCCAACAAGGCGCTGCCGACAACCCGGTGGCAGGGTTCACGATGTGATGGACCTCGTGGGTTCCCAGTCGCCAATGGCGGACACCGACGCCCGACGAAGCGAGTCCGCCCGACCAGATTGCGACTCTCTCGGTGGGGGATGGAGACGTACACGTGTCGGCGACGCCGATGACAAATCCACCTTCGGGTGCCTGTCCCGCCGCGGCCGCATCGCCGCCCAGCGAGACGAGCACGCCGCATCCGAGCGCACGATGAATGATCGCGGCCGCTCGATCGGCAGCTAGTGCCTTGGCGGTCGCCCCAAGGTCGATGGCGGTGTGCCCCGCGAGCCGGACGGTGTGGCGGCCCGGGTCGACGGAGACCGAGCGCCACCCCGGTGTGGCTTCTTCCGGCGGGAGGTCGCCCGCCACCCCGTGAAGGACCTGGGCGAAATCGCGGTCGTAGCCCAGGCGGTTCATCGTGTTGCCGACGGTCGGGTCGACCAAGCCGTCGGTCGCGGCGGCCATGGCGAGCGCCACGTCGATCGCCTCGAACAGATCGTCGCTGACCACGACCTCGGTACCGGCAGCGGCGTTGAGCTGGCTCAGCTCCGAGTCATGTCGGAATCGGCTGGCCACACGGTCGATTCGTTCGAGTTCTGCGACGAGCATCTCTGATGCCTCGAAAAGAGCATCAGCGTCGGTGACGACCTCGGCAATGGTGCCAAGAGCGTGGGTCCGATAGACGTGGCTGCTCTGGACAGAGGCGCGGGCCTCGCCCATCACGTTGATCCGCTGGTGACCGCAGCAGGAGCCGAGGTCGCCCGCGGCGGGTTCGACGGCGGGTTGAGGGTATTCGAAGGAGTGGAGGCCGCACCCTGGGAACTCGACGCCGGGGGCACGGTGGCGGTGGTCGCCCCGGTGCTCGAGGACGCATGATGCCCGGGAAGGGCCTTGGCCACGTAGACGCCCAGCGCGCCAACCGCAGCGATCGTGGCAATGGCAATACCCCCGGTGATGCTCGAGAGCCTGTTCAGCGCGCTGTCGCGACGAAGCAACGCTGCGCGTCGACGCTGGGCGGGACTGGGCTTTCGCAGCGGAGCCATGCGAGCAGGCTACGGATGCACCCTGACGGCCAGATGAAGCGCGGGGCCCTCAGGCTAAGGATTCGCTAAGAGCCTCGCCGGTCTGGTCGGGCTTTGCCTTGCGCGTCGGAGACTTTCGCCACGACACTTCCAAGCGAGCCCCTCCAAGGTCGGAGACGCCGATCGCCCATTGGCCTTGCGTCGAGCGAACGACCGAGTCGGCGATGGCGAGCCCGAGACCGGTGCCCTCCACCGTGTCCGTGGCACGGTGAAACCGGTCGAACACGGCGTCTTTCTGGTCGTCGGGGATCCCGGGACCCGAGTCGTCGACGCGCAGATCCACGCGGGAGGCCCAGTCGCGCACGCTGACCTCGACGCGCCCACCTCTGCCGGCGAACTTGCAGGCGTTGTCGATGAGAACCCCCGCCAATCGGTCGATGAGGTCCGGCTGCGCCTGAATCGCGAACGGGCCCTTGCCGACTTGCTGCATGGAGAGGTCGACTCCCTGGGCGGCGGCCAAGGTATCGAAGCGCTCCACACACTTCTTGACCACATCGCCAACGTCTGCCAGGTCGTCGCCGCCTGGGCGAGCCTCCTCGTTGTCGGCCCTGGCGAGCCAGAGCAGGTCTTCGACGATGCGACGCAGCCGACGGCTCTCCCGTCCCACGCGTCGGAGCACGTCTCGGTACGCGACCGGGTCGCGGGGGCGATCGAGAGCCAGGCCGACCTCTGCCTCGATGACCGAGATGGGCGTGCGCAGCTCGTGCGACGCATCGGCGGTGAACTCCGCCTGCCGGCGACGGACGAGCTCGGAGGGCGCCGAGGCTCGCAAGCCCACCACCGTGGCGCCTGTGAACACGGCGACCGCCAGGATCACTCCGAACACGAGTTCGGCCACCAGGAGCGTCGACTGGACGTTCGATGTTGCCGCCGTGCTCTGACCGGCCACGAGCATGGCATCGCGCGTCCGTAACGTATCGAAGCGGAACGTCGAGCCGCCGACGTCGAGTGTCACCGGGTCCTGCCCCCAGCGACGGGCCGGCAGAGGCGGCGCCGTCGCGTTCAAGGCGGTTGCTGTCCCCGAGGGAGCGATCGACCAGAGGAACACCGGCGCATCGTCGACGTCCTTGTCCGGTGCGCTCGACTGTGGCAGCGCCAACGTCTGTTGCTTGACGTCGTGGAGGCGATCAGCAAGGCGAGCGTCCGTCGTGCTGATCAGATGGTTGGTGACGATCAGGTTCAATACGATGGCGGCTACGACATAGAACGCCATCACGATCAGGGTGGCGATGGCGGCGACTCGAACGGCATGCCGGCGGTACCCGTTTTTCGCCTTCACATCTCAACCATCCGGTAGCCAGTTCCGCGGACGGTCTCGATGCGCGCTCTGCTTCGGGCCAACTTTGCGCGCACCCGTCCGACGTGGACCTCAATGGTGTTCGACCCGACGGCATCAGCCTCGTCATCCCAGACCTGCGTTGCGATCATCCGGCGCGTCACGACGCTCGGTGCACGGCGAAGCAAGAGCTCGACCAACGACGACTCGATCGCGGTCAACGCAACGGGATCTCCGGACAATGTGACCTCTCGGGTGGCGGGATCGAACTGGAGGTCAGCGCATTCCAGTACCGGTCCGGCTGCCAACGGTGGGCGACGCTGCAGGGCATGGACACGGGCTACCAGTTCGGTGAAGTCGAATGGCTTGACCAGGTAATCGTCAGCACCGCCGTTCAGACCCGCCACGCGGTCTTCCGGTGCGTCGCGCGCGGTCAACATGAGGATTGGCGTGCGGTCGCCGCGGCTCCTCGCCTCGGCCACCACTTCGAGCCCCGTTCGCTCCGGCATGCGCCAGTCCAGCACCGCCACCTCATACTCATGTGCACGAAGGTGGCGGAGAGCGGCGGTGCCGTCTGCCACCGCGTCCACGACGTAACCATTCTCCCTCAGTCCGCGCTCGAGGACCGACCGCAAGGCTGCGTCGTCTTCTGCCACCAGCACTCTCATCGCGATCGAAAACTCACGTGTGACATGGGGTTCAGGCTAGAGGTTCAGCAACCGGACTCGTATCCGGTCCTTGTCATCTCTTCTTCAGGTTTGCTGCGTACTCTTTCTGGACCGTGATTCCAACGATTGACGGCTCGCGGGCAGGCGCCGACCGCATCTACTCGTGACTGTGCAACGCGGGTCCGGCCCGTACTCACCTCGAGCCAGAGCACGTGCGCAAGCCCGTGTCAGGCGGCTCACGAGAGCCATCACGGTGGTCGCCGGCGGTGCGACCGCTGTCATTGGGGTCACGGTCGCCAGGGAGCATCCCGGAGGATCGAGCGCACCGAACCCGCCCGCCACGGTGACCACGACCACTCACCCTGGTGTCTCGGATCCCGTCTCGACGACGACATCACCACCGTCGACGACAACAACCGTCGCGCCTCCCGCCCCCGCGAGCAGCGCGTCGGGTCCGGGTGCACCCCCCGCGCCGACGACGACTCCTCCGACGACGCCTCCGACAAGCGCGCCCACAACGACGCCGACCACGAGTGCGCCCACGACCACCTCGACCCAGCCGGTCGTCACGTCCGGCGGGACATCGAGGAGGTAGAGGTCTCCTCCTCTGGGTGTGGCGAGGAGACGGGCACGTCGGATTTGTGGGTGCTCGCGCAACTCCTCGTAGCGGGCAACGTCACACCGGCGATCGACCGGATGTACGAGATTGGCGAGACGGCGGCCCTCTGATACTTCATGGAAGCCAAAACACAGGGCAAGGTTGTCATCACTCGTTGACTTCTCCGGTTGCGGGGTGCAGCAGGCAGGCGCGTTTAGTCGGCTCTCCGGCCGGGAATTCAATTCACATGAAGTCTTATCGCAGCGGTATCTGGACAGCGACGTGGCCCATTGCATTCACCGTGGCCCTGACAGCCGCGCTCGGTCTGTCAGCCTGCTCGTCGGGGGGTTCCGCCCCCTCCGCGCTGAGCGCAAAGCAGCAGGTGCGGCAGCAAAATCGTGAGAGTGCCGTCAAGGCGTCGGTTTCTGCCGCAGATCAGATGACGGACGGCTTCTCAGTGACTATCCAGACTGCTGTCTATCCCAAGAACGCAGCGACTGGCACGCGCGCACGAGGGTGTCGTCACGGTTGCTCCGCTCGTGAACGGGAAGCCCGGTGACATCGCTGGTTTCACGCCAGTGAGACAGGGAACTTCAAAGGACGTCAGGGTGCCTGTCCAGGTGCAGTTGCGAAGTGGTACGTACCGCGTCGCGCTCTACGCTGGCGGCAAGGCCCCTTCCGCTGCGCAGCAGGCTCTGGCCGGAACCGATGTGATCGTCACGGTTTCCTAAGTGTCATTTCGCTGACGCCGTCACCTCCCGTACCGGGTTCGACACCGCAAGATCGGGCGCTGGTAGTACCTGTGGTCCGTGCACCTGTGTGGGGTGGGTCCTGGTCACCTAGGCGGTTCGGTCACCCGGGCATCAGCAAGGGGAATGAGATATCCGAAGAAGGCCACAAGCGCTCCGGCGAACATCAAGCCCATGCCCGTCAGCCTCCACGGATGAAACACGGACAGCATCCCGCCTCCGGCGCCGAGCGCGAGCCCGACCGAGCCGGTTTGCGCGCCGAGCCGCACGAACCTGGATCCCCCAGCAGCCGCAGTGAGGATGGCCAGAGCGCTGATCGCCAGAAGCCCTCCGAGAACAGAATGGGCGACGTACAGCCCTTTGCTCTGCGCCGGCAGCCATTGATCAGGTCGACTGAACGGGACGAGAACCAGACACGCCACACCGAGAGCGAACTCGATACCGATACCGATCATCATGAAGAACCAAACCCAGCGCGAAATCAAGATGTGCTCTCGTCGACTGAGGCGGCTCGTTCGATGGACATAGCGCAAATCTAAGTCAACGAGGTGACCCACTACGCGGTGTCGAGCGTGGCAAGACCCAGGCGTACGCCGTTCGCAACGATCGGCTTCACTCACACGTCGTGTAAAGGTGCGCTCCTATTGGAACCCACTGCCTCCGCCGTGCGACGACGGTGTTCGGTGTACGACATCACGACGAGCGGCACGACGGCGAGCGCGGCTGCCAGCACCATGAGCGGAACACTGATCATGAAGAGTGTCATCGATTTTCGCGGGAACCGTCGGGGTGGTTCGGGGTGGTTCCTCCTCCTGACAGGCATGGTGACGGGGCGAGGTGCGGGTCAAGTCAAAGGACCTTGAGCAGCTTCTGGGCATGACGTTGCAGTTCCATGAACCAACCCGGTCCGTGCAGGTCGTACCTGAGAAGGCTGTGGATCCTGTGTCCGCGGTGAGGGCAGCGCCTCGACGCAACCGCTGTGATGCGGGGGTACGGTGCACAGGGGGAAACTGGAGGTGAAACCATGCCCGCAGAGTTGTTCCAGCGCCATCGCGTCGTCGACGCCGACACGCACCTCACCGAGCCCCCCGACTTGTGGACGTCGCGGGTGCCGTCGAAATGGGGAGAAGCCGTGCCCCACGTCGAGAATGTGCGCGGCACCGACCTCTGGGTGGCCGGCGGCACCTTCCTCAGCTCACCGGGCAACACGGCGATCGCCGGCTGGCCGGACTACGTGCCGGACGGCCCGAGAACCTACGACGAGATCGAGCCGTGGGCCTACGACGCCAACGCTCGCCTCGCGCACATGGACGACGAGGGCATTTATGCGCAGGTGCTCTACCCGAACGTCGCTGGCTTCGGTTCGGCGTACTTCTTGAAGCTCGGTGATCGCGACCTTGTCACGTCGTGCGTCCGCGCCTACAACGACTTCCTCGTCGAGTGGGCCTCGGTCGACCCCATGCGACTCGTCCCCGTGATGTCGACGCCCTTCTGGGACCTGGACTTCGCGGTGGCGGAACTCGAGCGCTGCGTCGAGAACGGTCACAGGGCTATGAATTTCTGCAACCATCCCGAGTCACACGGCGAGCCACCGTTGTCGGCTCCGCATTGGGACCGTCTCTGGGCCGCTGCGCAGGATGCGGAGGTCCCGATCACCTTTCACATCGGTGGCGGCGACATCACGGCGCCGTTCGCCAAGGACCCGCACCTCAGCTTCCAGGCAAAGTTCCCCAAGATCTCCGCACTGATGATCATGGACAACATCGAGACGCTCGCCGACCTCATCTTCGGCGGCGTGTGTCATCGCTTCCCGGAGCTGCGCTTCGTCTCGGTCGAGTCGGGCGTCGGCTGGTTGCCTGGCGTCCTCGAGACATTCGACTGGCAGTGGGGCAACAGTGCCATACGTGAGGCGCATCCCGACTACCAGTTGCTGCCATCGGAGTACTTCCGCCGTCAGATCTACGGCTGCTTCTGGTTCGAGCAGGCCGCGGCACGGTTTGCCATCGAGCGCTTCCCTGACAACGTGCTCTTCGAGACCGACTTCCCGCACCCCACGTGCCAGCATCCAGGACCTGCGAGCATCGGCGTCTCTCCGGGCGAGTATGCGACGAAGGCCCTCGAGGGCCTCGCGAATGATGTCGTCGCTATGGTCTTGCACGACAACGCGGCGTCGCTCTACGGGCTCGCCTGAAGGACCGCCCGCGACAGGGCAGACCGTAGGCTCGTCACATCACGCCCAGGGTTGGGAGACCTCACTGCCTGATTCTGACTATCCCGCTGCGGCTAATGCGGAATCCCCTGCCGCCGGTGACGGTGCACGTCACCCCAATGGGTGCCGAGGCGCACTGGTACGGACCGGCCCCGGTAGCTGAGCCGTAGGGAGGGACGGGAGGTTCAGCACACGGATTACCGAGTGCCGGGCCAGCCCTGCTCGCGTCAGCACGAGCGGTCTCTACCGGGCGAGAGTCGGGACGTTGTTCCCTATTGCTCCCTCCGAGCGAGGTGCTCAAATGGTCGAATGGTCGACAAGGCGACGGCCCGCACGGCTCGTACCACCCGATTGGTGGTTTTCGGCTGTGCCGCGGCGGTCCTACTCAGCCTCAGTGCTACACAGATGGCCGGCGCTGCGGCTGCTCAACCGGCCTTCTACACATGGCAGGCGCCCGGCGGCGCCTCGACCGCCAGGCCAGCGCGTGATCGCGCTCACCTTTGACGACGGGCCGGGGCCGTATACACCGCAAGTACTTTCTGTGCTCGAGCAATACCACGTGCCAGCCACGTTCTTCGAGATCGGCGAGAACGTGGCCCAGTATCCCCAATACACGCAGATGGTGGCCGCGGCGGGCTACCTCGTCGAGGACCATACCTGGAGCCATCCCGATCTCTCGACGCTTGCAGCCGGGCAGATCGCAACTCAAATCGAGCAGACGCAGAACGAGATCCGCTCCGTCACCGGAGACACCCCGGCTTGCCTCCGACCTCCTTACGACGCCTGGAACTCGACTGTGCTCGACCAGATTTCTGGGCAGGGCCTGACGGCCATGAGCTACTCGGTCGACCCGCGTGATTGGTCTCTGCCTGGTGTGTCAGCGATCGTCAGCAGGGTGGTCGGTGCGGCGTTCCCCGGTGCCGTGGTCGACATGCACGACGGCGGAGGGGCACGCGCGGAGACCGTTGCAGCCCTCCCTCAGATCATCACCGACCTCCGCGCCCAGGGCTACAGCTTCGTATCCACCTGCGGGTACCTGCCCGCAGCCCAAACGAGCGCCGTCTACGCCTTCGGCCAGGCCCCTCCCCCTGGCACGCCAATGACGTCAAACACGTCCTATGTCGGGGCGACGGCAACGGCGGATGGCTACTGGCTCGTGGCGCACGACGGCGGCGTGTTCACCTCGGGCGTCCCATTCTTCGGCTCAATGGGCGGACAGCACTTGAATCAGCCGGTGATCGGGATGGCTGCCACACCCGACGGGGGCGGCTACTGGCTGGTCGCGGCAGACGGGGGGATCTTCAGCTTCGGTGACGCCCGGTTCCATGGCTCCATGGGTGGCAGACCCCTCAACCGGCCCATCGTCGCCATGGCGGCCGACCCGGCCACCGGCGGCTACTGGCAAGTCGCGGCCGATGGGGGCATGTTCAGTTTCGACGCGCCCTTCTTCGGCTCCATGGGCGGACAGCACTTGAATCAGCCGGTGATCGGGATGGCTGCCACACCCGACGGGGGCGGCTACTGGCTGGTCGCGGCAGACGGGGGGATCTTCAGCTTCGGTGACGCCCGGTTCCATGGCTCCATGGGTGGCACACCGCTCAACCAGCCCATCGTTGCCATGGCGGCCGACCCGGCCACCGGCGGGTACTGGCAGATGGCGGCCGACGGCGGGGTGTTCAGCTTCGACGCGCCCTTCTACGGCTCGACCGGGGGTCAGACGGGCGGGAACCGATTCATCGCGATGGTCGCAAGTCTCGGAAGTACGGGCTACCTCTTGATCGGACAACATCCCGCTGCATCGGGGTGATGGCAGCGTCGGTCACGCACACGGTCGAAGGATTCGCTCCAACAACGAGAACTCGCAGTCAGCAATGGGACTTTCGACGCTCGCAGCCGATGCACTGCGATCATGCGCGAGGTCGCCGGGCACGTGGACCCGAAACCTCGGGCTCTTTTGCACAGGCAACGCCCTCTCCAGTGGTCGGGACCGGCGTCGATCCGGTGACCTCACGCTTTTCAGGTCGGATCAAGGGGATTTTCGCATTTCTGTGCTGACGTGCGATTTCGTTCGAAAGGCCTGTTCAAGACCCAAAACGGGACTTCTCGCTGCTACGCGGTGGATCACACTGATCAACCCTGCTTCGCGTTCGTATGGGCACGCTGTGGGCACGAAACTTGACCCATCCAAAGTATCCGTGGGTCATCGGTATGTACCGGTGATTCCATTGAGGTCAGACTCACTTGAGCCCGGCGTCTTTCCGACTAGCTACAGCGACTACCGCGTTCTGCTGCGAGAGGGTCAATCGCTCGTTGCGACTGCTCGGCGCTGCTGACTGAATTTGATGGCGTTCACCACGAGGCGTACCACCAGCCCCAAGAACACCAGATCCAGCCACATCTGGATTGTGACCGCCAAGCGGGCGGCTTCGGTCTTGGCAGTGATGTCGCCGAAACCAACGGTGGTGAAGACCGTGGTGGAGAAGTACAAGGCATCGGTGCGGGTGACCGGTCCACCGAACGTTGTGTGATTGGCTCGGGCCATGAGGAAGTACGTAGTGGCGAACAGCAGCACGTAGAGCGGGACGCTCAGCGCGAGCGCTTCGACGGCACGACTCGTGGGATGGTCTGACCCGACAATGCGTCTGACCTGCCAAGCGATGATTCCCGCGAGCACCAGGATCCCGATTGTCAGCTCCGCTACCACCCCGACACTGGAGCTGTGGTCCAAGGGCAGCAGGAAGTAGATCGCCACGACCAGAGCGATCGTGAGTCCTGTGCGCGCTATTGCGATGACGGCGAGTCGTTTCTGACCGCGGAGAGCAAGGTCAGAAACCGTGGTGGACATCGTGGCTTCCTCCTCTCCTGGGGCCATGCGTCATGCAGTTTTGGCGGAATGCTTCTGCAGTCGGTCAGCCACGAACATCACCATCACCCCGATGCCGACGCCGATCATGGTGAAGAGGACTCGCCGCCCCTCAGCCGCGTAGTCGGTCGGCTGGGGCAGGTCCGCAGCGATCAGCGCAGCACAGGCAATCGCCCCCGCGTAGTAGGCGTAGTTCACACCCTTGATGGCAATGCCGAGCCCAGCGAGAAGAATGACAATGGCCTCTAGCGCATACTTGCTTCCGACCAGGATCAGGATCGGTATCGCTGCTGCAGCACCGATGGCCGCACCCACCAGACGCTGCTCGCCAAACAGCTTGGATTGTTCGAGGCTCGGCTTCATGGCGACGATGGTGGCGATGGGCATCCAGTCGGCGCTGGGCAGGTTCCCTCCGAAGGCGATAGCGGCGGAGGCGGCCAGGGCCAGGGCCCGGATCATCGCGAAGAGGACGATCGGCCGGGTCAGCTGTACCGGGGATTGGTTCCCCGGCAGGTCCATGACCGGTGCGGGCCGCCATCTGCCCCTGCTCGCCACCCACACGGCGAACATCAGGGCGATCCATGCTGCGGCCCCGACCAGCCAGGCCAGTGCCTGATCCCAGGCGCTGATCTTGAGGTGACCTGTGTCATGCGTCGCCAGGGAGAGCACGACGAGGAACCAGACGTTGAGCAGGAGACCCGCGGCGAATCGGTGGACCCCGAGCTTGACGGCGAGGCCGCACGCCAGTGTGAGAGCGAAGACGGCAAGGACCACGAAGCCCCAGGCTTCATCTCCGACGTAGAAGCCGAATGCTGTCACGAGGGCGCCAATCGCAGCGAAGGCCGACATTCCCTCCACTCGCTTGCGAATAGCGCCGCCTGGGTCACTCTGTGCCACTAAGAGGACGGCGAAGACGATCGTGACGAAGTACCTCTGTTCGTTCGTCTGCTCGATGAGGAACCACAAGAGGAACAGGAGGGCTGCGACGGCTGCGCCGCTCTTGACGTTCAGCTTCTTGCCGTCGGCCGCGAATACCTTCTCTATCTGGCTATTAGTCCAAATCCGGGCCATCAGACGTGCTCGAGTGCGCCTCGGTTGGTCGCTATCTCATCCTCCGCATGGGCCGTCGTTGGTTGGCTCATCGACTGCGACCTCTGTTTGAACGAGCTGAAAGGGCGCCGTCACGGATCTCGCCCGACCTCCCGGCTCGGCGAGGGCCGGGCATGTGCGGGACCTTCACCCGTCCGTTCCGTTGTCTTGATTGACGGACACGAGCTCGACGCCAAGTCCTTGGACTCGCTCGATGAGCCCGAGAAGGTGTACTTGATCTGTGACGTCGCCGGTCAGCACCGTCGTGCCCGCGTGCCTCTGCAACTGCATACCGTCAAACAGGACTCCGAACGAATCGCCTAGCTCCCCGCGCAGGACCAGCCGATACTTGCGAGGTTGTGACCAACTGACGTCCATTTCGACGCAGCCTGACATCGGGGCAGGCGACCCGTCATCACCTTCCGCCCGATTTCACCTAGGGGAGTCGCTTGGCCAGCCGGACCAGACCACCAGCCCGCCCGGCCAGGCACCGACCAATGCTCATCGACAATGGACGACAGAAGTGGGCGGCGTTGCGGACCGGCTGCGTCCATGGCGTTCGCCCATGGACGCTGGCTAAAGGATGCCCAGGTCGCGGCTACGTTCGAGCGCGTCGGCCCGCGAGCGCACTGCAAGCTTGCGGTAGATCGACCGAACGTGACTGTGGACTGTGTAAGGCGACACGTACAGTTCGCGACCGATATCCCGCTCTGACAGGTCGCTGCGCAGCAGCTTTAGGACCCCGAACTCCCGCGGCGTCAGCGCGGCGTCCTCTGATAAACCGCGACGGATCTGCCTTGGCCGCTCGAGGGCGGACAGTGACTCGGCCAGGATCCCTGGATCAGGGCACTCCTCGAGGACCGATCTCGCATCGGCCATCGCGGCCGTGGCGGCCTTGTGTTCGCCCAGGAGTCCAAGCGCCCGCGCCTGGCCGAGCAGCGCATGGGCCACTTGGAGTGGCTGACCGAAGTTCCGCGCCTGTGCCACGCCGTGTTCGATCAGCGGCAGGGCCTCCTCAGGCCTGCCTCGTGCCGCCAGCGATGCCCCGACCGCCAGCGGAACGGTGCCGCCGGCCTCCGCCGTGCCATGCTCTCTTCCGAATTGGGCTGCGGCCTCGGCAAGGGTGCGCTGCTCGTCGGCACGACCCCGCTCGCCGGCAATCTGCGATCGGTACGCCAGCGACGACGTGCCGGCCAGCCACTGGCCGCTGGCGGGCGCCAGTGCCGCCGCTTCCGCGAACCACTTGTCGGCTTCGTCACGATTGCCTTCGAAGTACAGCCCGAGGCCGGACGCCCAGCACGCCAGCGCCCGCCAAGGCGACCCGGGGCCTTCGAGCTCAAGCGACCTCCGCCCATGTTCCACCTGGGCGCCCACATCCCCCCAGGGAAAACTGGCCCGAAGCATCGTCAGGCTCGCACCTGCGGAGCTGAAGCCGTCGCGGAGCGGTCCCACGCTCAGATCGCCGAGCCGTTCGATCGCTGCGATGGACTGTTCCGCCTCGTCGTGCCTCGCCGCTAGGGAGAGCACCCAAGCCCGAACCAGGAGGAGATGCACCTCGCCGGTCACCACCTCCTCGGGGAACTTCCGTAACCAGGCGAGAACGGTGTCGTACCTCCACGTGTTGGCGTACCTGATCCAGAATGTCTCGATTAGCTCGCCTGCTTCGACGTAAGCCTCGGCCGCGACAGCGTGTTGGATCGCCTCGTCGGTCGTCCCATGATCACGATGCCAGGAGTAGGCGCGGCGGTGAAGCGTCGGGGCCAGGCCCGGCTCGCGCTGCTCGAGCTCCACTCGGAGCAGCTGCGCAAAGACGTGGTGAAAGCGGTACGACCCTGCTTCGTCGTCGAGCGGGACCAGGAACAGATTGCTCCGTGACAGCGCATCGAGCACCTTCGCCGACCCGTCTTGTTCCATGACGGCATCGCACAAAGACCCCGTCAATCGTTCGAGAATCGAAGCATGGAGCATCAGGGCTTGTGTTGGCGGATCATGCGCCTCGAGTACCTCCGTCACCAAGAAATCCACCACGTGACGGTTCGACCCGCCAAATGTGCGTACGAAAGCGCGGCGGTCGGCGGTTGATTGCAGCGAGAGTGCCGCGAGATAGAGCCCCGCCGGCCATCCCTCCGTCCTTTCCACCAAGCTTTCGACATCTTCGGTTGTGAGGTCGAGCCCGAGGCGTCCGTTCAGGAATGCGGTCGCTTCCTCGCGGCTAAACCGCAGATCAGCGGCTCGTAGTTCAAGTAGCTCGCCGTGGGCGCGCAGACTCGCCACCGGCAGATTTGGTTCCGTTCTGGTGGCGAGCACGAGGTGCAATCCAAGCGGTGCATGTTCGATGAACCAGCGCACGCTAGCCCGTGCCGGTTCGCTGGAGATCCGGTGGAAGTCGTCCAAAATGAGCGTGATCTCGCCCTGACCGTCCAGCTCGTTGACCAATCGGGGCAGAACCAGATCAATGACCGGCGTTACGACCGGGAACGTTGCCGCCAGTTTGGCGACTTCTGGGTCTGCGCGGCGTAGTGCCCCGATGGCGTGCGACCACAGGACCACCGGGTCGTTGTCGCGCTCGTCCAGCGTGAGCCACGCAAGACGTCTCCGGGAGGTCTCGGACTTGTACCAGGCCGAGAGAAGAGTCGTCTTTCCGAAGCCCGCAGGGCAGGCGACGAGAGTCAGCCTGCGGTCCGATCCCATTCCAAGATTCTCGAAAAGGCGCTCACGTGGGATCGACTGTTCATGCACACCAGGCGGCCGCAGCTTCGTGCCCACCAGGGTCGGCCGCTCGACACTCTCGTGACCTCCACCGCCCGCGCCAGAATCTTGCAGTTCAGGGGTGTCGTATGAGGCCTCCGGCACTACCTGACGGAGTGACCGGATCGGCTCTCGACCACTTCCGACCGATACCCTCGTTGCAGTCACATTGGTCAGCCTGCCAGCTCAAAGCTCCCCGGACCATGGAAGAAGGTCCCTATTTCCGAGGACCTCTCTCCTGCAATTGACTGCAAATGGCTCGCCGGTAGCCCAGACCTAGCGAGCCCAGGCAGGCCACCCAGCGGGCGCCACGTCCTCGATGGGCGATGGAATGCGGGGTCGGACTCCCAGCGGGCTCCGATGGCCGGGGTGCGTGCGCCATTCCGTGCCTGGCGCTTCGACCCACTTGGAAATGGGGCAGCTTTCCCCTAGGTGATTCCGGCGGCAGGTGATGACAGTTCGCCTACATGGGTGTGAACCTGCCTTATGACGGACCGACCGCTCAAGTGTTCGAGCTGAACGCCAGAGCGTGTCGCCACAGTCGACAAAAGCAAGTACGCCAAGTTTCCAACGAGCGAAGAGAAGAATGGAGAAGGCATCATGGCCAAATCTGACCCGGTGTTTGTCTACGTCGGCACCTACCCGAGCGAGGTAGCGGCCCGAGACGACTACGACGTCGTCAAGGATTTGCATGCCGCAGGCGCTGTCGGCACCTATGACGCGTCGGTCGTCACCAAGGACCCCGACGGGAAAGTCCACGTCGACAAGGACGAGACCTCGACCCGTCACGGAGCCTGGGGCGGAGCAGCGGTTGGTGCTCTCGTCGGCATCATCTTCCCGCCGTCGATCATCGTTGGCGCAGCGGTTGGTGCGACGGTCGGTGGAGTGAGCGGTCATCTGTGGAAAGGCATGTCCCGCTCCGACGTGAAGGAGTTCGGGGACATCATCGACGCCGGGCAGGCTGCCCTGGTCATCGTCGGCGAGAGCACCATCGGAGATGCCATCGAGAAGGCCGATCTCAAGGCAGAGAAGCACGCGGCGAAGGAACTCGACGTGAGCTCCAAGGACATTGACCAGGCGGTTCAGGAGACGGCGAGCGAGCTCAGCTGATCTTGGCGTTCGTCGTTGGGCTGGTGCGACACACCTGGAACGACTAACTCAGAAGAAGGATTTGCATGCCTCCACCCCAGACGCAACTCGTTGAAGAGATGTTCGTCCAAGTGGCCAGTGGCTCGAAGAGTTCAGACGGGGTACTCACGCTGTCAGGCTTGTCGCCCGCCACGCTGTACTTTTCGGACCGTCCTGAAAGAGTTGTCGGACATATGACAAACGAGCAGTTCGTCGAAGGTTGGTCCTTTGGCGAGGACAACTTTTCCGCAGACCCTCCGAATGCCGTTCTTTCCTACATTGATGCTGGAGAAGACCGGCCAGAGGATTGCGTCATCGTGCTCAGCGAGCCGAAGATCGACACCGATTCGATTCGGTATTCGTATCAGCTTCTAGAGGGCTCGATGTCTCAATCATCTGGTGCGTGCACTCTATTTATCGATCCTCTGGGACGCCCGCTATCGCCGGTCTCTGTTGCGGGAATGCGTCGTCGTCAGCGGAGGCGCTCCTGAACCGTTCGGCTGCCGGTCGAGCAAAGAGTAAGTCCATGTCGTCTACCGTGGGTGGCGGCGACGCGGAACGTGCAGTTATCTCAAGGGAGGGTCAGAATGACCACCATCAGAACCGCCAGCAACGTCAGCAATGTCGACTCGCCAGCAAGTGTCAGGACTTTCGCGCAGCGATGGTGGCTCCTTGCCGTATTCGGAGTCATTACGGTCGGCTTCGGTATCGTTCTCACGTTCAAGCCTGGCAAGTCGGTGCATGCCATCGCCGTGATCATCGGTATCTGGCTGTTGATCCTCGGCGTCGTTCAGCTCATTCGGGCCATAGGTGCGTCGGGCGAGCGAACGGGGTTCGTTATCGTGGGACTCCTCGCGATTGTTATCGCGCTCATCTTGTTGCACCACACCACCACGACTGTCGCTGTCCTCGGTTTCATCGTGGGAATCTTCTGGACCATTGGGGGCGTGACAGAGCTGTTTCATGGCTTCAGCGCGGACGAGGGCGCCGTGAGTTGGTCGACCGTCATTCTTGGGCTCATTGCGACGATCATCGGGATCCTCTGTCTGGTCTACCCGTCCCTGTCCCTGTCGATCATCTGTGTGATCGTCGGACTCGGAATGATCGTCTACGGCATCGTCGAAGTAGCTGCGAGCCTCCAACTCCGCAAGGCAAAGGGGATCTGATCGCTAACTCACGTCCGTCAGCGGTCCAGCCAATGTCAACCGGCTCTGACGCCACTGGAGATGCTCGAGAGCCCGTTGCTAAGCCCGGTAACGAGTTGGCACTTCCGGCATCCCCTCGTCCCGTTCGCGATCCATTGGAGGAGTGCGGATGATCTTGTTCATTTGGGTAGTGCTGCTGATCTCCGTAGTCGCCGTGGGGGTTCATGCTGCGGTCCTCGGTTTCTCACATGAACCACAGACTCAGAGAGACCGCGACCGCTCTCGCACCTTGAGTCGAGCCAAAATGGGAACCAGAGCCCTGCGCGAGTGGGAGGAGCAGGACCCGGATCGGTGATGTACGACCGACTTGTCTCCGATGTTGTCCAAGCAGTCGAGGCAACTGGCGCTGCGATAATGATCGTCGGGGCGTCCTGGGCTCTGGTCGATTACGCAGTGTCGAGAGTTCGACGGACCGAGCGATCTGAGGCCTATCGTCAGCTTCGGCAACGCATGGGTCAAGCGATTCTGCTTGGTCTCGAGATCCTCATCATCGGTGACATCGTTCGTACGATCATTGTCGATCCCACCATCGACAGTGTGACGGTTCTCGGTTTGGTCGTCCTGATCCGAATCGTTCTCAGTTTCTCACTGGAGGTGGAGATCGACGGTGCATGGCCTTGGAACGTTCGGCGTCTTCAACTGACGAGAGGCACGGATGATCCGCCAGACTCTTCGAGGCAAAGGAATGTCTGACACAAAAGTGAGCAAGGGCGGGATCGCAATCGTCGCCCTCGCCTCAGCCCAGTTCCTCATGGTGCTGGACCAATCGGTGATGAACGTGTCGATCAGTTCGCTGGTACACGACTTTCACACGACAGTCACCACGATCCAGGCCGTGATCACCCTCTACTGCCTGGTCATGGCCATGCTCATCCTCACCGGGGCCAAGATCGGCGACATGATCGGTCGCCGGCGGGCGTTCGTCATCGGTTTGATCATTTACGCCTGCGGCTCGTTGTTGACCGCGCTCTCGCAGTCCGTGGCCACGCTTGCCCTGGGATGGTCCGTCCTCGAGGGCATCGGTGCGTCACTCGTTTTCCCAGCACTCGCGGCGTTGATTGCCGGCAACTTCGAGGGAACTCGACGCAAGGCGGCCTACGCGGTCATCGGCGGTGTCGCTGGGGCTGGTATCGCCGTCGGTCCCATCGTGGGTGGGTGGGCCACAACGGTGCTCACCTGGCGAGTTGTGTTCGTCGGTGAGGTCTTCATCGCTGCCTTCATCCTCTTTATGACGCGGAAGGTGGCGGATGCTCCTCGCCCGAATCCGCCACCGAAACTCGACGTCGTCGGTTCGGTGCTATCAGCCGCCGGCCTGGGGGTCTTTGTCTACGGCGTTCTCGAGTCAAGCACGTGGGGATGGCTGAAACCCAAGAACTCACCGATCACTATCTTTGGCTTCTCGCTCACGATCTTCGTTATCGCGGCCGGATGTGTCCTGCTCTGGGCGTTCGTCGCGTGGCAGCGACACCGCGAAGCGACCAAGCGCGATCCACTCGTCCACCTCTCGCTTGCGAAGATCCCACCCGTCCGATCCGGCGTCATCGGGCTGTTTAGCCAGAACCTGATCCTTATGGGCACCTTCTTCGTGGTCCCCCTGTACCTCCAGTTGGTGCTCGGACTCAGTGCGCTCGAGACCGGCATCAAGATGTTGCCCATCTCGCTCACTATGTTCGTCACGGCTGCACTCGGCGCGCGGCTCTCGAACCGGTTCTCGGTGCGGGCGATCGTCAGGGCAGGGCTCATCGTGACCGTTGCCGGTGTGCTCATCCTGCTCTCGACCATCAAACCCTCTCTCGCCAACGCCGGATTCGCCCTCGGCATGGCCGTCTTGGGCGTCGGAATGGGCCTGATGATTTCCCAGCTCGGCAATGTCATCCAGTCATCGGTCGAAGAGTCGGGCCGTAGCGAGGCAGGCGGATTGCAGTTCACGGGCCAGCAGCTCGGCTCTGCTCTCGGCGTGGCGTTCATCGGCGCCATCGTGCTCACGGGACTCACCAGCACCTTCATCTCTAATGTTCAGCACGATCCTCGAGTAAGTGCGGACGTATCAGCACAGGTGGGAGTCGAGGCAGGCTCCGGCCTCAATTTCGTCGCCTCGACACAGATAGAGAGCGCGGCGAAAAAAGCAGGCCTTGACCAGCCGACCACGGCGGCCCTGGTGGATGACTATGAGACGGCGCAGCTCCGATCGCTCAAAGCCGGCCTTCTCGGCGCTGCTCTCCTTGCCCTCATCGCCCTCGGATTCACGAGAGAGCTACCCCATTCCCGGCCCGTTCGTCGCAAAGCCACGGCGACGCCGGTAGCCCAGACCTAGCGAGCCCAGGCAGGCCACCCAGCGGGCGCCACGTCCTCGATGGGCGATGGAATGCGGGGTCGGACTCCCAGCGGGCTCCGATGGCCGGGGTGCGTGCGCCATTCCGTGCCTGGCGCTTCGACCCACTTGGAAATGGGGCAGCTTTCCCCTAGGTGATTCCGGCGGCAGGTGATGACAGTTCGCCTACATGGGTGTGAACCTGCCTTATGACGGACCGACCGCTCAAGTGTTCGAGCTGAACGCCAGAGCGTGTCGCCACAGTCGACAAAAGCAAGTACGCCAAGTTTCCAACGAGCGAAGAGAAGAATGGAGAAGGCATCATGGCCAAATCTGACCCGGTGTTTGTCTACGTCGGCACCTACCCGAGCGAGGTAGCGGCCCGAGACGACTACGACGTCGTCAAGGATTTGCATGCCGCAGGCGCTGTCGGCACCTATGACGCGTCGGTCGTCACCAAGGACCCCGACGGGAAAGTCCACGTCGACAAGGACGAGACCTCGACCCGTCACGGAGCCTGGGGCGGAGCAGCGGTTGGTGCTCTCGTCGGCATCATCTTCCCGCCGTCGATCATCGTTGGCGCAGCGGTTGGTGCGACGGTCGGTGGAGTGAGCGGTCATCTGTGGAAAGGCATGTCCCGCTCCGACGTGAAGGAGTTCGGGGACATCATCGACGCCGGGCAGGCTGCCCTGGTCATCGTCGGCGAGAGCACCATCGGAGATGCCATCGAGAAGGCCGATCTCAAGGCAGAGAAGCACGCGGCGAAGGAACTCGACGTGAGCTCCAAGGACATTGACCAGGCGGTTCAGGAGACGGCGAGCGAGCTCAGCTGATCAAGCCGCAGAGTGTTACGCCGTCACTGTGGCGTCGCGCAGTGTCATCATTTGAAATTCCAGCAGAAAGGCACTGATAAATGAGTGAGAACCGACCGCTTCTTGACACAGTTCTCGAGATGACCGTAACTTCGGTGAGCCACACGAGCCTGAACGACCGTGAGCTCATGATCGCCCGGCTCGCTGCATTGGCAGCAATTGATGCTCGACCGGCGTCGTATCTGCTGAACATGCCAGCCGCCGGTGATGCCGGATTGACCCTGGAAGACGCCCGTGGGGCGCTGATTGCGGTTGCCCCGATCGTCGGTACCGCCAGGACGGTCTCCGCGGCCACGGCAATTGCCGAGGCCCTCGGACTGGCTCTGGCCATTGAGGACGCGATCGAGGAGAGGCAAGCGTCATCCTGACTCACCGTCACTCTTTCGCTGGGTCCTACCAGCTGTCTTCGAGTCCGAATCGGTCCGGGGACAGCTGGCCGACCCGCGGGAACGGATTCACGGGAGCCCTGACGTGATCGGGGGAACCCGATTGGCCGTGGTGGCGTCCGGGGAGGACGAGGACGTAGCGCTCCCGGCATCCTTGCTGCAAGCAGTGCGCATCGAGTTCGGGCGCGCGGTCCATGCCCCATACGTGCTGCCGTCTGTTGTCGTGGTCAACGGTCTCCTCATGACAGGACTGTGGTTGTGGGCACCGGGTTCCTGGAAGAACTCGCTTTTTTCGCTCCACGGGCCGCTGGCCTTCGCCCTGGTCCTCGGCGGCTGGATGATCGCCGACGTACCCGCAACCAACCTGCTCGGGCCGGACCCCGGCCGGATGACGGTGGCGCTCGATGATCCGGTCAAGTTCCGGCGCCTGCTCTACGCCAAGAATCTCGTTTTATGGGCCTTTGTCGCCCCACTGTGCAGCGTCGTCGCCGTGATCATTGGAATCTCCAACCACGACTACCTCGCCATGGTCGTCACCATCATCGCCATCACGGTGATGCCGTTCGGGGTCTTGGGATTCTCGGCATGGGTGGGCATCCGCTTCCCTTACCACCCGATCCCGCTGCGGGAACGCTGGGCACATCGCCGGTCCTGGAGGCAGATGTGGGGGCGATGGCTCGTGCTCGTCGTGACGCCCTACGGCCTCGTCCCCGCACTTGCCTTCGCCTTCATCACACCCACGCTGTTGCTCTGGGGGATCTCGGCTCAGAACGGGCTTACCGGCCGACTGTCGGACGGCGAGTACGCGCTGGGTGTGCTGATGGCTTGCGGTTTGTCACTCATTGGAGCGGTCCTCGGACAACGCGCCGGCGCTCGATGGGCCTTTCATCGCAAGGAAAGGCTGTCGGCTTACCTGGCCGATCCGTCTCTCGGGTAAAGCGGCAACCGAAATCAACACCGATTCGACTGAATGTAGAGCACCGAAAAGAGGTAGGAAATGGCCACATCTGTAATGACTACATCGGTTGAGCATCCGAGCCATAAGGAGCGTGCCGAAAGGGGTAAGGCCGCGCGGGCGGAGTTGCCACGGGAACGCCATGCTGAATGGTCGACCAGCCAGCGAACACAAAAGCCGCTCGATCTCTTGGTTGAGCAGGGCACGACTCGCGTTCCAGAGCTCGTGCCGATCCGCTACGGGCGGATGGCGGCGACGCCATTTACCTACTACCGGGGTGCCGCGCTACCGATGGCCGCCGACCTTTCCACCGGGCCACGCACGAGCATCGATGTCCAATTGTGCGGCGACGCCCACCTGTGCAACTTCGGGGGCTTTGCCTCGCCCGAACGGGATCTTCTCTTTGACGTCAACGACTTCGACGAGACGGCTCCTGGCCCCTTCGAATGGGATCTCAAGCGCTTGGGCGCCAGCTTTGAGATTGCCGCCCGCAGCCGCAGCTTCTCGGCCAAGGAGGGTCGGAAACTGGTCACGAACTCGATGGGCGCCTATCGCGAGGCGATGCGTGAGTTCGCCGGCATGTCCAACTTGGAAGTGTGGTATTCCCACCTGGACATGGCCGGCACCGAGCAAAGGTGGGGATCCGAAGTTAGCAACAAGGTGCTTGCGGGATTTCAGAAAACTGCGACCAAGGCGGAATCGAAAGATCAGCTCAAGGCTCGAGACAAGCTCACCGAGGTGGTCGACGGCGAGCTGCGGTTCCGGAATGATCCCCCGTTGTTGGTACGGCTGAGCGAACTCTACGGCGACACCGACGCTGGGCAGATCCGGCACATGATCCACGAGGGCATTCGTTCGTATCGGCAGACCCTCAACGGGGATCGTCGTCACCTGCTCGAATCCTACGAACTCGTCGACGTGGCCCGGAAGGTCGTCGGAGTCGGGAGTGTCGGCACTCGGGCCTGGGTCGCTCTCTTTGTGGGAAACGACGCCGGCGACACGCTCATCCTCCAAATGAAGGAGGCCGAAGCCTCGGTGTTAGAGCGGTTCTGCACCAAGAGCGTGTTCAAAAACCATGGTCAGCGAGTCGTCGAAGGCCAACGCTTCATGCAGGCGGCGAGCGACATCTTTCTGGGGTGGCATCGGGTCCCGAATGGTTTGGACGGCAACCCTCACGACTACTACTTCCGCCAGCTGTGGGATTGGAAGGCTTCCGCTGACGTGGACAACATGGCTCCGGAGGCCTTTCTCGTCTACGCGAAAATGTGTGGCTGGGCGTTGGCTCGGGCCCACGCTCGTTCCGGTGACCGGGTCGCCATCGCTTCCTACTTAGGGTCCAGCGACGCCTTCGACCGGGCCATCGCCGACTTCGCCGTGGCCTACGCCGACCAAAATGCGCTCGACCATCAAGCGCTCGTTGACGCCATTGCCGACGGATCGGTTCAGGCAGAGCTCGGCGTCTAGTCCTCAGCCGCAAAAGACGAGGAGGTTGACCGTCTAATTCAGCAGACAAGAAGAAAGCACAAATTGAGAGCCGTTCGTTCTACTCATAACGGGACTGACGAGCTGCCCGACTAATTGAACCTGGAGGAAATCATGCTGCTTGCGTATACCTATCCGCTACTGAGCATTATTTGGACGCTACTGGTCTTTGCTGGACTCGTCCTGTGGGTATTCATCGTCATCTGGACGTTCATCGACAACTTCCGGCGTCGGGACCATGGCGGCGTCGCCAAGGCTCTGTGGTTCGTCTTTATCGTCTTCGTTCCCATCATCGGCGTGATCGCGTACCTCATTGCGAGGCCACCTGCCGCGGATCTAGTAACCGTGACATAGCAGGCCGGGAGAGCAAGCTGAACGTCGCGACGAAAGAGAACGCAGAGTAGTGAGATGCGTGCCACTCCTCAGTCGGCTGAATGGCAGAGGCTGGTATTCGTGGGCAGGTTTCGACTCCATTGCGGGCGGACTCTTGTCTGAACTCGCCTACGTCACGGTGGTGATCTCCGCAGAGTGCTCGACGTGGGAATCTTCGACGATCACCCCGAACACAATCGATGCTCGTCCGCGCGGGCCGAACCAACCCATGACGGCCACCGTTGCTGGTCGTGCGTGGGTGCCGAAGAGCGCGATGGCCACTGACACCATCCGCACGACGGTCAGGCTCAAGACCGCGTAGAGGACTATGTGCCAGCTCAACTGCTTGAACTCCGGACCAAGGAGAACCGCCCCGAAGACGAGGAAGGTGGCGCTGTCGAGCGTGGCCCCCGTCACCTCGGTGAAGAGCATCGCCTGGGCCACCTCATCCTTGGCGAGGAGGCCAAAGAGAGCGCCGGCCACGAACGCGGCGATGAACCCGGACCCTCCGAGTGCGTTGGCCGCTCCGTAGGCGGCAATGGTCGTGGCCAGGGGAACGATCTGCCAGGTCTTGTCGATCAGATTTCGCCGACCAGCGAGAACGACGATTCCGGCGGAAAGCTAGGCCACGCCGACACCACAGAGGAGGCCCTGACCGATCTCTTCGGCCACCACGGGAAGCGGATGAGCCCGAGCCCCAGCGCCCGCGGCTGTGGCGAGAAGGATCAGCAGCAACGGCACGCAGATCCCGTCGTTGAGGCCGCTCTCGAGGTTCAGCGATTGACGGACGACCTGCGGCGGCCGCTCATCAGTGACGACGGCGCTTCCGAATCAACTAAAGAGGGGATTCTGAACGTGTGCTGATTGAACCCGAACGGTGACACTGAGACCCGTGCCGAGGAGACCCGGCACACGTCCACACTTTCAAAGACCTATCCGTGATCACCAGCAGCGATCACAACAGGGAGAGAGGATGAGACCACAGAGAAAGTCGGAACCGAGCGAAAGAGAAGCACTGAGAACCGAGCGCGAAGCGATGCGGACAGAGCGAGATGCGATGAGAACAGAGCGAGAAGCCATCAGAGCGGCTGAAGTGGAGGTGATGAGACCTGAGTTAGAGGCGATGAGACCAGAACTCGTGGCCATGAGAGCAGAGATGGTGGCGATGAGGGCAACACTCGACACGTTGAGAGCAGAGAGAGAAACGGAGAGATCGAAAAGAGAAACGCAGAGAACAGAACGAGAGACGGACGGGTCGGACCCAAAATCCTTGCGCCACGTTGGCGCGGAATTTGCAGCGACAACCAGCGAGGTCGTCGGATACTGCAACCGGTTCGTCCGGAATTTCTTCACCGGGGCTTGAGGTGCCTGCGTGATTTGGCCAGAGACGCAACTCGCTCGTGGAAAATGGGAAAACTACAACCATGGATCGACCCAGCGCCATGAGTGACAGTGCGGGAATGCCGAACGCAGAGCGAGCGCCTCACGTCGGCGAACCGCGGTGGCCCATGGCTCTGGCGGTGTTGGCCACGGGTCTTCTACGGGCGACGTTGCCCCCCGAACTTCGCAACGGCGATGCGCGATGGGTGTTTCCGGTCATCGTGGTCGTTCTGCTCGTCGCCCTGATCATCGGCGATCCCGGTCGTATCGACCGGGATCTTCCCTGGTTGCGGATCATGACCAACTGCCTGATCGCGGTGATCTCGTTGGCCAACGCCGACGCCGCGATTCGACTCGTCGTCTCCATCGTCAACGTCTCCGCCTTCACCAATGACGCCAAGCTCCTGTTGGCCAGCGGTGGCGCGATCTGGCTGAGCAACGTGATCGCCTTCGGGCTCTGGTATTGGGCCCTGGACCGTGGTGGCCCAGCAGCGCGCGCCGGAATTGCGAGTCGACCGCCGGCGCTGGTCTTTCCCGAAATGAAGAACGAAGAGTTTGTCGGGGCCGGATGGAGCCCGCGGTTCGTCGACTACTTCCATTTCTCGTTCGCCACGGCGACCGCGTTCAGCCCCACCGACGTGTCCGCCATTCGGCCGTGGATGAAGCTGATGATGATGGCGGAGGAGGCGATTTCACTCGTCGTCGCCTTACTCGTGGTGGCCCGGGCAGTGAACATCCTGAAGTAATCGTGTGCCACGCGGTGGGCACGGCCAACGACCTTTCGGGCGAGAGTGCCCGTCGGATGTGGCCCCGAATTAGGCCTTGTGAGTGGTCGGGACCGGCGTCGATCCGGTGACCTCACGCTTTTCAGGCGCGCGCTCTACCAACTGAGCTACCCGACCGGGTATCCATGCCCCATCGCCCGAGGGCGAGCCGGAGCTTGGTGGCGGACCTGACGGGATTTGAACCCGCGACCTCCGCCTTGACAGGGCGGCGTGCACTCCGAGCTGCACCACAGGTCCTTGCCTTCTACCAGGGATTAAGGCCTCTGGAATGCCTTGCCGGGTTCAACCGCTCGAGCGTATGACTGGCTTGAGCAAGTCGGTCCAGACCGTTGTTCAGGCTAGCTTCTGCGCCCGGCGTCGCAAGTCCGCATCGGGCCTCCTGACATCGAGCAGCTGTTCCACTGCCAGGGGTGCACGATACCAGGTGACTTCCCTGGCCAAAAGGCCCTTCCATGACCACTGGGACTGTCTGCGGACAGCCCGCGAGGCGCATCAGCCTCGACGAAGGGTGGCGATGCATGGCACATCGCCAGAGGTCGACGGACCAGACCAGTTCGCCACGATCCTCGTCCTGCACGTTTCGCTCGGATGGAGGTTCATCGGGTGAGTGCTGTGCCTTGCGGCCATGTCGCTGACTGCCATCGACAGGGCCCCGTGTCGGAGGCGGCACGACAGCAAGAGCGGGCGTCCCTCGCGGCTGGTACCCCAGCCCGAGCGGCGGGGGGTATGTCGTGGTGGAACAGAAGGCGGTCCCCCGAGTTTCACGGACGGTCACGACGTCCGACGGGGCCCGGACGCTGGAACTTGCCCGGCAGCCCTCGTACCATCACCCAAGCGATTGAACGGGGTGGGATCTTGGTTGGACGCCTTCTACGGGTGACCGGCTTGTTCTAGTGAGTGCCATCGCACTCGTCACTGCCTTCGTCGCCCCTGCGGCACGTGCACGCCGACAAGTCTGTTTCGGGCTGCACCATCGCCCCACGTACATCGTTGACGACCTCGCGTGCCCGTGTTCAACCCTTGCAGATGCGTGTTCCAGTGGTGGCAATCGATGATCCTGGGACCCGAGGACACCACGGGAGTGCTCTTCCCGAACGTCGACGGGATACATGGTGCTCGAAGCCGGTGGCCCACCATCACGCTTCTGGGAGTCCTCGTCGGATTCATCGCACTCGGCTCGTTCATCGCGATCAAGACACCTGCGTGGGAATCGGGCGATGAACCCAGTCATGTGGAGAACATCGAGACCTTGGTGTCCGGCCATTGGTACGTCATGAATTCGAAATGCAGGCCTGTTGTATCGGGCTTACACGTGGTGAAGATCGATGGGCGTGACGTGGTACGAACGTCCGGCCCGATCCATGCAGCATTGGTGCACTGCGCTGGGTTCGAAGCCGGCCAAGCGCCCCTCTACTACTTACTCTTTGCCGGCTGGCAGACGATGGTGGGAATTTCACCCCATACACCGGCGAACAGCGATCCCGCCATGACTCTGAATGCAGCCGATGGCCTCTTCGTGCATCACAGCGCGAGCGATCTCCATTTTCTGCTTTGGCTCCGACTGCCCAACGTGCTACTCGGTGCTCTGACCGTCCTCGTCGCATTCCTTGCCATCCGAGAAATCACTGATGATCCCTGGACTCCCGTCGTTGGTGCCGCGTTCGTTGCCTCGCTGCCTCACTTCGTGTTCATCTCCTCGTTCGTCACCAACGACAATCTTGTGAGCTTGCTCGGCGCCGCGCTCACTCTGGTGGCTCTGCGTTACGTCAAACGCCCGGGCCGACGGCGGATCGCACTTGTCGGTGCCGTGTTCGGTCTCTTGATTGTCACCAAGCAATCGGCGGTGACGGTCGGGCTCGTTTTGATCGTGTTGGTCATGATGATGAAGACATGGAAGCTGCGGGCGCAGCACCTGGTGATCGCGCTGATCACCGCCCTTGCTGTGTGCGGGTGGTACCTGATTCAGAACACGCTTCGATACGGCGATCCTCTGGCGCGTCACGCCACCGAGCGGTATCTGACCGCCTCGGGCGGCTTGGGCAACTTTCCGGAAATCCCGTACGTGGTCACCGATCCCCTGCACCTGGTCTTCATTGACGTTCCTCAGCGCATCTTCGGCGTGTTTTGGTACGAGTCTGGATGGCTTCCTTTCAAATGGCCCTGGCCGGTGAATCTTCTGTTCTGGGCGATCTGTGGAGCAGCGCTCCTGGGATTGGTTCATGCTCGTGCGCAACGACGGATCCTCTTGACGTTGTGGGTCATCGTCGCCACGGCGTTCCTGTCGGTGTGGGTGCTCGCCTTCCAGACCGCCACGTACAAGGCTGGCTATGCGTATGTGGGCCTCGGCGCCCTGGGCGCCCTCGTCGCACTTGGAGTTGAGCGTTGGAGGCTGCCTGTCCGCTTCCTCCTGCCGGCGATGGGATTGTGCGGCACGCTGATCGCAATCGAGCAGAATGTGCTCGCAGTCCACTGGGGGTAATCGAGGTTCCTCATGACCGCCACCCCCCGGGGACGGGCTGTGTCGCCTACGGGGTGGCCGCCCGGAGGGCCTGCACGCCAGCTTCGAAAGCCGGGAACTGAGAGGCGTCGAGAGCGCCGGCCAGCGTCGTCGCGCACAGCCGGTCGGTGATCTCCTCGGCCTCGTTGTGCTTGGCCTTGATGGGCCTGACGTCGGGAAAGGGTTCGGACCATCCGAAGAACTTCGCCTGGCCCTCCCCCTCGTTGGTCAGGATCGCCTCGAGCGGCGTGAGGCCGACCGCCGTGGTGGCGACGAGGTGGAAGCCGCCGCGCCATTCGCGCAGCATCTGCATCAGCTGGGCCGCCCTGCCGGCGACGTCGTCGGAGCGCGGTGCGTCCCGCCAGCCCACGAAGAGCGGGATGCCCGAGCCCTCAATGCCGTCGACCAGTTGTTCGGTCACGGCGACGATGTCGTCCAGGCCTTCGACGCCGGCGTAGTGCCGCTTGCCCCACTCCCCGTGCGCCTCGGCCATGCGCTCGGCCGCGACCTTGGCGCCGGCCACGCCGGCGCCTTCTGTGAACATGGCGGTGACCGCGTCGGGGTTGAACCACCCGAAGGCGGACGTCACCACGTCGGGGCCGACCTCACCGAGCATGCCGCCACGTCCCGCGAAGTAGAAGGCGAACGGGTTGGACCAGCCCCACGCCGCCGCCATGCCCATCACGTCGGGGCTGAGATAGATGGCGGTGCCGATGTCGTGGATCGGTTCGGAGGTGGCGCGGACGGCCGCGAGCGCGGCGTCCTGATCTGCTGCACCCATGGGGGGCTCCTTGTCGTCAGCTGGGTTCGAAGGGAATGGAGGTCGTGCTCACCCGCAAGACGCGTCGCATGCCGGGAATGGTGCCGATGACAGCTTCGACGAGCCGGGCCATCTCGGTCACCACGTCGTCGAGATGGGTGAACCGCTCGTCGAGGATGCCGACGACGCTGGCCAGCTCCGGTGATACCTCTTGGAGCGATTGGGTCGCCTTGGGGAGCTCGGTGGCCAGATCGATCGCCACGCCGCTCAGGCGCTCGGTCAGGTTGCGCAGCGCGAGCGCGGAGTCGGAGAGCGAGGGCAGGGACGAGTCGAGCATGCCGACCGCCTGTTCCAAGCCCGTCACCGCGTGCGAGATGCCGAGTGAAGCCAGGTCGATGCCAGAGCCCGCCTTGTTCACGCCGCCGTCGATGCGTTCGAGCAGGGGCATCAGCCGATCGAGCCGCTCGGCCAGGTCGTTGACCCGCTGCATGGCGGAGAGCGCGGTGGAAGGCAGGCGCAGCACGTCACCGGGGAAGCGGATGATGGTCTCGACCAGCGAGGGAGACTCCACGTCCTGATCATGGGCGCGCCGGCGCCCGGTGTCCAGTACACGTCGTGCCCCGGACCGGGCGCGCTCAGCCGAGCTCGGTCTCGATCGCGTCGCGCAGCTCGGTCAGCACCCGCTGGCGGACCCGCAACTTGGTGGCCGCGTGCGGCGCGATCGATCCCGGCCAGGTCTTCGGCGGCCGCACGGGCGGTGGCAGCGAGCTGCTCCGGGGCGACCACAGCATCGAGCAGGCCCGCCTCGAGGGCCGAGCGGGCCGAGGGGGGTGCCGGTCACCGCGCAGCGGTCGAAGAAGGGAGGCGTCAGGCGGTGGCGAGCGAGCACCACCGCGAACCAGGGCAGGGTCAGCCCGATGCGGACCTCGTTCAGCCCCAGTGTGAAGGGGCCGTCGGCACCGATCCGGGTGTCGGCCGCCATGAGGAGGAACGAGCCGGCCGGGAAGGCGTGGCCCGCGCAGGCGGCCACGACCGGCGCGGGGAAGGACAGGATGCGCTCGGCCATCGTGGCCCCCAGCCGCAGCAGCTCGCGAATGTCCTCGGGGACGTCGCGCAGCGTCTTCAGATCGAACCCGGCCGAGAAACTGCCCGGCCGGCCGGTCAAGAGCACGACCGTCCCGTCCCGCTCGGCCTGGTCGAATGCCTGGTGGAGGGCTCGGAGCATGGCGATGGAGAAGACGTTGACCTTGCCGTCGTCCATCGTGATGGTGCCGATGGCGCCGTCACGTGCGTAGGTCACCAGATCGGTCGTGCTGGTCGTACTGGTCGTGCCGGCGGTCATTGCGGTCCTCCCCGTGGGCTTCGTCAGGCTTATAATGAAACGATGTTTCGGAACAATGTTCCACCAATGGGACCCGGCTGTCCAGAGCCCGGGAACCGGGATCATGGCGCCTGGCCGCCGGCGGCGGGCCCCGGCGCTGTGCCCGCCTGATGCCCCGTACCAAGCAGCGCACGCCCGAGCTGCGCGAACGGGTGCTGGCCAGCGCCGTCGACCTCCTGGCCGAGGCGGGAGCCGGGGGTTTGACCGCCCGCTCCCTGGCCGCGCGCGCCGACACATCGGCACCCGCCCTCTACGAGCTCTTCGGCGACAAGTCCGGCGTGGTGCGCGAGATCTATTTCGAGGGCTTCCGCAAACTGGGCGAGGAGCTCGCCGCGGTGCGCGAAGGGGAGGACCCGGTGGCCGACCTCTGGGCCCTCGCCGTCGCCTACCGGCGCTTCGTCCGGAACAACCGGGCCCTGGCCGAGGTCATGTTCTCCCGGCCCTTCACCGACTTCGCGCCCGGTCCCGACGAGCTGGCGGCCACGAGCTCGGTCCGCATCCTGATCGTGCACCGGGTGCGCCGTTGTCTCGACGCGGGGCGCCTGCACGGTGACGAGACCGACGTGGCGCACGTCTTCGTGGCGCTGATTCAGGGGATGGCGTTCGCCGAGGCGGCCGGGCGGCTGGGGACGTCGACCGAGTCGATCGAGCGGCGCTGGCGGCTGGCGGTGGGGACGCTGCTGAACGGGCTCGCCGCCTGACCCTGCGGTGTCGCCCGGCTCAGGGCGCGGGGTCCGACGTGCCGCGTCGCCGCGCCGCCGCGCGGGCACCGCGGGTCAGGGCCGACTGGTAGAGGCCGGCGGGCAGACGGGCCACGAAGTCGATGGCCTTGGCATCGGGACCGATGAGGGCACGGCGGCGGTCGCGCTGCACGGCGGTGAGGATCTGGCGGGCCGCCTTCTCCGGGCTGGTGATGAAGAGGCGCTCGAAGTCCGCTCGCGCCTCCTCGGCATCGCCGGTCATCTCGGCGACGCTCGGGTCCATGCGCGCGTTGCGCGCGATGTTGGTCTTGATCCCGCCGGGATGGATGGTGGTCACCGACACCGGCGCACCTTCGATCTCGAGCTCCATGCGGAGCGTGTCGGTGAAGCCGCGCACGGCGAACTTCGCCGCGTTGTAGGCCGACTGGGAGGGCACGCTGACGAGGCCGAAGACGCTGGAGAGGTTGACGACGTGTCCCTCGCCCGAGGCCTTGAGATAGGGCAGGAAAGCCTTGGTGCCGTAGACGACGCCCCAGAAGTTGATGCCCATCAGCCACTCGAAGTCCTCGTAGGACATCGCCTCGATGGTGGCGCCCGAGGGCGACGCCGGCGTTGTTGAAGATCAGGTTCACCTGGCCGTGGTCGGCGACGACCTGGTCGGCCCAGGCGTAGACGGCGGCCCGGTCGGCCACGTCGAGTGCTGCGAGGTGACCTTCACCCCGCAGTCCCTCGCAGCCGCGCCACCGTCTCGGCCAGGCCGCTCGTCGTCGATGTCGGCCAGCGCGAGGTGCGCACCGCGACGCGCCAGGTCCTCGGCCAGGGCCCGCCCGATGCCCGAGCCGCGCCCGTGATGGCCGCCACCCGGTCCGCGAAGACCTTCATGTCAGGAGGCGACCGTGACGGCGGACCGAGCGCCGCCGTCGGGGGAGCCCGAGTCGGCGGGAGGCGGGAGCAGTGCGCGAACCGCATGACCGAGTCGTCGATGTCGCCCATCTTCAGCGCGCGGTAGTCGCGCAGGTAGCTCTGGTGCACGCGCCAGGGATGGCGGCTGCCCTGCTTGGGCAACAGGTGCGCCGAGCGCTGGATGTAGCCCGAGCGTCAACCCGAGCAACGGCCCGTCCTCGGCCACGGCACCCGTCGAGGTTGCGCGGCACGCACTCGCGTCAGGCCGCGCCCGTGCGATGTGGTTGAGCAGGCGGCACACGTAGTCGCACGTGAGGTCGCACTTGAGCGTCCACGACGCGTTCGACGTAGCCGATGGCGATGGCCAGGTTGGGCACGCCCTCGAGCATCATGCCCTTGTACGTCAGCCGGCTCGCGGGGTCGACGGGCTCGCCGTCCACGCGCAGCGCGATGCCCGCCGAGGAACAGGAGCTCGAGCCCGGTCGCCGTCACGATGACGTCCGCCTCGAGCTCGGCGCCCGAGGCCAGCAACAGCCCCGTTCTCGGTGAAGCGCTCGATGTGGTCGGTGACCACCGAGGCCGTGCCGGCGCGGATGGCCGCGAACAGGTCGCCGTTGGGCACGGCGCAGAAGCGCTGGTCCCACGGGTTGTAGCGCGGCGTGAAATGGGTGTCGATGTCGTAGCCGGCCGGGCAGCTGAGCGCTCGAGGCCCTTGCGCAGCATGCGCTTGACGGCGCTCGGGGTAGCGCCGGCTCACCTGGTAGAAGAACTGGGTCAAGAGGGCGTGGAACCACTTGGCCGCCGTCCCGGCCTGCTGCGGCCGGCAGGACCTTGCGCAGCCAGCGTGGCGACGGGGCTGCGCTCGGGCAGCGAGGCGATGTAGGTGGGCGAGCGTTGCAGCATCGTCACGTGCGCGGCCGTGCGGGCCAGCGCCGGGACCAGGGTCACCGCGGTGGCGCCGCTGCCGATGACCACGACGCGCTTCCGGCGGTGACGTCGAGGTCCTCGGGCCAGGCCTGGGGGTGCACGATCGGGCCGCCGAAGTCGTCCATGCCGGCGAAGTCGGGCAGGTACCCGTGGTCGTAGCGGTAGTAGCCGCTGCAGCGAGAAGAGGAAACCGGCGGTCAGCTCGATGGTCTCGCCGGTGTCGCTCGCGCTCGGCCGTGACGTGCCAGCAGGCGTCGGCGCTCGACCAGTCGGCCGCGGTCACGCGGTGGCCGAAGCGGATGTGGGTGTCGACGCCCGACTCGGCCGCCGTGTCCTTGATGTACTGCAGGATCGAGTCGCCGTCGGCGATCGACTTCTCGCCGTCCCAGGGCCGGAACGAGTACCCGAGCGTGTGCATGTCCGAGTCCGAGCGGATGCCCGGGTAGCGGAAGAGGTCCCACGTGCCGCCGATGGCGTCGCGCGCCTCGAAGATGGCGTAGCTGGCCCAGGGGCACCGTGTCTGCAGGTAGTGACCGGCGCCGATGCCCGAGAGCCCGGCGCCGACGACGAGGACGTCGAGATGCATGTCCTCCCCGGGGACGAGTGGTCATCAGGCGGCCTCCGATCAGCTTGTCGTTCAAGGTGCCGTGCTCCCCGAACAGCTCGGCCCTCCAGGTTTCCACCAATTCGGTCGTGTCGCTGTCGTCGGGGTGGAAGTCGGGCCGGTTGTAGTCCTTGAGCTGGGCCCAGATCGCCGGGTCCACGATCGGCGAGCGCCTTCACCTTGCGCCAGCTCCGCCGCAGCGTCCCGGGCCGGTAGGTGGCACGGTCGCCCAGCAGCGAGATCACGACGGCCAGTCCCATGCCGATGACGAAGCCGAAGCGGAAGAAGTTCATGGTCCAGACCCGCAGGCGCTCGCCGCCGCCGACCGCCTTGTAGACGTCGAAGGCGACCGCCTTGTGCTCGGACTCCTCGAGCGCGTGCCAGACGAAGAGGTCGCGCACCGCGTCGGCACCCATGACGGCGCGGATCTCCTCGTTGGAGAGCACGAGCTCGGCCAGGGTCGCGGTGAAGTGCTCGAGTGCGGCGGTGGCCGCCAGGTTGGACTTGGCCGGGAGGATGCGCTCGCGGACGCGCAGCGCCCGCCGGGTGATCCGCTCGTAGTGCTTGGTCGGGTAGCCGAGCTCGGCCAGGCGGTCGTTGAAGACGCGGTGCTCCCGCCCGTGCACGGCCTCCTGCCCGATGAAGCCGGCCACCTGGCGCTTGAGCGCGGGGTCGGTCACCTGGTCGCGGAAGTGGCGCACCGAGCGAACGAAGTAGTCCTCGCCGTCGGGGAACACCGACGACAGCGCCGCGATGAGTGGCCCGAAATCAGGTCGCCGTCCTCGGCGAAGTGCCGGGGCACGGCCCGCATGGACTCCTCGAAGGACATCCGCCGCGTCGGGACCTTCCTCTCCGGGTTGCTCGTCTGGGTCCCCGGTTCGGTCCGGGCCTCGGTCGCTGTCTGCGTCATGTCGTTCGCCTCCCGCTCGGCTGACGGCTCCCATGATAGAATATTTGAGAGATTCCCTCAAATCCTCTCATTTGTGACGGCGAGCAGAGGGGTGACCAGGAGTGCGAACGAGCGTGGACGAGCGACCAGGCCCCCGAGACCAAGGGCGCCCAGACCCGCCGGGCCATCCTGGCAGGCCGCCATCGCTCGATTCGGCCGGGACGGCTACCGCGCCACCTCGGTCGCCGACATCGCCCGCGACGCCGGCGGTCGGCGGCACGGTCGCCTACGCCTACTTCCCCAACAAGGAGGCCCTGTTCTTCGCGGCGGTCGACGAGGACGCCGCCGGCGTGATCGAGCGAGGGCCTGGCCACGGTACTCGACCGTGCCCGACATCAGCCGCTGGCACGACACCTTGATCCTCACCCTGGTCGACGCCGTGGAGCACCACCCGCTGGCCCGGCGGCTCCTGGCCGGCCTCGAGCCGGACTTCACCATCGCGCGTGCTCGAGATGCCGGCCCTGAACGAGCTGCGCAAGGCCTGCACCGAGCTGCTGCGGGCCGGCCAGGCCGCCGGCACGGTGCGCCCCGACATCGACCCCGCCGCCGTCGGCCCCGGGATCATCGCCCTCATGCTCTCGGTCCTCATGTCGGTCACCCAGCTCGGGCAGCCAGGCCGCCGGTCACCTACTCCCACGAGGTCGCCGCCGTCTTCGAGGCGGCGCTGACCGCGTCTCCGGCTCCGGAACGGCCCTCCGCTTCGTCCTGAGGAGCCGCCCGAGTCCGCCCGGCCTCGTCCGCCCGAGCTCGTCGTCCGAGGTCAGGGCCCTTCTGCGCCGGGCTGATTCATGACCCTGACGTTAACGTTAAACTTTTCGGAACGTGAGCACCGCGACCCTCCCCCAGACGAACGGCCACGCCCCGACGGCCGGGCGGGTCGGCCGGCGCGGCCGACCACTCGAACTACCGCTGGATCGCCCTGTCGACCGTCACGCTCGGCACGTTGATGGTCTTCATCAACCAGTCGATCGTCCTCATCTCGCTGCCCGACATCTTCCGGGGCATCGGCCTCAACCCCCTCACGCCGGGCAACACCGGCTACATGCTCTGGATGCTGATGGGCTTCATGGTCGTGCTGGCCGTGCTCGTGGTGACGCTCGGCCGCGTCGGCGACATGTTCGGGCGGGTGAAGATCTTCAACCTCGGCTTCGCCGTCTTCACGACGTTCTCGATCCTGCTCGCCATCACGTGGCTGACCGGCCCGGCCGGGCGCCATCTGGCTGATCGTCATGCGCGTCGGCCAGGGCGTCGGCGGCGCCATGCTCTTCGCCAACTCGTCGGCGATCATCACCGACGCCTTCCCGGCCGACAAGCGCGGCCTCGGGCTCGGCATCAACAACGTGGCCGCGGTGGCCGGCTCCTTCGTCGGCCTCGTCCTCGGCGGCCTGCTGGCGCCGATCGAGTGGCACCTCGTCTTCTTGATCTCGGTGCCCTTCGGTGTGTTCGGCACCATCTGGGCCTACGTGAAGCTCGAGGACCGCGGCGTGCGCACGCCGGCCAAGATCGACTGGCTCGGCAACATCACCTTCGCCGTCGGGCTCATCCTGGTCCTGGTCGGCATCACCTACGGCCTGCTGCCCTACGGCGGGCACACCATGGGTTGGACCAGCCCCGTCGTCATGGCTGAGATCTTCGGGGGGATCGCCATCCTGATCGCCTTCGGGTTCATCGAGACCAGGGTGGCGCACCCGATGTTCCGCCTGTCGCTGTTCCGCATCCGCGCCTTCAGCGCCGGCAACGTCGCCAGCTTCCTGGCCTCGCTCAGCCGCGGCGGCCTGATGTTCATGCTCGTGATCTGGCTGCAGGGGATCTGGCTCCCGCTGCACGGCTACAGCTTCGAGCAGACCCCGCTGTGGGCCGGCATCTACATGATCCCCCTGACCGTCGGGCTGCTGCTGGCCGGACCGGTCAGCGGCGTGCTGGCCGACCGCTACGGGGCCCGCCCCTTCGCCACCGGCGGGCTGGTGCTGGTGGCCGCGACGTTCGTGGCGCTGATCCTGCTGCCCGTCAACTTCCCCTACTTCGGGTTCGCGGCGCTGATCTTCTTCAACTCCATCGGCATGGGGATGTTCATCGCGCCGAACCAGACCGGCATCATGAACAGCCTCCCGGCCAGCCAGCGCGGCGCCGGCGCGGGCATGGCGGGGACGTTCAACGCGTCGGCCCAGGTCCTCTCCATCGGGATCTTCTTCACCCTGATGATCCTCGGCCTGGCCGCCACGCTGCCCTCGGCCCTCTTCCACGGGCTGACCGCGCAGGGGGTGAGCCCCGCGGTCGCCACCCGGGTCTCGCACCTGCCGCCCGTCGGGAGCCTCTTCGCCGCCTTCCTCGGCTACAACCCGATTCAGACGCTGCTCGGACCCGCGCAGCTCTCGCACCTGCCGCCGGCCACCGCGCACTACCTGACCAGCCGGGAGTTCTTCCCGCACCTGATCGCGCCCGCCTTCTCGCAGGGTCTGACCGAGGCCTTCTCGTTCGCGGCCGCGGTCTGCCTGCTCGGCGCGGTGGCCTCGCTGCTGCGGGGCGGCAAGTACCACTACGAAGAGGAGCCGGGTGTGGTGACGGAGTCGCCGAGGACTGGGTGCCGGCCCAAGAGGCGGTGGCCGAGACCGAAGCGCTGCCGGTGGACTGAGATGCCAGTGACCACCCCGCCAGAGCACGTCGGCCGATCCGGTGCCTGACGCCGGCCCGGAGGTGGGCGCCGAGAGCGGCGCCGAAGCCGTCGACCGAGAGCCGGGATCCGCATCAGCGACGCGGCCGCCCGAGCCGGCGTGTCGGCCCGGACGCTCCGCTACTACGAGGAGCTCGGCCTGCTGGCGCCGTCGCTCTACACCGCGGGCGGCGAGCGCCGTTACACGCTCGACGACCTCGAGCACCTGCAGCGCATCCTTGAGCTGCGCGAGGTGCTGGGCATGAACCTCGACGAGATCCGCGAGTTCCTCTCGCTCGAGACACGCCTCGACGAGCTCCGCGCCACCTACCGCGCCACCAAGGCCGCGACCACCAAGAAGGCGCGGGCCGAACAGAAGGAGACGCTCGAGGAGGCGATGGTCCTCAACGAGTCGCTGGCCCAACAGATCAGCGCCAAGCTCGAGCGCATGGACGGCTTCCGGGCCAAGCTGCGTGCACGACGCGCAACGCTGCCGCGAGCTCCTCGCCGAGCTGGACTGACCCGCCACCGAGCTGTCTCACCGGCCCCGAATTCCTGCGTTCAGCGCCTATGGCGCCGCCGGGCGGTCGATCTGTCTGCGGTGCGGCCTGGACGCCCGGCAGTACGATGCGTTCGGTGATGAAGCGCTGGCTCTCACCCCGATCCTTCCTCCTGCACGTCGAATTTCTCATCGTGGTGGCGGGATGCGGTGCGGCAACCTGGTGGCAAGCGGAACGGGCGCTGGGCGGTAACGGATTGAGTTGGTTCTATACGTTCGAATGGCCGATCCTCGCTGGCATCGCCGTCGCGGCGTGGTGGCATCTGATCCACGAGCCTCCCGATGCCCGGGCGGCCCGCCGTCAGCAGCGCGAGAAGATCGATCCCGCGGAGCGACAGGCGGAATGGTGAGGGTCTCGGGGTAGCGACACCGAGAGTTCCAGCCCGCACGACCGGAAACCTGTGCAGGTCATGGCTAGCCTCGCCACGATGGATGCAGGGGGTCGGGAGGGTGCGGCACCGCGGGGGTCCCCGTGAGCGTCCCGGAAGTAACCGGGCAGCGCAGCGACGGGGGCGGGGACCGGGTCTTCAAATGGGTGGCGATCGCGGCTGCAGCGTGCCTCGTCGGTTTCGTCCTCTTCGTCGTGACCCGTGGTCCAACCCGCCCGAAGGAGCCGAGCTCTGCGGCGCTCAAGGCAGCGCCTCCGCCGGTCTTGGCCACCGGGACGGTGGCGCCGGCCTTCTCGCTCCCTGCTTTGGATGGTGGCCCCCCAGTGGTGCTGTCGGCCCATCGTGGGTCGCCGGTCATTGTGAATTTCTTCGCCTCATGGTGCCCTGACTGCCGCCAGGAGCTGGCGGCGGTTGCCTCGGTGGCCAAGAGCGCGAGCGAGCATGTGGCGGTGCTCGGCGTGGACTCCAACGAGACCTCAGACGCGCAGGCATCACGGTTGCTCGCTGCTGCCGGGGCCAGTTACCCCGTCGGACTCGATTCACGTGCGACCATCGCGGGAAGGTATCTGGTGAGCGCCCTCCCCGTGACCTACTTCCTCGACGCCGAAGGCCGCGTCGTCGGGGCCGCCGTCGGCCCCCAGACCCCGTCCTCCCTACAGCGCTGGGTGTCTCGCCTCGAGGAGAACCAATGAGCGGCGCCACTGAGCCCGAGAGAGGAGCCACTGAGACCGGAGGAAAAGAAGGGGTCTCCGTGCCCCAGGCCCCGCCGCCGGAAGGGGTGGGGCCGGAGGACTTGGCCGCGCCGACCGCCGTCGACCGGGCGGCGGCACTGGCCAGAGGTGCGCCAGGAATCCCCCCCAGCTTCGTCTTCTGGGTGCTCGGTGCGGTCCTGGTCCTGAGTCTCGCGGGCCTGGTGGGCGAGCGCCTCTTCTCCTCGGCGGGCCTCAACCCAACGCCTACGCCGACGCCCACCACGGCGGCGCGCAGCCTGCCGGCAGCCGAACCCGGTGCGATCGCTCCGACGCCGGGCCGATCGCTCAGCGCCCCCCTCGCGGCTTTCATGGACTTGACCTCGCCGATCCCACGGCCAGCACCGAGGATCACGTTGACCGACCAGACGGGGCGATCTGTGTCGGTGCCGTCGCCAGCCCGATACGTA
This sequence comes from uncultured Acidimicrobiaceae bacterium, assembly GCA_963791995.1. Lineage (GTDB taxonomy): Bacteria > Actinomycetota > Acidimicrobiia > Acidimicrobiales > RAAP-2 > Bog-473. The sequence goes on along the minus strand of CAWBUQ010000008.1, from coordinate 42,450 downwards.
ACGGTGCTCACATTCTTCGACTCTCCGTGCAACGACATCTGCCCGGTTCTCGCCGCTGAATTCGCTCAGGCTGACAGGGACCTCGGGGCTTCGGCGGCGCGCGTCCAGTTCATCACGGTGAACACGGACCCGTCTGCTCTCGCCGTCTCTGCCGAGGCCCCCGCGGTGTCGGGTACCGGCCTCGGCACGCTGGGAAACTGGCGCTTGCTCACCGGCCCGGTGGCGTCCTTGAATGCAACCTGGAAGGCCTACGGGGTGTCGATCTCCGTCGACACCAAGACGGGCTTGGAGTCACACAACAGCCCATTGCTGTTCATCGACCCAAAGGGCAACGTACGTTACCGAGCAACGGCATTTGCGGATGAGTCCACGTCTGGAGCTTTCACCTTGCAGCCTGCCCTCGAGGCCCGCTGGGCTGAGGGGATCGCTACTTACGCCCGGAAGCTGATGAACCCGTGACTCAGGTCGCCCCCGATCCGACCGAGGCCGCACCGCGCTCTTCGCTCTGCCAGCGCCGCCGGGGACTGGTCATCGCGGCGGCTATCGCGCTGATCGTGGTGATCACCGTGCTCACTGACCTTCCGGTGCCAACCTCCCGTGCAAGTGACGTCAGCGCCGAGCGGAGCGTGATGACCGAGGTCAACGGTGATCTGGATCCGTGCGCCTCGGCCCTTCACCAGGCGCTGGGGATTTGGACCCTCCAGGCCGAGCACCAGCTCACACCAGCGGACCGGGCTCCTACCCCGGGGCTCCTGAGCGACGATCAGGCAGCCTGCTCGTTGGCCAATGAGGGGATCTACGACCTGTCCGACATCCAGGTCCCCGAGACCCCGGCGGGGAAGCACGTCGGCGACATGGTTGGCACCGCCCTGCTCTGGACGACATCGGATGCCCTGCGGGCGATCGAAGACGTCCAAACGCTGATGGCCCACCCCGACGATGCGCCCGCACGGCGTAATCTCACGACCGCCGAGTCTGAGCTGGCGGCCGATCGTCAGCATGCTCTCGTGGAGGAGCGGGCCGCGAATCGATCGCTCGGCACCACCCTTCAACCAGTGGACTTGCCCTCCCTCGCCTCTCCCGACACCTCGGGCTAGGCCCGGCATGCCGGCACGCTGCCTATGGTGACGACGTGCCCTCGCTGCCATCGTTCAGCGGAGGCGTTGCCCGCCGGCGCTCCTCCCGCAGCAACGCGATGAGCTCGGTGTCAGGGTCCTCCTCGGTCTTGATCCACATGGCTGCATTCCAGAAGATCACCGGGACAAAGGCGATCGCCGCGACGAACCATGAGAGCGCAGAGGCGATCTCCTGGTCGGCGGCTGCACTCAAGCCGCCGGCGACGTGGGAGAAGTTGGGGTAGAAGCGATTGTTCGACAGGCCGACCACGTAGGCGAGGACCCAGAAGACCCACATGGCGAAGGCTGCCAGCACCGCCCGCCTGAGGTGCGCCGAGCGCGGGGCGAGAGGCGGCGAGTGGACGAGCTCGAGCCAGAGCCCCATCCCGAAGAGCAGGAGGATGCCGGCCTCGACGAACGCCGGCCACCACGCGCTGGCCACGAAGGCCACAGCGGGCGGAGCGTGCCAGGCGATGACGACAGCCAAGTCGCATCCGATGTAGGCAACTGACCGCGTCAGCTCGTGGTGACGCCGACGCCCCTCGGCCAGCCGGTCGACCGGGCCCAGGCGCCTCACGGCTGAACCCCCGGCGGACAGCGTGAAGATCCGCCACGGCGAGCCGAGGGTGGTCAGCGCGGGGACGACGATGGCCAGGAGTGAGAACTGGACCGCAGCGGCGTAATCAGACCCTCGGGCGACGGTGTCAAGAGGCGGGACCAAGGCCAGCACGGCCCCGAGAAGGGCTGCCACGAGACACCAAGGCCGCAGGACTCGGGCACGTCCGGGGGGCCGCTCGCTGGCAGCCCCTGTGGTCATCGTGTCGGTCGTCGTTGAAAGAAGCCCCAGAGAAGCACGATGGCGAGCGTCCCGAGGGGTATGGCGAAGGTCAACGCCTGCGTTGCCGCGATGTCGGATACAAGGATCACTTGGTCGCCTCTCCTGGATCAGATGACATAGAACAGCACCCAGAAGAATGTTGCCACTACTGCGATGAAGCCCCAGAAATAGGTGCAGCCGTTGAGGTTTGCGCGGAAGAGGCGGGCGACCGGCAGGGTCGAGTTGGGCGTCCCTCCGTCCTGGGCCATGGCACGTCGGAGGCGGATCTCCCGGGCCAGGATGGTTTCGATCCAATAGGTGCCGGCCAGCACCACGGCGATGTTCATCGCGGCCCAGGCGATGAAGCACGAGGCGTAGCCGCTTGAACCCGGGAAGAAGGGGAGGTCGGTCAGCTGCCAGATCTGCAGGCCGATCACGGTGAGCCCTCCCAGCACGGCCGTCCAGCCGGCAACTTGCCAATCGAGAGTCTCGTTGTTCCGGAACCGCCGTTCACCGAATTGGAGGAGGAGACCACAGGCCACGGTCAGCGTGAAGATCGCCGCACCTGCGCCCGTTGGCGCGGTGATGCCGTGTGGCCGCCAGAGGTCCTCGTTGTTGGCCGAGCGCAGGTAGAAATAGGCGAAAGCGAGGGCGGCGAAGGCAAACGCCCAAATACCGATGAGGAGCCGGCCGCCCGTCCAGAGGGCGCCCTCCTGGGCGCGCAACTCGAAGGCGATCTCCTCCGGCGTCTCGTGGAGCTGACCGGTGAAGCTCTCGAATTGCTGGTTTTCGACAGGCTGCTGTGCCATGTGCCGGTTACCGCCTCACAGGATCGGGGGACGCGGATCGCCATCGCCGTCGACCCCGGTCCCCAGCTCCCCGTGGTCCACGGAGCCGGCCGGTGCACTGACTGACGACAGGACCTTGCCCAGGTCGGCCACAGGTGGAGCTGTGGCATCGCCGTAGTGGTAGGGGTCGTTGAGCACCACGGGAATGTGCTCGAAGTTGTACCAGGGCACCGGGGTGGCCGTCTGCCACTCGAGGCCGAGAGAGTTCCACGGATTGGACGGTGCGGGGTGCGGGTCGAGGTAGATGGACCAGACGAAGTTGATGATGAAAAAGAAGAACGACGCGCCCAGGAAATACGCGCTGATGCTCGAGATGTCGTTCAATGTCTGCAAGTTGGTGGCGTACTCGAACACTCGCCGTGGCATCCCGAGCAGACCGACGAGGAAGAGCGGGAAGAAAGTGCAATTGAAGAAGATGAAGAACGTCCAGAAGTGCCACTTGGACAGCTTGCGGTTCAGAGTCTTCCCGGTGATCTTGGGGAACCAGTAATAGAAACCCGCGAACATGGCGAAGATGAGGCCGCCCATGATGGTGTAATGGAAGTGCGCCATCACGAAGAAGCTGCCGTGCACGGTGACGTTGACCGGTACGTCGGAAAGGAATACGCCGGTCACCCCGCCGATCAGGAAATTGAACAGCATGCCTAGACAGAAGAGCATTGGCGTGTCGAATCTGATCTTTGCTTTCCAGAGCGTGCCGAGCGTCACCAAGAAGAGAAAGCCGGTCGGGATGGAGATCAGCTCGGTCGTCAGCATGAACAGTGGCCGCATGTCCGGGTTGATACCGCTTTGGAACAGATGGTGTTGCCAGACGAAGAAGGACAGGAGCGCCACGCCGAGCATGCCCGCTGCCGCCACCTTGTAAGCGAACAAGGGCTTCCGAGTGAAAACCGGCATTATCTCCATCACGATGCCGAATCCCGGCAGGGCCATGATGTACACCTCGGGATGGCCAAAGAACCAGAACAGGTTCTGCCACAGGAAGTTGCTGCCGCCGTGCTCGGTGACGAAGAACGCCGTCTCGGAGGTCCGGTCAAGGATTCCCATCAGACCGGCCACGACCAGTGTCGGCGTGGCCAGGGTCAGGAGGGCAGTCGTAGCGAGAACCCCCCAGACGAAGATCGGCACCCGACTCCAGGTCATGCCCGGCGCCCGGTAATTGATGATTGTGGCGGCGAGGTTGAATCCGGCCGTGATCATCCCGATTCCGATGACGGCGAAGCCGACCAGATAGGAGTCCATACCTCCGGGTGCCTGGGTCTGCAGGGGTGCGTATCCCGTCCAGCCGGTGGGGAAGCCCCCGAAGAAGAGGGCGCTCACGATCACCAGGTAGCCGGCCATGAAGATCCAGAACGAGAAGGCTTCCACGCGTGGATAGGCCATGCGTCGGCTGCCGATCATGAGAGGGACCAGCCAGTTCCCGAGCGGGCCGACGATGGCGGAACTCGCCATCATCATCATGATGGTGCCGTGCTCACCGACGAGGGCAATGTAGGTCCCTGGTCCGAAGACGTGGTTGGAGGGGCTGAGCAACTCGGTTCGGATGAGCATGGCCAGCAGCCCGCCGGTGAAGAGGAAGAGCAGGACGCCGACCGCGTACTGCCAGCCGACGACCTTGTGGTCCTCGGTCATCTGGAAGTAGCGGACCCAGCTCCGCTGGGGTGGCGGCGGCGACAATTCGTAGCCGAGGATCTTGGCGAACGGATAGGACAGGGCCCCGATGCCGGTCATCCATCCGACGACGCCGAAGGTCAACCCGAGAACGATCGCGAGGTCGTTTTGACCCGAGGCCTGGACCTGTTCGTATCCACTCGCGATCACGTTGCCGAGCCAGTGGCCGATCAGGTAGCCGACAACACCACCAGCACATGCCCAGAGGACGTTGGGTCGGAGCCACGGAGAGCTCCGCCAGGCCGGTGGGCGCCTCGCCGGGGTACCGACCTCTTCTTCGCCCGGGTATTCGAACCCGCTGACGGAAGTGTCAATCGCCATGGGGGAACTCCCTCGTCTCGCGCTGCGGCAGGGCGTGTGGCCCGAGGACTGAGGTGCTCGCGTCGGCGGGCATCTCAGTCACTGCTCTTTTTCTGGGAGGCGCCGTACTGCTCCACGTGGGAGTACGGGTCGACATTGTCGGGGTAGTAGCCGCCGTCGGCACCATTGGCATCGGGGGTGTATGTCAGGGCGTACGGTGGTAACAACTTTGTGTTGGCCCGAAGCTTGACGGCGGTCAGCCTCGCCCAGGTGGCGAATTGTTGCTTGCTCACGACGACGCCGTTGTTGTACATGGCGCCGTGCCAGATGCCGCAGAGCTCGGCGCACCGCACCGTGAACGACCCCAGCTGTTGGGTGGTGGCGTAGGCGACGTTGTTGTAGTCGGGGTTGGCGTCGGCTTTCACGCCCAGCTGGTACGCCCAGAAGCTGTGGATCACGTCGAGCGAGGTGACGTTGAATTGAATGGTCGTGTCATCGGGGACGACGAGCTGGTCGGTCTCGAAACCACCGAAGGTCGGATAGCGATACGTGAACTTCCACTGCTGGCCGATCACCTGAATCGGAAGGATGGTCTTTGACGTCGGCGTCCAGATGGGGCTCGAGCCCTCACCGCCACCGGCTCCGCCGGGCTGCACGAGTTCGTAGGTGCCGAAGCCGAACAGGAAGAGCACGACCACCGACGTGATGAGGATCCAGCTCACCTGGAGCCCGAGATGCCCGCGTGAGTACGGACCCATGACGGGCTCCGGGCCACCCCGCGAGGCGCGCCACATCCAGATGGCGTACACGAAGTAGATCCAGACCGCCAGGAGGACAGGAAGTGCGATGACGAAGAGCACGTTGAAGTCGAATTGCGCGCCCTGAGCGACATCGGTCATCGTTCCCGGCGGGATGTGTGGTCCGGCGAGGTAATAGAAGAGCGGGTCCAGCACGGCCGAGAGCACGACCCAGACCGCGATGAGGCGCCACCAGTGATGTGTGGCGTCCTCCGGGACGCTCGCGGCAGTGCCTTCGGCACCTGGAGCACTGGTTCCGGGCGGTGCCTTTTCGGAACCAGCCGGAGGGGTGGTCTCGCTCATGCGACCACCTTCATGAAGCCGCCCATGTAGCCGAGGGTCGACATCGGACCGCCGTTGCCGTAGAGGTAGGAGCTCCCGCAGGGCACGAAGCACTGCCAGCGATAGCTCCCGGCTGCCGGGGTGACGAATGAGAACCGGACGATGTTGTGGGGCGAGGACGTGGTGCACGGAGTGGCTGCGCACAAATTGGCGTTTCCGTTGTTGCCCTCCAGGGGCACGTTGATGCCCAGTGAGGGGATGGAGAAGGTATGGCCTACGCCGTTCCCGGTGTTCGAGTTGAGGACTCGGAACTTGTGGCCGTTCAGAGTGGCCACGTTGCCGAAAGTGCCGCTGACCTGGCCCAATTGCTGGTTGCGCAGCGGGCTCCCCGAGTCGTACTGGTAGATGGTGACGTTCACCCTGGTGTGTGCGGGTACCTGGAAGACGGTGGTGTGGACCCACTGTCCTTGCGGCGACCGGACCAGGTAGGACACCCAGCCGGGATGGCTGCCCGTACCACCCAAGGCCCCCACGGTCTGGAGGGAGACGTTGACAGGCGCACCCGGACTCTCGGCCGTGAAGTTGACGGTCGGCGGGGTACCGAGCAGATTGACGATGAGAATGACGGCCGCGATGGCGGCCACGGCGAACAGCACCAGCGTCACCGAGACCTTCCACGCCAAGCTCATACTTGACCCCCCGTCCTCGGACAGGCCGATGACCGCTCGATCGAATCGAGGAACTGCCCCTAAGTTCCTGACACAACGGACATTAAGGTTCCGCCCTCGCTTCGTCAACCATTTGAAGTCTGTCCGTCAAGTTCGTTGTCAGACCCGGCGGTGGCACCCGATCTCGGGACGTCCGGTTAGGTCTGGGAGACGTGCTCGGGGGCCGGAGCCCGCAGCGCCTCGAGCGAGGGGTCAGGTGCTCGGTGGAAGATCCGGTCGACTCCGAGGGAGAAACCCCCCTTGTTGTCCATGGCCCGCCGAATGGTCACGGCCAGGGCAGGGACAGCCCAAAAGTCGCCACAAATCCAGAGGATGGCGGCGCCGATCTGCTGGTCGGCGAAGGGGGGGAGGGAGACCCCCGGGACGTGTGCGTACGGGGCGTACCAACTGGTCCCGGAGAACAGGGACAGCGTCATGGCCAAGACGAACATGACGACGTTGGTCGAGATGATGGCTCCGATCTGCCACATAGGGGAGGCCTTCAGGCGGAAGGGATGCGAGGGGATGATCTGGAGCCAGAAAAGCACGCCCGTGACGAAGAAACTCGCGTGCATGAGCCAGATGTGAACGAGCTGGTTCTCCTCCCCGGCGTCGAAGAGGGCGGGGACGTGCCACAGCACCATCACCGCGTTGAAGGAGATCAATGCCGTCCATGGGTTCATGACGAACCGCCCGATCGAGCGGGTGGCGGGTGCCGAGCGACCGAGCAGGACGATCCGCATCAGCCGGCGCCGGATGCCGACGGGGAATCCGTGCAACAGGGGGAGCCACGGCGCACCGGCCACGATCAAGATGGGTGCGAAGAAGGCGATCAGGATGTGCTCGATCATGTGGACGAAGAAGTAGCTGTCCGACCAGTAGTCGATCGGCGACATCACGGCCAGTAGGAGGATCGCCAGGCCGCCGTAGAAGAACAGCGAACGCAGGCGCCGGGTGCGGGAGTGGGCCGGGGTTGATCGGCGCCGCAGGTTCGCGAGACCCATCTCGTGGAGCACCACGATGACGGCCACGACGATGGCGAAGGGGTCGAAGCTCCAGTTGTCGACCAGGTACCTCAAGCCGTCCCTCCAATTGCGGGCGGGCGAAAGCTCAAGGTAGCGCGGACCGAGCTCAACCGGACGACCCGTAGGCCAGCGGAACCCGGATCGTCTGCATCGGGGCCCAACTCGTCGCTGACGGAGTCAGCGCGTAGACCGACAACATCGTTCCACTGGCGGTGAATGCATCCATGGCGGCAGTGCCGATGGAAGAACTTCCGATGGGGGCGACAGGGGCGAGCGCAACGGTGCCGGCGGGAGGTGCCGGCAGGTGATCCCAGGAGCCGCCCGGTCCGATGTCCTCGGCGGCGAGGCCGTGGTTCGTCCGGGCGAGCACCCCCAGCGTCCCGTCGACGCCGACGGAAGTGGCAGCCACGCGTTCCCCGCGGGGCAGGACGAGGGGGGCGGAGTCTGACCAGCCAGAAGCCGTCTGCCACAATGCGACAAGCGAACGTTGGTTGATCACTGTGGCCTGGACCAGGGCGGTCGTGCTCGAGCCCGATGAAACCAGCCGCAGGACCGATGTGTTGGCGCGAGCGAGTGCTCCGTGGAGCACGGTGCCGCTCAAGCGCCAGGATCCAGCGCGCCGCGTGAAGATCCCGACCACTCCCCGGCCGGAGCAACCCGCGGCGACCACGGGCAGCCCGGCAGGCGAGAAGGCGACCGCGTTCAGTGCGGACGCCCCGCAGCGCGGGGAGGCGCGGCGGAGCTGGGTCGTCGACACGAGGCGCGACCACTGGCGCCGGGCCACCCCCGTCTGGAGCGCCGTCCGGGGGCCGACGATGGCCAGCGCGCGGCCATTGTCGCTAGCCGTAGCGGCCAAGGCGTCGGGGACCGGGGCCAACGCCCCTGGAAGGAAAGCCGCGTCCCATGAGCCCCCGCCGTCACTGCTCTGCGAGAGCGGCGAGAAATGGAGCCGGCCGCTGGGCAGGAATCCGAGAAGGATTGAACCTTGTGCCACCCCGCCAACCAGCCCCCCGTTGTCGGCGACGCCGGGTGGTGTCACCACGGACCAGTGGGAAGATCCAGGTGACGCGTGGAGCAGCTGCCAGAAGGTGTTCGACCGGTCGGACAACTGCCCCATAGGCAGGACGACCCAACTTCCCGAGGAGGACGAGACGCCGTTCTCGAGAGGTGCAGCTCCGGCTCCGGTCGTTGTCGTGAAGCCGGCCAGCAGCAGCCCGCACCAAACCGCGGTGAGGCTGGCGCGCCACACTGCCCGAGGCGGGCGCCGGACCCGGGACAAGCGGACGATCACGAATTGAGGGCTTGGTCGATCTGGTTCAGGAGGAGCGACGAGAAGGACGATGCGGTTGACTGACTCGAACCCGGGTCGTCGACGAGGGCGTCACGTTCACGACCGTGGTCGTCGATCACAAAGGCGAGGTCGGCGTGAGCCACCATGGCACCGTTGGGGATGGTTTCGACAGGAACACCGTAGGAGTTCCAGACGCGGCGCAGCTCCTGCAGCGAGCCGGTCAAGTAGTACCAATTGGCGACGTGCACCAAGCCTTCCTGGACATCGAAGGCATTCGTGAACGACGCCGACCGATAGATCGGGTTTGCCACGATGGCGACGAAGTCGACCTGGCGGCCTTGCGCAGCGAGTCTCTCGTCGGCGTTCCGGAACTCTTGCGCGATCAGGGGGCAGTCCGAGGTGCAAACGGGATCGAGAAAGGTCAATGCGACGACGTGGCCCCGGAAGCTAGAGAGGCTCACCGTGTGCCCGTGCTGGTCGACGAGCGCGAATGGCGGAGCAGGAGTGTTGATGGCGTTGGGCGTGCCATTGATGGCCTCGCTGAGGATGGGGTCAGCGTTCGGGTTGACGGCGGCCAACGCCATCGGAGCGCTGCCGATGAGCACCACCACCAGCGCAGCGATCGCGGCGGTGGCGCGCAAGAGATAGGGCAGCGTCGCCCGCCGCCACCACGGGCCGGCCTCGGCGGGATCGCCTGTGCCTGCGATCGCCCCCCCTGCAGGAGCGGAGGCGGCGGACTCCTGCTCGGCGGTGACCTCCGCAGGCACGTGCGCGAGAGCCAGGTAGCCGCCGACCAGGAGCAGCGCCATGGGCACCATGGAGTTGGGATCGGTGCCGACCCCGCCCAAGAAGCCCAAGTCCTCGACGAACACCCAATCGGCGAGGCACAAGACGATCAAGGCGACAATCCCGCCCAGCACCCACCGTCTGCGTCCGGTGAGCAGCAGGACTCCGATCCCGAGCATGCTCACCACGACGAAAAGGTTCACGCCCCAACCGTGCGCGATGTCGAAGCCGGCAAAGGAGTCAACCCAATGGGAGAGAAATGTCGGTTGGGGCGTCTGAGCCATCGTTCGTACCATGGCGCTGAGCGTCCCGCCCTGCCCCTGCCAATACCCTCGACCGGGCCAGGCTTGAAGAGCTGCCATGCCGATGAGGAACAAACCCCCGAGGCCGACGATGATGCGGCCGAGCCGTTGAGTCGAGAAGGCGCGTTCTGGGAGGGCGATGATGGCCCCGGCGGCGCAGTAAAAGAGGACAGCGCCCGGGGCTCCGAAGAGCCACGTCAATCCGGGAGCGAAGATGCCCCCGAACGACTCCCCGAAGATCCAAACGAGCACCCCCCACGCGGCGCTGGCCGCTCCTCCCAGGCGCGACCAGCGACCTCGCGGGGCCACCAGCAGCCAGACGCCGAGCCCCAATTGGATCCAGACCGTCGCCGCGGCCGCCTCGACAGGATGGTTCGACCAGATGGTGACGCCAGTGCTCACCAGGTGCTGGACCCAAGCGGGAGAGCTGCTTGCCGACGGCTGGATCACTCCTGAGGGGAGGCCCAACGGCATGGATGACTGGATCTGCAAGAGGCCGTCGAACACCCACAAGGCACCGAAGCCCATGCGTAGGACGCGGCGGGCGAGTGGTTCGGGCACGCTCGGTGCAGCGACGGGAAATGCAGCGAGGCCGTGTTCCTTGAGACGCCGATACTGGATAGTTCTGACAACGTTGAACGCCACGGCGCCCAGGACGATGACCAGGAGGACGACGAGGAGCTGATGGAAGAGCGCGGTATGAAAGCTCGAGACAATGAGAGAATTGCCCGCCTGCAATGCGCGGCCCATACCGGGCATGGACTATTTCCTTCCTCGGTCCAGCCGGACGGCCGGCAGCGAGCGCATCGCGGGCGACACTATCGCCGGACGTCAGCGATCCGACATCGGGTCTAGACCCGACATTCCGCGGGACCTGTTCACGACTCGGACAAAGTTCCGGCACGGACCACGCAACGCCCCGATGGCTGCGGCGTCGAGCTCGCCGACCACATGTGCCCTTCGTGGCGCCACGGTTCCGCCTCTGACTGGGCGCCGGTGGCACGCGCGGGTCGACAACTTCATGCGCCAGGTGACACCGGCTATCCCGGGGACCGTGGCCTGGTCGTTGTCTACGCTGGGCGAGTGGCCCACGACGAGGATCCGGCCGGGCGCATTCGGGCGCTGGTCGCAACCGAGCGGGCGGGATCGTGAACAAGATGTTCTGCGGTCTCGCTGCGTGTCGGAGCACAGGACATCCGGACGAAACGGCGATTGTCAAAGTGGGTCGACCTCGGGACCACCTAGCCGGGTCACGGCCGGCGACGCGGTAGCGGCATTTGAGGTGGTGGGGGCGCCGACATGACGAATGCCGCTGCACCGCCGGTGCCGATGCCGGCTCCGATCGACCACGACGGGGGCCCACTGGCCTGGGTGCGTGCCAAGGACCCCGACTATCTCGTCGTCAAGCGCTCCGTCCGCGCCGCCGTCGTCATGCCGTCCCTCTTCGCCGTCACCCACTTCGCCTTTTCGGACTCGCAGGTGTCGCTCTTCGCCGCCTTCGGCTCCTTCGCACTGCTGCTGCTGGTCGAGTTCACCGGAAAGCCGCGCAGTCGTCTCGAGTCCTACCTCGGACTCTGGGTGGCCGGCAGCGTCCTGATCATTGTCGGCACCGTGGTCTCGACGAACAAGGTCGCGGCGGTGGCGGTGATGGGCGTGGTCGGCTTCCTGATCCTCTTCACGGGGATCCTGGCGCCCCAGGCGGCGACCGCGTCGACGGCCGCGTTGCTGACGTTCGTCCTCCCGGTCTCGGTGGCCCAACCTGCGTCCGCGGTCGGCTGGCGCATGATCGGGTGGGCGCTGGCCGGGGTGTGCTGCATCGCCTCCGCCCTGTTGGTCTGGCCCCCGCCGTGGCACGACAACTTGCGACGCCGGCTCTCCAGCGCCGTCTCGGCCGTAGCGCGGCTGGCCGACGCTCGGGCGGACGGGAGGGACGATCCCGAGGCACAGGCGGCGGTGACGGAAAAGCTGGCCAGACTGCGGGACCAGTTCGCGGCGACCCCGTACCCTCCAACGGGCGCGGCGTCGGGCGCGGTGGCGCTCTCCAAGTTGGTGGGGCGGGTCGAGTGGGTCGCCGGCAACACGGCCATGGTCGGTGACGAACATTGGTCGACCGAACCCGCACCCGCCCTGGCGGTCTCCCGCGCCGTGGCCGAGACGCTGCACGATGCAGCTGCGCTCATATGCGACGGCGACGCCCACCCGGTGGACGATCCGGCGAAGATCAACGCCCTGCAGGACTCCTCCCGGCGGCTGGACCAGCTGATGGCGGTCGCCATCGACGCCGACGTCACGTCGGTGGCCGACGCTGAGGGCGAGGAGCGGGGGACGGTCGCAATCGGCGACGACGAGGACATCGTCAGCGAGCTCGACCCGGGCTTTCACGCCCGTGCGATCGGCATCGCCACCGAAATGGTGGCCGACGCCACCCTCGAGGCGGCCGGGGCCGAGCCGGTTTCCGACCAACGCCTGGGGATGGACGAGTCGGCGTCCCACGTCTTCGCGCACCGCCTCTTGTCACACCTCTCGTTCCGCTCCATCTGGTTCCGCAACGCGCTGCGCGGTGCCATCGGCCTGGCGCTGGCGGTCGCGGTCATTGAGGTCACGAATGTGTCGCACGGGTTCTGGGTCGTCCTCGGCACGATGTCGGTGCTGCGGTCCAACGCGCTCGGCACCGGATCGACGGCCCTGAGGGCCGTGGGCGGTTCCGCGCTCGGGTTCGTCGTCGGCGCCGTCATCATGATCGGCATCTCGAACCACCTGTATCTGCTCTGGATCCTGCTTCCGCTCTCCGCGCTGGTCGCCGGGATCGCACCCTCCATGATCTCCTTCGTGGCCGGCCAGGCGGCTTTCACCGTCATGGTCGTGATCCTGTTCAACATCATTCAGCCCATCGGCTGGCGAGTCGGCCTGACGCGTATTGAAGACGTCGCCATCGGCTGTGGCGTCAGCATCGTGGTCGGGCTCCTGTTCTGGCCGCGGGGCGCGACGGCCGCACTCGGGCGAGCATTGTCCGACGCGTTCGTCGCCAGTACGGCGTATCTCGCCACCGCGGTGGAGCGGCTGACCATGACCCGCCGCCACATCGACACTGCCGCGGCCCAACAGGAGTCACATCGTGCCTACCTCCTGCTCGACGACGCCTTCCGCCAGTTCTTCTCCGAGCGGGGGGCCAAGGTCGTCCCGGTCGAGACGATCGCCCGGCTCTTCACCGGTTCGAACCGCCTGCGCATCGCGGCATACACACTGGCCACCCTGCACGTGCGGCCCCCGGCGCCGGGCCTCCCCGAACTCGAGTCGGTCGAAGTCGCGGAGGCCGTGTTGCGTGACTCGTACGCGCAGAGCCACCTGTGGTACCAGGAGTTCGCCGAGCTCCTGGCGGACCGACGGCACTCCCTCAACGAACCACCGCCGCACGACGAGGTGCTCCACGGCGTGCTGCGCAAGGCGTTCGAGGACGTGGCCGAACAGCGGCGGGGGGATCGGGTCCAGACCACGCTGCAGATGCTCTGGGCTGACGAGCTTCTCGAGAGCCAGAGCCAGATGCACGTCGATCTGATGGCCTCGGCCAACCTCTTCGTGCGGCGCAAGGGCGTCTTTATCTGAAACCGCGGGTCGGGCACAGCGCTGGCCGCCGTCGGGCTCGTCCCCCACCGCGATTCTCGGGTGCGCCATGGATACAGTGAGGCGCTTCGGCGGTTGGGGCCGCAGACTGCAGAAAGGTCCGGGGCGATGCGCGTCTGGGGGGATTCGAGAAGAGGCTCGAGGCGAGCAGTGCCGCCCGGACTCGGGTCGGGTGCCGCGCCGCGGACGTTCGTCGTCGCGGCGGCTGCGCTCGCCGCATGCGGCTCACTCGTCCTGACGCAGGGCCCCGCTTCGGCCGCCACCACCACGTCGACGACGCTGGCGCCGCATCCCTCCACGACGACGAGCCAGCCGACCACGACCACCACGGCACACGCGCCGACCACGACCACGAGCCACCCCACCACGTCGACCACGACCACGCGGCCGCCGACGACATCGACCTCCCCCGCCACCTCGACGACCAACCCGTCGGTCACCACGACGACGACGGCCCAGCACGTGACGAACCAGCCCAACCTCGACGCGCTCAGCCCCCACGTCACGCCACTCGGCGGGTCGGGCGTCCAGTACCAGTTCAGCAGCGGTCCCGCCTCGCAAAACTCGGTGGCCGGCGTGCCCAGCTACCTGTCATCGCCCGGTGGTCCCTACCTCTACGACTCGAAGAACCGCATGGTCCTCATGCACGGCACCAACGTCGTGTACAAGCACGCGCCGTTCATCGCCTACCCCGACCCCGGGACTCCTTGGAACTTCAGCGCCTCCGACGCCGCCCGGATGCAGAAGCTTGGTTTCAACATCGTGCGGCTCGGGATCGAGTGGCAGGGCCTCGAGCCCGGATCCGGCGGCCCGAACCAACCCAAGATCTGTGCGGCTGGTACGCCGGGCGACCCCCACGAGTTCAACCAGGCCATTGCGGCGCAGTACCTCGCGCACGTCGCGGCGACCGTCAAGCTCTTGGCCAGATACGGCATCTACACGTTGCTCGACATGCACCAGGACGTCTACAACCGCCTCTTCCGCGGGGAAGGTGCACCCGACTGGGCCGTGTGCACGGACAACATGCCGATCGTGCCCAAAGGCGGCCGCTGGTCGAACAACTACTCGAACTCCCAGCTCCAAACGGCGGTGGGCCACTTCTGGGCGAACGACGTCGTCGGAAACCTGCAGGGCCAGTACGACCTGGTCTGGAAGACGGTCGCCAGCTACTTCAAGAACAACCGCTGGGTCGTGGGCTACGACCCCTACAACGAACCCTTCTCCACCGAGACGCAGCTCGCGTCGGAGTCCACCTTCACCGGGCAGCTCGAGTGCTTCTACACCGGCGGAGCGCACACGGGCTACCTCGCCAACGGTGCCACCCCGCTCGTCTGCCCGCCGACCTCACCGGCCAACGGGGTTGTCCCAAGCATTCAGTCGGTCGACCGCCATCACTTGATCTTCGTCGAGCCCGACATCTACTGGGTCACGGGCGGGAACATCCCCTCCCAGCTCGGCCCGATGCCCTTCAAGCGCATCGTCTTCAACTTCCACGTCTATTGCGGCGATCGCAGCCCCGTCACGGGCAACCCGACCGATCTCTTGAAATGCCTCGAGTCCGAGGAGACGGCCGCGTCGGAGCAGGACGTCACCAGGTTGTCGATGAGCTCGTCCTCACAACCCAACGGGCCGGCCATCTTCATGAGCGAGTTCGGCGCCACCACGAGCCCGGCGCTGGCCGGGTTCGACACCGAGTGGGCCGGCTTGGACGAGGTGGGGTGGGCCTACTGGGCTTGGAAGTACTACGACGACCCGACAGGGTCCTCGGCCGAGGGTCTCGTCCTGCCCGACGGGTCCTACAGCCCGGTCGTGGGTGAATTGTCGAGGACGTATCCCCAACAGGTGGCAGGCAACCCGATCTCCATCCAGTTCAACCCTTTCACCGGCGCCTTCGGCATGACCTATACGCCCGGCCTCTCCTCAACCGGAGCGACGAGCATCTTCGTGGCGGCCCAACAGCACTATCCCCAGGGCTGGTGCGCCGCCGTGCGGGGCGGGCACATCACATCGCCCGCTGGTTCGTCGCACCTGACGGTCTCGACCTCGGGACGGCCCTTGCAGGTCTATGTCACGGTGACCGCGGGCGCATGCCCCTGAGCTGACGACGGCTGCGGGATCCAGCTCACGCGGCGACCTGGATCTGCGTCGTGGCGGCCCGGCTGGTGAGACCGAAGAAGGCCACCACGGTGGCGGCAAAGGCCATCACGAGGTCGAAGGTGAAGGCGTCGGTCACGCCACTGACGAACTGCAGCGCGCCGGTCCCCGCCGAGGCGACGATGGCGGTCGAGATGCCGAGGCCGACCGACCCGCCCGCGACCTGGCACATGTAGACGACGCCGCCGGCCAGGCTCGACCCGGACGAGTCGACCGAGGTCACGCCCGCCGTGGTGACCGACGAATAGAAGAGACGGGTCCGGCTCCTTCTCGCTCAGTCCCGACTCTGCCTGGAGCACCGTGGCGACAGCGGTCTTCGCGTAGCCGGCGACCATCCCCCCTGCAGTGCATCGGGTTGCTCTCGAGGGCTCTTGAGAGCCGGCAACCCGTGAAACGGGTCCTGTTGACGACGGATTGGCTGAATCGGCGAAGTTGTCGGTGCGTTGGTCTCCGGCCGATTCGGGGCCTCGCCCCGGCCAGCGTCGAGCCACCGGGTCGGGTGTACATTCGTGAACTGGCACATGCCTGAGGTCCAGCTGTTCTCGCATCGGCACTCAGCTTGACTCCAGCTCATGCCGAGAGACTGTGGGGACCGGAGCCAGGCGGACCCGGCGCGAGGACTCCCTTTGATGAACGTTCGAACCATCACACCGGCGGACATTTCCGAAGACGACCTCGCCCGTTGGCGCGACCTCGCGGCCCGTGCCGCCTCGCCGAACCCGATGTCCGAGCCAGAGTGCGTCCTTCCCGCGGCCAAGCACCTCCAGAACGGCTCGAAGATCACGATCCTCGTCGTCGAAGAGGACGGCACGTTCCACGCGTGCCTCCCGCTGCAGACCGTGCGCCGCTGGCGTTCGATCCCGCGGGCGGCGTGGTCGACGCGGATCCGCCGGATGACGTGGGATGCGACCCCGCTCGTCGACGCGGACCACGGTCCCAAGGCGATGCATGCGGTCCTGGCCGAGTTGACGGCACGCAGCTCGAGCGGCGGACCGGGACTCCTGGTGCTCGAGTGGCTGAACGAGCGCGGCCCCATCGGAGAGATGGCGCGCGAGGCGGCCCGCGAGCTCGGGCTCCCGTGCAGGACCTATACGACCTGGGACCAGCCCTTCATGTCCCAGCAGACCGGGACCGAGACGGAGTCGATGCACTCGAAGAAGACGCTCGCCAACCGAGCTCGCAAGCTGCGCGGCCTCAGTCGCGAGATCGGCGGCGAGTCCCGTGTGATCGACCGGGGGTCCGAGCCGGACGGACCGGCCGACTACGTGGCCCTCGAGGCCTCCGGTTACAAGGCAGCAGGTGGCGTCGCGATGACGACCCGGCCCGGCGAGTCAGAATGGTTCCTCGACATGGCGGCCCGTTTCGCAGCCGAAGGGCGGTTTCACGTCTTGACGCTCGAAGTCGGCGACACGACGGTCGCCATGGAGTGCCTGATCCGCAGTGGCTCGAAACTATCGATGGTGAAGTGGTCCTACGACGAGCGGTACATCAAGTA
This sequence comes from uncultured Acidimicrobiaceae bacterium, assembly GCA_963791995.1. Classification (GTDB taxonomy): domain Bacteria; phylum Actinomycetota; class Acidimicrobiia; order Acidimicrobiales; family RAAP-2; genus Bog-473. Next base: position 25,239 of record CAWBUQ010000008.1, on the reverse strand, counting down.
CAGCCCGGGTGCGGCGCTGCACTATGCCACCCATGACTGGTTTCAAAACGAGACCGACGCCTCGACGCTCGACATCTGCACCTTCGAGAACAACCAGTTCGCGCTGGGCGAGTATCCCGAGCGGCGCAAGGTGTCGACGACCGTGTTCGGGCTGCGGGGAGCCCGGGACGAGCGTTGGATCCAGTTCCTCAAGCTCGACCGCTACCTCCGTGGGGGGATCTTCAAGGTCGGCGAGCGGATCGGCCTGAACAACGCCACCCTGCTCGAGCTCGCCGAGGGCGGAGGGTACGGCCGGCTCGACTGGCGCCGGACCAAGTAGGCGTGGCGCACACCGCATCGCCCCCTCTGTCCAAGCGCGTCGCATGGCGTGTGCTCGACACCGTTGACGCGAGCCGGGGCAAAGTGCTGCCACCGCGACGGATGCAACGGTTCGTCGGTGCGTTCGACTTCGAGGCGGTGGGCAACGAATTCCTCGGTCACTGCGTCGATCTTGGTTCGCTGACTCCGTCCGACCGTGTGCTCGACGTCGGATGCGGGATCGGCAGGCTGGCGCTGCCGTTGAGCCGGTATCTCAGCGCTCAAGGCTCCTACCTCGGCGTCGACACCTGGCCCGAGGGGATCAGATGGTGCGAACGCTACGTCGCCGCCGGCTTTCCCCACTTCGCCTTCCGTCTGCTCGACGTGCACCACGGCAAGTACAACCCGAGTGCGCGGGCAGGTGACGACGCGATCACGATCGACGCCCCGCCCGCGTCGTTCGACTTCGCCACGCTGATCTCGATCCTGCACCTGGACCCGCCGCGGGTGCGCCGTTACCTCGGCGAGATCGGACGGCTCCTGCGACCGGGGGGCCATTGCCTCTGCTCGTGGTACCTGCTCGACGAGGACGACGACCGACCCACTACTCAGTTCCCGGGTGCCGCGGTCTCCGAGCCGGCGGCGCGGGCGATGCTCACCGCTGCGGGCATGGAGGTGATCGCAGTGCACCGCGGCCAGTGGGACGGCCGCGTCGACGGGCTCAGCTACCAAGACATCGTGGTCGGAAGGCGACCGGAGCATGTCGCTCTGGCACTACTCGGCGGCCACGCGGAGCAGACTGAATGAGACCGGCGCTAGAGCGACGGCACTGCGCTGTCATGACCCGTCGAGAAAGGGTGCACCACCAGGTTCGCCCTCTTGCGGAGGCGCACCCCGAGGCCGTGCCAGTTCCCGAGAAGCGCGATCAGACCTCTGAGGCGCTGGGCGGGTGCGTCTGTTAGCGGCGTAATTCGAGGCGATAGCGGCGCAGCTCGTGTCTCGTCAAGGGCCACGTCACAGAGACGAGCTGGCGCAGCGCCTGCCCGCGCCATCCGCGAGACGGGAGCGGGAACAGCTCGGAGGGCGAGTCCACGCCCGCGTAGCGGGCCAGGGCGAGCGCCGCGCCGACGACGGTGAGGCACCCTGCCTTCTCTGCCCTGACACGGACGGCGTCCCAATCCATCGGCGGCGCCGCGGGGTCACCCACGATCATCGCCAGGTCGGCGATCCACATGAGTCGCATGAACCCGTGGAAGGGCTTTCCGGCGTGCGCAGCGAGCACGACCAGCTCGTCGACCTGTGAGAGGCCGAACGCTTCGGTGCCGGCGCAGCGCAGTGACACGCGACGCGCCCAGAGCGCCGCAGGGTCGAGCGTTGTCACCCGCTGCGAGGCATCCTCCAGCCCGTAGTGGACCTCGAGGGAAAAAGACGGCACCTCGTCGTGGACCAGCGTGGTGTCGTAGTGGTGGGCGCCAGCATCCCTGGCGACTTGCCAGCCCGCATCGCGCAACACGGCGAGGGCGCGCCGGTGGTCGTCGACGGGAAGGAGGAGGTCGATGTCGTCCATCGGCCGTAGCCCGGGCTCGGGATAGCGCGCCGCGTACGGCGGGCCCCTTGAACACGACGGGCTCAAGTCCTGCGTCAGTCAGGGGACGTACCGCCAGGGCGACGGCGCGCGGGATGAGGAGCAACGCCTCCATCCGGAAGGCGTCGGCCATCGCTCCCAGTGCAAGGCCGTCCGCGCCGAACGAGTCGCGGGCCCCGGCCGCGCCCAACGCGCGCCAGAGCAACGGTCCGATCCGGTGTTGCGTGGCCGCGGCCGCTGCAAGCGCTGTGTCCGCATCGCCGTCGAGCGCACGCCAGACCGCGGCCGGGTCGGGATCACGGCGACAGGCCTCCCAGAGGAGCGTCGACGTCTGCTCGAGTGACGTCTGCTCGAGTGCAGTTACCGCGTCGCCGTTCATGGCTTCATCATGCCCCCGCCTGACGCCGTAGAGGGTGGGCGCCGACTTCCATGCCTCGCGCGGCAAGATCGTCGCAAGTTCTTTGTTCGAGATTTGTTCAATTGGGTAAACGTTCGTTCACCGGTAAACTACAGATGAACAAAGGAAAAGCGTCATTGGGGGTCGCCCCCGAGGCATAGGGGGAGCACGGGAGTGTCGGCGCCACTCCCGTGTGGCGACATCGAGGGACGCGGGGGGTCTCTCGAAGAGGCGATGCAGCGACCCCGCGTAGGACCAGAGCAGGCGGTGGAAATGGCAAGTGAACAGAGGCGCGAAGAGGCGTCAGTCGCGTCGGCGGCCAGCGAGGACGCGCCCGACGGCGAGACCAGGCCGCGCTTCTCACGACGCCAAGCCATTGGCCGCATGTCCGCCGTGGCGACCGCCGGCGTTGTCGCGTGGGTCGCTCCTGAGATCCTGACGGCGAAGCCGGCCGACGGGGCAGTGCTCTCCGGCGCGGTCACAGAACCCAGCGTCGTGGGGCAACCTTCTTCGAGCCCGTCGACCGCGTCGAGCGATGGGACCTCAGAGGCGGCGGCCCTGGCCAACGCGCTCGCGTTTACGGGGCTCAACCTGGAGCGTGACGCGGCGGTGGGGGTGGCCCTGGTGGCCGGTGGCTGGGCGATGCACCACTGGGCCAGTCGGCCAAGTCCGGCGCCCGCGAGCGGCAAGCCGGCGCGCGAAGCCGGAGCGCCCGGCCCGGTCCACGAGTAGAAGATGGAGGTGTGTCCGCCGCCGGCGCAGTGCACGTCGGTGCTGCGCGGGCTGTCGTACCGGTTCGCGGTGCGCAGCGACGACCTCGAGCTCGGGCGACACGTGGACCAGCTCCTGCGTGGCCTCCGCGAGCCCGGACTGGCGCGGCCGGCCGAGCACATGTACTCGTTGTCACCGTCGCCCGACGACGCCCGCCTTGTGGACGTACGACGCGATGGCACGACGCTCGCGCTGGGCCAGCGTCCCGGAGATGCGGTGGGCTGGGTGGTGTGGGATGTCAACCGGTGTGCGGCGGAGGCGAGCGGCGAGCATCTGCTCTTCCATGCCGCGGCGTTCAATGCCGGCGACACCGGTGTGCTCATGCCCGGCCCTTCGGGTTCGGGCAAGTCGACCCTCGCCGCGGGGCTGTCGCATGCGGGCCTTGCCTATCTGACGGACGAGCTCGCCGCCCTGGATCTCGCGAGTGGGCAGCTTCAGCCCTACGCCAAACCGATCACGATCAAGCGCGGCAGCTACGACGTTCTTCCGGGCATGCACACCTCGAGAGAGGCGGCGCTGGTCGCCGGCCGCTGGGCGGGCGAGGAGTGGCACGTGCCCGTCGGTGCCGGGAGCGCCCGCACGGTCGGACGCCCGTGCGCGCCGGGCATCGTCGTGGTGCCCCGCTACGAGTCTGGTGCCCCGACCGAACTCACTCCGTTGTCGGACACCGAGGCCTTCTTCTACCTCGCGCTCAACGCGGTCAACCTCGTGCAACATGGGAAGCGGGGGGCTTCAGCGCTTGGGACGCTGGTCACCCGCTGCACCTGCGTCGCGCTCACGATGTCGGATCTCGACGTCGCCTGCGAGCTCGTCTTGGGGCTCGTTGAGGCGTACACCGCCCGGTCAGAGGAGACCGTCGAGGCGTATGCCAGTTGAGAGGCCCCATGGCGGCTTGCGGCCGCGAGGCCGCGTGGGCACTGCGGCCGTCAAGCTGGACGACAACGTGGCGATCTACGACGAAGTCGACCAGTTCCTCATTCTGCTCAACGCCAGCGCCGCGGCCGTCTGGGAGCTCTGCGACGGCGCCACCACGCTGGACGAAATGGTGCGCACTTTGACCGGCCGCCACCCTGAGCAGGCGGCTGAGATCTCGGATGACGTGCACCGGACCGTCGGCAAGCTGCGCGAGCTCGGCCTGGTAGTCGATGCCGGCGCCGGCATCGGCGCCGGCACGGTGTGAGCACCCCCAACGGGATTTGAACCCGTGCTGCCGCCGTGAAAGGGCGGTGTCCTAGGCCGCTAGACGATGGGGGCGGGCCCGTGCCCTCGGGCACGGCGAACCGAGCCTAATGGGCACCGACGGGCACCCCCGGCGAGGGCGAGTCGTGGACGACCGGGGCGGGCACCGCCTCCGGGGCGTGGTAGGTGCAGACGAGAAAGGTCTGTACCGCTCCGATGACCAGCGCGGTGACGCCGAGGATGTGCACTTCGACCAGCAGCGCCGGGAGATGGGTGAAGTACTGGGTGTAGCCCACCGCCGCCTGCGCCACCATCACCACCATCAAGATGCGCGCCGAGCGGCGGACCCGTTCGGGCACCGTTCCCATGTGCAGGCCGACGACCAGCCCGATGGTCACGCCGATCAGGAGCAGCGCCAGACTCGAGTGCAGTTCGGCCATGTCGCGCAGCGCGACCGGCAGGCGCTTCGCCACCTGTTGGCCCGAGGCGTCGCCGGCGTGGGGCCCGGCGCCCGTCGTCGCCGTGCCTGCCGCGATGACCACGGCGAGCAGTGCGAGCAGGCCGTAGTAGAGGCGGATGAGCGGTCGTGGTACCAGAAGGCGGCCCGAACCCGGCGAGTAGTCGCGCGTCGAGCGGTGCACCAGGACCACGGCGTCGACCAGCAACAGCATGGTGGCGAAGAAGTGCACCATGACGAGGTAGGGGTTGAGCTTGGTGTAGACGACGATGCCGCCGAGCACGGCCTGGGCCAGCACGCCGGCGACCAGCCCGCCGCTCAGCCAGACGAGGTCACGGCGGCGGGGGGTTCGAAAGATCGACCCCAAGAAGGCGGCGGCGACGGCGATGGTCAAGATCACGGTGACCAGCCGGTTGCCGAACTCGACCACTCCGTGGAACTGGAGGGCGGAGGTCAGGTGCCCGGCCGAGCACTCGGGCCAGTTGGAGCACCCGAGGCCAGAGCCCGTCAGGCGGACGGCGGCGCCCGTGATGACGATGAGCGCGGTCATGGCCAGGGCCAGGACATCGAGGCGGTGGCTCAGCGACGGTGAGACGGTGGGGGTGCGGCTCCGCGACACGTGGGCCAAGCGTACTGGGACTTTCCGCTTGGTCCCGGGCGAGGCCCCGGTCGTATGCTGGTCCCGCATGTCCATCGAGGCCCCCGCGCTCCCTGGTCGACGGGTTGGTTGGTCGTGGTCGACCGTTTCGGCCTATATCGCCCTGACCAAGCCACGCATCATCGAGCTGTTGCTGGTCACCACGTTGCCCACCATGGTGGTGGCCCAGCGCGGCGTGCCCCCGGCCTGGCTGATGGCGGCCACGCTGGCCGGCGGGGCACTGGCCGCCGGCGGCGCCAATGCCATCAACATGGTCGTCGACCGGGACATCGACCGCCTCATGAACCGGACGAAGAACCGTCCTCTGGTCACGGGTGCCATGACGCCCACCGCCGCGCTCGTGTTCGCTCTCGCCCTCGAGGTGGCCGCGTTCGTCGAACTGTGGCTGGCGGTGAACCTGCTCTCTGCCGTGCTGGCCATTTCGGCGACGCTCTTCTACGTCTTCGTCTACACGCTCTGGCTGAAGCGGCGATCCTCGCAGAACATCGTCATCGGCGGCGCGGCAGGCGCCGTCCCGGTCCTCGTGGGATGGGCGGCGGTGACCGACAGCCTGGCCTGGGCACCGGTGGCGATGTTCGCCATCATCTTCATCTGGACACCACCGCACTTCTGGTCGCTGGCGGTGCGCTACAAGGAGGACTACAAAGCGGCGGACGTGCCGATGCTCCCGGTCGTCGCGTCGATGAAGCGGACCACGACCGAGATCGTCTACTACACGGTGGCGCTGGTGGCCGTGTCGTTCCTGCTCGGTCCCGTGGCCCACCTGGGTTGGATCTACATGATCACCGCGGCGGTGCTGGGCGCAGGGTTCTTGTACCTGGTCACCCGCCTGTGGGGTTTGGCGCAGCACGGGCAGGCGAGCGGCAAGGACGCCATGCGGGTGTTCGGGTACTCCATCACCTACCTCACCGTTCTGTTCGTGGCCATGGCGGGCGACGTACTCATCACCAATCACGTTCACTAACGTCCCGGCCCGATGACCGACGCATCACCTCCGGATCCCGATGGTCCCGGCGCGCCCGAGACAGCGGCCCCGCCGGCCGACACGGTGGCGCCGCCGGCATCGCGCAAGCCGCGCAAGATCTTCCTCCTCGTCGGCGTGGTGCTGGCGGTGGCGCTCGGCATCGGCCTGTTCACCGGGATCGGCACCAGCCAGAGCACCAACCAGGCCCCGCACGTCGGTGGTCCGGTGCCGGCCTTCACGGCCGTCAACGTCGGTCCGGTGGGCCATGCACAGGTCTCGGTTCCCGCCGACGGTGGTGGGAGCGGCGTCCCGGCCGTGCTGCTCTTCTTCGGCGCCTGGTGCACGGCCTGCCACCAGGAGCTCCCTCCACTCACTGCGGTCGTGCAGCAACAGCAGAAGGCGGGCGGTGCACTGTCGCGCATCCACGTCATCGGGATCGACAGCGAGGACGGAGCGTCGACGGCCCGTCAGTTCGTCCACCTCGAGGGGGTGCACTTCCCGGTCGCGCTCGACTCCGACGCCAACATCACGAGTGGGATCTTCTACTTCGACGGTGATCCCTATGCGGTGTTCGTCCGTTCCAACGGGACCATCAGCAAGATCGTGACCGGTGCCGTGCTCTCGCCGGCGTCGCTCAAGGCGGACGAGCGGGCCCTCATTCCCAGCGGAACGTGAGGGCGGCGGCCACCGGGGCCGCCACCGCCCACGCCACGAGCACGGCCCACGACTCGCCGGGCACCGCCAAACCCTGGCCCAAGGTGGCGTGCAGCGCGGCCGACAGCGCCTCTGCTGGCAGCAGCTTGGCGAAGTCGGCGAGGCCGGCGGGAAGCTTCGAGATCGGCACCACCATGCCGCCGAGGAGCAGCAGGATCAGGTAGAGCCCGTTGGCCGCGGCCAGGTTCACCTCGGCCCGCAGCGTGCCCGCCATGAACAGCCCGATACCGGCGAACGCCGTCGAGCCCAGCAGGATGGCCACGACGGCGCCACCGACGGCGACCGACCCGCCGCCACCGGGGTTCCAGCCCAGTCCGACCCCCACGGGAAGGAGCACGGCCGCCTGCAGCAGCTCGACGGCGATGATCGTGATGATCTTGGCGCCGAGCAGGCGGGGCCGCCCGAGGGGGGTCGAGCCCAGCCGCTTGAGGACGCCGTACCCGCGCTCGAACCCGGTGGCGATGCCCAGCGACACCATGGCGGTCGACATCACGGCGAGCGACAGAATTCCGGGGACGAAGAAGTTCGCAGGGGTGGACGTGGGCGTCGACACGACGTTGACCTTCGAGAAGAAGAGCAAGAACACCACGGGGATGCCGAGGGTGAGCAGCAGCGTCTCGCCGCGGCGAAGCGTCATGTAGACCTCGGCACCCGTCTGCACCGTCAGGGGGCGAAGGCGACGGGTGGGGGACGGGACGGCGGTCGTCGGAGCGTCGCTCATCGCCCGCCTCTTCGTGCCCGTCGTGCACCGCGGCGCCGGCCGGTGGCGGCTTCGTCGGTGCCGGCGGCCTCGCTCGCTGCTGCGGCGGCGACCCCGACCGCTTCGAAGTAGACCTCCTCGAGTGACCGGCCCGTCACCAGGTCGGTCAGGGCGGCGCCCCGCTCGGCGAGGAACGTGGCGACGACGGCGGTCGCGGCGGGGACCTCGACGCCGGCGCCAGCCTCGAGGCGATACCGGCCGGGTGCGGTCTCGGTGACGCTCGTGCCCGTGCCGACCTCGGTTGCGAGCGCGCCCACGTCGAGTCCGGGCGGGGCGCCGAAGGTGAGCACGACGGCGCGGCGGCCCGGTTCGGCCGGGGCGCCCGCGCCGGCGAGGAGCTGGTGGGGCGTCCCCTCGAGGACGACCCGGCCGGCCGACATGATGGCGATGCGGTCGGCCATCCTCTCCGCCTCGCCGAGCTCGTGGGTGGTCAAGACGGTGCAGACCCCCCGGGCCTTGAGTGCCGCCACCACGCCCCTGATGGCCACCCGTCCCTCGGGGTCGACGCCGGCCGTCGGCTCGTCGAGGAACGCGACCTCGGGCCGCCCGATCAGGGCGAGGGCCAAGGAGAGCCGTTGCTGCTCGCCGCCGGAGAGGTGGCGCCAGGGTGTCCCTGCCACGGCGCGCAGGCCGACCAGGTCGAGCAGCTCCTCGGTCGGCAGCGGATCGGGGTAGTAGCCGGCGAAGAGGTCGAGGGCGCGCCGCGGGCCCAACATCGGGTAGACCCCGCCGCGCTGGAGCATCACGCCGACGTGGCGGGTGAGGGCGGCGTGATCGGCGATCGGGTCCAGACCGAGTACGCGCACCTGGCCGCCGACGGGGCGGCGGTAGCCCTCGAGGCTCTCGACCGTCGAGGTCTTCCCGGCCCCGTTTGGGCCCAGCACGACCAACACCTCGCTGCGCTCGGCCGCGAGGTGCAGATCATCGACGGCGGCCGGCGTACCCACCGGGCCGTAGCGCACGGTGAGGCCGGTGACCTGGACGGCTGGCACGGCGTCGCAGGCTACTTTGGCGCCAAATGATCGATATCCGGGCGCTCCGCGACGACCCCGACGCGGTGAAGGCCGCGCTCGGCCAGACGCGGCGTCGAGGCGGCCGAGCTCGACGCCGTGATGGAGGCTGACGGGCAGTGGCGCGCCGCCCAGCAGCGCTTCGAGGCCCTGCGGAACCGGGTCAAGGAGCTGTCACGCCAGTTCGGGCAGGCCAAGAAGGACGGCGACGACGACCGGGCCGAAGTGGTGCGGGCCGAGAGTGTGCGGGCCGGCGAGGAGGAACGGGCCGCCGAGGTCGATGCGGCGGCGGCGGAGCAGCGGCGGGACACCGGACTCCTCTATCTCCCCAATATCCCGGCCGCTGACGCACCCGACGGCCTGGGTGAGGACGACAACGTCGAGGTCCGCCGGTGGTGGCCCGGGCAGGACCTCGGTCGGCCCGAGCCCGAGCGCCTCGAGCACCAGCAGGTGCCGCACTGGGAGATCGGCGAGGCGTTGCAGATCCTCGACATGGAGCGCGGCGCGCGGCTGTCCGGGTCGATGTTCCCGCTGTACCGGGGAGCGGGGGCACGGTTGTTGCGGGCGCTCACCGCCTTCGCCATCGACCGCCACGCGCCGGCGTACGAGGAGATCCGCCCCCCGACGGTCGTGCTGACCGAGACGATGACGTCCACGGGTCACCTGCCGAAGTTCGCCGACGACGCCTACCACGTCGAGCGCGACGATCTCTGGCTGATCCCCACCGCCGAGGTGCCCCTCACGTCGCTGCACCGCGGCGAGATCCTCGAGGAGGCCCGGCTGCCGCTGCGCTTCACGGCGGCGACCGCCTGCTACCGGCGGGAGGCGGGCTCGGCCGGGCGCGACACCCGCGGGCTCCTGCGGGTGCACGAGTTCGACAAGGTCGAGATGTTCGCCTACGCCACGCCCGAGACCGCACTCGATGCGCAAGCCGACATCCTCGAGCGTGCCGAGTCGATGCTCCAAGCGCTCGAGCTGCCCTACCGGGTCCTCGACCTGTGCACCGGCGACCTCGGCGGACCATCGGCCCGGACCTTCGACCTCGAGGCCTACTCGCCGGGCGTCGACCGCTGGCTCGAGGTGTCCTCGGTGAGCTGGTACCGCGACTACCAGGCGCGGCGGGCCAATGTGCGCTACCGGCCGGCCGGCGGCGGCGGTCCTCAGCTGGTGCACACGGTGAACGGGTCCGCCTTGGCCTGGCCCCGCATCTGGGCCGCGCTGGTGGAGAACGGACGTCAAGAGGACGGCACGGTCATGTTGCCCGACGTGCTCGCGCCGTACGTCGGCGGCGAGCTCTTGATCAAGGCGCCGTGAGCGCGACGGAAGGGCCCGGGGACGCCGTGGGATTCGACTTCGCCGACATGCTCGAGTCGATCGCAGCGGAGAGCCGGCGTTTGTCCGACGCGGTGGCGGGTTCCGACCTCGAGGCGCGCGTGCCGTCGACCCCGAAGTGGTCGGTGCGCGACCTGGCCCACCATATCGGCGAGGTCCAGTGGTACTGGGGGCAGAACGTCGCAGCCGAGAACCCCGACGAGCGGTCCGGTGGCGAGCTCACCGGGTTTCCCGAGGACACCGACCTGCTGGCGTGGCTCGGATGGTGCACCTACACGCTGCTGCACGCGCTGCGCGACGCGGGTCCCGACGCGCCGTGCTGGGCCTGGTGGCCCGAGCCGCACACCTCGGGCGCCGTGGCGCGCCACCAGGCCCAAGAGGTCGCGGTGCACCGTTGGGACGCCCAAGGGGCCGGCGGTCCCGGTGCGTCGGCGCCCTTGGCGCCCGCCCTGGCCACCGACGGGGTGCCCGAATTCGTGGACATCATGATCGGGGCCGACCGGGCCGCGCTCCCCGGTGCCGTGACGCTGACCGCGACCGACACCGACGCGAGCTGGCAGGTCACCGGCGACGACGGTGTCGCCCGTTCGGGTCGCCGGTCCGAGCTGCGGGCGACCGCGTCCGATCTGGTGCTGATGCTCTACCGCCGGCTGCCGGTGCCCGACGTCGACGTGGTGGGGGACCCCATGTTGGTCGCGGCCCTGTTGTCGTTGGCCGACACCTCGTGAGCGAGCTCACCTTCCTCGGCACCGGCAACTTCGTGGCGCCCCCGGGGCGGTACTGGAACAGCTTCGTGTTGGACACCTCGGTGCTGGTCGAACCTTCGCCCACGTCGCTCCCGCACCTGCGCCGCTGCGGGTTCTCGCTCGAGGCCATCGACGTGGTCGTGGTCTCGCACTTCCATGCCGACCACTGCTTCGGATGGCCCTTCCTCCTCCAGGCCATGACCGAGCAGGCGCCGGGCCACACGCTGCACGTGGTGGGTCCGCCGGGCATTGAGGCCCACCTGGCCAACATGAACGAGGCCGGCGCCGTGGGGTCGGTGACCGAGCGGGCCCACGCCACGCTCGATCTGCACTTCGTCGCGGTCGACGGGTCGTGGCAGGAGGCCGGGCCGCTGCGCTTGCGGGCCGTCGAGGTCGTGCACGTGCCCTATCTGCGGTGTTTCGGGTACCTCTTCGACCGCGGTGCCCGGACGGTGGCCTATTCGGGTGACACCACACCGTGCGACGGGCTCAGCGAGCTGGCACGGGAGTCAGACGTGCTGGTGCTCGAGTGCAACGGACGCCACGGCCACGCGGACGAACCCGCCATTCACATGGACGAAGATTCCGTCGGCGCCTTGCAGGCCGCGCACCCGGACGTCCAGTTGGTCCTGACCCATCTGGGCGAGCAGGTGGACCTGTCATCGTTGTCGGGCGTGACCGTCCCGGCGGACTTCGAGCGCTTGACCGTCTGATCAGACGCTGGAGGCGAAGCGGTACCCGACGCCGCGCACGGTGGTGATGAGCACCGGCGTCGAGGGGTCGGCCTCTATGCGAGAGCGCAGCCGCTTGATGTGCACGTCGAGCGTCTTGGTGTCCCCGATGTAGTCGGTGCCCCAGACGCGGTCGATCAGGACGTCACGGGTCAGTACGCGCCCCGAGTTCTCGACGAGCAAGCGAAGCAGCTCGAATTCCTTGCGCCGCAGGTGCACCTCGTCGCCGCGCACGAACACGCGACGCTGGTCGAAGTCGACCTTGATCCCGTTCGACTCCCAGATCCCGTCGGTCCCGAATTCGACGGAGCCCGACGACTCGGACGCCTCAGCACCGCCGGGCGTGCGACGCAGCACGGCGCGCATCCTCGCCACCAGCTCGCGCAGGCGGTACGGCTTGGTGACGTAGTCGTCCGCGCCCACCTCGAGCGCCACGACCGTGTCGATCTCGGTGCCCTTGGCCGTCACCATGATGATCGGGACGTGCGAGCGGGCCCGAATGGTACGGCAGACATCGATGCCCGACATCTTCGGCAGCATCAAGTCGAGCAACAAGATGTCGGGCGAGGTCTCGTCGAAGAGCATGAGGGCCTCGTTGCCGTCGCGTGCGACGGTCACACGGAAGCCCTCGTTGGTCAGCCCGATCACCAGCGCCTCAATGAAGGATTCCTCGTCCTCGGCCAAGAGCACCTTGACCGGCCCCTCGCCCGGCGCCGTCCGCGCTCCCTTCTTGGCGGACGCCTTGGTCATGCCACCCGCTCCGCCTGGATGGGCAACACGAGCGTGAAGGTCGAGCCCTCGCCCTCGCGCGACTCGACGTCGACCCAGCCCTGATGGTTGTTGGCGACGTGGCGGACGATGGAGAGCCCGAGCCCCGTGCCACCAGTGTCGCGGCTGCGCCCGTGGTCCACGCGGTAGAAGCGCTCGAAGATGCGGTCGAGGTCGCGAGCCGGGATCCCGATCCCGTGGTCGGTGACCGACAGACGGACGTTGTCGCGTTCCTCGATGCGCCAATTGGGGGAGACCACGGGGGTGGTCTCCGCCGGGCCCGACCCCGCCGCGTCACCCTCGGGTGCCGGTGCCAGCGGCGGTGGCGGCGTCGTGCCGGTGGCGGGCGCGGCGGCCGCGGTCTCGTGCTGTTCGAGGATCTCTGGGGTGAAGACCAGCTCCACCGGGACCTCCTGTCCGTTCCCTTGGGTTTCGGCCCCGGATTCTGTCGCGTTCTCCGCGGCGCCGACAGACGGCTCGCCGCTCTCCGCCGGCGCCTGGGCGCGGACGGCTGGGACCTCGCCGGTGATGGCCGGGATGTTCGCCGCCATGGCCGGGATCTCGCCGGTGCGAGAATGCGCGATGCCCTCGACGATCATGGGGCCGACCGACGGCATCGCACCAGAGGGCGGGCCTAGGCCGGGGTTGGCGCGCTGGACGGTGCCCGTCACGACGACCTTGGAGTTGTCATAGGAGTAGGTGATGGCGTTCTCCAGGAGAGCGTGCATGGCCGAGACCAGCTGGCGGCGGTCCCCCATGACGGCGACCGGGGGAGACGGCTCCTGCAACACGATGTCGATCCCGCGTTGGTCCGCCGTGGCCCGCACCCGCTCAATGGCGTCGGCCATCACCAGGTTCACCAGGACCGGCTCGCGTGGCGGGGCCTCTTCGGACTCGATGCGGGACAGGTCGAGCAGGTCGTCGATGATGCGGCTCACCCGGAAGGCCTCGTTGTGGATGCGACCGGCTAGGCGCTGGGCGACGTCGGGGTCGGGCTCTGAGACCAGCGTCTCGGCCAGCAGGCCGAGCGCGCCCATCGGCGTCTTGAGCTCGTGGCTCACGTTGGCCACGAAGTCGCGGCGGATCTCCTCGAGTCGCCGGCGCTCCGAGACGTCCTCAATGAGCGCGATGACGCCGAGCGGCCGGCGCCCGTCGTCGATCTGGTGCGCCCGTACCGTCAGGGTGCGCCGGGGCGGCCCGTAGAGGTCGAGGGTGCGCTCCGCCGAGCCGTCGTGCCAGGCGTCCTCCAAGAGCTCGGTCACCGCCTGGGCGGCGAGGGCATCACCGTGGCGGCTGACCATGAGGGCATTGGCCCGCCCGTTGCGATAGATCACGGTGCCGTTCTCGTCACAGAGCACGACGCCCTGGGTGAGGGTGTCGAGGGAACGGCGCAGGCGGATTGCGTCCGAGCTCGACTCGGTCACGGCCTGCGCGGCACCGCCGGTGACCTGCTCGAGGTAGGCGAGCGAGGTCTCGATGTTGGACTCGTCCTCGGGCGGATCGAGACCCAGGCGGGTTCCGAGGGCCGAGAGCCGCTGGGCGATCGCCCGCCGACCGGACCGGCGACCCAGGAGGGCAGCCACCAGGCCTACGAGCACGCACGCCGCCACGGCGATGGCGACGTAGAGAACCTCCTGCGACTGGCTCAGATTGACTTCACCGGGCCCGATGAGCGGCACGCCCCCAATATGGCAGGGCTGAACAGGTGGGGCGAACCTCTGGGTTCGAGCTGTGACGTCCGGCGTTTGGCGATGCCCGATTGAGCTGCCCTTCTGCGACGACTCGCCACGTCACAGCGGCCGGCGCCTTGGCGCGACCCGCCGGCGACTCTCCTGGCGCGAGCCGCATCCGACACGCCGTCCTCGTGCCGTCCAAAGAGCGAACTCGGTCACACCACGCGGCGGCCTCAACCGTTCTCCGCCGAGCGGCGCGGAAGTCCCGGTGCCGCATTGATGACGGAGGACGCCGATGGTCGTGTGGCACCTGGCCGATGTCACGCTCAACCCCAGCGTGAACGCGCTCCCGGGCGGGGGGACGCTGCAGGACCTGACCAACGGACTCGGGGCGTGGGCACTCATTGCCGCGCTGGCCGGGATGTTGATCGGCGCGGCCGCCTGGGCCCTGGGCGTCCATGCGCAGAACTTTCAGCAATCGATGGTCGGGCGCCGAGCGGTCCTGGTGTCGGGATTGGCGGCCTTGCTGATCGGGGCCGCCCCGCCGGTCATCAACTTCTTCTTCCACACCGGCACCAACCTGCACTGACGGAAGCACGTTCCTGCCACGACGCCCCGGATCCCATGATTGACGCCGGCTGCACCGGACTCGACGCACTCAACCCGATCTGCCAGCTGGGCAGCCTCGGCGGCTCCATCGCGGCGTCGGGCTTCGAGTCGGTCCTCGACGGGATCAGCCAGTGGGTGGCCAGCGGCGCCGAATGGCTGCTCGGGCAGATCGGCGACGTTCTCGTCTCCACGACGACGATCGACGTCGGGGCGACTTGGTTCCGGACCCACTACGGCCAGATGTCGGCGCTGGCGGGCGTCGTCATCCTCCCGCTCCTGCTGGTCTCGACGCTCCAAGCGGTCGTGCGCCAGAACCCCGGACAACTCGTCCGCACCTTCTTCGTGCAGTTGCCGTTCGCACTCCTGCTGGCCGCCGTCGTCATCCAGATCGTGGTCATGAGCCTCACCGCCACCGACGCCATGAGCACCGCCATCGCGGGCGGCACGTCGGGTGACGTCACGTCCTTGCTGTCAGGAGTGACCAAGGGGCTGGTGGCATCAGCCGCCGACCCCACCATCGCCAGCTTCGTGCTGCTGTTGATCGCCTTGCTGGTGGCCGTGGCGGCCTTCGTGCTCTGGCTGGAACTCCTCATCCGCGCCGCCGCCGTCTACGTCGCGGTCCTCTTCTTGCCCTTGGCGCTGGCCACGCTGGTCTGGCCCGCCATTTCGCACTGGTGCCGGCGTCTCATGGAGACGCTGGCCGCCTTGATCCTGTCCAAGTTCGTGATCGTGGCGACCCTCAGCCTGGCCGCCGGCGCCGTGTCCTCGGGCACCGCGGGATCGGGCAGCCACGGGGCCGGGTTCTCGGCCGTCCTGGCCGGCGGCGCGCTGTTGGTGATGGCGACCTTCACGCCCTTCGCCATCTTGCGCATGATCCCCGCCGTCGAGGCCGGCGCGGTGTCGCACCTCGACGGGCTGCGCTCGCGCGGCACGGCCGCGCTGAGCCGGTTGCCGCGCAGCGCGGCGAACCACGTGCTGAACGAGGGTCTCCAGGCAGTCGGCGAGGCGCGCCTCATGGCGATGACGTCGGGGGCGGGCGGTGCGGCACTCGGTGGCGGCGCGGCCGCCCGTGGCGCGTCGCGTGGTGGTACGGGCGACGGCAGCGTGATCCCGCTCGGCGAGGGCGACCCGAACTCGCAGCGGATTTACGACGAGGCGGTGGCGCGCGGCATCGAGTCGCCGCCGAAGGGGCCCAAACCGATTCTCGCCGGCAAAGGGAGCGACCCGGGCGTAGACGCAACGGGCGCGTCAGAAGGCACGGATGAGATCGCGGGAACAGCCGCGACGGTGGCGCGGACCACGCCGGAGCGACCCGGCCCTCCCCTCGGCCCGGCCGTCCCCGAAGACGAATGGCAGTGGGAGGGCGTGCCGATCGGCTGCGGCCTCCTCGGTCCGGTCAGGCCCGGGAAGCAGCGCCACTACATGGGAAGCGACGGGCACGGTCCGACCATCAAGTACCTGCCGGCGGTCTGGCCTCCTGGCGAGGGGCCCGAGAGCACAGGCCGACAGTGAGCGCGGAGCGCGGGGGTCGCTACCGCTTCGGCCCACGGGAGCGCGGTGGCGCGCTGGCGGGCTGGCGGGCCGGGCAGATCGTCACCGTGGCCGTCGGACTGGTCTTCGGCGTGTTGGTGCTGCGCTGCGAGCCCAACGCTGTCGGCGTCGCGGCGGCCGTCGGGGTCCTTGTCCTCTACGGCGCGCTGGCAACGGTGCCCGTGGCGGGCCGCACGGGCGACGAGTGGCTGCCGGTTGCGCTCTGTTGGGGGGCACGGCGTTCCCGCGGGTGGGGCCTGGCCCCCGGCGCCGGCCGCATGGGGGCGCTTGCGACCCTGCGTCTCTTGCGGGCCGATTGGCACGACATGGGCGTGGTGCACGATCGTGCCGGGCGCACGCTCACGGCGGCACTGTCTCTCCGGGGCAACAGCTTCGCCCTCCTCGGTGCGGACGAGCAGGACCGCCGGGTCGGGGCTTGGTCCTCGGTCCTCTCGTCACTGGCCCGCGAGGGCTCGCCGGTGCACCGGGTGCAGTGGCTGGCGGCGTCGTTCCCCGACGACGGGCAGGGCGTGCGGTCGTATCTCGCGTCGGGATCGTTGCCCGAGGGGTCCTCGGCGTGCACCGCCTCCTACGAGTCGCTGCTGGCGGACATGGACTCGCACACCTGCGCGCACGATGTCGTGCTCGCCCTGCAGGTCCGGCTGACGAAGTCGGTCGAGGTCGGCTGTGCCGCGCTGGCCCGCGAAGTCGGCTCCTTCGCGCGCCTCCTCGCCGATGCCGACGTGCAGGTCCACGCCGTGCTCAGCGCGGAAGACCTCGCCGCCCAGCTGCTGCGTACCTACGAGCCCCACGGGGTCGATTCCGCCATGGTGTCGCCGCTCGGCGACCCGTGGCCGATGGCCATGGAGGAGCAGTGGTCGGCCGTGCGCGTCGACGGCATGGTGCACGCCACCTTCTGGGTCGCCGAGTGGCCGCGCATTGAGGTGCGGAGCGATTTCCTGGCGCCGATCCTCCTCGGCCCCGCCCGGAGCACCTTCTCGGTGGTGATGGAGCCGCTCGGTCCCGACAAGGCCATCCGCAAGGTGGAGGCATCGAGGACGGCCGATCTGGCCGATGCCGAGCTGCGCCGCCGGGGCGGCTTCATGTCGACGGCCCGGCATGCACGCGAGTCCGAGGTGCTGGCGCGCCGGGAGGCAGAGCTCGCCGACGGCCATGCCTCCTTCCGCTACTCGGGCTACGTCACTGTCTCCGCGCCCAGCGAGGAGGAGCTGGCGACGGCGTGCGACACGGTGCAGCACGCGGCCGGTCAGAGCCGGCTGGCGCTGCGTCGCCTCTACGGCGACCAGGCCTCGGCGTACACCTGCACATTGCCGCTCTGTCGCGGCCTGCGCTGATGCGCTGCATACGATGGCCTCATGCCCGGCGCAGCCGACGAGACACCCGCCGCGCCGGGAGCGGCGGCGGGACACGGCGACCCCACCAACCTCGTGGTTTTGTTGCTCGACAGCCTGAACCGCCACATGCTCGGCAGTTACGGCGGCACCGAATTCGACACGCCGAACCTCGACCGCTTCGCCCGCGAGTGCGCCGTGCGCTTCACGTCGCACGTCACCGGTTCATTGCCGTGCATGCCGGCGCGTCACGACATCTTGTGCGGGTCGCTCGACTTCTTGTGGCGGCCGTGGGGCTCCATCGAGATCTGGGAGGAGCCGATCACCGCGGAGCTGCGGCGGTCCGGTGTCACCACCATGTTGGTGTCGGACCATCCGCACCTCTTCGAGGTCGGTGGCGAGAACTACCACACCGATTTCGCGGCGTGGGACTACGTGCGCGGGCACGAGGGCGACCCGTGGCGCACCTACAGCGATCCGAGTTACGTGGGAACGCCTGCGCTTCCGGCGCGCAGCGGTGGGTGGTACTGGAGCGAGCGTCTCGGCATGGATTCGGGCGAGCGCGCCTACGACCGCTCGCGCACGTTCTTCCGCGCCGAGGAGGACTTCCCAGGTCCGCGCACCATGCGCACCGCGTCCGACTGGCTCCGCCACGGCGCGCCCGCCGATGCGCCCTTCCTCCTCTTCGTCGACGAGTTCGACCCGCACGAGCCCTTCGACACCCCCGAGCCCTGGCTGGGCCGCTACGATCCCGACTGGGAGGGGGAGCTGCTGATCTGGCCGCCGTACGACATCGGCGCGGTGGCCAAGGGCCGCCTCAGCGAGCGCGAGGGTCGCCACATCCGAGCCAACTACGGCGCCAAGCTCTCCATGATCGACCACTGGGTGGGTGAGGTCTTCGCCGCGCTGGACGAGCGCGGGCTGTGGGACTCGACGGCGGTCATCGTCTGCACCGACCACGGCCACTATCTCGGCGAGAAGGACATCTGGGGCAAGCCCGGAGTCATGCAGTACGAGCCGTTGGGCCACATCCCGCTGCTGGTGCACTGGCCCGGGGTGTCCGGCGGCACCGAATGCGGCGCGCTCACCACCAACGTGGACATCCACGCCACCATCGCCGACGTCTTCGGCGTCAGGTCCCGGGGTACCTCACACGGCTCGTCGCTCGTGCCGTTGGTGCGCGGCGACCGCGTGACGGCCCGGGCGGCGCGGGAGTGGGCCGTCGGCGGTGTCTACGGGAACTGGGTCCAGGTCACCGACGGCCGGCGTAAGTACGCCCGCGGGGCCGACGGCGACAACTTCCCCCTCTCCATGTGGTCGAACCGCTGGTCGACGATGCCGATCCACGGGCTCGAGGATCTCGTCCGCCTCCCCCCGCCTGATCGACGGGCGCGCCTCGACTATCTCCGGGGTTCCGACGTCCCGGTCATCCGCCAGCCCTTCGTGCCGGGCGATCGCCTTCCTTTCTGGGTGGGTCACCACGTCGTCGACGCCCACTTCCTCTTCGACCTGGCCTCGGACCCGGGGGAGGACGAGAACCGGGCCGGCACCGGCAGCACCGAGGAGGCCGACATGGTGGAGCTGCTCCGGGAGGCGCTGCGGAGTCTGGAAGCGCCAGAGGAGCAGCTGGAGAGGCTCGGTCTCGCGTGACGGATGCGTCAGGTGCCGACGAGACCGAAGAGGCTCCTTTCGTCCTGCCGCGCATCCCGGCGTCGTCCGGTGCACTGATCTTCGACGGGGGCGGCCGCCTGCTGATCGCCAACCCCACCTACAAGGCCCACTGGACCATTCCCGGCGGGATCATGGAAGCCGACGGCGAGACGCCCTGGGAGGCGTGCCGGCGCGAAGTGCGCGAGGAGGTCGGGCTGGAGGTGACGAGCGGCCACCTCGTCGCCGTCGACTTCCTGCGCCCGAGGGCCTCCAAGCCGGGCGGGATGCGCTTCCTCTTCGACTGCGGCGCGTTCGACGACGCCACGCTGGCGGGCATCCGGCTGCAGGAGGAGGAGCTCTCCGAGCACCTCCTGGCCGAGCCGGCCCGCGCACTCGAGCTGCTGAGCGGGCCGCTGCGCCGTCGCGTCGGCGCCGCGCTCGGAGTGGAGGAGTTCGTCTACCTGGAGGACGGCCGGCCGCTCTAGGCGATGCTCAGTTCGGCCGGGCTCTCCCGGATCAGGTAGACGGCCGTGCCCGTCACCATGACGGCCGCCAGGCCGAGGGCGAGGGCGGGGTGCACGTGGATGGTCAGCGCGGCACCCACGACCGCGCCCGAGAACATGGACACGACCGAAGTCAGGCGGTGGGGCCCGTTCGTGTTGGAGCCCCCGGCCAAGGTCGAATCCGACGCCAGGCCGGTCAGCGTCGTCGTCAGGACGGTGGTGGTCATGTCGGCCACACCGAGCCGGCGGACCGCGGTGTTGCGGGCGCCCATGCTGAGCGAGAGGAGCGAGATCACCGTGAAGCGCGGCCACCCAGAGCTCAGCCCGGACGCGGACACCCCGAGGGCGATGAGCGCGGCCGCGATGGTGAGCGCGACCTCGATCGACATCACGACCATCATGAGGTTGCGGCGTACCGGCGCCCACCTGACGATGCGACCGCCCACGAGTGCCCCGACGAGGAAGCCACCGAGCGCGCACAGGCTTGCCGCCATGGAGAAACCCGCTGCACCCGCGATGGCGAACCCGAGCAGGGCGACGTTGCCGGTCATGTTGGCGATGAAGACATGGCCGAGGCCGAGGTAGCTCACGGCATCGAGGAAGCCGCTCACCACTGTGAGCGCGGCCAGCGACACCACGAGGGACTGGGACGTCCGAGTCGACTCGCTCATCTGCACTCCACCTTCCCCGCGGCCCGGGGCCGGCCGCGGCCAGCGCCAAGGTAACGGGGAATGTCATCGCCGGCTCGGCGACCGTTCATCGTCCATGAGAGAGCGAATGCCGCGGATTCCCGCACATCAGGTAACGACGCGCAATCTGGGCGCGGCGTATCCGTTCATCGCCGAGGCCGGACTCGGGGAGCGCGGGGTCGTCATCGGCGACGACCTCCTCGGCGGCTCCTTCGTCTTCGATCCCTTCGAGCTCTACGCCGCGGGCGTGGTTTCCAACCCGAACATGGTGGTGTTCGGGCAGATCGGCCGGGGCAAGAGCGCCTTCGTCAAGACCTTCCTGTGGCGCCAGGCGGTCTTCGGCCGGCGCGCCTGGGTCGTCGACCCCAAGGGTGAGTACGGCGACCTGGCCGACGCCTGGGGCGTGCGGCCTGTCGCGCTGCGTCCCGGCGGGGCCATCCGGCTGAACCCCCTCGACCCCGGACCCGAAGGTCCCGACGAGCCCGGTGCCACGAGTGCACTCGAGCCCGACGGCACGGAACGGCGTCGTATGGGCCTGCTGTCGTCGCTGGCCAGTTCGTGCCTGGGCCGGGACCTGGCACCCCGCGAGCGGGCGGCGCTGGGTGCCGCTCTCGAAGACGTCAGTCGCACCCAGTCGGTGCCCACCGTGCCCATGGTGGTCGAGGCACTGCTCACTCCACGCGAGGAGGCCGCCCGCACCCTGCGCACGAGCCTGCACGACCTCCTCGAGGATGGTCGTGACGTCGCACTCGAACTGCGCCGGCTCGTGCACGGGGACTTGTGCGGCATGTTCGACGCACCGACGACGCCCGGCCTCGACCTCTCGGCCCCCTTGGTCGTTCTGGACCTCTCCGCGCTCTACTCGTCGGCTGCGCTCGGTGTCCTCATGGCGTGCGCGACGGCGTGGCTACAGGCCGCGCTGGCACGTTCGGCGGCCCGGTCCGCCGCCGGCACCACCGGCACGGCTGGCGCACGCGGACGATTCTTCCTGGTGGTCGACGAGGCGTGGGCGATCCTGTCCAAGGAGAGGATTCAGCTAAACTACTGCTCATGAGGGTGGCGGTGTACGCACGAATCTCTGATGACAGCGAGGGCAGAGGATTGGGTGTTGCTCGACAAGAGCAGGACGCCAGGACCATCGCCGATCTACGCGGTTGGGATGTTGCCCAGGTCTACGTGGACAACGACGTGAGTGCATTCAACACAAAGGTCTTTCGGCACGAGTTCGAGCGGATGCTCGATGACCTCGCCGCTGGCACCGTGGACGGCTGCGTTGTGTACGACCTGGATCGCTTCGCCCGGCAGCCCGCCGACCTTGAGCGCGCGATCAAGATCTTCGACGACAGACCTGGGATGGCGTTTGCAACCGTCCAGAGCGACATCGATCTCTCATCGCCCGACGGCCGGACGATGGCGAGAGTCATGGTCGCATTCGCAAACAAGAGTTCCATGGACACCTCACGCCGTGCGAAGCGAAAGCATCTTGAGCTTGCTCAGCAGGGAGCGTTGGTCGGCACTGGCCGAGTATTTGGCTATGAGGACGATCGAGTCACTCTGAAAGAGGATGAAGCGGAACTCATTCGGCAAGCGGCAAGGGACATCATCTCGGGCGTCGCCCTCCACGCGATTGCTCGACGCTGGAACGAGCAGGGAATCAAGACCCCATACGGGAACATCTGGCGACAGGCACCTCTTCGACAGATGATGATCTCTCCTCGACTCGCTGGTTATAGGGTCCACCGAAGAGCTATTGCGCTCGACGCTGACGGCAACCCGGTTATGGCTCAGCGGCCACCAATCCTCGATGTCGAAGTTTGGGAGGCAGTGTGCGCAACCATCCGAGATCGGTCGCGACCGGATAAGCACGTCCACCCAGGGGGAAGGAAACGGCTCCTTGCTGGCATCGTCCGCTGCGGACGCTGCGGGACCCCGATGACCTCTGATAAGGACCGTCGGCGCAACATCCATACGTATGTGTGCAAATCAGCGACCACCAACGGCGGATGCGGAAAGGTCGCAGTATCCGGTGAACGGGTCGACGAACTCATAACCGATCTCGTCCTGAAGTACGTCTCGACGCGGGAGCTTCCGATCAAGACCGATGATTGGCTCGGGGAGGAGGAGCTCGCGGAGACCACAGCTCGTATTTCGGATTTGATGGCAGCATTTGCTTCAGGCCAACTATCGAAGGAGGTCGTCTTCCCGTCGGTGCAAAAGCTGGAGGACCGTGCTGCGGTCCTTCGAGCGGAGCGATCGGCCTGGCTGCGAGAACGAACTGCCGAAGCGGCTCGACCTACGAATATCCCTGAGCTGTGGCCAGGACTGGACATCGATCACCGACGAGCAGTTATCGAATCTGTGCTCGCAGCCGCGGTAATCAAACCCGCCGTCGTCAAGGGCGGACGCTTTTCGCCGGACCGGGTCGAGATCGTCTGGCGATAGACGAGATTGGTGATCTGCCGCCACCGATCCTCGGTCATCGCTGGGGCGGACTTCAACTGAGTTTCGACCCAATGTTCGGCCTCAGTGCTCGGGCGACTCGTCGCCAGAGGACTCCCGTCCGATTCGGCTATGGCTGCTCCAGCGCTCCCGTTAGTCGCGTTCTGGACCGAGCGGGGAGGAGGCGTAGCTCGACGATGGCCGCGCTACCTGGCTTGGCAGTATCACTGCGGGCATACGGATCCAGCGCGTCGTCGAGCAACGGGTCGTCTCTTGATGCGGGCTCTCCCATGGCGGATATGCAGATTCCTACGGAACCTGCTCGCTGCTTGCCGAGCGGCGGGCAGTTCTTCTCCGCTGGCTCTGGGCTTGGCCGATCGATAGAGAAGTCTCCTTCCAACGCTCCGCCTGTCTGTTCGGTGTCGATGCACAGCGTGTGGACTCGTTCCCGACCGGTCTGAGCTGCAGACGGTCGCCGCTATCGGTTGCAGGAGTGCCGCCGAGAGAACCTCCCGACCCCGCGGCAACGAGGCCCCGTTGGGACGGCGAAGGTTGCCCTCATCGCGATCACACGCATCTGGGGACATCGGCCCTCCGTGCCTCAAATGCAGGACCACCTGCCCTGCTTTGGTCCATGGTGCCGATGGACATCACCCTGAATGTCATCCCGCCTTGTCACCCTCGTGGATCCGCGGAAGTGCGCACCGTCACCCCCGGAGTGGAGACGTCACCCCGGTTTGGGCCTCTTGCACCGGCAGTTCAGGAGCCCAGTGTTAAAGAAACGCGCACGTGTGCTGCATACGGTGTGCGGCTCCGGGTATAGCGCGAAGCATGAGGCTGACAAGGTCGGGAGCCAACGACTTGCCAGTTCGTCACACAACAGGGAGGACCTATGGCCACCAACACGACAAGGCGGCGTTCGCCGGCCGGTCGTGGACCCGAGGGCGGGCTCGGTCCAAGCCTCGAGGGAAAGTCCTGGGAGCAGCGCCACATTCGGGTGACCTTCTGGCTCGATCGGACCCTCCGCGAGGAAGTCCGAGAGGCAGCCAAGACGCGGGCGTTGAGCATCACCCAGTTCATCGCCCAAGCTCTACGACGTGCCGTCGACGACTCGAAGTAGCGCCGCTAACTGAAGCCACCGTATTGGGCGGGCTTCAGCGGGGGGAATGCACTCTCGAACGTCACCCTGCGCCGAGTTGCGAAACCGTTCACCGGATCACGGACGCCATGGGGCCAAGGCGGCCGGTTGCGCACAATGTGCCCTTGACCTGCGAGGGTGACGTTCCCCACGGTGTCACCCTCCACCCCGGATTCCCCACGAGAAACAGACAGGACCGGGACGACCGTCGGCGCGAGGTTGTGCGGCCTGACGGCGAACAGGACGGGAGAGATCTTCCCAGAAGCCGCCCGCCGGCACCGGAGGGTGACGTTCGGGGTGACACGGTCCGCGCATCCTCTCCCTCGGGCCCGACCGTTCTTCGGCAGACCGGCGCGTATTCGGGCTCCCACCGCCCGAGCCGGCGGGAGAAAGGAGAGGAGGGGTGACGTCAGCGGTGACAGGGGTCACGACCATGTTGATGAGATCCGCTGTCGTCCTGTTCGCCGCCGTCATGGCCGTCGTCCTGGCAGGGTGCTCGTCGGACCCTGCCCCGCATGCGAGCACATCGACCTCAGTCACGCGAACGACACGGTCGACGACGACCACCACCACTACCACCACATCGAGCCCAGCAAGCGCAACACAGACTGCAGTCCTGAACGCGTGGGAGTCCGCCGAGCAAACCCTCTACGGCTATCTCCAAGGATCCTGGCAACAGGACCGTGCCGACCTGGTCGGCGGCGAGACCAGTGCCGACCTCTGGCCGAAGCTGGCCGATTACTTCACCAACCCGGCACTCCAATCAGAAGACGAATTCCTCGTCGGGGTGAAGATGGGCCAGCCGAACGGACCAACCACATACAACCTCGGCCATCCGACGGTCACCGCCGTTTCTCCCACCTCCGCGACGGTCACGGGCTGCATCTACGACACAGGCACGACGACTGCCTCGGGCAAGCCTGGTCCCTCCACGCTCGATGGCGGAGGAGCTGGTGGTTACACCGGCACCTGGAACCTTGAGCTCATCAACGGTTCATGGAAGATCGTGAGTTTCAAGACATCGTCGGTTCCAAAGTGCTGAGGAAGTCACTCCTCCTGATCCTGAGCGCAGTCGTGTTCACCGTTGTGGCCATCGCAGTAACGCCAGGGATTGCCTTTGCAGGCACGGGTACTGGCGGTGGGTCGGGTGGTTGCACCGACTCAGGCCAAACCGTCACCTGCGGCGCCGGTGTCGGGGGCCAACCCGGCTCTGGTGGTGGTGACGGCGCCGGAGCGACTCTGACCAGCGCCGGCGGAGGGAGCACGGCGCCTCAGTGCCCCGACTTC
>CAWBUQ010000007.1:0-12603 GCA_963791995.1 uncultured Acidimicrobiaceae bacterium | reverse complement strand
TACCGGCTACTCGAAACCTTGCGCCAGTTCGGCGCAGACCGACTTGTCGACGCCCACCACCACCTCGAAGTCCGCGACCGCTACGCCCGGTACTGGTGTAGACGAGCGACCGAGACCGACCTCGCAGCCACCGACTGGCAGCTCGACGCCGTCGACCGCGACCTCGACCATTACCGGGCCGCTTTCGCCCAGCTTCTCGCCGGCGGTGACGCCGAGAGCTGCGCCCGGGCTTTCCTCGGCCTGGCGGCCAGCTGGCGCCGCCGCCACACCCGGGAAGCCTTCGCCTGGTGCCAGCGACTTCTCGACCAGCCTCTGTCGGACACCACTCGAGTCGAGATCCTCGCTTTCGCCGCATACGGCGCCGCTCTGCTGTCGCCCCGAGATGCCCCCGCGCTGGCCGGCCAGGCGCTGGCGCTGGCCGCCGAGCGTGGTCTGCCGCCGCCCGTCGACGCCTACCAGGCACAGTTGATGGTCGCCCGCGACAACGACGACGCCGCCGCCATCAAGGAGATCTGGCCCCACGCCGCGGCCGCGGCCCGTCAAACCGGCAACCCCTACCTGGCCCTGGTGATCGACGCCAGCCGGGCCATCTTCACCTCGGAACTCACCCCCGAGCTGGTCGATCACTACGAGCAGCTCATCCCCCGGCTCGAAGAAGCTTCGATGCCCCCGGTGCTGATGGCCTCAGCCTGCCAAACCTATGGCGCCGTCCGCTTCTCCTCCGGTGACATCGAACGCGGGCTGCGGCTCACTGACACCGCCGTTACCTACGCGGTACGCGCCGGCTATGCCGTCCAGGCTCTCCAAACTCTGTGTGCGCCCATCTACGTCCTGGCCGGCAAAGCCGACACCGCGGCAGTGTTGCTCCGACGCACTCTGCCAATCAACCGAGACCTGGGACTGACGATCGCCATCGCACAAGGTACCGCCGTGGTGGCCTTGATCGCCGCCGACCACGGCGATCTGGCCACCTCGGCGGTCCTGACACGTGCGGCCAGACATCAGCTCACCGGACTGGGCATCAGGGGCTCGCGCCCGGCCAACATCTGCCTGAAAAAGGCCGAGGCGATAATCGCCGACGCCCACAAGGACCCTTCCGAACGCCCACGCCCTTAGAGAACTCATAACCGTCGAAGAAACAGTCGAAATGGCCATAGCCGTCCTCGACCGGCACCATCCCACGGCAGTGAGCGGCTGAATCCCGACCCCAACGCCCGACACCATGCCCCCAAGTTGCGGGGCGCACAGAAAGACGCCCACAGGCGCTTAGGCGGGCACGCTCAATCAGCCACATGCACCGTTGCCGACTGAACGGGCCCCGGTCGGACCCCGGCCATAACGGCCGGCCAAACCGGCGATCTGGGCTAACCATGGTTGCCTACCGGGGTGATCTTCGGGGACGGGGGCCTGCTACTTTCGCCGGCGCGCACTGGCCCCCCAGGATGGCGTCGGCCTCGCGAACCGACACGGCTTCTGCGGGCAACAGAAGAAGAGGAATCGGGAGTAAGGATCGATGAGTGATGACCAAGCCCATATCGCTGCGTTTTGGAGCACGATTGCTTCCGGCTACGAAGCCCATGGCGGCAACGTTGCCCCTTACGGCACGGAGGCGTACCAGCACTGGGCGGAGGCGCTAGATAAGGTCCTACCTGCCCCGCCTGCCGATGTACTCGATGTCGCCACTGGCACCGGCTACGTCGCCCTTGCCGCGGCAAGCCTCGGCCACAGAGTCACGGCAATCGACCTGTCGGCTCCTATGCTCGACGAGTTGCGCGCCCACGCCACCGAGCGGAGCCTCGCCGTGGATGCCCGCCTCGGAGACGCAGTGGCACCTGAGTTCCCGCCCGCCAGCTTCGACGCCGTGACGAACCGCCACCTCCTCTGGACCCTGCGGGAGCCCGAGAAGGCGATGGCCAGCTGGATGGCGCTACTCCGTCCCGGCGGCCGCCTCGTGGCGGTCGATGGCTTCTGGTTCACCAGCTCTGACGAGGCTCCGCCTCTCTTCGGCGAGCACTACACGCCGGCCACCAAGGAGCGGCTGCCACTGATGCAACTGGACCATCCCGATCCGATCGTCGAGATGCTGAACGCGGTCGGCTTCGTCGAGGTCACGGCCGAGCCCCGCCCCGATCTTGCTCTCGAAGGCGGCGTGCCCTTACTTTTTCACCAGCCGGCGGCCGTAAGGTCAGCGAGTCCCATCTGATGAGCGGGTTCAACCAGGCGAGACTGCGCCTGCTCCCGGCGTTAGAGGTCGGTCCCGATCGCCACTTGACTGAAAGTTCGGGGACGTTCGGCTGGCCCATTATGGACGCCTGCGGCAAGGGGGCATCTTGGGATAACTGACGTCGATCTGGCTCCTGACGGGCGGCTGGCGCCCTGCGATAGAGAGCCACCAGACCTTGAGGGCCACCGTCGACTGGCCGTACAGCCTCCTGTCGCCCGTGGAGCGACTGGTCTCTGACCGGCTGGCGGCCTTCTCCGGTTCGTTCGACGGCGACCCACTGCGGTCACGACCGGGGAGGGGATGGACGCCCGGGACGTGCTGGACGGTGCTTGGGGGTTGGCGGCCACGTCCATGGTCGTCGCCGACGAGGCCGTCGATCGCAGGACCCGCTACTGGCTGCTCAAGACCCTGCGCCGGTACGCCCACCAGTGCCCGGACGAGTCGGGGCTGTCCGACCGCTGGCGCCGCCGGCACGCCCCGCACTACGCGGCCGCACCGAGGAAGCCGGCGTCGGTTTGCGCAGCCCCGAGGTGGTGCGGTGGCGGCGGCGGCTCGCCGACCTGGATAATGTGCGCCCCGGTCACCTCGCGACGGTGGTGTCGGGGTTGGTTCGGGCCAGGCGGATCTGTTCTCGGGCGTAGGCGACGGCGTCGCCGGTTTCCATGGCCGCGCCGGCGGCGACGTATCGGTCGAAGACGGGACCGCCCAGTACTTTCCTCAAGTGTTGGACCGCCTCTTGCAAGCCGGGGACCACTGTGATGTTTAGAGAGTGGGTGCCGGCACCGTAGATTCTGGCCGCCGGCTCTGGTTGCTCGACCCGGTCGAAATGCACGGCCAGGCTGCCAAGCGCCAGGCCCAGGTTCCCCTGGACGCCGGCACGGTGAAAGCCCGTCGATGGCGAGATCGAACAGATCCAGCGCCGTGTCGGCGTCGCCGTGGCTGGCTTCGAGCCCTGCCACGTTGTACGCGATCTGCCCCTCCGTGCCGATAAGCCGGCGTTCCCGGCAGTAGACCAGCACCTGGCGAAAGGCGCCCAGGGCGCGCTGCGGGTCGCTTCGAGCGTAGGCCAGGCCATAGCCGTGGGCGAACACCAAGGCAACCATGTCGGGGTTGGCGTCGGGGTGGCCGGCGGCGAGGCCGTCTTCGGGGATGGCCTCCTGGGCCAGCGTTCTGGCCTCCTCGTCGCGTCCAACCGCTGGGAGCAGCCAACACAAGATGGCCAGACACGCCATGTCAACCGGCCCCGGACGGGCGGCCTCCTCCAAGCAGATCTCGATGGCTTGCTCGATCCGACCGGCGTAGGCGTGACCGGCCGCCTCCAGCGTTGCGCTGCGAGGGGGTCGGAACCCGTGGTAGCGAGGGTCGGCCTCCAGGGCGACGCGCCGTCTGGGCGTAGCGCGACGGTGTCTTCGGGCTGGCCGAGATAAAAACACAGGCCGGCGGCGTAATACAGGCGAGGAAGTTGCGGCACGTCGGCCCGGGTGGCGGCGTCGAGCAACTCGACGGCCCATCCGATGGACTCGTGTCTTTGCAGCGTGTTGTTCATAAGAGTGGTGTGGGCGGCGATGGCGGCGGCGGCCTCCAGGTCGTGGTGGTCGGCGGCCCAGCGGAACCCGGCCCGCAGGTTGGCGAACTCGACGTCCACCCAGTCCAGCGCCTCCCGCTGGCCGGGCCCGTCCCAGATGTCGCAGTACCGAACCGCCTGGGCGGCGAAGTAGCGGGCGTGAGCATCCCTGAATTCGGCCACGTCGCCGGTGGCGGCCAGCTGTTCCTCGGCGAACTGGCGGATGGTCTCGAACAGCCCGTAGCGGGCGTGACCGAAGACCTCTTCCACCGTGACCAGCGACTTGCGCACCAGGGCATCGAGCACGTCCAGCACCACATACTCGTCCAGGGGCTGACACAGCACGGTGGCGGCGGCCAGGGAGAAACCGCCGGCGAACACCGCGCAGCGGTGCAACACCAACGTCTCGTTCTGGTCGAGGAGGTCAAAGGACCAGGCCACCGCCTGGCGGAGCGTCTGGTGGCGTTCCAGGCCGCGCCGGCCGCCGGCCAGCAGCCGGAACCGGTCGCCCAGGCGATCCTGGACGTCCCGGGCGCTCATGGACACCATCCGGGCCGCGGCCAGCTCGATGGCCAGGGGGATGCCGTCCAGGCGCCGGCAGATCACCGTCACCGCCGCCGCGATGTCGGGATCGTCCAGCGAAAACCGGGCGTTGACCGCCACCGCCCGCGCCTCGAACAACGCCGCCGCCTCCGACGTCGGCCCGTCCAGCCCCAACGAGGGGACCACCCACAGCTGCTCGGCCCCGACCCGCAGCCCCTCCCGTGACGTGGCCAGCACCTTCACCGAGACGGTCCGGGCCAACACCGCCTCCACCAGCTCGGCGGCGGCGTCCAGCACGTGCTCGCAGTTGTCCAACACCACCAGCAGCTGCCGGCCGGCCAGGGCCTCCACCACACTGTCCACCACCGAAAGCCCTGGGTGCGGGGCGATCCCCAGGGCGGTCGCCACCGCGTCCGGCACGGCGGCCGGGTCGCCCAGTGGGGCCAGCTCGACCAGCCACACCCCGTCGGGGAACTCGCCGCTCATCCCGGCCGCCACCTGCACGGCCAGGCGGGTCTTGCCCACCCCGCCCACCCCGGTCAAGGTCACCAGCCGATGGGCTCGCACCAGCCCGGCCAGTTGCTTGACCTCCAGGTCGCGGCCCACGAAACTGGTGGTCTGGACGGGCAGGTTCCCCGGCACCGCCTCGATCGTGCGCAACGCCGGAAACTGCAACCGCAGCCCCTCGGCCCGGACCTGGAACAGATGCTCCACCCCGGAGAGATCCCGCAGCCGGTGCACCCCCAAATCCACCAGATCGGCCCCGTCGGCCAGGCCGGCCGTGGAAGTGCCGAGCAGAATCTGGCCGCCGTGGGCGGCGGCCATCACCCGGGCCGCCCGGTTGAGGACCGGACCGAAATAGTCATCCCCGCGCAGCTCGGCGGCGCCAGTCACCACCCCCATCCGCACCGGCAACCCCAAGCGCCGCTGGGCGTCCACCGCCGCGGCCACCGCCTCAGTGGCCGATGCGAACGCGGCGCACACCCCGTCCCCGGTGTGCTTGAACAACCAGCCGCCCCGGCCCTCCACCGCCGACCGCAACACCTCATCATGGGCGGCCAACCCCACCCGCATCGCCGTCGCATCGGCCTCCCACCGGCGCGTCGAACCCTCGATATCGGTGAACAAAAACGTCACCGTCCCCGACGGGCGCTCCGCCATCAGCCACCTCCGTTCGACCGGGCCAGTATCCCAAAATCCACAGATGCCCGCCGCTACCGCTCGAACCCGATGGTCGACAGCATTCCGGCAGGCCATCACCCCTGACCCGCTCCACCCCATGGAGGACTGCGGACCTCCCCCGCCTCCGTCAGCAGCGTTTACCTGGCCGTAGCCCGCTCAATGCGCGGGGGTATCCCGATAACCCCGAGGAACACATGCCGATAGGCCGACCGCGCCTACGCCCATATGTGCCGATAGAGGTCAACCGGGGGTTATGCGCTCAACTGCCCCGATAACCCGGAAACTCAGTCGCGCGTGCTGTTGACCATGTCGCGGGCCGTACCGGCCTGCCGTCCTCTTGGTGGGCATGGCACCGCATCTCGAGATCGCCAACACCACCCCGACAGTTCGGTTCGTGGGGCGTTGCGAGCCGTGCGCCCGACCATTTGCCGTTGATGACTCCTCGGGCGGCTCCGACCAGCGCCGAGTCGTCTGCCCTGAGTGCGAGGCCGTCGTGATCCTCTGTCGTATATATGGGGTCACCACCACCATGGTCTGCTCCGGGGCATGCATGGACGCCACCGGGCCGGTCTGCGAGTGCGCCTGCGGCGGCGCCAACCACGCCGGTTCCTACCTGCAGACCTCCCCGATGCTGACCGACGCCATCGCCCGGTTCCGGGCCAACCTGGCCAAGCGCCAGGCCGCGGCGGCCAAGGCGGCAGCGGCGCGTGCTGCAGGCAAGGAAGCCGAACGGGCTGCGGCGGTCCAGCGCTGGCGGGACGAGCATTCGGCCGAGGCGGCATGGCTGGACGCGAACCGGGAGGACGATGTCTTCGCGTCCAGCCTGGCCGGTCAACTCGACGCCAAGGGCACCCTGAGCGTCGCACAGACCGACGCGATAGCCCGCAGCATCGAGCGCCAGGCCCAGCAGGAGCGCCGAGGACTCGAGGACGCCGCAGAAGCCGCGGCCGCGGTTGCGGCGCCCGAGGGAACGACCGCCGTCGAGGGGGAGATCCTCACGGTCCGGGTCGAGCCCAGCCCGTTCCACTACGGCTCGGAGGTCAGGATGCTGGTCCGGGCAACCACACTCGACGGTGGCATCTACCGGGTGTGGGCCACCAAACCGGCCGGGCTGTCGAGTGCTCGCCGGGGCGACCGGGTCCACTTCATCGCCGAGCTCACCCGCTCGGAGAACGACGAGAACTTCGCCTTCGCCAAGCGGCCCCGAAAGGCCTACCGGCTGACTCCGCCGGTGTCCCGGCCGGCGACTCCGTCACCGGCCGGCCGGCCGCCCCCACCGGAGCTCCCAGCCGCCGGGCGCCCGGACCCTGAGGTCCGAGAGACCCTCACCAGGGATGTGAGCGCCGGAGAAGTGAGAGGAGGCGTTTCTCAGGAGCGTTTACCCTGGTAAAGGCCCGCAAGCCGAGGTCAGCGCTCTTGTGGGGCTCACGCTTCCAGCCGATGCGCCAACTCGTCGCCGATGTCGCGGGCCGTTGACATGCAACGCCGGCCCGAAGCTGAGCGATGATCTTGTCGACATCGGCTCCGCACCTCACAGCGAGATCCACGACTCTGGTTCGTTCGCCGTACTCCAACCGGGCGCGAAGCAGAGTTGTCGACCTTCGCGGAGTCTTTCCCCAGAGCAAGTTGTGGGTGAAAACGTTCCAGAGAGTAGATGCCGTCTCGACGGAGTTGACGCAGTTGATCGCAGCGGCTCGATCCTCGAACGAGGGCATCCGCCCGTGGCAGAGATGGCATCGGCACGAGGTTGTGCGCCAGGTCCGGTCCGCCGAAGGCCCGGTCCCGGAGATGCGCCCGATCGAGCCAACCGTCCGCTCTGTTCCAGGATGATGGCCGCTCAGGCTCCACCGGTGGTTGCCACTCGCAGGCGAAACAGAACGGGACCCCCCATTCATCGTCGCTCGGCAACTTCAGTGTGGGGAAGTCCTCCTGCCAGGACTTCACCCAATGCTCGATGATCTCCTTGATGGGCGGGAGGCGACGCTGTCCTTGATCGACATAGGGCACCTCTCGATGGTCTCCTCCAGGTGTGACAGCCAGATGGCCGGAATGCTGATCCGGGCCAGCACAGCGGACAGAGGCCTCTCCCCGGGTGTGCGCGCACCAGGCCGACCGCTCTGTCCCAGGCCAGCCAGGGCGATGCGTTTCGTCGACGAGCGCACCCGGAGCGACGCGAGCTTCGCCTTCGCCAACCGGCCCCAAAGGCCCAAGTTGCTGGAGCCCACCGAGAGCCCGCCCTCCGATAGCTACGTCACACGGTGCACCGCCTTCGAACACCCACCGCCCGTGCATGGGGATTTGCTGCTCCTTCGTCAAAGTCCCTGATCAAGCGGCCGAAATGGCGCGTTCGCCTTCGACCCTGCCTGTTGGGGTTAACGCGCGTGTCCCCCTCCGACACACTCGCTAACCCTTTCGGGCCAATCGCGCCAGGCGGGCAGGCGGAAGACCCGGCAGCGGCGACCCGGGAAGCTGACCCGGCGGCCATGGTCGCCACACTGGGCGGGACGAGCATCCGGCCGCGGTCGCATAACGGGACGGCAACCGGGAACACGACGTTTTCGCAGCCGACCTGAATGGCCAACTCGTCGCGACGGCATCCTTAGCGGCGGCCCGACCGACGCCATCGCCCGCAGACTCGAGGCCCGGGAGGAGCCGGTAGCGCCGGGATGTCGAGCCCCGCGGCGGCGGCCCCGGGGGGGAACGATCGCCGTCGAGGAGATGAACTTCACGGTCCGGGTCGAGGCGATCCGATTAAGAGTCCGAGGTCAAAATCCGGGTCCCGACGCCGAAGGGTGTCGTCTCCGGGTGTGGGCCACCAAACCTGCCGACCAGTCCGAGGCCGGTGGCGGCGCGGGGGGTGCGCTTGGTGGTGGCCGAGTTCACCCGGTCCGAGGGGACTCGAGCCTCGCCTTAGGCAAGGTGGGCCGGGTTGACGCTCTGGGTGTCGTTCGCCAGCGAATCCGGCGGTCCACTCGGTACTGCACCGCCCCGCCTTGTTGCCACTTTGTTGCCATTCAGGTCCGGTTCAGGGGGTCTTTGCGGGGTCCGGCGGGTGGCTGGAGGTTGACAATGGGCACGTCAGAGGCCATTTTTGGTTAGTGCCCATCATTAGAAAACGCTTGATGTTATGCATGACGCGCATGAGGTCGGGGGTTCGATTCCCTCTGCGCCCACCCTTCTGACCAGCACTTTCACCGGTCTGGCGGAGTTTATGGCCTGTGGATTACTGTCCCGTGCGCGCGACGTGCGCGAAGCGTCTGTGTTCGCGCCCGCCAGGAGCGCCTCCATGCGCGTCGCGGCGTCGGCCACCGGGCGCACTTTGTGGCGGTAATGGCGGTAGAGCGTGCGGGGGTCGTCGCCGAGCAAATCAGCAACCTCTTCGATGCTGGCGCCGCGGTCGAGAAGGAGTGAGACGGCCGTGTGCCGGAGGAGATACGGAAAGGTGGCGTCGGTGATTCCGGCCCGCTTGGTGATGCGGGTGAAGGTCCGCCGTACCCTCGAGGGGTCGAGCGGGGTCCCTGCTTGCGACGGGAAGACGAGCCCGCCCTCCTTCCACTCAGAGCCGGCGGCGAGTCGCTCCTGGAGCTGTCGCTTGCGGTGCGCCTTGAGGGCCTCGACCGCGGTGGGGGGAGCGCGATGGTGCGGCGGCCGTCTTTCGACCGCTTGACCTGACCTCGCTTCACCCGTCCGTCCGGGCCTCGCTTCATGGCGCCCGAGACCGCGATTGTTGGCGGCTTGGCGTCGAGGTCGATATCGGCCCACAGGAGCCCGGTGAGCTCGCCGGGGCGGAGTCCCACGGTCAGCCCGAGGACAATCATTCCTTCCAGCCGCTCCCCTTTGGCTGCCAGCAAGAGCGCTCGGGCCTCGTCGGGCGTCAGTGACCGCCGTTCTGCCGGCGGCCTGGTCCTCGGCATGACCGCGAGAGACCCTGCGTTACGGGCGACCAGGCCTCGTCGCTCGGCGTGGCGGAGGGCGTCGGCGAGGATCGTCCGCATCCGGGACACATGCGTTCGAGCCAGCCCGGCCTTTGCCTTGGTAGCCAGGAACTGATCGACCATCTCCGCGGTGAGTTTGTCCAGTTTGATGGGGCCAAGAGCCGGTTCGATGTGGACCCGGACGATCTGGGCATAGTTGCTACGGGTGTTGTCGGAGTCGACCCGACCGTCGACGACTGTGGTCAGCCAATGCTGCAGCCACTCGCCAACGGTGACCTTGGCGCCGGCAGGGTCCAGCCACGTGCCGCGAGCGATGTCCGTCTCGATGCTGGACAACCATGCCTGGGCGTCTCCTTTGGTCCTGAAGGTGCTCGGCGCCAAGTAGTGCCGGTCCTTGTGCCAATACGACGCTTGGAAGCGGCCGGAGGGGAGCTTCCGGACGCTCCCAAAGTGGCGGCGGTGTGAACTCGGCATGTGGCATTACTCTGTAGCTTTGGGATGGCCGACGAAAGCGTCAGTCATCCACACCATCCGCTGGATGAGGTCGGGGCAGTACCAGACCCGGCCGGCACCGGTGACTTCGTACTGCCATTGCTCGAGTTCTCTCTCGCCAACGATGCGGTGTCCGAGCTTGTCTCGAAGGGGGTGTTGGCGTTTGTCACGCCGCAGGGGGTCGGTCCGGAGCTGTTGCCAGCAGTCCTTGGTCGGACCGGGAGCTTGTCGGCCGAGTTGCTCCCATCCGTCAACGGCATCGCCCGTTGCGAACACCAGGTCCCAGTCCCCCTTGGCCGGTGGGGGAGCGACTCGCTCACCTCGTCGCTGGGGCGTTCGCTTTCTTGTTGTCACGGTGCCGGACGCGCGTTCCCAACGGCTTGGTGACGGGCCGGCTGAGCCGGTCGGCCAGCTCGGGATCGGCCATGACGGCCGCGGTGCTACGCCAGCTGGCGATAAACGTCTCCAAAGGAGCGAAGGTGCCAAGGTCCTCGCAGTCCTGGATCACGGCCGGCAACTCAGTCACGAACTCCTTACGGCCTTCCTCGCTGAGGTAGCTGGTCCACGGCAGTGCTTCGCCGACGGCGTTGGCAAGGTCCCCGGCGGGGAGGTGCTTGACCATCTGGGCGAGGAGCCTGGCGAAACCTGCAAGCTCCGACAAGTCGCTGGCTCGGCTGAGCACCAGGTCGGGAGCGTTGCGCCTGTGGAGAACGATGCGGCCGCGTTCCTCCACTAAGGACGCCAACGGGTGGGCTGCTGGGGCAATCTGAAAACGAGAACTCAGCGGCGGAAGCCATGGCAACATGGTAGCGGACTTTCGAAGTACTTCAGAACTAGGTCCCTTGTTCTGATTGGGGGTATGCGACATCATCGGTGATCACCGGGGTGACCTTCGGCAAGTCGACCACCCGTCGGCGCACTTCTCCGACCACGACCGTTCCGGCCAGATCGCGCCCAGCCGCCACAGCAGCCAGGGCGATGATCGATCACCACATCAGGATCGTGTCGGGCCAGATGCGCGCCGGGACTGCCGGGCTGTTTCCCTTGACGGCGCTGGCCGCTCTCGGCGAGGCTCGTCGCTCGGCTCTCGACTTGCGAGGCTCGATCGGATCGGTCGAGGCGGCTTGGAAGACGTGGTGGAGTCCTTCTTAGCTCGGACTCCGAGTCCGCGTGCGATCCGGAGCGACGCGTTCCGGCGCGGAAGCTTCGTTGTCCGTCCGTAATTGTTCAATGATCGCAGGGTGTCTCGCACTGTTCGCGAACAATGGCGCACCCAGCACATCAGTACGGCATGCCTCGCCTCGCCGCGTGGTGGATAATGGCGCGCTCTGCGCGACTCCTCGCCTCGTAAGTGGGCGCACCCGCATGGGTCCACCACCCTCCGCGAGCTGTGATGTCAGGATATGTTTGCAGGCACAACGAGGAGGGAACCCATGGCCGGCGTAGGGGTACCAACGAGCTCTGCCCTTGTGGCAGCGGCTCAACCCGAGCGTCGCCGCTGGGCCGCGCCGGGGCCCATCCGAATCCCATCCAGCCAGGGCCTCTCCTCAGTTGAGCAGCGTCGAGCGTTCAAGCCCCGCGCTGCCGAGAGGCGATCAAATGACGTCGACATCATTCGATCGAACTGTACAAAGCGGAGCCCGTTGCCCGGCTGGACTTGAGCTCGTCATTTGTGAGGATCTCTACCGCTCACCCCTGAGTTGGAATGGCTGCGATTGGGATAGCTGAGGGAACCACGGCGAGGAGTTCCGAACTGGGCACTGCCTGCGGCCCGGGCCGGAGTCCACAGGCCGCTGTGCGAGTGGACCTTGCCCGTGCAGGTGCCCACCTCGCCGTGCCGCTGGGTGATTGAGCGCAGAAAGGCTGGCTGGCAGCCCCGCGCCCTTGGACCTCGACAGCGGACGCCGACGTATGGTACGCCAGCGTCTATCGCCTCTCGCGCCGTCGACGGCGGAGCGGGACGCACACCTCAGGCCTAGGAGTCCCTACCAGTGAACACCTATCTCTTGCCTGCTCATCTGCACCGGCGAACAAAGAATTGGCTTGCCTCAGACAAGCAAACCTTCGAACAATCAGACCGACGGTGAAATCAAATGTCACCTCGGGACCTGAATGGGTCGGACACCCGCCCCAGCTTGGCGCTGCTCAATGCCGCCATGAACCTCTGGCGTCAGTGAGCCGAGAGCCAGCGGCCTTCTCCTCCACCGCTCCTGTTGAGACGATTCGAGCCGCACACGGGTTTCGTTCCTTCAGCACGCGGCCAGCACCGGTACTCCTCCGCGACTCGCCTCGACCCACCGGGTCGAACTCGACTGCCTCGGGATGCTCGATCACAGAGCCCATTGTCCAGAACCGGCATACAGAACATTGCGCGAACGACATCATGGCCGCCGATCGACGTTAACTCGCCCAGCCGCAAGTCGCGGCCGGCAGCGACGCTCACAGAGAAGTTCTGACGGGTCGGGCCGTGGTTGCATCTCCGTACGCGAACATCACGCGCCCAGTACCACGCCGCTACTGGTATCCCAAAACGCCGGAGCCCCCCTATCTCATAGGTGCCGCGAGGCCACGCTCGCGGGAGGAAGCGCTGGCGGCGTCGGCGGTCAGCGCTAACTTTCGCGAACGGTGGAAGCGGAACCTGGCTCGATAGGCTCCTCCAGGCC
>CAWBUQ010000006.1:0-83981 GCA_963791995.1 uncultured Acidimicrobiaceae bacterium | reverse complement strand
TGCTTGAGCCTGGGCTCGCATTCCGGGGAACCGGTCCAGGTCCGGCTGCTCTCGCCCGTGTGTAACGACGTTTTCACCGGCCAAGCCGATCGCAGCTCTGCCACTGTGGGTGAGGTTGCCCAGTTTGAGCCATGCCGGTGGGGCCACCCGGAGGTGTCATTCCCTATCCGGGCCTGCGGCAGCGGCGTCCCGGCTACCGGTGCCGGTCGTGGTGGTGGTGGTAGTAGAAGACGCCGCCCGCCGGGGCATGGCCAAGGGGACAGGCCGATCAGGCCGAGGTCGTGCACGCGGTCGGCTCCGAAACGACCTGCTGCCGCCTTGGCGGCGGACGCCGACGATCTGGTGCCCCTCTTCTCAGCCGACCGGGGCCTGTCGGCGAGGGCCGGGCCGGCGTCACCACCGTTGGGCACCCATCGTGCTCGAGCAGATCGACCCCTTCTGGGGTGACGTGTCGGCGGCCGAAAGGCGGCGAGCTCACTCCGAGAACTTGGGCCGTGGCGATGTGGGCAGCGGAGGGACCCGAGGTGAGGGCGGCGGGGCCGGAGGGTCTTGACGGTGCAACCACCTCTCAGACCAGCTCAGCCGGGCAGGGTGCGGCCAGACCAGCCAGGCCAGACCAAGCCCCGCCAGTCCGCCGATGAACTTGCCCAACAAGGTCAGAATCGCCCCGGTATCCCAGTGCTGGCCCGCGAGCACGTCACAACGAATAGTGCAAAGCCGTCTCAGCCGAGGCAGACGACCCCAGTGGCGGCGAGCACCACGCCGAGGGCTCGGCGGATGACGGTCCAGATGTCAGTCAGAAGCCACGCGGGTTCCATGGTTTCCCTGAGGTCGGCACGAAGGCCCGTCCCGCGCTCTGGATCGATTGCTTCAGGGAGGTGCGAGACCTACGTCCAGCGATCGTGCGTTCAGTCCGTGCTGGGCGGCGAAGGTCTCGAAACTCGCCCGCTGTTCAGCTGTGGCCTGTTGCGCCGCATGATGCCGCTCAGTATCGGCCAGGCTGGGGCGCACCAGGTTGATGGCCCCGCCCAGCTTCGGGTCGGGTTCCGCCTTGAGGCCATCGGCCCGTGCGAGGTTCCGGTTGAACTCGTCCATGGATGGGCCCAAGGCAGGCATAACCCAGAAGGGGCCGTCCACGCCCAGCTGGTACGAGCAATAACTCCCATCCCAGGGCTGCGCCGCAACGCGAACGTCGGCAGCGAGCCTCGTGCTGTCAGGTTCCATCTGCACGGCGTCGCGGCCGAGGGCGGCACTGAACGCCCGGTGACCCGCTGCGATGACGGGATACCCCTCGAGCGCTGACGACTCGTGGTTCTCGGTCGGGCCGCGTTCGGCATAGAAGGCGTGCAGATGGGCGTGCTGCACCTCCTGCCGGGGATTCTTGGTGACTGCCACGTCGGTGCCGCTGTCGGCGAGGGTCCCGCCCGCCACTTCCTTGTCGCGCCCGTAGTCGAGGTTGGGTGGGCTGTCATTGGCACAAAACACCACGTGCCCGCCGTCCGTGCTGCGGTACCACGCCGCGATCAGGATCATCGCCGTTCGACAAGCCGCCAGTTCCTGAGCCGTGGCCGACGACCATCCGTCGCGATGGGCGCGGGGCACTACGAGCGCGTGGGGTCTTGCCGCCCGCCGGGGCCCGCTAGCCAGCATGAAGGGGTTGCGAATCAAGTACCAGATCCACCAGGGCGGTACCGTCCGACGCGGTGATCGTCCCCAGAAAGGTGGGGAGACCGGGTACATCGGCGAACCGGTCCACCGGCCGGAATCGACGCGAAAACTCTCCCGCCGGGACTAGGCCCTGGACGTTCCCGCTGGCCGGGTCGACCAGTACCCAACTTCCGGCCCGGGCAGTGCCACTCGGCAACCGGTACCCCTTGGCCGTGTGGGCACCATCACTGTACGTCCACAGTCTGTGCGTTTCGACCTGGGTGAACGGGGAGCTCCAGTGCTCTATGTCATCGGCTCGCTGATCGCTCACAGTCGGGCATTCTCGCCGACGAACCGGCCATGTGAGACATGTCTAAGCGGGACGCGTGTGACCCATCTCAGCAGTCGCGATCGGGCCAACTCTGACACGTAGATTCGACCGGCTCAAGGCGCCGGTCGAACTTCATCCTCCACGGGTGGGCAACAGCCCATGAGGGTCTGAGCAGGATCATCGGGCTCAACCCTCACCGGCGGCGTTTGCTTCGCCTGACACCAGCCACTGGCCACCGACCTTGGACATGATGACGTCTTCCTGACCTCCGTACTGCGGGGCAGGGTCGGGGTTGCGGGAGCTGACATCGGTGGTGTTGTAGGTGACCCGCACCCACTCCTGGGTGGGGCTGACACTGGCCTCGGTGATGACGATAGGCATCGGTCGGGTCGATGAACAGGGTTTCCTTCTCCGATTGGACTTGCTGCCAGAGGACGGCGTCACCGCTGTCGCCACGCCCGAAAGCTTGGGCAGCCTCAGCGGACAGCACCATACGGTCGAGGGCCGCCCAGTAGCTCGGGGCACAGTACGGCTTGGCCTTGAGCACCCACCCGCCGATCCCGCCCGGCTGGTCCCAGGCGTAGCCCTTCTCGGCCATCACCAACTGCGCGGCGTCCCAGGTCGCCGTCCCGCGTGTGTTCCAGTAGCTCGGGTCGGTTGTCGCGTAGCTGGTGGTCGAGGACGGACCGGTGGTGGTTGGTGTCCCGGATTCGGTCGTGGCTGGTATTGCCGGAGCCGTCGACTGCGGTGCGGACGACGACGGCGGGACGTAGCCGCCGGGCACCGCCTTCATGTGACTGCCGCCTCCGCAAGCGGACACGGCGACAACAGCCAATGCGGCGAGGGCCGGCATAGGAACGATCCTCTTCATTTGAACTGCACCTGGCCGGCAGCCGTCGCGAGTGCCGCACGAACGGTGCTGGGGTTCACTCCAGGAGCAGGCGCGAGCTGCAGCTGGGCGGTCACGTTGCCCGACGTCCCGACTATTTCATTGGCGTTCGGGGTCACATTCGCAGCCGGGCTCGGGCTGATCTCAACGTAAAGTTGAGATTCGCCATAGTTAGCGCTTTGGTCGTATTCGCATTGCAGGGTGCGGTCTTGGACCTGCGTGTGATCGGGGCCAAGGCTGTACGAACCTTTGGGTGCGCCGATGGCTTGGGCGAGAACCGACGCAGGCAGCACCTTGTCACATGCCGCCATCCCAGCCGCGGGAGCTGGTGGCGGCACTGATGGTTACCTTCCCGGTCGACTGAACTGGGCTAGCGGCGCCGGAACTCGGGTGGCCGTGGCCACCACCGCATCCGGCCGCGGCCAGCACCGCGAGCAAGCCGATCGCCCCAACGGTGAACCTGAGGCAGAGCCGAGAACCTGGGTTTCCGTTGGTCATGCCGGACCTCCTCCGACGAAACCGGCCGAGCTGAAAGTATCGATCCGCACGTCGACGCCGGTGTGGGGGGCGTCGATCATCCGGCTGTCGCCGAGGTAGATGCCTACGTGGCCGGGTGCCGTGGGGGTGCCGTCGTAGCCGGCGCCGCCGAAGAACACCAGGTCGCCGGGCTGGAGCTGAGGACATCGAGGTGACCAGCTTTCCGCCCGCTTGCACGTCGGCGAACTGTGTCTCGGAGGTGCGGGGCAAGCTGATTCCCGCCCGCGAGAACGCGTACTGCACCAGCCCGGAGCAGTCGAAACCGGGTTGACCGACCTGGCCGGCTGGTGCCACCGCCGAGCCGGACGGTCCGTTGATGGGCGGGCCGCCACCGCCGCCCCACACGTACGGTTTGCCGAGCTCGGCCTGGGCGGCGGCGATGGCCTCCTTGGCCTGCGGGGTGCTGGCGGTGATGGTCGAGCCGGTGCAAGGGATGTTGAGAACGTCGTTGACGATCGCCTCCGCTCCCGCCTGCCAGCCGGCATAGCGGGTCGGAAACGCGGACCCTTGGACGGCCTGGGCGGCGGCCCCGAGGGGAAGCGACTGCCAGTTTGCGACTTGCAGCAGCCCGGGAGGCCCGGCAGAGGGGTCTCCGAAGAACGATCTTGTCTCGCCGGTCGGGTCCATGCGCAGGGTGACCGGCCCCCAGTTGTCCTGCTGCTGAAACAATCCGACGGAGGTGCCGTTGTGGGGCGGGTTGGACGGGCTGTAGCCGCCCCACTGAACGTTGGGATCGCTTTCTGAGCCGGGCACGGTCCGCGTTGGGCAGGTTCTCGATGCCGGATTCGGTGAGGGCGGCCATGACGGCGATCACCAGTCCTTGCTGGGGAATGTTGAGGCTCTGGCCGGTGTGCACGATGGCGGCCGCGTTCGACAGCTGCTCAGCATCGAGGGTGAAGGACCCATTGGAAGGCGACGGAATCTGCAGCCCGGCACCGGCCGGGGCGCCACAGGTGAAGCTGTCGCCCAAGGTGCCCGTTCCACTCGGGTCGAAGCCGAGGTACCAGTCCTGGGCTAGCCCGAAAACGTTGCGATCCAAGGTCGGGCTGTTGCCCGCGATGGGCAGTTCGGAGAGTGCCTTGAGGTAGTCGGCCTGCACGGTCTGGGCGTTGGGGTCGGTCAGGTCGATGTAGTTGTTGTGCTCGCCGTCGGTGACCATCTCCCCCGCGTCGAACGGCTGGTTGTCCCATGACGGCTGCTTGTCCAGGCTGGCCTGGATCCGCTGGGCCACCCATATCGATGACCACTGGATGTTCGTTGCCTGGGTCTTCTCGGGGCCGGCGAGCGTGTTCGCGTCGATGCCGTAGGGGCCGATTGAGCCGGACGGAGCAGACGGCGCAGGACGGTTGTAGTGGAGCTGCTGGTCGATGTCTGACTCGGGGCGGCTGGCGGATTCGGAGCCGTTGGATGCCGCGACCGCCGGGCAGTACGGCTGCGGTGACGGCGGACCGGACCGCGGTGGGAATGGAGCGCGACGCTTTGTGGGCTCGCCGGCGGCGGGCAGGTTCCGGGCGTGTCGCCCATCCCGACTCCGGGCCCGGTCTCGTAGTAGATGATCGCCGAGAGCACCTCCCAGGGAACACCGGTCTGCTCCGAGGCGCCTTCCTCGGCGTCGATGCTGTTGGCGGGGAAGCTGATCGCCTGGGTGGTGGCGTTGTAGGCGGCCGAGTTCTGGTCGGCCTCGAAACCCCCGATCGCCACCGCCGTGGTGCCCGACGATCAGCAGGGGCGCGACCAGCGGACCGAGGCCGAGCATCGAGCCGAGAACCACGATCAGGAGAAGCTTCCATCGGTTTCCCTTCTTGAGCCCGGACCGGACCAGGCCGGTGGCGCCACCGATGGCCGCCCCGACCTGGCCGCCTTTCGACGCGCCGACCGCCGCCCCTTCTGCGGTGCTGCGAACCACGCTCGGTTTGCCGTCGGAGCCGCTTTGGCGCTGGGTGCCGCCCTCCCTCCGGGACCCCGGGAGGTCCGAGCAGCCTACGCCGTTTGCGGGCCCGGAAGCGCCGTCGGGCCTCGCCTCTGGCCCGATTAGTAGTGGTAGTGGTCGGCGAGCTCGCGACGGAATGCGGTCTGGAGGCTGGCGAGCAGGTCCCTGATCTCGACGAGGGTGTCGTAGGTTTTCTCCCGCTCCTTGGCGTCCTCTCGGTCCTCAGGCGAGTCGACGATGGCTTTTTCGGCTTCGTGGAGCTTGTAGTGGTCGATCAGCTTGGGCGGGGTGAAGGTCTGGCCGCTTTCGAGGGTGAAGCGGCAAAGCTCGACCTTCGAGAACTCCTCTTCGGGGAGTTGAGCGGCGTAGCCGTACAACTTGGCGACCCGCACCACGGCACGGAGGTCCGAGCGGGGGATCCCTGGGACGATCTCGTGGTGGAACTGGGCATACCGTCTGATCTGTCGTGTGCGCTTCGTGAACTTGGCGCAAGACGCGGTCGGGCACCTCGACGGTCATCCAGAACGCGATCGCCTGGCGGGCTGATCGTGGTGCTGGAGGGAACCAGTAGGTGCCGTCGGCGTTGTGCTCGTCGTCGGAGAGCAGCTGGCGCAGGTCGACCTCGGCCGCCTCAGGGCTCAGCCGGGCGAGAAACTGCCCCCCGAGTGGTGTGCCCGGTGGGTGACGTGGCTGATCCATCACCGTTCACCGGATGCGGAGACCAGCGGCCGCCAGACGATCTCACCTGGGCCTAGGACGCCCAACCATCACCGTGACCGACTGGATGCCGTGGCGGCAGCTGGTGCCTGACCGCCGCCGACTAGAAGCGTGGCGGCCGATTGCGCGGAGGACGCTGCCGGTAGTAGTTCACCGGGGCGCTGGGCTGCCCGCGTATCCGTGTCGCGGCAGGCTGCGGTTCAGACTGCGGCGGGTTGTCCTCGGTCCATCTCTGGACGAACGCCCCGACCTTCTCCTGGGCCTGTTCCGGCCCGTACCTCTCTACGAGTGCCTGCTGCCAGCCCGCGTGGTCACCGAGGCTTTCGCTCCGACAGAGCGCCTCGAATTGCTTTGTCACCGAATCCGGCGGCGGCC
Source organism: uncultured Acidimicrobiaceae bacterium (assembly GCA_963791995.1). Lineage (GTDB taxonomy): Bacteria > Actinomycetota > Acidimicrobiia > Acidimicrobiales > RAAP-2 > Bog-473. The sequence continues at coordinate 77,555 of CAWBUQ010000006.1, read as the reverse complement.
GTCATGGTGGTGAGGTTTTGCGCGGCGATGGTCGAACGTGCCATCTGCGTCCGGTAGGCGTCCTGGGCTCCGCTGAGCGCGTTGCGCCCGCACTGCCGGCCGCTCTCGATGGAGCTGCTTGGCTTTGTGCACCCCGTAGGCGGCGGCCGCGACGCCCATGGCGGGGGCGAATGCCACCGGCAGCGCTGCCAGCCGCGGCAGCTACCCCGGTTACCTTGAGCGAGTTGCGGACGGGGTTCTGGGCGAATCGCTCCCAGGCGAGCCTCGCCCGGTCCACGGTGGCGTCTTGCAGGCGGCCAGCGCCTGTTCGGCTGCCAACCACCTTGACCCTCGGGGCTGCAGAGCGTTGCCGACGGGCGGATCGGAGCGAGTCGGCCGCCGCCCCGTTTGACCGTGTGCGGGCTCGATTTGGTCCGGCAAAGGCACGAGTCCTTTCGATCCCTTGCCGGTTTAGCCGTTCCCGCCGCTCGCTGCAGCTGCCGCCATCGTGCGCCGCCGGGTCCGCTGCCGTTAGAGCCGGAACCTGTCTTGGATCCGGGTGCGGTCATGCCACCGACGCGCTGGTCGCGAGCGGAACCGAACTTGCCCCCCAGCCGACCACCGGTCTGGCCCCACGCCACCCGACCGGCCTGCCGGCCGTGATGGGAGAACCGCCGCTCCAGGCCGGCCCCCAAGCCGGCGCCGAGCCCACCGGCGGCCGCCCCCCACGCCAACGCGGAGGTCAACTTGAACGGTGACGGCGCCCGGATGACGTGCTTGAAGACGTGGTGCATGACCACCAGGGCGGCGATCGGAGCGAACCCGGTGAAAAGTACCGACAGCATGGACCCGGCCCCGAAGGTGGTCGCCCCCACCCCGACGATGAACCCGGAGATCAGGGCCACCAGGGCCAGGATGATCTGGGCTCCGACGGTGAACAAGATGAGGCTGAAGCCGTGCTTGAGGTACCCGGTGGCGCGGGTCGGCCATGCCTGACGAGGGGAACAGGGCGATGGCCAGGACAAGCAAGGCCAGGGCCATCATGATCAGCAGCGTGACCTTGGCGATGATGATCGCCAAGGCCAGGATGGCGAACACAACGAACACCACCATCGAGGTGAGGAAGAAGACGACCGCCGTGGCGGTGGCCGCGCTGTTGGCGTCGCCGTGGAAGTTCAACAGAAAATCCTGGAATTGTGGTGCGCCGGCCGGCTCAGATGTCCCGCCGAGGCCCGACCCGGGCGGTCCCGGCGGCACCGGTTGGGCGGCGGATTGGATGTCGTTGGCGCTGTCCACCCATTCCAGCGGTGAAGCTGCCGGAGTTGAACGACGAGTTCGGGCCGGCGGTGACGCCCCACCACTGGTCGCACACCTGTGGTGTGACCTTGGCGCCGCCGGCGTTGGGGTCGCCGACCTGTTGGAAGTCGTAGGGGATCAGCCAATTGCCGGTCGGGTCGGTCTGACAGGCGGCCCATCCGATCATCGCCCGGTCGGTGGCTTTGTTGTCCGAGGCGTCGGAGAACAACGCCAGCGAGTTCCCGCTGACGGCGTTGGCCGGCCCGGCCAGCTTGGCCGGCAGAGGCGTGCCGTTGTCGCTGATCGAGTAGGTGGCCGGGTTTTCCAGGACCCACAACTTCTGTGACGCCGGGACGTTGATGTTGTCCTCGAGGAGATAGCAGTAGATCTGCGGGCCGTAGTCGTTGCTAGAGCCGAACTGCACGTTGATATACGAGCGCAGAGCAGACTGTTCCCACATGGCGTCGAGGGCCATGGGGATCGACGCCGGGGCCTGGTCGGCCGGAGAGGGACCGTAGCTTTGCTCGTACTGGCCGAGAAGGTTTTGCACATAGTGGCCACAGGACAGGGCGTTGTCGTTGTTGCCGGTAAACCCGCTCAGATTGTCGGCCGTTGAAGACAGGACGGCGGAGGGCACCGAGGCGACGGCGGCCATGGCCGAGTCGACCCGGCTGACCAGCCAGCCCGGGGACATGACGCCGAACGACACCGACCCGGGGTCGGACGACGGATTCGAGCCGGTTGTTCCGGTGGTGTTGCTGGCCCCGTGCAGCAACACGAAGAACAGCCCGACGATGCACACCGACGTGCCCAGCTGATGCCAGGGGCGCTGCGACTGCCGGGCCGCCCGCCACAGAAACACCACCAGGCATAGTGCGACCAGACCGGCGATCACCCCGGAGCTGGAGAGGGCGTTGCCGATGGTCTTGGCGAGCTGGTCGGCCTGGTAGCCGACCCCTTGCGCGAAGCAGAACTGCGACGCCTCCTCGGTGAGCGAGGTGGCAGCCGACCAGAAAGCGTTGCCGGCGGTCATGGACCACGCTTCGATCACGTTGCGCTGCAGCTTGTCGGAGAGGTCCCCGATCGGATTGGCGGACAGTCGGGTGTGCAGGTCGCCGCCGGCGACCGACGACCACCGCTCGATGGGCAGGTTCGAGAACTGGTTTTGCGACGCCTGGCTGGCGGATCCAGTCCCGTAGCCGCAGATGAACGAGGACGCCTGTTGGTGTTGCTGCGGGTTCCCGGCCGGAGACGTGTACGCCTGTGGCAACGCCGCCATGGTCACCGCCGAGTGGGACGGTCCGGCCGCGTACGCGGTGCCGCCAGCGCCGGCGATGATCGCCGCCAAGCCGCCGAAGCAGACCAGCCCTTTGGCGGCGAGACGCCTCAACCGCGCGCCTTCTTTCGGCGCCGATGGTTTATGGGGGCTTCGATCACGTTCGGCCGTTCGGCAGGGACGACCGGGATGCTTGATGCCACGATCACCCCCAGCCGGCCGCTGAGCGGGTCGATGACCCGCCAGCAGCAGAAGAACGTCCCGATCTGGGCGCGCTGGCTATCGAGGATTGTCTGGTAGGTGCGAAGCCTTAGCCCGCTGCGGGTGCGGGTCTCTATCAGCCAGAACACGGCTATCTCCACGACTGGGATCATGGCCAGGGCGTACTCGCCGGCGAAAAGCACCCAGAGAAGGGCGGTGACGGCGAGGGCGACGGGCAGCGCGGCCAGGAAGATCATGAAGCCGCGGAACGGAACGTCCCATCCGGACACGATCACCCTGCGCTGCGAGGCGGCCCGGCGGGTCAGCGGGCTCAAGCTGAACACCCTCGGAGCCGAACCCGTCTGGCTGGGGAGATCTCTCAAAGGCTGCCGAACAGGCCGATGACGGCGTTGGTGATCAGATCAGCCAGACCGAGCAGAAGCGGGATAACCACATCGGGCGCCGCCAGCACCGCCCCCACCCCGAAGGTCCACAGCAGGCCAGCGTGGTTGCCCTGGAACCCGCTGCGCCGGCGATCCCACAGCCATCTGATGATGGCGAAGACAACGAGGACCACCCCGATCGCGGTCAGCAGGGTAGTCAGTTGGGTCCCGACCGCTCCGCTGACGCTGTTCCAGACGGTGCTCCATCCGCTCTGGAAGTTGACACTTGCTGCTACAAACATGGGCTACTCCTGGTCGGGGTCCCTCGCCTTGCCGTAATGCGGAGACCCCAGGGCAGCTGTCGCCGGAGGAGGAGAGTGCGGACCGGCTGGGAGTTCGCTTCAGCACCCGCAGAGCACCAGGCGGGCGAGAATCACCTCGCCGTCAGCCAGCAGCTCGGCGCGCAGCTCGTCGGGTAGGTCCCAACCGTCGAGAGCGACCTGGCGGACCTCGGGCGCCGGGTCGCAAGCTGCCCGTTCGGCCACCCCGGCGCGAAGCAGGCGCGCCGCTGCCCGCCGGACGATCACTGGCTGACGCTGGCAGTTCATCAGCGCCTCGAGCTGGTAGTCGTCGAGGCGAACGTTGGTGGTCGCCGCTATCCGTTCGGCAATGTCGGGGTGCTCGATGTAGCCCCACAGCTCGTGTCGGCTGGCAAAGGTCGCCGCGGGCAGGCCAGCCCGGTCCACTGGTCCTTCAGCTGACGGCACGCCGTGTTCGGCCGGCCCGGCGAGCTCGACGTTCGCCTCCTGGCTGGTTTTGGGCGCGAACTGGCCGCCTTGCGGCACGCCGGCCAGACGCCGGTTGTACCTGCGGGTGGTCAACTTGCGGTCCGGTTGGCTCTCGGTGTCGTAGCCGCCCCCACCGCCGCGTCCCACAGGTCATCAGCGTGGGCTGGAACGGCCAGCATCACGCCGACCACCCGGTCGCGGCCGTCTTCGTCGACGGCCCCGAACGGGGCGAACAGCGCTGCGGCCTCCGCAGCGGTACAGGTTCCTGACATCCAGCGGCGTCCCACCGTCTCGGCCCCGCCCGCGGCATTGACGACCTTGCGGTGGGCGGCGGCGTGACGGTCGCTGAACGCGGCGGGCTGGACCATTGGCCCGCCGAAACGCTCCGCCATGGCGTCCCACACCTGGCGGCGGGCCGCTTCCAGGTTGTCCCGCCCCCGAGCCTCCGCCAGCGCGGCGACGGCCTCCATTCGCGGCGCAAACCTGCTGTCGCCGGCCGGTGCCACCGCGCCGTCCGAGCAGTCCAAACGGGCCGGGTCTGCGACCGGGATAGTTCGTGGGCGGCGGTGGAAGTCCGGGCAGGGGCGGCGCCGTTCGGGCTGGGCGTCTCGGATAGCCGCCGCCATAGCGTCGCATTCCTCCACGGTTGGCTGGCGTCCCCGCTCCTGGCAGAAGCCTTCCCACCCGGCCTGGTATCGCTGGTACGCACGGCGGTCCTCGGCCCTGGTCGCCCCCGCGATGGCGTGCGTAGCCAGGTTCCGGGCGGTGCGATTGATGTAATGACGAACGTCCACGACCTTTTCGGTGTCGACCTTGCGGCTCATCGCTCCCCACCAGGCCAGCAGGGTTTCCGAGGCGAGATCGTCGGAGTCGCAGCCGTAACGCCAGGCCCAGAAGTGGCCGCTGCGGCTCGCCGCTTCCACCGCCAGTTCGATGTCGATAGCGCCGAGCGAGGCCAGCCCACTGGTATCCGGGCGGGCCGGTTCGCACCAGGTGTCGACCAGTTCGGCATCGTCGATCAGGTCGACCCCGGACAGTTCGGCGGTGAAGTTCGGGGCGAACTGGCCGCCGGTGGGCACCCCGGGCGGCACGCGGTTGGGTAGTGGCGGACCGGCCATGCCCACCGAGAGGGCGGCCGGCCCGAAGCCCCGTCACACCGCCGTTACGACGCCCAACGGCCGCTGCGGCGCATCAGATCCGCGAAGGCCTCCACCGCCGCCTGCGGGCATTTCGCCCCCGCAGGGACGGCGTTGAGCAGGCTCCGCGCGCCCGGATAGGCCAGGTCGGGCCGTCCGGCCTCGGCGCAGGCGACCAGCACACGCATCCCCCGCTCCCAGGTGCCCTTGTCGCCTCGCACCCGGACCAGGCCGACTATCGACGCCATGAGGGCGAAGATGCGGTCGGGGCGGGCCGTCCAGTCCACGATTTTCGGGTCGGCCAGCACCGCCTCCGGGTCGTACAGGTCGTTGGCGGCCAGCCAGGCCAGGTATTCGACCGCGGCAGCCTCGCCCACGCAGCCCTTGAGTACCAGCAGCGCGCCGTCCTCGTCGCGACGGTCAAGCTCCGCCAAGACGGCCATCGCGTTCGTCCAGCTTCGAGGGCTGGGCCAGCCCTTGCCCGCCAGCGCCGGGTCGGACGGCAGCGCCAGTTGAAGATCGGGGCGGGCTTTCAAGAAGGCTGTCACCGCACCCTTGACCCGGATGGCGTCTACGTCAGTGCGGACACCGAGCATGGCCTCCAGGCTCGGCGGGTCGATGTAGGCGAAGTCAGTGACAACCCCGTCGAGCCAGGCGTCGGCGTCGAAATGCCAGTCCAGGTGCATGAGCCGGTTGGCGACCGGGGCGGCCAAGTCCCAGCCGTCCACTGCGACGGCGGGCGGATTGGCCGCAGCCACCAGCGCGACAGTGGGAGGCAGGGTCATCTCCCCGACCTCGCGCTCTTGGAGGATGCGGAGCATGGCCCGCTGCACCGAGGGGGCGGCGGTGGTCAACTCGTCAAGGAACAGCAGACCCTTGCTCGCTTTGGCCAACCGCTCCGCCCACGACGGGGGCGCGTAACGGACCTGTCCGTCAACCTCGATGGGCAGACCGAGGAAATCGCTGGCTTCACGGATCGAGCCGACGACCGTTTCGACCTGAAACGAGTTGCGGGTTCCAAACGTCTCCAGATAGGCGGTCTTGCCGACGCCGGGCTGGCCCCAAACGAGGACCGGCACGTTGGCCCGGATGGCGGCGGCGAGGGCTCGAAGCATTGGTGTGGCAGTGGTGGTTGCGCTCATGCCAGCCAAGAGGACGGTCCCTGGGCTCAACCCGCGCCCGGTTACTCGTGCTCGCTGATCACGGTCGCCTCAGTTGTGGACCGGTTTTCAACCCCCGCGTGGGGTCCCACCACCCGGACGGTCTTGCCCGGGCCAGCGTCCAGCACCACCCGCACCCGATCGTGGACCGTGGCCACCGCATCGCCTCGAAGCCGCACCGTCGCCTCGCCACGGACGACCACCCCCGCCCAGCCGTCGGCCACCACCGTGGTCTTCCCGCTGCCGCGCACCTGCGCGTCGGCGTGATCGAGCACCTCGACGGTCCCCGGGCCCTCGAAGGACACCTGGCTTTCCCCGTGGGCGACGACGCGGCCGCCGCGACGCACGCGCAGGACCACCCGGTCGAAGGTGTGGACAGTCGAGTCGGCGGTGGTCTCCGTTTCGAAGGCACCCGCGCCCACGATCGAGATCTCCTGCCGGCCCTCGGCGATAACCCGCTCGAGCCCCCGCTGGCTCGTGACGACCGTCCCGACCAGCTCGGCCGGCACCGTCCGGTGCGCCCCGGGCTCGACACCTTTTGTATGAAGTACCTCCTCGAGAGCGGATTGCAGCGATCCTCCAGTGCCGACGTACAGTTCGGCGGCGCGCTCCTTGCCTACCCGGTCGGCGAGCACCCGCCATCCGAGCGGGACCTCTCCGACACCCATGACCTCCTTGAGGGGGTCATTTCTGTCGTTCTGGGCGAGGGCCAACGCCCGGCCGAGCGACCCGCCCGACAGCTGGTACAGCTCGGCGGCGCGCTTCTTGCCCTCCTCGGCCGCTAACGCGGTCCAGGTCCACTCCTGGCTCTCAGCCTCCATCGCTTCGCGAAGCGAACTATGCCGGACAGGATCAGGGTGAAAAGGCGTCTCCTGAGGCGGTTCGAGAAGATCGAAGTCGGCTTCGCCTGTGGAGTGAGGCGCGAACTGCCCGCCGATAGGGACACCGGCGGGCTGACGGTTGCGCCGGACGGTCATGCCGACCGAGAGGGCGGCGCCCGCCAGACGCCGTCGACTGTGTCGAACGCAGCGTTATAGACGGGACCGAACGTCCTCGGGCCACCCCAAGCGATGGTGATCGTCGACAGGGAGCCATCCCAGCTGGTGACGCAGCGAGTTGACGGAGTCAAGCAGCTCGTTAGCCCGTTCGACATCGACACCTGATCGGAGGTGGTTTTCGCCGTCGAAGAGCTGGCCTTCCAAGCTGTTGAGCCGGTTGACCAGGGCGATCCTCTCAGTGAGGGGGAGTCGCTCGAAGGTGAAGACCTCGGGCTCGTGGTCCTGGTTGGTGATGGTGGTGCTCATGTATTTCGAGAGGGCGGCGCACGCATTCGTCCCGCGGCTGACGCCTTGGAGGTGGCCTCCGCGTCCCGGTGTGCCCCCTTCGGTCAGCTGCCGCTCATTGCTCCGCTCGGCTCGTTGCGGTCACACCCGCCGCAGATGTGACAACAACCTGGCGGATGCCGTGGATCCGTTCCAGACAATGCGCGTGGATGCCTCGGCGGAACGGCTCGCAGCAGTCTCGTTCCTCGTCGCTAAGGGTATGTCGGCCTCCAACGGAAGGCATCGCCGCTCTCGTCGCCGGTACCGTCAGCCTCGGCCATCGTGGCGGCCAGTCCGAGGCGCAGCATGGCCGGGTCATCGAACTCGCCGCCCGTCACGGTGGCGACGTGGACGTCCCGCTCGAGCAGGGCAGCCAGATCTTGTGGCCGCCGACTCAGGCGGGAGACGTCGTAACAGACGACGAGCGCGCCGTCCGGAATACGGGCGATACCGGTGTTGACTAGGACATCCGCGATGTGGATGCCGTGCTCGGAGCACCAGCCCTCGCATGCCCGGCGTTGTTCTTCGATCGCCAGATGGTCCCGTTCGGGGTCGGTCGGGATGGTACGCACCCGCACGTAGACCACGGCTTGCCGTCCATCGTTCTTGGTCGTCATGAGCTGAACCTTCCTTTGGTGTCACGTTTCTGAAGCAGTCGCCTCAGTCGCGCTCTGGAACAGGACCGGGCGGCGGGCGGTCCGTCTTCCGGGCTGCGGCCTAGTCGATCAAGTCGACTGGAAACGTCAGGCTGCGAACGTGGGCCGCTTCCCAGCAGCCTGGCCGATGGCGGACCAGGATTTCTTCCGCCTCGGGCTGGTCGATTTGTGCTCCGGTCTCGACCAGCAGTCGCCTGGCTGCCGTGCCGAGCGCGAACGACAGCTGCTCCGACAGGTTCGGGCCGTCCATCCGCTCGCAGGCCCGCCAGACCGCCACCAGGTCATCGGCGAGCGCTGCGGTGGCGACACGCAACTCGCTCAGCTCTTCTTCACTCGCCACGGATCGCTCCTCCCGCCCCGGCTTGGCGGTGCAAGCGGTTGACCTCGACGCCGAGTAGGTTGCGCGGCCCTTCTCTCGGCGGGCAGCGATGCCCGGTCCCGGCGGTGCTGTAGCGGTGGCAGTGCAGGCACTCGCGTACCTCCACCCTCCTGGCCCGGCCCTTGATGACCTCGTTGTAGATCCGGCCCGGGGAGTGAGACTCCGACATCGCCTGGTACACCTCGGGGGGCACGGTGAAGCCGTAAAGGCTCCTGCCGGTGACCATCACCATGGTGCTGGTGCTCTTGTCGTAGCCGAGCCGTTTGATCCACTGCGAGTTGGCCACCTCGACGCGGGTGCCCAGCGCGGCAGCCCTGGCCCGACGGCGGTCAAGCAGATCGCCCACCTCCTGGAGAGCTCGAGATGGTCGCCGGGCCTCGAGAACAGCCTGGACCGCCTCGGCCACGTATGCCGAATCTTCCGGCGAGAATCCGAGACCCCGGGTAGCCCAGGTGCCATCGGCGCCACGGGTCACACGCACCCAGCCGGTGACGCTGCCGCCGGGGTAGCTGGCCGACACCGGCACGTCGAAGGTCGCCGAGCCCTCGTTGGTGGCGTAACGCTTGATCGAGGTGGCCGACGGCATTCGCAGCGCCACCCCGATCCCCCGGTAGCACATCCGGTGGGTGCGGCGGTTGCCTTCCAGGGACCTGCCGGTGGTCATCGACGGGGTGTAATCGTCGGGCATCTGCGGGTAGTCGCCCCGGGCGTCGCCGTATTCGCCGAGCGTGAACGTCTGGTCCCACCATTCCCGCCGGTAGGCGGTGGTGTTGGGGTCGATGCCGGCGCTGATCCGGGCCGGCTCCACATAGCCGGCCGCGGCGAGCATCTCCCGGCGCGCTTGGAGCAGCTTCTTTCGAGGAGGGGCGAAAGGGTCGTCCAGGTGTAGATCCGCCTCGGCGGTCGTTTTGTGCGTGTACTGGCCGCCGGCGGGCACGCCAGGAGGCACCCGTGGCTGCGAGAAGCTCATGTCAGCCGAGAGGGCGGCCCTCCCGGACACCCGTCAGGCCGTCGAGTTAGACCGATATCGCCTCGAGGACCTCGGCGACGCCAGCTCCGGGACCTATCGCCTTGCCGATCCGTACGGCGTCGCTCCAGTGGAGCCTGCCGGGCCGGTACTCGGCGGCCATGGCGCCGAGCATGGCGATGTCCTGCTCACGGAACTCCCGGGTGCAGGACGGCACGCCCGACCCGGTCGGGGCCGCAAGGTAGCCGTTGACGGTGCCGTCGGAGTAGCGGTCGGTGGCGAAGAACAGTGCGTCGGTGTCGCCGAGCGAGCCGTACAGGGGAGGGTCCAGCACGTATACCGCCGCCACCTCAGCCGGCGGGGTGGCGTCACGGTCGACCACAGGAACCTGGTGAAACGATGGCGGCACCGTGACTGTCTCAGTGACAGAGTCTCGCAACCGCCTATTGGCCGGGGAACCTGGCTCCTGTGGTTCAACCACGTTGTTGTCCCGTGAATTCTGCGTCTCATGAGCCTGCAAGTCCAAGAGGGCTTCGGCGGTGGACTTGGGCGCGAACTGTCCGCCGGTAGAAATGCCGGCGGGCTGGCGCTTTGGCAGTGAGGCGCTCATACCAACCCAAGAGGACGGCAATGTGCACCGCCCGTCAGACGCGTTGCGGGCTGAGTTGACCCGCCGCCCTCTCGTAGATCATGACCACATCCGCCGATTCTGCATTTCTCCCGCAAGGCACGATCCGCTACCACCGTGTCAAATGGCCCGAGACGATCCGGCCGCCCTACCCCGACTACTGGATTCATAAGGGCAGCCGTCGTATCGGCTACGTGAGCGTCGATCGCGCTGGGCGCCAGTCCGGGACCATAAGTCGCTGGCGGGCCGTGATCTGGCCAGATCATCGGCTCACGAACTGTTCAACCTTTCGCAACATGAAAGAGGCCGTGGACCGTTTCGCAAAGGAGGCGGGGATCTCCAGATCGGAACAGCGCACCCCAAGCGCGGAGGGGCAGCCGTGAGCGGACGGTATGCCGTGTTCGTCGACGCCGGCTACTTCACCGCCGCCGGCCAGTGGGCGACCTCCGGCACGTATCGAGGTCGGGGGCTCTACGAGGTCGATATCCCGGCCGCCGTTTCCGTGCTCGTGGCCGCCGCAGCCAAACAAATGCCGGGCAAGGAGCTGTTAAGGGTCTACTGGTATGACGCCGCGCCGGGTCGCCTGCCGACCTCGGAGCACCGGGCGGTCACCGATCTGGATGACGTGACGTTGCGGCTCGGGAACCTGACCAGCCGGGGAGTGCAGAAGGGTGTGGACGCGCTGATCATCCTCGACATGTACGACGCGGCGCTCGCCGGAGCGGTCTCCGACTGCATCCTGCTGGCCGGCGACGGCGACCTGGTCGAGGGGGTCACCCGCTCCCAGGCTCGAGGAGTGCGAACCTTGTTGTGGTCCTTCGACACTGAGCAGTCCACCACCTCACCCGAGCTGCGAAGAGCGGCGGATCGGCACCGGTACCTCGACCCGAAGCTGCTGGCCGGGACGTTCCAACCGGTCGATGAGTGCGGGGCGGGCGTGGTCGAGCCGGGCAGGGGCGAGTTGCCCGGCGCTGAGTCGCCCCGCCCGTCCAGCACCGGCCGAGTCCGACCGTCGATCGCCACCTTCCCGGCCGCTGAGCGAATGCTCGACCAGGCCCGCACTGCCGCGGCGGCCTTCGCCCACCGGATGGCAGCGAAGGCCTCGGATAGCCAGGTCGCTGCCGTGTTGGCCGGACGCCGTATCCCACCGAGCAACGACCAGCAACTCATACGGTTTGTGCTGGACCGTATGGACGTAGGCCCCGACACCACGTTGCCGACCGAGGTGGTAGCCGCAATTCGCGACACGTTTGTGATCGAACTGGAATCCTGTTTCCAGCAGTATCGGAGGAGGGCTGGTTGATCTTCGGCCGAACCGCAGTCTGCCGATTTTGCGGCGGCGTCGTCGTGCCCGGGTCACCCTGCCCGCAGTCGTTCGTCTGCCCCGTTTGCGGCGCCAAGCCAGGGATTCCCTGCCATCATCCTTCCGGTCACACTGACATGCACCCCGAGCGGCGGCGTCGAGCGGAGGGTCCCGATACCCAAGAAACTCCGGTAGACGCCCGTGAGCTGATCGCGGCCTACGCCGACGACCTCACCGTCGACGAGCTCGCCGAGCAGGTCATCTCACGGTTACATCCCACCTCGGTTCCTGGCTGGATCGGCCTGTCGCGTCGGACCGACCCAGTGATGGGCTCGGTTGAAGTGTGGCCGGTGCGGCCAGGGCGGCGACTGCACCTGGTCGGGGCCGGACCTGTCGCCGACCGTCTGCGAGACTGGATCGCCCGAGGCCGGGTGCCCGGCTGGTCACTACAACCAGTGCGGCCAAGCTCCACCCCGCTCGAAGCCCTGTTCGAGCCCTTGCGCCAAGCGTGCGGCAACCCAAGGCTGTACCCCCCGCTGGAGCGGCTTGGGTTCATCACCGTCGTGGAGGTCGAAGCCACGCCGGACGAGGCTTTGCTGCGCATCACTGGCATCGGCCAAGGTTCGATCCACCCGATTCGCCGGGCCGTGGCGGCTGTGTTCGACATCGGAGGACAACACAACCGTCCATAGCTGAGCGCTCCTGGCTGGGCTTGAGGCGTTGAGAACGCCTCCGAAGCTCACGCGGCCCGGTGGGGTTGCTTCTTCCACGCTTCCGAGGCGATCAGCTCTCGAACGATGCCGGCCAGCAGGCTCGCCGCGGTTGCCCAATGGTCCGAACCTCGCTGCCCCTCGTTCATGACTTCCACGTGATGGTCATCGCCCGGCATCACCGCGTCAAGCACCCGGGCCTTGTGGGCCAAAACTGTCTGGATCGGTTCGTCGAGGGTGCCGGGAGCCACGATGGTCGTCACGATCACGTGGTTCTGCTGGCCCTTGCGATGGCAGCGGTCCTCGGCCTGGGAGACCACACCGGGCGTCCAGTCGGTCTCGGTGAACAAAACGTCAGACGACCTCGTCAAGGTGATCCCGACTCCGGCCGCGGTAATCGAGCCGACCAGGACAGGAATCTTGCCGGCCTGGAAAGCGTCGACGATCCTCGACCGCTGATCGGTCGGGGTGCCCCCGGCGATCACGCCCGCCTCGGCCCAGCCCGGCTTTCACCAGCGCCGCTGGGACCGTGTTGGCCATCGCCTCGGTCACCTCCCGGTGGTGGGTCCACACCACCAGCGGCCGCTCGCATCGGGGCGCACCCGTCTCGGGGTCCACCACGGTGTTGGCTTGCACCCAGTCGCAGATGTACTCGCCGGCCGCCGGACACCTTGCACAGCCCCGCCGCCCGGCGAAGCGACGACACGAACGCCAGGTTCCCGCGGCACCACTCGAGGATTTCCTCCTCCGACGGCAACGCCTGCACCGCTGCGTGATAGTCGGCCAACCATCGGCTCGCCGCCGCGGCCACCTCAGCGTGGGCAGCGTCAAAGCCGGATCGGTCCACATCGACCACCAGCGCTCGGCGGCTCTTGGGCGGCAAATCCCTGAGCACGTCTGCTTTGGTCCGCCGCACCCACACCTCACGGTCCAGCTTGGCCCGCAGCTCGGGCAGTCGCTCAGGCCGGGCTACCAGCTGGCGGTAACGGTTCAGCCTCAGATAGCGGTCCACGAAGGCGGCCCGCCCGCCGAAAACCGGGCCCAGCTGGCCGGTCATGTCGAGCAGCGGCACCATCTCCGCTGGCTGGGCGAACATCGGGGTGCCGGTCGACACCAGCACAGGCCCGACCGTGCCGCCGGCGATGGTGCGGGCCGCCACCGAGCGCTTCGAGTCCCAGGTCTTCGCTCGGTGCGCCTCGTCATAGATGAGCAACTCGGGCTGCCAGGCCCACAGCCTGGCCAGAAGCTTTCGGCGAGCGGCCACCAGGGTGTCGGGCACGATCACCACGCCCCCGTCGGGCAGCTCCGGCTCCTTGCGGCCGGGACGGATCACCACGATCTCACCCGCCCGGAGTCGTTCCGCACACGCAGGCGGCGGATCAGACATACTGGGGCCGTCACCAGAGGTGCTCGGCCAGCGGGTTGTCGGTGGTGCGAGGATCGCTCCGGGCGCCTCCGATGACGCTGGCGAATCCACGTGGCCGACAAGTCCCGACTGCTCGGTTTCCCGCAGCCAATGCGTAAGAACAACCGGCGGGCAGAGGATCAGCACCCGGCCCGGCGCCAGCACGGCCGCCACCGCCAGCAACTGTCGAGTCTTTCCAAGCCCGGGGGTATCGGCGAGGAGGAATCGGCCGGCGGCCACCCGCTCCGCACCGACCCGCTGGTAGGGGTCGAGCGCCAGTCCGAACCAGGCCGGCACCGCGAGATCTTCCCTGGCGCGGTCTCTGGGCAGCTCCGATAGGTCGGACGGCTTGGCCGGCGCGCCGTCGAGAAACGTCACCGTGAACCCGGCGTCCCGCAACGTCCCCTTCGGCAGGCTCTTCAGGCCCACCCGCCACGACTTGGCCGCCGGATTCCATCGCCGGTTCGGCAAGGCCTTTACCCACTCCCGCAACGGGACGTTCGTGAGCGGGTGCAGGTCGTGGTAGCCGAACCACATATCGACCTCCGGCTCGCCCCTGGTCCCCAACAGCACGGCACGCTTCGTGGTCGGCTCCATCAAGATCTCTTTGCGTGTGAACGGCAACCGGTCGGTCAGATCAGCATCACCACAGCTACCACGGCTGTGTGACGGTCCCAATCGGCGTCCTGCGGCTTCAGAAGGAGCTCCGGCCCTGATCCGCCAATCTTGGCCAGTTACATGGCGCCGAACGCGTCGGCGGTGAAGAACACCCTCGTGTCTTCGCGCCACGGCACGGCCCGCGAGTAGTCCTGGCCGTGGTGGTAGCGCCGCTGCCCGGCCGCGACCTCCGCTACGTACCCGCCCCACTCCGGGAAGGGCCGGACGTTGCGCACCACCAGCCGGCGGCCCACAGCATCCGGGTCGACAATGGCGAAGCTCATGTCCCTGGCCCGACCGGAGTCGATCAGCGCGGCGGCCGCGACGGCGTTGCGACCCCGCAACCAACCCGCCACCCTGAACATCTCCCGCCCCACTGGCTGCGTCACCGGGTCGGCCCTGGAGGCCGCCGCCGATGGGCGTAACCCCGGATGTGACTCCATCCCGCCTTGAAGGACGGGGCTTCGATCGCGTTGTTCACGCGACTCTGCTTTCGGCTCGACCAGCCTTGGGGGCTGGGGCTACTCGCGTCACGGATGCGCCTGCCTTTTGGCGACTTGGCTTCGGCCTTTGGCTTGGCCTGCCCGTGCTGTTGGCCGGCGGTCCACCGGCAAGAAGTTGGTGCGCTGCTCGCCGCTCGATGTTGATGGCTCCAACCTTGTCAGCGTGTGCCTGGTGTCCGCACTGGACGCAGGTGAACGCCCGTCCGCAGCCAGGCCGGTTGTCAGATTCTCTGACGCCGCACTCGGGGCAGGACTGGCTGGTGCCGGGGGCTGGCACTTGTACAAGGACGGAGCCGTATCTAAGGCACTTGTAGGACAACTGGCGGCGGCGTTCACCGGGAGCGTTGTCCAGGATTCCCCGGTTCAATCTGGCCTTCTGGGCGACGTTGATGCCGGGGTTTTCGACCGTCCCTTTGGCCGAGGCGGTCATGTTCTTCACCCGCAGATCCTCGACGCCGACCCAGCCGTGGTTCTTGGCTAGGTCGGCGGTGAGCTTGTGGGTGAAGTCGAGCCTGCGCCGAGCCTGTCGGGCTCTGAGCGCGGCGATCTGGTTGATGGTATGGCGGAGCCGGTTGGAGTAACGGCCACCGTTGTGCTTGTTGGCCCAGGCGATCTGGCGGGCCTTGCGCTGCTCTAACCCGAGGAGGCGGTGGCCCTCGCCGGGCGTGAGCGACGGCGGCTTTATGCGGGGTGCGTCCTCGGTGGACACGAACGCCGAGCAGGCAACACCGAAATCGACCCCACAGCCAGGCTTGGCGTTGGGCGGGGCGTGGATGGTCTTGGCGGCGATACCGAAACTGACCCTCCAGCCAGTGGGAGGGGTGAAGGTGAAGGTGGCGGAACGGACTACCCCATCAAGGGGCCGGTGGCGGCGAAAGCGGACCCACCCGGCCTTGGGCACCCACACCTCAGACCACTTCCGGTTCAGATAGCGAACCTCGACGGCTTGTCCGGGGAGCCGGAAGCTCAACCGCGAGGACCTGCGCTCGAAGGTCGGCGGCCCAGCCGGGTGGTTGGGGTTCCACCAATTCCGATACGCCTGGTCCACATCATCGAGGGCCTGCTGGGCTGCTTGGGCGGGGAAGTCCGCCACCCAATCCAGACAGGACCGCAACTCTGTCAGATCGGCATCCTGATCGCCGGACCAGAGGGTCCGGCCCGTCATGCGGTAGGCGATCTGGCGGTGCTCCACCCCGAGGTTGCGTATGGCCCGGCGGGTGTGTCCCCAGCCGGTGAAACGCTCGGAGACCTCCCCGGTAGGGATCAGTCGATAGCCGCGGCCGAGATTTGCCTTCGTTGAACGCTTCCCTCCTTTCGGCCGCTTCATCATGACCTCAAAGAGTAATTTGGGGGTGGGACACTCATAGGTTGTCAGGACTGGCCGCCACCGTGCCTTATCAGGTTCACTTGGTCGCTTGACCAAGTTCCTGCACCCGGTGCCCCAGGGCCCGCCACGTCGACCTGACGCGGGAGATCGTCTCCTCCCAGCGACGACTTCGAAGCACACTCGCCATCCATACGCGGGTTGCGGTCCGGGTCCACGAGATCCTCGGGGTTTATGCCGCTGTAGGCGAGACGGCGCATTTCGGCAGAGCTGGTGACCCCGACCCCGACCCATGCCTGTGAGGCGGCCAGCGCGGCGGCCAGGTCGTCCGCCTCATCGTTCCAGGCCGTCTGGCCGCCCGGATTCTCGGATCGCTCCTGCTCGGCGGCGGAGCCGATCAGACCGCCATCAAGCAAGCACAGGTCCGCCTCGGCGGTGGATTTCGGAGCGAACTGGCCGCCAACCGGGATGCCGGCAGGCTGGCGGTTCGGTGCGGGATCGCCCATGCTCTCCGAGAGGGCGGCGGCCCGCAGGCGGCGTCAGGCGCTCAGGTCGCTGCTTCCGGCGTGAGTGTTATTGGCCTCTCCTGCCCTCGCCGCTTCCCGTCCAGTCCCAGCACGTAGCGCCCCGGTGGTCGCGGTGGCTCCTTCAGTTCGTTCAGCCAGATCCTCAGTGGCCCCTCGAACGGACACCCCTTACCGATCCCTAGCCGGCATCGCAGGTCGTGTTCCAGGCGCCACCCCGTCTCCTTGAGCACCAAAACATGGCGTCCGTTGAGCACCTCGACAACCAAGTTCACGGCCGTGGCTGCCAGCCCGGACACCTCGCTCCGGAGCTGCACACCAGGCTCGTTTTCGAGCCAGGTGGCTACCCGTCGCTGGGCCTCCGCTAGCAGCCGGGAGCCCTCCACAGGTCGACATCATCGAACAGGTGTTCCCTTGCTGTCAAGTGCCGCGACCCAAGGGAACAGGACCCGCCGAGGGTCCTTCACGGCTGCGGTGCCTTATTGGTCTGCAGCAAGCTTCTACTGATGCAGGCGCCGGTCCCGAAGGGTGACGAGGCCACGTCTGATCGCGCTTCGGATCGTCATCGGCGACATCTGCAACTCGATGGCCGCACGGTTCACCGAGAGGACGTCTGGACTCTCGCGAACGACTGCCACGTGCCGTTCCTCGTTATGGATGCGCAACGCGCGCATGTCTGCCATGAGGTCTCGTCCGGACATCCCGGCATTCGCTAAAGCTCAACGAGCTCGCCCTGGCATTGCGACGTCGCGTCGGTTACATGTAACGACGAGGAGGTTGTGGCCGTTCCGGACACGAGGTCACGCCGCAGCATCCACGAGCACCGTGCTCGCCTACGCGCCCAGGGACTGCGGCCGATCCAGCTCTGGGTGCCTGACGTTCGTGCGCCCGGGTTCGCCCAGGAGGCGCACCGCCAGTCTCGGGCAGGGCCCAGAGCGGCGCCGCCGCTGACGATCAGGCGTTCGTCGACTCCATCTCGTCGTGGCCGGATGAGGCCGGCGTGAGGCGGGCTGAGATCTGGACTCTCGCCGGAGGCCCCAACTATGCAGGCAAGCCCCGGTCGGTGGTGATCGTTCAGGATGACCGATTCGACACCGACTCGTGACGCTCTGCCCTTCAGGACTGATCCCACGGAGGCTCCGCTGTTTCGTCTCGAAATCGAGCCGACCGCCACCAACGGGTTGCGCACGTCGTCCCGGCTGATGGTCGACAAGCTGGCCACCGTCGCCCGTGCGAAGCTCGGTGTCCAGGTGGGGGCCCTCGACGACGAAGACGTCGTGCGGCTCAACCGGGGTGTGGTCGTGTTCCTGGGAATCGTGTCACCACCGCCACCCTGACCAGGTGTTGTCGGCTGTCATTCGGTAGGTCTCATCGCCACAGCCTGACGTGCGGAGGTGCGGTCACCGCAGCCTGGCCGCCCGGGCGAGCAGGTGCCTCCGCTCGGGAACGCTCTTCGCCCGCTGGGCTGCCGCACGGTAGGCGGCCCGCGCACCATCCACGTCACCGGACAGCTCCAGCAAGTGGGCCCGCACCGAGTCGAAATGGTGGGTGCGGTTGACGCGTGTGTCATCGGCCAACGACTCGACCAGCGCGAGGCCGGCGGTCGGACCCTCGACCATGGCCAGGGCGACCGCCCGGTTGAGCGTGACCACCGGGCTCGGGTCGAGCTGCTCGAGCACCCGGTACAGGGCCAGGATCTGCGGCCAGTCGGTGTCCTCGGCGGTGGGCGCCTCGTCGTGGACCGCGGCGATGGCGGCCTGCACCTGGTACGGGCCCAGCGGCTTCGACCCCAGCGCACCCGTCACGAGAGCGACGCCCTCGGCGACGGCGTCGGCGTCCCACTCCGAGCGGTCCTGCTCGGCCAACGGCACCAGCGAGCCGTCGGCCGCCGTGCGGGTCGCACGGCGGGCCTCGGTCAGCAGCATCAACGAGAGGAGTCCGGCCACCTCGCCGTCGTCGGGCACGAGCCCGAGCAGCACCCGGGTCAGCCGGATGGCCTCGGCCGTCAGCTCGTCCCGCACGAGGTTGGTGCCCGACGTCGCCGTGTATCCCTCGTTGAAGGCGAGGTAGAGCACGCGCAGCACAGCCCGCAGGCGGTCGTCCCACTCAGCGGCCGGCGGCAGGCGGAACGTCGCACCGGTCGCCCGGATCCGCTCCTTGGCCCGGCTGATGCGCTGCGCCATCGTCGCCTCGGGCACCAGGAACGCCCGGGCGATCTCGGCCGTGGTGAGGCCGCCGGTAGCCCGGAGGGTCAGCGCCACCTGGGACGCCGGCGACAACGCCGGATGGCAGCACAGGAACAGCAGCGTGAGCGTGTCGTCTCCGACCGGGCCCTCGCCCTCCGACAGCTGTGGGGTCCGTGCCCGAACCGAGTCCTCCCGTCGCCGCCGGGCCGCTTCACTGCGCAACTCGTCGGTGAACCGCCGTGAGGCCACCGTGGCCAACCATGCCTTCGGGTTGGCGGGCCACCCCTCGACCGGCCACTGGCGGGCGGCAGCCAGCATCGCCTCCTGCACGGCGTCCTCGCAGGCGTCGAAGTGGCCGTAGCGCCGGACCAGCGTGGTGACCACCTCCGGCGTCAGCCGCCGCACCAGCTGCCAATCGGGGGTGGTCACATCGAGACGTCAGCTTCGTGCAGCAGTGCCCGGACCTCGACGCCGCTGTAGCGGGACGCAGGGTTCATGGCGGCGATCTCGAGCGCCCGCTCCTCGCTGTCGCAGTCGACGATGGTGAAGCTCCCGAGGTACTCCTTGGTCTCGATATAGGGGCCATCGGTCACCGCCGGCACGTCACCAGCGACCCGCACCACCTTGGCGTCGGCCTCGTCGGCGACGCCGTACGCTCCGACGAGCTCGCCGGATTCGAACAGCGCCTGGTTGAGGGCGTCGGTCCGGCGGATGATCTCCGCGAGCTCGTCGGCCCCGACCGACTCCCAGCGCTCCTCGTTGCCGTAGATCAACAGCATGTACTTCACGATCTCGCTCCTCTACCAAATGTCGGCTTTATGGACTACGAACCGCCGGCGCCCCGGTCGTCGAGGTGGAGCCTCGCGCGGCCGTTCACCGCGTAGCGCACGTGCGTCACCTCTGGGCTCTCGATCACCCGGGTCGGCGTGAGTTCGATGCCCTCCCTCGGTCCGAGGCCGAGGCCGGCGTCGAACAGCCGTTGCCCGTCGCCGAGGATCACCGGGGCGATGTGCAACTCCAGCTGCTCGAGCAGGCCCGCGTCCAGCACCTGGCGCAGCAGCCTGCCACCACCTGCGACGGCGACGTCCTTGCCGCCCGCCGCCTCCCGGGCCAGCTCGACGGCTCGCTCGACACCGTCGGTCACGAACGCGAAGGACGTGCCGCCCTCACGCACCAGGACCTCGCGGGGCCAGTGGGTGACCACGAACACCGGCGCCCGGAACGGTGGGTTGTCGCCCCACGGAACCTCTCCGGCGTCGAACATCCGACGTCCCATCACGTAGGCGCCGGCGGCCGCAAACGTCTCCTCGATGATCGAGCTGTTCTGCGACCGCTCGCCCCCGGCGTAGCCCTGTCGCTCACGCCAGCCCATGGCATCGGTCACCCAGCGGGTGACCCGGAAGAAGCCGGGCGCCTCCGGGCCGTCCATCCAGCCCGTCATACCCTTGGGGTCCCTCGGATCCCTTGGCCCGGTGTAACAACCGTCCAGCGAGACGGACATCTGTGACGTCACCTTGGTCATCTGCAACCTCCCGTCGCGGGCGGCCCCCGTGGCCGCATCACCCCTGAGTCGGAGCCGGACGCCGGATCTCGACATGGTTCGGCGAACCCGGCCCTCGCCTGGATGCGGGCGCCTAAGCCTTGGTCGCCCTTTTCTTACTCCTGGGGGCAGGAGCGTGCTGTTGGCATCCAAAGCTGCCCACCAGCTCGCCTAGCGGCCGTATAGCCACTCTTCGGCTTCGTCGGCGACGTGCCGCGGCTGGTAAGGAGCGAGCCGTTCGGCCAGGGTCGGCCGTCGCTGGCGCCTGATCCAGGCGTCGAGCAGCAGTGCTGTGCCAGCCCACAGGAGCAGGCCGGCCACCCCGATCAGAAACCACGGCACGCCCCAACCCTACGCGACCTCACGCAACCTCCGGCTGGCTCTCGACGGCCAGCCTTTCCCTCGTCCGTTCGAGGTAGCGGTTGTTGAGGTCGTAGCCGATAAAGCCGCGAGCCGTCCGAACGGCGGCCACCCCGCTCGCGCCTGCTCCGCGGAACGGATCGAGCACGACCTCGCCCGCGTAGGTGTGCAAGCGGATCAGCCGTTCGGGCAGTTCGACGGGGAACGGGGCGGGGTGCCCCACTCGGTGCGCCGACTCGGGTCGGATCCGCCAGGTGTCGTAGGTCCAGGCCATGAACTGCTCCTTGGTGATCGTCGCCTGCCACGGCCGGCCCATCTCCCGCCGGGCTTTGACGGAGCCGACCCGGCCGAACTGGCTGTGACTGGCTATAACGATCCGCTCGGTCAGGTCCCGCATGACTGGATTGGAGGGGCTCATCCATGACCCGAAAGCGGTCGAACCGGACTGGGATTCCGCCTTGATCCATATGTGCTCGCCACGGATCAGGAACCCGAGCCGTTGCAGGATGCCGACCACCTCACCAGATAGCGACCGGAAGGGTTTGCGGCCGAGGTTGGCGACGTTCACCGCGATCCGGCCGCCCGGCTCCAGCACCCTGCGGCATTCCGCGAATACTTGGGTTAGAAGGTTCAGGTACTCCTGCCAGCTCGCCGGCGAGCCGTCCGAGGCCGGCTCCGCCTCGTAGTCCTTGCCCGCGTAGTACGGCGGCGAAGTGACCACTAGCGCCACCGAGCCGTCCGGAACCGACGGCATCGACCGGGCGTCCGCGCAGAACAACATCGGGGCGTTCAGCCTCAGTGGTGATGGCAACTCCGACAGCTTCGTTTTGGACTCGACCGGCTTGTCGAACCGGTCGTAGAAGCCTGACGCGTCGTGGTTCTCGCGGCCGGAGGAGCCAAAGCTGCGGGTGGAGGTCATGTCGTCTCCTTTGTGGTCGCCGCCGAAATGATCACGGCGCCGGTCCGGGCGATCTCGGCGAGTCTCGCCCGCTGCTCGCCGATCCCGCGGCAATCGGGTATCTGACAGGACAGGTCCCGCTTGGGCACTGACCGTCGTTCGAGTCGTCACCGAGGATGGCTCCCGACCGTCTCGACGAGGGTCTCGTACTCGTCCGTCGTGAGCGCTCCAGTGGAGGAGCTCGTCGCTGTGGCGGTGGCGGGGATCGAGGCGGTAGCCGAGCCTGCCTGGCCGTTCGCCGCCGACGACGTCACGAGGCGGCCAGTTCGGCCTTGATCTCGCCGAGCTGACTGTGCAGGCGAAGCTTGGCCTCTTCCCGCTCGAGCCGGTCGGCCTGCAAGCGGGCCATGCGGGCCGCGTCACGGTAGGAGCGGGCCCATGAGGGGCTGGTGGTGAACTGGGCGGCCTCTTCGTTGAGTTCGGCCAGGTGTCGGAGCCGATTCGGGGTCATGAGAACCTCCTAGGTTTCGCGGTGGTGGCTGACTCGAAGGGAGATTGAGGAGAGAGCGGCGCAGAGGAAACCCCGTCAGGATTCCGGCCTGCGGTCCAAGACTTCTTTGCGATAGCCCCCGGGCCGGCTATCAACGGACCCGTCGATCAAGCGGCGGCCAGTTCGGCCTCCACCCTGATCAACCCAGCGAAGAGAGACTGCGAGATAGCCTCCGGGCTGTCACCCAGCTCGGTCGTGCCCGAGTCCACCAGCCGCTGTGCCATCCGATCGAAACGAGCCCGGTGGCGGTTCCGCAGCGAGCGGGTCTTGAGCTTGGGCGACCCGGTCGGTGAGAACTCCGAGCGGTCCAGCTCGGTCACCGCCTCCGACCAGGCTCGCAGCAGATTCGGCCCGTCCTCGCCGAGATGGCGCTCCAGCAGCGCCCCGAACCGGGCGATGACCCGGGTCTGTGGCGGCGGGGTGGGGGTGAGCGACGCGGTCATGAGCAGGCAGAGAATCCGTGGGTCCAGGCCGTCGAGGGAAGCCCGTTGCTCGTCGGGCCACTCCCGCCACACGGCACCAACATCGGATGCGACCTCTCGGGCTGCGGTCCGGCTCTGAGCCGCCTTCTCCAGGGCCGCCAGCAGGGCGACCCGGCGGGGGTGGTCGACCATGCGAGGTGGCGCGGGCAGGGAGAAGACCTCGCACAGAACTCGGGCTTTGAGGTGCACCGCGCCGGCGTGTCGCAGGCGGCGGGCCTGGTCGGCGAATGAGCTGGCGATCTCATCCAGGCTGTCCTCCTCGGGGTCGCTGACCCCGGACACCAGATTGAGGTGGCGGCTGTCATCGAGCGGGAGGTGACGGGTCGCTCGGCGCCGGGCGCTCATCAGCGCCCGGCCGACCGAGCCGCGGCAGAACTGGCGAGCCCAGCCGTGCAGCGACGCCCCGTGGGCGATCATCTCCAGTTTCAGTGAGGCTTCCCGGTCCACGCCGACGATCCGGTCCGTGAGCAGGTCGTTGAGCTGGTCGGTCAGCTCGACCAGGTTGGCCGCCGTTCGAGGTGAGGGCATATGCCGGGCAGCCACGCTGGCCGCAATGTCGGCTTGGCGGACCTCGGCGAGCAGCGCCCAGCGCACCTGCAACTCGGGCACGCTTCCGTCGACGGCCTGACGGGCCAGCGCCGAGGCGTCACCGTCGGACAGCCGGCCGGCAACGCATGATCCTGAGTTGTCGATGGCGCTCATGCCGACCAAGAGGGCGGCGGCGGCATTCATCCCGCGACCGGCCAGCAGGCACCACCGGCTGAGGCGCTCGGGCCAGCGGCTACAGGGTGATAGCCACCCGGGGATCATCCTCCCCGCGGTCAGCTGGCGGGACCGCCTCAACCGCTGCCGAGGCCGAACTCTCTAGTACATCGCAAGCCTTGAGCCCTGGCGTTCCGCTTTCTCCCGGACGCGGATGTCGTCGGGATTGGTGGACGCTCGGGCCAGAAAGTCGTCGGGGATATTCATCTCCACTGGCACCGCCCGCCCGAACAGATCGGCATAAATGCCCACCGCGCCGCGCAGCACCTTGCGGGTGGCCGGGTCGCGCAGTGCCCGCATCGACCGCCAGTTCGGGGCACCGAGATCGTCGGGGGTGGTCCCGCCGATTGCCGCCTTGGAGGTGATGCGCTCCATGCGCTCCCGGGTGGGCTCCAGCTTAAACAGCTCGCACGCTGCGAGCGCCTCATCGGGGTCGGCGATCGGCAGGATCAAGCCGCGGGAGATGTAGCCCGCCAGGCCAGCCTCGGTCGCGTCGGTCACACGCTGCGTAAAAAGACATGGCAGGACGCCTTGGCTTCGCGCTAGACGACCGAGGCGTTCGACCTCGTTACGCCCCGCGCCCAGCACGACCCATGCCTCGTCCACGCAAAGCACCCCGGAGCGGCCCGACAACGCCATCGCCGAGCCGAACACCATCATCCGGACGATGGCCAATGCGATCCGCTGCTGCTGGGAAAGCCCCGACGTCACACCGGGCTCGGGCAAGTTGAGATGCGACTCCCCGACCTTGATGAGACTGATCCCGTCGGCTACTCGCAGAGGGCTGGTGCCAGGGTTGACACCGGCACAAGCCCGGAACATGGCCGAAGACTCGGCTAGGTCGAAGACACGACTCACCATCGGCGCGGGAGCGACGCCCGCGTCGAGCGCAATCTGGAGCGCCTTGCCGATGCAGTCCGCCCCGTGACTCGCCCCGTAGGACAGGGCTCGGATGAGCGGGGTCTCCCAATCCTCACGACTCGAGCCCCACGGGTTGACCGACATCAGCATCGAGCTGGCCAGCTCGACACCGACGTCTTGGCGCCCCGCGAACCTGAGGGGGTCGAAGGCACCGTCGGCTGAGATCAGGTCATCCAGGGAAGCGATCTGGCCGCCTGCGGTTAGTACGGCTTCGTCGTGGTGGCTCCCATGCTTGGGGTCGAGGATGATCACCGGCGTCCGTTCGCCCTTCCGGTTTGGGATGCGCGAAACCTGGTTTGCGAGCCAAAGCATCACGACCGTCTTGCCGCTTCCCGTTGCGCCGGCCACCAGACACAGCGGCAAGCCGTCGGCCGTGGCTGCCGCGGTGGGGCTCAGCCAGGCCGGCTGGCGATCCCGCTCGGTGAAGCCGACCAGCGCCCCGTCGGGGTCGCCGACGACCGACAGGCTGGGCAGGCCGGAGCAGGCGATCGTCTGGGAGGGAAGGTCGTGAAGGTGCGGCACGGCCCGCACGTTCGAGCAGAGCATGGTCTCGGCCAGAGCGTGACGCTGACGGGAGACCATCGAGTTGAGCACCACGCCCGAGTCGCGGCAGACCTCGGACAGGTCGTAACCGGAGGCCTCGTGCCGGCCGGAGACCACGGCCAGCACCGAGCAGTCGACGATGGTCGGCGGGGCGGCCGCCATCGAGTAGACGGCCTCCACCTCGGACAGCTCCGCGAGCGTCTCCTCTTGCTCGGCCCGCTCCATCTTGCCCTGGTCGGCCCGTTCGCGAATGTCGTCGATGTACTGCTTCTTGCGCCGCCGTAGCTCGTGGCGGGTCACCTTGGCGGGTTCGACCAGGCCACGGATGGAAACGCACACCGCGCCGGCGTCGAGCAGGTCGGCGGCCCAGTGGGCGGCCGGGTCGGAGCCGGCGACGAACGGCAGCTCGAAGTCGGCGACGCAGCCGAACGCGAGCGAGTGGGTGTTGGCCATCGGCGGCCAGTTCGAGCAGTCGTCGCCGTCGGTGCCGAGGCGGGCGGCGGCCATGGCCGAGCTGGCCGACGTGAAGGTGTGCAGGTGGTCGAGGTGTTCCAAGAACACGGTGTCGGGAGAGCCGCCGTGGTTCCACCAGGCGTTGGCGAGGCGGAACTCTTCTACGGAGGGAGCTCGCAGGCCGGCCCGGGCCAGGGCCTCGTCGACGGCCGTGAAGTCAACGTCGAAGTCGTCGAGGGGGGTGGTGCCCGTCGAGAGGGTCTGCGCCACGGACCCGACCGCCCGGTTCAGCCGGTAGCCGGTGCGATGGGCAGCCCGGCGCAGGCCCGACCCCTGCAGCTCGGCCGGCCCCGGTCCGCCGCCCACCCGGTCCCGCAACCGCACCCCGAACAGCAGCAGCCGCCGGTCAACCTCGGCGTCGCTGAAACTGCCGGCCAGGTACACCCCCAGCTCGCCCGCCGGGGGTGTGAACCGTTTCGGGATGTTGACCAGCAGGATGTGCACCTGACGGTAGGACGACTTGGAGGCGCTACGCCGGGCCATCCGCACCTGGGCCAGGTCGGACATGACCTCGAACGCGCCCATCAAGGGCACGGCCGCCTCCAGGCCGACATCGGGGCTCACCGCGTCGACGACGGGGGCGAGCGGCACCGACCGGTACAGCCATACGGATCCGTCCACGCCGATGCAGCGGCCGTCGGTGAAGCGGCTGCGCAGCTTGGTCGGCCAGTCGGTCGCCTGCGAGTTGTCCTTTGCCACCACTAGTGCCCGTTCTGGTAGGCGGTGAGGATTGGCCCGGAACCTGGTGGACCCCAGGCGACCACTGCCGGAGCGGCAGTGTGGGCCCGCTCAACCAGCAGGTCGAGGGTTGTGTGCGGCCCTTGCGGGTTGTCCGGCATGGACGGGCTGTTTGGCTTCTGATCGGCCCAGGTGATGTCCAGGGTGATCTCGACGGCCATCTCGTCCGCCTTCGCCTCTCCAGCCTGTGCGACGTCGAGCGCGGTGGCCGACACCGAGGTCACTCCCGATAGAGGTGTGTAGTGGTCGGCGGTATTTGGGTCGCCGACGGCCAGGGCCAGGGCGGCCGGGCTCCCGGAGGTGTAGGCGTCCGCCCAGCTCTGCACCGCCTCCGAAACCGCCGGAGGAACCGAGGAGGTGGCGGCCAACCCGGGCCACGGCCCGTTTTGGGTGGCCTGCGAGCCGGGCGACCCGAGTTGGTACGGGGTAAGGGACGGGCCACCCAGCGCTACCGGTCCTGGCAGGGTGAGCGCCACCTCGACGTCGGCCTCGAAGATGCCCGGGTCGCCCTGCACGGTGAAGCGGTCTACCTCGACCTTGAAACCGGTGGCGGACATCGAGGAACCGTTCTTGACCGGGGAGAGGGGGATGTCGTAGGCGCCGTCCCAGGAGACGATCCGTCCGTTCGGTAGCGGATTCGGGGTGGACTTCAACCACTCCTCGACCTGGATGGTGGCCGCTACCTTTCCCGCGGAGCTCGCCGCGCCCGAGGAGGCGGCAACGGGGGCCTTTGATGTGTGGTGAGTCGTGGAGGCCAGCAGGCCGATCATGGCCACAGGGGTGAGGATCACGCACATCCACACCACGAACCGGTACCGCCTCTGCCGCCGGGAAAGTGCGTGGGTGTCTGGCGCGCCTCAGCCGGGGCGCTTCGACCACCTCGGGGAACCACGCAACGTCGAGCGATTTGGCCTTCTGGGCCGATCCCATCAGCGGCGTCACTCAGTCGAGCCCTGCCGATCCTGTTGCCAGCGGGCGGTGCTGGCGATCATCAGGTCGGTGTCGGCGGCTAACGCGGCGATCACCTTGGGGTCCGGTCTCGCTTCGCTGGCCAGTGCGAGGCGCACCCGGGCCGACGGGCATAGCAACAGCAGGCTGATGCATTCATCGCAGCGCTGCACGCCGGGAGGAACGCGGTTGCGGCACGGCCGCCAGCAGCGCCGGCACCTGCCGGGCAGATGCGGCGGTTGATGCTGCGAACGCCGGTCGGGCTTCCAGCTCCGGCAACGGGAACTTCGGCTCAAGGGATCAACCACCGATCAGGTCGGGCAGGGCATCGAGGTCGGCCAACTTCGCCTTGTCGAGCTTCTTCGTCGCCTTCGCTAAGGCGAGACCGGCCTTGGTCTGCATAGCTGGCGGGCCGGCCGCTAGCTCGGCTCCCAACGCGGCCAGCACGGCCCAGGCCGTGCGGAACAGAGAACGCTCCTCGAACAGGCCGACGGCCAGCACGCCCGCGTCCATGGCGTCGGCGCCGGCGATTTCGGTCAGCCTCCGCACAACCTCACGCTGGGCTCGGCCCGCCTCCATGGCGGCAACGGTCAAAGCGGCCACGTCGGTGGGATCGGTCGCGCCCAGCAAGGTGGCCAGCAGGATGGCCTTGGCCTTGGGGAGGGCGGCAATCTCGAGCGTGCGGCTCACCACTTTTCGGACCAGCGTTCGCCTCGCTCTGTCGGCCGCCTGTCGAGACTGGCTCTTGGCGGCGGAGCCGGCTTCTGCTTGGTCGGGATCGTCGGCGCCGTCGACGCTCCTCGAGGACGCCCAGTCCTCCACAAGCGGCTCGGCGTTTGAATCGGGTTCTTCTGCAATCAGGATGTCGGCCATCGCTTCTTCGGCATGCGGAGACGCCCTCACGAGAGACCGCGTGCGATGACCGACAGCTCGACGAAGGCTCATCGAGAGTCAGCCGCCGCGGGGCCACTAGGCGGACTTCGCGGTCGGCTGGCCAGGAGCGAACTCCGGATCAAGACCTAGATCTTCAGCGTGGCGCACCACCCGAACCCTCTTGTCCGATCCGGGGATCGGTTCGACCTCGACCCATATGGCGACCCGGTGGCCTTTGAGGGCCCGTAGCCGCTGCGACATGGCTTTGCCGGCCGGTGTGTCGGTGCGCTCGGTGCGGGCCTCCTCCACCCCGTCAGGGTTGCGCTCCGAGGGGCGGGTCTTGAGCGTCACCACCACCCGGGTGGACGACCGCTCGATTTTGCCGCCCATGATGGTGGCGGTGAAAGTCTTGGACCGCTCCACCTGTTCGATCAGGCGGGCCGCGGGCGACGTCTCGGCGCACATGGCGGTCAGCCTGGCGATCATCGCATCCAGCCGGCCGTTCCAGGCGGCCTGGTCTTCACCGACCGCTCCGGCCGCGGCCACCGCGGCGGTGATGATCTGGAGGCGCTGGTTGTGGTCCATGTGGTTCTCCCTAACGCTCGTATTTCTTTGCCATGACCGTTGACCCGGCCATGCAGGAGGAGAGGGCGGCGGGCAGGCTCGACCCGCGCTTAGGCGCACAGCGTGGCGGGTGGGGGCGTAGGACCAGCGGCAGTGACGGCGTGGACCCATGCGACTAGCTCTTGCACGAAGGCTCTCACCAACAGCTGCTGGACCATACCGCCGCATGGCTGGTCGTCGGCCGCGAGGACACCGGGCCGCCCGATGACCGCCGGTATATGCGGCTGTCGTTGCCGACGTTGTCGACCAGGGAGATAGGAGAGGTCTCGAAGCGCGACGCAAAGGGCAGGGCCGCAACAGCCGGGTGGGAGACGGGTACGGTTCGCGGCTGTGGAAACAGCGCTCGTCGCGACGTGGCCGAGACAGGACTTGCTGCCAGCGGTTCGCCGTTCGTTGACTGAAGCTGACGAGGCGTTGCTGTGCGTGGCGTTCGCGAACGTGAAGGGGCTCAATCTTCTGGTTCCGCAGCTCTCCCGGCTCGGGGGCGACTGTCGCATGGTGGTGACGTCGGCGTTCGGGGGAGAGACCACGGCGGCAGCCTTGGCGTTGGCCGTCGACTTGAACGTACGAGTCCGGGTGCTGAACACAGCAGGCGGCACCTTCCACCCCAAGCTCTATCTGGCACGGAATGAAGAGGCTGCGGTGGCCATCGTCGGCTCCGCCAATCTGACCGGCGGTCTCGTAACCAATGTCGAGGCCGCAATGGTTGTCAAGGGCACGGCCGGCGACGATCCGATCGCCCACGCGTGGGAGTGGGGCGAGGTGCTGTGGAACCATCCGGTTTCGACCGAGTGGGCTCTGGGCGCCGAGCCGGTACCGGGGGAACAGTTCGATCCCATCCTGCTCGGAGCGTTACGCGAAGCAATCCCGAATGGGTCGTTCGTGCGAACCTTGGCCAGCGGCAGGCCGAACACCGTCGTGGAGGTCACGCCTCAGGGTGTGTACGTGGAGACCGAGCGTTCCCTGGCTCGCGGTGCCCAGCCTCAGCTTGTCCCTGCGTGGATGATCCAGCTGGCCTGGGACTACCTGCAGCTCAACGGCGAGCTTACGAATACGTACCTCTTGGCCACCGACGGCCTCAACGTCAAGCGATCGTCGGCGGTGTGCGCCCTGCTTGCACGCCTGCCCCAAGTGGAGGTTGCCTCGGTCCGGCCCATAACACTTCGTATGCTCGGGTGAACGAACAGTCGACACCGAACCGCTGATCAAGCTTGCAGCGCCGGTGGTGCCTGCGCCCAGACATGCTCCTCCGACCGCCCGCGTTTCCGAGGGCCTACTCTGTGCGCGTGACCGACGGAAGCCACGCCCAAATCCCTTCGACGCGGTTTCGCCGATTTAGTCCTTTTGCTGCACACCTTGTCAATCCGGTGACACGACATGTCGCGGGCTGGGCACCGGGGTTCGCGCTCCTCATGTATCCCGGTCGGAGGACCGGTCGTACCTACCAGACGCCCGTGAACGTGTTCCGCCGAGGGAACCAGTTCGTGTTCGTGCTGACGTACGGCCAATCGCAGTGGGTGAAGAATGTGCTGGCCGCAGGTGGGTGCCACATGCGTCATATGGGCCACGACATCCATCTGGTCAACCCAGAGGTCATCGTAGATCCTGAAATGAGGCTGCTGCCCAAGCCAGTGCGGCTCGTCGCGCGGATTGGACGAGTCACAGAGCTCTTCCGGATGAGCCCAGCGGAGGCTGCTACGGGAAGCTGATGCCAACGGATCCTTGACCGCCGGCTCGTCTCGACGCTCTACGCAGAATCCGCGAGTTCAGTAGCACCGCGGCGCTTCCAGTTCTGACCAGGTGCCAGTTCTCGCAGAGTCAGGCCCCGGCGGGCGGGGCTGGAAGCGGCTCGAGCAGCTCGGGGCCGTCGTTGCGGACGTTGTTAACCCGCGTGGAGATGGGGTAAGCCTCGAGGTCGACTGCGGGGGCGGGCACGAGCAGGTTCTGCAGAGTGTCCAGGTCGGTGTTGGGGTTGAGCCAGGTGTCCCAATCGGCCGGGTCGACGATGACGGGCATGCGGTCGTGAATCGGTTTCATCAGCTGGTTGGCGCCGGTGGTGAGGATGACGCAGGTACGCAACGGCTCGGCGTCGGGGTTTTCCTTGTCATGCCACACTTCCCACAGTCCAGCAAAGGCCATGGGCTGGCCGTCAGTACGACGGATGGCATACGGGAGTTTGCTGGCCGGTTTACCGGCTCTGGCCGGCCGGCGTTGCCACTCGTAGAACGTGTCAGCAGGCCGGTATGAGAGTGGTTCTATGGCCAGCGAAGGCCCGCCGATAGGCGGGTTTGCTGGCGACGGTCTCGGCCCGGGCATTGATCATGCGATTGCCGACCTAGGGATCATTGGCCCAGGAAGGGACCAGCCCCCACTTGAATGTGCCGAGCACCCGGTGGGGCGCCTTCTTCCGTCCGGTGTCGCCCTCGGTGCGGGAAAGAGCGACGGCGTACACCGGCATAGTGGGGGCAACGTTGTACCGAGGCGGGAGATCCTCGGCGCGCACCTCGTCGACGTCGAAAATCTTCGCCAGGTCCTTGGTGCTGGAACTGGAGCTGTAGCGGCCGCACATGTCGGTCACGCTATCGGCTGTCTCGGCCGATACCGAGGTGGCCGGGATTCACGGGCAGACGGGTGACTGCTGGTGCGGTCGGCAGCCTTCGTGCCGCACATGGTCGCCCTGGATCCGCTGGCCCGGCTCGAAGGGCTCCTCGCATACCGGGCACAGATGCCCGACACACTGGTCGCCGTCCATCACCTCGACGGTGACGATCTTGAACCCGGCCCGCACATAGCGGGTGCGCTGGCCGGCGTTGAAACACAGCTTGCAGTCCGCCCGGCGTTTCCCGGTCCGCTTATCCGTTATGGAGAACAGGTCCAGCGGCAGCTTCTTCCGGCACTTCGAGCAGATCCGCATGCCCGGTTCGGGGTTCTTGGCCCGCACCCTCCGGTAGTGAGCGCTCACGGACGGTTCCGGGTCATCCTCCGGCTCGGCCATGATCATGATCGCTTTGCGGACGGCGATCAACTGCTCGGCGATGCGCTCCAGCTCCCGCTGGAGAGGCAGCCGCTCGGCCAGACCGGCGCAATCGCGAACCCGGGCCACCAGCAGAGCTAAGGCTTCGACCGGTTTGAGCGGAACTCCGTAGCCTCGCAACGACGATGTTGCTGCGCTCATCCCCCACTCCCACGCTGCTCATGTTGGTAGGTCTCCTCGTCGACGAAGCCACGCTCGGTCGCGAAGCCCCAGCCGGTACGGCGGGGACCGACCAACAGCAGCGTCCAGGTCGGCCGACGGTCGAGTCCGGCGATCGCGTGAAACTCCCCGTGATGAATGCGGTGGAGGCTGCCGGGCCCGAAATGGCGGAACCAGGAGCGCGGCGGCGGGGCGCCGTACTTCCTCGGCGCGAACAAGGGGTGTCCGGCGTAGTCCACGGCCGCGTCCAGGTCCGGGGCGAAGGTCTCGGTGTATCCGCCCCGAAGGACGAAGAAACGAACCATGTCCACGGGTGGTCGTGGAGATGGCGGAGCGTGTCAGGTCTGTGGATGCGATGGACGAAGCAGGCGAACCATGGGGTTTCGAGAATCCGCAATCGGACCAGATAGGTGTTGTTGCGATCCAGAGGATCGGTGATGACCGTGGGCTTCATGATGGCCCAGCACGGCTCGATGTCAGCGGAGCGTCGCCTCATGCGACCGCCACCCTCTCGGGGACGCGTCCCGGCACCGAAAGCGAGTCGGCGGGACGGGTCATCGCCACAATGCCAGCTCCAACGCCAGCGCCGAGCGCCCGGCTTGGGCAGCACGGCAAAGGTTGTGTGCGAACTGCGCTTTGGCGTCGTTGCCCAAGTGAGCGACGATCTTCGCCGTGATTGTGATCCGCTTCAGGTCGTCGACCAAGGCGTGCTCCCCGAAGATCATTGAAAGAATCTGCTGCTCGGGTGATTGGCAGCTTGGGTTCATGGCAGTGCACAACGCGGCGATCTCATCAAGGTCAGCGTTGGGAACGAGCGAATGCAGCACTTCCAACGTCGACGGACAGTGGACACGGTCGGCGGCGGATCGTAAGGCCGTCTGTACCTCAGGTTTGGCGGCGTCGGACATGAAGAGCGTCGTTGGCCATGCTTTCGCGGCCGCCGGAAACTGTTGTTCCGTGAGTGCGGTCATTGCCACCAGGGTGGCAGTCGACACTGGATTGCTGATCGAGCTGGCCGACTCGGTTGTGAGCCCACAACTCTTGCGCCATGCTCGGTTCCCGATGATCCGCGACATCGCATGACGGAACTCGCGGTGCAGGTCGTCGGGGAACAGATTCGATCGGGAGACGATCTCGGCGCCGCCTTTGACGACCGCTACGCACTGCACCCCGAAGATCGACTCCGTGATCTCCTGAGCCGTGGCATAGCGATCATCCCACCGGTGAAGGTGTATTCGGGTGACCCACGTCTGCGGCTCCGTGGCCGCGAGCAGGCTGCGGGCTTCCGAGTAGACGTCGGCCGGGGTGGAGGGACGCCTCGCCGAGGTGTTCACGCTGCGCTCTCGATCGGCGCCGCCGTCGCCTCCACCAGGGCCATCCACGGCTCGCCCGGCTCATCACGCTCGGCCTCCCACAAGCGCTCGGCAACTGTGACGATGGCACGCAGACGCCGCTCCGTGGCCACTACCCAAGCCGCCCAGGCCTCCTGGTCGGCGCCGACAGGGACGGGCATCGTCGCCAGGCTGGTGCGCAGCGCTCCCCGCAGCCGGGTGTGCAGCCCGTCGGCCATGTTCACCTTGGCGTCAGTCGCCCGCTGCACGTTGGCGATCACGGTGGCGAAGGTGTCGGCCAAGGCGTAGACGGTCTGTCCGGTCAGGGCCACCCCGGCCTCGTGCAAGGTTTCGACGGCAAGCTCGGCCAGGCCGAACACCGCTCCGGCGGCGTACGAGTTGAAGTTGAGGCGGCCTTCGGTTTCTTCGACCCACGGTTTGTCCTCGTAACGCATGGTGGAACCTCTTTCGGTCGGGCGGCCCGAGCCCGGCCGCGTCGTGGCTTCCGTTTCCTCTAGAGGGCGGCGGATCGCCTCAACCCGCACCCCCTGAGCAGCGGGGGTTCCTCCGACGGCGATGGCCGGCTGGGCCAGACTGGCGATGCCCAGCACCGGGCCGGTGAGCGCCTGAGGGGATCGGGGCTCCGACCGGCCGGCCGCGGCCGCAGCCGGACACACCTGTGCCAGCGGACACCATCCACACAGCGCGCTGGGCTTGGTCGGGAACACCGCGGTCTCGGAGAACCCCTGCATCAGGCCCCAGGCGCGGACCAAACCGTCGCTAGCTTCGACCAGCTTCTTGCCAGCCAAACCCACCTTGCGGGCCTTGCCGTGAGCCACGTAATAGACCTGAGCGGCCGCCGGCAACGGACCTCCTGTATGAGCGGCCCAGGCCAGGGCGTACGCTCGGAGTTGTTCGCCGTGATGATCGCCGAAGAACAGGTTTGGCGGCCGGGCCAGCCCAGCCTTGTAGTCGTTCAACTTCACCTTGACCTGGTCCCAGTCGTGGTCCACCCGGTCGATCACCGCGACGAACGGGACGCCGGCGACTACCACTTTGATCCGCTGTTCGGTGGCCACCACGTCCACCTCGGTGGGGTCCTCGATCCGCCACAGGCCCACCATCCGCCGGTGGATCTCGTCGCGCCAGTGCCGCGCGGCCTCGACGTCGGCGGCTGGCGGGAGCTGCAGGTCGGGATGAGCCTCAGCCAGTCCTGCGACGATGTCCCGGGCCGTGTCGAGGTTGCGCTCGGCGGCCGGAAGACGGAACAGATCCTCGAAAACCTGATGGGTGGCGATCCCCAGTTCGGCCGCGCCGAAAGGATCCTCGATCCGGGGCAGCACGGAGTTGACAGCCCACCGGGCCGGGCAGCTCTCGATGGACTGTGCGGTCGAGACCGACATTCTCCGGCGGATCACC
This sequence comes from uncultured Acidimicrobiaceae bacterium, assembly GCA_963791995.1. GTDB lineage: Bacteria > Actinomycetota > Acidimicrobiia > Acidimicrobiales > RAAP-2 > Bog-473. Next base: position 43,077 of record CAWBUQ010000006.1, on the reverse strand, counting down.
TTCGGCAGCAGCGACGCGTCGAGCGTGAGTGTGACCTCGTCGTCTCGACCGGCCCAGGCGGCACGCCCAGCGAGAAACCCCTCAACCGAGTCAGCTAGAGCTCTCTCAGCAGGCCGCTCGGGGTTGGGTGCGGTGACGGTGGCGGTCATCAGTAGTTCTTTGCCGCAGCCGGCTCATCCGGCCCGGCGCTCTGCCCACCTAGAGGGCGGCGCCGCCCAAGAACCCGCGCCCGACGGCTCTCAGTAGCGCGGTGTCAGCGAGTAAAACCGACGGGGTCGCCCCGATTGCCGATTTGGCACGCCTGCGCGCAACGACTCGCCTCGTGATTCGGCGTGCCCTCGAACCGGCGATGTGGGTCAGGCTCGGACGGATCCATGGCCTTACATTCTGGGTTGGTTTATGCGGACTCCGAAGCCCGTGGGGCACGTCGCGGCTTGGACGTACGTCCTCAGCCCTGCTGCCGCTGCGGGTTCTCTGCGGTGGCGGCGAGCCGGTCGAGCGAGGCCTGTAGCGTCACGGCTGTGGCCGCCCCGCCTCACATTCCAGCTGCCTGCGTGTTGAGAGGCCATTCTCGCGTCAGTGTAAGGAATCATCCTGGGGTCCTGACTCGGGTCACACCCTCCACGTAGCATCGGCTCCATGAGCATGTCGTCACGGTGGAGGAGTCTTCGCCGCCAGGTGATCGCAGAAGAGCCTCACTGTCGTCGTTCCGGACGCCGGCGGTGCCGCGATCGGTGGTGAAGGCTGGTCGTGCCACGTCTTAAGGACGTGGAACCATGAAGCCGTGGCAGTGGCCCCGTTTCGGACCAGTACGCTCGACTCGGGTAGCGGCGATCCTCGGTGAGACCGACGGTGGCCTTACGAACGACGAGATCGGCCGTCTCCTCGCCACAACAAGAATTCCCGACCCGAGGACCCGTGCAGAGCAAGCCATCCCCGCCGTGCAAGCTGGCTTGGCGTACGTGCGCATAAGCAAGGTCGAGCGGCTTCGCCAGGCCTTTGGTGGGCATCAGCAACGCACTGGAACCGGAAGCGCCCTGGTTGGGTTCGTCCACGCAGCCATGAACCCACAGCGCTACGTCGAGAGCCCAGGGCTCTTCGCCTCCCGGCGAGACCGACTCAACGAGGTCCTTGTCTTCGAGGGGCTCGAACTTCGCGACGACGGGAGGCTATACCGGCGCGCGGAAACGGCTCGCAATCTCACCGAGGCGGCCCAGATGGCCGGTGCCTTGTCAGTCGAGTTGAAGCGAAGGGACACTCACCCCAACGTGCTCGCATACTGCACCGCGGAGGTGCTCGCTCGCGACAACTTCCACGCCTGCCTGGAAGCGACAAAGGGCATCTTCGACCGGCTCCGTCGTGAACTTGGTGTGCTAAGCGACGGTGCGGAGTTGGTCGACGAAGTCTTTGGGTTCCGGTCTTCGTCACCCCGTCTTGTGCTGTTCGAGCTCGTCTCTGACAGCGGAAGGGCCGAGCAGGCTGGGTTCATGAACCTGATCAAGGGCCTCTACTCGATGTTCAGGAGCCCTATGGCCCATCAGGCACGGGCCACACGTGATACGGTGCGTCCGATCTCGGATACTGAACTTCTCGAAGTGTTCACAACGCTTTCGATGGTGCATCGCCGGCTTGACAACTGCTCTCGTCCCGAATAGGGCGAGCCAAGGCTCGGCGCAACTGACCTTCCTGACTCGTACGGTGAGCGCTTGGGGGTGACACGGTAGTCGGCGAACGACAGGCACTTGCCGGCCCGAGCTCCCAGTGCGATCACTGAAGGCTGCGCAGCACCCGCCAAGGATCCTTGACCACCGCCGCGGTCCCGGCAGAGCCCCCACCCAGCCACCACAGATACTTGTCGAGGCCACGTACAGGGGATCTCGGTTCGACTCCACCCAACCAATCGCAATCCTCGGTAGCAAACTCCTCTGCCTTCTCAAGGATCTTCTGGGAGATCATCCGATAGGCGGCCGGATGGTCCCAAGAGCTGGGCACTCTTAAGACAGTCCGAACGAAGCTGTCGTAGATGGGGATCTGCCACGGCTGGACGGAGTGGAGAATTTCGAGATTAGGGAGTACTCCCGCCGGCGTGCACCCTTCGCCTGGCTGAGTGCGACGGTCGTTCCTACTCGTTGTACGGCGTATTCGAGCGCCCGCTTCGAGGGCAGCGTCGGAGGCTCAAAGTCCTTGACCGACCAGTCGAGCCCAGCCAATGCTTCTGCTATGGGGGTGCGATCCGTCATGGCCACACCTTGGACACCCCACCAGCTCTTGACGGTCCAAACTAGGGTCTCGATGACTGGCTCGATCCGACCTTCCAAGAGTGGCTTTCGGCAGAGCTGTGACAGCTGCCAGAGGACTCTCTCCATATCTCCGTAGACGGCGTCGAATGCCTCCACGGCCCGAGCACGTTCGCCACAGTCGGCGTCAAGAGGTCCGGACAAGCGCTCCCATCATCCCGCAATCCGGAGATGAGTTCATTGAGACGGGGGAGGGTCCTCGAGCATGGCGCAGAACCAGCGATCCGTCGGCCTCATTGAGGATCCGAGGGGGAGCCCTAAACGCGTGGCGCCTCCGGTTTCCCTGGGTATCACCGAGGTGCCTATCGGTAACGAGTTGGACCGACCACGGCCAGTTCCCGTTCGCCTACCGATGGGCAGGCACCCGGAGGGCCGCGCCCCGGCGGCTAGAACTCTTCGTCGCTCGGATCGAGCGCCGTGCCGATAGAGGTGTTGGGCGGCTCGGCGTCGATCAGCTCTGGTTGTACCGGGGTCGCGTTGTCGTTCGCCGGCAGGGTCCGCTGAGGAACTGCCGCCTTACGGGCTACCGCCGCCTTGACCGGCACCCCAGGGCAGAGCAGCTTCAGCCGGCAGCGGCTCGACGCGGCGCCGACGACCTGCTCCCACCTGCCGCACTCGGGGCAGACGGCAAGGCGTGACTGTCGAGGCCCCCGGCCCATCAGCACTCTTCGACCCCCAGGCGATGTGCGGCAGCAGGTGCTCCCATTCGGCGAGCAGACGGATCTGCTCCTCGGACAACTCCAGGCCGGCCGGGATCTCCGGGAAAGTGCTCGACCAGCTCCGCCCAAGTTGCGAGGCCGGCGTGGCGCAGAACGCCGAGAGCCAGCGACACCGCCTGGACGGCGGCCGGCTGGTCCGGGACGGTTACGAGCTGGACCGGCGCCTTAGGACTTCGATTGGGGGAGGTCGACATCGCGATTCGTCTTCCCGAACCCCGCTACCCGGCCCCGCCGATAACGACAGCGCCCTCGAAGACCTCCCGCTTCAGGCTCCAACCGGCCCCCCAGTCGAGCTGAGCAGGAACTCGTCCTTGAAGCACCTCCGCCGGATAGCTTCGTGGCGCGCTGAGCCTGCCAGCAAAGGGCGGGCGGTCCACCTTGGCCGTCGCTCTGGGAGTACCACACGGGAAGCCCGTCGGCATCCAGCCACAAGGTCGGCAGCAGCTCCTCGACCAGTAGCGGGCCGCCGTCGACCTCCTCGAGTCGAGTCGAGCCGCCAAGATCGACGCCCTGCAGGTGGGCGTAGTGGTTGTGGGTGCGGGACTCCCGAACGCATCGCTGCCCGACAGCCCGCACCCAGGGTCGGCGAGACACGTCGGACTCGTACGGCTCTAGGCCGGCCACCTCTGCCGCTGGACCGGCGAAGCTGTCGGAACGGCGGACCAGGCCGCCGGCGACGCCCCAGATGTCGAAGGCCGGAAGGTAGAAGCCGCCGTGGCGGCGCAGCCACTCCCGCACCTCAGGGCGGGGGTCAACCGCAAGCCCGGTCCAGAACACATGACGACCTACCTCCCGGCCGGCCGCGGCGGGAGGCCGCGGATCGGCCATACCTGTTCGGTGCGGGCTGGAGCCGTTCTGATGGGCAGGAGCAGGTCGAGCGGGCACGCCGGACGGCCGGCGCTGTGTGGGCGGGCCGCGGCCGCTCCGTGGCTGACGGGTGAGCTTCAGGTTGCTGCTCTCGGGGTCCGGCTGCTTTCGGGGCGACCAGCGTTGCGACCTTCCGACCGGATCGTCGATTGTCGTTCGGCCCGGACGAACCGAAGAAGCTGGTCACCGCTAACCTCTTTGCTCGGATCGCCCCGGCCGGCCCCTAGAAGGGCTCGTCTTTCATCGATTCCTTCATCGGTTCCTCGATGCCGGTCAGCTCTATGGGGATGACGGCGCAGCGCGGTTTGGAACCGCCCACCCTGATCTGCCGGAATGTTTTCCCTGATGACGGCTCGGGCAAGCAGATCGGACGCAGAGCATTCGCCCAGTTCGGCGGGCATCCGGGTATTTGAACGTGGGTGTCGAGGGCGAGGGCCCGGACCCTCGGTCCGAATTCTCCCGTCTGAACCTCGGTGAAGGTGCCGATGCGCACGGCCCGCCCGATCGGGTAGTCGTCCTGGCCGACGATGGCCTGGCCCGACGCCACAGCCGACCGGATCAACTCCAGGATGTGCTCGTGCGCGGGCAAGTTGCCCTCCAGGGCCACCTCGTTGTGGGTGTCGATGGCAGCGACGAGACTGTTGAACCCCTCCTAGGCTAAGGCGTCGAACTCGATCGTCTGAGACCGCTCCGACGGACCGTGCGTAGTCGAGCCACAATCCCAGGCCCACCAGCAGGCTGCCGACTACCCGGTGGGCTCTCGAGGTGGCGCCCGGGACCCGCTCGGCGACCCGGCGGCTGAAGTTGTCGCGGGTCGTCTCGACGAACAGGACCCACTCGCGCATCGCCGCCTCCGGGTCGCTCGGCCAGCGCTCGGTGCCGTTCCACTCCAGCCACTCAGCCAGCTCGATCGGGCCGGCGAGGATGCGCTGGGCCAGGTAGCGCAGGTAGCCGAAATAGGCGACCTGGAGCGCGCCTGACTGGCCGGTCGCCGCGAACTCGCTGAATGCCCCGGGCTTGAACGTGGAACTGCGGGTCACCTCGATCGTGAGGGCGCGATCGAGACCCGACTTGGCGGCCGCGGGTAGCTGCTCGAACGACAGGAGCACCACGGGGTGGGACTCGTTGACCGACGCCTGCTCGACGACCGAGTTGGCCAGCTGAGCGCGGCCCTTGCTGGGGGCGCCGTGGGCCCGCCGCAACGCCGCGTCAAGCGCCTTGACCTGGCGCGCCTGCTCCCGGGGGTCGAACTCGGGATGGAAGTCGTCGAGGAGAACGAAACTCCAGTCATGGCCGGATAACGCCAGGTCGATGGACGCGGCGGTGGCGTCCGCGGTGGTCATGACCTTGCGCTCGTATGCGAGCTCGGGCGACAAGAAAGCGGTCGTTCCGCAGAGGAGCCCAGTTTTCCCGGCGGCCTGCGCGCCCACCAGCCCTACGGCCGCGTTGGGGACCACCCCCGAGGGGGCGATGCCGACGCAGCCGAGGAGGGCCAGCCAGGGGGTGCGGTCGACCAGGAGCTCGAGGTTGTCGATCGACATGCGGGTGTACTCCGCGATCTGGGAGCTGGTCGAACCGGCCGGGGTCGATACAGCCGATGCAGCGGCTTTTCGGCGGCATCCACGCCCGCAGGTCTTCGCGGGTGTCGTGCGGTCCCAGCGCCCCCTTGGTGTGAAGGTAACGCCAGGTCCCCTCGTCGTCGAGGATCCACCCGAGGCGGCGGTAGGCCGAGCTGTGGGCGGTCCGGTCGCTCTCGCAGGCCCGGATGGCGTTGGCCACCTCCCGTTCGGCGACCGCCGAGGTGGGCCGCTGAAGGTTGAGGGCCAGGCCGGAGCGGGTGGCGTTGAACAGCCCGCCGATGTCGGCCAGCCTGTCGTCGGGCACTTCGACGACGAAACTGGTGACGCCCTCGGTGCAGGGGATGGCGACTTCGACTTTGAGCTGCGCGGGGATCACCCGGTCCGGGTCGTCGGGATCGAGGATGGTGGTGACCTCCACCAGGCGCGCTGCGGCGGCCATGACGAGCTTCTCGGGCCGCTCGTCGGTTCCCGGGATGACCGTCACGCCCCGGGCCATGACGCAGGTGAGCTCCTCCCGGGTAGATCTCGCCGGCGGCTTGAGCTTGGCGGCCGGCACGCGTGGAGCTTTGTCGACAGCCGAATCGATGATTCGCAGCACGGCCCGGGATCGGTCTTCGCGGTTCGAGAACGACATTCCGAGGTAGTCGTCGATGCCGGTCTTGGCTCCTGCAGGGGTGGCGGCGAAGCGGACCTTCGCGGCGCCGAGGTTCTTCATGTGCTCGCCGAGCTGACGGGCGGCGAGATTCACGTCTCGATTGGTGGCCAGGTCGGCGTCGAAGAGGATCACGACCTCGGAGCCATCGACGCCGAGACGGGTCAGGTCGGGGTGAGGCACGCCCTCGAGCTTCCAGTTCTGGCATCCCTGCAGGCCGACGACCAGCCAATCCTCCGGGACATGGAGCATCATGGCGATGGCCTGGCGAGTCCCCTCGACGAACAGGATGCGCTCGGCGACGCCGACCCGGTCGGCCATCGGCGGGTGGATGGTGATGATCGACCCCGAACCCTCTGGCTGTAGCGCCTTGGAGCCCCCGGTCGGGTTGTCCAGACGGACCTGGTGAAAGACCTCGCCGTCAACGTTTCGAAGCGGCACCACGAAACCGGGATAGGCGGCGGTGTAATCGGCGAGGTCGTCCGGCAGGTCGGAGCGGCGCTCGACGCTGAACACCCCGAGCTGGCGGGCGAAGTCGGCGGAGATGGCGCTGCGCTCGAAGATCTCTGCGTGGCGTTGAGCTAGTTGGCGGGCGGAAGCTGACGGCATTCAGGGCGGCCTCTCTCGATCACGGGACGCTCGTTCGAGGTTCCTTTGCGACACGACGCCAACCGGTTGTGGTGAAGTCGCCCACTAGCGAAAGAAATCTTTCTCTCACGTACGTACCCGGCGGATCGGGAGACGGCGGGAACCCAGGAGGCAGGCGGCTCTGATCGGCCCTCCTGTGCTCCCCGCCGTCTCCCCTGGATGGGGCGGCGGGAGACGCGGGAGACAGCGACGGTGAACTACCGGGGGAGCTGCCGTCCGTCACCTTCCGACCGGGGGTCGCGGGCTCGACATCGGGGGCCCGGAGACGACGCCAGCCCTCCTACGAACGGCAATGGGCCGAAAGCCCGGGAGACAGGAGACGGAACGGAGACACAAAATCTCCGTAAAAGTCCTGGTCAACCCCATGACGTCTCGGATTTCCGCTGTCTCCCGTTCCCGCATAGTGCCTATATAGAGAGAAAGACACATATACATGTGGGGAGAGGGGTGGAGAGGAAGGGGCTACACATATAAACCCCCCATATGCGTACCCCTATATATAGGGAGACGTGGGAGACGTGCTCGTTATCTCTCTCTCTATACGGGGCCCTACCTGCACCGTTGTACTCGTCGGGGTGTCTCCCAAGTGTCTCCCCGCCCGTCTCCCGTCTCCAGCGGCGCATGGAGGCCTATCGCTTCGCCCAAAGGACCTCCGACCTAGGCTCGCTCTCACCTCCGGCGCCCGCCGGGGGACCTCGCAAACCGGGAGCCCGCCGTCTCGCCACGCCGAACCCGCCGACATCACCGTCGAGTGGTCCGTCACCCTCGCCGAGCCTCTCCTGTCGCCCGCCCGACGACAGCAGGTCGAGACCGCCCTCGCGGACCTGGCCGCCTCCCGACCACGCTGGTTGGCCTACTGGGCCTGCCGGGGTGCTGGCCGACATCGCCGGCACCCTCCCTCGCTACGACCCCTGGACCCGCCTGTCCGGCCGAGCTCGGTCGCCTCACCGTCGGCCCCGAGCCGCCTGAGACCGACGGCGCGTGTCACGCCGGCGGCCAGCCCTACGGCACCTGGTCCGACGGTGCCGACCTGGTCGCCTTGGTGTTCGAGCGCCCGGAGGTCGACGCCGCGTTTGCTGCCCTGGCCGACCCGCTCGACCCACGGCCGCCGGGCTGGTCGCGTTCGCCGGTAACGGCCCCAGCTGGAGAGATGTGCTCCCGGCGGTGGCCGAGGCATGGAGAGTTAACCACCGGCGTCGAGCTTCCCGACGACCGACACCGCTGACCCAGGCCGACCCCGAGGCTGCCCGGGCTTGGCTCGATCAGGTGACGGCGGCGATCCGCTGGCTCGCCTGGCGCCGGCGGGCCTACGGGGCGGGAGAAACCGACCTGTGGCCTCATGAGGCGTGCGTACCGCTGGAGCAGCTATGCCGGCGAGGCCGCCGCCGGCCGGCCGCTCGACGAGAAGGCCATCGCCGTCGCCATCTCCGACGAGGCTGTACTGCTTGCCCCCGGGCCAGGCGGACGAACCACCTTTGAAGCCCGAGTCGCCACGACCGCCCGCTAGGCCGTAGCCCTCCGCTCGGCGCGACTTCTCCTCTCGAGACGACGGACACGCGGCAGGCCGGTCCGCGGCCCGGGGCAAAGAACCCGCGTATGGCTTCCAGAAACAGACCGTCGATCGCGGTCATCGGCGCGTCCGGCATCGTCGACCCACTGCGGGCCGCCGGCTATTCGGTGCTGGCCGCCGGCGCCACCGACACGCCCTCGGTGGCGGCCGCCGCCAAGGCCGAGGCCGCCGCCGGCCGCCCCTTTGTCGTGCTGGTCGGCCTGCCCTCCTGGGGCGGAATCGACCCGGCCAGCCCGGGCGTGGCTGTCGGTCCAGGTCGGAGCTGGTCGCCGGGTCCTAGGCATGGTGTCCGACCAGGCGACCACCACCGTCGAGGGCATCGCCGGAACCCGCACCCTCGCCCTGCCGGCCACCGTTGACGAGCTCATGGCCAATTACGGGGCCCCGCCGCGTGGGCGGCACCGTCGGCACGGCGGTGGTCGGACTGGACGGTTTGGTCAACCCCGTCGGCCCTCAGCGACGACCTCGAACCGGATCGCGATCCGGAAGCCCAGTCAGAGCCGGAGGCCGATCCTTGGGACGACGAGTCCACCGGCTTTGACACCACTCCCGTCCCCATCCGGCCCGGCATGGACACCTCCGCCCCAACCCTGGTAAGCGCAGCGCCGGTCGTGCCCGTGCGCCCAAGAGGCCCAGCAGCACAGATGCTGTCAACGACCTCGGAGGCTCAGACGGCCGTCTCCGACACCTTCTCGAAACCCCTCGAGCGTGCGGACACGCTCCCGTCGCCTGGTCCGGATGGGGAAGACCAGCATCCGAGGTGGAGGGCACCTGGGGCGCCCATGACATCGGTGCCGGAATGCCCGCCAACGACCAGTCCCGCCACCCTGTGCCGGAGAGCTCTCTCCGCGGTACCCCTGCCCCGCCGTCAAAGCCGCCGGCCGACGCCCTGCTGGAAGTGTTCGACGCCCCATTCCCGCGCCCCCCGTCGGGACCTGCTTGGGAAGCGGACGGCACGATACCGGGGCGTGGGCGGCTCGCCGAGGTGATCGTCGTTCTCGGCGGCAAAGGCGGCGTGGGGAAGGCCGAGAGGCTTTCGAACAGGATCCCGGTACCGCCCTCTGCCAGGTATCCATCCGGGTGGGCGACGATCGGCACGCTCGAGGTTGGGGATTGCGTATACGCCCCGGACGGCACCGCTACGAAGGTCATCGGCCTGTCGCCCATCACTGAGCAGACGGTCTATGAGCTGACGCTCAGCGACGGCCAAGTCATCGGCGTCAGCGGTGACCACCTCTGGAAGGTGTCTTCAAGTTGGTCCAGGGAGACGTACGCACCTTGTCACGAGCGTCGGCGCCTCGCGCGTCTCGAGAGCTGCCGCCAGCGCGCTGAAGGGGATTCGCTCTCTTGCAGCCAACGAGATCGGTAATCTCGCCTCCCTTTCCGACATAGGGAGGTTGATCGGTTGTAGTCCCTCGCTCCTTCGCATAGTGATCCCGAAGTCATTATCGGTATCGACCCGCATAGACGTGAAGTACCAACGACTCGGCCATGTGTCCAGCCGAAGGAGGAACCTCCCGCTCTACCCAATGAAGGACGTCGTTGAAGTAGTTGCGCAGCGAATTGAGCAGCAGGGGCATCCCGGAACCTTCGGTCGCCTGCCGTGTCCATTGGAATCGGTAGTCACGACCCAAGAGATGTTCGCCAATCAATACACCATCTCCCATGGTGAAGAATCCAGCAACTGGGCAATCCATGTGTCGGCTCCTATTTGCGGTCCGGAAACCGACCTGCCGCTCGACCCTTACGTGTTGGGCGTTTGGCTCGGCGATGGGCACACGGGCGGTGGCCAGATCTCCTCCAGTGATTCGCCGGCGTGCACCGACCCGACAACGGGATCGACAGACAGCGAACACTTCGTCTCCTGGCTGTCTGGATTCTCTCCGTGGTTTAACCCAAGGACGAACGTGATCAACACCACCGGATTGAGGAGCCGGCTCCGGAACGCTGGCGTTCTGACAGAAAAGCGGATTCCTGTCGCCTACCGGCGAGCCTCCTTCAAGCAGCGCCTGGAACTTCTTCAAGGACTCATGGACACCGACGGCTGGGTGAATCGGCGTGGCTACTGCAGCCTGAGCTTTACCGACGAGCACCTGATCGGCGACGCCCTAGAGCTCATCCGAAGTATGGGAATCCGGGCGTCGATCACATCAGAAACGGCGGCGATCACCGAACCGGACCCAGAACACCCCGCTAAGACCCGACGACGGGTCACCGGCCCCAAGTGGACCATCAACTTCATCACAACGTTGCCCGTGTTTCGCCTGCCGCGCAAACTCCGCAGGATCAAGGGACAGGTCCGCAACACCCACGACTGGCTCTATGTCACCGACATCCGCAAGCTCACGCCGGAGCCCGTGCGCTGCATCGCTGTTGACCACCCCGAGCATCTTTACCTGACCGCTCATTTCGTCCCCACCCACAACACAACGACCGCCATTTCCATCGCTCAGAGGGCCGCTTTGAGTGGCGTCGAAGGGCTTCGCCGTGTAGCACTCGTCGACCTCAACCGCGGTCAGGGGGATGTAAAGAAGAATCTCAGGGTCACGGGCGCCGGGCTGCCGTCGATCTACGACGCCGCGATCTGCGGCAACCACGCAGCGGCGGTCTGCTTTCCGTCCGAGCTGAACGCGGCCCGCCCCTCTTGGCTCGCTCCGCTGAATTTCGCTGTCGTCCTCGCCCCGGCCGACGACCAGGCCGATCCTGCTTTGGTCGATGCGCCGGTGTACCGGCGCGTGATTGATTACGCCCGGGCCAACGCGAACCTTGTCGTCGTCGACACCCAGATCGTCGAAGCGTTCGACACGTCGGGGCTGGTTGACGGCCTCGTCGTCCCGTTGCTCTTTGACGGCGCCTGGGGGCTGGGTCTCGCCGACCAGTCCGCCGCTGGTTTCGACAACCTGGCCCGCCGGCTAGACCGCTTCGTCGAGGCCGGGGTTAACCGGTCCCGGCTAATGGTCGCGTTCAACCGGTTGCGCGACAGCACGGTGAACGACGAGAACCTGCACCGAGCGGTTGCCCCCTATGCGACATACGTCGGCGCGGTCACCAACGACTCCGAGGTGGCTTCCGCATTGGACCTCGCGCAGCTTCCGCCGGCCGGCGCGTACGCGGAGCTGATTGACGCGGTGCTGCACCGGGTCACCGGCCTGGCGATGTTCGCCGCTGACCAGTCCACCCACTTCCGGCCCGCCCACAAGCCGAGGCGCTGGCCGCTGAAGCTCAGGCGTTAGCGCCGCCCTCTTGCCGGCCGTGGCCCCCCGCGAACTGCGACCCGCCCTGATCGAGAGGTTCCCCTGCCCGGTTCGCCTACCGCAGCCGAACTTCGACGACGCCCGCCGATCCGGGTGGCTGGAGTGGTTCTGCGCCCGCCTGGAGCGGATCCTGGTCGCCCGTGCCGCTGCCGACCTCGTAGTGCCCAGACGGGCATCGACCATCGTGGTGCTGCCGTCGTGGGTGTGGGTCACCCACGCCAAGGGCGGCTTCGGCGTGCCGATCCGGGTTGCCTGGTCGCCGAGCCCGGTGGTCGTGGTGCCCGCCGGGGAGACCTCGACCTTCCGCTGGGACGCAGTCGGCCTCGGCCACACCGGTGGCGGCGTCACCTCTGTCACCGCCGACCGACGCTTGAACGCCCCGTCAATGCAAGCGGCAGCCGAGCCCATCCCGGGGGCAGCTGCGATTCCCCACGCGGTCACCGCGCCGGTGATGCCCGCCAGCCGGGCACGCCGGGTGCTGGCGTCGCTGGTCGCTGACGGGGAGGCAGCCCGCTGGGAGGCGATCACCGCGCTCGAACCCAGGGCGCTCGAGGCGGTCCGCAGGGCGCATGCCGAAGTTGCGGCCGAAGTGGGCCCCGCCGCCGACGGGACCTGCCTGTTGCTCGACCGCCTCGACGTGCAGGCCCTCGCCGACCGCATGCTGCTCGGCGACGTCGATACGACCAGCCCTTCCCCGGTGGCGCGATTGATCGAGCGGTGCTTGTCGCCCACTGCGTTTGTCCGGGTCGACCCCCGCCGGTATGTGACCTCGGCGCTGCGGGTGTACGCGACCGAGGAGATCCGCCGAGCGATCGGTGACCCCCATGTCGGCCCCAAAGTGCGGGCTGCCGCCGCGGCACTCGGGACCACCGATGTTGACGCCGTGATCGCCTACTACCAGGCCCGCCGGCCCGCTGATCGCCTCGGGCGGCGTCGGGCCGAGGCCGCTCTGGACATTCTGCGCCGAGCAACCGGCCCGCCAGTGCCGTTCGCCGCGCCCGAGGCGAGCTGAGCGGCTGTGCCTGCCCCGCCTCCGCCGCCCCACCCGGTCGCCCTGCTCGGCCAGGCCCGGGCCGCCGCCCGGCGGGCTAGGGCCGAGTGGCTGCTCGCGCTCGAGGCGACTGTGCTCGGTGTCGACGAGCTCGTTGCCGCAGCCGGTGCCAGTCCCCGCTCGCCGCTTCGACGCATCACTCTCTTCCAGGTGCTCGCCTCGCTGCCCGGGGCGACCCCGAGCCGGGCCCGCGACGACCTGGCCGCTTTCCGCCGGTTGGCCGGGGTGGCCCGGGCGGTACCGAACCGGGATCTGACTGTCGGCTGGGTGGTTGACGGGCGCAGTAGGCCCGACCGGATTACCGCTCTGGTCGACACTCTCGGGTCTTCCGACCGCCGCTCGCCCACTGAACGCTTCCCCTGGGGTTGAAGAACTCGGGCCCGGGCTCGCTGTCACACCCACGCGGAAGAATCCACCCGAACCCTGTCGGGTCTTCGTCGCACGAAGGTTGCGACCTGATCGGCGGCTGACGGGACCACATAGCCCCGCAGCCCCCTGCGTCAATCAGGCGGTCGACCGCGTGCTTCGCCCGGGAGCGACCCCGTTCATACCAGGGAGACACGAACAGGTGGAACCTCTCCCCTCCTCGCAGGCCACCCAGCCAAACACATCCGTCGCCACGACCCGGGCCGCCGAGGTCATCGCGGTGCGTCCAGCCGAACGGGGCCGTGGCGCAAAGAACCCGTCGATGCCGGCAATCACACCCCGGCCCCGCCATCGGCATCACGACCAGATGGTTCGTGACATCGAGGCGATCCGTGGCGCCGACGGCCCCGAACGCGTTCGGCTCGAGACCCAGTTCCTCGCCCACTACGACCGGCTCTTCTACGGGATCGCCCAAAGCTTTGCCGGCCGCCCCAACGTCAACTGGGAGTTCGACGGCCCGGACCTCCAAGCCATCGTCGCTGAGTTGGCTTGGAAGCTCCTCGAAGCCGTCGGCACGGAACGGGAGGTGGCCGCCGAAAGCTGGCCTGACATCCTGGGCGCCATGGCCCGGTCGGCCATTCGCGAGTACGTCGAATCAGGTGCCTCTACTGGATTCAGCCAAGGCACCGGCGCCCAGCGCCGCCACCGTTCGCTTCGAACCGCGGCCGACCGTTTTCTGCGCGAGTACGGACGTCAGGCCACCCAGACCGAGCTTGTCGCGTACCACAACAAGTGGATCACCACCCATCGGGTCAATCCGGCCAAGCAGGGGGCACTCGTGTGCAATGAGGGATCTCACCGAGCAGAAGATCATCACCATCGGCCCCGACGCCCTTTCCACTCTCGCCGGCGAGTCCGTCGAAGACCCCTGCCCGCTCACCGCCAAGGAGCTTGCCGAGTCACTGCGGGCAACATTCCAACGGTGCGCGGATGTGTCTGAGCGCACTGAGCTCGTCGCCCGCGAGTGGACGGCGAGGATCCTCACCGATCGGCCCCACTCGGCCGAAGAGATCGGCCGGACCATCGGCTGGAGCGAGGCCACCGTGCTTCGGGAACTGCGAGTGTTTGTCGCCATCGCCCGGGAGCTGCTCACCGCCACCCGAGGTCTGGGCCCGCCCAGTCCTTGCTGTGCGCCGTACTTGCACCGCCAACCCACCCCGCGTTCCCTCCCGGTCCCGCAGCCGGCGAGCCAGTAAAGAGGCTCCCTCGCGGCGCTGCGCTTGCTCGGTCGCCGGTGCTGTCCGGTGTGTGCTCGGGGTGCGGCGTTCTTCGGTCCGTTTGCGGGGTTGTCGTTTCGGGTTTCGTTTTGTGGCCGGGACGGTTTCGTGGCGGTGTCGTGTCGTTGCGTGACGGGTGCCGGGTGCCGCCGGCGTGTGCGCTGAGCGCCCTTGCCGATTGCGCGGTTGGTGCAGAGTTCCGAGTCCCGCTGGCAGCCTCGTCGAGCCGGATCGGAGCGCCGCCGCCAGGCGGCCGGAGAGACGGGGAGACGCCACACCCGGGCCTGGCGCTCGTTTTCTGGGCTTCTATGCATTCTCGCTGGAGGCTTCGTTGCGAGCAATTGCTGGGTGCGTGGTTTTGCGGGCGCCCGTTCCGGTCTCCGCATGAGTTCAGGCGTGATGCGACGAGGCTCGTGGAGATCCTGGAGGCTGGTCCGCTCGGGCGGTTCTGCCCCCGACCCGGGCTGGTCGTTCAGCGGGCCAAGCCGTTCGGCGCGGCCGTCCGCCAGGTGGGGGCGGCGGCGCTGGTGGCGGCGCGGCGACGAGCGGGCGCTGGCCGGGTTCGTGTCAGTGCCAGGCGGCGGACCTGGGCGTGCCGGAGACATGGCCGTGTCGTCTCTGGCGGCGGCGTTGGCGGCCAAGGCGGAGCCAGTCGATGAGCTGCCGGACCTGACGGCCGCCCCGGCGGCCGGCTGGTTGGTGGCCCGCCCGTCGAACTTCATCCATCGGGACATCCCAGTCAGGCGAAGACCCCTGCGAACTGGCCGCCACCTTGGCCCGTTTGATGTCGCCGGGGGCGTGGGTGGCGGTGTCGTTGCGGCCGGCTAGCAGGGCGGAGTGGGGCCGGGCGCGGCGATGGTACGAGCATCGCCTCGCCGGCGGCGCGTCCCACTACTCCCGCGAGAACGGCGAGGTGGTGGTCGGTTCGATCTTCGCGGGAGCGTCGTCGAGTTCCGAGGTGGACGCCATCCTGCTCCAGCTGATCGCCGCGATTCCCGGTTTCGACCTCGACGTGGCGGTTCGCCGGGCGGGCCGGTGCCGGGCCGGCGAGCGGGTTGGGTGCGGCCGGTCTGGCCGGGCTGCTCGGGGCGGGGATCGGGGCACATCAGTGGTTGCTCGGCGCGGCCGGGCTCGGCCGCGTTTGGTGTCGCTTCGGCAGCCACCGCCATGGGGTGGTTGCCGACCCGGTCGGTGCGGGTCCACCGGGCGCTGGCAGCAGGCCATCCGCCTGCTCCGGCCCGTCGGCTCATGGCTCCCCGCCGCCCCAGAAACGAGCGGACTCGGGTGCTCCAAGATGGCCGGGTCGTCCACCAGCAGGCGTCGCCGGGCAGCTGGCCGCTGGCGCCGTCGACTCTTCTGCTGTCCCCGGCGATGGTGGTCGGAGTGGTGGCTCCCCACGGGGCGTTGGCTACCGAGGCCGTGGGGACCAGGATGCGCCAGGCGCCGGCCGCGCTGGCCCCGGACATCGGCCCGCTGGTCGGCTACGCCGGCGACGACTTCGAGCCGGTTCACCTCGACGCCGGATCGCTGTGGGAGGGGGTCGCCCTGATCGGTCTGGCCGGGTCTGGAAAGTCCGAGCTGACCCGGGCGCTGTTTGCTTGGTCCTGCTGGAGCGGGTATCCCCGTCGGGCAAAGCCGGGCCGGCCCGGGCGGGCCAACACCGTTATCGCCATCGAGTCCAAAGGCGAGGGCGCCGAGGGGTACCGGAAATGGGTGGAGGCGACCGGCGACGAGTGGGCGCTCATCGAGGTGGCCGATCCCGCCTCGCCTGTCATCGACCTGTTCGACGTTCCCCGAGCTGACGGCCGTCCCGGTCCGGCCAGCGCTGCGGACCGGGCCGAGTTCTTCGTGAACGCCATGACCTACTGCGTTTCCCGCCGGCGACATCCAGGGCCGGGCCAGAGAGACGCTGACCGCGGTGCTGACCGCTGCGCTGGTGACCCCTCCCGATGTGGCGGCCGGCCGTCGGCCTGGACCGCACCGCCACCCCGGTCGAGCTGGCCTACGTGCTCGTCGGCGGGCACGGCGATGAGGCCGGGACCCGCCTGGCCGCCGCGCTCGCCCAGGCCGCCGCCCAGACACCGGACGGCCCGGCCAGAGCCGAGCTGACAGCCGCCGGTGCGGGCGCTTGGCGTTCCTGTACGAATCGAAGGTCACCCCGACCCAGCGGCGCACCCTTTCCGAGTCGAGCCGGTCCCGTCTGGCCGATCTGCTGAAAGCCCGGTCGTGGTGGTCGGCGGCCCGGCCGAAGGTGTCGTGGCGGACCATCCTGGACCAGCACTGGTGCGTGGTGGTCAACACCGGGGTCACCGCCTCCGGCCAACTCGCCGGCGAGCAAACCGCGCAGCTGATGGCCGCCATGCTGACCTACTCGCTGCGCTCGGCGATCATGGCCACCTGCTCGGGCTGGCGCGCCCGGGGGCGGTCCGTGTCGGTCTTCGCCGACGAGTTGGCGCTGCTCGCCGGGAGCTCTCCCGAGGTGGTCGCCTGGCTGCGCAACCAGGGCCGCTCATACGGTGTTCGCTGCTCGCTTCGCGGCCCAGTACCCCGAGCAGCTCCAGCCGGCGGTACGCGACTGCCTGCTTGGGTTCTCCACGATCTTCTGGTTCCGCCAGAACAACCCGCAGGTGGTTCAGGCTGCGGTTTCCCAGCTGTCGATGGTCGGCGGGGACTGGTCGGCCGCGGACGTCGCCGGCCTGGAGCCCTACCACGCGATTTTGCTGGCCGTCGCCGACGGCCGGATGCAGCCGGCGGTGCCCGATCCGGGTCGCCTTTTGGAGTGATGACGTGGGACGTTTCGCCGCCGACCAGGGCTACGCCGCACGGTCATCTGCTGGCCGAACTGGCCGGTCCCGCCCGCAGGCCCACAGTCACGAGTGTCTCCCCCGTTTTCGCCGGTACCCCCAGCTTCGCCGCGCCAATCGTCCCGGCCGACCCGTACTCGACGGGCGGGCAGTACACCATGGAACAGCGGTGAGCGCCCGTCGCCGTCCCGTTCCGCTGGCCGAGCTGCCCTCCGGCTGCCCGAGCGTCAGGTACCGAGCCAGTTCCCGGGTCGACCCCTTCTGGGCGGGCTTGTGGCCGCAGGTTTCCGGCGGGGTCGGAGTGTCGTGGTCCGTCTCGCTCGTCCGCCGAGCGGCTGCAGCAGGCGGGCCTGGTGCGCGCTCAGCGCGGACGCCCGTCGTTGGAGCCCGGACGAGGCGCTCGATCTGCTCGTCGACCGCTTCCGACAGTGAACGGCTGTCGGCTCTGGCGGCTGTCGCCATGTGGCGCACGGTCTCGGTCGAGCAGCTCGTCGCCATCACCGGGAACACCCGTCTCGCCGCCCGTTTCTCACGGGACCGGGCGCTTTTGTGGGCAGCCGGCCTGGTCCAGCGGGGCACGCTCGTCCTCGACGGTGTGCGCCAACACCCCGGCACGGCCGACCGCGTGCGGCTGTACCGTCCCGACCTTCACTGCGGCTCATTCGACCGCTTGGCCCGGCGGCTCTCCTACGCCGAGTGGGTCGGGGTCACCGGCGGATGGGGATGGGCTCAGGGAGCCCAGTTCGATCGTCACAATCTGCTCGCCGTCGAACTGTGCCTGCGGGTCGCCGAGTGGTGCGACGTCGCCGCGGTGCTGGGCGAGTCCCTCGCCACGTGGAAGACCATGCTGGACCCCACGGCCGGAGTGCCGGCCACTTCCCGGCGGGCGGCCGACGCCGCCTGGGTCCGACCAGACGGGCTGACCATCGCGGTGGAGATGACCTCGCATGTCGCTTCCCACTCGAAGGAGAAAGCCCAGGCCTGGGCGGACGCGCTCGCCCGCGACGAGTCCCGCTCCACGATGGTGCTGTTCGTCGAGGCCGCCCACCCTGATCGCCGGGAGAGCGGGCACAACGTTCATCTGCTCCGCCGCCACGTCGCCGCCGCGGCCAACTCGACCATGGATCACGTGCTGGCCGACGTGGCGTCGAGGATGGCGGTCGTGCGCTGGGTCGATTGGTTTCCGGCGCCCGGGTTGGTTGATCCGTCGGTCGTCAGCCTGCCGGTGTGGCGACCAACGGGGCCCGGGCGAAGCGACCTGGGAGCCCGCCAACCTGCTCGACCCGTTCGATGTGCCATTCCAGGAACAGCCGACCCGGTCGGGGCCGAGCCGCCAGGCGGTGCTCGACAACCTCGGGCTGCTCTACGGGGTGCCCGGCTGGCTGGTGAAGCGACCCGCGCCGTCGCTCGACAACTTGGTTCGGTCACGGGCCGGGTTCCCGCCGGCCAAGCCAAGCTGGGAGCGCACCCCTCCGCCGCAGCCGCCACCGATGAAAGGCCGGAAACAGGCCGCCTAGGGCACCTCGGCCTCTGCTTCTCCGGACCACGCCGCCAGCTGGGCCTCGAGGTCCGCTTCGCTAGCCGCCTCGAACAGGACCAGCTCGTCGGTGGCCGGGTCGGTCACCTCGACCCGGTAGACGATGGTCATGCCGCCTCCTTCCCGGCCGCTTCGAGCCGGTCGATGATCTTGCGCGCCCCGGTCACGACTGCCTGCGCGGTGGCTTTCACCCTGTCTTTGTCGCCTTGGGCCCACGAGTCGATGTAGCGGAAGTTGTCCCGGCCTCCAGCCATGCCGAAGCGCCTGCCGATTACGAACGAGACACTGTCGGCCTCCACTTCGAAGTCCGGCCGCTTCCCGCCAGCCCCGGTGTGGTACTCGGAGGCGCGGGCGCCATGTCCAAGCGCGATATGGGCCGCCTCATGGGCCAAGGTGCGGGCCGCCTGGCGGGGCGAGGCCGCCCGGGAGATGCACCACCTCGTGGTTGGTGAAATCGGTCCAGCCGCCGGCCTCACCGGTTTCACCGCGGCGGATCCGTGAACCCGTCGGCTTCGATCAGCCCGGACAGCGACTCGACCATCCCCTCGGGGGCAGGGCCGTCATCGTCAGGGTCGCCATCGATCAGCGGCGCTTGGGGCAGCGGTTCGCCGTCGGTCTGGGACACGTCGAAGACGGGGACGGGACGGAACCCGTAGACCCGGGACACCTCCCGCTCGGCACCGGAGTCGGGGTTGACCTCCACCACCTTCTTGGTCATCGGCGCCTGCACCCAGATGGCTTTCTCGCCTTTGCGGACCGTGCGGCTGTGCTTGTTACGCCAGTCGTTGAAACCGGCCACCCGGCTGGCGTCGGGACGTTGGGCGATGATCAACCAGGTGTTGGCGAAGCTGTAGCGGTGGAACTTGGATACCGCGTCGAGGTAGCGAGCCCAGCCCTCGGGATCCGACAGTTCGTCGAGCGCCCGGTCGATCTCGGAGCGCATCGCCTCGATCCGGGCGTTCTTGTCCATGTCGGAGAGCGCGAGTTCGGGGGCCGGGAGCGAGTCGGCCGTGGTGCTCGGTTCGGTCAGGTCGACCGGCAGCTCGGCCGTCGTCTTAGTGGAGAACTGGCCGCCGGCCGGCACGCCGGCGGGAACTCGAGGCTGGTACCCGCTCACAACCATCGAGAGGGCGGGGAGCAGGGCACCCCCGTCAGCCGCGCCAGGACGCAGCGTCTCGGCACTGGATGACATTAGAGAGCATTTCGCTCCACTGTTACGTCCGCTGGTGTCGGTCGACCACCTGGCGCTTCGTGAGATCGGCCTCCTCAGGCCGGACGCCGCCTGAAATCTGGCTGAAGATTAGGCTAGGGTTGTTGTTTCAGTTGCTGTTCTGGTTTACTCTAAATAAGAAGGCAGAATGCGAAGGAGGGCTGATGGATGAACACGAGGTATACCCAAACGCCCCAGTTGTCCTCGTGGCCTTCGAACTCCGTCACCCTACAACCGAAAGCCTGTCGCCCTCCGAGACGCGTGCAGTCAAGGAGCGGCTGGTCCGATACACCCCGATCGCTCGAAATGCGCAGAACACGCAGATCCAACTGCCTTTGCTTCCTTCCGGTTCCACCCCTGCGAGCGCAAGGGTGGAGAACTTCCCCCGCCTCGTTAGCCGGGACAGCACGCTCGCGATCTCGCTCCGACGGGAGGCTCTCGTCGTAGAGACCAGCGCATATCCCGGGTGGGATGCGTTCAAAGAAATCGTCTCCGAGGCAATTGGGGCGAGGATGGCCATATCTGCACTCGATGGTGTTGAGCGAGTAGGTCTGCGCTACATCGACGAGGTTCGGATTCCTGGCGTCACAGCCCCCGACTGGACCGACTGGATAGACAGTTCCCTCCTGGGCCCGAGGCCGAAGGAGCAGGTAGATCTTTCGCTTTCGGAGTGGCAAGGCGTGTCGCTGTTCGGAAGCCAGCCTGGGCGAGCGATGCTCCTCCGATACGGAACTGCAACTGGTTTTGCAGTCGATCCGCAATCGGAACTGAGACGCACGAACAAAGCTCAGGGCGGTGGCCCCTTCTTTCTTTTTGACATAGATAGTTTCTGGACTCCCGAATCTTCAGTGCCCGAGATCGAACTGACAGCTCTGGAAGAGCTGTGCGTCGAGCTGCATCGGCCTGTGCGTCGACTATTTGAAGGACTCATCAAGGACCGTTTGAGAGAGGAGGTGTTTCGTAATGGTCAGGGTGCGTACGTATAGGGGCGGCGGACAGGTTCTGCCTCTCGTTGAATCAGACCAAACAGCGTCGAGAAGCGTCTCGACACCACCAGCCATTGCTCAGTCAACGCAGGTCGTAGCGGCCATACTGACCAGCGAGGCCGATGGGCTGCGCAGTCAATACGAGAACCTTGGCGATGAGGTCGACAATGTTCATGAGCAGACCTACCTGAACGAGTGGCATGTACGAAGCGGCCAGCACGCCGAGAGCAGCTCTAGGAGCCTGCTTTCGCACCTCGCCGACTTCGGGTTCGCTTGGCGAGACATTGCGCGACTCGTTGGTGTAAGCGTGCCTGCTATTCAGAAGTGGCGGAAGGGAGGCAGCACCACAGCTGACAATCGGCAACGCCTGGCGGCGCTCGTCGCTGCCTGCGACGTAATCCAGCGCCACCGATCCATCGAGGACATAGCTCAGTGGTTCGAGATGGATGTCGTCCGAGACGTACACATCAGCGTGAATGACCTGTGGTCGGCGAACGAATACGAGCTTGTTTTCGAATATGCCCTTCAAGGGATGGCACCCGAACAGGTGCTGGACCGATTCGAGCCAGACTGGCGAGAGAAGTACAGCAGCAACTTCGAAACATATCGTGCCGGAGACGGCCAACTCTCGATTAGGGCAAAAGGCTGAAACAGCCTCGATAGAGCGAGACAACGGTGGATGTCCTTGAGTGTCCAGGAACCGACCAGACACCAGATTGGGATTTGCTCTACCGCACGCGCGGTCCGGAGGTGGTCGTCTACCGGCCGGTCTTCACAGGTGATGTCTTTTTCCAAGTACCGATCCGGGATCGCTCGCTGAACCTGGCGATCCTCCAGCACCCCTGCGCCATACGTGTTGATGGCGTAACCCTTCAGCCCTCGCTGCTGGTGGCCGAAGTAGCGCCTCTTGAAGTGCTCAAGCCCTCTCGCTGGGAGTCTCGCAACTACAAGCACATGCCTCTGCCGGCACTACAGCCGGGCCAACAGCCAGCTGACTATGCGGTGTTCTTCGTCAAGTGCCACGTCATAACACCAGCGGATCTGGGTGCGGGCGAGCGCGTCGCGTGTTTGTCTCAGCAAGGGGTCAACCTCCTGATGCAAAGGTGGGTCCATCACAACAGTCGGGCCGTGATCTCCACGCAGAGGTATCAGGACGTGACCTCTCCGCAGTACGAGGAGGCCGACATGATTGAGGATTGGTGCACTGACCGGGACGACGACGGCATCAGCTCCGAGGAGGCAACTCTAGAAATCGACGAGTGGCTCAGTGAGAGGGTTGCTCCGGGGGAGACGAGGCGGGACGAGCTCCAGGATCCACAGAAAAGGAGCACTCTTCGACGGGAGCTTCGAGACCACCTTCGGGGGTTGCGTGCCGAAACGCCTTGACTGTCCGCGAGCTGGTCTCGGCCGTCGTCTTGCTCGAAAACGGGCCGCTGGCCGGCACGCGGGCGGCAACTCGAGGCTGGTACGCGGCCGCAACCATCAAGACGGCGGCCGGCTGGCCAGGCCGTCATACGGCGACGCGATCCAGCAGAATGAGGGTCGTGGTCGAGGCGTCGCCTGTGCTTGCGTGCGAAACCTGCCCGCAGCTTCGCGACTGGGGCAGCGCCAACGGCCCTGACGGACTCGTCCAGCGGATCGCCGTCATGATCGATCTCGCCGCGGACGGCAGCTTCGAGGAGCTCCGTCCTCGCTACATCGACGGCTACTACAGGGACTGTGTGCCCTGGTCGAGCGCCCAACCGGGCGAGCCTGCGAACTCTCGTTCCGGACGGTTCTGGTCCCGGTCGCGGTCGGCCTGAAGTGGCGCCGCTCATCGTTCTTCGTTGTGGGTCGTGCGGTCGGAGCTATGAACAGAGCTGGGTGTGGGACTTTGGACACGAGACCTGGAAAGTCACCTCAAGGCGCTGAACCCGTGCCTGCGCCGTCTTCGCAGCCATACGGCTCCAACGATGACGAGGGGCTCCGGTTCGCCGAAAGGCTGCTATCGCTGATCGATTCGGGCCGCTATTCAGCGACGTACAAGTTCGCCGCTCTGCTCGCCATCCTCGACCTGGCTGCGGAGCACACGGACCCGAACACTGGCCCGCCGGACGTCTTGCCCGGCCGCGATGTGGCAGCTCGAGTCATCGAGCTGTACTGGCCCCAATCGGCCGGATACGCGGCCACCCCCGACAGCCATAAGCGGACGCTCTCCCAGTCACCGCAGAACGACATTCCAGCCAAGCTCGCCCGGTGGCGGCATCATCACAAACTGGGCGACGGCGCAACTCTGACCGACGCCGAGCGGGCCGACCCGAAAGGATGGGCCAGCCTTGTCACCGACATGACCGCCATCGTGATCGGCATGCCGTTGGCCAAACTCCAGAAATTCGGGGACGGCCGCAACGCCGCCGAGGATCGTTTCATCTACGACTTCAAGTGGGCCGAGGAAGTCAAACGCCCCACAGTCGAGCGATCCACATTCGACGATCGCCTTTACTTACGCCAGGGAGTCGGCGAATGGCTGGTTCGGCTCACCCCGCTGCTGCGGCCCCTGGTCGAGATGAAATGGACGAAGCGCGTTGCTGACCGCAACCCCGAGTTCGTGGACCAGCAGCTTCTCGACGCGTTCCTGTTCGGCGCGGAGCGAATCGACCTTGATCGCGTCCGGGTTCCGCTGCTCGAACTTCAAGGCGGCAACTGTTTCTACTGTCTCCAGAGAATTTCGGCAGCTGGCGGAGATAGATCATTTCCTGCCGTGGTCACGACATCCTGACAACACGCTGGACAACCTTGTGGCCGCGCGATAGGGCGTGCAATGGAGCAAAGTCAGCCAGCATCGCCGGGCTCGACCACCTGGAACACTGGCTCGAACGGTCGCAGGAAGCGGACGATCCCCTCGCCGATCTTGCCAACAACCTCAGCTGGCCTCGCAAGAGCGAGCGGACCATCGCGACAGCACGAGCTGTCTATCTGTGGCTGCCGAGCGAAGCGCGGCTATGGATCGCCGGCAGCGACTTCGAGGCCTTCGACATCAATCGAGCGCGGGCCCTCCTCGCCGCATGAGTCACAGCGACCCCGCATTCAAGCGATCACTCGACGACGGCGCGTTCGTCTGCCTCCAAAACGAAGGTGAAACGCGACGGCTGGGTGCCAGAGCCGCATCCCATCAAAGACGCGAACGGATGGCTGTGAGCTATGGCCGCGTAGGCTCACGGCGATACCCGCATGCCTAACGTCGTGTCTTCCCGACCAGATCAGACCCTACTTCCCGCCATTCGTCAGATCCTGCGGGGAGCCGACGAGGCGTTGTTTGCCGTTGCTTTCGTGGACACCAAAGGCATCCATCTCATCGAGCAGGAGATCAAGACCGCTGGCCACGTGCGGGTCTTAGCGACCAACCGGTTTGACCGATCCCAGACCCGAACCGACACAGCCTTCGCCCGCATCACCGCTTTTGGCGCCAGCGGTCGACTTCTCAACCCGAAGAGCCGCACGACTTTCCACCCGAAGATGTACCTCGCCAGGCGAGGCTGCGCCTATAGCGGCGTGATCGGCTCCGCCAACCTGACCTTCGGACTGGCCGGCAACTACGAGATCGGCCTGGTAGTAGACGGAATCCCGGCTCGTGACGCATGGGCACTGGGCGAGCGACTGTGGAACCACACAGAAGCTCTCCCGTGGACCCCAAAAGGCCCGGTTCGGCCTGACGAACTGGACCCTCAGCTGTACCGCCTGCTCTCGCAACACCTGCACGCAGGGCTGACCATCCCTACGCTGGGCCCGAAGCCAGAGCCGAACACGATCCTCGCTTTCGGCCCAACCGGAGCCACGGTAGCCACAAAGAAGTCGCCCGGTGGCCAAGTGGTCGAGGCACGGATGATCCAGATCGGATACGACGCTCTCGCCACGGCACCCACCGGCCAGCTCACAAACCCCCACTTGCTTAACACGCTGAGGGTCCATCGGTCGAGCTTCGTGCTCGCGCTCCTAGCCCAGCTCCCCATGGTTCGCCAAGTGTCCACAAGCCCGATCGCGATTGAGCTGGTGGCGCCTCCTCCAACTCAGCCATCGTCGCCCTCTGACTGACCCCCTCGCTCAGCCATGCCAAGCCGGTCAAGATCGTCTTCCGTCGTGCCCGGCTTCCAGACCGGCACCAGTAGGGTGCTCCGCCATTCGCCCTCCACCCTCGAGTCGTCACCGAGATCTGCGAACGGCCGAAACCGCTTCGGGACCCTCCGCGCACCCTTCGCCAGCAATTCAATGTGCGCCCTAGCACTCTGAGAGTCGACGTACCAGTACTCGGTGGAGCGGCCCTTGAGGCGGTACCCCGGAAGAGGGTGCTCGCACCAAGGCCCCGCAATCTTCCAAGTGGCATACGAGTCCGTCGGGGCTCCCATGTCGATGTCTATCCCTACCGAGGTAACGTCAGTGCTCGCTGCGCCCTTGTTCATAACTTTTACACCTACGAGGAGCCTTGGGTTTGCCTCACCGCCGATCGTGATTTGACTGAGCCCCTCGAGTGGCATGGCGATAACGGAGCCGTCGACTACTTGCCCGCCAGCCGCGTCTACATCGACGGCGACCTGCATTGCCGCCTGGAGCGTCGAGAGCGAGGACTCCAGCGTACGGACAAGACTTGTCAGTTGGGCGTCGGACACGACTGTGCCACCAGACTGGGCAACCTGCTCGGCCTTCCAAAGGAGGAGTTCCTCGGTCGTGTATACAGACTCGTTCTGGTCGACCGGCCGGTGGTGTTTGCCGCTGCAAAGGAGCAGAAGGTTCTCGTTCGAGTTGAGAAGATGCTCGGGGTAGGCGGCGTCATAGCGTGGCCCGCTGGGCTTCTCGGAACGAATATGGGCTATGTCGACGGCGATCGATGTGATCCCGCGGGCCTCAAAGACGAGTGGCTCGGGGCAACCCGGGTAAGCGCAGTGAGTCGCCTGACCGAACAGCGCTTTGATGGTTGGCATCTTGTAGGTGTGGCTCACTTTTGTGGGCCCCCGTCTCCGCACTGCTTGAAGGGACCAGCTTGTCCCTTGTGTGACTGGACAATACTCCTGGCAAATAACCACGAACCTCGGGAGCCGAGGACTTGGTCGGACTACGCCCGCCTGGACGACTCGTGGGCTATTCAGGATGTCAGCCGCGTTTGCGGCACCTTCCGTCAATGGTTGGCCTGAGGATCCCTCCGACCCACGACACAAGAGACGAGACGCGCTTTCGGTGCACTGCTCGCTGCGGTCGTGAGTCTCAGGACGAGGCAAACGGTGACGACTGTACCGACCACGGCTTGCGCTCGGCGGGTTGGACCACCAGGACGAAGGCTTCGCGTAGGTGTCCGTTGGTCGGCGTGCGGGAGGTGTAGCGGACGGTGGCATTCAGGCAGTCGTCAGGAATGGTGACGGTGCCGGTTGGGTGGCGCCGGCCCTAGCGGTGCAGCAGGTCGACCAGCTCCTGGCGGTCCATGTCGGCGATGGCGAGCGTAGCTACCGCGATGGAATGATCATTCTCGACCAGGATCAGCCCGCCCGGCCGGGATGGGGTGGACGGCCGCCATCCGCCGACACGGAAGGTTTCGATTCTGGAGTGTTTTGCTTTTAGCCAGTGCCGAGACCTTCCGCCCGGTACACGGATCGGACCGCCTTGCTGACTGTGCCCTCGGCGCCGATAGCCGCGGTGGCCTGATGCATAGCGTTGCCGTCGGGGGACACAACTGTGGCGCGGGCCACACCGGCGGTGTGATTAGAGAGCTCGAGGCCGTCGAGAATGGTGCGCCGTTCCGTCCAGGGCCGGTCCCGGAGGTCCCGACCCTGATGGCGCAGGATGTCGAAGACGTACAGGCTGACCGGTTGGGCCGGGGTGGGGTCGGCGGCCCGTCGGTTGAGGCGGGTGGCGAGCAGCTCGAAGTCAGCCCGACCGTCAGCGGTGGCGATCACCATTTCGCCATCGAGCACGACGTCGCCGAGGTCGGCGAGGCTGTCGAGCTCGGGCAGTTTGGGAGCCCAGTCGTGGCCGCCGCGAGACCACAGACGGACCCGCCGGCCGGTGACTTCGGCACAGAACCGCCAACCGTCTTTCTCCCGCCGGAGCGAGTGTGTGATACAGGTCGTTGCTAGGTGAAACGGGTCCGTTTCGGACCTCGAGGCCGTCCGGTTAGGTGACAGTCGAAGACCTGCGACCGGTCCCCTGAGACGGCGCATCCGTCTGTCCCAGCGGCCCCCAGGCTTTGTTTAAGCGCTTTGGAAGTAGCCGATGTGACCTAAGGCTTGCACGATGAGGGGTGGGAGGTGAGATGGACGATCGGCATTGTAGCTTCCCGTTGTTGGCCCCTCTCGAAAACCCGAGCAGATCGATCGTCCTCAGTGCCGACTCTGCGTCAACTCGGACGAGTCTAAACCTGGAACCACCGTTTTGGCGGGGCGGCGGGGGTGGTCGATGGTGAGCTCGAGGATCCGACTTGACCGCTTCTGATTTCAAGGTTGGGGGTCGGGGTTGGATCGTTTGATCTCGCGTCGATTCAGGGCTGCGGTGATTCCCAACTGGTTTTTCGGCTCGAGCGGGGCGAGACCGCGGTGATCGGTTCAGCGGATGAGGGGCAGATTGCGCAGTCGGGCGGCGGCTTTGAGGAACTGGTGTCGCCACGGCCATTGGCGGGGTAGGTGGAGTTGGTCGCGGCGGGCGCTGCGGGTGAGGCGTCCGGGAATGGCGATGAGCTGTCGGCGCATGGTTTTGGCCACCACCGCCCGGCGATGGTCGAGTCCGAGGGCAGCCACCCAGCGCAGCAGGTTGTGAGCGAGGGCGCCGATGACGATCCACGCCGCGTTGGCCACGAACTTGCCTGACGGGGAGTGGTTCCAGCCGGCGCCCTCTTTGAGGTCGCGGATGGCCAGCTCGACCACGGCGTGATGGCGGTGATCGGCGTCGAGGAACACCGCGGTGCCGACCCGGTCGGTGACAAAGGCGTGGTGACGCCACTCGGGCCACAGGCGAGCTTGATGGCCGACCAGGCGGGTGCGGCGCACGATGAGCCGGTCACCGTGGTAGGTGGTCTCGGCCACCTCGGCCATCCCGCCGTCGGGGTAGTCGATGACCACCCAGGCGGCCGGGTCGATACTGGCGATGGCGTCTTTGACCACGCTGGTCTGATGGACGGTGATCGAGAAGGCCAGGTGGTGGCGCCGGCAGGCGGCCATCACTTTGGCCGAGTGGAACCCCGAGTCGGCCCGCAGACTGAGCGGCCCCGACGCCCCGGCCCGGCGCACTCGCCCGGCCAGCTCGTTGATGAACCGCTCCGCCCCGCGCCCGGTGTTGGCGGA
Organism: uncultured Acidimicrobiaceae bacterium; assembly: GCA_963791995.1. Classification (GTDB taxonomy): domain Bacteria; phylum Actinomycetota; class Acidimicrobiia; order Acidimicrobiales; family RAAP-2; genus Bog-473. Next base: position 14,958 of record CAWBUQ010000006.1, on the reverse strand, counting down.
GCCCTTCCGCTGGCGGACATGAAGAACCTCGCCGGTGTCGGCCCGGGTGGCCATCAGCGGATGCAAACCCAGCACCCGGGTGTAACCGTAGGCGGCGCCCTGCTTGGCGTCACCGTGAACCTCACAAACCGTCGAATCCACATCGATGGTCATCGGGCCGTCACCCGGGCCGGCCCCAGCAGCCCAAGCCCGAGCGAGGATCTCGCCGCTGAGTTGATCCAACTGGCGGATGTGGCCGAAAGTGAAGCTGCGCAGGAAGGTCCCACACGTCGAAGCCGCCATGGCCTTATGGCCGAGCACCGCCTCGGTGGCGCCGGCCCGAAGGATCTCCACGTCGTCAATGCAGTCGCCGTCCGCGACAATGGCCTGAGCCAAGGTCAAGATCTTGCGACCCGGACGAGACGCACCCGGCCGATCACCCAGATCGACAAGGCGGTCGGCCAACGCCTCGATACCCAAACGCTCGGCCAACATGGCCGTCAAGACAAGCCCCGCGTTGACCACCGCGTGGTCATCGTCGGCCATCACGTCAAAGCGGCTCGGACTGCGCGATGCTGACATCAAGAAGGTGCTCTCCGACTCGGAGGATGTGGCTGGCTTGGTAACCGCCATCGTCCCTTGCCGGAGAGCACTTTTCGCGGATAGGCGAACCAAGTCAGCCCATCACAGCATCACCGTTTCGGTGGATCGAAGCTAAAGGGTGCCCAATGTCAGCTGGATATGCGCTTAGCCCTCGGCAGTAGTCCAGGCGAGTGGAGGTCCTGGCGAGGACGCGAGGATCAGGGAGTCGCTAGTCGGCGTGGCGTAGAGCCAGCGGTAGCGATTTGCCGATCTGCTTTGACAGAGGACATCGGTCGAGTTGGGAGACCACACGCATTGTCCGAAGGTGGTGTTCGCCGTTGGTGCCGAGAGATCCTGGGATGGTTCCGGTCTCGGTAGCGATGGCGAGGGCGGCGCCGGTGTTGGTGTAGGTGGGATATCCGCTTCGGCCATTGGGTGACCAGATGGGCTGGGTCCCAGATATGGGGCCGTCGTGCTCGTTTAGGGCGGCAAGGAGGTGCCCTTGCCGATTGAGGATGACCATTGGGACGTTGCCGGTGATGGGGGTGAGCGGGTTCAACACGACGGCGATGGCGTCCCCCGAAGGGTCGGGATAGATGCCGAGTTGGATTGGTGTTGACGGCAGGCTTCCGACGTACTGGTTGACCTGTGATGACGTGGCGAGCAATACCGGGGCATGGAGGCGATGAGAAGCTCTACTTCAGTGTCGGGACTGGCGGGGTGGGCGATTTGTGGTTGGTGTTGCTCGGCCGGGATCAACGCGAAGGCGCCCAGGCTCTGGGCGTCGCCGCCTGCACTATCAACAGCCCCGAGTTCGAACTCCCGACCATCGCTGAAGCGGACGACTGTCGCGGCGGCGGGCGATGCCGCAGTCGGACGGGTCAATACCAACATCGCCTGATTGTGGTCGGCAAATGGGCTGGATTGTGCTGGTGCCGTCGAGCCAGAGAGGACCTTCGAGACTTCGGTGGACGCTGTGACGATCCGAGTCCCCTTGACGTCGAAGACGGTTCCCGCCGCGTCGACGATCGTCTGACCGTCCGACGAGACAGCGACTGGGGCTAGGGGCCTCCGCCAGCTAGGACCGGGAACCTCTCGCTGGTCCCGGTGGCGGGATCGACGGAAATGATCGCTCCAGCCGAAGACGCCGCCATGATCCGACCCTTGAGTGCCTTCAACCCGGCCGGCTTTGAGTGACCTCCAGAGGACAAGACCAGCGACACCACCACCGCGGCCGCAACTACGACCACCGCCGCGACCGACGCTGCCGGTCTAACCCGCCGTTTCCTCGGAGGGCGACTCCCGCATGGCGGGGGTTCTAGGTCATGGGGTTCCTCCGGCGCAGCGATCGGCGGAGGCGGCCCCTCCCCGGCCGGCACGGGCCCGCGTTCCTCCGCCAAGGGCTCCGGGATCTCGACCGCATCAGCCACGGGTCGGCCACACACGGCACAGCTGAGCCGCGAACTCGGAAACCAACTCACCGCAACCGCTACAGCGCAGATAGGTTTCCCGCACAAACCGTACACCGCGTACAGTTCGGGCCACCCTAACGACTATCTGTGATTGGCAGGATGGAGTCCGAACCTTCGCCACGATCCCGACTGACGGTTCAGGGCACTGCTAGTCGGTGGTCGTCGCCGTGCGTGGCCTCCTATCTCTTGTCGTGGCGCGTCATCTTTCTGCCGAACTGGCATATGAGAGGGGGACGATGTTGCCCACGGGCGAAGCGACGACCTCGGCCCGGAGTCGTTGGTTCTCTCGCGCAGCGCTTTGACTTGTTCGGTGAGGTGTTCGGTCTTGGGCGCGGGCGATTGCGGCAACTGCCTGCCAGGCGCCCAGGGCATCCTGCAGGTCGCTGAGTTCCTGCTTGAGCTTGTGGGTGTCCACACGTGGCTCTGCTCTGCGGCGGGTGGCGAGCTCGTGCCAGCGATCAGCGACCGCGGGGGCGGTCCCGAAGTAGTGATACAGCTGCTTGCGGCTCATGCCGGCTTCTTCGGCCAGGTTGGTCGTGGTGAGCTTGCCGGCGGTGATGCTGGGGCGGCCCTTGGCGAGCCGGTCGATGGCGGCGTTGATGTCACTGAGCGCCTGCTGGGTGTTCCTCGGGCTCGGCGGGCGATAGGCGACTGGTCGGCGTGTTTGTAGGTTGGTCAACCATGTGATGCGTTCCTCCTGGGCGACCAGCAGTGGTCTGTAGAGGGCGGCGGTGCCCGGGGCGTGGCGCTCGTCGGTGAGACGTTCGAGCAGGCGAAGCCGTTCCGCGGCTGAACCGGCGCATGAGCCGCCCGGGGTGTTGTCGGCAGGCTGTTTCCATCTCGGTGATGCAGGCTCGTGCGCCGTCGAGTTCGAGGTTGAGTCGCTGACGCATCAGCGGCCGGGTCTCCGCATGGGCCGCGCTTCCAGCCGGGCGGCCTCGATGTCCCAGAAGGCGAGGTGCACGGGCGGATCGAGGATGACGTTCCGACAGGCGCCGTGTGGCCCGCCGCCGAGGTCGAAGCACAGGCCCGAGCTCGGTTGTGGCCCGTGCAGGTCGACGCTCGTCCCGGTTCTGGCTGCCTGGGCGATCACGCAGCGAGCATGGCGGATATCCCCGGCGCAGTCCCAGCCGTCTCCGCAGCGGTGGTGCTCAGCCAGGGCCGCGGCAGCCTGCTCGTGAGCGTCACGGGCCTCGACTGGGTCCAGCAGGGGATGGCTGGAGGCGGCGTGGGCGGCCAGCAGTTTGGTCGCGAACCCAGGGCCGGCGGGGCCGGCCAGGTCGGGCGGCCCGCCGTCGTCGATGTACGCGCGCATGGCGGCGGCGCGGGCCTCCGCCTTGGCCAGCTCGTAGGCTTCGAACCACTTCCGGTCGTGGTTGCCGTAGTAGTGGGCGGCCACTTCGGCGGTGTCCTTGAGCTGCAGCTCCACGGCGACGTGGCCGTCGGGCTGCCAGGCGGCGATGACGGCGAAGGTGCGCCGAAACTGGTGCGGGGATATGTCCTGGCCGATCGGGATCGAAGCCGAACTGCTCGGCGTGTTCGTCGATCCAGCCGGTGAAGCGGCTGAACGCGCCATGGCCCGTGGCCAGTCCGGCTCGTCCGCAGTTGCCTTGCCGGCCCAGCGTGCACACGAGGTGGTCGCTGGGGATTTCTTCGCCGGTGGGGCCGACGGTGAAGACGTGGATGGGCCGCACCAGCTCTTCGAGCACCTGGATGGCCCTGACGGCCACGGGCGTGACCCACCACACCGCCGGCTGGGCCTGGGTTTGGCCCTTCTGCACGGTCGAGCGCAGCGCCCAGGACCCGTCCTGGAACTCCACGCAGCCGCGTCGTAGCTCCTGCAGCTCCGAATCGCGCATGGCCGACAGGGCGGCCAGCACGACCAGGGCGGCGTTGCGGGTGACCGACGCCAGGGTGAACAGGTCGCCGGTGGTCATGCTGCTCGGTCCAGGCGGGCTTGTACGCGTGGCCGGCCGCCTGGTGCGGGCCACCAGCATCGGGTGGTGCGTCCCTCCGCCACCATGCGGGCGGCGGCCCTTCGACGGAGGGCCTCAGCGTCTTTGCTCCGCAGGGGTGTGAGGCCGCACCAGGATGCGACGGCTTCCCAGTTGACCCGGCCGTCGTCGTCCACGGGAAGAAGGCTGTCGGGGTCGTCGGCCCATCGCTGCAGGGCCGCTCTGGCCTCCGGTCCCCAGGCCAGCGACCGGCGGTTCTGGGCGGCGTGATAGGCGCTGCCAGGCCGCGGATCACGTCCGGCGCCCAGTGTTGAGGATGCGCAGCGCCGCCCGCACCGCCGCCCACCACACGTCGGGATCGATGATCGCCGTGGCCGCTTCTGGTGCCTTGGACCACACCGGCGATATGCCAGGCGCCCACGGCCGGCCAAGTCGCCCAGGGGCGGGCCGTCATGGCGTGGCCGAGTTGATGGCGGTGCTCGTGCAGCACGCGGCGATGAGGTTGAGGTAAGCGGCAAGAGTCAAGCGGGTGGTGGCCTCGGATTTGGGGTTGTTTTCGGCCACTCTGGAGGGCAGGCGGCTGTGGTGGTAGGCGACCACAAAGGCGTCCACGGTGTCGGTGGTCCACTGGTCGGGCAGGCCATGTCCGGTGGCCGCTGCCCATCGGCCGATGGTGGCGATGCGGCGCACCGCCTCAGCTCACGGAGACCGGCTTGAGGCGGGATCGGGCTAGTTCGCTGCGGTGGGGTCGGCGTCCCAGGAGGGCCATGGCCAGGTCCCGCCCCACCGCTTGCCAGTCCCGGTCGGGAAACATCCCGGCGGCCTCGAAGGCGATCTTGGTGGGCCTCCCGCTCGGCCGGTCGGCCGGGAAGATCCACTGGTCATCGCCGTATCATCCCACCTGCGGGCTGCCCGGGATGACCAGATCGTTCGTGCGCCCACGGCGATCCGGCCCGCTCGGCGGCATGTTGGTGTCCGTCCCGTTGTCGCAGCACCCCCTGACGGGAGATCATCCGTCGGGCCCTGCGACGCACCAATCGGGCGGGCATGAGGCGCTCGGGTGCGCCGGGATGACGCCTCGCTGTCGATACCTGGCGACCGCTTCAGGGTCGAACACCTCGAGGATGTTCAGCAAGGTCTGGTGAGTCTCTCCATGTAACGCCCGGAAGGCATCCCCGGCCATGGTCGCCGCGACCCGGTCCAGTCGCTCGACTTCGTCCCACAGCGCGGGGACGTGCTCCGCCGGTGACGACGGCGTTGGAGCAGGTCAGGCAGAGTCCGCTGCCGGCCTGGCGGCAGAATCGTCCCTTCTCGTCATAAGGAGAGCGGTAGGGATCCAGGCAGGCCACCGCGCCGATAGTGTGGCCGCCATCGATGACGGTGCTGATCGCACGTGTCGCTGACTGCGAGCAGCTCGGCCAGCCGGGAGCGGATGGAGGCGTTGCTTTTGACCTCTTCGGCGACGCTGGCGAGAGCACCACGGCCGGGCGGGGACCGGCCGCGAAGGCGGTGAGGGTGTCGCCCACTTCGTTGATCACCATGGCGCTGCGGACGCGCACCAAGTCGCTGTTGGTGTAGTGGGCGATAAGGACCCGCACGGTGTGATCGCTTGCGGCGGCGGCCAGGCCGAAGACAACTAGGCGTCTGGCTTTCTCGGTTTTGCGTACACGGCGGGCGTCGATCGGTCCCGACCAGGCTCCAGGGCGTGTCAGACCAGGCCGGGCGTCGACGCGGCCGGCGCGGAGCGGCTCGCGGTCGTGATCATGCTCCTTCTCTCCTCGTCGACGCCCCGGACGACCGCGGGTTCCAATAGACCCACCTGGCGCACCCATTTCGGGAAGTGCCGAGTGCCGTCATCGGGAACGGCCACCCTCAACCCGTGACCTTGGCCGAAATTGGCGTACAGCCACAGGCGGTCTTGATCGCCTGCGGTGGCCAGCGGCCGCAGCGGGGCGCTCAGCTGCTGATAAAGGTCGCACAACGACTGGGCCGAGAACTGGAGGCGGGCTGGCAGCACCAGTGGGCTCGTCGGCGTGCCGCGCCGTTGCTTGCGATAGCGCAGCAGGGTCAGCTCGCCGCCGGGGGCGGTGTCGAACCATGAGGCCTCCAGCTCGTTGATGGATTCCGGTGGCAGCCCGGTCGCGATGGCCATGGCGGTCCAGAAACCGGCCATGTCCATGAAGGCAGGCAGAAGTAGCTCCTGCAGGCGGGCCTTGATGTAGGCGGCCGCCTTCGGACCCCACAGCGTCCTCGGCGTGAAAGGTGTCAGCCAGAGCGGGCGATCCCGCCGGTGAGCTGCACAGAACAGGTCCACGTCGGAAGCGCCCGTGCAGCGACCAGCCAGTAGATGTTCTCCTGCACCCGCCAGCCCTCCAGGTCATGCCCGGGGTCACCACCCCAGGCGGCCAGTGATCGGGCTGCTCGGATGCGATGCGTGCTGGTCAGCACGGAACGCTTGGCGAACTTTCGCACCGCTGCCCACTGGCCCGAGCTCAGGTCAGGCAGGGGCGCACACTCGCGTTCGACAAATGGCCGCCAGCGCAGGTGCCTGCCGTCGGTGAGGCTCTCGTGCAGTTCGCCCACTTCAAGATTGTCGAGCAGGACCCGCACGGTCGTGGCCCGAGCCCGGGTCGAGGCGCGGCCCAGGCGTCCGCGCATGTCGTCCACCCAACCATCGAGGGCGGTTTCGTCCAGGTGGCGCAGGTCTTGTGGTGGTGCGGGCAGTTTGGACAGGTAGCCCAGCAAGTCTCTGATGGTGGTGACGGCCGCTCGGGTCGTCGATTTCGACAGAGCGGTTCCCGAATAAGCGCTCACCCAATGCTGGCCGAGACGGTCGCCGATGCGGGCAACCCGGGGGAACTGGCCGGCGTCGAAGTGGAGGTTCTCCCGCCGACGCCCGGAATACGTCGGCACGGTGACGACGTAGGTAGCAGCGGTCATGCGGGCTTCGGGGATAACGCCAGGCAGAGGCTGGCGCCCAGATTGCGCTCCACCCAGCGCCGGGACAGGTAGCAGGTCTGGTAGCGCTCGGTGGTCGAATACCGGCGGTGGCGCAGCCAGGCTTGGACCAGCAGCAAGGTGTTGAAGCTGCCCGGTGGAAGCCCGGGGGTTCGGATCCCGGCCTGGCGGTGCCGTCGCTGCAGTTCCTGTTCCAGTTCGACCATCCAGCGCACTGCGGCGGTATGGCGCAGCATGTGGGCCCCCACCCCACCTCGGGTGCGCATACGGCCCGGGCCGTCGGCCTTCAAGGTGGGCCGCAGGTAGTCGCTGAACGGGCAGTTGGGGTCTGCGGCAGCTCGCCGTGCAGCGTCCCGCAGGACATCCTCGAAGGCGTCCGGCGATACCGGCAACCCGCCGCTGCGCCATCCCTGCCATAAGGTGAGCGGCTCGATACCCCCGTCCACCATCCGCACCGCGTGATAGGCAGCCGATCGGGGCAGCGTGGTGGTGGTAAACCGGCGCCGCCGTCCCATCCACCTGCCCCGCCAAGCCGTCCCACCACCGACCAACCTGGTCGTGTCGTCGACGACGAATAACTGTCCGCCTTGGCCCAGCCGCTCCAAATGCGGCTGGGCGGCGTCCAACCATCTCAGCCCGAGTGTCGCTGCGATACCACCGGCCGATCAGCCCTCCCACCAGCGGGTCGAAGGGAACCTCGCCGCCTCGGGTCTTGGCTCGTTCCCCACCGATCTGCATCCACACGCTCGGCCACGGATGGCGTGCAACATCGGTCGGGATCTCATCGATGAGAACCAGGCGGGCCTCGGTCATCCGGGCCCCGGTCGCCAACACCAATGTGGCGAAGGCCAGATCCCGTTCGGGAAGCAACGGCGCGCCCACGGGCCGGTCATCCGCCAGCGGCTCGCCCGATGTCGGGTTTCGGCCCTGGATCCCCGCCAGCAGGAAATGCCGCAACTCGTCATCGTCGAGAAAACGCGGCGTAGCCGGAAGGGTGTCGGCGGGACGGCGAAGGGCACTCCGATCGCTCCTGGCCGTGCGCCACAACGGCCATGGGTTGCGGTCGAACACCCGCCAGCCGTCCGGCCCCTCACCGCTGCAGAACCGGAAGAACGACATCAAGGCGCCGCCTCCTCCACCGCCCATGTCGCCGCCGACGTCGCCGACCGACGCTCCTGCGCAAAAGCTCGCAGGTCCGTGCTCGTGGTCCTCTCGAACGTCACCCCCCTGGCCGCCAGGAATCCACCAGGCGGCGAACGTCACGCATGTAGCGCATCCGCGTCGCCGCCGCCTGCGCCTGTGGGGCCGAGCGTTGCCAGCGCCACGCCGGCTCGAAGATGGTCTCGCCGATGGTGATAACCGGCAGACCATCAGGGATCCCCGCTAAGTCCATCACCCGCTCCGCCCAGCCGGCCGTAGCGGCGTCAAGTGGCCACCCAGCTGACGGCCCGCAGTCGGAATCGGTCAAGGAAGCCAGCCCGGGCTAGTGGGCATACCACACGAACGTTATGGGCGGAAAGAAGCGCTAACGCGGATGGCGCCGGGGCCGTTAGCCCACAATTCCTATAGCACGGGAGAACCGTCCAGTTTTGCCTCGTGCATATAGCCGTCCCCCGCCGGCGGCGCAGGTGTGGAGGTGAGCAGCATGAGGCGGTACGGGGCGGGCATGCGGCTTATCAGTGTCGCCGATCACCGGAGGTATGCGCTGCACGCGATTCGGGAGCGCTATCGGGCGACGCACCCCTGGTCCGTCTCCGCCTCACGGTTCAGTCGTGCGACGACGACAACGCCTTCGTTCCGCGACCAGACCAGCCAGACCAGGCAAGAGATCTTCGACTGGGCGGCCGGTCGCGGCCAGCTCATGCTGGTTGTTCTCGCCGCCTCGGTGGCGATCGCCTTCATCCTCGCCTTCGTCGGCGTGTGAGTTCGGTTCGCGACAGGCCGGACCGCCAGCCCCGGCAAAGAACTGCGTGGAAGCAGAGCGCAGCGTCATCGGGGTACCTGGCGGGCGGGCTGGTCGACGCCTCCTGGGCCGCCAGCGAGGAGGTCGCGGAGATCGGCCGGCGGGGTGAGCTGCTCACCGCCGCAGTGCTCGACCGGCTGGCCCGACCGGGCGGACCGACGGTCCTGCACGATCTGATGCTACCGACCACCTCGGGTGTCCGGGTGAACGTCGACCACGTGGTGGTCTCGGGCCGCAAGGTCGTCCTGGTGGACTCGAAATGTTGGCAGCTCGGCCGGTACTGGACGGCGTTGGGCCGCACCCGCCGGGGCCTGAAACCGGTGCCCGCATGCCGACAAGCGCGGCGGAGCTCGCAGCCTTGCGGGACCTGGAGCGCTGCGTCCTGGGCTGCCGGGCGATGGTGGTCGGTCCGGTGTATGTGATTTGGCCGTCAGCGAAGTCGTCAGCCGACCGGCTGTCGGTCCGCTGGTACCGGCCGGCGGCAGGGTGGGCGATGACTGGCCGCCAGTTCGCTCGCAAGGCCGCTCGGCTGGTCGGCGACGCCCCCGCTGACCCTAAGATCGTTGCGGCTCTGGTGCCGCTGGTGGTTTCGGTTCGCAAGGGGCACGCCAGGCCTGCGACGGGTAGGCGATCAGCCAGGCGGGTTCCGACTCTCTCGCCGGCACGGGAGCCTGAAGTCGAAGACGACTCTGACGGGTGGCCGGATTTCGGCGACCCGTACACGACCGGTCCCTGAATGGCTTCCGGCTCGCCGTCGCCCCGCCCCGTCCGCTCTCACGGCGTCGGTCGCCCCGTTCGTGGCCGTCGCCGGTTTGGCCGGCGCGTGCGGTGCCGGGTGGTTCGGCTACCCGGCGCTACCGGTCATCTGGGCTGGGCTCCTCACAGGGGCGTGGCTCGAGAAGCCTGGGCCGCTCACCGGCAGAAAGGACGCCGCAGGTAACCCGACCCCGGCCGGCCCGGCCGAGCAGCGCCGCTGGCGCTGCGAACCGGTTTTGGCGGGATCTGCGGATCCGGCTGGTGGTGCCGAACTGGGACTGGCTGCCGGGATGGCCCGTGCTCGGCTCGTGGCTGGCCGCGGTGGCGGCCGCCGGGATCGGGGTGCTGGTCCCCGTCGGCGACTTCCAGGGCTTTCCGGCCGGTGACGCCCGGGCGTGCAATGCCCTGGCCGCCTTCGTCGTCGCCGCCGCAGCTCCCTGCGTCGCTGCGCCGGCGGTCGGCCACCCCCGGCATCCGGGTCGACGCCCTGGCGGCGCTGTTCCGCTCCGAGACCCCGGTGGCCGATTGCCTGCTGCTGGGTTCGGGTTGCTGGCCGGCGCCGTCGCGGCCGAGCGTGGCCAGCCGGCTCATGGCCGCCCACCCAACCCTGCCGCTCCCCCACCATCGGCTGCTGCTTGTCGACGGGGCCGATCGCTGGCTGGTGTGGCCGGCCATGCTGGCCGGCGGGGCACTGCTGTTCCTCGCTCCCGCGTGGCACCGGCAGGCGCTCGCCGCCTGGAAGGCAGCTCAAGAGACGCTACCGCTGCGTGGACGCCGCGGTGGCTGTCGCTCAAGTTCGACCCGCCGCCACGGCTGGTCGGGCACCGCAAGGTCGGACCGGCCACCGTGGACACCTTCGACGCCCCGGGTCACCTGGGGGCGATGGCGTTCTGGCCGGCCGGCCCGAAGATCGCCCCCACCCTCGGCGCCGGCATGCGCATCGCCGTTCTGGAGACCCCAGACGAGAGCCCGGGCGGCCCGTCGCCGGGCACCAGGCATCCGCTGCGCTTCGAGGTGGTCACCTGGCCGGTCGCCGAGCTGCCCGACCTCGCCGACCCTGGCACGCGTGCCCGGAGGTAGCTCGGCTGTTCGCCCACTCGGCCATGGTGTGGTCACTCGAACCTCGAGGATTCGGCCGGCCCGTCCCCCTCGACGTGGTGGCGATCACCGCCGGGCGAATCGCCTCGGCGGGTGTGGCGCTCGACCTGGGCGTGGCCCGGAGGGCCCACCCTCACCGAGGTCCGTCCCCTGGTGGGCGACATCGCGGCCCGCTTTGGCTGCCCCACGCTCATCGACCACCGCGGCGATGACGGCGGCGCGGTCTACTTCGGGGCCATCGGCGACGACACGCCGTCTACCTCGACGAGACCGATCCGGGTTGGGCGAAGAAGCTGGCCGACCTGGCCGAGGAGGACCGCTGGCGGGAGGTCTGGGCCGCGGTGCTCAAAGCCGGCGTCCAGCAGCCCACCATCCACCACAGCACCTACGCCGAGCGCCCTCTCGCCGACGGCACCGTCGTGCACCGCCAGCCGTTCATCGTCCGCACCGGCGAAGACCCGACCTGGTTCTTTGGCACCGAGGCGAAGATCGCCACCGCACTCGGCTCCAAACCGTTCGTGGCCGTCACCGGCTGGCCGGTCAACTCGGGCCGACCGGGCGAGCGGCATCCGCAGGCGTTCAGCGTGTTCTGGTCCGACCAGGCGCCGCCCGCCTCCCCGGACCGGCTCCGCTCCCGCCCCCGCCGCCCAGTGGGTCCTCGCCGGCCAGCTCAACCGGGCCTTCGCCGCCGCCAAGTTGGAGCGTCCCGAGATCGTCGCGGCCCGCGCGCTGAGCGAAGCAGACGAAGAACGCCACCTGTGGGAGGTGCGGCTGCGCCTCTACGGCGGAGTGACGTTGGCAACGGTCCGCCAGCAGGCCGAGCGGCTTCGCCAGACGCTCGGGCTGCCCTACCTGCGGGTCGGCGACGACCCCGACGGGGTCATCCTCTACCTGGGCGCACAGCCCGCCGGGTTGACGTCTCGCCCAGCCCGGGGCTGACCGGGTCCGCTTGATCGGCCTGGACTGGGAGCAGGCCTGGGCCGACGCCAAGGTGATCAACCAGGCCGGCCTGCTCCCCGAACTGGTCCGCACCGGGAGACTCCCGCACAACGCCGCGGTCGAGGTGCTCGACTTCACCCTGCCCTCAGGCCTCGACCGCACCCAGGTGCGAGCCGCGCTGGCGAAACTCCGAACCTCCACCGGCAACGAGTTCGTCGAGCTTCGCGACAGCCCCGACGGCGCCGGCGCCGTCCGGCTGCTGGCGTCCCCGTCCAACCCGTTGCCGGAGAAGGTGTCGTTGGACTTCGACGAGATGGACCGCCTTCTCAGCCGGGGAATCGTGTTCGCGACCGGCGTCGAAGGAAAGCCCGTGGTGTTCTCGCCCCTCGAGAGCCCCCATCTGCTGTTGGCCGGAGTGACCGGATCTGGGAAGAATTTCGCCTCTCAGCGCCCCCATCCCTGTCCCAGTTTCTGACAGCTTCCTGTCCGGTTGGGCGACCGTCGGCGAGTTGCAGATAGGCGACAAGCTCTACGCATCTGACGGCACAGAAACAAGTGTCATCGGACTTTCCTCTGTGAGGGAGTACCCGGTGATCGAAGTCCACTTCGATGATGGCCAGGTAGTTGAATGCGGGCCGGAACACCTGTGGAAGGTCTCCTCGGCCGCCAGTCGTAGAGTCCGGACGCGACGCAGAAGGACCCGCCGCTCCGCCCGCTACGACACCCTCATAGGGAAGGCTTCGTCGCTGCGTCGACTGGCCGACGAGATCGGTCCCGGCGTCGTAGCACCCCGATCGGACATTGCGAGGCTCTCCGGGTTCGGGCTGAGCCTCGTTCACAGGACGATCCCGGATGCCCTGGCGATTTGGGCCGAGGTTGCCACAAGGAAGTCCGCAACCGAGTACTGCATGGACGACCTGCTCAAGATGGGCCGAGAGCCATCCTCGAGGCGCCGTGACGGTCGGCGGCCGCCGGTTCTTGCTCTCTGATCTGGTAGCTCTCGGCCTCCCGGGTCGATGGCTGACGACCCGGCAGTTGACGGCCCTACTTGTCGATCGGGACGGGGACCGTTCAGAGCGCAGTCACGTGAAAGACCTCCTCGAATCTGTCGACCGTCTCGGCGGCTCTCACCCGCAACGCAGATGATGCGGGTGTTCCCTGTGGACGAAGCCTTGCTCATGCTGGCAGAGGCCGTCGAGGTGAGGGCGGGTCGCTCGGATTCCGGCCGGGCGAGTGATGCCTCACGAGACGGTAATGACAACACGGCAGCTCGCCGAAAAGGTGACTGACAAAGGGCACAACGGTCGGCGAAACTGGGCCGTCAGCGCATCTAGTGCCATAGCCGGCAACGACACACATCTGCCCGTGGACCCTTACATCCTCGGGGTCTGGCTGGGCGACGGCAGCAGCTGGAACGGCAGGATCGCCCAGGGGACGACAGCGCCCTGCACAGACGCCGAGGGTCTAACGGACCAGGCATTCATGATCAGGCAGCTACAGGGCGGCAGGCTACGGAGCCGCACCGAAGCGTTCATCTCCATTTGACAGCGATAGCGACCACCGGTCTCCACCACGATCTCCGACTGGCAGGCCTCCTGGGCAACAAGCACAAATCGTCGATGGCGCAGGTGCTTCTTTACGGATTCGCCGTGCTCGGGGCCCGTGTAGTCGTGGTGGACCCCCAAAAGTCAGGCGCCGACTTCCAGTTCATCAAGCCGTACGCGGACGCGTTCGCTTCGACCCCGCACGAAGCCGCCACCGTATTGAAAGCCATCTACGCCGAGGTCGCGCGGCGCAAGGAGCTCAATGCCCGCCACGCTGTTGGCTTCTACCTCGACCTCCCCGACGACGTGAGACCAGAACCCCTCGTAGTCATGGTCGACGAGTTCACTTCGCTCATGGGCCACTCCCCGGTTCCCAAGCCGTCCGACGACCCGGAATTCGAGTCGCAACGTGAGGAACTGATCGCCGACAACCAGGCTCGAGCCGAAGTCGGAATTCTGGTCGGAAAGCTCGCAAGAGAGGCCCGCTCCTCGGGACTCACTCTGCTGCTGGGCACGCAGAAACTCTCGGCCAAAATGCTGGACGCCATCCCCGGCGGCCAGGGCGACGTAAAAACAAACTTGGCCCGGATCCTGCTCGGAAAGGCTTCGAGCGGTGATCGCATGTCGGCGCTGCGAGCCGTGGACGACGCTCCGGTGCTGACCGGCGATATCCCGAAAGGCCGAGGCCTGTGGGAGCCGCTCACCTCCTCCGCAGTTGCGGTCCAGTGCTGGTACGCACCGCAGCAAGAGCTGGCCGCGGAGCTGGCGAACCGTCGCCGCCCACTGGGTGACTCCAATACGCATGACCTGACGGTTTGCCACCCCGGGCGGGGCGGTGCTTTGCGGACGGGTCCGACGAAGATCCGGGTCGACCGCGACGGGTCGTCGTCCAAGCTGGCGGACGCCGACGTGGCCAACCACCAGGGAGCTCCGGCTCGCGAGGTTGACAGCCGGGGAGGAAACGTCGCGCCGCGAGCCGGCGCTCCTGCCGATCCCACCGTGCCTGCGGATGACTGGGGAGATCCGCTCGACTGGAGCTCACCCCCAGTGGCGCCGATCGCGTCCAGCACTGCCTCATCTGACGGCAATTGGCCGGTCTTCGACGCTCGCCCCGACGGTGCCGTGTCGCCGAACGTGGCAGATCACGCAACCCCGCAAGATCGGATCGAAGCGGAGTGGTGACTTCGCACGGGCGGATCATGACCCAAGTCGCCCCCGTCCGCCGAGGCCGACCCACGCGCTCCCGACAAAGGAAATGAGCGAGACCAACGAACGCAACCTCCTGACACACCCGCCCGAATTGATCACCACAAAGGAGCTGTCATGATCGCCACCGTCCAACCGTCCGAGGCTTCCACCGTTAGCCGGCTTCCGCACCCGGATGGCGGGGACTGGCTGTACGCGGTCGTCGACAGTTCGGGCGCGGTCACCCTTGCCGACTCGGCCACCGAACTGGTCGGCATCGCCATTCCCGGCTACGTGAACCTCCCGGACAGCGAGGCTGGCCATGATGAGGCGTTGGGAATGCGCTACGACTTTCTAGTCGAGTTGGCCCGCCGCGCCCAGCAGTCGATCGTCGACCAGGCCGTCAAGCGTGGCGACCTCGGCCTGACCGGTTTGTCGGACGACGCCACAACCGCCTTGTTCTGCGACCGCACCCGACCCTTCGAGGGACTGGTCGGAGCCGACGGCGATCAGACCTACCACTGGGA
>CAWBUQ010000005.1:0-206695 GCA_963791995.1 uncultured Acidimicrobiaceae bacterium | reverse complement strand
CACGTGTCCGCATCGCCATCTCCTTCATGACGCGCTGCGCCAATGGTGCGCCGTTGAGCAGGCGTGCGGCCAACGCATGCGCCTCGTCGAGCAGGGTCTCGTGGGGGACGACTTGCCAGACCAAGCCCATTTGATGGGCTCGCTCGGCACTGATGCGCTCCCCGGTCAGCAACAGCTCCATGGCATCCGCCCAGTTGATGCGTTGCGGCAGACGTATGGATGCGACGACGGCGGGAGTCCCCAGCCTCACTTCGGGCAGTCCGAATTCGGCCCGGTCGCTCGCCAGGACGAAATCGCACCACGTGGCAAGGGTCAGGCCGTACCCGAGGCAGTAACCGTTGACGGCGGCGATGACGGGCTTGAAGACCTCCCAGCCACTCTCGAAGGAGTTCATCGTCGGCTTCTCCCAGAAGGTGCCGGCGAACTCGCCGGCTGCTCCGGCTCCGTCTCGGAGATCCCCGCCCGCGCAGAAGGCGCGTCCAGCGCCCGTCACGATGGCGACCCATGCGTCCTCGTCATCGTGGAAGCGGGAGAACGCGTCGTTCAGGCCGCGCCGCATGTCCGCGTTGATGGCGTTCAGCGCATCGGGTCGGTTGTAGGTGATCGTGGCCACGTGGCCGTCGAGTTGAAACGTGACCGATTCGCTCACGTGACAAGTCTGCCTGTTCGTGACAGTGCGACGCGGGTTGTCAAGAACCGCGCTCGAGGTTCTCCTTCATGAGGCGCATCTCCTTGTCGATCTGCGCCTGGCTCCCCTCGGCGGCCATGGCCACGACGTCGTCGGGAAGGCCGTCGGGCAGCGTCACCCACAGGTTCAGGGTCGCCGCGCAGGCGCCGTCGCCGCGCGGCTCGACCACGAACTCCTCGTAGGCCTCGCTCCCTCCGACCATCCCTGCCGCGACGAGGGTGGGCTTGACCGCCTTCACCGTCCACAGCTCGACGGGTTGGGTGGTGCCAGGGCGCCGCGGATCGGCCAGACCGAAGTTGTAGCGGGCACCCGCACCGAGGACGCCGCCGTCTCCGCTGTCTCCGCCGGTCGCCGGCATTCCCACCGTCGGTCACCCGCGTCACACCACTGACGTCGGGGTTGTAATCGGGCAGGTTGGCGAAGTCGAGGCGATACGCCCACACCTCCTCGGCGGGCACCGCGAATTCCGCCTTGGCGACCGCAGTCGGAGACGTCTCGGGCGTGGCATCACTGTCGGGCACGGCGTCAGTGTGCGTTGGACGGCTCGATCTCCGCAAGCGCAGGAAGGCGAAGTGGCGGTCCGCCGGGCGGGGGAGGGGGAAGGGCTTAGTCCGGGGGTCGCAGGACGTGCGCCGCCAGGTCGGCCCACTGCTTGGCCAGGGCGGTCGGATCATCCCCTTCTGGAGGCATCACACCGGCGGCATACCCGATGAAGACCCCGACGATCATGGCGCTGAGCATCCGGGCCACTTCGGTGCCGCCGTTCCGCTCGACCAGGTCGGGGCGGTTGGTGCTGATCCATTCCTCCAGGGAGTTCTGGAAGGAGGAGAAGAGGTCGAGCCCGACGCTGCGGGCGGTCGCCTCGCCCCGCATGGCCTCGCCGACCATCAGGCGGACGAAGTCCTCGACGGCGAACATCGACCCCATGTAGTCAGTCAGCATCTCGGCGAGCGTCAGGTCGGGGGCCGGTGCGCCGTCCTCGCCCGGCGGGGCCGTGATGGGCAGGTAGCCCTGCTCGACCAGGACAGCTTCGAGCAGCTCCCGCTTGCTCGGGAAGTAGTGGTACAGCGACGCCACGTTGAGACCGGCCGCGGAAGCCAGGTCCCGCATGCTGGTGCCGTCGACCCCACGCTGGGACATCAGGGAGAGGGCGATCTCGAGGATGCGGCGCCGGGTGGTCGGGCCGTCCCCGTGCCCGGCACCGCCGGGATCGGAATGGGCACGCCCCTTGGTGCCACGGGAGTCGATCGTCATGTCAATCCCATCTCTCCGCCCTTGGACCGCGGGAATGCCGGAATTCTGCCCTACTTGGAGTAGACGTCGGGGTGTCCCTCGTCCGACTGCTCCTCACAACGAGAGTGTCGGGGTCGAGATCCCGGCGCGGGCCACACATCACCTGCTCGGGAAGCACACGGCCCTCGACGCCCCAACACACGTTTGATTGTTTGATTACTATGACACCGGAGTCAGTTACTTCCCGGTACGACGCCCAACTTAGGGGGTGCGAGGTACAGATGCCAGAGTTGAATGCGGTTGAGCCCGCTGCGGTTCCGTTCGACCCCTTCGAGTTGAAAGACGTCGTCGGTGGCAACATCCGCGACCCGTACCCCCGGTTGCACGAGTTGTGCCGCCAGGCACCGGTGCACAGCGGGCCGATCGACATGGGTGAGGGGGCCGACGACATCGACCCCAACAGGCCGTCGCCGGTCACGGTGTTCGGCTACGACGAAGTGGTCCAGGTCCTCCGCGACAACGAGACCTATTCCTCCAGCGTCTATTCCGACGTCATGGGGATCGTCATGGGCCGCACCATTCTCGAGATGGACGAGCCCGAGCACCGCGTGAACCGGGCACTCGTCGCGCCGAGCTTCCGCTCCAAGATGCTCGAGCGCTGGGAGGAGGACCTGGTCGCCCTCGTCGTGAACGAACTGACCGATGGGTTCATCGACCGTGGGCGCGCCGACCTGGTCCGGGAGATCACCTTCAATTTCCCCGTCCAGGTGATCGCGCGCATCCTGGGTCTGCCCCGGTCCGACTACCCGAGCTTCCAGCGCTGGGCGCTCGAGATCACCAGCGTCGCCGCCAACTTCGAGCGGGGCGTGGCCGCGTCGGCCGCGCTGCGTGACTACTTCATCGACGTGATGGCCGAGCGTCGCGCCACGCCGGGAGACGACCTCATCAGCGACCTCGTGCGCGCCGAGGTCGACGGGGAGCACTTGAGCGACGAGGAGATCTACTCCTTCCTCCGTCTCCTCCTTCCGGCCGGCGTCGAGACGACCTACCGGGCCTCGGGCAGCCTTCTGTTCGCACTGCTGCACGACCGGGACCAGTTCGACGCCCTCTACAAGGACCGCTCGTTGTTCGCACAAGCGTTTGAAGAGGTGGTGCGCTGGGAGCCACCGGTCACGGTGATCCTGCGGCGTGCGGCCCGCGACGCCGAGCTGGCCGGGGTGAGGATCGAGAAGGGGGCCGACATCGCGCTGATGATCGGGGCCGCCAACCGGGACGAGCGCAAGTACACCGACCCCGACCGCTACGACATGTTCCGTGACCAGCGCCAGCACGTCGGCTTCGGCTTCGGCGTCCACGTCTGCCTGGGCATGCACCTGGCACGGATGGAATCACGGGTCGCCATCAACACGCTGTTCGACCGGCTCGGCCCCTTCTCGCTCGACCCTGAGGCCATCCAGCCGCACATCGAAGGGATGGCCTTCCGCTCACCGCTCTCGCTGCCTGTGGTGTTCGCCGCGGGAGGGTAGGTTCAGGCGCATGGGCGGCACACCTGACGGCGCTGACGGAAGCGACCCGTTGGAAATCAAAATCGACACGGACCGCTGCATGGGGTCGGGCAACTGCATGTTCTGGGCGCCCGACTCGTTCGATCTGAGCGACGAGGGCTATGCCGTCGTTCTCGATCCGGCGGCCACCGACGAGGAACGGTTGCGCATCGCCGCCCAGGGATGCCCGGTGGGCGCGATCTCCCTGTGGCGTATGGGTGCCCAGCTGTCCCTGGAGGAGGGTACGTAGTGGCGATCGCCGTCACGGAGGACCACGAGGCGCTGCGCCTCACCGCACACCGCTGGACGCAGACACACTGCCCGCCCGAGGTGCCCAGAGCGGTCGCCGAGGCCGCGGGGACCGAGGCCGGCACCGGCACCGGCACCGGCACCGGCACCGGGGACAACGGCACAGCGGCGGTCTGGGAGAAGATGGCCGCGCAGGGGTGGCTCGGGCTGCACGTGCCCGAGGCCGACGGTGGGCAGGGGTTCGCCCTGGCCGAGTTGGCTGTGGTGCTCGAGGAGCTGGGTGCCGCGCTGATGCCCGGTCCCGTGCTCCCCACGCTCGTGGCATCAGCCGCGCTGGCGCGTCACCCCGACGCCGGCGTGCGCAGCCGGTTGCTGCCCGGGCTGGCCGACGGTTCGGTCACCGCGGCGCTGTCCGTGGGCGGTTCACCGCTTTCGTGTGACACCGCGGGCGACGGCACGGTGACGATCAGCGGCGGGGTCCGTCCGGTCCTGGGCGAGCTTGACGCAGCGGCTCGTGCTGGTGCCGGTGGAGGACGGCACCGGTACCGGCGACGGGCGATTCCTGCTCATCGACCGCCGGGACGACGGGATCGGCGCGCCGCTGGCGCTGTCGACACTCCCTGCGCTCGACGGCACGCGCACGCTGTGCGCGGTGACGCTGCCCGATGGCGGCCTCACGGTGCCCCGGACCGAGCAGGTCTGGGTGCCGGGGGACCAGGTGCGTTCGCTGGCTCTTGCGCTCGCCGCGGCCGAGAGCGCGGGACTGGCCCGCTGGTGCCTTAAGACGGCGTCGGACTACGCCAAGGTGCGCGTGCAGTTCGGGCGGCCGATCGGGCAGTTCCAGGCCGTCAAGCACGCCCTGGCCGACATGCTCGTCGCCGTCGAGCAATGCGCCGCGGTCGCCTGGGACGCGGCAGTCGCCTGGAGCGAGCCCGAAGGTGCGGGTGGCGAAGGGGGAGACGACGCAGACCACGATCGGGCCCTGAGCGCCCGCATCGCCGGTGCCGTCGCGCTGGACGCGGCGGCGCACTGTGCCAAGCAGTGCATTCAGACGCTCGGTGGCATCGGGTTCACCTGGGAGCACGACGCGCACTTCTACCTGAAGCGTGCCATGGCCAATCTGCAGCTGCTCGCTGCCGGCGACGTCGGCTCCCTCGAGGACGAGGTGGCGGCGCTGGCGGTGGCAGGCGCGCGGCAGGAACCTCACGTCGGATCTTCCCGAAGAAGCCGAAGCGCTGCGGGCGGAGATCCACGACGTCGTAGCAGCGGTGGCGGCCACGCCCGCGGACGCCCAGCGCGTCGCCATCGCCGAGGCGGGCTTGATCATGCCGCACTGGCCCCGACCCTGGGGCCGCGGTGCGTCGCCGCTCGAGCAGCTCGTCATCGACGAGGAGCTGACGGCCGCCGGCGTGATTCGCCCGCATCTCGCCGTGGGTGCCTGGGCCCTGCCGACACTCATCGCGCACGGCACGCCCGAGCAGCAGGAGCGCTGGGTGCGTCCCACCCTTCTCGGGACGCTCAACTGGTGCCAGCTCTTCAGCGAGCCGGGGGCGGGATCGGACCTGGCGGCGCTGAGCACCAGGGCCGAGCGGGTCGAAGGTGGCTTCGTGCTCAACGGTCAGAAGGTGTGGACGTCGCTGGCGCAGGTCGCGGACTTCGGCATCTGCCTCGCCCGTACCGATCCCGACGCGCCCAAGCACGCCGGGATCACCTACTTCATCGTCGACATGCACGCCGAGGGGCTCGACATCCGCCCGCTGCGCGAGCTCACCGGCGCAGCCATGTTCAACGAGGTCTTCTTCAACGACGTCTTCGTCCCCGACGACGCCGTCGTCGGCATCCCGGGGGACGGATGGCGCATCGGCCGGACCACTTTGGCCAACGAGCGCGTCTCGATGTCCTCGGGCGCGTCGTTCGGCAACGGCGTGGAGTCGCTGATCAGGACCGTGGCGCGGCGACACGAGCGCGGTGTGCCGTTCCCGCCCAGTCTCGAGACCAGGCTCGGGCACCTGATCGCCGAGGCGCAATCGATCGCGTTGCTCGGCCACCGCTGCCACGCTGCGGACGCTCTCGGGCGTCGACCCGGGCAGTGGATCGAGCGTGCGCAAGCTGCTCGGCGTGGAACACGAGCAGCGGGTGCAGGAGATGGGGATGGCGCTCTACGGCGCCGACGGCGCGGTGCTCGACGGGAAGGCGCAGCGGTGGGAAGAGGGCTTCCTCTCCACGCGTTGCCTCACCATCGCGGGCGGCACCAGCGAGGTCCAGCGCAACGTGATCGCCGAGCGCATCCTGGGACAGCCGCGTGACCCGGAGCCGGGCTCCTGAGGCTGGCTCCCGGGCGCAAGGCGGGCTCGCTCCCACTCTGACACTCGTGTCATAGTTGGCCATGCGCCTCGCATCCGACGAGAACCTCACGGAGTTCCGGCGCGAGTTCGAAACGTGGCTGGACGAGCACCTGCCACCCGCCGAGATCGCACAGGCCAACTTGCGCCGGAGCTCGGCCGACCTGCCGGACTGGGCGCGCACCTTCCAGCGCGAGCTCTTCGAAGCGGGCTACCTGGTCCCGGGATGGCCCCCCGAGCTCGGTGGCCGCAACGCCACGCCCGAGGAGCAGATGGTCTACTTCGAGGTGATCGCCTAGCGACAGGTGCCGCGCTCGCTCAACCCGCAGGGCCTCTCCATCTGTGCCGCGTCCATCGTCGAATTCGGGACCGAGGAGCAGAAGGAGCGCTACGTCATCCCCACGCTCAAGGGTGAGATGACGTGGTGCCTCGGCATGAGCGAACCCAACGCCGGCAGTGACCTGGCGTCGCTGACGACCAAGGCGGAGCGCCGCGAGGGTGCCTTCGTCGTGAACGGCCAGAAGGTGTGGACGTCGGGCGCCCACGAAGCCGACTACTGCATGTGCTTCGTCCGCACCGATCCCGAGGCGCCCAAGCACCGGGGTATCAGCGTGCTCATCATCGACATGCGCTCGCCGGGCATCACCTGCCGCCCCCTGCCCGAGCTGACCAGCCCGGACCACGCCGACTTCAACGAAGTGTTCTTCACCGATGTCGAGGTCCCCGAGGAGAACCTGGTGGGCGAGCTCAACAACGGATGGCGAGTCAGCCAGGGTTCGCTCGCGCCACGAGCGCGGGATGCTCTGGATCATGAACGTGGCGAAAATGGAGCGCACGCTCCGCGGCCTGGTCCGCGTTGTCGCGGCGTCCCGACGGGCACGGCAAGACGCTGGGTGACGACCCGAGGCTGGCGGAGGCAATCGGGAAGCTCGTCACCGACACGGTCGCCATGCGCTGCCTCGGGTACCGCGGCTTCTCCAAGACCGTCGCGCGGCGAGGTGTCACCCGAGCACATGGTCTTGAAGCTGTTTTCCAGCGAGGCGGAGCAGCGGGCCTGCCTGCTGGCGGCGCGAGACCTTGGGCCTCGAGGGACTCGACCTCGACGGTCCGGGCCCCAACCGCTTCACGGAGTGGGACCTCGCCCACTTCGATCCGGGTCCGGTGTTCGAGACCGCGATGGGCTCGTTCTACGACGGCGCCTGGGCCGTGCAATACCTGCGCTCCTTCTCCGGCACGATCGCCGGCGGCACCTCCGAGATCCAGCGCAACATCGTGGCCGAGCGCGTCCTGGGCCTGCCGCGGGGCTGACGGCCGGACCGGGGCCCCGGCGCCTCCGAGCGCCGCGTCAGGGCCCGTGGGCCTGGAATCCGCAGAGTTGTGCGTGGGTTGACGATCTGTCGTGCGGACACTGCGCGGAGGCCTCTCCGGCGCTGATCGGCAGACGCGGCCGGGTGCGACCTGGTGCGACCTGGTGCGACCGAGGGAGCCGTACAGGTGCGCACCCTTTGCGCGAATGCCGCCTGCACCCGGTTCGACCTGGGAGACCATGGCGGATCTCGCGTGTCGCGCCGGCCGCGACGCTGCGCGCCCCGGCTGACGGGCGAGACCGCACGCGCTGGGACAACGAATCGACAACAGAGGCCCGCTTCAGTGCGCACCCCTGCCAACCTGCGCCGAAGCGGTGCATCTAGGCATTAAGTCCCATTCATTTCGTGCCCTTCCCTCCCGATACAGAGACCTCGGAAGAGAGTCAAGAGGGGGAGAGACAGCGTGCATCCCAGTGCTCGTCGTCGGATCGCGACGCTTCTGCTGCCGGTCGGCGCAATGGTCATGAGCTTCATCGGAGTGGGAGTGCTCAGCGGACCCGTCGCGGCCTCGGGGACTCTTGCCGCCCGTCGAACCCGTCAGCCAACATCCCGCCGGACAGCGGCGACTGGCTCACGTCCATCAACGATGCACGCGGCCACGAGAGCGTGGGACCGATGAGCATCTCCGAGGCGTCACTCGGGTCGTTGCCGATGGATCAGCAGGTCTGCACCGTCGTCAACTCCGAGCGTGGTCGACCGCGGGCTGCCTCCCATCGACTACGTCACCTCGCAGCTCAATTCCTACGCGCAGGGTGGGGCCAACGCGGGCACCGACCCCTCGTTCCCGTCGAATCTCACTGGCGGCGCACCGCTCACCTTCGGCGGCTCCATCTGGGCCGGTGGACTGACGTCGACCCTCGAGGCCGACTACTACTGGATGTACGACGACGGCTGGAGCGGTATCGTCGACCACGAACGCGGCCTGCAGCCTCGCCAACCCGTCGGGGTGTTGGGGTCACCGCGACATCATTTTGCACTCAGTTCCCGAGCTGCCCCTCCGGCGCGCCGGTGCTCTCCATGGGTGCCGCATTCTCGTCGAGTGGCTACAGCGGTGGCTCCATCGCCGCCATCTTCGTCAGCTCCTGCTCGGCACCCACGGACATCGTCGCCTCGTGGGGCCAGGTCTCTGCGACCGTGGACTCCGGATCCCGGACGGTCGGCATCGCGCCGCTGAGCAACGGCACGGGGTACTGGGAGGTCGAGGCGAACGGCACCGTGGCCAACTTCGGTACCGCACAGAACTTCGGCTCGCTCTCGGGGCAGCTCAACTCGCCCATCGTCGCCATGACGGCCACGCCCAACGGCGGCGGCTACTGGCTGGTGGCTGCCGACGGCGGCGTCTTCAGCTTCGGGAACGCGGCCTTCTACGGTTCGACGGGCTCACTGAAACTGAACAAGCCCATCGTCGGCATGACGTCGACGCCCGACGGCCGGGGCTACTGGATGGTGGCCTCGGACGGCGGCATCTTCAGCTTCGGTGACGCCGGGTTCTACGGCTCCATGGGTGGTCACCCGCTGAACCAGCCCATCGTCGGCATCGCAGCCGACCCGTCGACCGGCGGCTACTGGGAGGTCGCCTCGGACGGCGGCATCTTCAGCTACCGGGCGCCCTTCTTCGGCAGCACGGGCAACATCCACCTGAACAAGCCGATCGTCGGGTTGGAGTCCTCGCCCAGCGGGCAGGGCTACCGCTTCGTGGCCTCCGACGGCGGCATCTTCACCTACGGCGCAGGCACCGTTCGACGGATCGACCGGCAACCTGTCGCTTGCGGCACCGGTCGTGGGGATGGCGCCTGACAACGCGACCAACGGCTACTGGATGGCCGCGGCCGACGGTGGCATCTTCGCCTTCGGCGGGGCCTCGTACATGGGTCGCCTGGTCAGCTCGGGCGGCTGAGCCCCGGCGAGGAACGCCGGCACCGGCGCGCCGCGACCCCGTTCAGATCGACACCGCGTTCGGTCAGCTCGGCCAATTCGGCTTCGCCGACCCCGACCAGCCCGCACCACACCTCCTGGTTGTGCTCGCCCAGCCGCGGCGCGCCGGACGGCGCCGGGCTGGGGTGCTTGGCGAGGCGCGGGAACGGAGCCTGCTGGCGCACCGGTCCGATGACCGGGTCCTCGACGGAGACCAGGTCGCCGCGCTCGGCCATGTGGGGGTCGGCGAAGATGTCGGCCGCGCTGTAGGCGGTGCCGACGGGCACGTCGTGCTCCACGCACCGGGCGGTGATCTCCTCGGCGGAGAGCCCCGACGTCCACTCGGTCACGATCCCGTTGATCTCGTCTCCGTGGGCGCCGCGCTCGGCCAGTGACGAAGCGCGGGTCCTCGGTCAGTTCGGGCCGGCCCATGGCGGCGCACAGTCGTGCGAAGTTGGCGTCCGACCCGGCCACGATGCAGATGAAGGCGCCGTCAGCGGTCGGGTAATTGTCGAGTGGCGCCGAGTGCGACAAGCGGTTGCCCTCGCGGCCGCGGACGATGCCGAGCTTGTCGTACCCGGCCAGCGTCCACTCCAAGATGCGCAGGATGGACCCGTAGAGCGGCGCGTCGATCACCTCTCCGCCGCGGCCGTCGCCACCGCCACCGCCACCCGAGCCGCCGCCATCCTCGCGATGTTGCGTCGCGTCCGTAGAGCGCGGACACCGCGGCGAAGGCGGCGAAGACGCCGGTGAGGTAGTCCGAGACCGTCACCCCGGGACGAACCGGCGGCCGGTCGGGTTCGCCGGTCAGGTGCAGCAGTCCGCCGAACGCGATACCGAGCCGGTCGAGCCCCGGCCTCGGCGCGTAGGGACCCGATTGCCCGAAGACGCTGATGCGCACGTACACCAGGTCGTCGGGCAGATCCTCGGGTCCGAGACCCCAGCGCTCCATGGTGCCGGGGCGGAAGTTCTCGCAGAGCACGTCCGCCGTTGCCACCAGTCGCTTGAAGAGCTCCTTGCCCTCGGGCTGGCGCAGGTCGCAGGTGACGCCGCGCCGCCCGCGCCCTTCCACCGCCCAGGACAGGGAGTACTTGGCTCCGTCGTCGACCGGCACGAAGGGCCCCATGGTGCGCATGAAGTCGCCCTGACCGGGCAGCTCGACCTTGATCACGTCAGCCCCGAGCTCGCCCAGCAACCCGGCGCAGAACGGGGCTGAGATGCGCGTGCCGACGTCGACGACCCGGATGCCGGCCAGGGGGCCCGCGTGCCGGTTCGCTCATGTCGTGGATCGTGGCGGACCCGCGTCCATCTCCGCCTTGACCTCCTTCATCGAGCCCTTGGCCTTGCGGGCCGTCAGGGCGTCGAGGGCGGTGGCGGTGTTGTGGACCCAGTGGTGCGCCATGAAGTGGTACTTGAGGGCGTCGCGCTTGCCCATCAGCGTGCCCGTGTGGTTCAGCGTGTCCTTGACCGTCTGCGCCGTGATGGCAGGGACCAACGCGATGCGATCGGCAAGCTCGCGTGTCCGTTCGGTCAGCTCGGCTCGTGGCACGACCCGGTTGACCAGCCCGAGGCGCCAGGCCTCCTGGGCGTCGATCGTGTCACCAGTGAGCAGGAACTCCTTGGCCTTGCGGATTCCGAGCTCCCACGGCTCGACGAGCAGCTCGACCCCGGCGCCGGTGAGGCGGAGCACCGGGTTGGAAAAGACGGCATCGTCGGCGGCGACGATCAGGTCGCACATGGCCGCCAGCATGAGGCCGGCCGCGACGCAGCTGCCCTGGACGGCGGCGATGGTTGGCTTGCGGAAGTCGTGGATCCGCATGCAGCGGTCGAAGTACATCGTCTTCTCGTGGAAGAACTTGCCCTCGGGTGTCTCGCGCAGTGCTACCCAGGGATCGTCCCCCTCGCCGCTCACGATGGCCTTGAGGTCGTGACCCGACGAGAAATGCTTGCCGGCACCGGCGAGGATCACGACGCGTATGGCGTCGTCCGCATCGGCCAGGTCCAGCGCGGCATCGATCTCGTCGATCAACCGCGAGTCCTGCGCGTTGGCCATGTCGGGCCGGTTCATGATGATGGTTGCCACCGCGCCGTCTTGCTCGTAGATGATCGCTTCGAATTGTTCTGCCATGTCACCCAGTCTCTCTCTGCTACCCATCCTGCCGCGCCGGGAGAACCTTCGAGCGCCTACCCGCGGGGGAGCCCCAGCACACGCTCGCCGACGAGCGTGCGCTGGATCTCATTGGTCCCGGCGAAGATGGACGACGCCTGGTAATAGAGCCATGACCGCTGCCACGCCCCGTCGGCGGGGTTGCCCGGAGCCCCCTCCCACAGCGGCGAGGCCGGGCCCAAGACGTCGAGCGCCGTCGCGTGCAGCCGCTTGGACATCTCGCTCCAGTAGAGCTTGAGCGCGCTTCCCTCAGGTCCCGGAGCCTCGCCTTTGGAGAGGCGGGTGAGCGAGCGCCAGTTGTGCAGCTGGAACAGCCGGACCTCGGTGGCCGCCTGGGCCAATTGCTGACGCAGGCGCCAGTCGTCGAAGCTGCCGTTGTCATTGGCCAGGCGCAGCAGTTCCTCAATGAGCTGCGAGTGGATCACGAGTTGGCGCGGATTGATGCCGCGCTCGTGGGCCAGCGTCGACCCCGCCACCGACCACCCTTGGCCCTCGGGCCCGACCCGGCGCTCGTGGGGCACGAAGACGTCGTCGAGCTCCACCTCGTTGAATTCGGCTTCCCCGGTCGACTGCACGAGCGGATGGACTCCGACACCGTCGGCGTGCATGTCGATGACGAGTGCGGTGATGCCCTGCTGGCGCTTGGGGGCCTCCGGGTCGCTTCGTGCGAGGCAGAGGCCCCAGTCGGCGAACTGCGCGTACGAGGTCCAGACCTTGCGCCCGCTCACGCGATAGCCGCCCTCGACAGGCACCGCACGCGTGGTCAGCGACGCCAGGTCGCTTCCCGCGTCGGGCTCGCTGAAGAGCTGGCACCACATCTCGTCGGCCGAGAGGATGCGTGGCAGGAAGCGGTCCTTCTGTTCGGCCGACCCGTGGGCCAGCAGCGTTGGGCCGACCAGGTTGATCCCGATCCGCCCGACGAGCTCGGGAGCCCGGGCCCTGGCCAGCTCCTCGATCACCACGTAGTTCTCGAGCGCCCCGAGGCCGCGGCCGCCGTACTCCTCGGGCCAGGTGACGCCGACCCACCCGTCGGCAGCCAGGTCGGCCTGCCAACGGCGCCCGAACGCGACCGTCTCGGCGAGGTCGTCGAAGCGGGGCGGGAGGCCCACGCCGTAGGGCCAGGGGAGGTGCTCAATCAACCAGGCCCGGAAGGCGTCGCGCAGCGCCTCCTGCTCGGGGGTGGTGCGAAGATCCATCGGCCGCAGCATGGCACAGGCGCCGCGTTCGATGACACCGGTGTCAGTCATCACCGTAGACTGCGCCGCCGTGGACTTCGACCTCTCGAATGATCAACAGGCCCTCCGCGAGGCCGCCGCCACGCTCCTCGAACGCATGGCGGGTCAGGACGCGCTGCGGGCGCGCGTCGGGACCGGCGCGGTCGTCGGCACGCTGCCCGGAGCCGGCGGGGCCGCCACGGCCACCACCGCCGACGCGCCGAGCGGCTACGACGCGGCGGCCTGGTCGGCGATGGCCGATCAGGGATGGCTCGCCATCGAGGTCCCAGAGGACGAGGGCGGCCTCGGGCTCGGTGCGGTCGAGGTGGCGGTGCTCTGCGAGGAGATCGGGCGGCGTCTGGTCGCCGCGCCCTTCCTCCCGTCGGTGGTGGCGCTGGGCGCGCTGAGCACGCCCGAGGCGCGGTCCGAGTCCGGCACCAAGGATTGGCGCGAGGCGCTGGCCGAAGGCAGCGCGGTCGGCTGCGTCGCGTGCTCCCCGAGCGACACTGTACGCGTCGAGCAGGGTTCGAACGGCGAGGTGCGTCTCTCCGGCACGACGGCGCCGACCGCGTTCGCCCCCTCCGCGGACGTTGCCGTCGTCGTAACGGGAGCTGCGGCCTATGGCGTGGACCTGCGCACCGAGGGGCGTCCCGCACCGCTCTCGGCGATGGACCGCACGAGAGAGCTTGGTGTCCTGAGCTTTGAGGGGACGCCGGCCCTGCGGTTGGGTGGCGACAGCGACGCCCAGCTCGTGCTCGACCGGGCGGCCACACTTTCCTCGGCCGAGATGCTCGGTGCGGCCGACCGCGTGCTCGCAATGACGGTCGAGTACGCCAAGGACCGCGTGCAGTTCGGCAAGCCCATCGGCTCGTTCCAGGCGGTCAAGCACATGCTCGCCGACGCCCTGGTCGACGTCGAAGGCATGCGGTCGACCGTGTACTACGCCGCGTGGTGCGCAGCTGCCGACGACACCGAGCGGCCACTGGCGGCCAGCATGGCCAAGGCCTGGTGCTCCGATGCTTCGAAACGGGTCATGGGCATCGGCCTCCAGGTCCACGGTGGCATCGGGTTCACCTGGGAGCACGACATGCATCTCTTCGTGAAGCGGGCCCAGCTCGACCAGGTCAGCTACGGCGACGCCGCCTTTCACCGGGACAGGATCGCCACGATCTTGCGGGCCCGCCTCGAGGCGGGTGAGCCGCTCTCCTGATGCCGAGAGCTGTCAGGACCCAAGGGTCCGGGTCGGGAGACCGTTGATCTCGATCATCACCAGTGCCTCCCCCTCGGTGCCGTAGGCGGCAGGGGTGCCGGTGCTGAGCTTCTGGGGAGGGACGTCGATGGTGAGCCGGACTCCGACGAGGTAGCCCGCTCTGACGCTCGCACGCTCGCGCACCGTGCCGTGGACGGTGCTCGGGTGCGGCTCACAGGTCGTCGAACCGACGTCGGGCACTCGCGCGGAGTAGTCGGCCAGACTCTCCGTGCGCGAAAAGACGCTGCCGTTGGGCGTCCACGGCGTCGAGCCGCCCACGATGGAGGTGTAGGAGCTCAGCGCGCAGGTGATGGCGGCGGGGTTGAGGAATCCGATGAATTTGACCGTCGACGTCACCTGGTACACCGCCATGTGGTGCGGTGGGGCGTAACGGATCTGGCGCACCTGACTGACCGTCCCGCTGCCCGACCCGGCCGACACCGACGCGACCAGGTCCATCTTGAACGTGGTCGAACCGGTCGGCGTGCCGAACGTCTGGCTCGACGCGTTCTGGACTGCGAGGGTGGCGCCGCTCGGCGCCGAGGAAGCACCCAGGAACGCGAAGGCGAGCGCCCCCAGCACCGAGGACGGCAAGCAGCACCAGGGGAACGAGGTTGCGGCGAGGCACGCGCCAAACCTACTGCGGCGATCTCCCGCCGACGGGGGATCTCACCCCCGTTGAGCGGCGCGCCGGTGAGGGCGCTGCGAGCGGAGCCTCAGACGTCGTCAGACGTCGGCGGACGCGCGTCGTCGCAATTCGGCCCGGTCGGCCTTGCCCGACCCGAGCTGCGGCAGCTGATCGAGGCGGACCACCTTCTCGGGGGTCTTGAAGACGGCGATGCCGCGGCTGGTGAACCAGCGGCGGCATTCGTCGAGGTCGAAGGGGCCGGCGGTCTCGACGAACGCGGCGACCCGCTCGCCCATGAGGGGGTCGGGATAGCCGACGGCGACTGCGTGACGGACGTCGGGATGCGCTTCGAGTGCCGCCTCCACCTCGGAGGCCGAGATGTTCTCGCCGCCACGGATGATGACGTCTTTGAGCCGCCCGACGATGCGCACCCACCCGTCCGCGTCGAGCGTCGCCAGATCCCCCGTGCGGAACCACCCGCCGCGGGCGATGACGGCGGCCGTCTGGGTCTTCTCGGCATACCCGGCGAACATCTCGGGGCCCCTGACCCACAGCTCGCCCGGGCTCCCCGTGGGGAGGCGCGCGCCCGTGTCGGGGTCCGAGACGCGGAGTTCGACCGCTCCGACCGCGCGCCCGTCGGTGTCGCGCGCCATGTCGAAGGGGTCGTCGTTGGTGCTCGTGGTCACCGTCGGTGCTTCGGTCGACCCGTAGGTGCGCTTGACGCGGCAGT
This sequence comes from uncultured Acidimicrobiaceae bacterium, assembly GCA_963791995.1. Lineage (GTDB taxonomy): Bacteria > Actinomycetota > Acidimicrobiia > Acidimicrobiales > RAAP-2 > Bog-473. Next base: position 191,370 of record CAWBUQ010000005.1, on the reverse strand, counting down.
CGAAGACCCGGGACGTGTCCTCGATGAAGGCCGGCGTGACCGAGGCACCGCCGCTCGAGACCAGCCGTACCGACGAGACGTCGGTGCTCGCCCCCTCGGCCATGGCGCGCGCCATGGCGATGAAGAAGGTCGGCGGCCCGGCCATGAACGAGATCCGTTCGCGGGTCACCAGTGCCAGCGCCTGGTCGGGGTCGAAGCGGCGCACGAGCACCGAACGCAGCCCGGCTGCACCGGGCACGAGGACTCCGTTCAACAGGCCCGAGATGTGGGCCATGGGCGCGGGCACGAGCACGGCGTCGGCGGAGCCCAAGCCGTGCACGGTCGCCATGAGTGATGCCTTCCAGCTCAAACCACGGTGCGTGTGCAGCACCGCCTTGGGGATGCCCGTGGACCCGGAGGTGAACAAGACGAGAGCCACGTCGCCCGGTTGGGTTGCCCCGCCCTCTGGTCTGACCGGCGCGCCCCCAGGGCCTCGGCCAGTGCGGCGGGGCCGGAGATGGCGGGGGCCGGCAACGCGACGACGAGCGCGGGGTCGACCTGGGCCAGCGCCCCCTCCACCTCGGCGGGGCCGAACGAGTGGAGCACCGGAGCGGCCACCGCGCCGATGCGCCAGCAGGCGCGGGTGAGGACCGCCGCGGCGAGGCTGTTGGGCAGCTGCCACGCCACCGCCTCACCGCGTCGCACACCTCTGGCGCGTAGGCCGCCGGCGATGGTGGCGACGAGTGTCTCCACCTCGCGGCGCCGCCAACCGGGTGTCGCCGTCGACGATCTCCCCGCCGTTGGCCGTGATCAACGAATCGAGCACCGGGACGTCCCAAGGACCGCCCGGCCGGCGGTAGTTCCGGGCCAGGCGCGGCACCCAGGTCGGGCGGAGGCGGGTCGTCACGGCTGGGCACCCTATCGGCCGCCCACTAGCGTGACGCCGATGTCAGGGTCGCAACCGGGGCCGGCGTGGATCTCGCGCTGAAGAAGGAGGACGAGGCGTTCGCCGCCTCGTTCCGCGACTGGTTGGACGAGCATCCCCACGAGCCGCCGGCCTTCGTCGACCTGGCCGACGAGGTGGCCTGGGGCCGTCGATGGCAGGCCGAGCCTGGCGGCGGATCGATGGGTGGGTGTCCACTGGCCCAGCGCGTATGGAGGGCGCAGTGCCACGCCCGTCCAGGTCGCGCTCTACCAGAGCGAGTACGCCCGCTCGCAAGCGCCGCAGCCGGTCAACCGTGTGGGGATCAACCTGGTTGGCCCCACGCTGCTGGCGCACGGCAGCGAGGACCAGCGGCTCCGCTACATGCCGCCGATCCTCTCGGCCGAGGAGATCTGGTGCCAGCTGTTCAGTGAGCCCGACGCCGGGAGCGACCTGGCTTCCCTGGCGACGAAGGGCACACCGGTCGAGGGTGGCTACCTCGTGACGGGTCGCAAGGTCTGGACGTCGTACGCGCAGTTCGCCACGTGGGGCCTGTGCCTTGCCCGCACCGACCCCGAGGCGGCCCGGCCCCAGCAGGGCATCACCGCCCTCATCGTCGACATGGCCGACCCGGGCGTCGACGTGCGGCCGCTGGTGCAGATGACGGGCGACACGGAGTTCAACGAGGTCTTCCTGACCGATGTCTTCGTCCCGTCCGAGCACGTCATCGGCGTGGAGGGTCAGGGCTGGAGCGTTGCCGGTTCCACGTTGGCCCATGAGCGCGGCACCAACTTCCCGTTCAAGGAGCAGGTCGTGCACGAGATGTACCTGGCCCGGCTCTACGACGAGGCCCGGGCCAACGGTGCGCTCGAGGACCCCGTGGTGGCCGACGCGCTGGCGCACTCCTACATCGACCTGAACGTGCTCCGCCTGCACAATCTCCGCACGCTCACCCGCCTCGGCCGCGGCGAGGAGCCCGGACCCGAGTCCAGTTGGGTCAAGCTGACCTGGACGGCGATGACGCAAGGTATGGCCGACGCTGCCCTCCAGGTCACCGGTCGTGATCCAACATCCGCCCAGGCGGGGCCGTGGGCCCGACAGTGGCTGTGGAGCAAGGCCGCCGGCATCGCCGGCGGGACGTCGCAGGTGCAGCGCGACATCATCGCCGGCAGGATCCTCGGGCTGCCGCGCTGACCTCGGGCCGCGAGGGCGTGGGCCACGCCATGGCCCGCCGTGCCGTCGTTCGGCGATCGTCCTATGTGGCCGGAGAGGGGCCGGCTGTCTCGGCAGACGCCTGCTGCGGTGACTCGGCGCCGGCGAGAAGCGCGATGCCGACGATCGCCACGATCAGACCCACGACGGTCGACCCCGTGTGCGCGGTCCCGCTCTTGGCGAGCGTCTCTCCGTAGACGCTGATGCCGAGGATCACGCTGGAGAACAGAGTCACCGAGTTGCTCGATGCCATGGCAGGGGCGAGGACGCCGGTCTTGAGCGCCGATTGTTGGAGGGCGAAGCCGATCACCGCCGACAGGATCAGCACGTAGATGGACCAGCTGCTGAGCAAGGCCAGCAGGCCGCTCCCGACCTCGGTCACGAAGGTCTTGGTCACCGCGGCCTGCAGTCCGTAGCCGAGGCCCGCCGCGGCACCGTAGGTCAGTGCCTTGGCGGCGCCGGTGAAGCGGGCACCCACGCCGACGAGGACCACGATCAGCACACCGGTGACGAGGCAGGCAGTCCACCACGCTGCTGCGCCGGGGTGTGGCGTGCCGCCCTGCGGCTGGCCGGCGGAGACGAAGAAGACGATGCCGACGAGTGTCAGGCACGCGCCGGTCACCTCTCGGCGGCCGATGTGCTGGTTGGTGAGGAGCGCACCGAGAGGCAACGCGACGACCAGGCTCAGCGCGGTGAGCGACTGCACGATGACCAGCGAACCCCGGTCGAGCGCCATCGCCTGGACCACCCAGCCCGCGGATTGGCAGAGAGCGCCGGCCAGCCAGACGGGACGGTGCAGGATCTGGAGCAAGAACCGCGGGTCACCCTCAGCGGCCGCGGTGGAGAGCGTGCCCTTCTGCTGGAGCACCGTTCCGAACGCGAACATGAACGCAGCGAGGACGGCCAGGACCTCACCCATGGGGGCCAGGTTACCGAGGCATCACCGATTCGCGGTGGTTGCAGCGTAAATTGGCGCATGCGCGGAAAGGAGCTGTTGGCCCGCCGGGCCGCGAGCAACCTTGCCGCGGTCAAAATGGACCTCGCCGCGGCGAGTGCCGAGAACGACGCCGATCGCGTCAGGGTCTTGGAGACGCTCATCTCCTGTGGTGCTGACATCCTCGTCTACCGACCCCAGCTGCAGCACTACGCGGTGCTCTTCGGCGACATCGAGACGGCGCAACACGTGGCCGTGATCGTCCCCGGGGTGGGTGACGGCTCCAACCTGTGCGACGACTGGATCCCAGACGCGTTGAACTTGTTCGAGGCGTCGCCCTTCACGGCCGTCGTCCTCTGGAAGGGCTATGACAACCCCGTCGACATCCTGGCGGCGGCTGCCGGGTCGATCGAATGCAACGAAGACCTGGTCACCGCGGCCAGTGACCTGACCGCCTTCGTGGCGTCCCTCGACCTCGAACCCGAGCAGACGTTGACGATCGTGGCCCACAGCTTCGGGTCGATCGTGACCGGGGCAGCCCTGGCCGACTGCGGACTCCTGGTCACCGATGTCGTGGTCGCGGGGAGCCCGGGCATGACTGTCGATGAGCTCCGCGACCTCCATGTCGAGCAATCGCATTTCTTCTCCGAGCAGGCACCCGGGGACGCCATCGCCGAGCTCGGCGTCTTCGGTGCCGCGCCGAGCTCGCCGACGTTCGGCGGCACGCGCATGAGCACCAACGCCGAGGGCCATCCGCAGGTGTCGGCGCACTCGAGGTACTTCGAGCCCGAGTCCGAGGCGCTCGAGAACATCGCGGACGTGGTGACGGGGGACTACGACGACGTCGAGCGTCACCGGCCGTCGTTCCCCGAGATCGCCGGTGGTCTCGTGACCTGGTTCCTGCGCATGCCCGCGGTGCCCGTCAGGGTGGCGGGGCGCCACTACCGAGGGCCCTGCTTCCGGGTCATCACCAACTGGTGCCGCCTGGTCGACGTGGGCGCCAGCGAGACGGGGAACCTCGTCTGCGAGGTGCTCGACGAGGGCGAGCGGGCACTGCTGTGGTTCGCGCACCATGTCGGTGCGATCCCCGACTTCGACGGCGCCGCCGCCACGGACGAGCACGCCAGGGGAGCGGTGCCCTTCGATCGGCCCGGTGCCGGTGCCGGCGCACCGACGGGCCCGGGATCTGAACCCACCGACGAGAGCAAGTACGAGGAGTACGAGGAGTACGACGACGAGGGCGAGCCGGAACCGCCCCACCGGGCCTGAGGCATCGCCGTCTGGCCGCTGCCGCTGGACAACGAGAAACCTGACGACAGCGTCAGCAAACGGGGTGCCGGCGGGACTACGTTGTCCCGATGCCCATCTGGCTCACGGAGAAGGAGTACGCGACCCTCAGGGCGGCCTGCGCGCAGATGCTGCCCTCCGACCAGGACACTCCTGGCGCCGAAGAGGCCGGGGTCGCCGACTACATCGACGGGTTCCTCGGCGCCTTCAGCTTCGATCCGCCTCGGATCTGGGCCGGTGGCCCGTCCTCGGGCCGCCACGGCGGGACGGCGGGGTTCGCCACGTTCCATCGGTTGTCACGGTTGGACGAGCTGGCCTGGCGCATGCGCATCGAGGGATCCCAGGGGATCGCCGAGCGGGAGTTCAACGGGCCGGTCGTCGGGCTCCAGCAGCGCTACCGGGAGGGGCTCGCGACGCTGGGTGACGACTTCACCGAGGTCGAGGGGAAGGAGCAGCGCCGCCGGATCAGGGCGAATGAGGAATTCGGCGAGCTGCTCTGGGAGCACTGCTGCGAAGGCATGTACGGGCCGCCCGAGTACGGCGGCAACCGGGACGGTATCGGCTGGTCCTACATCGACTACGAGGGCGACGTGCAGCCCCGTGGCTACAGCGACGCCGAGGTTTCGCAACCGTGAGCGACATGACCGCCGACGCCATCATCATCGGGTCCGGTCCCGGCGGCGCCACGGCTGCCGAGGTGCTCACCCGAGCCGGCTGGTCGGTGGTGATCATGGAGAAGGGTCGTAACCACTTGCTCGACCCCGACGACCCCACCAAGCCGGCCGGGGACTACTCGAACGACGAGATCAAGTTCATCTCGAGGTACTTCCTCGGGCCCGACCCGCTGATCGAGCCGAGGGCGTTCCGCCGCACGGCCGAGGAGGGCGAGCACACGCCTTGTCGGTGAGGTCAACTCCATCCCGACCACCGTCGGGGGCGGGGGGACGCACGCCGACGGCAAGGTGCCGCGCTTTCGCGAGGAGGACTTCCGCCTGCTCTCGACGCTTGGGCCGCAGGAAGGCGCGGCGGTCGACGACTGGCCGCTCGAGTACGACGAGTTGGAGCCGTACTACGCCGAGGTCGAGCGCGCGATCGGCGTCGCCGGTCGCGAAGGGGCGAACCCGTTCGCGGCGTGGCGCTCGGGGCCCTATCCGATGCCCCCGGGCGCGCCCATGTACGGCGCGGTGCTGTCGTCGGCGGCGGCGGAGAAGGTCGGCCTGCACCCCTACGAGGCGCCCACGGCGGCCAACAGCATCGCCTACGACGGCCGGCCCGCCTGCAACAACTGCGGCTTCTGCGCCTTCTTCGGCTGCCCCATCCACGCCAAGGGCGACCCCGTCGCGCTGTTGACCAAGGCCATGGCCACCGGACGGGCCGAGCTGATGGCGGAGACATACGTCAGCCGGATCATCACCGACGGCCGGCGGGCGACCGGTGTCGAGTACATGGACGCGGACGGTGTCCTGCACACCAGGGACGCCAAGCTCGTGATCGTGGCGGGCGGGGCGATCGAGACGCCGCGGATCTTGCTGCTCTCTGGCATCGAGCACCCCTACATCGGTCGGCACCTCATGGTGCATTTCCAGACGATCGTCGTCGGGCACTTCCCCGACATGCGCCTGCACCCCCACAAGGGTCGTGCCGTCACCCACGTGCACGACGACGCCATGGTGCAGGACGACCGATCGCGCCAGGCGGCCGCCGACGCCGGGCTGCCGTGGTTCCGCGGTGGGCTGGTCGAGCACAGTGGTGGCGGCCTGCCGATCATGGAGGCCCGCCACTCGCCGTGGGGCCGGATGCACGCGCAGGTCATGCGCGACTCGAACCTGCGCGAGCGGATGTGGGCCTTCATCATGCAGGGAGAGGACCTGGCCTACGCGACCAACACGGTCGACTTGAGTCCGTCGGTCCGCGACGCCCGCGGCTATCCCGTGGCGCGGGTCACCTACAACCCGGGCCGCCACGAGATGGCGGCGTCGAAGTACCACGGCAAGATCCTCCAGTCGGTCCTCGAGGAGATGGGCGCCGAGTGGGTGCTCCACACGTCGTCGCCGGGGGTCTCGTACCACGGCATCGGTGCCACGCCCGTCCCCGAGAGCCGCCACGTCATCGGCACGACGCGCATGGGCGACGACCCCGAGACCTCGGTCGTGGACCGGTGGGGGAGGGTGCACACGCTCGACAACGTGGTGATCGCCGACTCGTCGGTGTTCGTGACCGCCAGTGGCTACGGCCCGACGCTGACACTGGTGGCCCTGGCGTCACGCGCCGCCCACCACCTGGCCGGGACGAAGCCCGACTAGCCCGCCACACGACGACCCCGACGACCCCGCCGAGCCGCCGAGCCCGACGAGCCCTGCCGAGCCCTACGAGCTGGCGCCCCGGGTGAGCAGCATGGTGCCGGCGATCGGCCCGCCCCCGTTGGCGACCGCCGCCACCTCGGGTGCGCGGCCACCGGGCCGCACGATCTGGCGCTCACCACCGTCGCCGCGCAGCTGGACGCAGGCCTCGTGGATGAGGCTGAACCCGTGCAGTCGTCCTCCCGAGAGTTGCCCACCGTTGGTGTTCAACGGCAGGAGCCCGTCGCGGGCGATGTTGGCCCCGCCCTCAATGAAAGGCCCGCTCTCGCCCCGTCCGCAGAATCCCAACGCCTCGAGCCAGACCACCGTGAGGATGGAGAAGCCGTCGTAGAGCTGTGCGGTGTCGACGTCGGTGGGCTTGAGCTCGGTGCGCTCCCACATGGAGGCGGCTGCATCGCGGGCAGCCATGGAGGTCATGTCGTCGAACTGGTCCCAGCTCGGACGCCCCCGGAGCGCGGTGCCGATGGCGTTGATCCGACTGCGGGATGGTCGAGGTCGCCGGCGAAGTCACGGTGCGAGACGATGACGACCGTCGAACCGTCGCACGGCGCATCGCAGTCGTAGAGGCACAGCGGCGTGGTGATCATGCGCGCCGCCAGATAGTCCTCCATCGACATCGGGTCGGTGTAGATCGCCTTGGGGTTCAGCGCCGCGTTGGCCCGGTTGCTGATCGGGATGGCGCCGAGCTGCTCGCGGGTCAACCCGAACTCGTGGATGCGGCGCTGGGCGACCATGGCCAGCCAGTTGGCTGCCGACGCGGCGCCGAAGGGGAGCGACCACTGCATGAAGCTCCCGAAGCGGGGCGTCCCGCCGCCGCCTCCGCCACCGACGCCGATGCCCGCACGCCCACCCGTGCCCTGGGCCGAGCCTTCGGTGACCGTCCGGTACACGAGGACGTGGCGGGCCAGCCCGGCCGCCACGGCCAGCGCCGCCGCGTGCACGGCGCGCATCTGGCCGGCGCCCTCGCCGCCGCCGTCGTGCCAGTTGAGCGACAGCCCCATGGCGTCTTGCACCTCGGGCGACGGCGGGCCGCCGAAGCCGGCGGTGCCGGCTCCCATCCCTGGATACGTCGAGAGCCCGTCGATGTCGTCGCGGGTGAGGCCGGCGTCGGCGATGGCCATCTCGGCCGCCTCCACCGTGAGGTCGAGCTCACCGCGCCCCAGCCGCCGCCCGACGTCGGACTGGCCGATGCCCGAGATCATCGGCTCGGCGCTCCAGCGGCTCCTCGCCCGGTCGGAGCGGGCTCACGACGCCTCCGCCGGGGTGAAGAGGGGGAGCCAGACGTCGTCGACGTGCTCGAAGACCACCCGCACGGGCATGCCGATGTGCACGTCCTCGGGTTCGACGTCGACGAGGTTCGTCGTCAGGCGCACGTCGGGCTGCTCGTCGATGGAGACCCAGGCGATGATGTAGGTGTCACTGCCGGGGATCCACTGCTGGTAGTTGACGGTGAAGGTCTCCACGTGGCCCAGCCCGCTGACCGCCTGCGGCCCGAGGTCACGCGACAGGCAGCGCGGGCACACCGGGCCCGGCGGATGGATGAAGAAGCCGCAATTGTTGCAGCGCAAGAAGCGCAGCACCCCGTCTGCGCCCGATGTCCAGTAGAAGGCCACGTCGTCGCTGAGGCGCGGCAGGAGACGCATGTTCGGCCCGTTGGCAACCATGCGGGGCATGTTGGCACACGCGGGTCACCCGACACCCATTGCGCCCGGCCTCAGCCCTCCAGCACGCCCGCCCGCACCAGAGCGGCCCGGGCGCCGTCGACGCCGCGGACGTGTTCGGACGCGAATCCGGCGGCCACCGCACGCCTCGACGTTGACCGCGTTGTCGTCGAGGAACGACACCCGTGCCGCGGTCGACGGGCAACGCCGACGCCACCAAGTCGAAGATCTCCCGGTCGGGCTTGACGAGGCCGAGCTCGAAGGAGAGGAAGCGGTAGGCGAAGGCGTCGGTGACCGCGGTGTCCTCGTAGTTGGCGTTCCACTGCAGCGCGTTGGTGTTGGAGAGACAGCCGCAGCTCGACCTCGGCCCGCACCGCCTGCACCAGATCCAGCGCGCCGGGATAGGGCAGCCCGGGCCAGCCGGCGAACTGCTCCAAGAACGCCGCCGGTTCGAGGTCGAGCTCCCAGTCGTCCACCAGGCCGGACGGCGAACTCCTGGGGGCTGCACTGGCCGGCCTCGAAGCTGCGTACCCAGCGACAACTCAGCCAGCGGGCCCAGACCTCCTCCTCGCAGCCCAAGCCGCTCAGCTCGCGCATCGGGCCGACGCCGCCGGGGTCGATCAGCACGCCGCCGAGGTCGAAGAGCACGAAATCGATGGGGCTCTCACCGGTCATCCCTGCGATGCTACGGGTGCACGCCCGTGCCAATTCAGTACACTCTTTTGCACTCTGGCAGGCCGACCCGAGACGACCCCAGCCAGCAGACCACCCCGGACACGCCGACAAGAAGGGAACGACTTCGTGAAGATCTCCATGACGCTGAACTACGCCGGAGGCCACGAGGAGTCCGCCCGCCAGGTCGCCGAGCTCGAGAAGGTCGGCCTCGACGTGGTGTGGGTCGCCGAGGCCTACAGCTTCGACGCGCCGAGCTTCATGGGCTACCTGGCCGCCAAGACCGAGCGCGTCGAGATCGGCTCGGCCATCCTGCCCATCTACAGCCGCACTCCGACGCTGATCGCCATGACGGCCGCCGGCATCGACGCGCTCTCGGGTGGGCCGCGCCATCCTCGGGCTGGGCGCGTCGGGTCCCCAGGTGATCGAGGGCTTCCACGGCGTGCCCTACGACCGCCCGCTCGGCCGCACCCGCGAGATCATCGAGATCTGCCGCGACGTGTGGGCCCGCGAGGCGCCGCTCACCCACGACGGCACGCTCGTACCACATCCCGCTGCCGCCAGGGCAGGGGACCGGGCTGGGCAAGCCGCTCAAGATCATCAACCACCCCGTGCGCCCGCGCATCCCGATCTGGGTCGCCGCGCTCGGCGAGAAGAACGTCGCCATGACCGCCGAGGTGGCCGACGGCTGGCTGCCGATCTTCTTCGTGCCCGACAAGGTCAAGGAGGTCTTCGGGCCGTCGCTGGCCGCAGGGCGCCGCCAAGCGCGACCCGTCGCTCGGCGCCGCTGCAGATCGCCGCCGGCGGCCTGCTTCGCCATCGGCGAGGAGTCCGAGGTGGCGCCGCTGCGCGAGCTGAGCCGCCCGATGCTCGCCCTCTACATCGGCGGCATGGGCGCCAAGGGCCAGAACTTCTACAACGCGCTGGCCTGCCGCTACGGCTACGAGAAGGAGGCGGCCGAGATCCAGGACCTCTACCTGTCGGGCAAGAAGAAGGAAGCGGCCGCGCTCGGTGCCGGCCGAGTTGCTCGAGGCGACCTCGCTCTGCGGCCCCGAGTCCTACATCAAGGAGCGGGCGGCGGCCCTGGCCGAGGCGGGCGTGACCCACCTCAGCGTGACGCCGCTCGGGTCCGATCCGGTCGCCATGATCGAAAAGCTGCGAAGCTGGGTCTAGCCGCCGACCGGGACGCGCCAGGCCCGGCGGAGGCGGGCGGACCTGGTCCGCCGGAGAGGAGCCACACCATGCACGACCTGATCATCCGGGGCGGCACCATTGCCGACGGCTCGGGTCGCCCGACCACGACCGGCGACGTCGCCATCGACGGCAGCATCATCACCGCCGTCGGCGAGGTCGAGGAAAAGGGGCGCCGCGAAGTCGACGCCGACGGCCTCTTGGTGACGCCGGGCTGGGTCGACATCCACACGCACTACGACGGGCAGGCCACCTGGGACCCCGAGGTGTCGCCGTCGGGCTGGCACGGGGTGACCACCGTCGTGATGGGCAACTGCGGCGTCGGCTTCGCACCGGCGCGCCAGTCGGACCGGGCCTGGCTCATCCAGCTCATGGAGGGCGTGGAGGACATCCCGGGCAGCGCGCTGGCCGAGGGCATGAACTGGAACTGGGAGACCTTCGGCGAGTACCTCGACGAAGTGGAGCGCACGCCCCGGGTGCTCGACGTGGCCAGTCTCGTGCCGCACGGTGCGCTCCGCGCCTACGTGCTCGGCGAGGGCCGCGCCAACGACACGGCGACGCGCCGAGGAGATCGCCGAAATGGCGGCCATCGTGCGCGAGGCCGTGCACGCCGGCGCCATCGGTGCGTCGTCGACCCGGACCATCCTGCACCGGGCCAAGGACGGCGAGCTGGCGGCCGGCACCAACGCGGCTGCCGACGAGCTCATCGCCATCGGCGAGGCGCTGGGCAAGGCCGGGCACCGCGTCTTCTCGGTGGCCAGCGACATGTGGGACCTCGACCACGAGTTCGCCTGGATGTCGGAGATCTCGCTGCGCGCCGGCGTGCCGGTGACCTATCAGGTGCTCCAGGCCGACTTCAATCCCGAGCTGTGGCGCGAATGGATCGACCGGGGCGTGGCGGCCAACCGGCGCGGTGCGTGGCTGGTGCCCCAGGTGGCGGGGAAGCCCACGTCGCTCATGGTCGGCTTCCAGTCGGTCACGCACCCCTTTGCGCACCACCGGGCCTACCAGGCGATCGCCGACCTCCCGCTCGACGAGCGGGTTACGCGCTTGCGCACCCCCGAGGTGCGCGCGGCCATCCTCGGCGAGGAGCCCGAGGCCGCCGGCTTCGTGCAGCTGTTGCGGGCCAACCTGCACAAGCTGTTCCCGCTCGGCGACCCGCCCGACTACGAGCCGCCGCCCGAGCGTTGCTGTCACCGCGTTGGCCGCGGCGCAGGGACGGAGCACCGACGAGGTGCTCTACGACCTCATGTTGCAGCGGGACGGGCGCGAGCTCCTCTATCTCCCGCTGCTCGACTACTCGCACACCAACCTCGATGCGGTGCGCGAGATGCTCGTCCATCCCGCCACCGTGCTCGGACTCGGCGACGGTGGCGCCCACTGCGGTGTGCTCTGCGACGCCAGCCTGCCCACGTTCATGCTGACCCACTGGGCGCGCGACCGCAGCCGGGGCGAGGGCTTGGCGGTCGAGACCGTGGTGCACCTCCAGACCCGGCGCACCGCCGAGCTCTACGGGTTCCGCGACCGCGGCCTGCTGGCGCCCGGCCACCTGGCCGACGTCAACGTGATCGACCACGACGCGCTGGCTCTCGAGGCGCCCGAGATGGTCTACGACCTGCCGGCATCGGGCAAGCGGTTGGTGCAGCGGGCCCGCGGCTACGTGGCCACGGTCAAGACGGGCACCGTCGTGCGCGAACACGGCGAGGCGACGGGGGAGCGGCCGGGCCGCCTCCTGCGCGGCCCCCAACCCCAGCCGCAACTGCAGCCGTCACCCCCGTCCTGAACCCTGACCAACCCTGAACCCTGAACCAGCCGGGCTGGCTCCGGCCGTTCAGCTCGACCCGCCGGCGCGCAGGGCGTCGGCGAAGCCCCGTACGACGAGCGACGTGATGTGCTCACCGTCGGTCTCGAAGACGTCGCGCACGCGGGAGTCGGCGCCGCCGATGTGCACGTCGAGGTCGACGGTGACGGTGGACCCGTCCACCTGCGTCGGGCCTGGCGTCGGGCGAAAGTCGTCGTGAGAGAAGGTCTTCTCGGTGTAGTAGGCCAGGATGTCGTCGTGCCCGCGGCGGCGGTCGCCGTCGACGTCGAAGGCGGCGTCGGGTGCGAAGATCCCGCGCAACAAGTCGATGTCGCGGGCGGTGACGGCGGCGAAATAGTCGTCGACGATTCCTGCGGGTGCGGGCCGGCGCGACGGGAGGCGGTAGAAGCGCCGCGCGTTCAACCCCAGCACCTTGGCCTGCACCGCCGTCGGGCACGGCGCGATGGTGGCCCGCAAGCGCGTCGACCGCCCCGGGGAAGGTGGCGTCGTGGTGCGGGTAGTCACTGCCCCACACGATGCGCTCCGCGCCGACGAAGGGCACCAACGCGGGCAGCGTGCGTTCGTCGACCTCGAAGCTGATGGCGCACTGGCGGGCGAAGTACTCCGAGGGCCGCAAGGAGAGGCCGGGGCAGAAGCCTCCGAATGACTCGGCCTGCTCGTCGAGGCGTTCGAGCCAGAAGGGCGCCCATCCGCCCGAGGATTCCAAGAAGAGCGACGCGGAGCGCGGGGTGGCGCTCGAGCACGCCGAAGGCGACGAGCTGCGCGCAGGCGAGCATCTGCTCGAAGGAGTGCGACACCGCGTGGAGGATCAGCGGGTTGAACGGCCGGTCCGAGCCGAGCGTCGGCACGGTCACCGAGCTGCCCTCGTGGATGCCGATCGGCACGTCGAGCTCCTCGGCGGCGTCCCACAGCGGGTCGTAGGCCCGGTCCGACAGCGAGCGCCCGAGACAGGGGTTCGGCCGGACGAAGCCGGCGACGAACCCGAGCTGGGTCACGGCCCGCCGCAACTCGTGCACGGCGGCGGCCGGGTCCTGCAGCGGCAGCATGCGCCGCGCCGAAGAGGCGGGCGGGATCCGCCGCGCAGTAGCCGGCCAGCCAGTCGTTGTAGGCGACGGCCAGCCCGACGGCCGCCTCGGGGTCCTCGACGATGGCGAAGTACAGCCCGATGGTCGGGTAGAGGACCGACTGGTCGATCCCCTCGGCGTCCATGTCGACCAGGCGGGCGCGCCGGGTCGGAACCACCGGGCTGCGCGTCGGCGAAGCGGGCGGAAGGTCGCCGGGTCGTCGAAGGTCGAGCCGGGTCGGGCCAGCGAGCCGAGCGGGACGGCCAGGATCTCGGTGCCGCCCACCGTGACGTGCTCGTAGCCGTGGGCGTCGCCGTGATCGACCGGCCGGTGGGCCTCGGGCAGCTCTTCGAAGGCCGCCAGCGGCTCGACCACATGGCCGTCGGCGTCGACCACCGGCCCGGCCCGCGGCGGGAGGGGGTGGCTCATGCTCCGGGGCCGCCCCGACCCGGCCGCGATCGGCACGCGCCAGCCGCCACGCTCGGGCAGCAGCGTGGCGGAACAGGCGGGCCGCGTTGCCGCCGGCCACGGCGCGGAGTTCGTCTTCGGGGAGGGCCCCCCAGTTCTCGAGCAGGACGCGCTGGGTGTCGGGCCACGACGAGTCGGCGTGGGGGTAGTCGCTCTCAACCATGATGTGGTCGATGCCGATCACGTGGCGCTGCGAGACCGCCGAGGGATCGTCGATGGAGCAGAACCAGAAGTTGCGCCGCAGCACCTCGCTCGGCAACAGGTCGCTCGGCCAGGCCTTGCTCTCGCTTCCCGAGGCCGAGTGGGCGATCACGTAGTCGGCGCGGTCCATCAGCATGGTCACCCAGCCGATGCCGCCCTCGGAGAGCGCGATATCGAGGCGTGGGAAGCGCAGGGGCACGCCGGACCACAGCCATTCGCCCGCGGCGAGCAGCGCGTTGACGGGGAAGAAGGTCGGAAGGATCTCGAAGGGCGGGTCCGGAGAGGGGAGCGGGGCCCAGGCCGACGAGCCGGTGTGGAGGCAGACGACGGTGTCGGTTTCCTCGCAGGCGGCGAAGAAGGGATCCCACTGTCCGCTGAAGATGGAGGGCAGCTTGAGCTGCGCGGGGAACTCGGGGAAGCTGACCGCCTTGAAGCCGCGCGCTGCGTTGGCCCGCACCTCGGCCGCGGCCACCTCCACGTCGGCCAGCCAGGGCAGCTGCAGCGCGATGATGCGCTCGGGGCGATAGGCGGCCCAGCTGTCGATGTGCCAGTCGTTGAAGGCGCGCAGGCAGGCCAGACCGAGATCCTTGTCCTGCGCCCGCGAGTAGACCGCGCCGCAGAAGCCCGAGACGAGGGAGGGGAAGCACAATGACGCCCACAGCCCGGCGCGGTCCATGTCCTCAATACGGGCGGCGATGTCGAAGCAGCCCGGGCGCATCTCGTCGAAGCGCGCCGGGTCCATGCTCCACTCCTCGCGGGGCCGGCCCGACCACCGCGTTGAGCCCGACGTTGGGGTAGCGGTTTCCCTCGAAGATCCAGGCCTGGGAGCCGTCCGTCTCCTCGACGACCTGTGGCGCGCCGGCCTGCAGCGAGGACGGGAGCCGGCCCTCGAACAGGTCGGGAGGCTCGATGAGGTGGTCGTCGACCGAGATCACGGGCACCCGCACCGCCCGCGGCTCGGGGTCGGGCAGCAGCGTCGCCCGGTGCGCCCGCACCCGTCCCTGTGCCTGCTCGCTTTCGACGGCTCCCACGGGAAGGTGACACTATCGTCAGGAAGGCGACGTACCCCTTACTAGCGTGCGCTGGTGTGTGCTGGACTGCGCCGACCTGGCTGTTTTGATTTCCCTTTCCGAATCCGTGCGCGATTTGTTCGCGAACTTGGGCCAAGTTTGGGCCACGAAAAGGCCGACATTTTCGACGCCTCAGCGGTTTCTCCGATTTGGACCATCGCGTGCTTCGTTTGGGAGTACAACGATCAGACTCGTTTAACATATCACGAGGTGAATCAAGCCCCGAATGCGCAGCGCGGCCGTGAGCCGCGCAGAAAGGAGTCGTGTGTTTTCGTGAGTGTGGCGAGGCTCAACACCACCGTCGTCCTGACGGTGTCCCAAGCGTCGGAGTTGGCCCAAGTGTCCGACCCCACCATCCGCCGTGAGATCGCCGCAGGGCGGCTCCCGGCCCGCCGCATCGGACGGTATCTCCGTATCACCCGCGCCGCCTTCGACCGTTGGCTTTACGGCGCGGACGACGTCGTGGGCCCCGTGACGGCGATGCCGCCGCCCAGCCGCGCCGCGACTCGACGCCGCCCGGTTCAGCCGGTTGCCGCTCCCCCCATACTCAATATCTGATGGTCGCCGCCCCGACTAAAGATCGCATGGAGCGGAACACCGAGAGCAGGCTTGCCACCCACGAAGTGTCGCTCTCGCCGTTGTCGCCGCATTCGGCGTCCGCCACCAAACTACAGCGTCGCAAAGCGGAACGTTGGCGCGGATGGATTGACCGTGGCGCTCGCCAGGAACTGGCCGGTCCTAACTCCTGGGCCTACTACCTGAATCACGACAACACCCGGCGCGGTCGGCACGCCTCCGTAGACGCGGCATCCTTCTCGGGCCAGACGTTCACCATCGCACTCGCCTCGGATGTGTTCGCTTTCGACCTGGATGACGAGCGCCAGGTTGCCGCTGGCCACGATTGGGCCGAGAAGGTCCGGGCCGATGATCGACCTGTCCTGTTTGTGGCCTCCGGTCGCCCCGGCCACGAGCACCTCTGGTGCGTCGTGCACGCCGACCAACACCGCGCCCTCTGGGTGGAACGAGCCAAGGCTCGGGGCCTGAATCCGAGACAGGAGGGCGAGCACATGCGCCGCCGGGATCACCACACCGCTTCGTGTCGTGTCCGTGTCAGGGGCATGAGGTTGCGCCCGTCGTGCGTGCCCGAGGAGGCCACCGACTTTCTGGCTGCGGTCAAGGTGGAACGTGAACGGGACGATCGCCAGCCAGACCCCCTGTTGTGGATGGGCACATTACGCACGGGCCGAACTCTCTGGTTCCCGTCAGCCCCCCAGCGTGTACGGCGGCGATCGCTGAGCTGCTGTTTTGGGCAGATCGCTCCGGTTGTCCAACGGGCGATGCACGCCGCTTCCGACTGGGATACGGTTCTGCTCAGAGGGGCTACTAGTAGGGGAGAAAGCATGCACTGCCTCAGTCGGCAGAAGGCCGGCCGTCATCTGGCTGCGGCCGGCCTCGTTATTGGACTCGCTGCCGCAACGTTGTCGTTCGTCGCCCCGCAGGTGGCAGGAGCGAGCACATCGCCGAGCAGCGTGATCGCCGCTCGCATTGCCGCGGTCGAGAAATGCCTAAACGGCGGGTACGTCAACTACTCGACGCCGTCGGGCAAGCCCTTCAAGAACGCCGTTGACTGCGTGGTCTACGCCGCTCTCGGCGGCACCCTCGTCGGGCTACTGCCGGACCTTGTTGTGATCCCTTCGTGCTCCAGTTCAGGGCCTGCGTCATGCACGCTTACCGTGGAAAACATTGGTACTGGCCCGGTCAAGAATGGGACCGTCCTGGTCCAGAGCAGAACTTGCCACCGCTCTCGTCGTCTCCCCTCCTCTTCGTCTCGAGCGCCAATGCCGATTGTGTTCCCACCCTCACTTCGCAGAACGTTGCCACTGCTTCTGCTGCCAACCCCGACCCGACAGTTCCTGGTCAATACGACACCACAGCCTCCGCGGAATGCACTGGGGACTTTCCCGCCGGGCAGCACGACGACCTTGGTCCTTTCGACCGAGGTGGATGACGGCCGTGACGCCGGGGCAAATCCTGCATTTCTCAGGCGTCGTGAATCCGAACCACACGATTGCCGAGAGCAACTACAACAACAACTCGTTCAGCCAGACGATCGGTACGTAGCACGAGCGCCCCGAGGACCCCCCCCACCTCGATTTCGGCGAGTCCATGATGACCTCGCTCGCAGGAGTCTTTGGCGACGACGAGATGGCCGCCCAGGATCACCAGGTCCGCTTCGCGGTGGCGAGGCATTCGAGAGCGCTACCGCAAGGGACCGCCCGCCGAGTGTGAAGGGGGAGCGTGATCAGCGTGGGACAAGGGTCAGGCGTGATGGAGCCTGCGGTTAGCTCGGCGAGAAAGCAGGATCCCGACTGGTCGCTCATCTGGGCGTTCCCGTGGCTGCGCCGCGGCGAGCTCTATTTCATGGCCGACCCGTCATCAACACGTCCCTCACCATCGCTGCGGCCAGCGGGCTCCGATCCTCTATTTGATCTTCATCGATCGATACGCGACCAACTCGTTTTATGGTGACGATTGGTCGGTCGTGCCTTTGATCCACAGCGCGCTCAGCGACCACCTCTCGCTGAGCCAGCTGTGGCGCGCAGTACAACGAGTCACGGCTTCTCTTCACAGAACGTCGTTGATGTCCTCTTTGGACGCATCGACCGGTTCGACCTGCGCTCGGTCATCTTCTTCAGCGCCGTGTTGCTCATCGCGTCGTATGCCTCTTGTTGGCACTCCTTCGCCAGTACCTCGGGAAACGTCTCACGCCGATTCCCGTTCTGGCCATCGGGGTGACCTGGTTCAGTCTGGCTGACGTCGAGAACTCGCTTGGGTCGTTCCAGGTCGGGTGGTTTCTGACGGTGTTCTTCTTCGTGGCGATGCTGTTCGCCCTCCAGGTGCCACACAGCCTCGTGCGATGTGGTTGGCAGTCGCGGTCATTGGGCGTGTCGCCGCTTCGTTGTCGACCCTCCAGGGTTCTATGCTGGCCCCGGGGTGCGACCTGCATCCTCTGGAACCCATCTTGGGTGCGCCGAACCGCGAAGACTGCCATGTGGTTCGGCGCAGCAATTGTCACTGTTGTCCTTTATTTTCCCGGATACAACTTCCGTGACAACGGATGCCTTCATCTGCGGCCTGCTCTCCCAGGGTTGCGCTGCACCATCCACTGACCGCAGTCGGATTCTTCTTCGCCCTCATCGGCAACGTCAACCCCTCCGGCAAGGTCAACTTTGCCACCGTCTACCAGTCATCTTACACAGCGTCGCTGCGCTTCGAAGTGGTGGTGGGTGTCGCCCTGTTCGCAACGGCAGTATTCATTTTGGTTCAATCGTGGCACTATCGAGCTTCGAGGGAGCGATTTCCGCTCCCGCTTCTGCTGATCGGATTCTCCCTACTCTTTGACGTGACCATCACTTTGGGTCGCAGCGCGGGCGGGCCTTCCAGTGCCATCTACACCAACCCGCTACGTCATGGGCCAATCATCCTTCTCACGGGGGTCGTCATGTACGCCTGCGCACACATTTCGCCGCGCCGGCTTACCGAGGCCAATGGCACTTGGGGGAATCCGCCTTGCTGGCTGGCCCTCGTTGTCTTGGCGCTTTTCCTGATCGTCCAGGTGACTGATGTGACCGGTTCACGCCTTCTGGACGCTCGAGCCACGAGCGAATCCCTGACGGATGAAGCTCGACCACTCGTGAACTGGAAGTTGCCGTCACAAGAGCGAATTCTGTGAGGACTACGTGGAGTTCATTTACCATAACCGAACTACACCCCTCGAAGCTGAGAGCCGCTCGCTGAGGATCACTTGGGCGAGTTTCTCCCAGAGTTCGTACCGCGATCACCAAGAGCCGGGACTGCCACCACTGCTCCCACCATGTTCGGAGGCGGCGCATGCATCGTGACCGACGTGACCCGTGCTTGCCGTTGACCGTCAGCCCGAACGTGGGTGAGGACGAGAGAAGACAAAGTCCCGAGACCATCTGCCAGCACCGGCTCGGCGATGAAGTCTGGGCCGACCTCGCCTGGCTGGGGCATCGGGACCATTGGCGACCGTGGCTAAAGCCCGACGCTCTCAATCCATCAGACACTGCCCGCGATTTTTGAATCTCCCCAGCCTTGACCACTGAAATTCCCCACCCCTCGGGCGGTGGTGCGAACCGTAGGTCCATCAATCGGGACGAGCTCCCCTTCGATGCTGGCAATTGACCAAACCAGCCAGCACGAAGGGAGAGAAGCCCAATGCTCACACTGGGGAGAAGAAGTGGAAGCACATGCACTGCGAGAACAGAGGATGGACGATCTCAGCGATCGCCCGCCACCTGGGTCGGGATCGAAAGACCGTCCGTGACTACCTGAACGGGCCGAACAGGTCCGCGGAGTCCGTGCCCGATTCGCCCCCGATGCGATAGAACCGTTCCTGGAATACATCAGGGCACGTTTCGGCGATGACAAACACATCTGGGCAACGGCTCTGTTTGACGAGGTCAAAGACCCTCGGCTACGACGCTCAGCTACACGAGTTTTGCCCGACAACTCCGAGAGGCCGGGCCTTCGCCCACATTGCGAGGCGTGTGCGGGCGTCAAGGGACGTGACACGGTCATCGCTATCGATCACCCGCCCGGGCGAAGAGATCCAGTGGGACTGGTTCGAACGACGCAAGTCGCCTTGGGGCCCAACGGCATATGTGTTGTTGGGTTCGCTGTCCTATGCATCGGACGAATGCGCGGCGTGATCACCGAGTCGATGGGTCAACCGCATCTCATCGACGCCATGGACGGCGTCATGCGACGTCTGGGCGGAACCGCACGGATGTGGCGGACGGACCGCATGACAACGGTCATCAACCCGGCGACAGGTGACGTGCAAGAAAGTTCTTTGCCTCCGGTGGCAAAACACTATGGGGCAACGTTGTGGTGGCGTGCCCGCCGCGACGGGGCAACCGCAAAGGCGTTGTCGAGTCTGCCGTGCGCTTCGCGTCCGGACGGTGGTGGCGCACCATGTCGGCCACCAATCCCGAAGAGGCCCAGCGCTCCCTCGACGTCTTCTGCGCCACGACCGGTGACGAGCGCCCACGCCGGGACGCGAACGGCACGCGAACCACCGTCGGTGCACTGGCCGACACCAAGCCCCTGCTCGCGTCGCTGAGCGCCCGTTTCCGGCCACAACCGAGGTCGAGCGGATCGTCGCCGACAACGCGACGGTGGCCTTCTCGGGCAACCGCTACTCGGTGCCGCCGGACCGGGCCTGCGCCACGACGCTCTCGTCCGGCACCGCCTGGGCGCTGCGACCATCGACGTGTCGCGCCTTCGGGGGGCGATCCTCGTCACCCATCGCCTCGCCCCTGCGGAATCTGGAGCGCTCGTGCGCAGCGTCGAGCACCGCGAGCCCTCGAGGCCGCCGTGCTCAGCTCCTTCAACCGCTCGCCCGTGCCAAAAGAAGGCGAACCGTCCACCGGGCAAAGAGGCGCTCGAAGAGGCGACTCGCCTGCTCGGGCCGATCGGACGCGAGCCCGTCGTCGACCTCTCCGTTTATGACGAGGTGGCCCGGTGAGCGAAGTCCTCGACACCTATCAACAGATCCGTTCGCGATCTGGCCTACCTGCGTCTCGGACCGAACACACGTGGTCCAGAGGTGACCAAAGCCCGGCGGCGGTCCATCTAATCGACAGCGTCCTACTTGAGCTCTGACTTCGTTACCGATCATCGGCTTCATCTACGCTCCTTCGAATCCCGCGGGCACCCGGCCAATGCAGTCCGACTTGTGATGGTTGTGTTTGGGGACCGAAAAATACAGGCACCGGTGATTGTGCCCGCGCTAGATTCCGTCGTTGAGGAAGGACGCGACCCATTCGTGTCTTGAGTCGGGGTGGCTACAACGTGAGAGCATTTCGTCGTTGGTTTGTCGCAGGAGTCGCGGTGGCGCTGATGGGTGTGCTGCCAGGGCTGGGTGCGACAGCGACCGGCGCCGCGACTACTCCCACGAGCTACTACATCGCACTCGGCGCGTCACTGGTCACAGGAGCTGGGTCGACCGGCGGCGCCGACTACGTGAACGACTTAGGCACGTACGCTCAGAAGGGCATTCCCGGCCTCCAAGTCGTCAACCTGGGCTGCGGGGGAGACGACCACGACAATGATCAACGGCGGGCATTGCACGAAGTACTCCACTGGCAGCCAACTCGGTGACGCCGAAGCGTTTTTGCAGGCTCACCCAGGTCAGGTATCGTTCATCACGATCGACATCGGTGCCGACGATGTCCTCGGATGCGCATCGGCGGGGACCATCAACGAGTCCTGCTTTGAGAATGGTTTGACCAAGATGGAGCAGAACCTGCCGACGATCCTGAGCGGCCTGCGGGCCGCGGGTGGTTCTGTGCCGATCATGGGGATTGAATACTACGACCCGTTCCTCGAATATTGGCTCGACGGTACGAGTGGTCAGCAAGCAGCCCAAGACAGCGTCACCCTCGTGGGTCAACTCAACAGTGCCCTCGCCGCGGACTACTCGGACTACGGAGTCGTGCCTGCCAACGTGGAATCCACCTTCGACACGTCGAACTGGGCCATGACCGGCTCGTGGGACGGGACGACGGTGCCCGCAAACGTGGGGATCATCTGCAACTGGACCAACATGTGCACCTCGGGGGGGACGAACGTGCATACCAACAACACCGGCTACGCCGAGCTGGCCAGCACGTTCGAAGCGGTGCTCTCCGTGCCTTTGGCCGTAACGCTCGACCCGGTCAGTCAGACGGTGACCTCGGGCAGCACCGCGACCTTCAGTGCAGCGGCCACTGGGCTTCCGCCTCCCGCCGTCACCTGGCAGATCTCGACAAACGGCGGGTCCACGTGGATCACGGTAGCGGGGTGGACGGAGACGACCGAAACAGCGCCGCTGACCCCCTTCGAGAACGGATGGAAGGTTCGTGCCATCTTTACCAACTCGAGTGGATCGGTAGCGACCAACCCCGCCACCATCGCGGTAACGCCCCCCACCACGACAGTCGTGCTGCCCTCAACTGGCGCCTCCCTCTCAGGCACCACGTATCTCGACACCATTACCTCACCGGGCGTCACCACGGTGCAGTACGAACTGACTGGCGGCAGCCTCACCGATTCGGTGATCGCCACTGCCACCCCAACCATCTACGGGTGGCTGGCCGCTTGGAACTCGACCAGCGTGCCGAACGGCACATACACGCTGCAGAGCGTCGCGCGTTCCGGCGGGACAAGTGGCACCAGTCCCGGCATCACCGTCATGGTGAGCAATCCACCGCCCACTACCACGGTCGTACTGCCCTCGAACGGCGCCTCCCTCTCAGGCACCACGTATCTCGACGCCACGACGTCACCGGGAGTGACCAAGGTCCAGTACGAACTCAGTGGCGGGAGCCTCCCCGTTATGGTGATCGCGACTGCCACCCCAACCATCTACGGGTGGCTGGCCGCTTGGAACTCGACGAACGTGCAAAATGGCACCTACACGCTTCAGAGCATCGCGACTTACCCAGGTGGTGTCTCAGGTGCAAGTCCCGGTGTCACGATCACGGTGGCGAACTGACAGCGTTGCCTCGGCAAACAGTCACCTGACAAAAGCATTGAACGTCGCTGCCCAAGAGTCGCCGGGCCAAATAGGTTTCGGCTCGGTCCAGAAAGGACGCATTGCCATGCGTCGTCTCGCACTCGCCGGTCTCGTGGTGCTGACGGGCGTCGTGATCGCCGCCTGCACCCCCACTGAACCGGGCTACAAGCCCCTGCTCTCAGGGATCGTAAACAAAGGCAGTGAGACCTACTTTCATCTCGCTCAGCCGTACCCCGTGATTGATCTCTCCGAAGTGGCGGCAAGCTCGCCGGGCTTGATAGGGACGGTGGTTGACGTGTCCTGGTCACAGCTCGAACCCAGTCCGGGAATTTTCGACTTCTCGACGCTCGACGCGGACCTGGCCGCGGTCTCTGCCTATAACAGTGCCCATCCCGGAGCCACTCTTGGGGTCAAGCTCCGCGTGTGGGCTGCTAACGACGCTCCCCAGTGGGCCAAGACGATGGATGGGATGCCGATCTCGACTGATGTGAACAACCAACCAGCCACGGTGGGACAGTGGTGGAAACCCGACTACCGCGCCGCCTGGGCCGCACTGCAGTCGGCACTCGCCCAGCGCTATGACAACAATCCACTTATCAACGAGGTGGTGGTGGCGTCGTGTGCGTCGCTCACGGACGAGCCGATGATCATGGCAGCAACCCCCGACGTGACCTCGGTCCTGTTAGCTGACGGATGGACCGACGCAGCGCAGCAATCTTGCCTCGATGGCGCGTTGAACGACTACGCCCCCTGGTATCACACGGCGATCTACTACCCGTTCAGTTCGTTCACCACGATCTCGGCGTCCGGGCAGAGGGGTATCGACGACTCAGTGACTGCGGAGGTCATGGAGCGTTGCGCCGATTCCCTTGCCTCGAGCGGTCCCTGGTGCATCCTGGGCAACAACGCCCTCGACGCGAGCCAAAGCGGGTCCTTTGTCTACAACGAGATCAACAGCCTCTACGCGGCGGACCCGAGCAATACCGCCGTGGCCTTCCAGATGAACTCACCGGCCACCACCGGGACTGTGGCCTGCCAGGCAGTTGCCGTGGCGGTGGCCGAGCATGCCAACTCGATCGAGTTCTGGCCGAAGACCGCTCAGAATCTCGGTTTCACCGGTGACACTCCTGCCACACTCAAAGGTTGGAGCCAGGACCTTCTCGTAGGCAGTGCGCCCACTTGCACCACATAATCGGACTTTCCCCCGAAACGCTAAGCTAAGCAAGTCGAGCTAATGACCTGAGTCAGAGATCCGCATGCAGTAGCCCGCGAGCGTCTCGAGGATCTCGTCAGCGCTTTTGTGCCAGACGAAGGGCTTGGGGTCGTCATTCCAGTGTCCGACCCATGTGGTGATGGAGGCTTCGAGCTCCTTGGTCGAGCGATGGGTCCCCCGGCGTAGCCACTTGGTGGTCAGCTCGGCGAACCAGCGCTCGATGAGGTTGATCCACGAGCTGTAGGTGGGTGTGAAGTGCAGGTGAAAGCGCGGGTGGCGCACCAACCAGCGCTTGATCTCGGGGGTCTTGTGCGTCGAGACGTTGTCGACGACGGTGGTGGCACGATGTCTGTCAGTCCGTGTTGTTTGATTTTGAGGTGCTGGCGAAGCTCGAGGGCAGACGCGCCGCCGATTTCGAAACTCCCCAGGGGCGATCATCGAAATTCCCCAGTGAATGACCCGGTGAGTTGTGTGGTCTGAGGCCACTCCTTGACCTTCGACACCCCCTTCCGGATGCCTTCGGTGCGAGTCCGATGGAGCGCATCCGGTAGCTCTCGCCGTCGATGTTGAACACGACGCTGCGGTGCAGCAGGCGACCGAGCATGGCGGCGGCGACCATCGGGTCGTCGAAGATCTTCCCCCAACGAACTCACGCCGAGGTTCGTCGTCATGACGATGCAGCTCGCAGCCACGGTAGCCCGCACCGGATTCGAGACGGCCCTACCCGTCGCCGTCGATACGAATTATGCCGCGGCCGTCGCGCTCGACGCAGACGGAAATGTCTTGGCTCAGTCGAAGACAGTGCGCGTTTAGGACTGAGCTGCGGAGCGGCCATAAACCGCCGAAGATGTCTCCGCGGGGATCCATCAAGTGACACTGTCGTTGAGGCTCGAGGCTCGTATCAGGGATCGCAGTTGAGAAAAGGCGCGCATGACCAGCCAAGGTCTTAACCGAATCGCTATCGGCTTCAAAATTCCGCCTTACCATGCGAGTAAACCCACTCAAGGAAAGGCCCCGTTGGTCCATCGAGGTTTCGACCGCGAGAGAGGCCAACCGGGCGCGACGGTTTGCGCCGTTACTCGCAGTACTCGCGCTGGCCGTGTCCCGAGAAAGAGATGCGCGCCGTCGGGCTTCCATTCGCCCGACGATCAACTCCTCGGTCAGCGCATTGTCGTTACCGCGGACGTCTCACCCCTGTTACTCATTAGGGAGCCAACCCAGCCACGCCATCGATCGAGGACGGCACACCGGGAACCGAGCCATGGAACTGGGCATCACCGAAGCTGAAGACTCCGCCGTTGAGTGAGGTGAGCCAGTATCCCCCGCCGTCTGGCGTCCGCACGAGGCTTGAGATGTTGGCCAACGGAATACTGAGCCCGACCGTCGAGGGCGGGCTGTAGCCATAGACCACGACAGGCGGCGCGGTGAGCCCGAGGGCCGGGAGCGATCCGTAGTTGGCGGCATCGCCAAAGGTGTAGATGCTGCCGTCGGTGGCCGCCATCCAGTAACCGCCACCGTCACCGGTGGCGGCAAACCCGGTGATGGGAACCGTAGCCTGATGGCCGGTCACGACATCATGAGCCGAGGGCTTTGCGAATGGACCGAGCAGGCCGGGCAAGGAGCCGTGGAACTGCGCGTTCCCGAAGC
This sequence comes from uncultured Acidimicrobiaceae bacterium, assembly GCA_963791995.1. Taxonomy (GTDB): domain Bacteria; phylum Actinomycetota; class Acidimicrobiia; order Acidimicrobiales; family RAAP-2; genus Bog-473. Next base: position 166,085 of record CAWBUQ010000005.1, on the reverse strand, counting down.
TGAAGACGTCACCCGCCGAATCAGCCATCCAGTAACCATGGCCGTCGGGGGTGGGCGCCAAGAAGACGTCCTGCGAAGCGGCGTATGCGTGAAAGACTACTGAATCCGCCACGCGAGCATTTTGCGGAGCGACGTTGATGCCAGGCAATGAACCATAGAACCCGGCATCACCGAAGGTGAACACTCCGCCATCGGTGCCGACGATCCAGTAGCCAAGGCCATCTGGGGTCCGCACGATGGAAGTCATCGGGTTGGGAGCAGGCCCTCCGAGCACGCCGGGCAGTGAGCCGTGGTACGTGGCGTCACCGAATGCGAACACACCGCCGTCGGCACCGAGCAGCCAATACCCGCGCCCGTCCGAGGTCGAGGCGATTCCCACGATGTCATTCACTCTTATGCCCAAGCCCGGAAGCGACCCGTAGTAGGTCGCATCGCCGAACGAGAAGACACCGCCGTCGAGGCCCACCATCCAATAGCCATTGCCTCCCGGGGTAGGCGCCATGGCAACTGAGGCGAGGTACGGCGTGGCGACCAACGCTGACGACGGGATCGCCGCCCCAGCCGATGCTCCGCCGATGAGCGGCATGGTCGCCATGCCCAGAACGGCGACCGCTGCAACACCAATTCGTCGTAACCACTTCATGGCTTCCTCCCAAGTGGATCGTCGCCCCTCAACGAGGTGAATCCAATTCAAAACCAGCCTTAGTTGACATGAGTACATGTACCCGTGTGGGCGGTGGTTCAATCGCGGCCGGCTGGTGCAGCGGATGACGTCGAGTGCTTCGCCAGTCGCGGTCCGCATAACGTTCAGTACGCGCGGCTTGTTTAACCAATCTGTGCAGGCGTGAGGAGAGACCTCGGTGCGGACGCTCCTAGTCAGAACGACTACGACTACTTACGACCAGGCGCGCCTTCTTTCAGAACACGCGCTCTGGTCCGTCGTTCCCTTGGTAGCTGACCTTCCCTTGGTAGCTGACTTTCTTCCAATAGTCTTATGCATCTTCCAGTTTGGGCGACCCGACAAGGGGTAGCTGTGAGACACGCCCGCCGAGCCGTACTTCGTCAGTCACGGGGCACTGGGACCGCTCGGCGGGCGTCACAACCGTGTTCAACGCCGACGACCCACCTGGGGCGAGCACGGCGCAAGGAAGCGGCCCTGCGTCCTCTTCCGTCCGCGGGGCCGCTTCGCGTGCTGCCAAAACAGGTTGTACTACGGGCCAAACTGAAGTAGGTCAATCAGGAGAGTGCCGTCCGTTGTCAACGACATCGCGCCCCGACATACGTCACCGCCGATCAGGCCAAGCCCGTGTCGGTTCACGGCTATTCCAGAGCACTCAGATCTATGCGAATCGCCGGGTGGCAGTGACGTTGACGATCTCCGAAAAGGGGTGAAGGCGTGATCGACAGGATGAGGCTCAAACAGCGGACCCACGGCGGCGTCGCGCCACAGGGCATCACGCATCCTAAAGGCACCACCGGGGCCTCTCGGCGGATGTGAATTCGAGAAGAATGCCAGCAATTGGGAAACCAGCACTCGGGGAAAGATCGATTTCTAATGAGAGAGCTTTCGAGAAAACGGGGAATGCAGATCCTCTTGCGCTGTGCGGCGGCGATAGTCGTGGCAGTGCTCGGGGCAACCGTATTCCTCCGCATCGGCATCAGGTGCCGCGACCGTGCAGAAGGACCCGGGCCGCTGGCACCTGGTGTCGACCACGTCCCTGCGAATCTTCTACTACCAGGGGATGACCGAGGACGATCACGGGAACTTCTTTTTCGACGGCGTCGACAACGGGCTGTTCAAGACCGACAGCTCGTTGACCCAGATCGCAGGCACCACGCCGTACATTCCGGCGGCCGTCGCCGCCCGCGACGAGTACAACCACATCGGGGCCATCGCCTACTCCAAAGATACCGGAGTACTTCTCCCCATGGAGCGCTACAACGGAACCAACTGCGCAAACACGGGGGCGATTTGCGTCGCGGACCCGGTCACGTTGGCCTGGGAGTTCGAAGTGAAGCTGGACCCGGCCACCATCAAGAAGGCCATGTGGGCCGCCGTCTCTCCGAATGGCAAGCTGCTGTGGACTTCCTCGGGCAACAACCTCTTGGCCTACGACATGGCCGACATCTCAGCTTCCCACTCATGGCCGACCCACGCTGCAATCAAGCCCGTTACGACCCTGAAGAAGGCTGTCCCCTCGTCCGGCGTTGATGGCGGCGGGTTCTACCGGGGTCGCGTCTACCTGGCTGGCACGATCGGCAACGTTCACCAAGTGTGGTCCATCGACACGTCGAATGGCACGCGTCGGCTTGAGATCTCCCGCAGAATTGTGGGCGAGCAAGAGGGCATCGACTTCGTCTGGCAGGACGGTGGCAAGGTGCATCCGGTTGCGCTCTGCAGCGATCCATCCTGTGGCGCCGCGACGCACTACACCTCTAACTCGTTCGGTGGCTTGCTCCATCTGATGGTGATGCCACAACCCGACGGGAAGACACCGCCTACATACGCCGCCGCCACACTCCTGTCGTTCGCCCTCGCCGGTGAGGCAACCGAGTCGCAGAACGACGGGGCGCCATTGCCGCCCGGCGGCATATTGGGTCAGGAGACGCCCAATCATAATTCGATCATTGTGCCGTCCGATGGTCTTGGCTTATTGGAAAGCAATGTGCTGGAAAGCCCGAAGGCGACCTAGAGACTGTCTATGACCGCTGCCTATCACTCTTTGACGAGGGATGGTGCTTGAGCGCTATCGACTCCTCGCCTTCGGTCAGTTGATGACTCTCACCTAGACCCGTCCGCGGTCGGGTGAGGACGATCTGGATAGAAGCCACCACGAGCACCACAATTGTCACGATCCGCTCACTCCTCCCAACCTCTCTGAAGACTGCATACGTCTGAATCCCGACGGCCAGAGCCTGCGCAAAGAGGGCGAGAGCGACCGCCCGCATCCCCGTGACCGTCTCCGGATCCGATTCTTCATCCGGCGCCTGGGTCCAAGCCGCCAGGGCGATCAGCAGTGCGCCCGCCGTCCACACGAAGTCATAGCGATTTCCAGACACGACAGCTCGAGTCTGGGCCTCCTGCACTGCAAAGGCGGCGTCGGCTATCGATGTGCTGAGGATGGCCAAGCCGATCAGGATCCACATTCTCTCTGGACGCCAGCCAAGCAAGCCATAAACGCCGAGCACCGCTCCGATGAGCAGCAGGTCGAGAACCGGATAGATGAAGGCGACGACAGTTGCCAGCGCCCCGACCGTCTTGTGCTCCGCGACGGGTTGAATCACCAGGGCGAACCCAGCCGCCAGCACTAGCAAGGTCACAGCAATCCCGTCCATCCAACGATGGAGCTCGAAGCGAGGAACGCGCAGCCGGATTAAGTAAAACATGCCGACGGCGACGAGCGGGTACCAGGCCAACCACAGGATGTCTGCGAACGTGGGATAGGGAACGTTGACTCGCCCGCCGTAGGTCACGCTCCACGCGGCGCTCCCAAGGAACCAGAGAGCCAGCGCGGATCCAAACGCCAGCCAGGCCCGGCGTGCAACAGGTTCAAAGCTGGCACGGCCGAGGACAAGCAGGGCGCAGATACCGAGAACTGCATTGTGGACCCAGTCGTCATAGAGCCAGTTTGGACCTGCAAGGCCGAAGAGGTCATTGCCCGCCTCAAGAACCGTGAGTACCGCCAGCACCAGCCACAGGAGACTCAGCGAAATGGGGACCGAGAGCAGCTCTCCCTTCTGGTCGGCCTCCCGTTCGTTCGGTTTCCACCAACTCGCGAGCCTGATGCGACGGGGGGACATCGCCCAACGAATTGATCCCATGCGTCGCGTGTCTTCGTTGGCCGAATCAGGAACACCCATGACGCCAACCATCTTCGTCGAGGCCGCCGTGGGTTGCCCAAACCGTTGGCGAACGGGATCGGTCGCGGCGGTTGCATGGCGAAAGGAACCCGCATGTTGGCGAACCATGCCTTCTCGGTCTGAGCGGGGACGGGCAACAGCATTTCGGAGACCTCGCCACGTCGTACTCAAGCCGCGCTTTAGTGACCCACTCATGCAGGACACGCTGTCGCCGGTAAGGAGGTTTGCAAAAGACGCGCCCCTTCCAAATCTGCGACAAGGCGTCTTCCTCGGCGGTGTAGCGCACCGACGCTGGAACACGAGGAGTTCCCTGATTCGATGCCGGGTCAGTGTCGATCGTGCCGTCGAAGAAGTCCGTGGCGCGCACCACGATTTCCTTGGGGGTGGCCCATTCGTCGGGCGACTTGCCGGACCCGGAGGTCTCTCGAAGCCGCGCCTTCAAATCAGCCTCGGTCAGCCCCGGATGGATCGGTCCAGGTGGTCGAGACGATTGAGCCCTTGACGCACCAAGACCCGGTGCACCGTCGAGGCTGGGCGCCCGACGATGCCGGCGATGCGTGCCGGACCGAGCCCTTTGCTCTGGCGCAACGTGAGGATGCGGCGCTCGAGCGCCGGGCGAGTCTGTCGGGGGCACCGGTGCGGTCTGCTGGAGCGGTCCTCGAGCCCACTCAGCCCCTCTTCTTGGTAGCGACGCCACCAGACGTAGGCGCGATCGCGTGAAATACCCATGGCCGCTGCGGCGTGGGCAACGGGCCAGCCGGCCTCGGTGCGCTGGCAGAGCAAGAGTCGACCAGCTGGGGTTAGGCGGGCGTTACGGTGCATCTGAAGCCTCCTTGGTGAGCGTGGGTGTGTGAACAGCTCCACACTCGCCCGGGAGGCTTTATTCAGTGGTGGACCCTGTCAGCAAGGTCTGTGGTTCCTACAGCGCTAGTGACCCGGAAGGTTGATCTGCCAAGAAATCTTGGCTGAACGGGAATTTTCTGAGTTGGGCCGCGTTGGTCCGGTGTTGTACGCCAACATCGGAGGAACGCCATGGCCCGAAGAGGACGCCCCACCGTCGAGATCAACCTGAGCGTGGACGAACGCGCCACGCTCGAGCGCTGGGCGCGCCGGCATTCGTCCTCCCAAGCGTTGGCCTTGCGATCCAAGATCGTGCTGGCCTGCGCGGCGGGAAGAGCCACCCACGCCGAGATCGCAGCCGAGCTGGGCTGCAATCCGGTGACGGTGAGCAAGTGGCGCAACCGCTTCGCCGAGGGTCGCCTCGACGGCCTCGTCGACGCCCCTCGTCCGGGAGCGGCGCGCACGATCGGTGACGAGGTGATCGAAGCGGTCGTGGTCGAGACGCTCGAGAGTGCACCGCCCGACGCCACCCACTGGTCGACGCGCACGCTGGCGGCCAAGCACGGGATCAGCCACACCACGGTGAGGGAGATCTGGCGGGCCTTCGGGCTCAAGCCGTGGCGCGAGGACTCTTTCAAGGTCTCGCCCGACCCCGACTTCGTCGAGAAGATCCGCGACCTCGTCGCGCTCTACCTGAGCCCGCCCGTCGCCGCGGCGGTGTTCGCCGTCGACGAGAAACCCCAGATCCAAGCGCTCAACCGCACCGCCCCGACCCTGCCCATGCTGCCCACCACACCGGCGAGGGCCACCCACGACTACGAGCGCAACGGCACCTGTGACCTCTTCGCTGCCCTCAACGTGGCGACGGGGACCGTGATCACCGACATCCGCAAGTCCCACACCAGTGCGGACTTCATCGCCTTCTTGAACAAGGTCAATCGTGAGGTCCCCAAAGAGCTCGACGTGCACGTGATCCTCGACAACCTTCAGACCCACAAGACTCCCCAGGTCCACCGCTGGCTGCTTCGCCACCGCCGGTTCCACTTCCACTTCACCCCGACCTACGGGTCGTGGATGAACCTCGTCGAACGGTGGTTCTCTGCGCTCACCACCAAGAAACTGAAGCGTTCGGCGCATCGCAACGTCAAAGAACTCGCTGCCGACATCTTGGACTGGGCCGCCACCTGGAACCAGAACCCACGCCCGTTCGTGTGGACCAGGACCGCCGAAGAGATCTTCGAGCGCCTCGCTGGCTACTGCACCGCCATCAACGCCGGCGCATGATCCAGTTTTCACAGCGCTTCAACCTTCCGGGACACTAGGGCATCGCTCGCCTCGCCCCGTCCGCCACGGTCACGGTGGGAAACGGTCATCACCTTGGTCCGCCGCTTGCCGCCCACTCGGACCCGAAGCCGGGCCTTGGTGGGCGATGACCAGGAGATGCTGCCGGTGCCATACTGACGTTTGGTCACGCGAATCCTCCGCGATATTGGGCCACAATTGGGCCATTCTAGGGGATTGGTGCGACAAAAGAGCAGCTAAAAGCCCTGCGTGACACTATCGTCAGCAAGGTCGGCCGGGCCCGGGTGGTGCGCATGACCACACACGTCGAGGACGTCACGACCGGTGTCGGCCTCGTGATCGACGGCGATATCGTGGCGGGCGGCGACGGCACCTACCCGGTGACGAACCCGGCCCGGCCCGCCGAGGTGGTCCTCCATGCGCCATCGACCTCGCCGGCCCAGCTGGACCAGGCGGTGGCGGCGGCGCGCCGGGCCCAGCCGGCCTGGGCTGCGCTCGGGATGGACGAGCGGGCGGCGACGGTGGTGGCCGCCGCCGAAGCGGGCGTCGCGATGGCGGAGGCGAACGACCTGGCCCGCCTCTTGACACGCGAGCACGGCAAGACCCACCTCGAGGCGATTTTCGACACGGCCACCATGGGTGCCATGGCCGCCGCTTTCGCACCGGTGGTGGCCGAGGCGCTGGCCGCCCGTGAGCTGAGCGCCGGGGCGACCCGGGTCGAGTGGGTGCCTCACGGCGTCGTCGCCGCCATCCTTCCTTTCAACTGGCCGGTCTCGGTCATGGCCAACAAAGTCCTTCCCGCGCTTCTCGCCGGCGACACCGTCGTGGTGAAGGCACCGCCGACCTGCCCGGCCACCGTGCTCTTGGTGGCGGGAGCGATGGCCGCCACCCTGCCGCGCGGCGTGCTCAACGTGGTCAACGGGCCCGGTGCTGCCCTCGGGGCCGCGCTGGTCGGCCATCCCGGCGTCGACATGGTCTCCTTCACCGGTGGCGTGCGCACCGGCCAGGCCGTCATGGCGGCCGCCGCGGCCTCCATCCGCCCGGTCGTGCTCGAACTGGGGGGCAACGACGCCGCCATCCTGGCGCCTGACGTGGCTGGTGACCGCGCCCTCGCCGCGCACGTCGTGGAGGCGGCCTTCGTCACGTCCGGGCAGGTCTGCATGGCGATCAAACGGCTCTACGTGCACCGCGACCGTCTGGACGAGACGGTGGACGCGCTCGTCGAGCGCCTCTCGGGCGAAGTGGTCGGCAATGGACTGGCCGAGGGGGTGACCATGGGTCCCGTGCACACCGCGGGCGCCCGCGACCGGGTCGAGGCCATGGTGAGTGCTGCTGCCGCGGCTGGTGCCGCCGTGCTACGCCCCGGCAGCGTGCGGCCCGAGGAGGAAGGCAGCGGCGGGTACTTCGTGTCGCCTGCCCTCGTGGTCGCCCCGGGACCCGATGCCGATATCGTGCGCGAGGAGCAGTTCGCGCCGGCGCTGCCGGTGATCCCCTACGACGACATTGCGCAGGCGGTCGACGCGGCGAACGACAGCGACTTCGGGCTCTGCGCCTCGGTGTGGAGCAACGACGAGTCGCTGGCGGCGGAGGTGGCCGGCCGTCTCGAGGCCGGGACCGTCTTCGTCAACACGCACGGGATCTCGTCCATCGACATGTACGCCCCGATGGGCGGTTGGAAGCACTCGGGGTTCGGGGTCGAGCTCGGTGTCGAGGGCATGCAGGCCTTCGCCCGCCAGCGGGTGCGCGTGCTGCGCCCGGGACCCGCCAGCAAGGCCGCGGCGTACGAAGAGCCAGGGGAACAAGGAGAGGGAGCATGACAATCGCCATCCGCGGTGGGACCGTGGTCGACGGCACGGGCGGTCCGGCCGTCCGGGCCGACGTCCTCATCGAAGGCGACCGCGTCAGCGCGGTCGCGCCGGCGAACGGAAAGGCACCCGAAGCCGACGCGGTGATCGACGCCGGCGGCCTGCTCGTCGCACCCGGCTTCGTCGACCTGCACACCCATTACGACGCCCAGCTGTTCTGGGACCCCAACGCCAGCCCGTCACCGCTGCACGGCGTGACCACCGTGCTCGGCGGGAACTGCGGCTTCTCCCTGGCGCCGCTGGCGCCCGACGGTGCCGACTACATCAGCCGGATGATGGCGCGGGTCGAAGGCATGCCGCTCGCCGCGCTGCAGGCCGGCCTTCCGTGGGACTGGGGCTCCTTCGGCGACTGGCTCGGCCGCCTCGACGGCCGCATCGCCGTCAACGCCGGCTTCCTGGTCGGGCACTCGACGCTCCGGCGCCTCGTCATGGGTGACCGGGCCGTCGGGGGCACCGCCACCGACGAGGACATCGATGCGATGGAGGCTGCACTGCACGCCGCGCTGGAAGAGGGTGCGCTTGGATTCTCCACCTCGCAGGTGCACACGCACAACGACGGGGACGGCCAGCCGGTGCCCTCACGGGCGGCCAGCCGGGCCGAAATGGAGCGCCTCGCCGCCGCGGTCCGCCCGCACGAGGGGACGACCCTCGAGCTGATCGTGCCCGGCTGCCTGAACGGGTTCACCGAGGACGAGATCGACTTCTTGACCACCATGTCACTGCTGGCCGACCGACCGGTGAACTGGAACGTACTGGGCGTGTCGTCCATGAATCCCCACGGTGCGTGGAGCCAGCTGGCAGCGGGCTCGGCAGCCGAGAGGCGCGGCGCCACCGTGGTGGCGCTGACCCTGCCGCACACGATGCAGCTGCGCCTGAGCTTCTCCCACGGCGCCATCCTCGACGGACTGCCCGGCTGGCGCGAGGTCTTCGCGCTCCCGTACGACCAGCGCCTGGCGGCGTTCGCCGACCCCGAGACGCGGCGGCGTCTGGACGCCGGCGCGCAGTCCGACGAGGCCGGGATCCTGCGCCACCTGGCCCAGTGGGACCGCCTGCTCTTCGAGGAGACCTTCGCTCCGCAGAACGCCGGCCTCGAGGGGCGCAGTGTGGGCGACGTGGCTCGCGAGCGGGGTGTCGCGCCGTTCGACGCGCTGCTCGACGTAGTGGTGGCCGACGACCTGCGCACGGGCTTGCGTCCGCCCATCCCCGAGAACGAGGCCGACTGGGCCCTGCGGGCCGAGATCTGGCAGGACCACCGTTCCATCGTCGGCGGTTCCGACGCCGGCGCGCACCTCGACACGATGTGCGGCGCCGTCTACTCCACCTCCATGCTCGGCGACGGTGTGCGGGCACGGGGCCTGCTCAGCTGGGAGCAGGCTGTTCGCCAGCTGACCGACATCCCGGCCCGGCTCTACGGCCTGCGCGACCGCGGCCGTCTGGTGGCGGGCTCGTATGCCGACGTGGTGGTGTTCGACCCGACGGCCATCGGCCACGGCGCAGTGCGCACCCGTGACGACCTGCCCGGGGGGGCGAGCCGCCTCTACGCGGAGGCGAGCGGCATCTGCCACGTCCTGGTCAACGGCACCGAGATCGCGCGCGACGGTTCCTTCACCGACGCCGTGCCCGGTCGGGTGCTGCGTTCGGGCCGTGACACCGACACCGTGCACGCCGGTTCGGACTGGGCGGGCGCCGCGGTCTGACGCCGCGGTCTGACGCCGCGCCGCGCCGTCTTTTCAGAGCAGCCGGGTGGGCAGTGGTGTCTCGCGGGTGGACTCGCCCTCCTTGGCGAGCGAGTACGCCAGCTTGCCCTCCACCTCGGTGAAGGCCTCGACCAGCTCGGTGCCGGCGAACACGAGGCCGGTGCCGTTCTCGGTGGCGTAGCCATCGGGCAGCGTGCCGTCCGCGATGAGCCGGTGGATGAGAGGTCGGCGCTGCTCCTCGGCGTCGTGATGCGGGCTGTTGGAGTAGGGGAGGAACGCCAAACCGTTGGTGACCGGCCGGAGCGTCGGACCGAACGAGTCGGTCGTCCCGCCGACGTGCCAGCACAGTGACCCGGCTGAGACGCCCTTCAGGACCACTCCGGCTTCCCAGCACTCGCGCAGAATGGTGTCGAGCCCGTGGAGGCGCCACAGAGCCAGCAGGTTGGCCGTGCTGCCCCCGCCTACCCAGATCACGTCCTGGGCCAGCAGGTGGGCGCGCACGTCGGGATAGTTCGGCATCGGGAACAGCGTCAGGTGCGAGCTGACGAAGCCGATCTTTGCGAACGCGTTGTGCGCCATGGCCAGGCGCGTCGAGTCGTCGCCGACCGCGGTGGCGATCATGCACAGCCGCGGGTGATCGCCTGCCCGGGCCAGCTCTGCGGCCAGCCCGTACGACGGGCCCGGGCGCATGTTCATCGGGTCCGGGCCCTCGGGCTGGAACCCGATGGAGGTGGCGATGATGGTGGGTCGGCGCGCCGCCACTTCAGTCCGCGAGCACCTCGGGGTTCACGATGTGCAGGGGCCGGGCGCCGGCCATGAGGCGGCACAGATCCTCGGCGATCGTGCGGGTGTGGTTGGACTCGGTGTCGTAGGTGGCCCCGCCGATGTGCGGCGTGAGCACCACGTTGGGGAACGTGGTGAGCGGGTGGTCGGTGGCCAGATGCTCTCCCTCGAAGTGGTCGAGGCCGGCGGCACCGACTTTGCCTGCCGCGAGTGCGGCCACCAGTGCGTCGGTGTCGTGGATCTTGGCCCGCGCCGTGTTGAGGTACACGACACCGTCGCGCATCTTGGCGAAGGCGTCGGCTCCGATCATGCCCGTCGTCTCCTCTGTCACCGGGGCGTGGACGGAGATGACGTCAGAGCGCGCCAGCAGCTCGTCGAGCGAGCTGGTGGCGTCAGGTGCGTACGGGTCATACGCGATGACGTCCATGCCCAGGCCGCGCAGACGCCAGCGCAGGGCCCGCCCGACAGCACCGAGGCCGACGAGGCCGACGGTCCTGCCGGCCAGCTCCCAGGCCCGGTAGCGCTGATAGGGGATTTTGCCGTCCCGGTAGATCTCGCCCTCCCGCACGTCGCGGTCGGCCGGCACGATGCCGCGGGTGGCCGCGAAGAGGAGAGCGACGGCCAGCTCGGCCACGGCGTCGGCGTTGCGTCCCGGCGCACGCAGCACGGGCACACCCGCAGCCGTCGCAGCCGGTACGTCCACGTTGGTCGGGTCGCCCCGGCAGCTGCACACGGCGATGATCGGCTGCTCGTAGAGCTCGGCGCCGCACGTGTCGCTCTCCACGACCACGATGGAGGCTCCCTCGGCCGCCACGCGCTCGGCCAGCTGGGCCGCGTTGTAGATGCGCAGGGTCGGCTGGTCCAGCCACGAGTCGAGGACCAGGTCGGCCAGCTGGCCCAACAGGTCGAGCCCGGGGCCGCTCACGGCCGCCGTCACCAGGGCCTTGGGCCGGGAGCGTGTCATTGGGGCGATCCTCTCTTCTGGCGCCTCGGGCGGCGGATGCCGCGCCGGTCGTCCATAATGACGGATCATGACACGCGTGTCAGATTCGTGAGCACCTCAATGCCGGCGGTCACCGTGGGCGTCGACGTCGGGACGACGTCGGTCAAGGCCCTCGCCGTCGACGAACACGGGACCGTCGTCGCCCGGAGCAGGGTGGCTCACAGCATCGACGCCCCCGAACCCGACATCTTGCGCCACGACGCCAAGCGGGCGTGGCGAGCGGGCCCGCGCAAGGCCTACGACGAAGTGACGGCGCAGCTGGGTGCCGAGGGGCGCACACTGGCCGGAGTGGCCGTGGCGTCCATGGTGCCCTCGCTCACCGCGGTCAACGCCAAGGGGGTCCCGGTCCTGCCGGGACTCCTCTACGGCGACCGGGAGGGCCGCACTGCAGAGCCGGATTCGGAAGGGGTCCTGCTCCCTGGGACCATGCCCGACGCCGAGGGCTTCTTGCGGTGGGCCTCTGCCGCGGTGCCCGACGCCGCGTGGCTACTGGCCCTGCCAGGCGGTGGCGACCTACGCCCTCAGCGGTGTGCCGGCTGTCGACACCGGGGTCACGGCGTCGCTGGGCGCGCTGCACACCCACGGGCACTGGAACGCCAAGCTGTTGGCCTCGCTCGGTGTTGCGGAGAGCCAGATGCCCGCGGTGGTGCCCATGGGGCAGGCAGCGGGGACGATCCCCGAGAGCGACGCCGTCATCACCGGCGGCACCATCGACGCGCTGTGCGACCAGATCGTGGCCGGCGCGACCGAGCCCGGCGACGTGCTGGTGATCTTCGGCGCCACCCTCATCGTGTGGGCGGTGTGTGACGAGTGGTTGGTCGCGCCCGGCCTCATCAGCTACCCCCACACGACGGCCGATCGCTTCCTCATCGGGGGGCCGAGTAACGCCGGCGCACTCTTCGTCGACTGGGCCCGGCGCCTGTTGCGCGGCACGCCGCGCCCCGGGCCCGACCGCGAGCGGCTCGAGCCACGACTGGGCACCCCGGCCCGGGTGCCGGTCTGGCTGCCGTACGTCCGAGGCGAGCGGACGCCGTTCGAGGACCACACGCTGCGTTCCAACCTCTACGGTCTCGACATCGGGTCCGGTGCCGAAGCACTCGAGCGCGCTGCCTACGAAGCCAGCGGGTTCGTGGTCCGGCGCATGCTCGACCGTGCCGGCGTGAAGGCGACCCGCATCATCGCCAGCGGCGGAGGGTCTCGGGTGACCGCCTGGATGGCAGCGGTCGCCGATGCCACCAACCTCCCCGTCGACGCCGTTGCCGTCCCCGAGGGCGCTGCGTACGGCGCCGCCTACTTCGCCCGCATGGCGGCCGGACTCGAGGCGTCGCTCGACGACTCGGTGCGGTGGTCCGCGGTCGGCCGCCGGATCGAGCCGGATCAGGCGTGGGTGCGCGCTGCCGAGGATCGTTACGCGCGCTTCAGCGAGCTCGGCACGGGCGTACCACCGGCTTCGCTCTGATCGGCTCCTAGCCGTTGGGCGTGAACGCCACCTTCAGCGCGCCGCTCTGGTCCTGTCGCGCCAGCGCCTTGAGCGCCGGCCACCATTCCTCGAGGGCGTAGCGGTGCGTGAGCATCGGCGTGATGTCGAGCCTGCCGTCGTCGACGAGCCGGAGGTAGTGCGCGATGGCGTGGCGGCGCTCCCCCTCGAAATCCTCCATCCCGAACGCGTTCGAGCCGGCGATGGTGATCTCCTTGAAGTAGATCGGCGTCGACTCCCAGCGTTGCGGTGTGGCGACGCCGGTGTAGACGAGGCTGCCCCGCTCGGCCAGCACTCGTACGCCGACCTCGAGCGTCTCGGCCTTGGCGATGGAGTCGTAGACCACGTCGATGTGACCGGGGTGGGTCACCGGCAGGCCGTCGAGCGGCGAGTGCAGGACCGCGCCCGACCACTCGGCCAATTCCTCGACCAGGGCCAGACGTGGCTCGTGGGCGAACACCCGGGAGGCGCCGAAGCGCAGTGCCATCTCCCGCTGAGCCTCGAAGCGGGCGACCACCCCCACCTCCACCCCCGGGTAGAGCGAGGTCAAGATGGCCACACTGGTCAGACCGAGTGCGCCGGCGCCGTACACCAGGACGCGGCCCGACGGCGGGGGCGGGTGGCGCACGATGGCATGGAAAGACACCGAGAAGGGGTCGGCGAGGACGGCGGCCTCGTTCGAGATCCCGTCGGGTACGGGTATCAGCATGGAGTCGTGCGCAGCCAGCTGCTCGGCCCACGCGCCCGGCGCACCGGTGATGACACCGACATGGACGCCCGGCCCGAGGTCGCCCTCGGTGAAGCTCCAGCACAGGCTGAGGTCGCCCACCTGACAGGCCGGGCAGGGCGGATCGATGCCGCGGGGCCCACACGACAGCCACGGGTTGAGCACCACTCGCTGGCCCACGTCGAGGCCGCGCGCCTCGGGCCCGAGCGCCACCACTTCGGCCACCACCTCGTGCCCGGGGACGTGGGGAAGGGAGGAGAAGGCTGCCATCGGGTTGTCGATGTCGCCCGTGTTGAAGTCGCCCAGCACCAGCTTGGCGTCGGAGCCGCAAATGCCCGAGAGGATCGGCCGTGTCACTACCCAATCGGGTCGCACGACGCGTGCGTCGTCGATCTGGTGCAGGCCGAAGGGAATGCCGGCCAGCATCGTCTCGAGCTCGTCTTCGGGCGTCGGCCGGACCTCGTCCTTGGCGGGCGGCGCGCCGAACAGCAGCGCCTTCATGACCCGCCCTGCTGGGAGATTGCGCGCATGCCGATCATGAAGCTGTCGATGTCTGCGGTCTTGGCTTCGATCACGGCCTTCATGTCGGGCAGGTAGTGCTCGAAACGGTCACTGTCGATGGCATCGGCCAGCGCGGCCGCGATGGCCTCCGGCGGCTCCTTCGGACCGTCGTAGAGAGGGTCGTCGTTGTCGGGTTGGTCCCAGATCTCGGTGTCGATGGCCCCGGGGAGGATCAGCTTGATGGTGACGCCCGTCCCGTCGAGGTCGATCGCCATGGACTCGCTCCAGCCGGCGAGCGCGAACTTCGAGCCCGAGTACGCCGCCTCCGCGGTGATCCCCAGGCGACCACCGAGGCTCGAGACGTTGACGATGATGCCCGACGCCCGGGCCAGCATCCTCGGGAGGAGGGCCAGCGAGATGGCGACGGGGGAGAGGTAGTTGATTCGCATCGTCCGCTCGACTTCGTCCATGGAGAGGCGGGTGACGTGTCTGCGCATGGGGACGGCGGCGTTGTTGACGACGACGTCGAGGCCGCCGAAGTGATCCCAGATCTCGATCGCGAGGTCGGCGGCCGCCGTCGGGTCGGCGAGGTCGGCGGCCCAGCGCGCGGAGGCCGGCGAGGTGGCTCGGCAGTCGGCGAGCACCTCGTCCAATCGTTCGGCGCGGCGTGCCACCAGGGCGACGGTGTCACCCCGTGCCGCCAACTCGCGTGCCAGAGCGGCGCCGATGCCCGACGACGCGCCAGTCACGAGGACCGTACGGCCCTCCGTCCCAGGATCCACTCTCGAACCTCCCCAGCCAAACCGCCGGTCGTGTACCGGCGACCCGACGGGTCCCGGCATCTATCGGGGTGAGCGAGGGGTCTCGAACCCCCGACCTCCAGGACCACAACCTGGCGCTCTAACCAACTGAGCTACGCCCACCGAGGGGCACAAGTGTGGCACACCGGACCGGGACCGATTGGCACGCCTGAGCGAGGTTGGCGAGCACCGGCGCGCCGCATGCACCAGGCCCAAAACGAGCTATGGAAGGCTGTCATGGGTCAGCCAGACGCTGGCATGCCCCGGTGGCCGAGCGGACTTAGGCAACGGACTTCTAATCCGTTTTACGCAGGTTCGAATCCTGCCCGGGGCGCTCTTAGACTGCCCGGGGCGCTCTTGTGATGTTCAAGACATCGAAGACCGAGATGTGTAACACATTGCAGACCGCCAGCTCGGGGCATGAGCTGGTAATCCACGTGCGGGTCGACTGTGAACCGGCCGCGGGAACGCAATGTGACAGTGCCGGCGCTCGAGATCTTGTCGTCAGCGCGTGCATCCTCGGGCTCCCTTCTCGAGACGCAGTGATTCGGGCGCGGGCCGCGGCCATACTGGGCCGGTGCGCATCCGACTAGTGGGACGCAATCTCCCCGGGGCGTCGTGCGGACCGAGTCCCGAGCGACCGCAGGGTCACACCAACATCCATGTCGCCGTGCAGCGGCGCAACAAGCCGTCGGAGCTCCTGGGAATGGTCAGAGGCGACGCGGCGGACGCGACGTGGGAGCTCGAGTGCAAGGCGGCGGAGAATCCAGACGGAGGCGTCGAGTTCACCGGCCCGTACATCCAAGGTGGTCCCGGACGCCGCTTCATCTATCTCTCCTGGGGTGTCGTCGAAGAAGACGGCACCTTCACGATGTTTCGCCGGGCCAAACTCATGCTCGGCGATGTGCCGGCCGAGGTGGCGCGCCGGGCGGTCGACTCCGGTGTGCTCGTGGGGGTGCTCGGCTTGACCGACGACAGAGGAAACCCATTGTGCGCCGGCTGTACGACCATCGGCGATCAAGTGGGTCGCCGGGTCCTGAGCACGACGGTGCGCCGTCCCGCAACCGTCGTCGGGCTCTCGGCGTTGACCATGGTCGCCCTGCTGGCATCGGTGGCACCGGTGGGAGCGGCCGCATCTGCGTCGGCCGTCCGAGGGGCGCGTGCCGTGCGGCTCACGTCGACGACTTTGCCCGCCTCGTTCGTGGCCCAGGAGGTCGTCGCCGCGGCGGGCAAGATCTGGGTCCTGGGCAGCACAGGAAGAATCCCGCCACCGACTGCGCCCTGGACGAGGTTACGCCGGCGACCATGACGTCGACGCTTGTTCCCCTGCCCGCGTGCGCGTCGTACGTCACGACGGGCGATGGTCGGATCTATCTCGTGGCGACGCAAGGTCTGTCGGCCGACAACGTCCGGGCCTATCACGTCGAAGTCTTCGATCCGGCTACCCACGTGGCCCAGGTGATGTCCCCGGTCGTCCTCAACAACGTCGGGAGCGCGATCGCCCACATGGGATTCACCTACGGCGACGGCGCGCTCTGGCTCTACGGGTACCGGTACCCCGCCGCCACGCCGGCGGTCGTGCGCATCTCGCCCACCAGCGGGGCTGTCGAGTCCACGATCGGCTCCGTGCCCGGGATAGGTGGGATCTTTCCCGCCATTGCAGCCAATGGCGCGGGCACCTGGCTCGGCGGCGGCCCGGGTGGGCCGCCCGGCGTCGAATGGGTGCGGCCCGGTGCCGCGACAGGCACGAGGGCGTATGCCGGTCCGGCTGCCCGCCAGAGCTCGGTGATGTGGCTGGCCGCCGTCGGTGACCTCGTCTGGGCGGGTATCGCGTCCTATGGCCAAGCCAAGGGTTCCAAGGGCTCGGCCACGACCTCGGTGACGACGCGGCCTGGTGGCGCTGCGGGCGGACGGCAGCGTGGCGCTCACCTCCCCGGTGGAGGACACCAGTGACGTTCCCTTGGTGGCGGCGGCGGGCGGGGCGCGGCTCTGGGACCTCGCATCGGGCACCACGTGCAGCCGACCGATGCAGCTCGTGCGGGTCGACCCGTCGTCGGGCCGAGAGTTCGACGCCACCACGTTGGTCGCGCTGAATGCCTGTGACGGCATTGGCAGCGCCGATCTCGCCGCCGTCGGCGCCGACGTGTACGCCTTGGCACCGGGGAATGCTCCCGGAACTTCAATCCTCTATCGCGCCGCCACCTGATGCGCCGACGGACGCCGAACCGGCCAACCCGTCGAGAAGCACCTCGACCCTGTCGCTGACGACGAGACCGTCGACCTGGCGCGCCTTGATAAACCCCTGATCGACGGCGTGACCCACGAAGGTGAGCAGGTGGTCGAAGAACCCGTGCACGTTGAGGATGCCGCAGCGCTTGTCGTGGATCCCCAGCTGGGCCCAGGTGACCGATTCCATGAACTCCTCGTAGGTCCCGAAGCCGCCGGGCAACATGACGAAGGCGTCGGCCAACTCGGACATGAGCGCCTTGCGTTCGTGCATCGTGCGCACGACGCGCAGATCGCTGAGCGAGCCGTGCGCGATCTCGTGGCCGGCCAGCGCCTCGGTGATGACCCCGGTGGCCTGCCCGCCTGCTGCGATGGCGGCGTCGGCGAGGACACCCATCAGGCCGACCGAGGCGCCGCCGTAGACCAGCCCGATGCCGCGATCGGCCAGAGCGGTTCCCAGCTCGCGGGCATTCTCGGCGAACGCGGTGTCGGAACCTGCGCTCGATCCACAGAACACGCAGATCATGGCGATGTCGCTCACGCGACGACGCTGCCCTCTGGCACCCGCACCTCTCGAGGCTCGAGCGCTGCGGTCCGCCGCCGCCGCGGTCGCCGCACGATGGTCTCGGCCGCGTCGCTGTCGTGGATGGTCAGCGAGAAGGCAACGGCTGCCAACGCGAAGCAGGCGGCGGTGACGAAGGCCCAGTGGTAGGCGGTGATGTCGGGTGAGGCGCCCGCGCCGCTTCCCATGGGCTGAGCCGACCCCGATCAGCACGGTGGAGAGCACCGCAACCCCGGTCGCGCTCCCGACCTGGCGCATGGTGTTGAAGAAGGTGGACGCCCGGCCCATCGACTCGCCCGAGATCATGGCGAAGGACGCAGCCTGGTTCGGGACCATCACCTGCGCCATCGTCAAGCCCAGCAAGAACATCACTGCACGGACCAGCCACAGGTTCGTCGTCACGGTGACCTGGGTCAGCAGGACCATGCACAGGGCAAGGCCGAGAAGTCCGCCGGTGATGTGACGACGCGGCCCGATGCGCGGGTAGATCAGCCGGCTGGCGAACTGGGCGCCGATCATGACGCCGAACGCCTCGGGAAAGGTCGAGAGCCCCGACTGCAGGGCGGAGAGCCCGCGCGCATCCTGGAAATACAGCGGGACGAGGTAGAGGGTCCCGAGGAAAGCCGCTGCGGCGAGGAACATCACGACGTTGGTCGAGCGGAACAGCCGCCCCTTGAGCAGGTGCAGGTCGACCATCGGCCTCGTCGTGCGTAACTCGACCAAGACGAACACCGACAGGAGCACGACCCCGGAAACGCAGGTCGCGATGACTTCGGGGGAGGACCACGACTGCAACGGGCCCTCGGACACCCCGTACATCAACAGTCCGAGGCCGGCGCCGCCGAGCACGAATCCGGGGACGTCGAGCCGTCCCGCGTCCATCGGGGCGGAGCGCTCGAGGAAGAGCGCGCCGAAGGCGATGGCGGCGATGCCGAGGGGTAGGTTCACGAAGAAGACCCAGCGCCACGTCAAGGTCGTGACCAGCAGCCCCCCGAGGACGGGTCCGAGGGCTGGGGCGAGGGTGGTGGGAACGGTCAGGATGCTTGCAGCCCGGACCCGTTCGGCGGGTGGGAAGACCCGGTACAGCATCGCCATGCCGACCGGGGCCATCATGCCGCCGCCGGCGCCTTGGAGGACCCGGAATACGACGAGCTGGGTCATGTTCTGCGCCACGCCGCACAGGACGGACCCGACGGTGAATACGGCGATCGCGATGAGCAGCACCCGCTTGCCGCCGAAGCGGTCGCCCAACCAGCCCGAGGCGGGGATGAAGACGGCCAGGCTCACCAGGTAGGCGATCACGATCCCGTCCACCGCGGTGGGAGCGATGTCGAAATCTCGGCCGATCGTGGGCAATGCCACGTTCACGATCGTGATGTCCATGATGTTCATGAACATTGCGGACACGAACACGGTGCCCACGACGATCTTCTGGTTGAAGCGGGGCATGACGACTGCGGGCTTTCTGTCGGGTGGATCCTGAGTCCGGCCGACCGGTCGACGCGACGGGTGGTCGTCGCTGAGCGAATTTCTGCTTCGACCTTATGCGGTCACCGGCGACCGCTCGGCAGTCCGCCGGTCGCCCCCGCACCAGGTCGCCGGTGGCGTACGGTGACGACCACGTTGGCGGCTCAACCTCGAATCCGGAGGAACGGCATGGTCAGCTCGCACCGAACCTCACCTCGGCGCCCCGTGGTCCCATCTGGCGAGTGCCCTGCTCGCAGCCGGCACGATGGCGGTGCTCGTGCTTGCGGGTTCCTCCGTGGCGCCCACGGCTGCCGGCGCCACGGCGAGGCCGGTGCACGCCACGTCCAGGACGGTCTGGCTCTGTCGCCCGGGCCAGTCCGGCGACCCCTGCGCGTCTTCCCGCACCGCGACCAGCGTGGCCGCGAACGGTGGCACGAGGCTCGTCCTCTCGCCGACGGCGCGCTCCGCGCCGCGCTACGACTGCTTCTACGTGTACCCGACGGTCTCCACCGAATCGGGGACCAATGCCGATCTGACCGTGCAGCCCGCTGAGAGGGTGGCGGCAGTGTCGCAGGCGTCCCGCTTCTCACAGGTGTGCAACGTCTGGGCGCCGATGTACCGCCAGGCGACAGCCGGGGCGCTGGCCAGCGGTCAGGCGACGAATCCCGCCGTGATCGCGACGGCCTACGGCAGCCTGCTTGCCGCCTGGAAGGACTACCTGGCCCACGACAACCACGGCAGGCCGATCGTCTTCATCGGGCACTCCCAGGGCGCGGCCATGCTCATCAAGCTCTTGCAGGCTCAGGTCGACCCCTCCCAAGGCCTCCGCAGGCGCATGCTCTCCGCCATCATCTTGGGAGGCAACGTGCAGGTGCCGACGGGTAAGACCGTCGGGGGGAGCTTCAAGAACATCCCGACGTGCGGCTCGGCCTCACAGACCGGCTGCGTGATCGCCTATTCGAGCTTCGGGTCGATGCCTCCAGCCACGTCGTTCTTCGCCCGCCCGGGCAGAGGCGTGAGCCTGCAATCGGGCCAGACCGCCACTTCGGGCCAGCAGGTCGCGTGCGTCAACCCTGTGACCTTCTCGACAGGGACCGCCAGCCTGCAGCCCTACTTCTTGTCGGTCACCTCCAGGCCGAGGGGCGTGCCGGTGCGGACGCCCTGGGTGACGTTCCCCGCCCTCTACAGCGCCCAATGCCAGCAGAGCGGCGGGGCATCGTGGCTCCAGGTGACCAGCTCGGCCGTGGCCGGTGACCCGCGGCCGCCCCTCACGACGCCGCTCGGGCCCAACTGGGGCTACCACCTTCAAGACGTCAACCTGGCCTTGGGCAACCTGGTCGTCGACGTCGCCCGCGAGGAGGCGGCCTACAGCCGTTGAGGGGTTCGGCGAATCTGTCCTCGAGAACACAACGGCGTTGCAGTCGTAGACTCCGTCGATGGTCAAAGTCATCGCCGTCGCCAACCAGAAGGGCGGCGTCGCCAAGACGACCACCGTGCAGTCGCTCGGAGTGGCCTTGGCGGAACAAGGGCGGCGACTCCTGGTCGTGGACCTCGACCCGCAAGCCTGCTTGACCTATTCACTCGGCCTTGACCCCGACAACCTTTCCGCGTCCCTTCACGACGTGTTGGTCCGCCGGTCGCGCATGGCCGATGTGATCCAGCCGGTGCCGGGTGTGCCGGGGTTGTCAGTCGTCCCGGCAACGATCGACCTCGCCGGTGCCGAGGTGCATCTCTTGAGCCGCACCGGCCGCGAGCACGTGCTGGCCCGCGCACTGCTGCCCGTTCTCGACGACTACGACGCCGTTCTCATCGACTGTCCTCCTTCGCTCGGCGTGCTCACGATCAACGGGCTCACCGCCGCCGAGGCTGTCATCGTCCCGATGCAGTGCGAGGCGTTGAGCAATCGAGGCGTCGGCCAGCTGCTCGAGACGATCGAGGACGTCCGCCAGTTCGCCAACGAGAAGCTGCGCGTGCTTGGCGTCATCGCCACCATGTTCGACAGCCGCACCACGCTCTCGCGCCAGGTCTGGTGCGAGGTAGGGGAGCGCTACGGCCTTCACGTCTTCGAGCCACCCGTTCCGAAGTCCGTGCGTTTCGCCGAGGCCCCGGGCTTCGGCCGCTCGGTGTTGCAGCACGCGCCGACGTCGCCGGGTGCAGTGGCCTATCGCTCGCTGTCCATCCGGGTCTACGACGCCATGCTCAGTGCCTGACGCGACGGAGGCCCCGAGCGAGAAGGAACCCGACCCGCTCGGCAAGCGTGCGCTCTTCTGGGCCGCTCCTACCCAGTCGGGCGGCGTGGGATCAGAGAGTGCGGGCGCAACGGTGGCGCGGCCCCTGGGTAAGCGAGCCCTCTTCTCTGCCGCCCCGCCTCAGTCCGACAGCCTCGCCGCCGCCTCGGAGAACCCCCTTGCCGAGCGCGGGGCCTTCAAGGTGGAGTGCCAGCGTTGCAAGCAAACTTCGCACGTGGGGTTCTTGGACATGGTGATCTTCCAATTCCCCATAGGGATCTGGCGGCCGCGGCGGCGCTTCGACCATCGCATGACCTGCCCGTCGTGCCGCAAACGTGCGTGGTGCAGCATCACCCTCAGGCGGGGGTGAGCGGACCGTCCTTCGGTCTCCGTTGTTTCCGAGCGACGGGCGCGCCAGGTTGTGTGGTCGGGAGGCGCCGGGTGCACAAGAGCGCGGCCAGCGCGAGCATCGCCAGGACGGCCAGGGCGGCCCGTAGCCCGTTGATCCTGCTCGTCGCGTTCTCGTCGACGATGGCCTGAGCGGTCGCCGGCGGGACGCCGGCTTTGTCGAGCGCGGCGTTGAGATCGGCGTCGCTGACGAACGGGACGCCCGACGACAGCTCAACCTGTGCCCGTGCCGAGAGCTCTTGTGGGACAGCCGGGTTCGCCGCCACCGAGCCGAGGAACGTCGAGGTGAGCACCCCGATGAGGACCGCCCCCGTCAGGGCCGTCCCGATCGACGCGCCGAGGTTGGTCACCGTGTTCTGGATCCCCCCGACCTCTCCGCTCTGGGAGTCGGGCACCGAAGAGACCGTGACGGCGCCGAGCTGAGACGCCAGGCTGCCGATGCCGAGGCCCATCAAGAGGAGGGGCCACGTGACGACCTCGGGCCCCGCACCTGCGTCGAGCGCAGCGAGGAGAACGACGATGCCCAGGAGAAGCAGGCCGAAACCAATTCGGATGATCCGCCGGGGGGACGCGGCGGGGAAGAGCTTGGGAACCCCGACCGCAGCCGCGAGGAGCGTGACGGAGAGTGGGAGGAGGCGCACACCGGTCGCCACTGCGGAGAGTCCCAGTGCAACCGAGAGGAACAGGGGGATCACGAAGAAGAGCCCAGCTTGGAGGAGGAACTGGAAGAAGAAGGACGTCAGTCCCGCTTGCAGTCTGGGTATGCGAAGCAGGCGGGGGTCGAGCAGCGCCGACTGACCGCGGTGCAGGCGGCGTCCCTCCCACACCAAGAACAGGGCCAGCACGCCTGCACCGCCCAGGACGAGCCAGACGACCGGAGAGATCCCGAGCCAGACCGGTGCGCCAGGCTTGGGCTGGACGAGCCCCCACGAGCCCGATCGGATGATGCCGTAGACGAAGAGCCCAAGACCCGCGGCGGACAGGAGCGTGCCCACCGGGTCGAGGTGCACGCCCTCCTCGCGGCGGCGAGTCGGCCATGCGCCGCGACAGGGCGAGGATGCCAAGGACGATGACGACTTCGCCGTAGAAGACCACTCGCCAGGTCAGATAGGTCGTGCACAGGCCACCGACCAGAGGCCCGACGGCCACTGCGATCGCACCGGCCGACGCGACGAGGCCGTAGGCGCGCGGTCGCTCCTCGGCACCGAAGTTCGTCGCGACCAATGCGACGACGGCGGGCATGATGAGCGCCGCCCCCAGACCCTCCAGGATCGACCAGCCGATGATGAGGACGGGCAACGAGCCGGCGATGGCGGTGATGAGGGAACCGCTGCCGTAGACCACGCAGCCGAGGGCGAAGGCGCGCTTGCGGCCGAGGATCTGGCCGATCTTGCCGCCGGTGATCATGAAGGCCGCCATGACCAGTGTGTAAAGGGTGATGGCGAGCTGGATCCCCGTGACCGTGGTGCCCACGTCCTTGGCCACAGTGGCGATGGACACGTTCATGACCGAGCTGTCGAGGGTCATGAGGAACTGCGCGGCCGCCAGGGTCAGGAGGACGATGCCACTGCCCGAGCGCGCTGAACTGCTGCCAACGCGCTCGGTCATGAGCCTCATTCTTCACCAGTGCCGGGCTTGGGTGGCAGATGCGAAACCCGCGCCGCCTTCCCGAAGTCGGAAGGTGCGGACGCGTCGCAAATGGTCGGGATGCGGGGATTTGAACCCCGGACCTCCTGCTCCCAAAGCAGGCGCGCTGCCAAGCTGCGCTACATCCCGTTTTTCTTGCCCTTTTACTGGGCTTTTCGGCTATCCGCTGGGAAGCGTCGGTTTGCACAACGCTCCTTCAGCGGATAACCTGGTCGAGCGGGTGCTTCGAACACCCCCCGAACACGGGTTCTCCGAACCCTGGAAAGCGAGCTTCCATGGCACGAGTCACCGCCGAAAGCGTAGGCGACTTAGCGACTCTCATTCCCTCATTCGAGAGATCACTTCGCGCGTCGAACAAGTCACCGAAAACCATCGCGACATACGGAGAGGCGGCGGCCCAGTTGCTCGCCTTCTTCCGCGAATCAGGCATGCCTACTGAAGTCGCCAAGATCGGCCGCGAGCACGTCGAGGCGTTCATTGAGCGCCTCGTCGCAACCAAGTCTCCGGCGACGGCGAACAACCGCTACCGGGCACTCACCGCGTTGTTCAACTTCCTGGTCGATTTCGGTGAGATCACCGCCAGCCCCATGGCGAAAATGCGCCCGCCGCGGGTGCCCGAGGTGCCGGTCCCGGTGCTGACTGATGAGCAACTGAAAAAGCTGCTCGCCACCTGCAAGGGCAGTAAGAGTCTGGAGGATCAGCGCGATTTACGCGGTGCTCCGCCTGTTCGCTGACTCGGGGCTCCGGCTGTCCGAGTTGACCAACCTCAAAGTGGAGGACGTGGACCTTGACAACCGCGTGGCCTTCGTCATCGGCAAAGGGAGCCGCCCGCGAGCCTGCCCGTTCGGCGCCGTGACCTCTGCCGCGCTCGACCGCTACATGCACGGCCGGGCGCGCTCGTCACAGGCCAAGGGCACCGATGCGTTGTGGGTTGGCACACGTGGCGCGATGACCACCGCGGGCATTCGCTCGATCGTGGAGCGTCGCGCCGAGGAGGCCGGGATCGGCCACGTGCACGCGCACCTGTTCCGCCACTACTTCGCCCACAAGCACCTGGCCGACGGCGGCAACGAGACCGACTTGATGCGCTTGGTTGGCTGGCGCTCTCGTGAGATGGTCGCCAGATACGCCGCCTCCACGGCCGACCAGCGGCGCCCGTGACGCCTACCGCTCGCCCATCGACCGGCTGTAAGGGCGGCCAGCCGCCCCGCTCCGGCGGGGCTTGACAGAGCACACCGCTTTAAAGAACAATGGCGTAGTTACATCCGCTGGGAGGTACCCGGCGCAGAACTCCAAGCGAAGAAGGTCTGGAGATTTTGCGTCGTGCTGAACCTTCTGCGCTGACACCCTCGGAGCGGAGCTTGCGAGCCCGGCGTTGCCTCCGAGCGGTCGTGGGCCAACACGAGCGACCCGAGCGCCCGGACCAAACCGGCGCGCGACAAGTTCGCCTCCCGCTTCGATGACGAGGTTGACCCTGAGCGGGTTCTCCCCGAAGCCGAGCGCCAGCGCCGGGCCGAACACGCCAAGAAGGCGTACTTCGCCGGACTGGCGCTGAAGTCGGCCAAAGTCCGTCGCAGCCGGGTATCGGGCCAAGTGAGCGGGGTGGTGAACAACCGGGACTCGGCGCGGTGAGCGAGCAAGAAGCCCTACCCCTTTGCCGTGTTGCGGGCCTGGATGGATCACGTGGCCCAGATGCCGGACCTCAAGGTTTCGGACCGGCTGGTATTCGCCGCCCTCGCCAGCCACGCCGACGACGACGGGATCTGCTGGCCCTCGGATGAGACGTTGGCCGAGCACACGGGCCTCGCGGTGGTGAGCCACCTTGCCAGTCGAAAGCGACTGAGGAAGGCCGGAGCCATCGACTGGACGACCCATGGGCACAACGGGTCGTCCAACCTTTATCGCATCCTCCTGGACGCGGAACACAACCGCGCCAGCCAGCGCGGTTCCGAACAACTCAAACCGCGCCAGCCGAGCGCGGTTCCGACCCCAACCGCGGCGAACAAACCGCGCCAGCCAGCGCGGTTCAAACCGCGCCAGCCAGCGCGGTGACCGCGCACCGAGCCGCGGTGTACATGCGCCGCAGCCAGCGGGGTGCAACCGCGCCAGCCAGCGCGGGGAAGTACCAGTGAAGGTCCACAAGAAGTTCACAAGAGAGAAGAACCCATGGGAAGGACCACCCGCGGCGACGACGATTTCGACGCAGACGCCGACCTGCCGCCCATGCCCGCCGACGTGAGAGAGCTTCGGGACAACCTGAAGCCGCCCAGGATGTGTCACAAGTGTCATCGCGTGGTGGCTCTGTGCCGCGTGTACGGGGAGCCAGCATTGAGCGACGACGCCGTTGTGTGCCCTCAATGCCGAGCGGAGCTGGTTGCGTCTGCCCGAGCTGCATTGGTCGTGTTGGCTGACGACAACGCCATCACGGTTGACCGCCACGTCGCGACAGACGTGCTGATCGAAGTGGCCGAGACCCTGCGCCTGCCCACGAACGAGGGGAGCGCCGAATGAGTGAAGCCGAAGCCATAGCCAAGGTGATCGACACCTTTGGAGCGGTGGTGATCTATGAGGCCACGAGCAACGGCGGCCAGTGCCGCTGCGCTCCGGCGGGCAGGTTGATCGGCCCGGACGCTCGCGGGTTGCTGGACGTGGTGATCACGCACGCTGAGCACTGCCCGGCTGCTGAGGAGCGATTGGGCGACATTTGGAGCGGGAGAAGTGAGGCGCCGAGAAGTGCGCACACGGTCGCTTGCAAACGCGCCGGACGCTGCCCGACAAAACGATGCGCACCGCGATGCAAGGCGGGCCGTGAGAGCGCCTTTCTGGGGCCGCGATCGGCGCGCTTGCTGGGCGCTAACTCGGGCCGATTATTCCGCGCTGACGCACCACCGCACACCGACAGGGCTGGTCACGGCGGTTTCGCGCCGTAGATGCTCTGAAAGCATCCGCGCTGAAAGGTGCCGGATGGCACGCCGGGCGCGTGGCTATTCCAGGCCGCCATTCCCCCCGAATAACGACCTGGCGACCAAGCATGGCGCGTTCAGTGAGCGCAAGGTCGCGCCGTTGGCCGACGAGATCGAGACCGAGCTGCCCACCATTGCACCGTGGGCGGGCCGTGACGCCTTTGCACCAGGTCGGTGCCGCTATGCCCGCGCTGCCGCCGTTGCGGAGCTGCTGTGGCGCTACGTGGCCGAGCACGGCCCGCTGGACGAGCACGGCAACCCACGGCCCGCTCTCGACGCACTGGCCGATGGGAAGCCATCGCGGCCAACCGTGGCACCGCGCTGGCGTTGGACCCCGCATCGTTCGCCAAGCTGATCGGCGCGCTAACGCTAGCGAGCGGCCCCGAGGCGGAGTCACTGGTGGAGTCGTTGGCCGCCGAAGGTCGCCGCATCCTCGACGCACGGCCGACCGCCGCACTGGACGAGCCCGAGGCGCCGTCGTGAGTGCGCCAATGGACGTGCTGGCCGGGCTGACTGACCGCCTCGGCCCGTGGGGCAAGACGGCGCAACCGCTCCAGGTGGCCGACGCCAGCTCGCTCCTGGGCGACGGTCCACGCCGCCAGTGGTGGTCCCGCACCCGTGGCTGGTCCAAGACACGGGACGCCAGCGCCGTGCTCCTCGCCGCCATGCTCACCGGGCAGGTGCCGACCGATGAGCCCGCCTACTGCGGTGCTGCTGACCAAGACCAGGCGCAGCTGGTCCTCCAGTCCATGCGGGCGTTCGTCAAGGGCTCGCACCTCTCTCGCCGGGTGGTGTTCAAGTCCAGCACGGTCACCGACCGCGAGACCGGAGGCCAGTTGATCGTGCTCCCGGCCGACTCCGCCGGGTCGCTCGGTTTGCGTCCGTCGTGGGCCGTGCTGGACGAGGTGTGCAACTGGCCCACCGGCGCCAACGCCCAGTCCTTCTACGAGGCGTTGTCCTCGGGCGTCGCCAAAACCCAAGGCCACCTGCTTGTCATCAGCACGGCCGGGTTGGTGGGGCATTGGAGCCAGCCCGTCTTTCAACAAGCCGACGGCGACGAGGCGTGGCGGGTCAGCGTCGTCCACGAGCCACCGCCGTGGATTCCGGCCAGTGAGATCGAGATTGAGCGCCGCCGCCTGCCGCCCTCATCGTTCCAGCGCTTCTGGCGCAACATGTTTGCCAGCCCCGAGGACCGCTTGGCATCGGAAGCCAACGTGGACGCCTGTGTCCGGCACTCGGGTCCGCTGGCTGCGGTCAAGGGCACCCGCTACGTGATGAGTGCCGACCTCGGCGTCAAGGTGGACCCGACGGTCGCCTGTGTCATGCACACCGCCATCGAGAACGACCGCCGCGTCTACGTGGTCGATCGCTTGCAGCGCTGGGTGCCCTCTCCGGGCCGACCAGTGGACCTCGATGACGTCAAGGCGTGGCTGATTGAGATGCACCACGAGTATCGGCCGATCCGGGTGGAGATCGAGACGTGGCAGGCGTTCAAACTCCTCGGAGAGCTGCGGGCCCGCGGCATGTCGGTCCGTGAGTTCGTGGCGTCGGCGCCGTCCTCGTCCCAGCTCGCCCTGGCCGTGTTCGAAGCACTCCGCGATCAGACACTCGTGCTCCCCGACGATCCCGACCTGTTCCGCGAGCTGAAGCAAGTTCGCCTCGTCGCGTCCGCTGGTGCCGCTGAGCGATTCCGCTTGGATCACGCCAGCGGGCATCACAACGATCAGGCCATCGCCATCGGAATTGCCCTCTTGGCCCTCCTCAAGCGCGGCGCCAGTCGAGGGGCACGGCTGCTGGTCCCCCAGGGTGAAGTCCCCGCAGCTCGTCTGACGATTGACCGCGAAAAGCGTGAGGAGCCGCCCCGAGTGGTCCGCGAGGGCGAGGAGCGCCCGGTCGATCGCCTGCGCCATTTCCACGAGGCGCGCAAACACGACGCGTTCCAACCACCAGGGACATGGCAGCGTTGACCCTGACGGACGACGCTGCCGCGCCCGGCCTCGGTGACATCGTGGTTCGACGCCGCCCCACCTGGTTCCAGCAAGCGAGCTGCCGGGGCTGCGATCCGGAGCTGTTTTTCCCCGAGCGCGGTGCCACACGACTCCGCGAAGCCAAAGCGGTGTGCCGGGAGTGCCCGGTTCGCGACCAGTGCCTCGCCCTTGCCCTGACAGAGCCAGTCGAGCGGTTTGGGGTGTGGGGCGGAACTTCGGAACGTGAAAGGCGCATGATCCGCAAGCGGTGCCGGGAGGCATCGTGAGCCGCGGCCCGGGACCACAACAGCGCCGCCTGGTCGAGCTGGCGGGGCGTTTTCGCGGCGTGCCGGTGTGCTTCCTGGCCGAGCAGCTCGGCGTGGGCGAGCGAAGGGCTCGCAAGGTCGCCGCGTCATGTGTCCGACTGGGCCTCGTGGTTGTCGAGGATGACCCCTGGACCCACGACCGCCGAATCTGGACCCCCGACGCGCACTGGCGGTGGAGGTGGGCGCAGCACAGAGCCGACGCGGAGAGGGAGAAAGCGTTGCTCTTTGAGCCCAGACGTACCGGTGAGGCTGGAGGAGCGGCCCGTTGAGTTCACGCACCTTCTCAGTCATTATTGGTCCAGGTCACGAGCGGCGTAGTCCCGGTGCCAGGCGCAAGCCCCTAGAGGCCGTGTCGAGCAATCCCGCCTACTGAGGAGACGCACCGTGGAACCTGACACCCGCAGCCCTGAGCTGATCGCCGCTGATCGCGATTTCATCGTTGCGTTGGGCAAGGCCGAGGAGGCGAAGGCCAAGAGGGACGCACTCGACCCGATCACCGCGTCCGCCGGCCCACGCGGCACAGCCGCCGGCGGCCACGTCGCCCGCATGGCAGCGGCAAACCGCGCCACCCCCTCCCCGAACGGGCGCGCCGCCGGGCGCGGCGGCATCGGGCGCGCGCCGGCGGCGCCGCCGGTGGTCACCGCGTCCATGGGCGGTGGAGATATCGCCGCGGGGCAGGTGCTGACGGAGCCGATGGAGCTGGCTGAAGTGATGAGCGAGACCCTGCGACGGATCAAGCAAGACCCGGAGAATTTCGGACGCAAGCACCGCGTTGCGTCGGCCCGGTGGTCCTATCCATCGGAAAGACAGCTTGACGGATCGATCGATGACAACACCGCCAAGCTCGACCGAGTTTGCGGACTCACCGCGCCGCGCTTCAATCGGCATACCGGCGCCTTAGTCGCCACCGGAGGAATTTGCTTGCCTTCGAATGTCGATTTTTCGATCGGTACGTGGTCAACAACCGACCGGCCAGTACGCGATGGCTTGCCACAATTCCAGGCGACGCGAGGTGGGGTGGCTTTCGTAACGCCGCCGGATGTGGGTATCGCATCGTTGCAAGGTGGGACTGCGAGCGGAGCTGGGTTGGCGACGACGGTTTGGTCAGAAGCCGTAGACGCATCGCCCAGCGGAACGACCAAATCGGATTGGACGATATCTTGCGGATCGCCCGTTCAGGTTTACGTTGACGCGGTCGCGACGCGAATTCAGATGGGCAACATGGCGGCCAGGTTCCAGCCCGAGGCTCTAGCGGCGAATACTGAGCAAGCAATGGCAACTGCCGCCCGCGAGGCCGAGCTGAATTTGCTCGGCAAGATGTACTCGGCGAGCAAGCAAGTGCTGCCGCAGAAGTATCTCGGCGCGACGCGTGATTTGCTTGCTTCGGTGGACCTGCTCGTGGAGCAGTACAAGTATTCGCACCGCATCCCCGACAGCGCCTCTTTCACGGCTGTGTTTCCTTCCTGGGCGAAGGGCGTCATCCGGGCCGATATGGCTCGTGAGTTGGGCCATGACAATTCAGGTTCAGTCAACGTGCTCGCCATCACCGACGCGCAGATCGAAGATTGGTTTTCAACCCGTGGCATCAATGTCATCTGGACCCTGGAGGGACTGCAAAGCGGAACGTACGGCAGCGGCGGCTCAGCGTTGGCGAATCAATATTTCGCCATTGCGACCGCGGGGGCCCAGCCGCAATGGCCGAACCAAAGTGACGACGGTTCGTTCGTCGTCGGATGGCTGTTGTACGTCGAGGGAACTTTCCAGTTCCTCGACGGGGGTCGGCTAGACCTCGGGGTAGTCAGGGATTCGTTGCTCGACGCGACCAACGATTTCGAAGAGTTTGTTGAGGTATTTGAGTCGATCGCGTTTCGTGGCGTCGAGAGTTACGAAGTCTTGTCCACGATTGCGCCGACAGGCGCCAGCGCCGCGACCAGCGCGGCCACCTACCACGAATGAGATCGCTCCCGCCGCGGGGGTTGGTCGTGGTAGTCCCGGCCCCCGCGGTGCGGAGTTTCAACACGAGCGAAGGGAAGGCCATGAGCGCAGCAGACAACGATCGGCTCGCCGTCGATGAGATGACCGAGACGTTTAGCATTGAGGAGCGAGACGCGTTCGCGCTCCTCAATCGCGAGGTGAGACGCCGGAGCACTCCGGTGACCCTGCACACGAATTGCGAGTCGGGCGAGTCGGTCTCCGACACCCTGAGCGACGAGGACGTGGCCCAGCTTGAGCGTGTGCGCCGCGACGCGCTGGAGCGGTACCGGAGCTAACAGGTCGCCGCGTCGGCCCCGATTGCCCCGGGGGTGTCGCACACGACGCGGTTCGCCACGGTGCCGGTGCTGGGGTTGCGCGAAGCCTTGGCACCGGCACCGCCCGGCGCTACTGCCCGGTGCGTCCTCCATCGGGCTAACTGATCGCGTACGTCGAGAGTCCCACTGCGGCGACGAAGGCGTTGTAGTCGCCAACCCATTTAAGGACGTCAGTGGACAACGTGTGCTCGGCGGTACCCGTAGCGCCAATGGACGGAGCGGCCTTACCCGCGTCGCAGTCGGCGCCAAGCTGCGCATAGTCGAGAGTGAGGGCCTCTGCTAGCTGACTGTCCCGCCCGGTTAGTTCAAAGCTTTGGAGTGTCTGACCTTCCCCAAGGAACACGGTGGAAAGAGTTGAGAACTCGCTGGCCGCGGCCTTCACGTCACCATCGGATTCTTGGACCGCCTGAGCTTCCGCGCTGGATTGTGCCTGCTCATTAGAGTTGAACGGCTGTTCTGCGGTTTGCAAACACTGGTCTATCGCCGACACATTCGCGCCAGCTGCTTCAACACATTGGTTCTCTTGTTGAAACTGCGGGCTATTTGGCGATAGCTCCTGGGTGCCTTGCTGTAGATTCTGCTGTTCTAGTGCCCCGGCAGAACTGATCGCATTGTCGAGGGCCTGGTAGCCCGCGGTGACGGCGGCGGTGATTGCTTGGACTTGTGGGCCGATTGTCACTTGTTCGTCGGTTGTCACCGACTTTGCGAAGCCAGCTAGTGCCGTCGTGTTGTTCTGGGATCTCGTCTGGCTCAGAGGGCTCGACTTCGACGCGGACGGGGTTCCGGAACCGGCCCCACCCCCGCAGCTCGTCAGAATGGAGGCGGCGCCGACAAACCCAGCTACCACTACGGAGCGGGTCATCAGGCGCCGAAGGTTCGCCACAGAGATGCCTCCTAATAGCGTGCCCGCTTGCGTCTTTGTCGGTCATCTAGTTGACCGGCTTTAGCCAGCCTTGGAGGGCGCGATCCGATCTGGGCCGTGCGACAATCTAGCCGCGGTACTGACCGCAGCCCGGGTGCGCCAAATCCTCAGCTACCGCGGCAGGATCGTGCGGGCCCATCCTGTCGTGCTGCACGACGAGACCGAGCTACGCCTGGAGCTGGATCGGGTGTTTCACTCGATCCGGGAGGTTCAATCTCAAGGAAATGTCGAAAGGCGACGATAGGAGGATTCACCCTCGGTGAGGGCACTTGCCGCGGTTACGCGGCACAGGCCAGGCTCGCGGTACCTTCACCGAATGTCCGAGGATGTTGACCCCGACGCGGTGGTGATCCGCTTCAGGCCGACGGAGCTGGAAAAGGTGATGAACTGGGCCGAGAAGGAGCACAGGCGGACCGGGTTCTACCGACTCTCCGTGTTCGCCTCGTCGCCTCTCCCGAGCGAGTCTCAAGCTGCGACCGAGGCTCGGCTGGTGGGGGTGGCTGGGCTCAACGGTATCGACCTCAAGAAGAACAAGAGTCATTGGGTGGCCCTGAGAGGCGAGCTGGCTGCCTTCGATTTCTATAAGGACGATGACGACGATCTGGAGGAGTGCCCCGAGCATTACTCTGTAGATCTCGGTTCCGCTGAGGGTCTCGCGGACGCCTGCCGGGACTTCCTGAGTAGATTCAGCAGGCCGGAGAAGGTGGAGCAATAATGAGCCCGATGAGTGTAACCCCGATGAGGTCGATGATCGAGATCGACCCCAACGTCCGGTACGGGGCAATGCCACGTACGCCGGATTGGAGGACGTGACCGGGCCAGTCGAGGTTGGTCGAGAGGTCGCGGTACGGGAGTCGGAGGCTGGCGTGCTCGGCGTCGGCCGAGTCACTCAGATCGACAGCGATCGACAGCTTGTGTACCTATCGGTTGACTGGTCCGGGCTTCACCTTGCGACACGGGAGGAGTTAGATAAGGCCACCGCTGACGCGGGAGTGGCTTGCTGCAAACTGCGTCGTATTCCCGAACAGCCAGCGCCAGGTGCTCAGCCTGATCTGGTCGGGTGTTACGTCGATCGTGGTCGGATGGAATCAGTCGTGCACTATGAGGACGAACCTGTCGTTCACTACGAACACAGACCCATTGGGCGCGGGATCACAACCTTCCAGTTTGTTGGGTGTGCACTAATGGCGTGGACAGCCAAAGTGTTTGCCATCGCTGAGTCCGCTGCGTTCGACATGCGGGGCCAGATCACGGCTTCAGGTTTGGCCCCGGCGTTTCTCCAGGTCGATAGTTTTCCCGCCCAGATCGCTCCGTGGGTGATCCTGGCGGTCGAGGACGCGGACATCGAGGACGATCCTCCACGTTCGGCAGGTTTGCGAGTGGAGGTCCTTGGGCCAGAAGGAGAAACACTCGTCGCAGTGCAGCAGGAAATGCCGCTATTGCAACCAACAGCGCGAAATTAAGGGGCTGCCGGGACGTGCACAGGTAGCGGCCCAACTGTCAATGATGGTTCCAAAGAAGGGCGACTACACGGTGCGGATCTCCATCGATCTGAAGGAGCACGGCACGTCCTCCCACGAGCTACAGATCCCAATTTCGGATCAGCAGTCGATTCGTGCCGCTCAGGGGGAGCAAGTCCCGCCAACGCTGCCGCCGGAGGCGTAAAGCGAACAAGGAGCAGCACCGTGCGGACCAAGGGCCAGCGACGCATGGTTAGTTGGACGTTGGACCTCCAGCGGTGGGCCCAAAAGCAAGGAAAGGATCACCCCGGCTCCGACGAGGCGTCCTATGCCCTAGGGGTCATCATGGCCATCAATGTCTCTCAGAGAAAGACCGCACCAATGAGCGAGGCGCTTCTGGAGCGCCAGCCGCGAGAGACGCAGTTCGGATACATCGACGGCGTTGCTCTCATGAACAAGGTTGTTGAACTCAGTGATGCACCGGCCGGAGAGTTTCGGGACCTACTGGGCGCTCCACACTCAGAACCACTGCACACGTAGAGCGAAAAACTGGGCCAACCAATTAAGCGGATAACTCGGCGCGATTCGCAGCGATTCAGCCTGCAAAACCGCAGGTGAGGACAACGTTCAGGGCTTGATAGTCCCAAAGCAGGCGCGCTGCCAAGCTGCGCCACATCCCGGACGTGCAAGCTCGTGAAGCTCACCGAACTCTAGCTGTCTGACCAGGTCGTTTTGGGACCGGTCGGCGAGCCTGCGTGCGATGCCTCCCAGCTCATGTTTTCCGGCCGGGTTCGGCGTAGGGAGCCCCGGAGCTACTCGGTGAACCGCCGAGGTTGCCTCGCTGCCTCGTTCAATCGAACCGGGTTCTCGGCACGGGCAGCGTCGAGCAGCAAGCCACGTCCGATAGCCACCGTCGAGGTTGCGCGCCTTCATGCCGAGTTCGTGGAGCAGCGATGTCGCCGTATGGCCGCGTTGACCGACCTCGCAATAGACCACGAAAGGGCCCTCGCCGGCGCTCGGAATGTCGTCGCGGAGCGAGTCGAGCGGCAGGTTGATGCTGTGCGGGGATGGATCCCTGGCGTGCTCCTGCCTGAGTGCGGACATCGAGGAGTGTCCAGCCTGCGCCGTCAAGACGTCGTCGAGCTCATCGGGCTCCACGACGTCACACTCTCCGGAGAGCACGTTCTCGGCCATGTAGCCGAGCATGTTGACGGGATCCTTCGCCGACGAGAAGGGCGGCGCGTAGGCCAGCTCGAGGTCAGCGAGCGCATCTGCATGCAGACCCGCCGCCATCGCGGTGGCGAGGACGTCGATCCGCTTGTCGACGCCGTCACCCCCGACCGCCTGCGCCCCGAGAATCGTGCCGTCGTCGGGGTCGAAGAGAAGCTTGAGTGACATCGGCTCAGCCCCCGGGTAGTAGCTGGCATGGCTCATCGGATGGGAGTGGATGGCCCGATAGCGACTCCCGGCTGCCCGAAGCGCGCTTCTCGTTCCACCCGGTCATGGCGGCGGTCACCTCGAAGACCTTGACGATTGCCGTGCCAAGCGACTGGGTCGGGCGAACCGTGAGCCCACAGATGTCGTCGGCCACTCTCCTACCCTGACGATTGGCGATGTTGGCCAGCGCGATCAGCGACGAGCCGCCGCCCACCGAGTCATGCTTCTCCACGGCGTCACCGACGGCGTAGATGTCGGGATCACTCGTGCGGCCATTGTCGTCGACGGTGATACCTCCGCTCGGGCCAAGAGCCAGGCCTGCCATCTGGGCCAGCCGGATGTCAGGCCGTACGCCTATTGCCCCGACCACGAGAGCGCCGGGGATCTCCCGACCGTCAGCCAGGACCACGCCCGCTCGTTCACCTCGCGACGGCGACCCCCGTCTCGACGGCTACGCCGTGGCTGACGAGCTCGGCGGCCACCAGAATGGCCAGTTCGGGGTCGAGTTGCGTCAGGACCTGCGCTGCCGCTTCCACGATCGTCACGGCGACCCCACGTCGGACCAGGTTCTCGGCCGTCTCGAGGCCGACGAAGCCGGCCCCGATGACGACGGCAGTTCGAGGCCCATCCGTCACGTCGTCGGCCATTCGCTCGGCGTCCTCGACGGTGCGCAGACTGCGGACTCTGTCGAAGCCTGGGATGGGAGGACGCACCGGTGCAGCACCGGGACTCAGGACCAGCTTGTCGTAGGGGATCTGCGTCGAGGCTCCGTCCAACGTTGAACGGACGGTGACCTCATGGGCCCGGGGTCGATCGCCACGACCTCGGTGCCGACCCGTACATCGAGGCGGAACCTCTCGAAGAGCCTCCGGGCGTCTGAAGGAGGAGGTCGTCCTCGTCCTCGATGACCCCTCCGACGAAGTACGGCAGCCCGCAATTGGCGTAGGACACGTGACCCGAGCGCTCGAAGACGGTGATCTCCGCTGACTCGTCCAGACGGCGCAACCTGGTTGCCGTCGACATGCCGCCGGCCACGCCGCCCACGATCACCACTCGGCGCGCCATCACGGCCGCCGCTTCGTCAAGGACCGACCTCGGACGTGAGCGACGGGGAGGGAACGATTCTCCGATGTCACACGTGCATGGTCGCATCTGCGCCGATCGACCGACAGGGACGAAGGTCACCGGGGATATTGGGACATTGGTCCCTGGCTGGCTGGTGATCGGTCTCCGATGCTTGTCCTATGGGGGTCGGGCGCAAGGTCGTCGTCGGCGCGACCACCAGAGGCTTATGACATCTCGTGCGCGTTGTGCGCTCCGGAGAGGTGGATTCGTCGCGGGTAGGTCCGCTGTCGCCGTCGGTCTGGCCATGGCGTCGTACCCGTGTTGGCGGACCTGGTGCCTGACGTGGGGTGCGTCGGACGAAGAAGAAACGAAGGTCCTTCCGGGTGACGATCTGTTGGAGGATGCTGATCTCGTCTCCACCCGCGTGGTGTCGATCGGTGCCGCTGTCGAGGACGTCTGGCCGTGGTTGGCCCAGATGGGCTCTGGCCGGGGTGGCTTGTACACCTACGACTGGATCGAGAACCTCTTCGGCCTGCGCATGCACAGCGCCGACGAGATCCTTCCTCAGTTCCAGAACATAGAGGTGGGTTATGCGCAACGGCTTGGCAAGAAGGGACCCGTGCTGCGGGTCGCAGTGGCGGACAAGGACGCTGCCCTCGTCCTTCGATCCGACGATGGCAACTGGGTCTGGGCCTTTTGCCTGATCGCTGAGGGGAACCACTCCCGACTGGTCAGCCGAAACAGGATCGCTACACCTGGAGCGTCGAAGTTGTCTCGTGTGCTCTTCATGTATGTCATGGAGCCGGGGAGTTTGGTGATGGAGCGCAAGATGCTGGTGGGCATCAAGCGACGGGCCGAGCGAATTGCGCTCGCTCGCGGTGAGAACACTCACAGCCCAGCGTCGAGCCGCCGACCCCAGCGCCCGGGACCGACGCGTAGAACCTCTGTCGAGTCGCTTTAGGATGGTCTCCCCATGAAGCGTGTCCCGGCGAGATGAAGCTCGTCCCGACGAATCGCACTGACTACGGGCTTCGTGCACTCATCTACCTGGTCAATTCCGGTAGTCCGTGGACGAAGGCTGCGGAGATCGGGAGCGCCATGGACATTCCGGTCGGGTTCCTCCAGATCGTCCTTCAGGACCTCCAGCGTTCGAGGCTGGTCACGTCGAAGTCGGGACCCAAGGGAGGGTACGCGGCTCGTGCGGCCGCCCGATTCGATCACCGTTCTCGAGGTCGTCGAATCGCTCGAGGGGCCGCTCGACGCCGGTGAGTGTGCGCTCCGCGGCGGGCCCTGCCATTGGGACGAAGTGTGCGCGCTCCACAGGGTGTGGTCGTCAGCTCGCGAAGCACTGCGTGAGCGGCTGTCTTCGGCGACTCTGGCCGAAGTGGCTGCCGAGGACAAGGCGTTGGCGGACCGTACGGCAACGATCCCGGCTGACTCACATCGCCGGAACGGGAAGACCTCTTCTCGGCGCCGATCGTCATGACGTCGTCGCCCGACGTCGCCAGCGTCAATCGACGTGCGCGATGTCCGACACGATCTGTCTCGTGAGCGGTCCTCCGACCACGGTGCACCCGGGAAGCTGGCTCCGGATCGACTCGGTTTCGTGCCGCCGTGTGACGACTGCAATCGGCTTCTCGCCGTGCAGATATCCGTCGGCCGCCTGAGCGACCGCAGCGCACTGCGGACTGTCGGTCCCGAGGTTGTTGATGACGAAGTCGGCTCGGTCCATGAGCTCGCAGTGGCCTTCTTGGACGAGTGGACAGCGACGACCGTGATCACGACCCGGACCGGGACACCACATGGTGTCGATGTCCATGTCGCCGAGGATGCGGTCCACGGCGACGGCTTCGGCTCCGTCATCGCTTTCGAACAGCGCGGTGCGGCGCCCGGAGGCCGCTGAAGATTGACCTGGCCAGGCGGCCGCCTCGTCGCGGCCGAGATACCGGTTTGTTCTGCACATGGTGACCTCCTTCGCCGATGCGTTCACACTGGTTCTACTAATCATCAAGTGACAAACATGAGAATACCATGGGTCGGTCGGATCGCATAGGGACGAACGTCCCGAGATCGGGTCGCGGCGGGAGGAGCCGGACCAGCGGCCCTATACCCGCCCCACCGCCAGCACCTGCCACTCGCCGGGGACGCCCTTGAGGTTGTGCCGGCCCCGGTCGTCGAAGACGATGCCCGAGCCGACGACGAGGTCGCGCACGGTGCCGGTGACGAGCACTTCGCCCGGACCCGCCATTGCGCTGACCCTCGACGCGATGTGCACGGCCAGTCCGCCGATGTCGTCGCCGCGCAGCTCGATCTCGCCGGCGTGGGCGCCGGCCCGCAGCTCGAGGCCGAAGTTCTGCGCCGTCGCGACCATGGCGCTCGCACAGCGGACCGCCTGAGCCGGCGCAGCGAAGCGCGCGAGGATCCCGTCGCCCGTCGTCTTGACCAGCACGCCGTCGTGGCGCGCCAAGAGCCGTTCGACGTTCACGTCGAACTCGTCGAGCACGCCGCGCCAGCGGTGGTCGCCGACAGCGGCGGCCCGCACGGTCGAGTCCACGATGTCGGTGAAGAGGACGGCCGCCAGCAGGCGCGTCGGCGCATGAGCCCCGCGCACGCCGGTGACGAACTCCTCCATCTCGTCGACGATCGAATCGAACTCACCGGTCCACGGCAACAGGTCGGGGCCTGCCGTCGTGATCAGCCGGGAGCCCGTGATGTGGTCGGCCAGGTAGCGCCCGTGCTCGGCCAGGTTGGCGTAGCTCTCGAGACGCGGAACACGAGGGTGGGGCAGGTGATGGAAGGCAGGCACCAGCGGACGTCGGCGGTGAAGGTGACGAGGTTGAACGCCGTGGCCGTGGCCGGGCTGGCACCGCGCCGGGCCGCTCGGCCCCACCATTCCCGGAAGCCGACTCGGTGAGCCAGGCTCGGGGCGAAGATGGCGATGTCCTGAGGGATGTCGTCTTCGGTCATCGTGACTTCGATGCCGGTCGCCGATGCGACCTCGGCATTGGGCACGCCGAATCCGTAGTCCTCCGCCTCGCCCACCCGTGCCGTGCCGTTGACGATGATGAGCGACATCACGCGCTCGGGGTGCGTCGCGGCCAGCCACAGGGCGGGCATGGCCCCACCGGTCGAGGCCAGGACGACGGCGCGATCGCAGCCGGCGGCGTCCATGACCGCAAGAGCGTCGCGGCCCCACCCCTCGATGGAAGGGTCGGTCCCCGTCGGCAGGGGGTCGGAGAGCCCCAGCCCGCCGGCGTCGAAGCGGATCAGGCGTGAGAACGCCGCCACCCGTTCGGTGTAGCGCAGCCAGTTGGGCTCGTCGACGGTCTCGTCGATGGAGATCATGAGCCCGCTGTTGAACTCCAGGACGTCGACAGTGTCGTCCACCCTCTGGCCGCCCCAGATCTGGTACCCGATGTGGATGCCGTCCCGCAGCGTGTACTGGGTGAGGGGCGTCTCCATACGCGGTGCAGTCTGCCGTGCCGGCCACCCGCTCTGCCGCGTCGAGCGGCCGCGCGTGCGGCCGCGCGCCGCCACGTCGCGCCCTTCGGGCTCAGCGCGCGCCGCGTAGAAGACGGCCCGGGAGTTCTCCGGTGGGCTCGCCCTGGTCGAAGGTGACCGTCCCCTTCTTGATCGTGGCCACGTACCCCGACGCCTTCTGGAGCAGCCGGCGTCCGCCGGCGGGCAGGTCCGCCCGGACGAAGGGTGCGCCGAGCGTCAGCCCGTCGTAGTCGATGAGGTTGAAGTCACCGAGAGCGCCCGGCTCAATGGTGCCCCGGTCGGACATGCCGTAGAGCCTGGCCGTGTCGTGCGTCTGCTTCTTGACGACGTACTCCAGCGGCAAGGTCGCACCTCGCCGCCGGTCTCGCGTCCAGTGCGTGAGCATGAACGTCGGCATGCCGGCGTCGCAGATCGTCCCCGTGTGTGCCCCGCCGTCGGAGAGCCCCAGCAGGCCCTGCGGGTGCAACAACATGTCGTGGACGTGGTCGAGGTCGCCCGATGCGTAGTTCAAGATGGGCAGATAGAGCAGTCCCGTGCCGCCGTCCTTCGCCATCTCGTCGTAGGCGACCTCGAGGGGGGAGAGTCCACGGGCGGCGGCCAGTCCGGCCAGAGAGCGCTCGGGGCCGGGCTCGTAGTCGGGCGGGTCCCCCAGCACGAAGGTCCGGCCGTACGCCTTGTTCATCGCTTCGGCCGCCGCGGGGGACGCCGGTGTCCACGACACGATGGCGCGTCGCACCTCGGGGTCGGCCAGGGCCTCGCCGAGCTCGGCGGGGGAGAGGCCGCGGCGACCGCAGTTCGCGGTACGCCGGGATGTCGGCGAAGAGGCAGAACGTGGCGTGGTGTCCGGTGAGCAGCCCAGTGGCGCGCCCTGCCACCTGGGGGTAGAGCTGGGAGCCTCCGTCACACGCATCGAGCGACTCGGCCAGCTGTTGGCGCCACAGGTCCGGCGCGGCGTCGACCTGGAGGAGAGCGAAGGAGACCGGACGGTCGATGGCTGCCGAGAGACGGCGCATCCAGTCGACCTCGCCCATCACGTCCTCGGGTTGTTCGCCGGCTGAGCCGAGGGGCGCCAGCTCGAACACGCCGGTGCGGGCCTCGCCCAGCGCGCTGCCGATGCCGAACAGCTCGTCCTCCGCCGCGTAGGTGCCCGGGACGACCTCGCCGTCGATGGCACGGTGGCCGATGGTGCGCGAGGTCGAGAAGCCCAGCGCGCCGGCCCGGAGGGCGTCGAGCACGATGGTCCGCATGGCCTCGATGTCCTCGGCCCGGGCCGCTTCGTTCTTGGCCCCCCGCTCGCCCATGACGTAAGCCCGCACCGCACCGTGGGGGACCTGGGTCCCGACGTCGACCGTCCAGTGCCGCCGCTCCAGCGCGTCGAGGTACTCGGGGAAGGTCTCCCACTCCCACTCGATCCCCTCGGCCAGCGCCGTGCCGGGGATGTCCTCGACCCCTTCCATGAGGCCGATCAGCCAGTCGTGGCGGTCGGGCTGGGCCGGGGCGAAGCCCACGCCGCAATTGCCCATGACGAGCGAGGTGACCCCGTGCCACGACGACGGCGCCAGCTCGGAATCCCAGGTGGCCTGGCCGTCGTAGTGCGTGTGGACGTCGACCCACCCCGGCGTGACCACCATGCCGTCGGCATCGATGGTCCGGGTGGCGCCGCCCTCGACCTGACCCACGTCGGTGATGCGACCGGCGTCCACCGCGACATCCGCCGTGCGCGCCGGCGTGCCGGTCCCGTCGACAATGGTCCCGCCCTTGATGATCAGGTCGTGCATGCGCAAGATCGTCTCACGCTGGCCGGCCGCACGCGTGCGGCACCGGCGCGGGCCCGGACCGAAGCCCGTCGGGATCAGGCCCGGAGGCGCCGATCCCGAGAGATCAGACCTTGGCCTTGCCCAGAATGCGGTTCATCTTGGTGCCGCACACCGGGCAGGTGCCCTGGGCCGCACGGCGGCCGTTGGCCAACTCGACTTCTTGGCCGTCGAATTCACGCTTTTCCCGGCACTTCACGCAGTACCCCTCGTAGTTAGCCATGGCAACTCCTCTGGTCGGTGATGGCCCTGGAACGAGTTCGAAGGTAGCGGCGGGCTTCCGGCGATTGGGGGATGGTCGGCGGGATCCGTTCGGCCACCGGGGGTAGGGTCGAGCCGGTGAGCGACAACGGTGCAGGTCAGGACGCCGAGTGGGCGCAACTGGGGGTGAGGGCCATGGCTGCCCTCAAGGAGACCTGGGAGAGCCTGGCTGACGCCTGCTACGAGCTGTCGAGCACGGAGTGGGCCCTGCCCACCGAGTGCCCCGGCTGGGACGTCAAGGACCAGCTCTCACACCTGATCGGGGTCGAGCGCACCATCATGGGTGAGGCCGCACCGACGTGGGACGGCGCATTGGGCGACCACGTCAAGAACGATTTCGCCGCGAGCAACGAGCCCTTCGTCGCCGTGCGCCGTGGCCGCCCCGGGCCCGAGGTGCGTGCCGAGTTCGTCGAGGTGACCAGGACCCGGCTGGCGCAGGAGGCCGGGCTCTCCAAGGAGCAGTGGGCGGCCGTCGGCCCCAGCCCGGTTGGGCAGCGGCCCCATGCCGTCTTCATGGAGGTCCGGGTCTTCGACAGCTGGGTGCACGAGCAGGATGTGCGACGTGCGCTCGACCGTCCGGGTGGGGTCGGGAACCTGGCGTCGGCCATGTCCTTGACGCGGGTGCAAGAGGCCATGCCCTTCGTCGTGGGCAAGCAGGCGGCCTGTCCCGACGGGACAGCGGTGCGCTTCGAGGTGGCCGGCCCCGGGGACGACGCCCGCGCCTTCACCGTTGCCGTCGAGGCCGGCCGCGCCCGACCCGTCGACGACGCGGTCGTCCCGACGGTCACGCTGTCGCTGTCGAGCCTCGACTTCGTGCGTCTCGGCTGTGGGCGCATCACCGCAGCGCGATTGGCCGTCCAACTGGCGGCACGGACCGCGCTCGACGGCGGCGTTGGCGCACCGGGCGGCGGCATCGTCGTGGAGGGTGACGCAGGCCGTGGGGCGCCAGGTGCTCGGCGCCATGAACTTCATGTTCTGAGGACGCGCACGGCGAGCCCGCGCCGCTGAGGCGCACCGCTGACGCGGACCGGTGCGCTCGTGACCAGGGCCGCCCGGTAGAGTGGTCGGCTCGTGATGCGTGCCACTGCAGAGCCAATGGAAGGCAACCTCGTCCGCCTGAGTGTCGAGATCGACGAGCCCGAGTTCGATCGTGCCCTCGGCGACGTCGTGCGGACGCTCGCCAGCCAGGTGCGCGTGCCGGGTTTCCGGCCCGGCAAGGTGCCCCGCAAGGTGCTCGAGGCGCGCATGGGAGGCGCCGGCGCGCTGCGCGCCGAGGCGCTGCGCGAGTCGTTGCCCGATTTCTACGCACGCGCCGTGGTCGACACCGAACTCGACCCGATCGCGCAACCCGAGATCGACATCACGAGTGGCGAGGACGCAGGCGCCGTCGCCTTCGACGCCGTGGTCCAGGTCCGACCGCTCGTCGCCATCCCCGGCTACGACGGGCTGCAGGTCACCCTGCCCGGTCTCGCCGTGAAGGACGAAGAGGTGCAGAACCAGATCGACCGGCTGCGCGAGAACGACGCCGAGCTCGAGGTGGTCGATCGTCCGGCCATCGACGGCGACCTCGTCACGCATCGATCTGCACGGCTCGGACGCCTCGGGCGCGGAAGTGGTCGGCGTCGACGACTATCTCTACGAGGTCGGGTCCGGCTCGGTCGTGCCCGAGCTCGATGCCGAGTTGCACGGCGTCAAGGCCGGCGCCATTCTCGCCTTCGACGCGGCCAACCCCAACGAACCCGACGCGACCGTGGCCTTCCGCGTGCTCGTGAAAGAGGTCAAGGTCAAGAAGCTCCCCGAGACCACCGACGAGTGGGCGGCCGAGAGCTCGGAATTCGAGACCCTCGACGAGCTGCGAGCAGACATCGTGGACCGGATCGGCCGGGTCAAGCTCATGCAGAGCCAGATGGCGCTGCGCCAGAAGACCATCGAGGCCGTCTCGGGGCTCGTCGCCGACGAGGACGTCCCCGAGGTGCTGGTGGATGCCGAAGTGAACGAGCGGTTGCACGACCTCCAACACCGGCTCGAGGCCCAGAAACTCGGATTGGCCGAGTACTTCCAGGCCACAGGCACGTCGCCCGACGAATTGCTGGGGGCCGTCCGGGTCGATGCCGAAGGCGCCGTGAAGGCTGACCTGGCCCTGCGGGCCCTGGTGGAGGCCGAGGAACTGACTCTCAGTGACGACGAGCTCGATGCCGAGATAGGAACGATGGCAGAGCGCATGGGCACCACGGCAACCGAACTGCGCCGCCAACTCGACACGGCGGGCCGGACGGGCGCGGTACGCTCGGAGTTGCGCAAGAACAAAGCGCTGGAGTGGCTGCTGGACCACGTGGAGCTGTTCGACGAGGACGGAAACCCGATGTCACGGGACGACCTCAGAGTGGATGCGTCGAAGGACGACGAAGTCGAGCAGGGCGAGGAGAACGAGTGAAGATGCAGAATGCGGTGGAGCCGATGAAGGCATACAACTACTTGGTTCCAACCGTCATCGAGTCGTCGAACCGCGGCGAGCGCGCCTACGACCTCTATTCGCGGCTGCTGCGAGAACGCATCATCTTCCTCGGTACACCGGTCGACGACGCCGTGGCCAACCTGATCTGCGCCCAGATGCTCTTCTTGGAGTCCGAGGAGCCCGACAAGGACATCCACCTCTAC
This sequence comes from uncultured Acidimicrobiaceae bacterium, assembly GCA_963791995.1. GTDB lineage: Bacteria > Actinomycetota > Acidimicrobiia > Acidimicrobiales > RAAP-2 > Bog-473. The sequence goes on along the minus strand of CAWBUQ010000005.1, from coordinate 122,008 downwards.
ATCAACTCACCCGGTGGTGAGATCACGGCACTCTTCGCGATCTACGACACGCTCAAGTTCATCAAGGCCGACGTGTCGACCTTCTGCTTCGGGCAGGCCGCCTCCGCCGCCGCGGTGCTGCTGGCCGCAGGGGCCAAGGGCAAGCGGTTTGCCCTGCCGCACGCACGAATCCTCTTGCATCAGCCGTGGGGCGGTGTCGAAGGACAGGCCAGTGACATCGAGCTCCAGGCCAAGGAGATCCTCCGCATGCGCGACCTGCTGTCGGGGATGTTGGCCGAGGACACCGGTCAGACGCAGGAGAAGGTGGCGCAGGACACCGACCGGGACTTCATCATGACGGCTGAAGAAGCGGTGACCTACGGCGTGATCGACGAAGTCATCACGGCCCGCACGGTCGCACCGCTCGAGGCCATCGGCGCCGCATAGGGACCATCGGACACACGGGGACGGGAGAAGCGATCTGGTGGCGAAGTTCGGAGAGGGCGGGGATCTCGTCAAGTGCAGCTTCTGCGGCAAGACGCAGAAGCAGGTCAAGAAGCTCATCGCAGGGCCGGGCGTGTACATCTGCGACGAGTGCATCGACCTGTGCAACGACATCATCGCCGAGGAGCGTGACGAGTCGACCGAGCTGAGCTTCGAGGATCTCCCGAAGCCGCGCGAGATATTCGACTTCCTCAACGACTACGTCGTCGGCCAGGAGTACGCCAAGAAGATCCTCTCGGTGGCCGTCTACAACCACTACAAGCGGGTGCAGGCCGGACCGCCGCCGGCGGAGGACGCGGTCGAACTGGCCAAGTCCAACATCTTGCTGCTCGGCCCGACGGGCTGCGGCAAGACCTTGCTGGCCCAGACCCTGGCCCGCATGCTCAACGTGCCCTTCGCCATCGCCGACGCCACGGCGCTCACCGAGGCCGGTTACGTCGGCGAGGACGTGGAGAACATCCTCCTCAAGCTGATCCAGGCCGCTGACTACGACGTGAAGCGGGCGGAGACCGGGATCATCTACATCGACGAGATCGACAAGATCGCCCGCAAGAGCGAGAACCCGTCCATCACCCGCGACGTGTCGGGCGAGGGCGTGCAGCAGGCCCTCCTCAAGATCCTCGAGGGCACGACGGCGTCGGTCCCGCCCCAGGGTGGGCGCAAGCACCCGCACCAGGAGTTCATCCAGATCGACACCACGAACATCCTGTTCATCTGCGGAGGTGCCTTCGCCGGCCTCGACAAGCTCATCGAGAGCCGCATCGGCAAGCGTGGCATCGGCTTCCGGGCCGAAGTGCACCGCAAGGACCGCGACGACGGTGAGATCCTGCGTCACGTGCTGCCCGAGGACCTGATCAAGTTCGGGCTGATCCCCGAGTTCATCGGGCGCCTGCCCGTGGTGAGTGCGGTGTCGCCGCTCTTCAAGGACGCGCTGGTCCAGATCTTGGTCGAGCCGAAGAACGCGCTGACGCGCCAGTACGAGCGCACCTTCGCACTCGACAACGTCGAGCTGGAGTTCACGCCGGACGCGCTCGAGGCGGTCGCGGAGCAGGCATTGCTGCGCGGCACCGGAGCGCGTGGTCTGCGCGCCATTCTCGAAGAAGTGCTGCTCGACGTGATGTACGACCTGCCCAGCCGTACCGACGTCGGCAAGTGCGTGGTGGACCGCTCCGTCGTGCTCGACCGCGTCGCGCCGACACTCGTGCCGCTCGGGGGCTCGACGGTCAAGTCGAGCCGCTCCCGCCGCGCCGCGTCCTGACCCCACCGGATCCGGAGCCACCCGCCGTGGCCGACCCTGCGGCACCGCCGTTCGACACGCTCGACGACGCGCTGGCCTGGCTCGACAGCCACATCGACTTCGAGCTGAACATGCCGCGCCGGCGTGCCCTGCCGTCGCTCGATCGCATACGCGCGCTCGCCTCGTTGCTCGGCGACCCCCAGGACTCCATTCCCTCCGTTCACGTCACCGGCACCAACGGCAAGGGGTCGACCTCTGCCATGGTGACCGCGTTGCTCATGGCCAAGGGCCTGAGCGTCGGGACCTACACCAGTCCGAACCTGCACGTCGTGGCCGAGCGCATCGCCCGCAACGCGGTGCCCATCGACGACGAGTCCTTCACGGCGACGTTGAGCGAACTGGCGCTCCTCGAGCCGTTGCTGCCCGAGCGCCCGACCCGGTTCGACCTCCTCACGGCAGCGGCCTTCTCGTGGTTCGCCACCGAAGCGGTGGACTCCATGGTGATCGAGGTGGGTCTCGGCGGCACGTGGGACACCACCAACGTGATCCACGGCGACGTGGCCGTGCTGACCAACGTCAGCTTCGACCATACCGACGTCCTGGGGCCGACTCTCGAGGGGATCGCCGCCGACAAGGCGGGGATCATTGAGCCGGGCAGCCGTGTCGTGGTGGGCGAAATGGCCCCCGAGCTCGTCGACATCGTCGTGTCCCGGGCCGAAGAGGTCGGGGCGGCGTCGGTGTGGGTGGCCGGGCGGAACTTCGGGGCCGAATCCAACCGGGTCGCCGTCGGTGGGCGCCTGGTGACGTTGTGGACGCCAGGGGGGCGCTACGAGGATGTGCTCGTCCCGTTGCACGGGGCTCATCAGGGGGTCAACGCCGGCGTGGCCCTGGCGGCCGCCGAGGCCTTCTTCGGCGACCCGCTGGACCCCGACGTCGTGGAAGAGGGGTTGGCCGTGGTGCGCGTGCCCGGTCGCCTCGAGGTGTTGGGCCGGCGCCCGCTGCTGCTGGTCGACGGCGCGGACAACGCGGCGGGCATGGCGGCACTCGGCGACGCGCTGCACGAGGAGTTCGCGGTCGACGGGACCGCCGTCGCCGTCGTCGGCATGCTCTCGGGGCGCGACCCCTCCGCGATGCTGGCACCGCTGGCGTCGGCCGGCGTCCGCGCGCTGGTGGCCTGCGAGCCCGAGTCCCCGCGCGCCATGCCGGTCGCCGCGGTCGGAGAGGCCGGACGCGCGCTCGGCATGTCCGTGTACGAGGAGCCCGATGTCAGCCAGGCCGTGCGCGTAGCGCGCGGCATGGTGGACGCGGACGGGATCGTCGTGGTGGCTGGGTCGCTCTATGTCGTCGGCACCGCGCGCGGATGCCCTCGCGTCCTCGGTGCCCTGGGAGGAAGCGGGACGCTGAAACGCACGCGTCCTGACGCGGTTGCAGGTTGTGTAGTGTCCACCTCTCGTGGACCGCACTCTCGTCATTGTGAAACCAGACGGCGTCGAGCGCGGGCTCGCCGGTGAGGTGCTCAGCCGCCTGGAGCGCAAGAAGTTGCGCATCGTGGCGGCCGAGCTCCGGACGATCACGGTCGAGGTGGCCGAGACGCACTACGCCGAGCACCAGGAGAAGCCCTTCTTCGGAGACCTGGTCGCCTTCATCACCCGGTCGCCCGCGCTGATCATGGTCGTCGAGGGCCCCAAGGACACCTACGCCGTGGTGCGGCTCATGATGGGCACGACCAACCCGGCCGAGGCGGCGCCCGGAACCATCCGCGGCGATTTCGCCATCGAGACCACCGAGAACCTCGTGCACGGGTCCGACTCGCACGAATCGGCGGCGCGGCGAGATCGCACTCTTCTTCCCGGCTCTCGCGTCGTCGTAATCGCGTCCTCGTAATCGGAGCCCCCGCCGGGGTCCCCCTGCGAGACCGCACGGCCGTTGGCCGTGCGCCGAGCGGGAACCCACCGGCGAGTGTCCCGGTTCTGCCGTGCGTGCACCGCACGCACGCGATCGTGCTCGGAACCCCAGCTCAGACGGGTGTGGCAGTCCGTCCGCCTTGTGGGACATGTCACAGTCCCGTAGCCTGGGGGCGCACCGTCAGGGGCGTCGGTCCTCCGGCGTCCGCCCGCAGTCTTCTCGGGAGAGATCCAGCTATGGCCGAAAACCGCCTTTCACTGCTTGGCCGTGACATGGCCGTCGACCTCGGCACAGCGAACACGCTCGTGTACGTCAGAGGTCGCGGCATCGTGTTGAACGAGCCCTCCGTGGTCGCCGTCGACATCAAGGACGGCCGCCCCTTGGCGGTGGGCGCGGAGGCCAAGCGCATGATCGGCCGGACGCCTTCGAACATCCAGGCCATCCGCCCGCTCAAGGACGGCGTGATCGCGGACTTCGAGATCTGCGAGAAGATGCTCCGCTACTTCATCCACCGGGTGCACCAGCGCCGCTTCGCCAAGCCGCGCATGGTCATCTGCGTGCCCTCGGGCATCACCGGCGTGGAGCGGCGCGCCGTCATGGAGGCGGCTGAGTACGCAGGCGCGCGCCGCGCCTACATCATCGAGGAGCCGATGGCGGCTGCCATCGGCGCGGGACTTCCGGTCCACGAGCCGACCGGCAACATGGTCGTCGACATCGGCGGCGGCACCACCGAGGTCGCCGTGATCTCGCTCGGCGGCATCGTCACCAGCCAGTCCGTCCGGATCGGTGGCGACGAGCTCGACGAGGCGATCGTCTCGTTCGTGAAGAAGGAGTTCAGCCTGGCGCTCGGTGAGCGCACTGCTGAGGAGATCAAGATCACGCTCGGCTCGGCCTACCCGTTGGAGCAAGAGCTGCACGCAGAAATCCGCGGCCGCGACCTCGTCAGTGGTCTGCCCAAGACCATCGTCGTGTCGACCGAGGAGATCCGTCGCTCCATTGAGGAACCGGTGTCGGCCATCATCGACGCCGTGAAGGTCACGCTCGACCGCACCCCGCCCGAGCTGGCGGCGGACATCATGGAGCAGGGCATCGTCCTCACCGGGGGCGGGGCGCTGCTGCACGGTCTGGAATCGAGGCTCCAACACGAGACCGGCATGCCGATCGTGGTGGCCCGGGACCCGCTGAACTGTGTCGCCGTGGGCAGCGGCCAGTGCCTGGAAGAGTTCGAAGCGCTGAAGCGGGTGTTGATCACCACCTCTGCGCGCTGACGTATCGACCGGTAACAACTGGGTGGCCCGGTCCCGGCGATCGCGCCGCACGCTCACGGTCATCGTCCTGGTCGTCCTCTCGCTCTCACTGATCTCCCTCGACCTCAACGGTCGGACCCACAGCGTCACCTCGGGCGTGAAGTCCCTGGCCAACGATGTGTACGCGCCGCTCCGCCAGGGAGTGCTCGACATCGTCAGCCCCATCGGGAACTTCTTCGCCGGCGCGTTCAACTACGGCTCGCTGCAGAGCCAGAACGAGCAGTTGGAAAAGACCATCGGGCAGATGCGCGCCGCGCAGAGCGAACAGCACTTCGAGAACAACCAGTTGCGCCAGATCACCGCGCTGCAGAACCTGCCCTACCTGCCGACCCTCACCAAGGTGACGGCCATGACCATCGACGAGTACTCCTCGAACTTCACGGCCACCATCACGCTGAACAAGGGCCGCGCCGATGGCGTCGACGTCGGGTACCCGGTGGTCGGGGCCGGCGGGTTGGTCGGGCAGGTCATCCAGTCTTTTCACCACACCTGCGTGGTCCAGCTCATCACCGACGGCCAGTCCAAGGTCGGCGTGACCTTCGGCCCACAGAATCAGCACACCGGCATCGTCGACGGGCAGGGCTCCGGCAGTTCCATGACCGCAGACCTCGTGGCGCCGCACACGCCGCTGCACAAGGGCGAGTTCATGTACACGAGCGGGCTCCAGGCGGCCTCGTTCCCACCGGGCATCCCCGTCGCCACCGTGCACTCGTTCCACACGGCGTCGGGTGCCAGCCAGGAGACCATCAAGGTCGACCCGGCCGCCAATCTCAGCCAGTTGGCCTACGTCGACATCGTGCAGTGGGTGCCGCCGACGTGACCGGCCGTTCCGTCGTCCGCACCGCGCTCGATCATCTTCGTCGTCCTCATGGTCCAGCAGACGATCATGGTGGCTCTGCGCATCGGCGGGGCCCATCCCGACCTGCTGTGGTTGCTCCCCATCACCGCCGCGCTCCTCGACGGGCCCGAAACCGGCGCCATCGTCGGATTCTGGGCCGGGTTGTGCTTCGACCTCGTGCTCCCGACCCCGTTCGGCTTGTCCGCCCTGGTCGGGTGCGTGCTCGGGTACACGACGGGGACGCTCACCGCCGCCGTGGACCCCCGCGCCGCTTGGCTCAAGCCGGTGGCCGCGCTCGCGGGAAGCCTCGCAGCGGACATGCTGTTCGCCGTGCTCGGCGCAATCCTCGGCCAGAACCAGATGGTGCAGATCAACTTCTTGAGCCTCGTCATTGTGGTCGGCGTCTCGAGCGTGGTGCTGGTCCTCCCGGTCAACCGGATGATGCGGTGGGCCCTGGCCGGGGAGAGCAACCGTCGTTCGCTCGTCTCTGCCCAGGCCGACAGCAGGCTCTGGTGAAGCGGACCCTCCGCCACCCCATCCGCGGCGACCGGCTGCACCCGAAGCCCTCGACTCGTCCGGCGCGGCGAAGTTCGTGGCGCAGCGAGGCGCGCCAGCCGCGGATGCGGCCGCGCAAGAGCGTCAACGTCGCCTCCATCGTCGGCTCGCCCGAGGAACAGGAGTCGCGGCCCAACCTGAGGCTGCGCATCGTCGGTGCCGTGGTGCTCCTGCTCTTCGGCGTCCTCGTCCTGCGGCTCTGGACGCTCCAGGTGGTGGAGGGGAAGTCCTACGCCGCCGCCGTGACGCGCAACCAGGTGCGCGTCGTCAGCATTCCGGCGCCTCGCGGCGCCATCGTGGACCGCAACGGCACCGTGCTGGTGTCGAACACCCCTCAGGAGGAGATCCTGCTGTCCCAGTCCGAGGCGCAGCAGAATCCCGCCATCGTGGGGATCGTGGCCGCGCTGGTGGGGGAGACGCCCGCCCAGGTGCAGTCCTCACTCAACAACAACCAATACAGCCCCTACGAGCCGATCCCCGTGGCGACCAACGTGTCACCCGCCACGGTGCTCGAGCTCGAGACCCACCAGTCCGAGTACCCCGGCGTGAGCGCGGAGACCGTGGCGCAGCGAAGCTACCCCCAGGGTGGGACGACCGGGACCCAGGTCCTCGGCTACGTGGGCAACATCTCGCCGAGCTACCTCGCCTCGCACCCCAACGACGGCTACGCCCAGGGGAGCCAGATCGGGGTGTCGGGCATCGAGGCGCAGTACGAGCCCTACCTGCGCGGCGTCGCCGGTCGCCAGGCGCTCTCGGTCAACGCCAGCGGGGACGTGGTGGGCACGCTGAGTACCACCGGGGCGCAGATCGGGGACACGGCGGTGCTCAACATCGACACCGGTTTGCAGCAGGAGGTCCAGAACGACCTGCAGCAGCAGATCCAGACCGACCGCAAGACCGTCGACACCGTGGACGGACGGATCCCGCCCGCGCCCAACGGCGCCGCCATCGTGATGGACCCCCAGAACGGCCAGGTGTTGGCGCTCGCCTCCTTCCCGAGCTACGACCTCTCCGAGTGGGTGGGCGGGATCTCCCAGGCCAACTTCAGCGCCCTGCAGGCGAGCGGGGCCGAGAACGACGAGGCCATCGAGGGTCTCTACACGCCCGGCTCCACCTTCAAGCTCGTCACCGCCACGGCCGCGTTGCAAGACGGCCTGATCTCACCGACGACGCCCTACGACGACACTGGCACCTTCAAGATCGACGGCTGTCCCGCACCGGGAGTGACCCAGGACACGGGCTGCACTCTCCACGACGACCCCGGCGACAGCGGCGGCGTGTACAACGTCACCGGCGCTCTGACCGTGTCGAGCGATTCCTTCTTCTACAAGTTGGGCGAGGATTTCTGGGAGCAGCAGTCCAAGTACGGCCAGACGCCGATCCAGAACCAGGCGACGGCCTACGGCGAAGGCACCGTCACGGGCATCGACCTGCCGGGCGAGTCGCAGGGATGGATCGACAGCTATCTCACTCGGGCCCGGCTCCACGCCCAGGCGCCCAAGGGGTTCCCGTACCCGGCCCAATGGCACACCGGCGACAACATCGAGATGGGCTTCGGCCAGGGCGAGACCGTGCTGACGCCGATTGAGCAGGCGGTGGCCTATTCGACCTTCGCCAACTATTCGGCCGCCACCGGCAGCGGGACACGCTACGCGCCGCAGGTGGCGAGCGAGATCGTCGACCCCGAGAGCGGCAAGGTGGTCAAGAAGATCGCGCCACAGGTGACGGGGCACGTGGCGATCTCGCCCGCCAACTACAGCGCCATGCTCCAAGGGTTCGAGGGCGTCATCTCGAGCCCGCACGGCACCGCCTACCAAGACTTCGTGGGCTTCCCCTCGTCGTGGAACCTGGCCGGCAAGACGGGCACCGCCTCGAACCAGCAGGGCCTCGAGCCGAACAGCTGGTTCGTCGCCTTCGGCCCCAACCCGAACCCCCAGTACGTCGTCCTGGCCGTGATCGACCAGGGCGGCTACGGCGCCCAGGCCGCGGCACCGCTGGTGCGCAACATCTTCAACTACATCGCCGCCAACCAGGCCCAGATCTCGAGCGCCGTCAAGACGCCCACGCCGGCCAGCCCGCCCACCCTGACCGCGCCGTCGCAGGCCCCGCCGCTCGGTACGCCGACCACCACGACAACGGCCCCCAAGCCCGGAAGCGGCGGCGCGGCCAGCACCACCAGCACGACTGCGGGCGGCGGCTGAGCGTCCCGTAGATTTGTGCCGATGGAAACCCTGTGGCCCCGCATCGAGCGCCTGCTGCCCGGCGTGTCCAAGCCGGCGCGCTACATCGGCGGCGAGCAGGGGTCGGTCCAGCCCGAGCACGGTCCGGGTCGCGTGGCCTGGCTGCTGCTCTACCCCGACACCTACGAGATCGGGCTGCCCAACCAGGGGCTGCAGATCCTCTACGAGATCCTCAACGAACGCCCCGACGCGTTGGCCGAGCGCGCCTATGCACCCTGGGTCGACATGGAGCAGGCGATGCGGGCGGCCGGCGTGCCCCTCTTCAGCGTGGAGCAGCACCTGCCCGCCGCCGCCTTCGACGTGCTCGCGTTCAACCTGTCGGCCGAGCTCGTCTACACCAACGTCGTCAACCTGATCGACCTCGCCGGGCTTCCGTTGCACGCGGCGGACCGGGGCGGGTCCGACGCGCTGGTGGTCACCGGCGGCCACTGCGCCTACAACCCCGAGCCACTGGCCGATTTCGTCGACGCCTTCGTGCTCGGCGACGGGGAAGAGGTCGTCGGGGAGCTCACCGAGGTCATCGGGGAGTGGCTGGCGTCGGCCGAGCCCGAGGCGCGCGACCGGCGTGCACTGCTCGACGCGCTGGCCGGGCTCGAAGGTGTCTACGTGCCGGCGCTCTACACGCCGCAGTACGAGGACGGGCGTCTGGTGGCGACCGTCCCGGCGCCCGGCGCACCCGCTGAGGTGGTCAAGCGCACCGTGAGCGACCTGGCCGACTGGCCCTACCCGGCGCGCCCGCTCGTGCCCCTGACCGAGGTGGTCCACGACAGGCTCAACGTCGAGGTGTTCCGGGGCTGCACGCGGGGCTGCCGCTTCTGCCAGGCGGGGATGATCACCCGCCCCGTGCGCGAGCGCCCGGCGGCCCAGGTGCGCGAGATGGTGCGCCGTGGGCTCGAGCGCAGCGGGCACGACGAGGTGGCGCTCACGTCGCTGTCCTCGGCCGACTTCTCGGGGATCGAGGACACGGTGCGCGACATCGTCGACGACCCCGTCCACGAGGGCAAGGTCTCGGTCAGCCTCCCTTCGCTGCGCGTCGACGCCTTCACCGTGGGCACGGCGGCGGAGATCCAGAAGGTCCGCCGGACCGGCCTGACCTTCGCCCCCGAGGGCGGCACGTGGCGGATGCGCACGGTGATCAACAAGCTCATCACCGAGGAGGACCTCTACGGCGCGGTGGACGCCGCGTTCAGCCAGGGGTGGCGCCGCATCAAGCTCTACTTCCTGATCGGGCTGCCGACCGAGCTCGACGAGGACGTGCTCGGGATCGCCCGCCTCGGGGCGCACTGCGTCGAGATCGGGCGCCGCTACAACAAGTCGGTCACGGTGGTGGCTTCCGTCGGCGGGTTCGTGCCCAAGGCCCACACGCCGTTCCAGTGGTTCGGCATGGACACGGTGGCCGAGCTCGAGCGCAAGGTGGCCCTGCTCCGGCGCGAAGCCAAGACCGCGCGTGGCCTGACGATCCGCTGGCACGAGCCGAGCGCCTCGGTCGCCGAGGGGCTGGCCAGCCGGGGCGACCGCCGCATGGGCGCGGTGATCGAGCGGGTGTGGCGCGCCGGTGGCACCTTCCAGGAGTGGTCCGAGCGCTTCGATCTCTCGTTGTGGGAGTCGGCGCTGGCGGCGGAGGGGCTCAGCCTCGACGAGGTGTGCCACCGCGACCGGGCCGAGGACGAGGCGCTGCCTTGGGACCACATCTCCGCCGGATTGCACCGTGACTTCCTGTGGGGTGACTGGCAGGACGCGCTGGCCCGCGTCAGCGTCGAGGACTGCCGCTGGACGCCGTGTTACGACTGCGGTGCGTGCACGGGGGGAAGCCTCGAGCACGTCGTGGCCTCGGCTGTCCCGCCGGCGGGCGGGAGCCAGGGCACGGGCCAGGATCTCGCCACCGGCGACCGCATCCCGGTGCAGCTGGTCAGCCGTGCTTCCTGAGGACCAGCGGCGACTTCGCCTGCGCTTCACCAAGGCGGGGAAGATCCGCTTCACCAGCCACCGGGACGTGGCCCGGATGTGGGAGCGGGCGCTGCGCCGGAGCCGCCTGCCCGTCGCCTACTCCCAGGGCTTCGTCCCCCACCCCCTGGTCAGCTTCGGGCTGGCCCTCCCGACGGGGTGCGAGTCCCGTGGCGAGTACCTCGACCTGCGGCTCCGGGCCGCAACCCCGGGCGAGGCCACGATCGGCGGACTGCCCGACCTCCTCAGCGACCTGTTGCCCGAGGGGATCGAGGTGGAGGCGGCGGCCCTGGTCGAAGAGTCGGAGGGTTCCCTCCAGCAGGAGGTAGCATCGTGCGATTGGGAGTTGGAGGTACACGGCGTGCCAGATGAGGAATTGGCGGAGCGGGTGAGCAGGATGCTCGCCGCCCCAACCCTCACCGTCCGGCGCGAGCGGAAGGGCCGTCAGACCGACGACGACATCCGCCCCGCCATCCTGGCGCTTGCCGTGACCAGCACTCAAGGTCGACTCCGGGCGGAACTGGCCACGCACCCGCGTGGCGTCCGGCCGACCGACCTGGTAGCGGCCCTGGGCACCGACGCGGTGCCCGGTCGGGCCTGTCGAACGCATCAATGGATCGAACGCGACGGCGCACGGTTCGAGCCGCTCCTCGTGAGCAGGCCCGGAACCGGCGCGAGCGCGGCACAGCACGCGAGGAGGGCTCTCCCTCATGTCCGAGACGGAAATCAGCCAGACCCCGGAGGGTCGCCCCCCGGAGACGGCGAGCACTAGCCCCCCGAACCCGGCCGCGCCGCCCGGCGCGCCGCGCCCGGCGGCGGGGGCAGCACCCCCGCCGCGCAAGCCCAAGATCGGTGACACCCGTCCCGCCCGTGCGGTGCCGTCCGCGCCCAAGCCCGACGAGGCGCCCGTGGTCCCGTTGGCCCGGCCCGAGGCCGCCGTACCGAGCGACGCGCGGACCGAGGCGGCGGGGCCCGCAGGGCCCGCCCGAGACGCCGGCGACACCGACGAGGGGGCCGAAGGCGACGACGGAGCCGCCAGACGCTCCCGCAGCCGGCGCCGCTCGGGCCGTGAACGCCGTTCCAAGCAGGTCGGCCGGTACCTGGTCTGCGTCCACGTCCAGCCGCACATGACCCAGATCGCCATGCTCGAAGGCCGCACGCTGGTGGAGCACTACGTCTCCCGGGCCGCCGACGACACCAACCAGATCGACGGCAACGTCTACCGGGGCCGGGTCCAGAACGTCCTCCCGGGCATGGAGGCTGCCTTCGTCGACATCGGAATCCCAAAGAACGCCGTCCTGTACCGGGGCGACGTGCGCTACGACAAGGACGATATCGAGGGCGGGACGTCGCAGCAGCCCCGGATCGAGGACGTGCTCAAGGCGGGGCAGGTGATCCTGTGCCAGGTCACCAAGAACCCGATCGGCGCCAAGGGTGCCCGCCTGACCCAGGAAGTCTCGCTGCCCGGCCGCTTCGCCGTGCTGGTGCCGAACTCGAGCGCCTTCGGGATCTCCAAGCGCCTCGGTGACAACGAGCGGCGCCGGCTCCGTCGCGTCATCGACGAGGTCAAGCCGGCCGGGCACGGCATGATCGTGCGCACGGCGGCCGAGGGGGTGTCGGCCGACGAGCTCCAGCGCGACGTCACCACCCTGCTCGAGCAGTGGAACGCCATTGAGGCCGAGGCCACACGATCGGACGCCCCCGGCCTGCTCTACCGGGAACCCGAGCTGTCGGTCCGGATCCTGCGCGAGGAGCTCAACGCGGAGTACCGGGGTGTGGTCATTGACGACCGGGCGCTCTTCGAGCAGGTGCGCGACTACGTCATCGCCGTCAGCCCTGACCTGGCCGACCGCGTCGAGTACTACGACGAAGCCGCGGAGGGCCTGCCCATCTTCGAGCGCTACCACGTGCACGAACAGCTCCACAAGGCGCTCGACCGCAAGGTGTGGCTGCCCTCGGGCGGCTCGCTGATCATCGAGCGCACCGAGGCGTTGACCGTCATCGACGTCAACACGGGCAAGAACGTGGGCAAGACCAACCTCGAGGAGACCGTCTACCGCAACAACCTCGAGGCGGCCGAAGAGGTGGCGCGCCAGCTGCGCCTGCGGGACATCGGCGGCATCATCGTGATCGACTTCATCGACATGGAGATCCGGGACAACCGGGAGAAGGTGGCCTCCGCCCTGCGCAACGCGCTGGCCCGGGACAAGACCCGGACCCAGGTCTTCGACATCTCCGAGCTGGGACTGGTGGAGATGACCCGCAAGCGGGTCTCGGAGGGCCTGCTCGAGACGCTCTCGACCGAGTGCGCCGTGTGCGGGGGCCGGGGCGTCACCCTCGACGATTCCGTGCTTCGTTAGTGCGCTAGGATCTTCGCCTTATGTATGCCGTGATCAGGTCCGGAGGAAAGCAGGAGCGTGTGGCCGAGGGCGAGCGCGTCCGCGTGGAGCTGCTGGGCCAGCCCGTGGGGGCCGAGGTGTCCCTGGACCCCGTCCTGGTCGTCGACGGCTCGACCGTGCTGGCCACCCCCGAGCAGCTGGCCGGTGCCTCGGTGACGGCCAAGGTCGTCGGCGAGGAGAAGGGCCCCAAGATCAACGCCGGGACCTACAAGTCCAAGTCGAACCAGCGGCGCCGGTGGGGCCACCGCCAGCACTACGCCACGCTGGAGATCACCGCCATCACGGCGAAGTAACAGCCCGAGCCCGCAGCAAGCCAGGAGCACGACATGTCAAAGACCAAGGGAGGCGGGTCCACCCGCAACGGCCGCGACTCGGCGGCCCAGCGCCTCGGCGTCAAGCGGTTCGACGGTGCCGCGGTGACCTCGGGTTCCATCCTGGTCCGCCAGCGCGGCACCAAGATCTACCCCGGGGAGAACGTGGGCCGGGGCGGCGACGACACCCTCTTCGCCACCGCTGACGGCACGGTCAAGTTCGGCGAACGCCGCGGCCGCAAGCACGTCAGCATCGTCACCGGTTAGCCCCGGACCTCGTCACACCGACGCTCAGGCGTCCGGTCCGCGCAGCGCGGCGCGCCACGGCGTCGTCTCGAGCCCCGGATAGCGGACCGTCAGCGCATGCAGCGTCTGCTGCGTCCAGAACCCGTGTCCCGGAGGCGGGAACCCGAACAGAGTGAGCTGCTCGACCGACGCCCGCTCGACGAAGGGCTCCCATAGGGGTCGAAGGAGCGGTCGCCCCAGCCCTGGCGCCCGACCCACTCGTCGGCCGACGGGCGGAAGCTGCAGTGCAACGTGTAGCGGGCGCCGCCCGGTGCGCTGAGCTCGGTGGCGCGGTGCACGGTCTCGCCCCGGTAGGCGAGCACGGTGCCCGCCGGCCCGGCCGCGGAGACCTCGGCGGCGTAGAGCTCGGGGTGCTCGGCTCTCGTGGCCACGTGGGGCAGGAGCGGGACGTGGCGGCTGTGCTCGTTGGACACCACGTGTGTCGGCCCGAGGTCCTCACCCACCTCGTGGAGGAACACGAACAGCTCCAGGTTCCGGTGCGCGGGCTCGTCGCTGGGCACGACGACGGTGTGGTTGAGGAAGTCGCGGTGGTGCTCCTGCTCGTAGGTGGTGGCCCCCGTGTACTTGGCCCAGGCCTCGGCCGAGTAGATGCGTACGTCGTCGGTGTCGAGCAGGGCTCGGGCCAGATCCACCAGCGACGGGTGCACGGCCAGCAGGCTCAGCTCCACGCCGGCGAAGGGGAAGGTGATCAGGCCGCCGTACTCGTCCCCGCGCAGCGCCGCGTTGCGTTCGGGCTCGGCGTCGGCGGCGAACTCTGCCGCGGTGGGGAAGAGCTGGCCGAGCTCGGCGGCGCCCGCGTGCAGGTCGCCGGGCGCGAGATAGGCGGGGAGCACGGCGAACCCGTGGCGGTCCCAGTGGTCGGCGGCACCGTCGGGCAGGACGCGTGACGGTCGTGTCACGCTGGGGCTCAGCCCGAAGGCCGCGAGTGCAGTTCGATCCCGTTGCCCCAGGGGTCCGCGGTGAAGGCCTGCTTGCGGCCGGTCGTGCCGACGTCGACGGGGTCGGTGACCTCGAGGCCGCGCGCCCGCAGCTCGGTGACCGCCGCAGCGAGGTCGTCGAAGACCAGTGCGAAGTGCTGCCCGACGTTCTGGGGCACGCTCGCCTCAATGAGATGGACCTGTTGCCCGCCGGCCGTGTCGAGCCAGGCGCCCGGGAAGCCGAAGTCGGGCCGCGTGTGGTTCTGCACCAGGCCCATCGTCTCGGTGTAGAAGACGATCCCACCCGGGACGTCGGGAACGTTGATGGCGACGTGGTCGACGCCGCTCGGGGCCACGGGAGTGCTCACGCCAGCGAGCCTACGACGTGACGGACGATGGCGGCGACGGCGGGAACGGCGGCGGCACCGACCTCCCAGAGTCCTGCGACGTCGACGGCGGCGTCGGCCGACGCGGCCGGGTTCGACACCAGCGCCAGTCCCAGGACGGCGGCCCCGTCGTGGCGCGCCGCGATGGTCTCGAGCGCCATCGACATGCCGACCACGTCGGCGCCGGCGTTGCGCAGCATGCGCACCTCGGCGGGCGTCTCGAGCTGAGGCCCGCCGACGGTCGCGTAGACACCCGGCTCGGGGTCGAGCACGTCGGCCGCCGGGGCGGGCGCGCCCAGCGCGAGAGCCCGGAGTCGGGGGTCGTAGGCGCCGGTCATCTCCACGAAGGCAGGACCGCGCAGGGGGCTGCGCCCGGTGAGGTTCAGGTGGTCCTCGACCACCATGACCGACCCGGCTCGGAGGCCGGGCCTGATGCCGCCGGCCGACGCCGTCAGGATCACGGTGGAGCACCCGGCCGCGATGCCCACGCGCACGGGGTGGACCACGTCGGCAGGGTCCAGTCCTTCGTAGAGGTGGCTGCGACCCCCGAAGACCAGGACCCGCTGCCCCTCGAGCGCGACGGACCAGCCCAGGGCGCGGTGGCCCCCCGCGCTGAACGGGGCGAAGGTGGGCACGGTGTCGAGCGCGAGGGCGTCATCGCCGGCACCGAGCAGCTCAGCGGTCCCCGAGAGCCCGGTGCCCAGCACGAGCAGGACGTCGTGGTGCTCGTGCCCGAGACGACGGGCCAGCTCCCCGGCGCTGCGCACCGCCCGGTCAGCGGCCTCGTCCATGCGGCGAATCTAGAGGTGCCCCTGCCCCGGCCGCGTAACATCGACCGGGCATGTCGACCTCCTCTGCTCCGCCCGCCTTCGACCCCCTGGCTCCGCTGACCGGCATTGAGATCAACGCCGCCCGCGAGATCGTCTACGCCAGCGGCCGCGCCGAGGTGCCGAGCGAGCTCATCCGCTTCGCCTATCTGGGCCTGTGCGACCCGCCCAAGGATCTCGTGCGCGCCTTTGACGCCGGCGAGGCGGTGACCCTCGACCGTCAGGTCCGACTGGTGCTGCTCCAAGGACCCGAGGCCGACGTGGTGGAGGCGATCGTCTCGGTGACCCGGGGCGAGGTGGACCGATGGGACATCGTGCACGACGTGCGGCCCCCCCTCCAGATCGAGGAGTCGATCATGGTGCTGGCCGCGCTGCACGAGCACCCCGAGTGGAACGCCGCCCTCGATCGCCGGGGCATCGTCGACCGCTCGCTCGTGCAGATCGATCCCTGGCCGGCCGGCACCTTCGGGCTCGGTCACGAGGAGGGGCGCCGCATCACGCGTTGTCTCGCGTTCTTGCGCGAGTCGAAAGAGGACAACGGCTACGCGCGGCCGCTCGAAGGTCTGCTCGCGTTCGTGGACATGGGCCGCGGCGAGGTGCTCGAGGTGGTGGACCTCGGTGTCGTGCCGATCCCTCCCAAGTCGGGCAGCTACTACCCCGAGGACAACGGACCGTTGCGCACCGACCTCAAGCCGCTCGAGATCACCCAGCCCGAGGGTCCGAGCTTCGAGGTGGAGGGCCACCTCGTCCGCTGGCAGAAGTGGTCGCTGCGCATCGGCATGGATCCCCTCGAGGGGCTCGTCCTCTACACGGTGGGCTACGAGGACGGCGGCCGGGTGCGGCCGATCCTGCACCGGGCATCGGTCAGCGAGATGGTCGTTCCCTATGGGCACCCCGGCCCCATGCACGCCTGGAAGAGCGCCTTCGACGCGGGCGAGTGGGGCCTCGGCCGCATGGCCAACTCGCTCACCCTCGGGTGTGACTGCCTCGGCGAGATCTTCTACTTCGACGACGTGCACGCCGACGAGCGCGGCAAGCCCCACACGCGGACCAATGCCATCTGCATGCACGAGGAGGACTACGGCATCCTCTGGAAGCACGTGGACATGGTGTCGGGCCGGGCCGAGGTTCGCCGCTCGCGCCGCCTGGTGGTGAGCTCCATTGCCACGGTGGGCAACTACGAGTACGGCTTCTACTGGTACTTCTACATGGACGGAACGCTCCAGCTCGAGGTGAAGCTCACCGGGATCATGTCGACCATGGCCGTGGCCGACGGCGACGCCGGCGAGCACGCCACGATGGTGGCACCGGGCCTGGCTGCGCCCTACCACCAGCACATCTTCAACGTCCGACTCGACATGGAGGTCGACGGCCCCGCCAACTCGGTGTTCGAGGTGGACGCGACGCCGACGGGGACCGTGGGCAGCGAGCGCAACCCGTGGGGGAACGCGTTCGGCACCACCGCCACGCTGCTCGATCACGAGCTGGCCGCCCGCCGGGACGTCGATCCGTCGCGCAGCCGCACCTGGCGCATCGCCAACCGCGCCGCGCACAACGGCCTCGGCCAGCCGACGGCCTACAAGCTGCTGCCCGCTTCGACGCCGACCCTGTTGGCCGACCCGGGCTCGAGCGTCGGGCGCCGTGCCGCCTTCGCCTCGCACAACGTGTGGGTCACCCGCTACGACCCCGAGGAGCGCCGTGCCGCGGGGGACTACCCCAACCAGCACCAAGGTGGGGCCGGCCTGCCCGAGTGGACGGCACAGGACCGCCCTCTCGTCGACACCGACGTCGTGCTGTGGCACAGCTTCGGCGTCACCCACATTCCGCGCCCGGAGGACTGGCCGGTGATGCCGGTCGAGTACACCGGCTTCACGCTGGTGCCCTTCGGCTTCTTCGACCGCAACCCCGCGCTCGACGTGCCGCCGTCGCCCGACCACTGCCATGGCTGAGCACGGCCGTCCCGGTCACACGCCCCAGGAGTACCACCCGCCCGTCGAGGAGTACCTCGAGACGATGCTCGGCCTGGACGAGGAGGGCGTGCCGGTCATTCAGGCCCGCATCGCCGAGCGCCTCGGGCGCTCGGCCCCCTCGGTGTCCGAGATGCTCGAGCGGCTCATCGACGACGGCTACGTGACGCGGGAGGGCCGGCGACTCTCCCTCACCGACAGTGGCCGCGCCCTGGCCGAGAAGGTGGTGCGCAAACACCGCCTGGCCGAACGGCTCCTCGTCGACGTCATCGGGCTCGAGTGGCACAAGGTCCACCGCGAGGCCGGGCGATGGGAACACGTCATCTCCGACGACGTGGAGGCCCGGCTCGTCGAGCTGCTGGGCGACCCGGCCACCTGCCCGCACGGCAATCCGATCCCCGGATCGCACTCGAGGGCCCCGGTGGCCGAGACGAGGCCGCTGGCGGACGTGGACGTGGGGGAGCGGGTTCGCCTGTTCCGCATCAGCGAGGAGGTCGAGCTCAACTTCGGCTCGCTCACGCTGCTCGACGAGGGCGGCTTCATTCCCGGCGTCGTGGCCGAGGTCGGGGCCCGCGACGCCCACGGCAACATCGAGGTGACCGTGGAGGGCGCGGAGCCCATCGTCGTCTCGCCCGAGCTCTCCGACCGTCTCTTCGTCGGCACACCGTGACGCTCCGGCTGGAGGCCGACTCGGTCTTCACCGTCGACGACGCCGACACGGTGCATGCGCCCGGCGCAGTCGAGATCGACGGCGGCGTCATCGCCTGGGTGGGCGACCCTCGGCAGGTCGCAGCGGCCCCGGGAACCGAGGTGCGCCGGCTCGGGGGGCTGCTCATGCCCGGTCTGGTCAATTGCCACGGGCACTCGCCGATGACACTGGTGCGCAGCGCGGGCGACGGCCTCCCGCTGCACCGCTGGCTGCGCGAGGCGGTATGGCCCAGAGAGGGCCGCATGAGCGACGAGGACGTCTACTGGGGCATGACGCTCGGCGCCGCCGAGCTGCTCGGCAACGGCGTGACCACCACCTGTGAGCAGTACC
Organism: uncultured Acidimicrobiaceae bacterium; assembly: GCA_963791995.1. Taxonomy (GTDB): domain Bacteria; phylum Actinomycetota; class Acidimicrobiia; order Acidimicrobiales; family RAAP-2; genus Bog-473. The sequence continues at coordinate 103,347 of CAWBUQ010000005.1, read as the reverse complement.
GCCACCCGGCCGCGGTGGCCGAAGCCACGCTGGACGCGGGCATCCGCACGCTCTACACCGTGGCCATCTTCGACCTGGCCGAGGCCGGGCCCGGCTCGTCGTGGGAGGCGATGCTGACGGGCGCGTGCGAGTTGTTCGACCGCGCCGAGGGGAAAGAGGGCCGCTTCGGCGTCGGCTTCGGACCACACGCCGTGTACACCGTGCCCCCCGAAGGGCTGCGCGCCGTCGCGGCCGAGGCGCAGCGACGCGACGCGCTCCTTCAGATCCACCTCTCCGAGACGGAGGACGAATGCACCGTTGTGCGCGAGCGCTACGGGATGAGCGCGCCCGCCTTGTTGGCCTCTCTCGGCGCGCTGGACGGGCGCGTGCTGGCCGCCCATGTGGTCTGGCTCGAAGACGGCGACCTCGACGCGCTGGTCTCGCACGACGTCGCGGTGGCCCACTGCCCGGGCTCCAACGGAAAGCTGGGGTCGGGCGTGGCGCCACTCGCCGCACTGGTCGGACGCGGCGTGCGTGTGGGGCTGGGGACCGACGGTCCGGCTTCCAACGACGATCTGGACCTGTGGGACGAGATGCGGCTCGCTGCGCTCTTCGCCCGGGCGACCGCGAGAAACCCCGACGCGTTGAGCACGTCGGCCGCGCTGCGCCTCGCCACGCGCGGGGGGGCCGAGGCACTCGGCCTCCCGGTCGGCGCGCTCGAGCCGGGCCGGCCGGCGGACCTCATTCGCGTGCGCACCGACGACCCGCGCTTCACGCCCTCACTGGACGAGGCCGAGCTGTTGGGCCACCTCGTCTGGGCAGGAGCGGGGGACCTCGTCACCGACGTCTGGGTCGGTGGCGCCTGCGTGGTGGAAGCGGGACGATGCGCGACCGTCGACACGGACCGCGCCCGCACCGAGGTGGCGCAGCGCGCCCGGCGCCTCGCGGCCTCTTAAGCTTTTCTTTCATGCCCGGCTTCGTCGATCAGGCGCAACTGCACCGCGCGCGCCGGCGACGGCGGTGCCGGTGCGGTGTCGTGGCGGCGCGAGGCCCACGTGGACAGGGGTGGGCCCGACGGAGGCGACGGCGGCCACGGCGGAGACGTGTGGCTGGTCGCCTCGACCAACGAGTCGTCGCTGCTCGGCTTCCGGGACCACCCGTTCCGCCGGGCGACCGACGGCGTGCACGGCTCTGGTTCCAAGCGCCACGGCGCCCGCGGCAAGGACCTTGCGGTGGCGGTGCCGGTGGGGACGGTGGTGCGCGACCGCGACGGCCAGGTGGTGTGCGACCTCGACCAGGACGGGGCGCGGGCGCTGGTGGCCGAGGGGGGCCAGGGCGGGCGGGGCAACGCGCGCTTCTTGTCCAACCGACGGCGGGCCCCCGCCTTCGCGGAGCAGGGTGAGAAGGGGCAGGAGTTCTGGCTCAACATGGAGCTCAAGCTCATGGCCGATGTGGCGCTGGTCGGCTTCCCCAACGCGGGCAAGTCGACGTTGATCTCGACGGTGTCGGCGGCCAAGCCCAAGATCGCCGACTACCCCTTCACGACCCTCGAGCCGCACCTCGGGGTGGTGCGCGTCGGCGGCGTGCACGACGGGACCGAGTTCGTCATGGCCGACATCCCCGGGCTCGTCGAAGGCGCGGCCGGCGGGAAGGGGCTCGGGCATCAGTTCCTGCGCCACATTGAGCGGGCCCGGGCTCTGGTCGTCCTGGTCGACCTGGGCGCGCCCGACGCCGGCGGCGACGCGCCCGCCGAGCAGCTGCGCATCCTGCTCTCCGAGCTCGGCTCCTACCGGCCCGAGCTGCTGGAGCGCCCGCGCCTGGTCGCCGGGAGCAAGGCGGACGTGGGGTCCGACACCGACGGGGTGTGCGACCTGGTGCTCTCCGCGGCGACCGGGGACGGGGTGGACGACCTCGTCGGCCGCCTGGCCGCGCTGGTCCACGAGGTGCGGGCGGCCGCAGCCGCCGTCGCAGCCAGCGAGGTCGTGGTGCACCGGCCTGTCCCCGAAGGGATCGACGTCCGCCGCGCCGGGTCCGGCGCCTGGGAGGTGCTCGGCCGCGCCGCACAGCGGGCGGTCGCGCTGTCGGACCTGAACGACGCCGGTGCGCAGGCCGAGGTGGTCAGGCGGTTGCGCCGTCTCGGTGTGGACCGCGCGCTGGCGCGCGCGCCGGCGCCAGGGACGGCGACGAGGTCACCGTCGGCACCATGTCCTTCACCTGGGGGGACGACACATGATCGCCGTGGTCAAGGTGGGGTCGTCCTCGGTGACCGCGGACACCGTGTCCCGGCTCTGTGACGAGCTGGCGTCGGCCCGCGCCGCGGGGCACACCGTCGTGGTCGTCACGTCCGGTGCCATCGCGGCCGGTTGGGCCGCGCTCGACCGCGGCGAGCAGCGACCGGCTGACCCCGCCATCCTCCAGGCGGTCTCGGCCGTCGGACAGCACCGCCTCATGCGCCTGTGGCAGGACGGCCTCGAGCCGCACGGCATGCTCGCCGGGCAGGTCCTGTTGGCGCCGCTCGACTTCGTGCACCGCACCCAGTACCTCCACGCGCGAGGGACGCTGCGCCACCTCGTCACACTGGGCGTCGTGCCCATCGTGAACGAGAACGACGCGGTGGCCGACGAGGAGATCCGCTTCGGAGACAACGACCGGCTGGCCGCGCTGGTCGCCCATCTGGTCGGTGCCCATCTCCTCGTGCTGCTGACCGACGCGCCCGGCCTGTTGACCGCCGATCCGCGTTCGCGATGCGGCGGCATCGCTGATCGAAGAAGTCGTCGAGATCGACCACCAGCTCGAGCGTCTCGCCGGCGGGCCGGGGAGCGCGGAGGGCAGCGGGGGCATGGCGTCCAAACTGGCGGCAGCCAAGATCGCGACGTGGTCGGGGGTCCAGGCCGTGATCGCCGACGCCGGCCGTCCGGGCGTGCTCGGCGCCGCGCTGGCCGGCGAGCCCGGCGTCGGCACCGTGTTCCGGGCCCGCGAGCGCCGTCTCTCGGCGCGCAAGCTGTGGATCGCATTCGCGCTCGGCTCGGCGGGCGGCCTCGCGGTCGACGAGGGTGCACGGGCGGCGCTGGTGGAGCGCGGCCGCTCGTTGCTCGCCGCCGGGGTTACCGGGGTGAGCGGGACGTTCGGGCCCGAGGACGCGGTGGAGATTGCGGGCCCCGACGGGGCCGTCTTCGCCAAGGGCCTGGTCCGCGTGCCCGCGGCGCGCGCGGGGGAGTGGATGGGCCGCCGTAGCCAGGTCGTCGTCCATCGAGATGACCTGGTGCTTGTAACCTGACCCGATGACCTTGTCGCCTTTGGGCCAGCTCGCGGCCCGCGTCAAGGCGGCCTCCCGGGTGGTGGCGAAGGCGCCCGGCTCCGTGCGGGACGACGCCCTGCGCCTGGCGGCCGACCTGTTGGAAGAGGGATGGTCGACACTGGTCACGGCCAATCAGGCCGATCTCGCCCGCGCCGAGGCGGCCGGCGTGACCGAGGCGGCCAGGGACCGCCTCCGCCTGAACGAGGACAGGGTGCGCGCCATGGCCGGGGCCCTGCGCAAGGTGGCCGCCCTGCCCGATCCGGTCGGCGAGGTGACCGAGGGGTGGGTCCGACCGAACGGACTGCGGGTGACACGGGTTCGGGTGCCACTCGGCGTCGTGGGCGTGATCTACGAGAACCGGCCCAACGTGACCAGCGATGCTGCGGGGTTGTGCCTCAAGGCGGGCAACGCCGCGTTTCTCCGAGGTTCCTCCTCCGCGCTCGAATCCAACCGTGCGGTCGTGGCAGTGCTGCGAAGCGCCGTGGTCAAAGCGGGCCTGCCCGAGGACGCGGTGGCCCTCGTCGAGGACACCTCGCACGAGACGGCCGTCGCCTTCATGCAGCTGCGCGGGCAGGTCGACTGCCTGATCCCCCGGGGCGGACCGGCGCTGATCGCGTCGCTCGTCGAGCACGCCACGGTGCCCTACGTCCTCGACGGCGACGGGAACTGCCACATTTACGTCGACGGTGCGGCCGACCTCGCCATGGCGCACGAGCTGGCCGTCAACGCCAAGACCCATCGCTTCGGCGTGTGCAACGCGGTGGAGACCATCCTCGTCCACGCCGACATCGCCCCGCGCCTGCTGCCCCGGCTGGCCGAGTCGCTCACGGCGTCGGGTGTCGAGATCAGAGCCGACGAGCGCGTGCGCGCCCTGGTCCCCGACGCGCTCCCCGCCGCCGAGGAGGACTTTGCGACCGAGTTCCTCGGTCCGGTCGTGGCCATCGGGATGGTCGACGACGTGGGTGACGCCATCGAGCACATCGCGGTACAGCTCGGGGCACTCCGAGGCGATCGTCACGTCCGACGTGGCGGTGGCCGAGCGCTTCGTCGCCGAGGTGGACGGGGCAGCCGTACTGGTCAACGCGTCGACGCGCTTCGTCGACGGTGAGGAACTCGGACTGGGCGCCGAGGTGGGCATCTCCACCCAGAAGCTGCACGCCCGCGGTCCCATGGGAGTGAAGGAGCTGACGACGTTGAAGTGGGTTGTGCGCGGAGACGGGCAGGTGCGGGCGTGACGGAGTCGACGAACGAGACACGCAACGAGACACTCGGGCTTCCCGAGAGCGGGCCCCCCCGCTTCGACTCGCTCCAGCAGGTACGAGAGGGCCTCGCCGAGGTCGGGTACCTGGCCGACGACTCCATCAGCGGCGTCGTCTTCCTGGCCGACCGGCTGGCCAAGCCGGTGCTCGTCGAAGGGCCGGCGGGCACGGGGAAGACGCAGCTGGCCAAATCGGTCGCCGAGCTGACCGGGGCGCGTCTGATCCGCCTCCAGTGCTACGAGGGGCTCGACGAGTCCAAGGCGCTCTACGAGTGGAACTATCGCAAGCAGCTGCTGCGCATCCAGGCGGGCGAGCACGGCCAGAGCGAGACCGAGGGACCCTCGTGGAAGGAGCTCGAGGGTGACATCTTCTCGGAGGACTTCTTGCTCACCCGGCCCCTGCTCGAAGCCATCCGGGCCACCGAGCCGGTGGTGCTCCTCGTCGACGAGGTCGACCGCGTCGAGCTCGAGACCGAAGCCCTGCTGCTCGAGATCCTCTCGGAGTACCAGGTGTCGATTCCCGAGCTGGGCACGGTGCGCGCCACGCAGCTGCCCATGGTGTTCCTCACCTCGAACAACACGCGCGAGTTGTCCGAGGCTCTCAAGCGTCGCTGCCTGTACCTCCACATCGACTACCCGGACCTCGAGCGCGAGCGCGAGATCGTGCGGACCAGGGTGCCCGGCATCAGCGAGGAGCTGGCCGATCAGGTGGCGCGCATCGTGCGTTCGCTGCGCACGCTCGAGCTGCGCAAGGCACCATCGGTCTCTGAGACCCTCGACTGGGCCCGGACCCTCGTCCTCCTCGGCGTCCAGACGATCGACGCCGCAGGCGCCAAGGACACGCTCCACATCCTGTTGAAGTACCAAGCGGACATTGAGCGGGCCAGCAAGGAGCTGCTCTCCGTGTCGTCGAGCTAGGAGCGTCGTGCTCGACCTCCTCTCCGGCTTCGTCGCCGAGCTGCGACGCGCCGGCCTGCCGGTCTCGCTCACCGAGCACCTGGACGCCGCCGAGGCGGTCCGCCACATCCCTCTCGAGGACCGTGAGGGATTGAAGTACGCGCTGGCGGCGACCCTGGTGAAGTCGTCCTCGCACTGGCGCGCCTTCGAGACTGCCTTCGAGGTTTTCTTCGCGGTGCGGACCGGGGGCGCCACCGCCGGTGAGGCAGGGTCCGAGGGCGACGAGCTCGGCGAGGAAGCCGATGGGGAGCAGAGCGGCCAAAACGGACCGCGGGGGCAGGGACGCGCCTGGAAGGGAGGCGGTGCCGGCGAGGGCATGACGCCAGAGGAGTTGGCCGAGCTGCTCTTCAAGTCGTTGATGTCCGCCGACACCGCAATGATGAACGTGGTGGCGCGCAACGCGGTCGACCGGTACGCGGGGATGGAGCCGGGACGACCCGTGGGCGGGACGTATTACCTCTACCGCACGCTGCGCAATCTCGATCTCGATGCCGTCCTCGATCGGCTGATGGCCCAGGCCCAGGCCGGTGCCGCCGGCGGGTCCCTCACCGAGCTGGAGGAGCGTCTGGCCGCCGACGAGTTCAAGTCGCGGATGGACAAGTTCCGCCGGGCGGTCGAGACGGAGATCCGGCGCCGCCTGGTGGAGGACCGCGGCGCGGAGGCGCTGGCCCGCTCGGTGCGCAAGCCCCTGCCCGAGGACATCGACGTGATGCACGCCACCCGGGAGGAGCTCGCGCTGTTGCACCGCGTGCTCCAGCCGCTGTCGCGCAAGCTGGCAGTGCGCCTGGCCCGCAAACGCCGGCACGGCCGCAAGGGACCCCTGGACTTCCGGGCGACCATGCGTCGATCGCTCTCCACCGGTGGCGTGCCCGTCGAGCCCCGGTTCCGCCACCCGCGCCCGGCCAAGCCCGAGATCTTCGTGATCGCCGACATCTCGGGGTCGGTGGCCAGCTTCGCCCGCTTCACTTTGCACCTGGTCTATGCCATCTCCTCGCAGTTCTCCAAGGTGCGCAGCTTCGTCTTCGTGGACGGGATCGACGAGGTCACGCGGTTCTTCGAGGGCGTGGTCGACCCCGCCGAGGCGGTCGCCCGCATCAACACCGAGGCGGACGTGATCTGGGTGGACGGCCATTCGGACTACGGGCACGCCCTGACCGAATTCCACCGCCGGTGGGGCGACCAGGTGACGTCGCGCTCGAGCGTCCTGATCCTCGGCGACGCGCGCAACAACTACCACGCATCCCAGTCGTGGGTCCTCGAAGACCTCCAGGCCCGGGCACGCCGCGTGTACTGGCTGAACCCCGAACCCCGCGACTACTGGGGATCGGGAGACTCCATCGTCGGCGAGTACGGCGCCCACTGCGACGACGTGGTGGAGTGCCGGACGTTGCGCCAGCTGGAGCACTTCGTCGGCAATCTGGCGTGAGCTCCGGGCGAGAGCAACCGTCGAGCGATGCCGCTCGCGACGCGGGACACGCACGCACGCACGAGGGTGTGTTGCGGGTCGTGGCGCCCGAACCCGGCGCATCGCGCATCGTGCTGATCCGCCACGGCGAGGCGGCCTGCAACGTCAATCACGTCGTGGGTGGCGCTACGGGATGCACCGGCCTGACCGACCGCGGCAAGCGGCAGGTGGCGTTCCTGGCCGAACGTCTCTACGAGAGCGGGGAGCTGCGCGAGGCGACGACCTTGTACTCCTCGGTCCTCCCGCGCGCGGTCGAGACCGCGGCGCGACTGCGACCGGTTGTCGGCCGAGGTCCCAAGGCACTCGGTCCCGTGCGCGAGCGCTGCGATCTGTGCGAGCTGCACCCCGGCCAGAGCGACGGCATGGCCTGGGAGGATCTGGTTTCGACGTACGGCGTCCCCGACTGGGACGTCGATCCGGACGTCCCCATCGCGCCAGGGGGCGAGAGCTGGACCGAGTTCGTCGGGCGCGCCTCGGATGCCGTACGGGCCGTTGTGCGCGAGCATCCCGGCGAACTGGTGGTCGCCGCGGTGCACGCTGGGGTGATCGAGTCCACCATGATCCGGTTCCTGGGCGTGCCGCCCGAGGTCTACCGGCGCGGCTGGGTCCGCATCGTGCACGCCTCCATGACCGAGTGGGAATGGGTGCCCAGCGAGGACCGCTGGGTCCTCCTCCGCTTCAACGACTCCTGCGGCGTGCCGCCGGCCTGACCCGGGCCGGTGGCCCGGCGCGCACGCCGGTGTCCTCGACGAAGGCACGTGCCAACGATTCGGGCGCGGCGGCGAGCCAGGCATCTTCGAGGGCGGTCCGCAACGACCGCACGGTGGCGGTGCGGAGCTGCACGAGCACGGCGGCATACCCGTCGAAATGGGGGATGGTGAAGAAGCCGCGGGCGCCGGCCAGCAGGGCCTCCTTGTCGACCAGATCGGCGGTGCGCAGGGCCAGGATCGGGCCACCGGGCGGTTCCTCGTCGCCGAACCGCCTGAGGTCGGCCTTGGAGAACGGACGCTCCCAGGCGAAGGCATTTCCCGCCACGAACCACGTCCGATTGCCGTGGCGTTCGCCCTCGCTCACCTCGGGCAACATGGCGACCATGCGCTCGACGTCGCGGAGGCCCGCCATGGCGGCACCCTACCGTTCGTGCCAGCCAGATCCGCAGCCGTGACGGGGCTACGCTGACCCTTCCGCTCCAGAAGGGACGAGGCATGTACAACGTTGTCGTCGTAGGCACTGACGGCTCTCCCACCGCTGACCTGGCGGTGCAGGCGGCGGCTGACATCGCGCGTTCGTGGGGCTCCACCCTGCACATCGTCACTGCGACCCGTGCCCCCACGGCGCGGATGGGATCGGCTTCGGGTGCCGCCATGGTCGACAGCGGGGTGGGCCACGTCCTGGCCGACGAGGCGGCACAGAAGGTGGCCGAGCGTGCCGTCGAGTCGTTCGGATCCGACCTGCAGGTCCAGACCCATGCGGCACATGGCAACGCGGACGACGTGATCCTGAGCACCGCGGTGGAAGTCGGCGCCGACCTGATCGTCGTCGGCAGCAAAGGGATGAGCGGCGCGCGGCGCTACCTGGGCAGCGTCCCGAACTCGGTCGCCCACGCCGCGCACTGCGCCGTCCTGATCGTCAAGACCGACTGACGCTCCACCCAGCCGATGCCTGAGCAGCCGGCCTGGCCCAACCTCTTCGACGCGCGCATCGCCCGCGACTACGACGCCGACTCGAGCGCGATGTTCGACCCGCGGGTCGTCGGGCCGACCGCCGACTTCCTCTCGGGCCTCGCCGGTGACGGCGCGGCCCTCGAGTTCGCCATCGGCACGGGGCGCGTCGCCCTCCCGCTGTGCGAACGGGGCGTCCCCGTTCACGGAATAGATCTGTCGCCGGACATGGTGGCCCGGCTCCGGGCGAAACCTGGTGCCGATGCCATCGGCGTGACGATCGGCGACATGACGTCGGCCCGGGTGCCGGGCGCCTTCCGACTCGTCTACCTCGTCTACAACACGATCGGGAACGTCACGACGCAGGACGCGCAGGTGGCCTGCTTCGCCAACGCGGCGGCCCATCTGGAGCCCGGTGGGTGCTTTGTCATTGAAGTGGGGATACCCCCGATCCGGCGGCTCCCGCCCGGTGACACCGCGGTGGCGTTCACGGTGACGCCGACCCGGCTGGGTTTCGACACCTTCGATGTCGCCAACCAGCTCGGCGTCTCGCACCACTATTGGATCCACGACGGGCAGGCGCAGACCTTCTCGACGCCGTGGCGCTACGTCTGGCCGGCCGAGCTGGACCTCATGGCGCGCCTTGCCGGCATGCGCCTGCGAGAACGCTGGGCCGACTGGGGCCGCCGGCCGTTCACGAGCGAGAGCGCGTCGCACGTCTCGGTGTGGGAGAAGATCTGAGCGCATCGGGCGATGGCAAGGCGATGGCGTAGCCTGCGCATCATGGCCGACCTCGGGCCGTGGGATGCGCTGACGGCCGAGGGCGTGCGGACGCTCTTCGCCGACGCTTCCTTCGCCTGGTGGCTCGGCGGTGGCTGGTCGCTCGACCGGCTGGCCGGGTTCCAGACGCGCCACCATGGCGACATCGACGTCCAGGTGCTGCGACCCGATGCCGCCCGCGTACGCGGTTGGCTGGCTCATTGGGACCTCCACGTGGCCGACCCTCCGGGTACCGGAACCCTCCGCCCCTGGCCGCTCGACGAGGAGCTCGGCGCCGGCCTGCACGACGTCTGGTGCCGGCGCGCCGAGGACGACCCTTGGCGCTTCCAGCTGATGGTGGCCGACGTGGACGGCGCGGACTGGGTCCACCGTCGTGCACCCGCTGTCCGTCGCCCGCTGGCGAGCCTGGCCGGGAGGGCGTCGGTCCCGGGCCTTCCCGTCCTCGCGCCCGAGATCGAGTTGCTCTACAAGAGCAAAGGCGTGCGCGACAAGGACCGGGCGGACTTCGAGCGCTTCGCGCCGATGTTGACGGCAGACGAGCGTGGGTGGCTCCACCGTGCGCTCGAGACCGCCGGCCCCGGGCACCCGTGGCTGGAGCGCCTGAGCGGACCGGCCGGAGCCTGACATGCTCCTCGTCCTCGTGACAGGGCTGCCGGGGACCGGGAAGTCGACGATGTCCGAGGTTGCCGCCGAAGCCCTCTGCGCGCCGGTGCTGGCTCACGACTGGGCGATGAGCGGCCTGCGTCCCTATCCCGAGCTGCAGCGAGCGCTCGACGACATGGACCCGCCCGGCCACCGTGCCGTCGGGTGGTCGCTGTTGTGGGCACTGGCACGCGCCCAGCTCCGGCGAGGTTCTTCGGTGGTGCTCGACGGTGTCGCCCGCGAGCCCGAGGTGACCGCCACGCGCCGCGTGGCAAAAGAGGAGGGTGCGGACTGCCTCGTCGTTATGACCGCGTGCACCGATGCGGCACTGCACCGTTCCCGGGTCGAGGGCCGACGTAGGGGCATCCCGAACTGGTACGAGCTCGACTGGGAGCACGTGGCGCGCTCGCGTGCCTCGTGGGTCGCTCCGGCCGACACGCAGGTGACCCTCGAGGCGGCCGATCCCGTGGCACACAATGCCCGCTGCCTGCGCGACGCCCTCGCGGCATCGGGTTCGCGCTGAGCGGTCGGGGCCGCGGCAGCGCCGGGGCACGGGGCGTGGCACCCTGGAAGCAGTGTTCGAGCGGTTCACCAACGGATCTCGCCGGGTCCTCGTCCTCGCCCAGGAAGAGGCGCGCCGTCTCGGGCACCCCTACATCGGCCCCGAGCACATCCTCTTGGGCCTCGTCGGCGAGGGGAACGGCGGGGCGGCCCAGGCGCTGGCTTCGGCCGGGATCACGCTGGAGGCGGCCCGCGTGGTCGTTGTCGGGCTGGTCGGGACCGAGGGTGGAGGTCGGGACGCGCCACCCTTCACCACCGAGGCGAAGAAGGTGTTGGAGCGATCGCTCCGCGAGGTGCTGGCCCGCGGTGACCACGAGATCTCCACCGAATACCTGCTCCTCGGCGTGGTCACGCCCGATGAGGGGATCGTGGCATCGGCGCTGACCGAGTTGGGCACGGACGGTGACGACATGCGCCAGCGTGTGGAGAACATCCTCGCCGGACGTGAGCCCGGCCGGGACGGTCCGGTCGAGCGTTTCTTCGAACACCTGAGCGCACGCGACTGGAGCTCGCTCGGCGACGTGCTGGCGCCCGGCGTCGTGCGTGTCGGTCCTCTCGGCGACGAGGTGACCGGGCGCACCGACTATCTCGCGCTCCTAGCGGGCAGCGTGCCCGAGCGTTACGGCAACGACGTGCACCGGATCGTCTACGCATCCGGAAAGAGGTCAGCCTTCGCCCGGGTCACCGAGCATCTCACCTATCCGGACCAGGTACTGCACCTCGAAGAGGCCTATGTCTTCGTGCTCGACGAGCTCGGGTTGCTCACCCGGGTCGAGGTGTTCTGGCAGTCGCCGCCTCAGCAGGCGTAGTCGTAGTCGTAGCGTTCCATCGCTGTTGTACTGGACAACCTCAAGTGGCCCACTCGGGAGCGGGACCTTTCCTAGCCATCGAGTGGCGTAGTCGGCACAAGAAGCCGGGCCGCTCGCCGGACTCAAGTAGTCGGCCATCCAATAGGGCACGTCGGGCTGGTAGTTGCCGACGATGGATCCCCAGGGTGACGGGCTTGCGTAAATGCCCACGTCGGCGACGCCTTCCGCCTCGTGCAGCGCGTTCAGCGCGCCTTGAACGTAGAGAGCGTTCTCTTGCGTGCTACCAGACCACGGCGTGAGTCCGTTGTTGTTGTTGGGTTCCACGTCGAGCCACCACGGCACAGAGACGTTGACGCCCGCCGTGACGGCATCGTTGTACGCAGTGATGCCAGCCTGGTACCCGGCATTACAGGAAACGTCGCCGTTACAACTCGGTTCATTGGTACCCGAGGTGCCGTAGGTCAGATAGGTGTAGAGATTGAGCCCACCGCCGGCCCATTGAGCTTGCTGCGCCAAACACGGGTTCGCGAAGTTGCTCGAGGCGCCGTCCACTTGCACGATGCTGATCGCGTGGTCAGTTGTGGGTAAATCGTTGCACTGGAACTTGCTCACGTCGTAGCCGTATGCCCCCGACGGGTACGTCCCCCCGACGAAGCTACCGTTGCCGGGCGCCTCGGCCATGCCGACGACCGGTCTCGACAACGCCGAGGGCGCGGAGCCGTAATAACCCGCAGAGCCGAAGTTCGAGACCAGCCCGGCCGAATCGGTGAACCAGTAGCCGTTGAAGCTCGGCGTGGCCGCCGCCGCGACGATCGGGTGCTTGAGCGGCACCCCGCCGAGGGAGCCGTAGAAGGGCGCGGACCCGAAGGAGAAGATGCCGCCGTCGGAGGCCACGAGGAAGTAGCCCGCACCGCCCGGACCGGCGATCATGCCGACGACTGGCTTGTTCAGCACCAGGCTGCCGGTGCTGCCGTGGAAGGCGGCGTCGCCGAAGGCGAAGATGCCCCCGTCGGACGCCACCAGCCAGTAACCGCCGCCGTCTGCGGTCGACGCCATCCCGACGACTGGTTTGTTCAGTCGTATGTTGCCCGTGGAGCCGTAGAACGCCGCGCTGCCGAAAGCGAAGATGCCGCCGTCGGATGCGACGAGCCAATAGCCCCCGCCTCCCGGGACAGCCGCCATGCCGACGATCGGCTGGTTGAGCCGAATGTTGCCCGTTGAGCCGTAGAAGCCAGCGTCACCGAACGAGAACACGCCGCCGTCGGAAGCCACCAGCCAGTAACCGCCCCCGTCCGACGTCGCCGCCATCCCGACGATCGGCCGGTTGAGCCGTATGGCGCCGGTGGAGCCGTAGTAGGGAGCGCCTCCGAAGGAGAAGATCCCGCCGTCTGATGCGACGAGCCAGTACCCGGGCGTCGACTGGCTGAGCCCGGCGGCCGACGCGGGCGGCGAGGCCGTGGGAAGCGCGGCCGTGGCCACGACCGCCAACAGCGGCAGCGCCGTCACCAGCGCAGCGAGAAGGAGACGGCGGATCAACTTCTGAGGAACTCCGCCACGCGGAAAGCGAGGTCGAGCGATTGTCTGGCGTTGAGCCTGGGGTCGCACGTCGTCGTGTAGCGGTCGTCGAGGTCGCCCTCGAGAATCTCCTCGGCCCCGCCGAGGCATTCCGTGACGTCGTCGCCCGTCAGCTCAATGTGGAGGCCACCGGGCCAGGTGCCCTCGTCCCGGTGGACATCGAAGAAGGTGCGCAGCTCGCCCAGGATGTCGTCGAAACGCCTGGTCTTGCGCCCGCCGTCACTGGTGAAGGTGTTGCCGTGCATGGGGTCACAGGCCCAGACGACCGGATGCCCTTCGGCTTCGACGGCGCGCACGATCGGTGGCAGCTGCTCGGCGACCCGGCCCGCGCCGAGCCTCGTGATGAGCGTCACCCGGCCGGCCAGACGGTCCGGGTTGAGGCGCTGGCAGATGGCGACGACCTCTTCGGGTGAGCAGTCCGGGCCGATCTTGGCCCCGACAGGGTTGTTGATACCCGAGAGGAACTCGAGATGGGCCCCGTCCAGCTGGCGGGTGCGATCGCCCACCCAGACCATGTGCGCCGAGCAGTCGTACCAGTCGCCGGTGAGCGAGTCGACGCGGGTCAGGCATTCCTCGTAGGGGAGGATGAGGGCTTCGTGGCTCGTGAAAAAGTCGACCTGGTGCAGGCCCTCTTCGGCGCCCAGATCGATCCCGCACGCGGCCATGAAGCGCAGGGCGCGGTCGATCTCGGACGCGATCCGTTCGTAGCGCCGGCCTTCGGCGGACGACGCGACGAACTGCTGGTTCCAGATGTGAACTTGCGAGAGGTCGGCGAAGCCGCCCTTGGTGAAGGCGCGCAACAGGTTCAGGGTCGAGGCCGACTGCTGGTAGGCGGCGACGAGCCGCTCGGGATCCGGCGTGCGGGCGTCCGCCTCGAACGCCTCGTCGTTGACCATGTGACCGCGGAAGGACTGCAGCTCGAGGTCGCCGATCCGCTCGGTGCCCGCCGAACGCGGCTTGGCGAACTGCCCGGCGATCCGCCCCACCTTGACCACCGGCACGCCCGCCGCGTAGGTCAGGGCCACCGCCATCTGCAGGATGATCTTGAGCTTGTCCCGGATGGAGTCGGCGGTGAACTCGGTGAAGGACTCCGCGCAGTCGCCGGCCTGCAGCAGAAATGCATTGCCGTCGGCGACATCGGCCAGCTGCGAGGTCAGCAGCCTGGCCTCGCCCGCGAACACGAGGGGCGGCACCGTGGCGAGGCGAGCTTCGGCCTTCTTCAGCCCATCGGCGTCGGGCCATTCGGGCTGTTGTGCCGCGGGGAACTTCCGCCAGGACGCGGCGCTCCAGCCAGAGGTCACGGGGCGGCTCGTCACCGCAACAGGTTAACGCCGTAGGATCCCGTTTCATGGCCGCCTTCCGTTTCGCCCTCCAGGTCTCGCGGACTGCATCGGCCGGTGAGTGGCGTGACCTGGCGCGCAAGGCCGAGGACCTCGGGTACTCGACGCTCTACGTCCCCGACCATCTGGACGATCAGTGGGCGCCGATGGTGGCGCTGGCGGTGGCGGCCGAGGCCACCACGACGATGCGGGTGGGGACACTCGTGCTCGACAATGACTTTCGTCACCCCGTGTTGATGGCCAAGGAGGCCGCCACTCTCGATGCCATGACTGAGGGCCGCTTTGAGCTCGGGCTGGGCGCCGGGTGGCTGCGAGCCGACTACGACCAATCCGGGATCCCGATGGATCCGCCGGCGGCGCGGATCGAGCGGCTGGCCGAAGCGCTCGAGATCATGCGCGCGATGTGGGCGACGGGGAGCGCCACCTTCGAAGGCGCCCATTACCGCGTCGCCGACGTGGTGGGCGGCCCCGCGCCGCTGACACCGGGCGGCCCTCCACTGGTGATCGGCGGGGGCAGCCGTCGCATCCTCGAGTTGGCGGGGCGCGAGGCCGACATCGTGAGCATCGTCCCGAGCCTCGCCGCAGGTGCCATCGGACCCGAAGTTGCGGCGGAGACAGTCGTGGAAAAGTACGCGGACCGCGTGCGCTGGGCGCGCGAGGCGGCGGGGGAGCGCGCCGCCGAAGTCGAGCTCCAGTGCTGGACGGTCGCGGTGCAAGTCGTTCCGAACGCGTCCGAGGTCGTCGCGTCGCTCGCTCCTGTGTTCAGCCTGACCCCCGAACAGCTGGGGGCCGCGCCCACTGCGCTCATCGGGTCGGTTCCCGAGATCGTCGACATCCTGCGCGCGCGGCGCGAGGACCTCGGTTTCAGCTACATCGTCGTGCACGAGGCGGAGATGGACGCGCTGGCGCCGGTCATTTCAGAACTTGCTGGGACCTGAGCCACCCGTCCGCATCGGGATCCTCGGGGGTACCTTCGACCCCCCGCACGTCGGCCACGTCGCCGCGGCGCGGGCCGTGGTGGAGCGACTCGGGCTCGAGCGCCTGCTCCTCGTCGTGGCCAACGACCCGTGGCAGAAGAGCGGACAGCGGGCGGTGTCGCCGGCCGAGGACCGCTATGCCCTCACCCAGGCAGTGGCGGCGGAGATCCCAGGCGCTGAGGCGAGCCGGCTCGAGATCGACCGCGGCGGCCCGAGCTACTCGGTTGACACCGCCGAGGAGGTCCTGGTCGCGGCGGTCGCCGGTGGCCACGAGTTGGAGCTCTACCTGGTGGTGGGGGCAGACCTGGTCCCTGAGCTGGACACGTGGCACCGCCACGACGATCTGCGCCGGCTGGTCACCTTGGCGGTCGTCTCCCGGCCGAGCGGCGCCACACCCGAGGTCCCGGCCGGCTGGCGGATCACCCGGGTCGACGGCCCACAGGTGCCCGTTTCGAGCTCGGAGGTCCGGGACCGGCTCGCCGCCGGTCAGCCGGTGGAGGGGTTGGTGCCCGAGGGCGTGATCCGTTGCATCCGCCGCCGGGGTATGTACGCTGTGCCCTGAATGAGCGCCATGCCGGCGAGGACGGAGTTGTCGGACAGTCCGCACGCGGCTGCCGGTGCGTCACCCGCGCTGGCACAGAGGCGGGCGGACCGCAGAGCCGAACAGCGCCTGGCGCGCCGCTCCCGCCAGCGCTGGGCGATTGCCGGGTGCTCGGTCCTCGCGGGTGCCTTCGGGATCACGGTAGGGATCTTGGACGTGCTCCATTGAGCGGCGGTTTGGACGTCCAGGTCCAGCTGCCGCCCGCCGCGGCCACCGCCGCGGAGTCGGCTGATGCCAAGCTCGGCCGCGACACCGTCGTGCTCGGCATGACCGAGCTCTTCGGCGTTGTCGATGCCTTCGTCATTACCAGCGCGCAGAACACGCGCCACGTGCGCACGCTGGTCGAGGAGATCGAGCGCGGAGTGAAAGAAGAGCACGGGATCGCCCCGACGCGCGTCGAGGGTCTCGGAGACGCCACGTGGGTGCTGATGGACTACGGCGACTTCATCGCACATGTCTTCTTGCAAGAGACGCGTGACTACTACGACCTCGAGCACCTCTGGTCCGGCGCCCCCCGCGTCGCTTGGCGCGACGACGTCGAGGACGCCGGCTGACCACAGAGTCGTGCTGTCGGCGCGGGCGTCACGCCATGGGCTCAGCTCGGGGCGCCGAGAAACTCGAGGATGTAGACGGGCCCTGCCACCAGTGACCCGTTGGCGATGGGAACTTCGATGCGCTGGCCCTCGATCTCGAACACCACGCCGGTTTCGGGGCCGACTTCGTTCGTGACGGTCGACACGATCTGGCCGACCGCGAGCTCGGTATTGGTGCCGCTGATCTCGCCGAAGGCGCTGCTCAGGTTGACGGTGACGACGTTGCCGGGATCCATCGACACGCCGAGCACCGAGACGTTGCTCGGGATCGCGGTCGAAATGCTGGCGGCGGTCTCGCCGCTCGTCACGCCTTGCAAGAGAGACCTGATGATGGCGATCAACGGCGCCGGAGGCGGGACGAAGCGTTGCGCCGGTACCAGCTGGTCGCCGCCGTCGAGGAAGAAGACCTTGACGGGGACGTAGGAAACGGGCTGCGTGGTGGTCGTCGAGGGCGGGTGCGGGTCCATCAAATTGAACGGCACCTTGGAATTGGCGATCGTGCTCGGCGCTCCTTGAGACGGGATGGCGCAGCCGGCGGCTGCGACCGCCAATGCAAGCAGCGCGGCGGCGAGGAGCGGACGTTTCACTCGAGACCACCTGCCTCGCCCGGCTCGAGGTCCTCGTCGTCCAGCTCGTGGCCGTCGGAGAGCACCGGGAGCGTGAGGACGAAACGGGCACCGCCTGCCGGTGAGGACTCCACCCGCACGTTGCCCTGCATGACGCGCATGTGCTCGGCGACGAGCGCCAAGCCGAGCCCGGTGCCCGTCCCAGTTCCGCGGCGACCCGATGCCGAGCCGCGATAGAAGCGCTCGAAGATCTTCAGACGCTCCAGGGGGTCGATGCCGGGGCCGGCGTCGTCCACGGTCACCTCGACCTCATCGGCCGAGCCTGGGGCGACCGCGATCTCGGTGACCCCGCCGCCGTAGTGCGCGGCGTTCTCCATCAGGTTCACCATGACACGCTCGAAGCGCCGTTTGTCGACGCCCACCCGCCAACCGCGCACGGCTGGATCGACCTGCACCCCCGGTGGACCGGCGGCCGCACCGTTCCCGACGGCGGCGTCGCCGTGGGCGGGCCGGGGGGTCTCCATGTGCCCGAAGCCGATCTCCACCGAGCGCCGGACGAGCTCGGAGACGTCGACCTCCTCGAGGAACACGTCGACCGAGCCGGCATCGGCCCGCGACATCTCGAGCAGGTCGCCCACCATGCGCTGGAAGCGGTGGAGATCGTCGCTCAGGAGCTGGAGCGCCCGCTGCGAGCGCGGGGGGAGGTTCTCGCTGTCCGCTTCGAGCACCTCCAAGGAGGCGGCGAGCGTGGTCAGCGGGGAGCGGAGCTCGTGGCTGACATCCGAGTTGAACCTGGCCTCACGCTCAATACGCTCCTGGAGCTGGTCCACCATGGCATTGAACGAGTTGGTCAGGCCTTCGAGGTCCGGATCGGCGGCCTCGGCGTCGAGGCGCGTGTCGAGCTCACCGCTCGCGATGGCGCCCGCGGCGCGAGACGTCGGCCAGGGGCCGAAGCGAGCGCACGCTGGCGAAGCGACCGAGTGCGGTGCCCAGGATCGTCGTGACCACCCCGGCCACCAGCAGCGTCGCCCCGAGCACCCGCAGCGTGTGGTCGAGGTCCGAGAGGTCGAACACCTCGAAGTAGGCGGCCTGGACGGAGGGGATGGGCACGCCGACGACGATCTCCGCGGTGCCCTCGCTCGTTCGATAGGTCTGGGTGGCCGCCGTCCCCGCCAGGACGTCCTTGCGCAACTGCGCCGGGATCGACGCTGCGGTGACCGAGAGGGAGGAGTCGTAGAACTTGGACTGGTGGTAGAGCACCGAGTGGGCGTCGGAACCCGCGTCGATGTTGGACAGCAGCGTGGTGTAGCCCGTGTTGCCCACCTGCAGCTGGGTACGCACGAGCACGGCGTTGTTGAAGGCCTGGTGCTGTGCCGCCGACTCACGCCCAGCCAGCAAGAAGTGGCGGACCGTGAAGTACGACAGTCCGCCCATCAAGATGGACAGCAGCAGCGCACCGAGACCGAACACGGCCGTGATCCGGGCAGTGATGCCCAGCTTCACGTCAGGGCACCAGCTTGTAGCCCATGCCCCTGACGGTGAGTATGTGCTGGGGCACCGCGGGGTCGGCCTCGACCTTGGTGCGCAAGCGACGGATGTGGACGTCGACGAGGCGCCCGTCGCCGAAGTAGTCGTACCCCCAGACCCGATCGAGGAGTTGCTCGCGGCTGAGCACCTTGTTCGGGCTCGCCGCCAGCTCGCACAGGAGGCGGAACTCGGTGCGGGTGCAGTGGACCTCGTCACCGTTGAGCCGCCGGAGGACCCCCTGCTCGGGGAGGAGCTGGAGGTCGCCGAACGTCATGGCACCCGGTTCGTCCTCGGCGGGTCGGGCGCGACGCAAGAGGGCGCGGATGCGCGCCGCCAGCTCCTTGGCGACGAAGGGCTTGGTGACATAGTCGTCGGCCCCGGCTTCGAGGCCGGCTACCACGTCGTGGGTGTCGGCGCGGGCCGTGACGATGATGATCGGCACCGCACTGCTGCGCCGAAGGGCCCGGCAGCACTCGAAGCCGTCCATGCCCGGCAGCATGAGGTCGATGAGCGCGACATCAGGAGCCGCCTCGGCGAACATGTCGAGGCCCTCCTCGCCGCTGGCGGCGTCCCTTACCTCGTAGCCCTCGCCCTCCAGGGCGAGTCGCATGGAGGACCTGATGCGTTCATCGTCCTCGACGACCAGGATGCGTCCGCTCATCAGCCTCCATTTCAGCTGATCCAGATCTGTGTGGGCCAAATGGAGCCACCGATCATGCCGTATGCAGGCGTGCCTTGCGGCGTGGAGGGGTTGTTGAAGTTCTGCACGCTGGGGTCCCCGATGACGGCCCAGACGGCCCGGTCGGTCCACAGATAGGGCAGGTCGAGGGCCAAGCGCTTGTTCACCGTCTTGTACGCGGCCTCCCGGACGTTCTTCTCGGTGCTCTGGCGACCCGAGAGCAACGCCTTCTCGATCTGGGGGTCGGCGTTGCGGGCCATGTTGATGGACAGCGCGCCCGAGCTCACGGTGGTCGTGCTCCAGAAGATGTAGTTGAGGTCGGGATCGACCGCCCCGAACTGGCGCCAGCCGAGCGCCTGGTACTTGCCGGCCAGCGCATTGTTGATGGTGTCGTCCTGCTGCACGATGTTCGTCTTCACCTGGAAGCCCACCTGCCCCCAGGCCTGCTCGAGGTACTGGGCGGCTCGGATGGCCGCCGGGGAGTTGGTCGACCCGTAGGTGAACGAGATCGGGCCGCCGTTCGCCTGCTCGGCCGCCTTGACCAGCTTGCTCGCCTGCGACGGGTTGTACGCCGGGTACGAGGTGGTCGAGTAGTAGTCCGAGCCGGGGATGAACAGCCCGTTGCTCACCGGCAGGACACCCGCGTCGATCACCTTGGCGTACTGATTGCGGTTGATCGCCATGGCGGCGGCTCGCCGGACGTTCGAGTCGCTGAAGGGTTTGGCCAGGCAGTTGAGCTGGACGCAGTTCATGTCGGGCTCGCCGGCCACATGGGTGCTGTCGTCGATGTAGGCGTAGGCGTGGTTGCCGCGGAACTCCTCGATGATCTGGGGCGTGTCGGTGATCATCAAATCGATGGTGCCCGACTTGAGCGCCTCGGCCCGCGACTGCTCGTCGGGGATCGGCTTATAGGTGATCTGCGACAGGTAGGGCAGGCCCTTGCGCCAGTAATTGGGATTGGCCGTCGCGGTGAAGTGGTCGTTGGGGATCCACTCCTTGAAGACGAACGGCCCCGTTCCCACCGGGTGGGTGGTGCCGTTGGGGTTTGACAGCATCGAGGGCGCCACGACGTAGGCGATCTGCCCGCCGATGCCCCCGGCGAGATAGAAGGGGAAGGGCACCCAAGCCGACTTGAACGTGATGGTGGCCGCCAGTGGTCCGCTCTGTGCGATCGACACCAGTGTGGGGCTGATCACCACCCCGGTCAGCAGTGACTTGGCCTGCGCCTGGAGATTGGTCACGAGGGCGGCGCCGTTGCACGGGGTGCTGTCGTGAAAGGTGATGTTCGGCCGCAGCGTGATGGTCCAGGCGGTGTAGTCGGCGTTGGGCGTGACGGATTCGGCCAGATACGGCGCCCAGTCACCCTTGGACGTGATGATGGTCAGCGGGTCGAAGACGGTGCGGGCGTACATGACGCCGACCTCGTCGAAGCGGGCCTGCGTCGGGTCGAAGCCCTGCTCCTCGGCGTCCACGCCGAAGACGAGGGATCCACCCTTCTTCGGCTTCTTGGTGGAGACCCCGTTGAGCCCCGGTCCGTTCGTCATCGCTCCCGCGACGTCGTCCCAACCCATTCCGAGTGCCGAGGCGCCCGCAAAGCCGGCGGCTGCGGCCGCACTCCCGGCAAGCAGGGTGCGGCGATCGAATTTCGAGACCATCGGCCCTCCATTTCCCCGAACCCAGCGGACCCCCCGGAAGGTTCCCCGGCGACGTTAGTTCCCAGGACTCTGCGAGTGGGGGCGGTACCGTGGACCGCAGTGCCTGCCGACTGGGATGTGCCCGGCTTCTCTGCCTGGCTCGGGGGCCGCGCCGCGGCCACTCGCAAGGCGTATGTGAGCGACGTGACCGCCTTCGCCGAGTGGATGTCCCGCAGCGCCGTCGAGGGACCCGATGGTGTCGACCGCTTGTCGCTGCGGCGGTATCTGGCCTCCCTCGGTACGCGGCGTCTGGCCCGGGCCACCATCGCCCGGAAGGCGGCTGCGCTGCGCTGCTACTTCGCCTGGCTGTGCCGGCAGGGGCGCATCGACACGGATCCGGCCCGCTCGCTCCGCGCACCGTCGGGCGGCGGGCGCCTGCCCCGGGTGCTGTCCAACGGTGAGGTCACCGCCCTGCTCGACGTCGGTGCCGCCGACGCGCTGGACCGCCGCGATCTCGCTGTGCTCGAGCTGCTCTATGCAGCCGGGCTACGCGTCTCGGAGCTGTGCGGGCTCGACCGGGGCGACATCGACCTGGGCGCCCGCACGGTGACGGTGCTCGGCAAGGGGGGCAAACAGCGTCGCGTGCCGATTCACGACGAGGCGGTGAGTGTGCTGACGGCGTGGCTGCGCCACGGCCGCGACGAGATGGACGGGCCAGCCGAAGCGGCCTTCGTCAATCAGAGGGGCAACCGGCTCGGGCCCCGCGACGTCCGCCGCATCCTCGACCGACGCGCCGCCTCCCCGACCCATCCCCACGCCCTGCGTCACACCTATGCCACCCACCTGCTCGACGGCGGCGCTGACCTCCGCGTGGTCCAAGAGCTCCTCGGCCACGCCAGCCTGGCCACCACGCAGGTGTACACGCACGTGAGCAAGGAGCGATTGCGCTCGGTCTACGGCCAGTCCCACCCCCGGGCCTAGGGATCCGCCGAGCGGCTAGCATGGACAGGCCCACCAAGGCGGTGGGCAGCACCATCTGACGACACCACCTCGCGCGTCCCACGGTCGCCGCCCCCGGGCGGCGCTGCGCAAGGGGAGTACAACCGACTGGAGGAACATCTGTATGGCCGTCGTTTCTATGCGACAGCTTCTGGAAGCCGGAGTCCACTTCGGCCACCAGACGCGGCGATGGAACCCGAAGATGAAGCGTTTCATCCTTGGTGAGCGCAACGGGATCTATCTCATCGACCTGCGCAAGACGCTGAGTGGCGTCGAGTCCGCCTACTCCTATGTCCGCGACCTGGTCGCCGGCGGAGGGACCGTCCTCTTCGTCGGGACCAAGAAGCAGACGCAGGGCCCGGTGGCCGAGTACGCGGAGGCCTGCGGCATGCCGTACGTGAACCAGCGCTGGCTCGGCGGCATGCTGACCAACTTCTCCACCGTGTCCGGCCGGGTGAAGCGGATGCAGGAGCTGCGGGCGATGCAGGCCGCGGGTGACTTCGACGGGATGCCCAAGCGCGAAGCGCTCCAGCACACCCGCGAGCTCGAGAAGTTGTCGCGCAACCTCGGCGGCATCGCGGATCTCGACCGTCTGCCGAACGCGGTGTTCGTGATCGACACCAAGAAGGAGCACATCGCGGTGACCGAGGCGCGCAAGCTCGGCCTCCCCGTGGTCGCCGTGGTGGACACCAACTGCGACCCCGACATCATCGACTACGTGATCCCGGGCAACGACGACGCCATCCGCTCTGGCTCCCTGATGTGCCGCGTCATCGCCGACGCCGTCGTCGAGGGCCGCTTCATCGCCGAGCATCGGCGCCAGATGGCGCCGCCGGCCCAGGCCGACGACGGCGCCGCGTCACCGCCCCGGCCCCGTCGAGCGCACGTTGCCCAAGAGCCGGTCGAGGTGGCCTGATGGCCAACTACACGGCAAAGGACGTCGCGACACTGCGCCAGATGACCGGAGCGGGCATGCTGGACTGCAAGAACGCGCTCGATGAAGCGGGGGGCGACTTGGAGAGAGCAGCACAGATTCTCCGCGAGAAGGGTCAGGCCGGAGCGGCCAAGCGCAGCGACCGCAAAGCGACCGAAGGCGCAGTGGCCCTGGCGCGCAGCGGTGACGCCGCCGCCGTGGTCGAGTTGCGCTGCGAGACCGACTTTGTGGCCAAGGCTGACGAGTTCGTGGCGCTGGCCGACGAGCTGGCGTCGTTGGTGGCAGCAAAAGGTGAGGACGCCACCGGCGAGCTGGACGGGGAGATCGAGCGCCTGCGCACCACCCTCAAGGAGAACATCTCCGTCGGCCGGGTGCGCCGACTGGTGGCCCAGCACGGACAGGTCCTCGACACCTACCTGCACCAGCAGGCGGGTCGAGGCGTCAACGCCGTCGCCGTGGTGGTGGAAGGTGGCTCTGAGGAACTGGCACACGACATTGCCGTGCACATCGCGTTCGCCAAGCCGGCATACCTCAGCCGTGACGAGGTGCCCGAGGCCGACGTGGCCGCCGAGCGCGCCACGCTCGAGACGATCTCGCGCAACGAGGGCAAGCCCGAGGCGGCGCTGGAGAAGATCGTCGAAGGCCGGATGAACGGTTGGTTCAAGGAGCGCGTGCTGCTCGATCAGTCCTACGTGCGCGACGAGAAGCAGACGATCTCCTCGCTGCTTGGCTCGGCGCGGATCGTGGCCTTCGCGCAGGTCGTCGTCGGCGCCTGAGCGCTGCCATCGTGGGAGACCCGCGCCGGATCGTTCTCAAGATGTCGGGGGAAGCCCTTGCCTCGGCTGCATCCGATGAGACCATCGATGCTGCGACCGTCGAGCGCATGGCCAAGGAGATGGCGCGCGCCATGGATGCGGGCGGGCTGGAGCTCGCGGTCGTCGTGGGCGGAGGCAACATCTGGCGTGGCTCCACCGGTGAGAGCGGCGGTATGGACCGCGCGACGTCCGACACCATGGGCATGCTGGGGACCGTGATCAACGCGCTGGCGCTGCAGGACGCCCTCGAGCAACAGGGCCAGCCGACGCGGGTGCTCAGCGCGCTCTCCATGGCTGAGGTGGCCGAGCCCTACATCCGGCGGCGGGCCATCCGGCATCTCGAGAAGGGTCGGATCGTCATCTTCGCGGCCGGCATGGGGAATCCTTTCTTCACGACGGACACCCCCGCAGCGCTACGAGCAGCCGAAATCGGGGCCGAGCTCCTGTGCAAGGGCACGCACTCAGGGGTGGACGGGGTCTACAGTGCCGACCCCAAGCTGGACCCGACGGCGACCCGCTACGACGAGATCTCCTTCATGGATGTGATCAGCCGCGACCTGCGGGTGATGGATCTCACCGCAATCACCTTCTGCAAGGACAACAACATGCCGATCCGCGTGTTCGACCTGATGATCCCCGGGAATCTGCCTCGTGCGCTCAGCGGCGAGCAGATCGGTACGCTGGTCCGCTGATGGACGACGACGACCTGGCCACCCTGGTCAAGGAGGACACCAGGGACAAGATGGGCAAGGCCATCGACCACGTCCGCCACGAGATGGGCAACGTGCGCACCGGCCGGGCATCCTCGGCGCTGGTGGAGACGCTCATGGTGGACTACTTCGGCACGCCGACCCCGCTGCGGCAGCTGGCCGGGTTCAGCGTGCCTGACGCCATGCTCTTGGTGGTCTCCCCCTACGACAAGGGGTCCTTGGGTGCGATCGAGAAGGCGATCATGACGTCTGACCTGGGTATAAACCCGACGAATGATGGGACCGTGATCCGGCTGGCCTTTCCGCCGTTGACAGAAGAGCGCCGCAAAGAGCTGGTCAAGGTCGTGCGGCACAAAGCAGAGGAGGGGAGGGTCGCAGTGCGAAACCTGCGCCGGGCCGGGCGTCACGAGCTCGAGGCCCTGCAAAAAGACGGAGAGCTGACCACCGACGGGCTCGAGCGGGTGGAGAAGGAGCTCGAGAAGATCACCCACGAGCAGGTCGCGCTGATCGACCAGCTGCTCTCGCACAAAGAGCAAGAGTTGCTAAAGGTCTGAGGAGCGACGAAATGACCGACGGCACTGACGACTTCGAAGAGTTCGACCATGGTCTCGGGGGCTTCGGCGAATCCGACTCGGAGGAAATCGAGGAGGAACCGCCGACCTACCACTCCGGACGCGTGCGCATCATCGGCGCCGAGCCGGCGGGCGACAGCGTTCATGAGGGAACCGGTCCCGTCGAGGGGGAGCACCCCGACCTCCCGCATTGGAACGACGCTCCCACCGGGCAGGTGCCCGCCGTCCTCGATCGCAGCAACGGCGAGGAGCCGCTCGTCGCGCCGCCCATGTGGCGCGAGGAGGAAACGGACTGGGAGGCACAAGAGGAAGTCTTCGAGCCCTCCATGCTCTCCGAGGATCTCCCGGCCGTCGGTGCGCTGCTCGGTGAGCAGGCAGAAGAGGGCGACGTCGAGCACCAGCCCTGGCACTTCGAGTCTGACGACACCCTGGTCATCCCGCCCGAGCCCGGACTCGAGCACCAGCCGGCGCATGCTGCGATCGATCCCGGCACGGACCTGCTGCACGAGCCCTACGAGCCATACGAGCCGCCATACGAGCCAGAGGCGGAGCCCGAGCTCGAGCCGCTCGAGGTGGCGCCGCGGCTGGTGTCGTCGGTCGGTGCTGCGGCGTCAGCGGCTGCGGCGTCGAGGCTGAGCCCGCCCGAGCCTCCGGAGCAGAAAGCGCGCGTGCCGCGCACCACCCGCACCGTGGCCAACGTGCGCACGGGCAACGTGAACAGTGCCGGCACCGGCGGGCGCGACATGCGCGTCGCCATCGGCTCGGGGCTGCTGCTCGGCGTCGCCGCTCTGGCCTGTTTTGCCGCCGGGACGGTGGCCACGATGGTCATCGTCTGCGTCGTCGTGTTGCTGGCCGCGGCAGAGGCCTATGCCGCCTTCCGCCGGGCGCACTACCACCCGGCCACCCTGCTCGGTCTGGTGGCCGTGCTGTCCTTGCTCATCGAGACGTACAACAAGGGCGTCGCCGCGCTGCCGTTGGTGCTCGTCCTTCTCGTCGCCGGCTCGTTCATCTGGTACCTGGCCCGGGTCGAGCCCGCGGCCGAGCCGGTGTCGGGCATCACCTCGACGGTCTTCGTCTTCGTCTGGGTCGGGGCGTTCGGCTCGTTCGCGGCACTCCTGCTCGACCCGAATCTCTTCCCGGACCGGCACGGGATCGCCTTCATCCTGGCGGCAGTCATCGTCACGGTTGCCGACGACGTGGCCTCGCTGCTCATCGGCTCCGCCATGGGTCGTCACCAGCTGGCGCCATCCATCAGTCCCAACAAGAGCTGGGAGGGCCTGATCGGCGGTGCGATCGTCGCCATCTTGGTCTCGGTGATCGTGGTCCACTTCATCCACCCCTGGACGATCAGCAAGGCGGCGCTCTATGGCGTGGTGGTCGCCGTCGTCGCGCCGCTCGGCGACATGAGTCAGTCGATGATCAAGCGGCACCTCGGCATCAAGGACATGGGCCGGATCCTGCCCGGCCACGGGGGCATCCTCGACCGGGTCGACGGGCTTCTCTTCGTGATCCCCGCCACGTATTTCGTGGTCAAGGCGTTGCACCTCGGGTGATCTGATGCGCACCGTGAGCCTGATGGGTTCCACAGGCTCTATCGGCACCCAGGCCCTCGACGTGGTTCGCCGAGAGCCCGAGCGTTTTCGCGTGCATGCGTTGGCGGCGCGGACCTCGGTCGAGGCCCTGGTGGCGCAAGCGGCGGAATTCCGCCCCGAATTCGTCGTCATTTGCGACGAATCACGTGCGGACGAGGTGCGCGCCGGCGTGCCCGAAGGCACGGAGGTCCTGGTCGGCCAAGAAGGGATGGTCGCCGCCGCCCGCAGCGCCGACGTGGTGCTCAACGCGGTCGTCGGATTCGCCGGACTGCCCGTGACGATGGCCGCGCTCGAAGCCGGCAAGCGGCTGGCCCTCGCCAACAAGGAATCGCTCATCGCCGGCGCCCCGGTGGTTCAGAAGGCTCGTCGGACGCCGGGGGCGGAGATCGTCCCGGTGGACTCCGAGCACTGCGCGCTCCACCAGTGCCTGGCATCGGTGCAGGGCGCCACCGACGTGGCTCGCCTGCTCCTGACGGCCTCGGGTGGGCCCTTCCGGGGTTGGGACGCCGAGCGGTTGGGCAGCGTCACGGTGGCCGACGCGCTGGCGCATCCGACATGGTCGATGGGTCCAAAGATCACGGTCGATTCGTCCACCCTCATGAACAAGGGACTCGAGGTCATTGAGGCCCACGAGCTCTTCGGCATCGACTACGACCGCATCGACATCGTGGTCCACCCGCAGTCCATCGTGCATTCCATGGTGGAGCTGCGCGACGGATCGACACTGGCGCAGCTGGCCGACACGGACATGCGGCTCCCCATCGGCTACGCGCTGGGCTGGCCCGACCGGGCCACTGCGCCCTTTGGCGCGCTCGACTGGTCCGAGCCGCGGACCTTGACCTTCGAGCCGCCTGACCGTGCGGTGTTCCGTTGCATCGATCTGGCCTATGCCGCTGGTCGCGCCGGGGGGTCGGCTCCGGCCTGGCTGAGCGCGGCCAACGAAGTCGCCGTCGAGGTGTTCCTCGGGGGTGACCTGCCGTGGGCCGCCATCGCGGACGTGGTGGCCGAGACGCTCGACGGCTGGACAGACGACCACGTGGACCAGGTCGAAGGCGTGCTGGCGGCTGACGCCGCCGCACGCAGGCGGGCAGCCGACATCGTCGCCCGACGCATGGGCGGAGGGGGCGCCCAGTAGCGTTGAGGACGCAATGACGATCACCGAGAAGGAGGAACGGGCGGACGTCCCGCCCCTCGGGCCCGATCCGGCGGAGCCGGATCCCGCGCCGTCGGGCAACCCGGCGCGCGTCGCCCAATTGCTGCTCGGCGTCGCGCTGATATCCGCCGTCTTCGTCGTCTTGGGCCTGGGCTATCTCCTTCTCTTCATCGCGATCCTGGTGGTGATCGTGATGCTGCACGAGCTCGGACACTTCGCGACCGCCAAGTGGGCGGGCATGAAGGTCACCGAGTACTTCGTCGGATTCGGCCCCCGGCTGTGGTCGGTGCGCCGAGGCGAGACCGAATACGGGGTCAAGGCCATCCCTGCGGGCGGCTATGTGCGGATCGTGGGGTTCACCTCGAGCGAGGAGGTCGAGGAGGAGGACGAGCCGCGGGCCTACCGCCAGCAACCCTTCCACCAGCGCATCATCGTCGCCTCCGCCGGTTCGGTCGTGCACCTCCTGATCGCCTTCATTCTCGCGTTCATCGTCGTCCTCGGTTACGGGCAGTTCACCAACAACTACACCGTGGGCTCACTCGAGCACTGGGCGGGACGCACGACTCCGGCCGCCCTCGCCGGCCTCAAGGCGGGCGACACCATCGTGTCGATCAACGGCAAGACGTTCGCCACGCCCCAAGCAATGACCAACGAGGTCAAGGACGCCACCGGCAAGCCGCTCGTGCTCGGCGTCGAACGCAACGGGCGGCTGATCCACCTCACCGCCACACCCCAGAGCGGCAAGGGCGTCAAGGTCGACGGGCAGAAGCTGGCTGACCACGGCTACCTCGGCATCAATATCGCCGCCGCCGCCAATTCGGTCTCCCTGCTGTCCGCTCCGGGTGCGGCTCTCTCCACGGTGTGGAACGTGACCGACGAGACGGCCAGGGGCGTGGGCCAGCTCTTCTCGCCCAGCGGGCTCGGTTCGGTCGTGCACCAGGTCACCAACGCCAAGGCGGCCCGAGCCGCCGCTGCCAACCCGGGCTCGGCGCCGCGAGGCTGTTCCATCATCTGCATCGCCGACGTCGGGACCCAGTCCGAGCAAGCCGGCATCGCCTCGGTGCTGTATTTCCTGATCGCCGTGAACATTGCCTTCGCGCTCTTCAACATGCTGCCGATGGTCCCGCTCGACGGCGGGCACGTGGCCATCGCCACCTATGAATGGATCCGCACCAAGAAGGGCCAGCCCTATTACCGCGCTGACATCACCAAGCTGTTCCCGGTGGCGGCGGTGTTCATCGCGTTCTTGTTGATGTTCGTGGCGGCCACCGTGTACCTGGACATCACCCACCCCCTGCAGTTACCGCACTGACGCCGTGGAGCTCTCCTCCAACCTCCTCTCTCCCCGCCGCCCGACGCGGCGCATCACACTCGGTGGCGTACCCATCGGCGACGGCGCTCCGGTGACCGTGCAGTCGATGACCACCACCAAGACAGCCGACGTCGACGGCACGCTGGCGCAGATTTACGCGCTGGCCGCCGCGGGAGCGGACATCGTGCGGTGCACCTGCAACGAAGAGGCCGCCGCGGAAGGCCTGGCCCACATCGTCCCTCGCTCGCCGGTTCCCATCGTCGCCGACATCCACTTCCACCACGAGATGGCGCTCGCCGCGCTGGAAGCGGGCGTACAGGGACTGCGCCTGAACCCGGGCAACCTGCGCAAGGAGGCCGAGATCAAGCAGGTGGCCGCCGAGGCCCGGGACCGCGGCGTGCCGATCCGGATCGGGGTCAACGCCGGCTCGCTCCACCCCGACCTGTACAAGAAGCACGGGGGGGCCACGCCAGAGGCCCTGGTCGAGTCGGCCCAGAACGAGCTGGCCTACTTCGAGGAGGTCGGCTTCAGCGACGTCAAGATCTCGGTCAAGGCGTCCTCGGTGGCGCTCATGATCGCGGCCTACCGGCTGGCCTCCGAGACGTTCGACCACCCGCTCCACCTCGGTGTGACCGAGGCGGGCCCACCGCCCGGCGGCCTGGTCAAGGGCACCGCGGGGATCGGCACGCTCCTGGCCGAGGGCATCGGCGACACCATCCGGTTCTCGCTGACGGCCGACCCGGTCGAAGAGGCACGCGCCGGACGCCAGCTGCTCGAGTCCCTCGGTTTGCGCGAACGCAAGGGCCTCGACCTGATCGCCTGCCCCTCGTGCGGGCGCGCCCAGGTCGACGTGATCGCGGTGGCCAAGGAGGCCCAGGAGGCGCTCGAGAAGCTGGCGCTGCCACTGCAGGTCGCCGTCATGGGCTGTGTCGTCAACGGGCCGGGCGAGGCGCGGGAAGCCGATCTCGGCATCGCGGCGGGCAAGCAGAAGGGCCACCTCTTCATCCGGGGCAAGATCATCCGAGTCGTCCCCGAAGCCGACATGGTCAGCGCGCTCGTCGAGGAGGCGGAGCGCTTGGTCGCCGAGGGAGTCGAAGCGCGCATGGCGGCGGCGGACAGTGGTGCCGAGGCCGAAGCAGAGGCCGATCGGCTCGCGCTCTTGAACGCCACGGGTGAAGACCCGAACCACACGGCGGCGAAGATCGAGATCATCCGCCGTCACAACGAGGACGACGCCGGAGGCTGAGCGGACACCCGGGCGCCCGGCACGCGCCAGGTAGCCTGCACGGATGCCCAAGGGTGCCATCATCACGCGCGAAGAGGACTTCCCGCGCTGGTACCAAGAGGTCATCTCCGGCGCGGAAATGGCAGACAACGGCCCGGCGGCCGGCACCATGGTGATCCGGCCCTGGGGCTATGGCATCTGGGAGCTGATGCAGGCCGAGCTCGACCGGCGCATCAAGGAGGCGGGTGCGGAGAACGCCTACTTCCCTCTCTTCATCCCCGAGGCCTTCTTGAAGCTCGAGGCCGAGCACGTCGAGGGTTTCGCGCCCGAGCTGGCCATCGTCACCCACGGCGGAGGCAAAGAGCTCGACGAGCCGATCGTCCTCCGGCCGACCAGTGAGACGGTGATCAACTACTTCTTCTCCAAGTGGGTGCAGAGCCACCGCGACCTCCCGTTGCTCATCAACCAGTGGGCCAACGTCGTGCGCTGGGAGCTGCGGCCGCGGCTGTTCCTGCGCACCCGGGAATTCCTGTGGCAGGAGGGGCACACGGCCCACGCCAGCGAAGGCGATGCACGTGCCTACGCGCTGCGCATCCTCGACGAGGTGTACCGAGCCACCATGGTCGACGTGCTGAGCATGCCGGTGCTGACCGGCCACAAGACGGCGCGGGAACGCTTCGCCGGGGCCACCCAGACCTGGACCTGCGAGGGCATGATGGGCGACGGCAAGGCGCTGCAGATGGGGACGAGCCACGAGCTCGGGCAGAATTTCGCCAAGCCCTTCGACATCACCTACGCCAACGCCTCGGGCTCGCTCGAGTATGTGTGGCAGACCTCGTGGGGGGTGTCGACCCGGCTGATCGGCGGCTTGATCATGGGCCACGGCGATGATTTCGGGCTGCGGTTGCCCCCGGCCTTGGCCCCGACGCAGGTGGTGGTCCTGGTGGTCAAGGACAGCCCCGAGGTCGGCGCGGCGGCCGAGGCACTGGTGGCCGAGCTCTCGGCGGCGGGGCACCGGGTCCGCCTCGACGGCCGCACCGACACCAGCTTCGGCCGGCGCAGCGTGGCGTGGGAGCTCAAGGGCGTGCCCGTGCGGGTCGAGGTCGGCCCCCGGGACCTCGCCGAGGGCAACGTCACCGTGGTGACCCGGCACCGGCGGGAGAAGGTGAACGTCCCCCTGGGGGCCGTGGCCGGCACCGTATCCTCCGTGCTCCAGACGGCTGGGTCCGAGCTCCTCGCCGAGGCCACGGCAGCCCGGGACGCCCGCACGGCCGACGTCGGGTCGTTCGGGGAGGCCGTCGAGGCGGCCAAGGTGGGCTTCGCCCGGGTCCCGATGGGCGCTCTCGGGCCCGATGGTGAGGACCGGTTGGCCGAGCACGCCGTCACGGTCCGCTGCCTCCAGCGGACCGACGGGTCCCTGGCCGGGCCCGGCGACGACGAAAGCGAGCTCATCGCCGTCGTCGGCCGGTCGTATTGACGCTGGAATTGCTATAATTCCCCTGCTGTCCCATTTTTAGATCAGTACCTCGTTGAAGCGTGGGCTGCGGCCCACGCTTTCGCTTTGCTGGGGCACGGATTGGCAGGAACGAACAGGAAGGCACGGAAGAGGAGGTGACGGTGACGAGCAAGGACACGAACGACCTGGCGGGTGCGCTGTCACCCATCCTCGAGGCGCGCGGCCTCGACCTGGTCGACGTCGAGGTGCACGGGGCCCAGCTCACGGTCTTCGTCGACCGTGAGGGCGGCATCGGTCTGGACGAGCTGGGCGAGGCCACCCGTGACGTGTCGGCCGCGCTCGACGAGCTCGACCCCATGCCCGGCCGCTACACGCTTTCGGTGTCGAGTCCCGGGCTGGAGCGCCGCCTGCGCACCCCGGCCCATTTCGCCCGCGCCGTGGGCGAGCTGGTCACGGTGAGGATGGATGCCGGCACCTCCGATGTCCGGCGTGTGAGCGGGACGCTCACCGCCGCTGACGACACGGGTTGCACGCTGATCGGGCCTGATGTTCCGGGCGGCGAGCTCCGGGTCGCCTACGACCAGATCGAGCGGGCACGGACGGTATTCGAGTGGGGCCCGAAGGCCCGGAGCGGTGCGAAGAGTGAGAGGGTGACGCGGCAATGAGCAAGACCAACTTCGAGTTCCTCGACGCGCTGGGTCAGATCGCGCGCGACAAGGGGATCTCGGTCGACACGCTGCTCGACGCCCTCGCCAACGCGCTGGTGGCCGCCTACAAGCGCCGGCCGGACGCCGCGGAAGAGGCCGTCGTCACCATCGACCCGGACTCGGGCGAGATCCGGGTCTACGGGCAGGAGCTCAACGAGGAGGGCGAGGTCGTCCGCGAGTGGGACGACACCCCCGACGACTTCGGGCGCATTGCCGCCCAGACGGCCAAGCAGGTGATCCTCCAGCGGATCCGCGAGGTCGAGCGCGACATGAAGTACGAGGAGTACGCCGGCCGGGAGGGCGACATCGTCACCGGGATCGTCCAGCAGACGGACAATCGCTACACGCTGCTCGACCTCGGCAAGGTCGAGGCGCTGCTGCCCCAGGCCGAGCAGGTGTCCTACGAGCGCTACGAGCACGGTGCCCGCCTCAAGGCGTACATCGTCGAGGTCCGCAAGACCACCAAGGGCCCTCAGATCGTGGTGAGCCGCACCCACCCGGGCCTGATCAAGCGGCTCTTCGAGCTCGAGGTGCCCGAGATCGGCTCGGGCGTCGTCGAGATCAAGGCCGCGGCGCGCGAGCCGGGCCACCGCACCAAGATCGCCGTGTGGTCCAACGACCCCAACGTCGATCCCGTCGGCGCCTGTGTCGGCGCCCGGGGCTCGCGGGTGCGCATGGTCACCAACGAGCTGCGCGGTGAGCGCGTCGACGTGGTGCCCTTCTCCGACGACCCCGTCGAGCTGATCCAGAACGCGCTGGCACCGGCGCGCGTGCGCGAGGTGCGCCTGGACGAGGAGACCGGCACCGCCACAGTCATCGTGAGCGACTTCCAGCTCTCCCTTGCCATCGGCAAGGAGGGCCAGAACGCTCGGCTGGCGGCCCGCCTGACCGGTTGGCGCATCGACATCAAGAGCGAGACCCAGCTGGCGGAAGAGGAAGCGGGCTACGGCGGCGAGGAGTGGGCCGAGGGCGAGTGGGTCGAGGACGAGAGCGGCGAGCTTGTCTGGAAGCCCGCCGAGGGTGGCGAGGCCATGTCCGCCGAGGAGTGGACGCACCAGGCGGAGGACCCGAGCGACGCGCCTGCCGCCGAGTCGGCACAGGCCGACGGCGCCGCCGAGGCCGAGCCCGCCGCCGGGGAAGCCGAAGCGACCGCCGGCACCGATGCCGACGGAGCGGCGCCTCCTGAAACCGGCGTGTCAGAGGAGGCCGAGGCATAGCGCCGACACGGACCTGCGTCGGCTGCCGGCGAGCCCTGCCGGCCGACCAGCTGATCCGGATCGTCCGGCTACCGGGCGGGGCGCTTTCAGAGGACCGGCATGCGCCTGGGCGGGGTGCGTGGCTGTGCCGGGGATCGCTGCGCTGTCTGGACGACGCTCGGCGACGGCACGGGTTCGACCGGGCCTTCCGGGTCGCGGTCGATGCCGCCGACCTGCAGCAGTTGCATGCATACCTGGGTGAGAGGTGGGGGGCCGCCACACCCGATGTGCGAGGATAGGGGGCTGGGTTGATCCCGGACCCCGAGAGAGACCAAGGACACAGAGAACCACTTGCCGAAGAAGATCCGCGTCTATGAGCTGGCCAAAGAGCTAGGCCTCACCAACAAAGAAGGGCTCGAGCTGGCCCTGTCCCTGGGCATCGGGGTGAAGAGCCATTCGTCGTCCATTGAGGACGCGCAGGCCGACCGCGTCCGTCGGAAGGCCGATGCCGACGGCTTGCGTCGCCCGGTCCAGCCCGAGGAGCCTGCCGCCAAGAAGGCGTCCAAGGCCGCCAAGAAGGCCGCCACGGCGACGAAGACCGCTCCCGACGTCGAAGATGGCGCCGCCGCAGGCACCGCCGCGCCCGCCAAGAAGGCGGTGGCCAGTTCGTCCGGCAGCGCCCCCAGCACCGCTCCCTTGAAGAAGGCCCCGGCCCGTACGGTGTCGGCGCCGCCCGCGACCACGCCGGGGGCAGCGCCCGGAGGCGGCGACGCCCCGACCCGCCCTTCGCGCCTGATCAGCAGCCGCCCAGCGTCGGCGCCGCCCCGACCCCGCCGCGCCCCAGGCGCCCGCCGCGCACCCACCCGCAGCCGCGCATCCACCGGCAGCGGCGCAGCCGCCTGCTGCCGCGCACCCGCCCGCCGCGGCACACGCGCCGGCAGCCGCCCACGCCCCCGACACCGCCGCACCGCCGGCGCCCGACCGTCCAAGGGCGCGTCCTCCGCTCAGCCCCTCCGGCAAACCCGTGCCACCACCGCCCGGCGCGCGCCCACCGCTCGGTCCGAGTGGGCGCCCCATCCCGCCCCCGCCCGGTATGGGCGGGCGGCGACCTACTGCCTCGAGCCCCTCGTCGTCCCGACCCGGCGGCAGCACGTACCCGCAGCGGACCGGCGGCCGTCCCGCGGGCGGCCGTCCCGGCGGTGCCGGTGCCGGCGGCGGGGCGGGAGGCTACGCCGGCCGTCCCTCGGGCGGCGGCTTCGCCGGCCGCCCTGGCGGGGGAGCGCCCACCGGTGCGCCACCCCCTGGCCGCGGGGGCCTGGGTGGACGGCGCCCGCCGCAACGGCGGTCACGCCGGCGCCGGCGCAACCTCGAGGAGCTCGAGCCGACCCAGATGACCACGTACCAACCCTCGACGGCCCCGGTGCCCGAGGGCGAGGTCATCATCGAGCGCGGTTCCACGGCGCGCGACCTAGGCCCGAAGCTGAACCGCAGCGCCGGTGACATCGTGCGCTTCTTGCTCTTGCAAGGCGAGATGGTCATGGCCACCCAGTCGCTCTCCGACGACATGATCGAGCTCTTCGCGGCCGAGATCGGCGCCGACGTGCGCCTGGTCGACCCCGGCGAGGAGCAAGAGGCCGAGCTGCTCGCCCGCTACTTCGAGGACGAGGACGAGGAGGACGGCACCGACCAGCGGCCCCGCCCGCCCGTGGTCACCGTCATGGGCCACGTCGACCACGGCAAGACGCTCCTGCTCGACCGCATCCGCTCGACCGACGTCGTGGCCGGGGAGGCCGGCGGGATCACCCAGCACATCGGCGCCTACCAGGTGGTCTGGCAGGACCACCGGATCACCTTCATCGACACGCCGGGCCACGCCGCCTTCACCGCCATGCGGGCGCGGGGCGCGCAGGCGACCGACATCGTGATCCTGGTGGTGGCGGCCGACGACGGTGTCATGCCCCAGACCATCGAGGCCATCGACCACGCCAAGGCGGCCGACGTGCCGATCATCGTGGCCGTCAACAAGATGGACCGGCCCGATGCCGACTCGTCGCGCGTGCTCCAGCAGCTGTCCGAGCGCGAGCTCGTGCCCGAGGCCTGGGGCGGCGACACCATCGTCGTGGAGGTCTCCGCGCTGGCGGGCACCAACATCGAGAGCCTGCTCGAGCAGATCGTGCTGGTGGCCGAGGTCGAAGAGCTGACCGCCCGGGTCGAAGGCGAGGCCCGCGGCGTGGTGCTCGAGGCCAACCTCGAAGCGGGCCGAGGTCCCGTGGCCACCGTGATCGTCCAGCAGGGGACGCTCCGTGTGGGCGACCCGGTGGTGGCCGGGGCAGCGTGGGGCAAGGTCAAGGCGCTGGTCGACGACCGGGGCGACCACATCAAGGAGGCATTGCCCTCGACGCCGGTGCAGGTGCTCGGATTCTCCGAGCCGCCGCACGCGGGGGACGAGATGCGGGCCGCCAAGGATCTGGCTCGGGCCCGCACGCTCGGTGAGGCGCGGGCGCAGCGGTTCCGGCTCAGCGGGCACCGGCCGGTGGCGGCAGCCGCCGGGGCCAAGCTCGAGGACCTGTTCGAGCAGATCTCGCGTGGCGAGACGGCGACGCTGAACATCGTCTTGAAGGCTGACGTGCAGGGCTCGCTCGAGGCGGTGACCGAGTCGCTCAAGCGCCTCGAGCGCGACGACGTGAAGTTGAGTTTCGTCCTCCGCGGCATCGGCGGTATCACCGAGAACGACGTGCAGCTGGCGGCGGCCTCCAACGCCACGATCATCGGCTTCAACGTGCGCCCCGACAAGCGGTCGCGTGAGCTGGCCGAGTCGTCCGACGTCGAGATCCGGACCTACGAGATCATCTACAAGCTCCTCGAGGACCTCGAGGCGGCCATGCTCGGCCTGCTCTCGCCGCTCTACGAGGAAGTCGTGACGGGCGAGGCCGAGGTGCGCGAGGTGTTCCGGGTACCCCGGATCGGCGCCGTGGCCGGTTGCTACGTGCGCGACGGCAAGATCACGCGTGGCTCCAAGGTGCGGTTCTTGCGCGAGGGAACCGTCATCTGGAAGGGCGCGATCAACTCGCTGCGCCGCTTCAAGGACGACGTCCGCGAAGTGGCCTCCGGTTTCGAATGCGGGATCGGCCTCTCGGACTTCCAAGACCTCAAGGAAGGCGATGTGATCGAGACCTACGACGAGCGCGAGATCGCCCGGACCTGAGAGCGCACACACATCACGAGCTGAGGAGCTGACGCGGTGACCGTGAGACGGCGCACGGCGACATACCCGCGGGCGTTGCGGGTCAACCAGGTGTTGCGCCAGGTGGTGGCCGAGGAGCTGGAGCGGCTGGCCGATGCCGACGAGCTGCCCATGGTGACCGTGACCTCGGTGGAGGTTGCGCCGGACATGCGCACCGCCGTGGTCTTCTTGGCCTCGCTGGACGAGGCGACGGCCGACGCGATCGAGGAGCGGCGTGTGCACCTGCAACGCCTAATCGGCAAGCAGATGACCATCAAGCGCACCCCCCGGCTCACCTTCCGGGCTGACCCGGCCATCGCGGCCGGCTCACGGGTGGAGGAATTGTTGCGGGGGCTCCACGGCGACGACGAGGACGGCGGGGGGCGCCGGCCCGGGACGCCGTGAGCGCGACCGGCCTGGTCGTCGTCGACAAGGAGGCCGGCTGGACGTCCCACGACGTGGTGGCCCGCTGTCGCGGCATCTTCGGCCAGCGCAAGGTCGGCCACGCGGGCACGCTGGACCCCGACGCCACGGGGGTGCTCCTGGTCGGGTTGGGAAGGTTCACCCGCCTCCTGCGCTTCCTGACCGCGCTCCCCAAGACGTACACGAGCGACATCGTGCTGGGCACCGCCACCTCCACGCTCGACGCCTCCGGCGAGGTGGTCGGCATCTACGACATGTCGGGCGTGACGCCGCAGGCGGTGCAGGCCGCGGCGGACGCGCTCACCGGGGAGATCGACCAGGTACCGCCGATGGTCTCGGCGGTCAAGGTCGGGGGACGGCGGCTGCACGAGCTGGCCCGCCAGGGCGTCGAAGTCGAGCGGGCGGCGCGTCCGGTGACCGTCTGGCGTTTCGACACGCAGCCCGATGTCGATCGCCCGGGCGTCTACCGCGCCGAGATCGAGTGCTCGTCGGGCACCTACGTGCGTGTGCTGGCCCAGGACCTCGGCCGGGCCCTCGGCGGCGACGCGCACCTGGCCGACCTGCGCCGTACCCGGATCGGCTCGTTCGGCGGCACCGAGATGCGCACCCTCGAGCACCTGGGCGACGACGACGTGCTCGTGCCGGCGGAGGCCCTGCGCGACCTCGAGCAGGTGCGGGTCGACGCGGCGGCGGCGGCCTCCATCCGTACCGGGCTGCCGCTCGACAAGGTGCCGCTGGGGGCGGCCGGCGAGGGCCCGTGGGCCATGCTCGACGAGGAGGGCGCGCTGCTGGCTGTCTACGAGGGGACGGGGACCGACCGTATCCGGCCGGCTGTCGTGTTGGCGGGCTCGTGACGGCCTCCCGACTACCCTCGGTCGCGATGTCCCGAGCCCGAACCGCGGTCACGATCGGCGCGTACGACGGGGTCCACCTGGGGCACCGCGCGCTGCTGGCTGATCTGTCCGCGCGCGCCGCCGCTGCGGGGCTCTCCACCGTCGTGGTCACCTTCGACCGCCATCCGGCTGCGGTGGTCCGCCCCGAGTCGGCTCCCAAGCAGCTGACCGGGCTCGAACAGAAGCTCGAATTGCTGGCCGAGTGCGGCATCGACCGCACCCTCGTGGTGCCCTTCGACGAGCGCCGCGCCGAGGAGTCCGCCGAGGACTTCGTCAAAGAGGTGCTCGTCGACGAGCTCGCCGCCCAGTTGGTCGTGGTGGGAGAGGATTTCCACTTCGGCCACGGCCGGCGAGGCAACGTCGAGCTGCTGCGCAGGCTGGGCACCGAGTACGGGTTCGAGGTCGTGGGTGTGGGCCTGACCGGCGACGGGCGCGAGGCGGTGTCCTCGACGCGCATCCGTGCGCTCCTGGCCGAGGGCGACGTGGAGGGCGCGGCGAGGCTCCTCGGGCGACCCCACGAGGTGCGCGGCTCCGTGGTCCGTGGCGACGGCAGGGGAGGGCCCGAGCTGGGGTTCCCGACCGCCAACCTGGCCGTGGCCGACGACATCGCGCTGCCCGCCGACGCGGTGTACGCCGGTCACTTCCACCGGGCCGACGGCGCGGTGCACCAGGCGGCCATCTCGGTCGGTCGCCGACCCACCTTCTACGACCCGGGCACCGCGCCGATCCTGGTGGAGGCGTACCTCTTGCACTTCGACGGGGACCTCTACGGCGAGGCCGCCCGCGTGTCGTTCGCCTACCGCCTCCGCGACGAGCAGCGGTTCGACTCCATTGAGGACCTAGTGGCCCAGATGCGGGCCGACGTCGAGGCCACCGAGCGGGTCCTCGCCTCGGCTGATCTGCCCTGATCCCGCCGATCACCCCTGATCAGTAGGGGGCTGCTACGATATTCTGCGGCCGGGGACAGGTCCCCGGCTCACTCCGACATCTTCTCCGAGGTTCTTTCTGTATGCCCGACACGCAGGCCACCATCGCCGAGTACCGGTTGCACGACCATGACACCGGTTCTCCGGAGGTGCAGATAGCCCTGTTGTCGGGCCGGATCAACCACCTGACGGAGCACCTGAAGGAGCACAAAGGGGACCACCACACCCGGCGCGGCTTGATGAAGCTCATCGGCCAGCGCCGCCGGCTGCTCGACTACGTCAGAAAGAACGACGTCGAGCGCTACCGCTCCATCATCAGCCGACTCGGCATTCGACGGTAGCGGAGCACCACAGAATCGGGCGTCTTTAGCCACCTGGCTGCCAGTCGCCGGTCACTTCGGGTGCGAAGTGGTCGACGACTGGGAACCAGATACGGAGATGCCCCCGACATACGAGGAGCATCATGTCTGATGCCATTTCCGTTTCGGCCCCCATCAGTGGGACCGACCGAACCATGTCCTTCGAGGCGGGCAAACTTGCCCAACTCGCCGACGGGGCCGTCGTGGCCCGCATCGGGGACACCGTCCTGCTGGCCACCGCGGTGGCCGCCCGGTCCGTGCGGGAAGGAGCCGACTTCTTCCCGCTGACCGTCGACATAGAGGAGCGGACCTACGCCGCGGGCAAGATCCCCGGCTCGTTCTTCCGGCGTGAGGGCAAGAGCTCGGACCAGGCCATCTTGACCTGCCGGCTGATCGACCGCCCGCTGCGCCCGTCGTTCCCCGACGGTTTCCGCAACGAGATCCACATCGTCGGCACCATCGTCGGTGCCGACCAGGTCAATCCACACGACGTGCTGGCCATCAACGCCGCATCGGCGGCACTGATGATCTCGGGCATCCCCTTCGACGGCCCGATCGGCGCGGTACGGGTCGCCTACACGACCGAGGGCACCTGGATCCCGCACCCGACCTTCGAGGAGGGCGCGGAGGGCACGTTCGAGTTGGTCGTCGCCGGCCGGGCCCTGTCCGAGAGCGCCGACAGCGAGATCGCCATCATGATGGTCGAGGCCGGTGGGACCGAGAAGTCATGGGACTACTACGAGGCCGGGGCACCCAAGGTGACCGAAGAGGTGCTGGCCTCGGGCCTCGAAGCGGCGAAGCAGTGGATCCGCGAGTCCATCAACCTGCAACGTGAACTGGTCGCGGCGTTCACCGCGGCCCGTGGCCCGATCGAGACCATCCCGTACTCGACCTTCACCGACTACGAGCCCGACGTGTGGGAGCGGGTCCAGGCGGTGGGCAGCGAGTCGATCGCCAAGGCCAACCTGGTCACGACGAAGGCGGAGCGCAACGCCGCGCTCGACGCCGCCGGCGACGAGATCAAGGCCGCGCTGGCCGACGAGTTCGCCGAGCGGGCCGGCGAGGTGAAGGGCGCCATCCGTGCCCTCACCAAGAAGCTCGTGCGCAAGCGCATCGTCGAGGACGGCGTGCGGGTCGACGGGCGAGGCACCAGTGACATCCGGCCGCTCTCGGCCGAGATCGACCTGCTCCCGACGGCACACGGCTCAGCGCTGTTCCAGCGCGGCGAGACCCAGGTGCTCAACGTGACGACGCTCGGCATGCCCCGCATGAACCAGCTGCTCGACACGATCACCCCGGTGGAGTCGAAGCGTTACATGCACCACTACAACTTCCCGCCCTATTCGACGGGGGAGACCGGCTTCATGCGCGGCCCGAAGCGGCGCGAGATCGGGCACGGCTTGCTGGCCGAGCGGGCCCTCCTGCCGGTCGTGCCGAGCGAGGAGGAGTTCCCCTACGCCTTGCGGGTCGTCTCCGACGTGCTGGCCTCCAACGGCTCGACGTCGATGGCGTCGGTCTGCGGCTCGACGCTCTCCCTGATGGCGGCGGGCGTACCGATCAAGGCGCCGGTGGCGGGCATCGCCATGGGCCTGGTGTACGACGAAGGCCGCTACGTGACCCTGACCGACATCTTGGGCTCCGAGGACGCCTTCGGCGACATGGACTTCAAGGTGGCGGGGACGGCGGACGCGGTGACCGCGCTGCAGCTCGACACGAAGATCGACGGCCTGCCGGCGGAGGTGCTGGCCAAGGCGCTCCTCCAAGCCAAGGAGGCGCGCCTCACCATCCTCGGGGTCATGGCCGGCGCCATCGCCGAGCCGCGTGACCACGTCGCCAACAGCGCACCGAAGATCGTTTCCATGGAGATCCCGATCGACAAGATCGGCGAGGTGATCGGGCCCAAGGGCAAGGTCATCAACACGCTCCAACAAGAGACCGGTGCTGACATCGCGGTCGACGACGACGGCGTGGTCGGCACGGTGACCATCGGGGCCAAGGACGGCAACGCCGTCGAAGAGGCCCGCCGGCGCATTGCGCTCATCCTCGACCCGCCGACCGCAGAGGTGGGTGCCCTCTACCCGGGCAAGGTCGTCAACATCACCAAGTTCGGTGCCTTCGTGAACGTGCTGCCCGGCCGTGACGGTCTGCTCCACATTTCGAAGCTGTCGTCGCTGGCGGGCGGCAAGCGCATCAACAACGTGGAGGACGTGCTCACGCTGGGCCAGGCGGTGGAAGTCCGTGTGGACGACATCGACCCCCAGGGCAAGGTCTCACTGTCGCTCGCCTCGGTGCCCGAGGGCGCCCCTGAGACGTCGAGCGCCGGCAGCGGCGGCGGCTCTTCCAACGGGGACAGCGGGTCGCCGGCCCGGTCCGCCGGTGGTGCGGCGGGCGCGACGGCGTGTCCTTCGAGGACGCGTTCGAGGCCGAGCTGGTGGCCGACCTGGGTGACCTCGGCCCTGGCGCAGCCGAGTCCGAGAGTGGCCGGTCGGATCGCGGTGACCGGGGGGATCGCGGCAACGACCGCCGCCCCTCGCGCGGGCGCTCGCGCCGTCGTTGATCGAGACGTCTGTACTACCGTGCGGCATCCGCCTGGTCACCGAGACCATGGCGGATGTCCGCTCGGTGGCGGTGGCCTACTGGGTCGGCACCGGCTCGCGTGACGAGCCCGGTGAGCTCGCCGGCGCGTCGCACTTCTTGGAGCACCTCCTCTTCAAGGGGACGGCCCGGCGCTCGGCCGCGGCCATTGCCGAGGAGCTCGACAGTGTCGGGGGCGACTGCAACGCCTTCACGACGAAGGAGTACACGACCTTCTACGTCCGCCTGCTCTCGGACCACCTGGACCTCGGTCTCGACATCCTGAGCGACATCATGTGGGCCCCGGCGCTGCGTCCCGACGACATCGAAGCCGAGCGAACGGTGATCCTCGACGAGATCCTGATGCACGCCGACGAGCCGGCCGATCTGGCGTCGGAGCGTTGGCAGTCGGCCCTGTTCCCCGACCACCCGCTCGGGCGTGACACCCTGGGCACGGCGTCGTCGGTGCGGCGCATCACCCGGGACGACGTCGTCGCGTTCTTCGAGCACCACTACCGCCCGGGCAACATGGTCGTCTCGGTGGCGGGCGACTGCACGCACGAGCGTGCCGCTGCCGCGCTGGAGGTGCGCTTCGCCGGGAGGCCGGGCGGTGCGACACCGGCACGGACGGCCCCGGGGCCCGATGCCGTCCCGCTCGACGTGGTGCGTCGCGCCACGGAGCAGGCACACCTGGTCTACGGGGCGCGCTCGGTGTCGCGCTTCGACGAGCAGCGCTGGGCCCTGGCCGTGCTCAACCACGTGCTGGGCGGCGGCCTCTCCAGTCGGCTCTTCCAAAAGGTGCGCGAACAGCGCGGTCTGGCCTACTCGGTGTGGTCCGAGCGTGCTGCCTACGCCGACGCGGGCTCGCTGGCGGTGGTCGTCGGGACGGCTCCCGAACACGTCGACGAGGTCCTGCGCATCGTGAACGGCGAGCTCGAGCTCCTGGCGAGCGACGGCGTCAGCGATCGCGAGCTTGCGGTCGCCAAGGGGAACCTGCGGGCCGAGATGCTCCTCTCCGGGGAGGACTCGGGAGCCCGGATGAGCCGTATCGGTGCGTCGCTCCTGTTGCACGGCGAGGTGCTGTCCGTCGACGACGTCTTGGCCAAGATCGAGGGCATCGACCGCGCGCAGGTACAGGCGGCGGCCGCACTCCTCGCCGGCTCGCCCCGCACCATGAGTGCGGTGGGTCCTTTCGACGAGCGCGACTTCGAGTCCCACCTGCCCGTCATGGCCGCCCGGTAGCCTGCTGGCCATGCAGAAGGTCGGTGTGGTCGGCGCCGGCGGCCGCATGGGCCAAGAGGTCTGCCGCGCCGTCGCCGAAGCGCCCGATATGGAGTTGGTGGCCGCGGTCGACCCCGGCCACGTCGGGACCGCCGTGTACGGCCGCACGATCGTCGGCGAGGTGAACGCCCTGCGCGACCTCGGCGCCGAGGTGGTGGTCGACTTCACCGTGGCCGAGGCCGTGCGCCACAACGTGCACCACTACGCCACGCTGGGCATCCACGCCGTGATCGGGACGAGCGGCCTTTCCGACGCCGACCTCGAGTCCGTTGCCGCGCGATTCGACGGGACCGGCGCCAATGCCATCGTGGCTGCCAACTTCGCCATCGGCGCCGTGCTCTTGATGCATCTGTGCCGTCTCGCCGCCCCCTACATGGACGGCGTCGAGGTGATCGAGCTGCATCATGACGCCAAGCGGGATGCGCCGTCGGGAACGGCGATGCACACGGTGGCTGCCATCGCGGCGGCGCGACGCTCGGCGGGCAGCGGCCCGCTCCCGCCCGACCCGACGACGGACGTCGTGCTGGAGGGCGCCCGCGGTGCGGTGAGCGCAGAGGGCATCCACGTGCACTCGGTACGCCTGCCCGGCCTGGTGGCCCACGAGGAGGTCATCTTCGGCGCGGCGGGCCAGAGCCTCAGCATTCGTCACGACTCTTACGACCGCCGCTCGTTCATGCCCGGCGTCCTGCGGGCGGTGCGCGAGGTGCCAGGACGGCCGGGCCTCACCGTGGGTCTCGAGGCCGTCCTGGGCTTGTGAACCCCGACGTCCGCGAGCGGCTCCTCCAGGCCACCTACGACTGCGTCGGCCGCTGGGGCCTGGCCAAGACGACCGTGGAGGACGCCGCACGCGAGGCTGGCGTCTCTCGGGCGACGGTGTACCGCTACTTCCCGGGCGGGCGCGACGAGCTCATCTCGGCCGTCGTCGGCTGGGAGTTCGCCCGCTTCTTCCTCCGCCTCTACCAAGAGGTCTCTGACGCCGAAAGCCTCGAAGAGGTCATGGAGCGAGGACTGATGTTCGCCCACCGGGCCCTGGTCGAGCACGAGGTGCTCCAGCGCATCCTCGTGACCGAGCCCGAGACCCTGCTGCCCCGCCTGACCACCGAGGCCGATCAGACCCACACGCTGGTGGCGGCGTTCCTGGTGCCCTATCTGGTGCGCCACGGCATGCCCGAGGGGTCCGACCTCGACACCACCGCCGACTTCTTGGCCCGCATGGTCCTCTCCTACATTGCGTCGCCCGGGCGCTGGGACCTCAACGACCCCGAACAGGTCGCGCTGCTCGTCCGGTCCGAGCTGCTGGCCGGCATCCGGTGACCGACCCGTCGCCCACCTCGGCGTCGCCGGCGGCGCCTCCGTGCTACCGCCATCCCGAGCAGCGCGTCGTCCGTGCTCTGCGCACACTGCGACCGACCCATCTGCACCGACTGCATGGTGGAAGCGCGGGTCGGCTGGCAGTGCCCGACCTGTACCAGCGAGGGGGCCAAGCGCTCGCGCCACGTC
Source organism: uncultured Acidimicrobiaceae bacterium (assembly GCA_963791995.1). Classification (GTDB taxonomy): domain Bacteria; phylum Actinomycetota; class Acidimicrobiia; order Acidimicrobiales; family RAAP-2; genus Bog-473. Next base: position 58,595 of record CAWBUQ010000005.1, on the reverse strand, counting down.
CCCGCCTTCACTCACACCAGCGCCACGCGGACCGGAGTCGTGGGTTCGACCAACCCGACGCCCATCGTCATCGCGATCGTCGCCGTCAACGTGGTGGTGTTCTTCCTCGAGGACTTCGGGAGGAACCTGAACGTCGTCGACCGCTTTTCCATGCACCCCGATCTGGTGCATGCCCAGAGCCAGTACTACCGGGCCTTCACGGCCATGTGGCTGCACGCCAACTTCCAGCACATCTTCTTCAACATGATCGCGTTGCTCATCGTCGGTCCTGCCGTCGAGGTGCTCCTGGGCAAACTCCGTTTCGTCGCGCTGTACCTGATCGCCGGATTGGGAGGCAGCGTGGGCTCGTACCTCCTCGGGCCGCACAACGAGTACGGACTGGGTGCCTCCGGAGCGATCATGGGGGTGTTGGCGGCCTACATCGTCATCGGGTTGCGCCGTGGCCTGCCCATCGCCCCCGTGGTCGGTCTGCTCGTCTTGAACCTCGTGATCGGCTTCACGGGGGGCATCGACTGGCGGGCCCACCTGGGCGGCCTGCTCACGGGCGGGGCCTTGGCGTGGCTCTATGAGTACGCGGGCGACCAACGTGACCCCGGGCTCGCCCTCGCTCTCAGCCTCGGGGGGACGGTGGTGGTCGTCGCGCTCCTTGCCTTCCTCATCACCGGGGTCGCGCCCGGCCACTTCAACCTCAACTAGCGGTGGGATGGTTGACAGTGAGACAAAAATCGCCATACTGTTTCATCAGTGGGTGCGGCAGCGGGACAGGCTGAACAGGGGAGTGGCCGGACGCTGACCGCCGGGCGTGGTGGCGTCGTCCGCCATATCGGCGCCGACGACCGCTCCTCGACCCGAGTCCGGATTGTCGACGGGGCCCTCGAGTGCCTGGCCCGCCAGGGGATCGCCAAGACCACTGTTGACGACATCGCCCGGGCGGCGAGGCTCTCGCGGGCGACGGTCTACCGGACCTTCCCCCGTGGCAAAGAAGGGATCCTGGCCGCGGTGGTCGAGACCGAGGTGGCTCGCCTGTTCTCGTCGCTGGCCGTGGCCATGGGGGAAGCGACCGACCTCGAGGACGTGCTCGTGGCGGGCATGGTCGAGTCCGCCCGCCGGCTGCGCGGCCACGCCGCGCTCGGTTATCTGCTCGCCTACGAGCCGGGCACCGTGCTGCCCTACCTCACCTTCGGCCAACTCGACCGCCTGCTGCTGGTGTCGGGCGACCTTGCCGCACCGTTCTTCGCCCGCTGGCTCGAGCCCGAGCAGGCGTCACGCGCCGCCGAGTGGGCCGTACGCATCGTGATGGCCTACTGCGCCAACCCTGCGCCCGACACCGATCTGGGGGACCCCGAGCAGACCCGTACGCTCGTGCGCCGCTTCGTGCTGCCGGGCATCCTCGCCCTGCGCGTCGACGCAGCCGGCTCCGTGCCCACGACTCCTTCCATGTCCATCACACCGACCACACCCACCACACCGACCACCACACGACCACACCGACCACCAAGGGGGCGGCCCAATGACCACACTCGACGAGCAGCACGAGCAGTTGAGGTCCAACCTCGAGCTGATCGGACGCGACAGCATCGACGACCTCGAAGCGGTCCTCGGCGTCGTCGGGCACTACGACGTCGAGGGGTACCACCGGGTGCCCGACAACTGTCCGGCCGAGTTCACCTGGGACTACGAGAAGGGCGCCAAGCCACAGCTGGACCGGCTCTACGAGAAGGCCAAGAAGGCGCAGTGGAACGGCCAGACCGACCTGGACTGGTCCATTGAGGTGGATCAGGAGCAGGTCGTCATCGCCAACGCCGAGGCCAATCCGGCCCAGATGCAGTGGGACGAGGCGGCCCTGGCCGGCACAGCGCTCGAGAAATGGGACGACAAGAAGTTCATTGAGTTCGGCATCCAGAACCAGAACTGGTTGCTCTCGCAGTTCATGCACGGCGAGCAGGGCGCGTTGCTCTGCACGGCCAAGATCGTCGAGACCGTGCCATGGATCGACGCCAAGTACTACGCCGCCACCCAGGTGATGGACGAGGCACGCCATGTCGAGGTCTTCTCCAAGTACCTCGACGAGAAGCTGTCGGGGCACTATCCGATGAACGCCCACCTCGGTCTGTTGCTCGACGACATCGTGTCCGACTCGCGTTGGGACATGACGTATCTCGGCATGCAGATCATGGTGGAGGGCCTCGCCCTGGCCGCCTTCGGCTTCATCCACATGATGACGACCGAGCCTCTGCTGAAGAAGCTGCTGCGCTACGTCATGGCCGACGAGGCTCGTCATGTCGCCTTCGGCGTGCTCAGCCTGCAGGAGTACTACAAGGAGCTCAGCGCGGCGGAGTTGCGCGAGCGCCAGGAGTTCGCGTTCGAGGCAGCTATCAGGATGAAGGACCGCATGGCGATGCAGGAGGTCTGGGAGCGCATGGAGGTCCCGACCGCGGACGTCGTCAAGATCATGCAGGCAGCCCCTGAGCGGGACGACTTCCAGATCCTGCTGTTCTCCAAGATTGTCCCCAACCTCAAGAAGCTCGGGCTGCTCGACGCCGCCGACGGCTGGCTGCGCACCAAGTTCACCGAAATGGGTGCCATCGCCTTCGAGCACCTGACGGACTCGACCGAGGAGGAGGACGCCTTCGCCGATGGGTCACCCGCTGACCGTCAGGTCGCGTGAGCCCGCCCCAGAGCGAGTAGCGTGAGGGGGCGATGACCCCCGGGACGGATACGCCCCGCTTCGGACGGGTGGTCACCGCGATGGTGACGCCCTTCGACGACGACGGCGTACTCGATCTGGCTGTAGCCCAGGAGCTGGCCCGATGGCTCGCCGCGCACGGCAGTGATGCATTGGTGCTCTCGGGTTCGACCGGCGAGAGCTCGGTGCTCACCGACGACGAGAAGATCGCCCTGTGGCGAGCCGTCGCCGAGGCGGTGACGATCCCTGTCATTGCCGGGAGCGGGTCCAACGACACCGCGCATTCCATCGCCATGACCAGGGCCGCCGCCGAGTGCGGGGTCGCCGGCGTCTTGATCGTGACTCCGTATTACAACCGGCCCTCGCAGGCCGGCATCTCCGAGCACTTCCGGGTGGTGGCCGAGGCCGCGGGCGACCTTCCCGCGCTGCTCTACGACATCCCGGTCCGCGCGGGGCGCCGGATCGAGACCGCCACCATGCTCCGCCTGGCGCGGGAGGTTCCCAACATCGTCGGGCTCAAAGACGCCGCCGGCGACCCGCCGAGCACCGCCCACCTTGCCGCACAGGCGCCTGCCGGCTTCGAGATCTACTGCGGCGACGACGTCATGACGCTGCCCTTGCTGGCCGTCGGAGCCATCGGTCTCATCAGCGTGGCCTCGCACTGGGCGGGTCCACAGATCCGCCGGGTCATCGACGCCTTCATGGCCGGCGATCTGGCGGGAGCGATCGCCGGCAATGCCGAGCTCCTGGACTCCTTCGAGTTCGAATCCTCAGCCGACTTCCCGAACCCGCTGCCCGCCAAGGCGGCCCTGCGGGCGCTGGGGCTGCGAGTCGGGCAGTGCCGCTTGCCCATGGGGGCCTCGACCCCCGAGCTGGACGCACAGGCGGCCAAAATCGTGGCCGCCTGCGGGCCACCGCCCGTGACGGTCGCCCCACTTGGCTGAGCGCGGCCCACGCAAGCCGAAGCCGCCCAAGCCCAAGCCGGTCCGGGTCGTCTTCCTCGGGGGGCTGGGCGAGATCGGTCGAAACTGCGCCTGCATCGAGGTAGAGGGTCGCATCGTCGTCCTCGACTGCGGGATCATGTTCCCCGATCCCGACATGCCGGGTATCGACCTCGTGCTCCCAGAGTTCACCTACCTCTTCGAGCGCAAGGACCGCGTCGACGGGATCGTCCTTACGCACGGGCACGAGGACCACACCGGCGGCCTGGCGTACCTGCTGCGTGAGCTGCGCGCACCGATCTACGGATCCGAGTTGACCGTCGGCCTGGCCCGGCATCGGATCGAGGAGGCAGGGGTGGCCGAGCGCACCCGCTTCGTCACGGTGGCGGACGGGGAGCGCGTGACCATTGGGGTCTGCGACGTGGAGTTCATCCCGGTGACGCACTCGGTGCCCGAGGCCATGGCCATCGCGTTCCATACGCCACAAGGGGTGATCCTGCACTCGGGCGACTTCAAGCTCGACCTGCAGCCGGTCGACGGCCGGCGCACGGACATGGCGCGTATGGGTGAGCTCGCCCGGACCGAAGGCGTGCGGCTGCTCCTCTCGGACTCGACGAACGCGGAGGAGCCGGGCTTCACCGAATCGGAGTCCTCGGTCGGCGTGACCCTGCGCCGCGTCTTCGCTGCCCAGTCGGGGAAGCGCCTCATCGTGGCCTGCTTCGCCAGCCACATGCACCGGGTCCAACAGATCATCGACGCCGCGGTGGCCAACGGGCGCAAGGTGGCGACGCTCGGGCGCTCCATGGGCAAGAACGTCGAGCTCGGTTCGCGCCTGGGCATCATCAGCATCCCCGACGGCGTGCAGGTCGACATCGAGGACGTCGACGACCTGCCTGCCGGCGAGGTCTGCGTGATCTCGACGGGTTCGCAGGGCGAGCCGATGTCGGCACTGTCGTTGATGGCCACCGGCGAGAACAAGTGGCTGCGCATCGGCGACGACGACGTCGTGGTGATCAGCGCCCATCCCATCCCGGGCAACGAGTGGTCGGTGGGACAGGTGATCGATGACCTGTACCGTCGCGGTGCCGAAGTCGTTCACTCGGGAGCGGAGGCCGTGCACGTCAGCGGCCACGCCCGCCAGGGCGAGTTGCGCACGCTGATCGCGGTGACCGAGCCGGAGTGCTTCGTGCCGGTGCACGGCGAGTTCCGCCACATGGTGCACCACGCTCGCCTGGCCCTGTCGATGGGCATCGATCCGGCCAAGGTGCTGCTGTGCGAGGACGGCGACGTGATTACGCTCGACGCCAAGGGCATCGCGCGCGACGGCCGGGTGCCGGCCGGCTACGTGTACGTGGACGGGACGGTCGGCGATATTGAGCACGGGGTGCTGCGCGACCGCCAGAAGCTCGCCGAAGAAGGCGTTGTCATGGCCGTGGTCACCGTCGACCGCCAGCAGAGCACACTGAGTTGTCCGCCGGTGATCGAGACGCGGGGCTGGGTCTACGCCCCCGAGGCCGAGGAATTGCTCGGAGAGGCGAGCGAAGTGGTCGCGGCGGCGGTGACCCAGGCGTTGCGCGACGGCGTGCACGACATTGAAGCGCTGAGCCGTCACACCCGCAAGGCGTTGGGCAAGTTCGTGGGGGAGCGCACACGCCGACGCCCCATGATCGTGCCTGTCGTGCTGATGGTCTGAGTCGCTGCTGGGACACGGGGTTCGATCGCCCCGCTCCGAGGGCTATTTCCTGGGCGGAGATGGTCCTATTCGACTTCCGGCCTCTGGATTCTCGTCAGCCCGGTCGTCAGTGAAATGGCCGAGGTCGCACTGAGGGCAATGGCTCAGGGCGTCCCTCACGTCAGCGTCCCTTTCAGCCTCACCCATGGCCTGTTCTCCAACCAGAGATGAGCCGCCGACTGAAGGTGTGGCGTGAGTTCCATGCCTCCGGATAGGTGCTCATGTGGCTCCTTGGGTGGCATTGGGCAGGTGTATCCACACTCCGCGGAACGCCGCATCTTCGGGCCACATCGGTGAACCCTGCCGCCACGAGGAGCGCTGTCGTCTCGTCCTGGTGCCAAGTTGTGGGTCCCGGCACTAGGGGACGGCCGGTGAGCCCTCAAGTTGTTCGGTCAGGAGCTCGAGGGAGCTGTGCAGCTGTGCGAAGCGACGTGGCCCAAGAATCTCTTCGATCTGCTGCTGTGCCGCCCCAGCCGCAACATAAATGGTCTGTTGGAGTCGCCGTCCCTTGGCGGTAAGTCGGATCACACGAGCTCGACCGTCGACCGAATCGGGGACGCGCAATAGGTAACCGTGTCCTTCCAGGTGCCCGAGCAGGTCGTTGACCGACTGTTTCGCGATCCCCACACGATCCGCGAGCTGACTGGGACGTACTCCCTCGAGGCCGGGATAGCGCCAGAGCGCGACATGCGCTGCGCTCAGATCGTCGAATCCTGCCGCAACGACTCCCGCATAGAGCTGAACACGGACCCACTGCCAAACGACACGGAGCATGGCGCCGACGTACGGGGGCCGCGGACCCTCCGGGCCGGAGGAATCGCTTGACATAGTCGTAAGGTTACCATACGATCGGATCGTACAGATACCGGACTACCTGAACGGGACAGGTTCTGAGCAGAGGTGGCCGAAGTGACGACAGCAGTTGTTGAGTCCCCCGAGAACGAGCAGGCGCAGGCATGGTGGTTCCTCGACACTTTGGTTGTCGAGCACCGCTGCGCACCCGGAATGGACACCGTGGTGCTCGAGATGACCCTGCCGGCCGGTTCGTCGCCCCCGCTGCACATTCACGACCATCTGGACGACACCTGGTACATCCTCGACGGTCAGATGGTGGTGCGCTGTGGCGACGAGGAACTGGTCGTCGGCGCCGGGCACTGGGTCTCCATGCCCCGCGGCGTGCCGCACACGTTCCGGGTGGTCGGAGAAGAAGAGGCCCGGATCCTCCTGGTCCACGACAAGCCCAGCTTCCGCGACTTCGTTCGACACCTCAGCAGTCCTGCTGCGGCGCGGGTCGTTCCCACCCAGCCGCTGTTCCCGCCCATGGAGGAACTCGCGGTATCGCCGCCTCACACGACCTCAGGCCTGTTGGACCGCCGATGAGTGTCGAAGAGAGCGACAAGGTGCGCGCCACCGTGGCCTGAGCCATGGTCGCGCATTGAGGGAGAGGTATCAGCGTGCAGGTGCAAGCACTCGGCCACGTCGTCCTCAAGGTGCGGAATCTCCAGCGCTCCGAGGACTTCTACTCGGGCACCTTGGGTATGCGGGTCATCTCGAGGCTCACTGATCCGCGGATGACGTTCTTCACCCTTGAAACCACAGAGAACCATCACGACTTCGCCCTGATGGAGCTCGGTTCCGTCGCGCCCGGTCCGGCGGGCGACGCCACAGGGCTTGCTCACGTGGCCTTCAAGGTCGGGAGCTCACTGGAGGAGTTCGGCCTCGCACGAAGTGTGCTCGATGAGTCGGGGACTCCGGTCCTCTACGAGGCGCAGCGGGGCTTCTCCAGGAGCGTGCACGTGCTCGATCCGGACGGGAACGAGATTGAGATCTACGTCGACATCTCAGCCGACTGACCCGTCGGGTCTCTGGGACGCTCGCGGATCGTCATCGTGTCAATGTGGTCTGAGTTGGTAAGGAGCTAGGGCCTTGACCGATGACAATGGCGGCCTAACCGGTAGTCGCACGGGGGCGCACCCTCGGACGACATGTCGAACCAAGGTTCTGCTCTCTGCGTCATAACTCACATGAGCCTCTCGCTCAACGCCACGAAGGAAGCCGCCGAACTGCAACAGCACGAAGGAACACACACGACACCGTGTGTCTTGTGAGGCTCCGTCGTTGGGCTCCGTGGGCGATTTTGGGGACGTTGGTCGTCGCCGTTGCCGTCGCTATCTGGCTCGCCACAGGGTTGTCGGGAACGCCTGCTCGTCCCCTTGTGACCGCTGCAAGGCCCGCTGCGTCGATTCCAACGTCTGTCCCGAGAGTTGGCGATGCATCATGCTCGCTTCCATCGGGAACGCCCTCAATCACACTCAGCGATACCACTCCGGTCCCGACGATCACCGTGCCCGTAGGCACATCATTCACGGTCGTCGTACCACCAGGTGGAGAAGCCGCCACGAATGTGACCTTCAATGCGGGCGAGGTACTGCCGGTGAAGGTCACCGATCTGGCAGCGCTGAGTGAACGATGCACCACATCGCTGGCGGATACCGGCAGGCGGACGATCCTGGCCGCCAAGAGTCCGGGACAGGTGGGCCTATTTGCGACCATCACTCCGCCAACCCAAGCCGCTATGCCCGCCTGGAATGGGGAGGTCATCGTCACGAGCGGCAGCTAACCGGCGTATTGGGCCACATTGGGTACTGTTCGAAATATGGAGCTCGTGGATTATCCGGCCGCTTTGATCGAACAGAACCGCTTGTTCGCTCAGACAGTGCTCTCGGCTGAGTCCGACACCCCGGTCCCCACTTGCCCGGGCTGGACCTTTCGACATCTCGTACGCCACGTAGGTCGTGCTCACCGATGTGCAGCTCAGATCATGGCTACCGGAGCGGACGTCAGCCTCGACCCGCGCACCGTTCCAGACGGTAGATCATCCGAGGACGCTGATGGCGCTCTGGCATGGCTCCACGCTTGCCCCGAGGTGCTCCTTGATGCTGTGACGCATGTCGGCGGCCCGGAGGTGATCGTCGAAACGTTCTCTGGCCCACGCCCGGCGCAGTGGTGGATTCGCCATCTCCTGCACGAGACGATCGTCCACCGGGCAGATGCCGCGATAGCAGTTTCACAGCGGTACGAACTCACCCCAGATCTCGCAGCTGACGGCATAGACGAATGGCTGGGACGGCTTGCCGAGAGGTCAGGGCGGAGCGATCTGCCGATTGACGACGGCCGGCAGGTCAGCTTCATCGCGATCGACGTGGATGCGAGGTGGACACTGCTACGACGCGGCAACCAGCTTCGGCTGAGTCGGAACTCGGCCGACCTTTCGGCTGATGCAAAGTTGGAGGGATCAGCGACCGGTCTGCTGCTCGCTCTGTTTCGTCGCCTTGACCCAGAGGAAGCTGGATGCCGAGTCGAGGACGGCTCTGGCTCATGGACTTCCTTCGTCGCTCGGACGCCGTACAACGCTCCTGGAACCGAGAACACCTCTTAAGGCAACGTGTGGTCCCAGTGCGGACTGGGACAGTCCGTTGCGACGGGCCGCTCCTTCTGTGACTCTGTAGCCATGTCCTTGAGTGTGGGCAGCGATCGGGCCAAAACAGCAGTGCTCCGGCTCGGCCCGGTGGACGGACAGGAGCACCCCATCGAGGAAGATACGGATGAGCTATCCGTTGTGATGAGCGATGGCCAGCAGCATCGGTACGTGCGGACAGAGGAAGTACGACGCTTGCCTGATGGCCGGCTAGCAGTGGTCTTTGATTGGAGGGGCCGCTATTACGGCCCAAAGTAGCGAGCGGAGCATGCGCCTTGTCCCGGTGTCGGGGTCACCCCGTTACAAAGGAAGCTGGCACGTCATAGCGCTCACACCACTGCGCTGTGCTGAGCATTTTGTAGTCATTCTCAATGGCAGCGGCGCGAGCACGAGCTTCCTTCACGTTCTTCGCGGCTTCAAGGACTCGCTTCTCCCCGAATGCGTTCAGGACTACAACCGACGGACCGCCACCCGAGTAGTCCTGGAACTGGCTACTTGCGGACCCGCGTGTTCGTATCGCGTTCTGGAAATAGGTTCCCCAGTTGATCTTCGACTTTTCGACACCAAATTGGAGTGGTCCCGTTTCCTCCATCCCCAGGATCTTGCCCGGTCGGTACCGCCTTGGCAATCAAGAGGTCATCCGTCCGGCGAGGCGGTTAAACCTCCGTCGCCCCCGCCCCATGGCGCCGCATTGTGCGCCCCAAGCCCGGCGTCCGGGGGCAGTCTGGGCGCTCGGAAAGGAAGTGGATGTTCGGTGCGATAAGGGATGCCCTGGTGGGATCATTCCGGGCCTGCCCGCCTGGATAGCACTTTGGATGGCAAACACGCTGCCGCTCTTGTAGCAGCGCGCTGCGCTTGGCCACGAGGCCGTACCTACGAATCCACCGCCAACGGTGATGTACTGGCCCTGATGGGCCACGACTCTCCCCGCTGGGTCAAGCAACGCGGTCGGATAGAATCGCACCCGGTATCCGGCCGGCCATAGGTAGCTGACCGATCCATTCGGCGTACAGACCCCCGAACGGGTGAGCGTGGCGTGGAATGGTGCGGAGGATATGGCCTCCATCGCACTCTGTCCTGGCTTCCAGCCGTCGCTCGGGAGCGGATAGCTGCGGGCTCGCTGGGCGGGTGTTCCGGCGGCTGCTGTTGACGGGGCAATTGCCACGATCGCAGCACCGATGACGAGGCAAGTAGTCCATCTTCTAAACGACACTGACACTCCTCCCGAACCACCGCTCGCTGCTTTGTCCCTAAGGGACGACGCATCGAGCTTCAATCCGGTTCGAGGTGCTAGTACTACGGAAATGGTGGGATCTAGTCCCGGCGAACTGCGACACCCTTCGCCAAGTCCCCGGTGGGGAGTCTGAGAAGCTCATCGGATGGCCGAAACTGCGGGCGGTACTCGTCATGTTCGGCTTCTCGGTCGGGGCCGCAAGCTGGAAGCGGCCACCCTGGGCTGGAATATCGTCGGCGTGTTCGTGCTGGCATTCGCCGCCGTGCAGGCCGGGTCCGTTGCGCTAGCGGGATTTGGTCTCGACAGCCTGATTGAGATTGGCGCTTCCACGGTTGTCTTGTGGGAGCTGGCCGACGTAAACCAGGACCGGCAGCGCCGGGCATTGCGGCTCATCGGCTTCGCCTTCGTCGGTCTGGCCGTGTACCTGGGCGTCCAGAGCACGGTCGTCCTCATCACCGGGTTTCGTCCGCACCACAGTCCACTTGGCATCGTCTGGACCGGCGTCACCGCATTGGTGATGTTCGGACTCGCATTCGGCAAGGAGAGAACTGGCGACGAGCTGAAGAACCCAGTGCTTCAAGCCGAAGGTCGGATCACCATGATCGACGGCATCTTGGCGACGGCGGTCCTTGTCGCGCTGGTACTGAATGCCGTCGCCGGGTGGTGGTGGGCTGACCCGTTGGCCGGGTACGTGCTGCTGTACTACGCCGTGCGGGAGGCTCGTGAGTCTCTGAAACGCTGACCGCACGGTCCTATGGGGTATCCCCGTTGTTTCGAAAGGGCGGCACCCCGTCCCGGCAGCGAGGATTGAGACGGCCGCTGAGTGATCCACCACTTCGATGAACGGATTGATCAGCGTGTGGGTGGGTGCCCAGGCCAGGTCTGACTCGAATAAACCGGCTGACGTCCTTTCGGACTGTCCTTCGTACGATCCGTCGGCCTGGCCCGGTCACCCACTCGACACCTGCCGGTCGGACGGAGTGACCTAATAGGAGCCTGCCTCACACAGGACCCGTCGCTGTCTTGTCCGTCGTTCCGCTCGGTGTGGTGTCATCCCAACCCAATCCAACGAAGGGATGACAGTGACCACTCTGGCACGAAGCATTACGGGCGGCGTCGATACGCACCTCGAGGTCCATGTAGCTGCGGCTTTAGACGAACGAGGGGTACTTCTCGGCGTCGAGAGCTTCGCCACGACTGAGAGCGGCTACAAGAAGTTGCTGGGGTGGCTTGCCGATTTCGGCCCCGTCGATCTGGTCGGTGTCGAAGGCACCGGGTCCTATGGCGCCGGACTCACTCGTCATCTCCAGTCCGAGCGGGTCCGCGTCGTCGAAGTCGACCGCCCCAACCGCCAGCGGCGCCGGCTCAAGGGAAAGTCCGACCCCCAAGACGCCATCGCTGCAGCCCAGGCCGCGCAGTCGGGCAATGCGGCCGGTGAGGCCAAGACGAGGGACGGAAACGTCGAATCCATGCGGGTTTTGCGGGTCGCTCGGTCTTCGGCTCGCAAGGGACGGACCCAAGCGCTCAACCAGATGCGCAACCTCGTCTCGACCGCGCCCGAGTCCGTCCGGGCCGAGCTCCGGGGCCTCAGCGTCTTCAACCTCCTCGAGCGTGCCTCGGCCTATCGACCGGGAGCCAAGCGCGACATCGTGTCGCTCACCAAGTTCAGCCTGCGCATGTTGGCCCGACGGGCCCTCACCCTCGAAGAAGAGATCTCAGAAATCGACGCCATCCTCAAGCCCTTGGTCAAAGAGACCGCGCCCGAACTGGTCGCCACCCTCGGCATCGGAACCAACGCCGCGTCGGCACTGCTCGTGGCCGCCGGCGACAACCCTGGGCGACTGCGCAATGAGGCCGCCTTCGCTCACCTCTGTGGGGCATCACCGCTCGATGCCAGCAGCGGCAAGAACCAACGACACCGGCTCAACCGCAGCGGCGACCGCCAAGCCAACTCCGCTCTCTGGCACATCGTGCTCACCCGCATGGTCTACGACCCCCGAACCAACGCGTACATCGATCGACGCAAGACCGAAGGCTTGACCAAGAAGGAGGCGGTGCGCTGTCTGAAGCGCTACGTCGCCCGGGAGGTCTATGCACTCCTCCCGCACGAGAAATTGGGGCTTGACAGCCCATAGGAGCATCGTACTGGGTCACCCTACAAATGGGTCCTTCAGACGTGTGCCGCCACCCCTGCGGGGGGTTTTCGGCCGCTCGTGCTCGGCCGACCGCAATCGTGGCACTCCTGGTGGCCTGGAATCTGCTGCTGACGGCGGCCGTGATCGTCGAGGTTGATTGGTTCGCGTGGTGCGACCACCCTTTTCGCTGTCAGGGCCCTCAGTGCCGTCTGCTCCGGTCACGTCGCGACTCCGGCGGTACTTGGGGATGAGAGTCAGAGCAGGCGGTTGCCGACTCAGTTGCCGTGTACGGGTTCGGCGCCAGCCAAGACGGCTGCGATCCGGTCAAGGTGACGCGCCCAGAGCTGCGGATAGAAAGTGGCATCCTCCGCACTCAAGCCGGAGAACTCCACCCTCACATTTGTGCCGCCACCCGTCGGGGTGAGCGTGATCTCTATGAATGTAGGTGTCGGCGTCACTGTGTCGGTTCCTCGACGGTCCCATCTGAGCAGTATGCGGTGCGGGGGATCTACTTCGATGTAGCGGCCTGCAATTGTCGTCCCGTCGAGGTCGAGCTGGAACGTCTCCCCCACTCGAGGAGCTGTCATCGAATTCCGTCCATCTTGACGAGGCCGGTCTACGTCCAAGAGGCACGAGCAGTCAGGGTCGGCTGAACGAGCTCACGGAAAGCCAGCCCGGAGCAACCCACTGGGCGCAGCGATGTGTCCTGCATCCCGAATGGCAGCGGATCTGCACGGGCATCGTGTGGATGCACGCGCGTCGTGCAAGTGCCGTGAGCCAACCTCGGCGAGGGCTGTGAACGAACCCCGCTTGGGCTCATCTGCCGATGGCAAGGGCGAGGAGGGTATTGACCGCAGTCTCGAACGGGCGGGTACTCCGTTGCACCTGGGCGAGTAGAAGTCCTCCTTGGAGCGTGGCGAGCAAGGTGATAGCGAGGTCGTCCGGGTCGATGTCGGACGGGAGTTTCCCGTCGGCATGAAGGGATCTGAGTCCATCGCCGATGGCGGCGGCCCACTGATCGAACCCTGCCGCGATGAGCGCTCGGGCCTCGGGGTCACTCTCGGCGAGTTGTCCAACGAGCGAGCCAAGTTGGCAGCCCCCCTTTGCTTTGGTGCGCTTCGCTGCGGTCATCACCATGTTCCGCCAGGCTTCGACTCCGTTCGCGCTGCTGAGCGCGTGCCGCTGGCGATTGACGATGGTCTCGGCTTGGTAGTCGATGACCGCCTGCACGAGTTCGACCTTGTCGGGGAAGTAGTGGTAAAGCTGCGAGCCGCTGACCTCCGCCGCCACCTTGACGTCTTCCAAGGTGGTGTTCGCCACCCCGCGCTCATGGATCAGCGCGGCGGCCTCCTCCACTATTCGTGCCCGGGTGCGTTCACCCTTGGGGGTGAGCCTCGGCCGGTTACTCGTCTCGTCGACCATGCACTCAGATTAACAGGATTCTGAGTTTGACAACCCAGTTCCGAACTGTCAGAGTGAGTCGCACAACCCATTTTGGAGCGAGAGGACCACGCAGCGCATGACTGACGTAAAAGGCAAGACATCTCTGGTGACGGGCTCGACGAGCGGGATCGGCAAGGCGACGGCCATCGCCTTGGCAGCCCGCGGCGCTCACGCACTGGTCGTGGGACGCAACGAACAACGAGCCAAAGATGTGGTCGCCGAGATCGAAGGCAGCGGCAGTAGCGCGACGTTCCGTCTCACTACGTTGAGCAATCTGGAATCGGCCCAGGACCTGGTCGAATGGGCCACTGAGGCAGGCGACGGTCACGTCGACATTCTCATCAACAACGCTGGTGTGGCCTTCCTCGGACCAAGCAACGCAGCCACCGAAGCAGAGTTCGACGAGACCTTTGCACTGAACGTCAAGGTTCCGTTCTTCCTCGTCGCGTCATTGGCGCCTGCCATGGCCCAACGCGGATGGGGTTCGATCGTCAACATCTCCACGATGGTCGCGAGCTTTGGACAGGCCGGCATGGCTCTGTATGGCGCCAGCCGAGCGGCTCTCGAACTGTTGACGAAGACCTGGGCCGCCGAATACGGGCCGAGTGGTGTTCGGGTCAACGCCGTTGCCCCCGGCCCGACGCGCACCCGCATGATGGAAGCAGTCCCCGACGAGATGGTGAATCAGCTCGCAGCACTCGCACCAGCAGGTCGCGTAGCTCAGCCCGAGGAACTTGCTGCGGCGATCGTCTTCCTCGCCAGTGATGATGCCAGCTTCGTCCACGGCGTCACTCGTGCGGTCGACGGCGGCTGGGTCGCGACCTAACTCCAGTCGGGTGACGTTTAAGAGTGAAGACCTATAACGCAGATCACAACTAACAACTAACTACGAAGGAGTATCAACATGAGCGCATACGTAATTGTCGAATTCCCAGTCAAGGACCCGGACACTTACCGTGAGAAGTACGCCCCCATTGCTGGGCAGACAGCAAAAGAGCACGGAGGCGAGGCTCTCGCGAACAGCAACTGGGAAGTCTTGCACGGCGATGGCTCGCTCACTTCAGGAGCACTCGTGCGGTTTACTGACCGTGAGACGGCCCTCAAGTGGTACAACTCGCCTGAGTATCAGCAGCTGATCGATGTCCGAAGTGTCGCGATGGATGCCCGTTTCGGCTTGCTCGACGGCCTGCCTACGCCCACAGAAGATGAGAGGGACTCCCAATGAGTGCACCTCCCGGAAAGACGGTACTCATCACGGGCGCCAACGTTGGAATCGGCGAGGAGGTGGCCCGCCAACTGGCGCTACGTCCCGAGATCGCCCGCATCTACCTGGCGTGCCGAAACAGAGATCGCGCGGTAGCGGCAAAGGCCGACCTCGAAGCGGAGACCGGTCGGCACATCTTCGACATCATTCTCATGGACGTCGCCGATCTGGATTCGGTCCGCGCCGGCCTTGACGCCATCAACGGATCCGTTGACGCGCTGGTCATGAACGCTGGTGTCATTGGCCCGCAGACGTTGGGCTTGACCGCGGACGGGGTCACCACCGTGTTCGCGACGAACGTCCTTGGCCACGTCGTCCTCCTCGAAGGGCTCCTGAAAGAAGATCTACTTGGCGAGGTGGCGGTCTTCGCCGGAAGTGAAGCAGTCAGGGGGGTCCCGAAGTTGCGGATGAAGGGGCCAAAGTTCGCCTCACACTCCGCCGACGAGTTCGCCACTGTCATCGACGGCAGCTATTTCGCCGGCAAAAAAGCGGACTTCAACATGGCTTTCGGGCAGGCCAAGTACATAGGCGCCCTGTGGATGGCCTACCTGGCCCGCCAACACCCCGACCGCCGCTTCATCACCGTGAGCCCCGGCAACACCACCGGCACCCAAGCAGCCAGTGACCTCCCACTGCCGATGCGTATAGCGGCCAAATACGTCATGCCCACCCTGGGTCTCTCCCACAAACTTGACGTGGGCGCGAAGCGACTGGTTGACGGCGTCACCGACCCGACACTGTCGAGCGGCGTGTTCTACGCCAGCGCGGCCAACACGCTCAAAGGTCCCATGGTCAACCAAGCAGACTTCCTCCCCGACCTGGCCATCCCGTCGTTTCAGGACCACGCCAACGAGGCCATCCACCGCTTCATCACCGAACGCCGTTCTGAGCCTCGCCGATTGCAGTCCGATCGCTAAGCGGATCTCTCGCCCGCGTCATCCACAACGTTGAGCTCAAGCGAGCCGAGCGTTGGGTGAAGAGCCAGTTTCGTCGCTCCCGTGGACTACCTGGACACTCGTCTTCCGGCGATCTCGGAAACCAGGAGGGTATCCCGAAGTGCCTGCTTGAGACTTCCTGCAGACGCTGAGCTTGATTCGTAGCGTTTAGAGGTCCCTGCGGGATCATTCTCGTAGTGCCTGCCGCCGGCGTTGCCGGTTGGCTTTCGTACGAAGAGTGTCCCGCTCGGGCTTCGCCCCGGAGTGGCTCAAAAGAGGATCGAGCACAGAGTCCCGAAAGCAGGAGTGCCCTCCGTGGTTCCAATCACGAGCTGGGAGGTAGTCATGCAAGTGGTGATCGGTATCGACCCCCACAAGGCATCGCACACAGCGGTGGCCATCGACGAGGGCGAAGACGAGATCTCGAGCGTCAGGGTCCGAGCGACCCGTCGCCAGGTGGACCAGCTCGTCAGTTGGGCCGAGCCGTTCGAGAAGCGCACCTGGGCCATCGAGTCGGCCGGCGGCCTGGGTTACTTGTTGGCCCAGCAGTTGGTCGCCCGAGGTGAAGAGGTCCTCGACGTGCCGGCCACCTTGGCCTCGCGCGTCCGGGTGCTCGCCACGGGCCGCTCCAACAAGAACGACCCCAACGACGCCTTCTCGGTCGCCATTGCCGCCGTCCGGTCTCCGAACCTGCGCAGCGTCGAGGCAGCCGATCATTGTGAGGCCCTACGTCTCTTGGCCAAACGCAACGGAGACCTCGGCAGTCATCGGACCCGGGTGGTCTGTCGACTCCATGCCCTCTTGGCCGAGCTCGCACCGGGCGGAATTGCCAAGGAACTCTACGTTTCCGACGCCGAGCGATTGCTGGCCAAGGTCACGCCCGAGTCTCCGGCCGAACGGGTTCGCTACGACCTCGCCCTCGAGCTCGTCGATGACGTCCGTCGCCTCGACGCCCAGACCAAGGAATCGCACCGCCGGATCCGAGTCGCCGTCAAGGCATCGGCCACGTCGCTCACCGATCTCTATGGGGTGGGTCCGATCATCGCAGCGCAGCTCATCGGCTACGCGAGTGACGTCCGACGCTTTGCCAACCGCGACGCCTTCGCCTCCTACAATGGGACCGCTCCGATCGAACTGTCCTCATGTGGCCGAGTGGTGCATCGACTGTCACAACGCGGCAACCGACAGCTGAACCACGCCGTCCACATGGCGGCTATCTGCCAGATCCGCCAGAGCGGCTCGGATGGTCGGCTCTACTTCGATCGCAAGGTCGCCGAGGGAAAGACGAAGAAGGAAGCGGTCAGGTCCTTGAAGCGCCAGGTGAGCAACGCCGTGTATCGACGACTCGTCCTCGACGCCAGATAGGGGGTCCGGGAGGACACTCAGGGACGACTCCATGCCAGCGTGACCGGCTCTTCACCCTGTGCGACCGGCTCTTCGGCGAAGTCACTCCCGAACCCAGAGAAATCCTACGCCGCGATCTCCGTCAACGACGGGGTGATTCGTCGCGCCCGCAGATACTGAAAAGACGGGTCTTGACTCAAAGAGGATTCGCATGGTGACACCGTGTCCCGGCGATCGCGGCTACCCCTTGGGCGATCGGCCCCGACTGCGTCAACCACTAGCCCAGCCCAATGGGCTCGGGCGGCGGACCTCCAAACGGTGGCTCCTCGGGCGGGTAGCCGCCCCGGTAGCGGACCTCCTCGTAGGCGGCCAGGAGGTCGTCGTAACCACCCTCACGTTTCAGGGCCTCCACGAGGAGCTCGTCGGCGGTCGTGTGATCGAAGCGGAGCGTGTCGAGCTGGCGGCGCATCAGCTCGGCCAGGCTGGCGGCGAACGTTTCTTTGTCAACCTGGTTCATCGGCTCTCCATTTTTGGACCCATCATCGTCAACTCGTGGCGTAAAGGTCCAGGCGCCGCTGGAGCGGCCCATCGGCGGGCCGTCCATGCACAATCGGAGCAGGCGTCGGCGGCACCCCGTCCCGGCGATCTGGGGCAGGATGGCATCCGTGGACGCGAGCGAAAGCGACCGTTTGGTAGCTCGCCCTCTGGCGCGGGAACGCTCGAGGTTGTTCGACGAGCAAGCCGAGGCATATGACCGGTTCCGTCCGACCTACCCCGAAGCGGTGATCGACGAGTTGCTCGGTCCGGTGCCTGCGGGCCTGGACGTTCTCGACGTGGGTTGTGGCACCGGGATCGCTTCACGACAGATTGCTCAGCGCGGTGCCAAGGTTCTGGGGGTGGAACTTGCCCCACGAATGGCCGAGATCGCCCGTGGTCATGGGGTCGAAGTAGAGAGTGCTGCCTTCGAAGGTTGGGAAGCTGCTGGTCGCACCTTCGACCGAGTGACTTCGGCACAAGCGTGGCACTGGCTCGACTTGCCAATCGCGACCACCAAGGCGGCCTCCGTGCTGCGGCCGAGGGGCACGCTTGGCCTGATCTGGAATGCGGGGTGTCAGCCCGATGATCTGGCCGATGCTCTTGAGGAGGTGTACGCGAGCATCGTGCCGCCCGGCAGCCACCGCCTGTTCAGGGGGTACGCGGCCGATCGGCTATCCGACTTCAAGACCGGCCTTGACTCGGAGATCGACGCCATCTCGGCGGAGCCCAACTTCGGTGTGCCGAAAGAAGAATGGTTCCCATGGACGCGGACCTACGAGCGGGATGAGTGGCTGAGCCAGCTTGTCTCGCGGAGCGATCATGCCGCCCTCGAACTAGTGGTCCGAGACCGCCTGTTCGAGGCCATCGGCTCGGCCATCGACGATCAGGGGGGCTCGTTCGTCATGAACTTCGAGACCATCCTCATCACCGCGGCTCGACTGGGGTAGAGCCCGAACCGGCGTACGTTCAGGGTCCACAGGATTTGCGCAGTTCTACTCACCCGACGCGGCCGAGTCCGATGTTGGGATGCGACGCCAGGGCGACCGCCGATCAGACCCCGAAGCTGGCGACGTTCACGTTCGAGAGATTGATGCCTCGGCGAACTTGCTTGAGTCCGACACAATGATCGGTCTTCTCGTGTCAGGCGTGGTGAACGGACACCACATCGCACACGACGGGAGCTGGAGCTCCGATCTGACCAAGCTCCCTGAGATGCGCCGCGGCTTCTTGGTTGTGCCGCATGGCATCGAATGCCTCCTGACTCTCCCGCTGCGAGTAGTTGATCACCTTGGTGCCGTCGAAGCTCTGATGGACATTCGCCGAGATGAAACCCGGGAGGTGACGGATCACCTCTTTGGTCGCCTGCTGCCAGTACTCGACGAGTCGCTGCTGGTCCTTCGGGTCGACGGTGAAGATGTTGACAAGGGTGCCCGTGGAGGTGCCCTCCTGAATGAATGAGGTCGTCATGAATGTTTCTCCTTTGATGTCGTTGGTTCGTGTGGGCTAGCTGCCAGTGATCGAAGCGATGGTCGTCAGGGCGGCCGACTGCATCAATGCTCACGGGCTGGACCTCGACAGCCGGCTCGGGGGCCGGCGATGTTGCCTGGGCGGGCAGGTATCGGGCGGCGACCTGTGCACCGAGGGCCGCGGCCACGACGACGAGCATCGCCCGGTCCGAACCAGCCATGAACGCCTGGCGAGCGATCTCGACGATGGACGACCCAAAGGACCCCGGAGCATGCTGCCCGACGATGACAGCGCCACCGATCGAGCTCTTCGCCTCGGCCACGTAGCGGTCCGGCACCTGAGCGAGCACGGGGCGGAGATGGCTGGCGAAGACCGCCGGCTGTCCATCGAGGTCGGCGGGCGCTTCTATGCCATGCAGATCGAGTGGATCGACTGGGCCGCAGGACAGGTCGCGGCAGGGACGCTCGTGCCCGGCGGCGCGCTGCCAGCACTCGCCCAGTCATGAGGACCTGATCAAGGACACTCCCGACTTTCCGGCCCTCCATCCCAAGACTCCAGAGCGACCAGATCGGGCCGTTTCAAGCGACCGCTCGCGGTGCGAACATCAAGCCATCGGCTTTCAGATCGTGATGAGGAAAAACATGACGGTCGAAAATGGTCCTATTTGCCCATACGCCCCCGCGCCCGTCGCTTCATACTGCACCTCGAAGGCGGTCCCTGTCGCGCCCTGTTCCACGACGAGCTTGCCTCTGAAGCCGGGTACGAAAGAGACGCACCACGACCAGAGGAGGGATCGACCATGGCAGTGCTCGAATTCCAGTTCGAGGTGGGAGAACAAGAGCGGCACGAAGTCGGCTTCCGGTTCAACCGGAGCCTCGGCCCGCTCACCATCTCGGTCGACGACGTGCCAGTCATCAAGAAGTTCAAGGTCTTCAGCGCCTCGACGACCGAGCGTTACGAGCTGTCGGTGGGAGAGACGGAGCGCCACGAAGTCGTGATCGAAAAGACGCGGCAGGGCTTCTTGGGTGGGTTCCAGCCCCAGCACTGTGTGGCCTACGTCGACGACAAGGAAGTTGGTCGATACCAGGGGTAGTAGGGGTCCCCGCCCATCAGGGGGAGGGAAGCGTTTCGATCATCGCGATGACGGCCTCGCGTTGGTAGCCCTGGCTACGTGCGAAGTCCATGAGTTCGCGGATCCTCGACATGACCGCCCCCTTCTCGGGGGTGCCCGAAACAGTGATGCCGCTGCCCCGGCCGAACTCGAGCAATCCCTCGTCGCGCAAGATGTGCAGCGCGCGCAGCACGGTGTTCTTGTTGACGCCGAGAACGGCCGCGATGTCCTTGGCCAGTGGGAGCCGGTCACCAGGCCCTGCCTCGCCGTCGGCAATGGCTCGCCGGATTTCGGCTGCCACCTGGTCGTGCAGCGGCAGGGCCTCGGATCGGTCGACGTTGACAGAAATCATGGTCCTATCCATCGTAGCTCCATGGCGGCGGCGACCGACGGGTGAACCCGTACCGGTCGTGGCTGCTGGACCGCGAGCCGAGCCGCTGTCAGGGCCGCAGGAACGCCACCAGCGCCGACACCTGGTTGCTGACGACGGCGTCGACGCCGTCGCGGACCATGCGTTCCATGGCGTCGTCGGTGTCGACGGTCCACGCGGACACGCGGAGGCCGGCGTCATGGACCTTGGCCACGCCCTCGGGGGTGATGAATGCGAACATCGGGTTCCAGTACTCGGCGCCCAGTTCGGCCAGCAGAGCGAGCGGCGGCTCGGTCCCCTCGACCCAGGTCAGCCCGAGGCGGGCCCCAGGGAGAGATCGCGCAGCATGCGCAACGCCGCCACGTTGCCCGTCACGAACAGGCAGCGCTCGAGCGCTCCGGCCTCTTCCACCACCGCCAGCGCGCCTGGGACGACCTCGCGCCGGGTGAAGTCGACCATCAGTGGCAGCGAGACGCGCTCGAGCACCTGACCCAGGAGCGGGATGTGCTCTTCGCCCGCACCCACAGCGGCCACCTCGCCCCAATCCAGGTCCCCGACGGATGCATCGACACCCCAGAGGCGCTCGAGCGTCTGGTCGTGGAGCACGACGATGGCCCCGTCCCTGGTGCGGCGCAGGTCGAGCTCGATCCAGTCGGCACCAAGGGCCGCGGCGGAGGCGAAAGCGACCAGCGTGTTCTCACGCGCACCGACCGGGTCGCCGCGGTGGGCGATGGCGGTGACGGTCACGGTGTGTCGAGACCGACCGGAGAGGACGCCTGGGACCGCGCATTCCCATTACGTGGCGCGTGGCGTCGCCGCTCTGCCGGGGCCTTGCGCACGTGCTCGTCCTTGATGATCCGGAACAAGGGCTTCGCGAAGATCGCGGCGACGGCGATCTGGAGTACGCCCGCCACCACCAGAGGCACCTTGAGGCCCCAGATGGTGGCCACGCTTCCCGCCGCGATCGCCCCCACCGGCGCCGCGCCCCAGATGATGCCGCGCCACGCGCCCCCGACCCGACCCATGAGATGGTTCGGCGTGAAGCGTTGGCGGAGCGAGATCGCGATGACCGAGATCGTGATCACGGCGACGCCCACGAGGGCGTAGGCCGGCCCGGCCAGGACCCAGCTGTGGGCCGCCGCCATGAGCAGATAGCCCGTGCCCGAGATCACGGCGAAACCGATCATCACCCGGGCGCTGCCGAAGCGCTTCGCCTGCCCCTCCGCGATGAGGCCGCCGATGAGGTTCCCGAATGCCCCCGCCGCCAGGAACACGCCGTAGGTGCTCTTCGCGTATGCCCCACTTCTCGGTGGCGAGCAGCACCAGGACGCCGGCCTCCATGCCCTGGAGGAGGGACAGTGCGGTGATCAGGAAGAGGAGGACGCGCAGGCGCTGGTCGGCCAGCAGCAGCCTGACGCCTTCCCACATGGAATTCGACGAGTCCGCCGGAGGTTCCGCCTTCAGCTTCAGGCGGACGTAGGGCAGGCACGACGCGATCATGGAGACGGCGTCGGCGAAGAACGGAATCGACGGGCTCACGGCGAACAGCGTGGATCCGGCGATCGGCCCGGCCAGGTGCTCGGTTCCCATTTCGGTGGAGGTCAACACGCCGTTGGCGTGTTCGAGGTCGTCCTGGTGGACGACGCCGGGAATCATGGCTTGGAAGGACGAGTAGTAGATCGCCCGGCCCGCCGCGTTCAGCAGCACGACCACGATGAGATCGATCAGGGTCATGCGTCCGGTCGCCAGCAACATGGCGCCGATGAGGAGCGCGAGGGCGCGAGAGACGTTCGCCAATGCCGCGACCGGGCCACGCGGATAGCGGTCCGCGAAGTGTCCCGCCGGCAGGGCGACGACGAGCCACGGGAGGAGGTCGGCGGCGGCGACGGTCGACACGGCTAGGGGCCGCGGATCGATGATGACCGCGACCAGCGGCACCGCTCCCAGCGCGAAACCGTCACCGCAACTGGCGAGCGTGAAGCCGGTCCAGATGCGGTTGAAGGCAGGTCCGAGCCGACGGCGATGCCCAGCTCGACTGCGAACCCTCATGCTCGATCTGCCCCCTCGACGCGAATCAGGCACTCCGCGTCAGATGATTCCACGGCCCGTCTCGCCGTCAGTGCCTTGTGGCGCGACAACGGCGGGCGCCGTCCCGGCAAAATTTCTGCTCAAGACGGCGACCCGCCGTGTCGATAATTCTCATCGCAACCACCCGTACCGAAGCAGGGC
This sequence comes from uncultured Acidimicrobiaceae bacterium, assembly GCA_963791995.1. Classification (GTDB taxonomy): domain Bacteria; phylum Actinomycetota; class Acidimicrobiia; order Acidimicrobiales; family RAAP-2; genus Bog-473. The sequence continues at coordinate 35,689 of CAWBUQ010000005.1, read as the reverse complement.
AGTGCGACGACCTGCTAAGAACCGAGGCGAGGTGCCTCGCTCTTAACCGAAGTGTCCACCTTCGCAGGTCATGTGCCACCTCCTTCGCAGCTGGTACCAGGTGCGGGATTGGAGGGGCTGTAACCCGTGCAACCGGTTCCCCTCTAGTTCCCGCGCCCAAAGTGTTGTCCAACTTGCAACCGCGTTGCAACCAGCCATTGGGCAGTTGTTGTCCCCCTGGCCAGGAAAAACCGGTGTCCATCGGTGCTTTGCCACCCCTGTGTAGGAACGAATTCAACCCGGAGAGGACCTATGCGGCGGAGTGCTCTCGTTGCGCAAAAAAAACCCTGGTTCGACCCTGAAATTGAGTCCGCCGCGGCGGGCGTCTGACCAGATTACACCGGCGTAGTTTTCCCCAGGGGGTACGGCGTTTTCCCCAGGGACCGCTGGATGCGTCGTCCGAAATGCCGCTCCGGACGAGGCGTCCGCCGCTCTCGGGATTACCGACCACCGCCTGCCGCCAGACAGGGCCGCGACGCCGACAGGGCCGCTACGCCAACAGGAGGGAAGCGTCTTCTCCGGTGCTCTGGGCCAAGGGGGCGAATTGGAGCGAGGCGCCCTGGCGCAGCCACTCGACGAGATCGGCAGGTCGCATCGGCTTGGAGAGGTAGTACCCCTGGATCTGGTCGCAGCCGGCGTCCGCCAGCATGGCGCAGGTCAGTTCGTCCTCGGCCCCTTCGGCGACGACGCTCAGTCCGAGCGAGTGCGCCATCGCGATGGACGAGCGCACGATGATGCGGTTGCTCATCTCGTTCGGGAGGTTGGTGACGAAGGACCGGTCGATCTTGAGTTCCTGCACGGGCAGTCGGTGGATGTAGGCCAGTGAGGAGTACCCCGTGCCGTAGTCGTCGATGGCGATCCGGATACCGAGCGCGGACAGCTCGTCGAGCACTCGGCTGGCCTGGAGGAGATCGGCCATGACTTCGGTCTCGGTGACTTCGAGGGTGAGGACCTCGGGCGGCAGGTCGTTCTCTCGCAGGTGCCTCGAGACGCGGTCGACCAGGCTGCCGTCGGCGAGCTCGCGACCGGAGACGTTGATGGCCACGCCGACCTGCAGGCCGGCCCTCTGCCATTCGGCGCAGTTCCGGCACGCCTCGCCCAGCACGAACTCGGTGATCTGACTGATGAGACCCATCTGCTCGGCAATGGCGATGAACTCGTCGGGGGGGATGGGGCCTGGACCGGATGCGTCCAGCGGGTCAACGCCTCGACCTGGACGATCCGGCCGCTCCGCACGTCGGCGATGGCGTGGTACATCACGCTGAGCTCGCTCTTGGTCTCGAGTGCGTGCGTGAGAAGGCCGCCGAGCAACAGCTGTCGCTGCATGCTCTGGTCGTGCTCGACGGAGTAGAACTCGATCGCACTCCGCCGCTCCTTGGCCAGGTACATGGCGATGTCGGCCCGCTGCAGGAGGAGGGCGACGCTGTCGCCGTGCTCGGGCGCGAGCGCGACGCCGGCGCTGGCCGTGACGGCCAAGGTGAGCCCGTCGATCTCGATCGGACGCATGAGTGCGTTGTGCACCTCGTCGACTTTTTGGATCGCTTGTTGGTGGTCGGTGACGTTGGAGATGACCAGCGCGAACTCGTCGCCGCCGAGCCGTGCCACGGTGGCGTCCTCGGGGAGCGCGCAACAGGCGCTCCGCGACTTCGCAGAGGAGGCGGTCGCCGATGGCATGACCGAGGGTGTCGTTGACGTCCTTGAACCGGTTGAGGTCGAGGAGCACGACGGCGATCCTTTCCCGAGTTGCTGAGCGCCGTGTGCGCGGGTCACGAACAGCATGCGGTTCGGGAGTCCGGTCAGCATGTCATGAGTCGCCTGGTGGGTCTTGGAGTCCACCTCGTAGCGGAGCTCTTCGACCAGGCGGGCGCGCTCGAGGTTGGCACTGGCGTGGGCGACGAGTGTTTCGAAGAGGCGCAGGTCGTCGTCGTCGAAGCTGTCCAGCGCCTCGTCCCGGTCGATCGCCACGATCGCACCGATGGAGACGTTGTCGTTGACGAGCGGTGCCACGATGGCGGCGCTGTACTCGCCGATGACCGGATCGCTGCTCGGCTTGTTGCGTTCGTGGGTTGCGGCCTCAATGTGGAGCGACGCGGTCTGGCTGTCGATGGCCTGGGTCACGAAGGACCCCGGCTCCAGGTGGATCGGTTCGACCCCCGACGGCCCCCGCTCGGTCAACGCCAACCGGCGGGGGATCCCGGAGGGCTCGGCCAAGATGAGCTGCGCCTGGCGGGCGCGCATGACCGTGCAGACCTGGCGCAGCACCTCGACGCTCATGGAGGTGGGCTCGAGATTCGTCGTGCCGAGGGCCCGGCTGAAGTCGTAGAGACGTTGCAGCGAGGCGAAGCGAAGCGTGAGGCGGAGGTACCCGCTGTAGGCGGCGATGATCATGGCCGCGACCAGCAGGACCGGGACCACGGCCCAGAGGCTGATCCAGGCGGCGTTCAAGACGACGATGGCCAGCGCGATGCTCGCCGCCGACAGCATGGTCGTCGTGAGGATCTGTGAACCCGTGCGGCCTTCGCTGGTCTGGCCGTACAGCTTGGCCATGACGACGAGCATGACGTTCACCGTGATCATCATCGCGATGAGGGCGGCGATGGCGGCAGCCCAACCTAGGGGACTCACCGGGCTGTTGGACCCCAAAGCGAGGTGGTACACGAGGGCGGCGACCGTCGTGCCGAGCCCTGCCATCGCAATGTTGAAGGCGAGCTTGAGGAACGCCATCTTGCGCACCGCGTAGACGATGAAGATGGCGGAGACGCAGACCAGCACGAGGATGTCGGGGGGCAAGAAGACAAGTCCCAACAGCAGCGGGACTTCCTCGAGGGAGAACAAGACGGTGTTGCCCCGGTGGTGGAAGTTCACCGGCGCCCAGAACGAGGCGGCGTAGAGCAGACAGATCAGCGCGGCCATCCAGGCCTCTGGGATCACCGTCCGGATGGCGTCGGCGTCGGCCAGCGGTCCGTGGGTCAGCAGCGCGATCGTCCCGAGGGCCAGCACGGCGGTGTAGGCGACGATCGCGGCCGTACGCCTCGGCGAGCGCGTCGTCGAGCGGACCTCGGCCGCTTCAGTCGGATCGAGCTCAGGTACGAGCGCGCTCTCGACGACCTCGACTTCTTCCCCCATGGAATTACCGATCCCGACCAAACGAGTGACCCTGGCGCCACCTTCTGGCACCAAGAAGGGTTCGGCAGGATTTGTGCCTGGCTTGAGGCTCGGAAAGCGGGGCTGACGCGACCGACGCAGCCCTTCAGCAGGGTGTTGTGCGTCCGTTGACGGAGCGGCCGGCGCAGAAGGCCGGTTTGGTGCGCCTCTTAGGCGTTCGAGGCGTACACCGCGCCGGCCACGTTGGCGATGATCTGGTTGAGGGCCGGTTCAATCAGGTTGTCCACCGCCGCCTGGGTGATGTGCACTCCATCGGTTGCCCGCGCCTGAATGCCGTTGACGACCGAGGCGTAGGACCCGCCGGGATCGAGCACGGTGTAGAGGTCGTCGATGGACACGTAGTGGAACTGGGCGGCCACGCTTTGGACGATCTCGTTGTAGGCGGCGACGAGATCAAAGGGCGTCCCGTCGTTGAAGTACGGGGAGGTCGAGAGGATCACCGCCCCGCCGTCGGAATGGGCGATCTGCACCGCCTGGACCAGGTTCGACTCGATGTACGCGTCGTAGTCGGCGTCCGCCAGGTTCTGGTACGACCCGTTGAAGAGGCGGTTCTGTGTCTCCCAGTACCCGGTCTGGATCACCGTCACGTCAGGGTGGAAGCGCGAGACCACCCATTGCAACTGCGACGCCCAGAACGCGCACGCCCCCGGGCTGATGTAGGGCACGGTCGGGTCGGCCCAGGGCTGTGTCGGCGCGCCGTTGGTGAAGCCACACCCCGCCGCCGCGCCGTCGTCGACTCCGTAGGGCGGGGAGGTTGCTTGGATGTACTGCCCCTCGTAGAGGGAGAGTGAGTCGCCGGCGAACGCCACGCGCAGCCCGTTCTGATGTGTCGCCTGGGGCCCGGGCGTGTCGTTGATGATGCTCACGACGGGCGCGATGGGGTTGGAGAGCGGCTTCGGGAAGAACGGCGGATGCAGCGGCGACTCCGCGCTCCCCGAGAAAACGGCGTCGCCGAAGGTGAAGACACCCGCGTCCTGGGCCACGAGCCAGTACCCGCCCCCGTCGGGCGTGCGGGCCATGCTCACGATCGGTGCGTTGAGCGCCAGGCCGCCGGTCGAGCCCATGTAGGCGGCGTCGCCGAAGGTGAAGATGCCGCCGTCGGAGGCGACCAGCCAGTACCCGCCTCCGTCCGCGGTGGCCGCCATGCCGACCACCGGCTTGTTCAGGCTCAATCCACCGGTCGATCCGGCGTACCGCGCGTTGCCGAAGGCGAAGATGCCGCCGTCGGAGGCGACCAGCCAGTACCCGCGTCCGTTCGCGGTGGCCGCCATGCCCACGATGGGTTTGTTCAACGTCAGTGCGCCGGTCGAGCCGAAGTATTGCGCGTCGCCGAAGGCGAAGATGCCCCCGTCGGAGGCGACGAGCCAGTAGCCGCCCCCGTCGGGCGTCGTGGCCATGCCGACGACGGGTTTGTTCAGCGAGATGGCGCCGGTCGAGCCCCAGAACGCCGCGTTGCCGAAGGTGAAGATGCCCCCGTCGGAGGCCACCAACCAGTAGCCGCCGGCCGGATCCGCCGTGCTCCCGACGATGGGCTGGTGCAGCGCCAGGCCGATGGTGTCGCCCGCGTAGCCCGCGCCGCCGAAGGTCATGACGCCGCCTGCTGCGTCGACGATGGCGTACGCCGAGTCGGCCGCGTTGCCCGGGTCCTGGGCGCCCGCCCGCGCCGAGGTGCCGGTGGGACCGCCCGGGGGGGCGACCAGGAGGGCACCGACGATGAGCATCCCCACCACGACGACGACGGCGGCGCGGCGACCCGTCCGCCATCTTCGCCTGCTCGTGCCCGGCATAAGTGAGCGATCTTAGGGAGCATCCACGCCCCGCGAGGCGCGCCCCTCGGGCACGCCCGCCTCTCAGAGCAGGCGGAGCTGCTCGTCCTCGGCGGGCCCGCTCGACCGCGCCGCTCTCCGGGTCGGCCCCGGACCCGTCTCGAGTCCCGGCCCCCGTTCCGTCCGGACCCGACGCCCGCCCCTTCCCTCGATAGCGGTCGCGCCCGGTCACACCGCGGCGCCGGGCGGTGGCCCGCACGATGCCCTCGATCCGTTGCCGCTCGTCGTCCTCCTGGTAGGCGCCGTGGCGGAAGCGGGTCCGGTGCAGGCGGACCTGGTCGGGCCGGGCCGACGCCAACCAGTCGAGGTAGTGGCCGCGCAGCGGGCCCCTCAGGTGCAGGGCGACACCCGTGATGGAGACCGCGCCGGCCTCGGCGCAGGCCTCGACGACCTCGCGCAGCTGGGCTTCGGAGTCCGAGATGCCAGGCAGGACCGGGGCGACCAGGACGCCACAGGGGATGCCGAGGGCACTCAGGCGCCGGAGGGCCTCCACCCGCCGGTCGGGCGGGGGCGTGCCCGGCTCGGTCAACCGCCAGACGTCGCGATCGAGGGTCCCGATGGAGAAGTTGACCTCGACGTCGGTGCGCTCGCGCGCCGCGGCCAACAGCGCGGCGTCCCGGAGGATGAGGGTCGACTTGGTCAAGATGCTGAACGGGTTGCGTGCCCCCGAGAGGGTCTCGACGATCCCGCGGGTGAGGTGGTACTTGCCCTCGGCGTGCTGGTAGGGGTCGGTGTTGGTGCCCATCGCGATGTGGTCGCCGTCCCACTTGGGCGAGCGCAGCTCGGCCCGCAGTCGCTCGACGGCGTTGACCTTCACCACGATCTTGGTCTCGAAGTCGCGCCCGATCCCGAGCCCCAGGTAGTCGTGCGTGGGCCGGGCGAAGCAGTACACGCAGGCGTGGCTGCACCCTCGATACGGGTTGATCGTGTGCCGGAAGGGCATGAGGCTCTCGGGCGGGACGGTGTTGATGATGGTCCGGGCGTTGACGTGGAGGAACTCCATGCCGGCGTAGGCCCCCTTGCCCAGGTGCCGCTCCGCCACCCGCTCGTCGGAGAAGAGCGTGCCCTTGTCCTCGCTCTCCGCCAGCGTCCACCGGAGTGCCATGGTGGCTACGATAGCGAACATATGTTCGTAGAACAACGGGCCGCGGCACTGCGGGGGTGTCCGCAAAAATCACCAGGTCAGGCACTAGTCTCGCCTCACTGTGGTGACTAAGACCCGCAGCGCCCCGACGCGGGCGCCGTCCCGCTCTGCTGCGAAGAAGCCCGCCTCGCGCGCCAAGAAGAAGGCGGCGCCGCCGCCACGGACCCCGTTCTGGCGGGTCCAGGCCCGGGACCTGTGGGCCGTCGGCCTGATCACGCTCGGTGTCCTCCTCGCACTCGCGTTGTGGGGCCAGCAGCTCGGGCCGGTCGGGCACGGCACCAACACGGCGCTGGCCTCGCTGGCCGGCTGGGCCCGGATCCTCCTGCCCCTCGTCGCCGTCGGCGCGGGGTGTGCACTCCTCTTCGACCGACGTCCCCGCGACGAGGAGGAAGCCGAAGAGCACGGCGAGGGTGCCGACCCCTGGCGCCTCGGCGTCGGGATCGTGCTGGGCCTGCTCGGCGTCTGCGGTCTGGCCGAGCTGGCCAAGGGCGCGCCGCGGTTCTCGGACTCGCACGCCCTGCGGGTGGGCGGGGGCTACCTCGGCGTGCTGGTGGGCCGCCCGCTGCACTCGGGCCTCGGGACCGCCGGCGCGGCCGTCGTGCTGGTGGCCGTGGTCCTGGTGGCGATCCTGGTGGCGACCGGTGCCTCCCTGGCCTCGGTCGGCCGCGCCGTGCGCGCCGGCGGGGCGGCGGCGGGACGCACGGCCGTCGAGCTGTGGCGGGGCAAGCCGTTCGTGATCGTCCCCGAGGGCTCGACCACCGACCTGGGCGAGGCCACCTCGTCCGCTCCGCCGCACGCCGTCCCCGAGGAGGACGACCTGGCCGACGAACCTCCGCTCGACGAGGACGACTCGGACATCGACATCGCGCTCGACCCGGAGCCGGAGCCCGAACCCCGGCCCACGGTCGTCCCCCGGGTGGCCGCGTCGTCGAGGCGAGAACGGGAACCGGGGGAGTGGGTGCTGCCCGGCCTCGGGCTGTTGCACCAGTCGAAGAAGATGCGCCAGGACCAGCGTCAGATCGACGCGCTGGGCGAGGACCTGGTGCGCGCGCTCGAGGCCCACGGCGTCGAGACCAGGCTGGTCGGCTGCCGGGTGGGGCCGACGGTCACCCGCTACGAGCTCGAGCTCGGCCCCGGCGTGAAAGTGGCCCGGGTCACCAGCCTCTCCAAGGACATCGCCTACGCCATGGCGTCACCCGACGTGCGGATCCTGGCGCCCATCCCGGGCAAGTCGGCCATCGGCGTCGAGGTGCCGAACCGGACGCGCCAGCTGGTGTCGCTGCGCGACATCCTCGAGTCCAACGAAGCCAGGCCGACGCCGACGACCCATCCGCTCGAGGTGGCCATGGGCCGCGACATCGCCGGGCGCGCCGTGATGGCGAACCTGGCCGAAATGCCGCACATCTTGATCTCGGGCTCGACCGGATCGGGCAAGTCGTCGTGCATGAACTCCATCATCACGTCGATCCTCATGCGGGACACGCCCGACCGGGTCAAGCTGATCCTCGTCGACCCCAAGCGCGTCGAGCTGGGCCAGTACGACGGCCTGCCGCACCTCCTCAATCCGGTCGTCGTCGACCCCAAGAAGGCGGCCAACGCCCTCGCCTGGGCGGTCAAGGAGATGGAGCGCCGCTACGACATGCTCGCCGAGAACGGCGTGCGCGACATCACGGGCTACAACCAGTTGATCGAGCAGGGGCTCATCGCCCCGCCGGCGCCGTCGGACCGCCGCCGGATGCGCGAGGTGGCGGCCCGCGCCCTCGGCGAGGACCACGCGGCGCTCGAGGACGAGGCCGACCTCGAACCCGAGCCCGAGCCGACCGCCAGGCCCTCCCCTTCATCCTGGTGATCGTCGACGAGCTGAACGACCTCATGATGGTGGCGGCCCGCGACGTGGAGGACTCCATCGTCCGTATCGCCCAGATGGCCCGGGCCGTGGGCATCCACCTGGTGATCGCCACGCAGCGCCCGTCGGTCGACGTGATCACCGGTGTGATCAAGGCCAACATCCCGAGCCGCATGGCCTTCTCGGTCTCCTCTTTGGCCGACAGCCGGGTCATCTTGGACCAGCCCGGTGCCGAGCGGCTGATCGGCAAGGGCGACATGTTGCTCCTCACCGCCTCCTCCAACATCCCGCGCCGGCTCCAGGCCCCCTGGGTCTCCGAGGACGAGGTGCGCGAGGTGGTCCAGCACTGGCGCTCCCAGGGCGGGCAGACCGAGGCCATCGTCGGGATCGAGGTCACCGACGACGGCCCGCACAGCGGTGACGGCCTCGGTGACGACGACGACGAGCTGTTGATGCAGGCGCGCGACCTGGTCGTGCGCTCCCAGCTCGGCTCCACCTCCATGTTGCAGCGCAAGCTGCGGGTGGGTTTCGCCCGGGCCGGGCGCCTCATGGACCTGCTCGAGCAGGCCGGGGTGGTCGGTCCGAGTGAGGGCTCCAAGGCGCGTGCCGTGCTCATGACGCCCGAAGAGCTCGACGACCTGCACCGGCGGTGAGCCCCGAGACCGAGGCGCCCCTGATGGTGGCGCCGTTCCGACTCGACTCCCTGCACCGGCCACCGCCTGCGGCCCCGCGGCCACCCCAGCGAGAGCGGGGGCGGCACTCGGTGCATTCACACCGCCGCCGCCATCGGCGTCGGCGCCTCGTCGTACTGGTGGTGCTCCTCGTCGTGGCGGCCGCCGCCGGAGCCTTCGTCGGCATCCGACTGCACACACCGGACCCCGTGCCGGCGGTCACGCCCGTGCTCGCCCGCACCGTCTCGGTGCCGGCACAGTCGGTGCCGTTGCCCTGGCCGAACACGGGTCAGGGCGCCGTCGCCATCCCCGCCGTCGGTGTCAGCGTGGCGTCGGGCGCCGAGACGGCGGCTCCGGTGGCCAGCCTGACCAAGTTGATGACGGCGTACGTGATCCTCCACGACCACCCGCTCGCCTTGAACCAGCCGGGACCCACGATCACGGTGAGCCAGGCCGACGTCGACGACTACGACAACGACACCGTCGACGACGACTCGAACGCGGACGTCGCTGCTCGGCGAGCAGCTGACCGAGCAGCAGGTGCTGACCGGCCTGCTGGTGCACTCGGCCGACAACTACGCCGACCTGCTGGCCCGCTGGGACGCCGGCAGCATCGCCACCTTCGTGGCGAAGATGAACGCAGACGCGGCGCGCCTCGGCATGAGCCAGTCGCACTTCGCCGACGCCAGCGGCGTCGATCCCGCATCCATGTCGACCGCTTCTGATCTGCTCAAGGTGGCCACGCCGGACATGACCTACCCGGCCTTCGCGTCCATGGTCAAGCAGTCCTCGGTCACCCTGCCCGTGGCGGGGACCATCTCGACCTACACGCCGCTGCTCGGGATCCAAGGCGTCATCGGCGTGAAGTCGGGCTTCACCACGGCAGCCGGCGGGTGTGACGTGCTGGCCGTCTACCGGACGGTGCACGGGCGACGGGTCCTCTTGCTGGCGGCGGTCACGGGGCAGCAGGGTCCCGCGGTGCTGGCCCAGGCCGGTCTGCACGCGCTGGCGCTGGTCGATGCGCTCGGGCCGCTGATCGGCAGCACCCAGGTGCTAGGGGGCGGGGTGACCGCCGCCCATGTCAGCGAGGCGGGCACCACGGTCGGCGCCACGACCGCGTCGTCGGTGGCGATGTTGACGTGGCCGGGGGTGACGGCGCGGCGCGCCTTCGATCCCCGACGTGGTCTCACCGACCGGGCCCGCCACGGCGACGTGGTCGGCACCGAGGTGGTGACCCTGGGCCGGCAGTCCGTCTCGGTGCCCGTGCGGCTCCAGAGGGACGTGCCGCGCCCTTCGCTGCTCCAGCGGATCTTCTGAGCGCGGCGTAGCCTGACGCGGTGCGAGCCCGGGCGCCAGCATCGTCGGCCAACCTCGGGCCCGGTTTCGACACGTTGGCGGTGGCGCTCGAGTGTTACGTGAGCGTCGAGGTGGAGCCGGCGCCGGCGCTCCGGGTGCGCACAGAGGGCGAGGGAGCGGGACTCTTCGACGACGCGTCGCACCTGGCGGCGCGCGTGGCCACCGAGGTGCTCGGGCACGACCGTTGCTCGGTGACGGTGCGGTCCCAGATCCCGGTCGCACGCGGGCTCGGTTCCTCGGCCGCTCTCGCCGCGGCCGCCGCGGCAGCCGCCGGCGCGGACGACCCGTTCGCGGTCGCAGCCGCCTACGACGGTCACCCCGAGAACGCGGCGGCCAGTGTCTTCGGCGGCCTGGTCGCAGCCACCACGGTGGAGGGCAGAGCGGTCCAGTCGGCCCTCCCGCTCAGCGAGGAGCTGGCGTTCGTGGTGATCATCCCCGACCGCGATCTGGCGACACCCGAGGCGCGCGGTGTGCTGCCCGAGACGCTTAGCCGGGCCGACGCCGTCTTCAACCTGGGCCGCATGGGCCTGCTGGTGGCCGGGCTGGCCGACCCGGCGGCGCTCGTCCCCGCCGCCACCGGTGACCGCATCCACCAGCCTGCCCGCACGGCGCTCTTCCCCGAGTCGGCCGCGCTCCTCGCCGAGCTGGTCGACGCGGGGGCGCTCGCCGCCAGTTGGTCGGGTGCGGGGCCCTCGCTGATCGGCATCGTGCGCGCCTCGTCGCTCACCACGGTGCGCGCGGCGGCCGAGGTCGCGTTCGGACGCTCGGGTGTCCCCGGGCGGGTCGTCGGGCTGCGGGCCGACCGCAAGGGCCTCGTCTTCGGCGACGAGGCCGAGGTCACGCTCTAGCGCGAGAGCTGCGGCCGGGCCGGGCCGGCGGCAGGACCGGTCAGCCGCCGTGCGCGCCGCGTAGCGTCGACACGGCGCTGTCGAGCTGCGCGATCGCCGAGTTCACATTGAACGTGTTGAGCACCTGGTCGTAGTTGGCCTGGGTGGGCTGGGCGTCGCCGAGGATCTCGAGGCTGTTGGCCAACGTCTGTGCCGAGTTGCGGGTCTTGGTGAGATCGGCGGCCGGCACGCTGAAGCCGTGGCCGACGGCGAGCAGGTTGGCGTACGTGTGCACCTGGTCGCCGAGCGTGCGGTCGGCCTTCTCGAGACAGACGACCGGGCTCGACGCGGTCTTGCACTGCGTCACGGCGGACCGGTACGTCGTGACGGCCTTTTGCAGCGAGCTCCCGGCACTGGCCAGGCGCGCGTCGGGCGACGCTGTGGACGAGCCGTCGGCCGAGCCCGAGCCGGGCCCCGAGCCGCAGGCGGCCAGCGCCGGAACCACCGCCACCAGGGCGACCAGGGCGACACCCCTGAGCGGGCCATGCGCCGACAGGGCCCGAACGGAGTTCATGGTCGAAAATCTACGCGCGGCGGCTCCCTAGACTTGGTGGATGCCGCGGACCTATTTCATCCGTACCTTCGGGTGCCAGATGAACGAGCACGACTCCGAGCGGCTCGCCGGGTTGCTGGTGGCCGACGGTTTGACGGCTGCCGCCTCCCTGGAAGATGCCGACGTCGTGGTGCTCAACACGTGCTGCATCCGGGAGAACGCGGACCAGCGCCTCTACGGGACGCTCGGGCGACTCAAGGAACTGGTCGACGCGAAGCCCGGACTCCAGATCGCCGTCGGGGGCTGTCTGGCCCAGAAGGACCGCGAGCGCATTCAGGAGAAGGTGGGCTGGGTCGATGTCGTGTTCGGGACGCACAACCTGACCAGTGCGCCCGGCTTGCTCGAGCGGGCACGGACCGAGGGCCCCGTGATGGAGATCCTCGACGCGCCGGCTCCCGAATCGGGCACGAACCCCCTGCTCGGACCCGGCGCAGTCCGCGAGTTGCCCTACGCGGCCTGGGTCAACATCCAGACCGGCTGCGACAACTCGTGTGCCTTTTGCATCGTGCCCGCCGTGCGCGGTCCCGAGGTGAGCCGTCCGCTCGACGACATCGTCTCCGAGGTCGAATTGCTGGCGCACCGGGGCGTCAGGGAGGTCACGATGCTCGGGCAGAACGTCAACTCCTATGGCCGCGACATCACACGGCGCCGGCCGCTCTTCGCCGACCTGCTGCGCGCCGTGGGTGCGGTGGAGGGGATCGGGCGCGTCCGCTTCACGAGCCCACACCCCAAGGATCTGCGCCCCGAGACGATCGACGCCATGGCGGAGACACCAGAGGTGTGCGAGCAGCTGCACCTGCCCCTCCAGTCGGGGAGCGACCGGGTGTTGCGGGCCATGCGCCGCGGGTACACGGCGCAGCGCTATCTCGACCGCCTGGCCGCGGCCCGCCGGGCCATCGACGACCTCGCCGTGACGACCGACATCATCGTCGGCTTCCCCGGGGAGACCGGGGCGATTTCGAGGACACGCTGGCCCTGTGTGCCGAGGTCGGCTACGACAGCGCCTTCACGTTCATCTTCTCGCCGCGCCCGGGGACGCGGGCGGCCGCCATGGAGGACGCGTTCGTCCCCGCCGACGTGGTCGCCGAGCGCTTCGACCGCCTCAAGACGGTCATCGACCGCTCGGCCGTGGCCCGGCATCAGGCACGCGTCGGCCGCAGTGAGGAGGTGCTCGTCGAGGGCGTGAGCCGGCGCGACCCCGACACGCTCGCCGCACGCACACGCCAGGGCAAGCTGGTGCACTTCGCGGCGGCCGGGACCGCTGCGCCCGCCCCGGGCGCGCTCTGCCGGGTGACCGTGACGGCGGGTCATCCCCACCACCTGTCGGGCCGGCTCGAGGAGGTGACGGCGCGGCCTCGCCATCGGGTGCTCATCCCGGTGGCGGGCGCGTGACGTCGGCCGCCCTCGTCGGCGTCACCGCGTCGGGCAAGTCCGACGCCGCGTTCGCCTTCGCCCTCGAACGCGGTGATTGCGAAATCGTCTCTGTCGACTCCATGTGCGTGTACCGCGGCATGGATATCGGCACCTCCAAGCCCGAGTCCGAAGGCCCAGGCCGCTGTGCCGCACCACCTGCTCGACCTCGTCGACCCCGGCGACGACTTCACCGTCGCGCAGTTCCAAGCGGCCGCTCGTGACGCGCTCGCCGGCATCGCCGCACGCGGGCATCACGCCGTCCTGGTCGGCGGCACGGGGTTGTACCTGCGGGCGGTGGTCGACGACCTTGCCATCCCCGGGCGCTATCCAGGCGTGGCCGCCTCGCTCGAGGCGGAGCTCGACGACGGCCGCAGCGACGTCAGGCAGCTCCACGCCCGCCTGCGCTCGCTGGACCCCGTCGGGGCGAACCGGATGGAACCGACCAACCGCCGCCGTGTGGTGCGCGCGCTCGAGGTGACGCTCGGGTCGGGGCGCCCCTTCTCCGAGTTCGGACCGGGTCTCGAGGCCTACCCGGCGAGAGGGATCGGGCAGGTCGGCTTGGCGAGGGATCCAGAGGAGATCGAACGGCGCATCGCGGCACGCTTCGATGCCATGCTCGAGGCCGGGCTGGTCGCCGAGGTGCAGGCGCTGGCGGCCCGGCCGGGCGGGATCTCGCGTACGGCCCGCCAGGCCCTCGGCTACCGCGAGATCCTCGGACACGTCGAAGGCGGTACGCCCCTCGACGAGTGCGTCGAGGAGGCGGTCCGGCGCACCCGCCGGTTCGCCCGCCGCCAGGCCGCGTGGTTCCGCCGGGACCCTCGGATCGTCTGGGCCTCCAGCCCGGCCCAGGCACGAGAACGGCTGCATGAGGCCCTCGTCGTGCACGGTTGAAGGACGCCGGCTGCGAGAATGGGGGTATGCACGCCACCAAGCACGAGGGTGCGGGAAACGACTTCGTGGTCGTGCTCGACCCCGAGGACACCGTCGCGCTGACGCCGGCCCAGGTGCGCGTGCTGGCGGACCGGCACCGGGGCATCGGCGCCGACGGGATCATCGTGGTCGGCCCCGGGCGCGACGGCTGCGACCTCTCCATGCGGCTGTACAACGCGGACGGCGGCGAGGCCGAAATGAGCGGCAACGGAATCCGCTGCCTGGCCCAGGCCGCGGTGGATGCCGGGCTGGTGGCACCACCCACCTTCACCGTGGCGACCGCAGGCGGGCCGCGTACGGTCGACTACGCCGAGGGAGCAGTGACGGGTCTGGCGTCAGCCCGCGTGGACATGGGACCGGCCCGCTTGGGACCCGAGCAGACGCCTTCGTTGGCCGACCACCGGGCGCGCACGGTCGACGTGGGCAATCCCCACCTCGTGCTCCTCGGGCCCGACACCGCCGGTGTCGACATCGCCGAGGCCGGACCGAAGTTGCAGGCGGAGTATCCCGACGGCATCAACGTCGAGTGGATCACCCTCACGCACGACGAAGCCGGCCCGTTGCTCGAGTTCAGGGTGTGGGAACGCGGCGTGGGCGAGACGCTCGCCTGCGGGACGGGCAGCGTGGCCGCGGCGGCTGCCGCGGCGAGCTGGGGTGTCGTCCCGCCCGACGCCGCCGTGCGGGTGTCCAACCCGGGCGGTGTCCTCGAGGTCACGCTGGGCGCGGACGAAGGTGCGACGACGTCTCTCGCCGGTCCGGTGCGCAAGGTGGCTGACGTCGAGGTCCATCCGGGGATGCTCTCTTGAGCAACGTGTTGCCCGGTACCCGCTATCTGTCAAGCCATATAGTTATGGGCATGGCCCGGACCGAAGCACCAGTACGAACGGGCGCTCATCGCTGCCCGGCTTTCCCGTAACGCTGAGGAAGCTTCTCGGATAGAGCGAGACGACGAATCGGCAACCGCCTGGGCGACCGCCAACGGGTTAGAGGTTGTAGCGACCAGCGAGGACCGGGGCGTGAGCGGTTCGGTCTCTCCGTTCAAGCGGGCAGGACTGGGGCCGTGGCTGACTGACCCAGCTCTCCTGGCGACGTATGACGTTCTCGTAGCGTCGTCCATTGAGCGGCTGGGCCGCAACGCTGCCGACCTATTCAAAATACGTGAGTGGGCAGAGATCACTGGCAAGCAAATTCGGATTCTGTCGCCCCCGCTCTCATGGCCACCGAACTCCGATGACATAGCTGGCCCCATTGTCTGGGATGTGCTGGGACGTCTGGCAGAGCTAGAGCTACGGATGATCACAGCTCGGCATGCCGCCGCCCGGGCAGTGCTGCGGGAAAACAGGGCGTTCGCCGGTAAACCTCCGTGGGGATTTGAAGTAGTGGGGGAGCGCTATAACAAGCGGTTGCAGCTGCGTCCCGACCGTGCGCCGGTGCTACGGGAAATGGTAGAGCGGGCACTGCGGGGCGATACCTATACGTCAATTGCCGAATGGCTTGACCACTCGGGTATCTCTACTGTGCATGGCGGTTCCTGGTCCCAAACCTCAGTAAAAGTAGTTCTCTCTTCGCCATCGTTGAAGGGTCGCTACGTCAACGGGAACGGTGAGACAACCCACAAGTTTGACGGACTCATGACGGCAGGGGAGTGGAAACAATTGCAAACCGCCCTAGACCGGCGCCCACAACGGCGAGGAATGATAACGGCGGACTCCGCATTGCTGACAGGGGTGGCGTTTTGCGACCGCTGTGGGGGTCCTATGTACCGTACAAAGTCGAGGCGCAAGCGGAGAGACGGCAGGGTCCGTGAATGGTTTTACTACCGCTGCAACGGGACCGACCGTAGGCGCTCGGAGTGTAAGAACATGATTCCGCTTGAGGATGCTGACGCCTGGGTAAATCTCTGGTTCACCGAGGATGGTCCTTTCGCTGACACAGAGCTAGTCGAGATTCTTTCGGTGCCAGGCGATGACCACTCCGACGAAATCGCAGAAATTGAAGATGAAATTCACTCACTCGACTTCGACTCGCCAGACTTCGCGACACGTCAGGCCGAATTACTTTCGGAGCGGGCTAGGTTGCGCTTATTGCCCACTGAACCAACACAAGTCATAGAAAGCCCGACAGGTCAGACCGTGGGCGCTGTCTGGAAATCGCTGAACGATAGCCAGAAACGTAACTTTCTACTGGCCAGCGATATCAAGGTTTACGTCTACTCAAATGCGGAGGTTCGTTCGCAGGGGGACAATTGGCGAACCGAACCAACGGAGAACAAGTTTGCTAATGCACCACTGCCCGAGGGGCGGGAACGGGTCGCCTCTCATCCATCCGTAGAAGGTGAGGTCATCTACTTCACTGGAGACCCTTCAAAGATTTTCGGGGCGCTACAACGCATCCAGGCGCCAGAGGGAGTTTGACGCACGCTGTAATGCCGTGTGCGCTGTACCCGCCCCCGTTGCCGCTCGGAGCGTCCAGAGGGCTGAAAAGAGCAGGGGCGTCTGGTGCATCATTGGAACCATGCTCAAGAATCGACGTGCCGAGATTGCCCGAGAGAAGTTGTTCCAGTCATGGTTCGACAACGCACCGCGTGACGATCAGGCAAGGCGGGTTTTCTACTTGGGCTGAACCGCCCCGGGATTGGTGACTGCTCCTTCCCTTGAGAGGATGGAGCAATGCCAGAGAAGAGCAAGGCGGGACGAGGTCCCTATCCGCCCGAAGTCCGGGAACGGGCCGTGCGGATGGTCTTCGATCACCAAAACGAGTACCCGTCGCAGTGGAAGGCCATCGAGTCGATCGCGGCGAAGCTGGCGATCAACCACGAGACCCTTCGACAGTGGGTCAGGCGCGCCGAGACCGATGCCGGCGAGCGACCCGGGCTGAACACCGACGAGCGGGCCCGGATGAAAGAGCTCGAAAGGGAGAATTTCGAGCTGCGCCGGGCCAATGAGATCTTGAAGGCGGCCTCGGCTTTCTTCGCGCGGGAGCTCGACCCGCGACCGCCGCGATAGTCGCCTTCATCGACGAACATCGCCACCGCTTCGGGGTCGAGCCGATCTGCCGGGTGCTCTCAGAGCACGGCTGCAAGATCGCCCCGAACGCCTATTGGGTGGCCAAGAAACGTCCCCCCTCGGCGCGCTCGGTGCGTGACGAGGAGCTGAAGAGCGAGATCCTCCGGGTCTGGGGCGACAACCTCGAGGTCTATGGGGCCGACAAGGTCTGGACCCAGCTCAACCGGGAGGGCATCCGCGTGGCCCGTTGCACCGTCGAGCGCCTGATGCGCGAGCTGGGGCTTTCAGGGGCCCGACGAGGCCGGGCCGACAAGGTCACCACCCGCTTCGACGAGCGCCAGCACCGCCCGGCCGACCTCGTCGAGCGACAGCTTCCGCGCGGACGAGCCCAACCGGCTTTGGGTGGCGGATCTGACCTACGTCAAGACCCATGCTGGCTGGGTCTACGCCGCCTTCATCATCGACGTGTTCTCGCGGATGGTGGTCGGCTGGCAGATCTCGGAATCCTTGCGCTCGGATCTGGCCATCGACGCCCTCGAGATGGCGGTGTGGAACCGGACCCGGGGCGGCCAGGTCCTCGACGGCCTGGTCCATCACAGCGACCGCGGGCGTTCACAGTATTTATCAATTCGCTACTCCGAGCGCCTCGACGAGAACGACATCGTCGCCTCGGTCGGCTCGCGCGGTGACAGCTACGACAACGCCATGGCCGAGGCCTTCAACAGCCTCTACAAGTGGGAGCTGATCTACCCCCAGGGGCCGTGGCGGGGTCTCGACGACGTCGAGTACGCCACGCTCGGCTACATCGACTGGTTCAACCACCGCCGGCTGCACGGTGAGATCACCGAGGACAACTCCTACGTCACCCCAGCAGAGTTCGAAGCGACCTACTACCGTCAAATGCAGTAGGGAGATACCTGGCCATGCTCCACGACGGACAGTACATTTCGGCCATGCCACAAGGCTCAGCTCGGTGGGGGCAGTCTTCGGGCGTTGCCGTTTCCGAGCGTGTAGAGCAGGTGGACCGCCGCAAACGAGCGTCGACCTCGCATCTGATCAGGGTCCGGCGAAGCTGGCCTGGGGTGACTTGTTGCGCTCTCTATACCGTTCTCGCCTTTGCCAGGTATGGCTTCGATTCCGTTGGTTCGAGCCGCATTGCGGGCCTCAAATGGAACGACTCGGTCGAGCAGATCTGGTGGCTTGGCTGGGCAGCCCACGCGCTGCCGAACGTACAACACCTCTTCCTTGCCCAAGGCCAGGACTATCCCTACGGGCAAAATTTCGGCGTGAACGGCTCGATGTTGGCCCTCGGCGTGCTCTTCGCCCCGATCACCAAAATCTTTGGGCCGGTGGTTGCCTACAACATTCTCTTGCGCCTCGCACTGGCGGCGTCAGCGGCGTCGATGTGCTTCGTACTGCGGCGCTGGACCATTTGGTGGCCAGCTGCTTTCGTCGGCGGGCTCCTCTACGGCTTCTCCGCCTACACCTCAACCTTTGGTTCGGATCTCTTCCTGATCTTCGTGCCATTGCCACCTTTGATCCTGATGGTGCTGCACGAGATTTTCGTTCGGCAGAGATGGCGGGTGGGATCTGCCGGGATCGCACTCGGGCTTCTGTGCGTTTTGCAGTTTTTCATCTGGTCCGAAGTCCTTGCTGGTACCGTCGTAATTGGTTTCCTGTGCGTCGCCATCGTTCTGGTCTTCACCCGAGACAAGCTCGCAGCGCGGTGGCTCTATGCGACGAAAGCAATTGCGTATTGCTTCGGTGTCGTTGCGATTCTTCTCGGCTATCCACTGTGGTTTACTTTTGCCGGCCCTCAAAGCATTCGTGGATCGCCGCAATCGACCTCGTTCTTGTCGACGTTCAACACCGACCTGTTGTCGCCATTCATGGCCGAGACTCATCAGTGGCTTGTTCCGGCTTTGCTCGCAGGGAGTGACAACGCTCACTATCTCGGTCTGCCTTTGGTCATCGTGCTCGCCTGCTTCGCCCTCTTCCTTCACAGTAGAAAGGAGATTATCTTTTCCGGCACCATGGTGATCATGGCCTTTGTCCTCTCCCTGGGATCCTCCCTCACGATCAACGGACACGGATCGTCGATTCTCCTTCCGTTTGCACTCTTCGCGATCTGCCCGCCCTGAGTGGCTTCGCAGCGAGGAGATTTGCTCTCTTCACCGACTTATTCGTGGCCGCAATGTTTGCGATCGGGATGGACGAGTTGTGGAAACGGGCAAGGGAGTGTCGACTCATTCGACCTCCTATTCGATGGCGCAATACACTCGCCGTCAGCGCGATTGTAGGTCTGATGCTTGCGGTCACCCTCCCACTTGTACCGGCATCGTCACAAGCAACCACATCGATCGCGGTTCCGAGCTTCTTTACCTCGACGGCTGTGGACTCGATCCCATCTGGCGGTGTGGTTTTGGCCTATCCCTACCCCGACTTTGCAAGCAACAAGCCCTGGGCCTTGTTTCTCAAGCCGATCGACAGCGTCATGCTTGACCAGGCTGTCAGTGGCATGCGCTTCAATTTCATCGGGGGCTTTGGGTGGTTTCCCAAAGCCAGCGGGAATGGAGGCACTTCATTTCCCGCACAACTCACGCCTACATCAGTTCAGGCTCTATTCGATAGCGGGTATGCCGGGTCCACCAGCCCGTCGTATAGAAAGTTGAGTACGAACCTGCGGTATTTCTTGCGAAAGTACCGCGTTGACGCCGTTGTGATAAGTCCCCCACGCCATCTCAGTTTGTTCGGTTTTCCAATTCACCAGAATGTAGCCACTGTTATCAGCAGCCTCGTTGCAGTGATAGGACAACCGAAGGACATTGACGGGGTCGTAGTCTGGCTTCATGTCGGGAAACGGCTCGGGGCGACAACTCCATAGATCGGGTGCAAGCGAACGCTTCCAATCCATTGTGGATCGCGTCGAGATCATCGAAGGACAGCCCGGAGGCTTCGCAACACTACGATGTGATGACCCTCCTCTCTTTGGCGCCCGAACTCAATGGACCCGTGACGCACTCGTGAGGGAATTGCTGACAGCGTGAAGGGGTCACGACACGAGGCTGATCGTAACCAGCGCCAAGACCATGAAGCCAGCCGCGCACGCCAGGCTGAGGCTCGGGCTGTTCCTAAGGCGATCCGAGTGCTGGATCGGCGACTCGAAGAATTTGAACGACACTGCGGCGATGGCGACCGTAAGCAGGATCGGGGCGATCTTGGTCACGAGCAAGTCGAGGTCGTGGAGGCTCAACCAGTGCACGGCGAGGAGGGCGACCGGGATCTCCCATAGATACATGCCGTAGGACCACCGCCCGATGGCCCGCATGGGCCGGAGCCCAAGCACACCTTCGGCTCCCCAACCCGGCACGGGTGTGCCGCCGATGATGGGTGGATCCCGATAGTTGATCCGGCCCTACGCGTTGGAGTGGGGAGAGCGGGTTCTGATTTTCGGCGGTGATGGACGCCTCGGCCACGTGACGCCGCCGGCGTGAAGGAGTACTCGCAGCCGGTAATGCTCGAAGCAAGTGAAGCCAAGCCCCGCACGCTTGACCTTCTTCACGCACAGGTTGAGGCCCTCGGTCGGGCCGTTGGACGCCCCGGTGCGATGGTGGTTCAAGATCTCGCTTTGCCAACGCTCGAGGGTGGCCCCGAGCGAACGGATCTCTTCGACCTCGTCGCCCTTGCAGCCGACGATGGCCTTGTCGAGGAGCACTCGGGCAACCTTGGGATCTTCGGTCAGATAGATGTCGCGCACTGACTCCTTGGCCAACCAGGCGCCGAGGAGCTCGTCGTGGGGGTCGCCGTGGCGCAATCCGAGCAGCACGCGGTCATGGCCCCGTTCGTCGAGGCGTTCGTAGCCGGCGAGCAACAGCTTGCGAATCCGATAGAGCGGATCGGCTTTGCGGCCGCGATGTCCGAGCGTCTCGTTCTGGACGCGCCGGCGCACCTTGTCGACGCAGCGGTTGGCGATGCGGACCACATGGAACGGGTCGGCGACGCGGATCGCATGATCGAGGTGCGGCGATGTCCCCGAGCGATAGCTCTCGGCCAGGTCGGTGGCGACGACCCGCACGGCGCTCATCCAGGCCGGGTCCTGCTCGGCGCACCATCGGCGCAGGTCAACGGCGGCGTTGCCCTCCGCCATGTCGATGATCCTCTTGCGGTCGAGGTCGACGAGGCACGTCACGTAGATGGTCCGGTGCTCTCTGGTCGCAGACAAGAAGGACGTCTCGTCGATGCCGAGGGCCCGGACCTTCTTGACCCGTTCAGGGTCCTCGACGAGTGGCGTGCCGTGGAGGACCACGGCGTCCATGACGGTCCACCAGCGGACTCCAAGCTCGCGGGCGACGACGGCGAGCGGGAGGGCGAGCTCTCCGACCTGGCGGGTGGCCTCTGCGCCAGCACGCGGCGTGAGGACGGCTCGTGGGGCGACATGCTCGGTGCCCTCGGTCCACGTCTTGGCCACACAGTCTTGGTCGGCGCAACGCCAACGGCGCTTCATCCACACCAGTCGTGCCGGACGTCCGAAGCAGGGCAGGTCCCGGATCTCAACCCGGATCCGATCCTTGGCCACCGCTCGCACACCACAGCTCGGACAGCCCGACGAAGTCAGCTGTCGTCTCGACGGTCACGATCACCTCGCACGAGGTCTCTTCCACCGCCAGCACCGCGAATCCGTCGAGTCCCAACAGCGCTTCAGCCAGGCCAGTAGCGTCGTCCATCGTCAGGGGTCCTCCTCGTTGGGTCGTCAAGCAACCACAACGATGTCGGGGCCCCTGACCCCGTTCGCGGATACTTCCCTATGTCACGCTCCCCAGTTCAACGCGAAGAGCCGTATTAGCTCCGTCTGTATTGCTTTCTACAAATGTTCATTGCTGCAATCCATCGGCTCTAAGTTTCTGGGGCGTCCTGCGCAATCGTGGGGCGTCTGGTGCGATGTTTCGTAGGGCTCATAGTCTGACGGGATGCTCCGCTCACACGGGACTCTGTGAATAGTTCCAATCTCCTGCCCGGCACGCTCATTGAGCGCACGTTCCGGGAGCGGATCATCCTCGTCGGGGTCGTCTTCCCCGGGCTCACCGCGGAACTGGTCGACGAGGAGCTCGACGAGCTCGCCCGACTCGTCGACAGCGCGGGTGCCGATGTCGTGGGCCGGGTCGTGCAGCGCCGCGACGCCCCGGACCCGGCCACCTTCGTCGGCAGCGGCAAGGCCGAGGAGATCGCGGCGCTGAGCCGCACGCTCGATGCCGACACCGTGGTCTTCGACGACGAGCTCTCGCCGGCGCAGCATCGAAACCTCGAGAAGTTGTTCGGCCGCACGGCCATCGATCGCACCGCCGTGATCCTCGACATCTTCGCCCAGAACGCGCGCAGCCCCGAGGGCAAGGCGCAGGTCGAGCTGGCCCTGCTGCGCTACCGGCTGCCGCGGTTGCGCGGCCGTGGCACGTCCCTCAGCCAGCAAGCCGGTGGGATCGGTACCCGCGGGCCCGGGGAGACCCAACTCGAGGTCGACCGCCGCCGGCTGGTGCGCCGTATGCACAAGCTCGAGGAGGAGCTGCGCAACGTCGAGCGAACCCGCTCGCTCCAGCGCCGCAGCCGGGCCCGGGGCCGTCACCGCGAGCTGGCGTTGGTGGGCTACACCAACGCCGGCAAGTCCACTTTGCTCAACCAGCTGACCGATGCCGGTGTCCCCGCCGAGAACCGTCTCTTCGTCACCCTCGACCCGCGCACCCGCCAGCTCTCGCTCCCCGGCGGCGAGACCGTCCTCGTGACCGACACCGTCGGCTTCGTGCGCAAGCTCCCGCACGAGCTGGTCGAGGCGTTCCGCTCCACACTCGATTCGGTGCGCCTGGCGGACCTGATCGTGCACGTTGTCGACGCCACGGCGTCGAACGCCGAAGGGCAGATGGCCGCCGTGCGCGAGGTGCTGGGCGAGATCGGCGCGGCCGGCGTCCCCGAGCTCGTCGTGGTGAACAAGGCGGACCGGGCACCCGAAGAGGCCAAGATCCTGGCGCAGCGCACGCCGGGTGCAGTGCTCATCTCGGCCCGCACCGGTGAAGGCATCGACGACCTGTTGCGGGTCGTGGGCGACCGGCTCAGGGGCTCCGACCGCGTGGTGCAGCTCGTCGTGCCCTGGTCGCGCGGCGACGTGCTGGCCGCCATCCACCGCGAGGGCGAGGTGGTGGGTCAGCGCGACGGCGACGAGGGGGCGACGCTCGAGGTGGTGCTCGACGACGTGGGCCGGGCCCGCTTTGCCGAATTCGTGGCGGCGCCGTGACGTTCCGCCTGCCGCCCTATCCCTACGACCGCCTCGACGGCCTGGCCAAGCTGGCGGCGGCGTTGCCCGGCGGGATGGTCGACTGTTCCATCGGAACGCCGTATGACCCGCCACCACCGGCGGTGGTCGAGGCGCTGGCCACGTCGGGCACCGAGCGGGGGTACCCGGCCTCGGCCGGCAGCGCCGACCTGCGCCAGGCGGCCGCGGCGTGGCTGGTCCGGCGCTTCGGTCTCGCCGACCTGGCAGTGTCATCGGTCGCTGCCTGCGTCGGCACGAAGGAACTGGTCGCGTCGGTGCCGCACGTGCTGCGCCTGCGCGGGCCGGCCAAGGACACGGTGCTCTACCCGGCGGTGTCGTATCCGACCTACGCCATGGGCGCCGAGCTTGCAGGCTGTCGCGCCGTTGCCGTCCCACCAGCTCGGGGGCGACTCGGTGGGCTCGATCTCGACGCCGTCGACGAGGCCGACGCGGCGCGGGCGTTGGTGCTCTGGTCGAACTCGCCTTCGAATCCGACGGGAGGACTCGGCGACCTCGGCGCGGAGGCCGCGTGGGGTAGGGCGCACGGCGTGCCCGTGTTCTCCGACGAGTGCTACACGGAGTTCACCTGGGACGGCCCGCCGCGCTCCATCCTCGAGTACGGCGCCGACGGCGTGGTCGCCGTGCACTCGCTGTCGAAGCGCTCGAATCTCGCCGGCGTCCGGGTCGGGTTCTACGCCGGCGATGCCGAGCTCGTGGAATTCCTGCGCGCCGTGCGCCAGCACGCCGGCCTCATGGTCCCCGGTCCGGTCCAGGCAGCCGGCATCGTGGCGCTGGGCGACGACGCGCACGTCGAGGTGCAGCGGTCCCGCTACCGCGAGCGCCTCGCCTTCCTCGCCGGCGTGCTCGGCGAGTACGGCTGCCCGGTGGCGTTCCCCGAGGGCGGCTTCTACCTGTGGGTACCGGTCCCGCCCGGCCGTTGGGCCGACGGCTGGGCCATGGCCGAGGCGTTGGCGGCCGACGGCGGCATCCTCGTCAGCCCGGGCGACCTCTACGGCGACGCCGGCGCCGACCACGTGCGCGTGGCGCTGGTCCAGCCGATGGAGCGGTTGGCGCTGGTGGGGGAGCGTCTCGCTAGGGTGAGCCATGGCTGATCTGCAGGCGAGCATCGAGGAGCTCTGGGAACGGCGGTCCGAGTTGTCGCCCGCCGACACCGGACGCGGCGCGGCTGGTCGAAGAGGCCATCGAGCTGCTCGACACGGGCCAGGCCAGGGTGGCCGAGGTCGATCCCGTGAGCGACGAGGTCGTCGTCCACGAATGGCTGAAGAAGTCGATCCTCATGTTGTTCTCCCTGCGGGGCATGGAGACGATCGAGACCGGGCCCTTCGAGTACGCCGACAAGCTCCCGCTCAAGCACGGGTTCGCCGAGGCGGGCGTGCGCGCCCTGCCGGGCGCCTCGGCGCGCTGGGGGTCCTTCCTCGGGCGTGGCGTCGTGCTCATGCCCTCCTACGTGAACATCGGCGCCTGGGTCGGGGCCGATTCCATGGTCGACACCTGGGCCACGGTGGCGTCGTGTGCGCAGATCGGCGAGCGCGTGCACCTGGCGGGCGGCGTCGGCATCGGCGGCGTGCTCGAACCACCCAACGCCGTGCCTGTCGTGGTCGAGGACGACGCCTTCGTCGGGAGCCGGTGCATGGTCACCGGCGGCGCCCGGATCGGGAAGGGCGCGGTGCTCGGCGCCGGGAGCTTCCTCGACCCGTCCATTCCGGTGATCGACGCCGAGACGGGCGAGGAGATCTCACGCGGGGTCGTGCCGTCGTGGTGCGTGGCCATCCGGGCCAGCCGTCGGCGCGAATACCCGGGCGGGGAGTTCTTCGTGCCCTGCGTGCTCGTGATCAAGCGGCTGAGCGAAGGCGAGCGCCACGACAAGGCGCAGCTGAACGACGTTCTGCGCGAGCACGGCGCCAGCACGTAGCCCATGAAGGATCTCCTCGCTTCCACGAGCGAGCTGATGGCCGTCCCGTCGCTCAGCCGTCACGAGGGCGCGCTGGCGGACCGCGTGGAGGCGCTGCTGCGTGCCTGCCCGGGGCTCGAGGTCACCCGCGTCGGGGACAACGTCGTGGCGCGTACCGACCACGGTCGCGCCGAGCGGTTGGTGCTGGCCGGCCACCTCGACACCGTCGCGCCGAATGCCAACGAGACGCCGCGCCTCGAGGGCGACACCCTCTGGGGCGTCGGGGCGTCGGACATGAAGGGCGGGCTCGCGGTCATGCTCGACCTGGCCGCCACCGTGCGGGACCCCGCCGTGGACGTCACGTGGTGCTTCTACGCACGCGAGGAGATCGGACGCGACGACAGCGGCCTGCTCGAGCTCTGGGAGCAGCGGCCGGACCTTCTCACCGGCGACGCCGCGGTCCTCGGCGAGCCGACCTGTGCGCTGGTCGAGGCCGGGTGCCAGGGCACCATGCGCGTGCGCCTTTCACTGGCCGGCGTGCGGGCGCACACCGCTCGGCCGTTCACCGGGCGCAACGCCATCCACCGCCTGGGCTCCCTCTTGCAACGCGTCGCCGACTGGCCCGGACGCGAGGTCGTCCTCGACGGCTGCACCTATGCCGAGCAGCTCCAAGCCGTGGCGGTCGAGGGCGGCGTGGCCGGCAACGTCGTGCCCGACCGGGCGGTGGTCACGCTCAACCACCGCTATGCCCCGGACCGGGGCCAGGCCGAGGCCGAGGCGTTCCTCCACGAGCTCTTGGACCCCGCACTCGAGCTCGAGGGCGGCGACACCTGGGAGCTGCTCGATGCCGGCGACGGCGCACCACCCTCGCTCGACCATCCGCTGCTCAAGGCGTTGGTGGAGCGCAGCGGTGCCGCACCCAGGGCCAAGGTCGGGTGGACCGACGTGGCGTCGTTCTGGGCCCACGGGGTCCCCGCCGCCAACTTCGGGCCCGGCGATCCGCTGCTGGCACACCACCCCGAGGAGCGGGTGACGACCGCATCGCTCGAGCAGGCCCGCGCCGTGCTGCTCGCCGTCATCGGGTGAACAGGCGGACCGGAGACGGCTGAGGGGACGCGCCCGGGCACGGTGCGTCGCTCCGTGCACATACTTGTTCCATGGCCGAACTCCAGCATGCTGAGTCCATCGTGATCGCCCGCACTCCCGACGAGCTCTTCGACATCGTCTCGGACGTGACGCGGATGGGGGAGTGGAGCCCCGTGTGCACGGCATGCTGGTGGGACGAGGGCGACGGGCCCCGGGTCGGGGCGCGTTTCACCGGGCGCAACGAGGTGCCCGAGCGAACGTGGGAGACGAAGTCCGAGGTGGTGGCGGCCGACCGGGGTCGCGAGTTCGCCTTCGCCGTGGCCGAGCCGCCGACGCGTGCCCGGTGGGGCTACACGTTCGACGCCGTGGCCGGAGGCACCGAGGTGACCGAGTCGTGGGAGCTGCCGCCAGAGGGTGTCGCCTTGTTCGAGCAGCGCTTCGGTGAGGACGCACCCGCTCAGATCGCGGCGCGGCGTCTGGGGGCCGAGGAGGGCATCGCAGCCACACTGGCCGCTCTCAAGCAGGCGGCCGAGGCGTCGTCGTAGTCCTCGCATCGTGTGGTCAGCGCGCCGCCACGACCTCGATCTCGACCGTGAGTTCGGGGTAGGCCAGCCGGGTCACTCCGACGAGCGTGCTCGCCGGAAGATGGGAACCGAGGACGCGTCGTGACTCGGTGCCGATGACGCCGATCAGCTCGTCCACGTCGGTCGTGAAGAGCGTCGTCTTGACGATGTCGGCCGGCGTCATGCCGGCGGCCTCGAGGACCCGGACGACGTTGTCGAGCGCGAGGCGGACCTGGTCGCCCATGTCGGACGTCGTGGGCGCCGAGCCGTCCGCTCCGATGGCTGTCTGACCCGAACACCGACAGCGAGCAGCTGTTCGGCTCCGGTGAGCTTCACCGCCTGGGAGAACCCGACGGCCTTCGACCATTCCCACGGGTTGATCTCCGTGTGCTCCATCGACCCACCTCCCTCGTGGCGCCGGCCACGCGGGAGAGTGGGCATCACGAGGGGCCGACAGCGGTCATCGTACGACGATTGTCCCCCGCATGTACTGGTGGATGTTGCAGATGTAGCCGTAGCTGCCGGCCTTGTCGGGCGCGGTGAACGTCTTGGTCCGCCCCGGAGCGATGGTGCCGGTGTTGAAGGTGCCCCCGGTCGCGCTCAACGTGTGGGTCACCGAGTCCTTGTTGGTCACACGCACGGTCGCACCGGGGGCCACCGAGGCCGCCATCGGCGAGAACATGAAGTTGGAGATGGTGATCGAGTCGGGCCGTGCCGCCGTCGTCGCCGCCGACGCCGATGCCGTCGCGGATGCCGACGCAGGTCCCGGGCCGGATCTCGATGCCACCACCGCCGCACGCGGCGAGGAGCAGGGCGGCGGCCGACACCACGACAGCCGCCCCAGCCCAGAGCGCGCGCCTCGGTTCCCGCGTCGGCGTTGCAGCGTCTGCTCCCGCCTCGGGGGCCCGTCGCAGTCTGGGGGGCCTGGCCATGCGCTCAGACCGCCTGGGAGGTCGGGCTGAACGCCAGCGGTGTGCCGGCGGCCGTCTGGACGCCCGGATACTTGCCCAGGACGTAGTAGAGGACGGCGATGTGTTGCATCTCGACGGGTTGGATCGAAGACGAGAGTCCGACGGCAGCGCTGCTCTTCAGCTTCGCCGTCTCCGCCTGGTAGGTCTGCGCGGCAATCGTCTCGAGGGTGAGGGCCAGTTGCGCCAGCCCCGTGACGTCGGTCACCTTCGAGAAGTCCGACTCGACCGTGGGCGTGAGCGTCGGGTTCGTCTGCGTCACCGGGGCCTTCCCGTGCGATCGCAGGACGGCGTTCCATGCTGCAGCATGCTGTTGGTGCTGGCCCTTGACCGTCGTGGCGAAGGCCGCCACGGCAGGGGGGACGGTTCCGAGCTTGCCCGCGGCCGCGGCGCTCAGGCCCGCCGAGTAGGCGTAGACCGCAAGGTTCTCCAGGCTGGCCGCCACGGCGGCGAGCGCCAGATCGCCCGTGAGGCCGGCCGGAGGGAACGGCGCGGCCTGGTTCGCCACCGTCGTGGCGCGCGGTGAGCCCGCCAGCGCGGGGAGCGCCGGCAGGGCGAGGCTGCCCGCGGCGAGGGCGGCGCCACCGGCGAGTGCGGCGCCCGCTCCCAACAAGAAGGTGCGGCGGCTCGTGCCGCCCATGTCGCCGGCCGCCTCCCGCAGTGCGGGCATGCCGACGTCGTGGTGCAGCTCGTCGAGCTCGTGGGTCAACATGCGTAGCTCGTGCTCGCTGCCGGCCAGCGGCGTGACGGCGTCGTCGGACCCGGTGCTCTCGTCGTTCTGGTCGATCACTTGACTGCTCCTTGTCCCGTTGGGGCGGCGTTGTTGGTCTTGTAGAAGGCATCGGGGAAGCCGACACTGCCGGCCGCCGCGGGCAATGCGGCCGCGGTGCCGGGCGCCAGCGAAATGAGCTGCGATGCATTGGCCATCAAGAGGGCCTGCACGGCCAACAGGACGGCGACGTGTTGGGCCTCGACCCCCATGATGCTGGCGAAGAGTGCTTTGCGCGTCTCGCCCGTGGCGACGACCGTGTCCTTGACGTAGGTCTCCGCCGCGATGTTCTCGAGCTCGAGGGCGAGGCCCACCACGCCGAGCGCACCCTGCGCGGCAGATGCCCCCTGCAGGCTCGCCACCGCCTTGTGCACGACGGGGAGGAAGGCGGGGTCCGGCTTGGACTGAGCCTTGGCGCCGAGGCTCTTGGCCGCCGCATTGAACGCGTCGGCATGCTGGGCATGCTGACCCATGGTGACCTGGGCGAACTTGGTCACGACCTGATTGGCCTGCGCCCCGCCGACGTAGGGCAGCGTCAGCGCGGTCTTGTACGTGGCGACGGCCAGGTTCTCAATGGAGGCCGCCGTCTGGAGGATCTGCACGTCGGGCGAACTGCTGGCCGAGGCGGCCGAGGCCAGCGCACCGACGAGGACGGCGCCACCGGCGGCGCCGAGCACAACGGCCCCGGCCAGGCTCGAACGCAGCGCGTTGATCTGGGCCTGATGGAAGTCTCGGTTCCCCGACACGTCGTGTGGGTCCTCTGCGCCGTCGCGCCGGCGTTCGTGCTCGTGGTCGACGAACTCGTCGAGGCACTGGCGTGTCGGGCGCAGCGCGTCGGCCTGCAAGTCCTGCGACGCATCGAGCAACTCAGCGAGTGCCCGGGGATCTGCCGTCATCTGGTCTCCTCACGTTGTGGTCCGACACAGTTCGGAGGTGGTGGCGTCGCGGATGTCAGAAAGCCTGAAAGAAATCGTCAGCTCACGCGCGGAACGGCGCGCGGTCAACAGGTGCAGGCTGTTCTGTCCGGGGAGCCGGTCGACGCGACGGTCGATGCGCTCGAGGACGTCGTTGCCCTTCTGCCCGTCAAAGAGATAGCGCACCAGAAATCCGACCTCGTGTTCTGGCATGACACCCGAACCGACCGGCCGCCACCAGTGCGAGAGAACGAAGCGGGTCAGGTGTTGCGCCCGGGCGCTGGCGGCGAGCCGGCGCGTCGCCTCGGACGCGTAGAAGTCGATGTGCGATCCCTCTTGTTTCATGATGCGGCGGAGCAGTTCGCGCAAGGTGGGGTGGCCGGCGCTCTCGGCGAGACGGGCGTAGCCCGCCTGGGTCGTCCATTCGTTGACGGCGCCCCACGTCATGTGGAGCGCGATGAACGCCCGGCCGGCGAAGGCGGCCGATGCAATGGTGCTGAGTGTCGTGAGTGCCTGGCGCCGGCGACGGCCGTGCCGCAAGGCTGCGATGCGCGGCGCCCCCGCCTCTTCGCCGTGCGCCTCGAGGACGCGGCCGATCGCCTCGCCGTGCCACATCTCCTCGAAGACCCAGCACGAGAGGAAGGAGGTGATCTCGGGATCCTGGTGCGCCGGTGTGAGGAGGAGATCGCGCAGGTAGCAGACGGTGTGGTGCTCCACGTCGTGCATGTAGCGCAGCGAGCGCAGGGCGTTGTGCTCGAGGGGTTGATCCTTGAAGTCATCGAAGTCGATGCCGTCGAGGTCGAGCCGTCCTGCTCGGGACTTGTAGGAGTCGATGGTCGTACGCATACCGCCTACTATCCGGAACAGAGGCGAGGCCCGGATGGGCGAAATTGCAGACATCTGGGCGGGGGAGCGGGCCCGAATAGGTCAAAGATGCGGCAGATCGACGAAGCGAGTGATGCCCAGTTGGTGACCTCCATCGCCCGCTACAGCGAGGTGGCCCTGGCCGAGGTCTACCGCAGGCACGGCGGGGCCGTCTACGGCCTGGCCAAGCGGGTGCTGCACAATCCGACCGACGCGGAGGACGTGACCCAAGACGTGTTCCTGCGGCTGTGGAACCAGCCGGATCGCTTCGACCCCGGCCGCGGGTCGCTGCGCTCGTTCCTCTTGGCGCAGGCGCACGGGCGTGCCGTCGACGCCGTCCGGTCCTCGAGCTCGCGCCGGCTGCGCGAGGCCCGCGACGCCATGCGCACGGCGGAGTCCGCCTACGACATGCAGCACGAGGTGTGGGATCTCGCCGTGGCCGAGCAGGTCGCGCAGGCCATGGGGGAATTACCCGAAGAGGAGCGGCAGGCCATCGAGCTCGCCTACTTCGGCGGCCGCACCTATCG
The DNA here is from genome assembly GCA_963791995.1 of uncultured Acidimicrobiaceae bacterium. Lineage (GTDB taxonomy): Bacteria > Actinomycetota > Acidimicrobiia > Acidimicrobiales > RAAP-2 > Bog-473. Next base: position 4,953 of record CAWBUQ010000005.1, on the reverse strand, counting down.
CGAGGTGGCCACGTTGATGAACCAGCCCGAAGGCACCGTCAAGAGCCGCATCCGCAACGGCATGCGCCGCATGCGCGCCGTCCTCGCCGACGCCGGGATCAGAGGGGTGGACGCATGATGACGCACGACGAGGCCAGCGAGCTCCTGGCCGCGTATGCCCTCGATGCCGTCGACGGCGAGGAGTACACCGCCCTCGAAGAGCATCTGGCCACGTGCCCGCGCTGTCGCGCCGAACTCGACAGCCTGCGCGAGGTGGCCGCCGCCATGGGCAACTCGGTGGAACCGTTGCCCGAGGGACTCTGGTCGCACATCGCCAGCCAGCTGCCCGAGCGCGAGGCGGACGAGGAGCCGCCGCCGATGCCGGCCCTCGGCCCCGACGAGCTCGACGCACCCGAACGCTCGCCCTTCCGTGCGCCGCGTGACGTTCCGAGACGCCGCCGGCGGGGAATGCTGACAACCCTGGGTGCCGTCGCCGTGGCGGCCGCCGCGGTCGCCGTGTTCCTCGGGATCGGCCTGGTGCGCGCCGACAATCGGGCCACGAACCTCCAGGCGCAGGTGTCGCACCAGCCGTCGACCGTGGCCCAGGCGCTGGCCACGCCCGGCCATCGCCTGGTGGAGCTGCGCTCGGGTGCCAGCGCCGAGGAGGCGCAGTTCGTCGTCGTCCCCGACGGCCGGGGATATCTCGTCTCGTCGAACCTTCCGTCGCTCGGCCGCGGGCAGACGTACCAACTGTGGGGGATCGTCGGCAACCAGCCGATCTCGCTCGGCCTCCTCGGCTCGACGCCGAACCACGCCGTCTTCACCATGGCCGGGACCAACCGGCCGTCGCGCTTGTCGATCACCGCGGAGCCCGCGGGTGGCGTGGTCATGCCGACGACCGCCGTCGTGGCGACCGGGACTGTCTGACGGCGCGGCCCGGCTGTTAGGTTCGCGTCTCGATGCCCGAGGACGCACCGAAGAAGAGCAAGCCCATCGAGGTGTACGCGGAGGCCGAGCCCATCAAGCTGGGTTCCATGCTGCTCACCTTGGTCGAGCCGCACCGCGGCCACGAGGTGGCGTACAACCGCTGGTACGAGCGGGACCACTTCTACTCGGGGTGCATGGTGGGTGCCTACAACTTCGCCGGCCGGCGCTACGTGGCCACGTCCGACCTCAAGGCGCTGCGCGACCCCGACCCCTCCGCCATCACCGGGGAGCCGGGCCGGGGTTCCTACATCTCGGCCTACTGGGTCCTCGACGGCTACTTCGACCTGTGGAACAAGTGGGCGCTGCGCCAGGTGAACGCGCTGCACGCGGCGGGTCGCATGTTCCAAGAGCGCGACCACGTGCACACGTTGCTGTACCACTTCGCCTGGGAGCACCGTCGCGACCCTGACGGCGTCCCGGTCGAGCTCGCCCTCGACCACCCCTACCGCGGCTTCGTCACCGTGTTCATCGACCGTGACGAATCCATCACCAACGAGGAACTGTGGGCCTGGTTGCGCAACGAGCACCTGCCCGGCCTGTTGCCCGGGACCGACGCCGACCTCGTCGCTGCGTTCACGCCCATCGCCCTCGAGGTCGACGCGCCCGGTGACGTGCCCCGCGAGAAGGCGCGGGACAACCGCACCGTCCTCTTGTGGTTCTTGAACACCCCGCCCGAGGTCGCCTGGGAGCCTGTCATCGCCGAGCACCGGCGCCGTCTCGAGGCGGCGAAGAAGGGCACGGTCGTCGCCGCCCTGCCGTTCATCCCGACCATCCCGGGCACCGATACCTACACCGACAAGCTCTGGGCGGACTCAGATCCGCGCTGTCGGCCCCTCAGCCCCGCGCCAGGATCTCGACGTGGGGGATGACGAAGATGGCGTCGTCGGACTCGGCCCAGCGTGCGAAGGCACCGGCGACGGCCTCGAGCTCGCCGCGGTCGCTCAGCCCGTAGTCGAGCGCCTGGGTGGCGAAGCGTGAGTAACGCACCCGGTCGGCCCACAGCGAACCCCACCACGCCCGGGTCTCGGGGTCGGCGTAGGTCCATGTCGAGCTCGACGCGGTGACGTCGGAGAAACCGGCCTCGTGGGCGAGTCCGAGCAAGCGGGGACCGATGCGGGCGTCGTGGCCGTTGCGGGCGGTGACGGCGAAGTACAGCTCCAGCCAGCGAGTGAGCAGGGGGTCGGCCGGGGCCCATGAGAAGGCGCCGTAGTCGGAGTCACGTGCCGCCAGCACCCCGCCTGGGCGCAGCACGCGGCGCAGCTCCACCAGTGCGGCCACCGGGTCGGCGAGATGCTGGAGCACCTGGTGCATGTGCACCACGTCGAAGGAGGCGTCGGGGTAGCCGAGGCCGAAGAGGTCGCCCGCCTCGAAGCGCAGGTTCTCGAGGCCGAGGGGCTGCGCGGGCCGTGGCCTGGGTCACCACGTCGTCTGCCACGTCGAGGCCGACCACCTCCCCGGGGGCGACGAGGAGGGCCAGGTCGCTCGTGATGGTCCCGGGCCCGCAACCGACGTCGAGGACGTTCTGGCCGGCACGCAGCTCGGGCAGCAGGTAGGCGCTGGAGTTCTCAGCTGTGCGCCAGGTGTGGCTGCGCAGCACCGATTCGTGGTGCCCGTGCGTGTAGGTCATGCATACATTGTGTCGTGCCCGAATTGCCCGAGATGCAGGCGCTGTCCGAGCGCCTCGACGCGCTGCTGGCAGGACAGACGCTGCGGCGGGCCGATCTGCTCGGCTTCTCGTCGCTCAAGACCTACGACCCGACCCCCGATTCGCTGCAGGGTCGCCGGCTGCTCTCGGTCGGGCGGCGGGCCAAGTACCTGGTGTGGGAGTTCGAGGGCGGGAGCCGCCTGGTGCTCCACCTGTCCCAGGCCGGCCGCCTCGACGTGGAGGAGCCGCCGAAGAAGACCAAGCCGAGGGGTGCGGTGGCCCGCTTCGTCTTCGGGCCCGGGGAGGCCGGGCTCGACGGCGCCGGCAGCGGGATCTTGGTGCGTGAGTACGGCACCCAGCGCAAGGCGTCGTGGTGGGTGCTCGCAGCAGGCGACGAAGGCCCGTTGGCCGACCTGGGTCCTGAGCCGGGCAGCGAGGAGTTCGCCGCCTTCATCCGCACCAGTGACTCGAATCGCCACCTGACCACCGACCTGCGTGACCAGCACGTGGTCTCGGGCATCGGGCGCGGCTGGGGCGACGACATCTTGCAGCGGGCCAAGCTGTCGCCCTTCGCCTCGCTGCGCTCGCTGACACCCGAGCAGCGTGAGGCGCTCCTGGCCGCCGCCACCGACGTGCTGGCCGAGGCACTCGAGCTCGAGCGGACCCGCCCGGGGGGTCTGTCCGAATCGAGCCTGGGCGGCCGCTTCAAGGTGCACAACCGCTTCGGCGAGCCCTGCCCGACGTGCGGGTCGACCCTCCAGCGCGTGTCGTTCGAGTCCTACGAGATGGCCTACTGCCCGGCCTGCCAGACCGGTGGCAAGGTCCTGGCCGACCGACGGCTCTCGCGCCTGCTGAAGTAGGAGGCACCATGACCGCCGAACCGACCGTGATCCTGCGTGACTGCACCGCCTCCGACCTCGACGCGCTCGAGGAGTACTGGATCCCCGAGGTGCGCCGCTGGCTGGCCGGCATGGACGAGCCGGGGGACCGGCGCACGGCCCAGGAGTACGTGGACCGGGCCATGTCGTCGGCCCGCGCCGTGCCCCGCCTGCGCTACGACCTGGTGGCCGAGGCCGACGGGCGGTTCCTCGGGACCGGGCGCATCGTGGCCAGCGACCCGCTCAACGCCAGCGGCGACATCGGCTACGCCATCCGCCAGTCGGAGTGGGGTAAGGGCTACGCCTCCGCCATCGCACGTCAGCTGCTCGACATCGGCTTCGGCCCGCTGGGGCTGCACCGCATTTCGGCCACGGTGCACCCCGACAACGCCGCCGGGGTGCGCGTGTTGGAGAAGGCGGGCCTGCGTTACGAGGGCCGCCTGCGCGACCACTACCGCGTGCCGGGGGGATGGCGCGACTCGCTGCTCTACGCGGTGCTCTCCGCCGACATCTAGACGGATGATTCCAAGGGATCCTCGCTGAACGAGGGTCCGCGTCGGACGCGACAAAGGCGTCCATGATCGGCGTTGCGTATTCCCAACTCGACCATGGAGGTCAAATGGACGCCGACCTGGACACCTTTGTCACCGCACTGTACGTGACGATCGACGACGCGCTTCGGATGCGTCCCGAACTGCGCCAACGGCGCCCGAGGGTCGGGCCGCGCCCAGGATCAGCGACGCCGAGCTCTTGACGCTCGCCGTGCTCCAGGCCCTCTTGGGCTTCACGTCCGAGACGAGGTTCTTGCGTCACGCCGTGGTGCATCTGAAGGCCTGGTTCCCCTACATCCCGCACCAGTCGGGCTATAACAAGCGACTGCGCAAGGCCCAGGGCCAGCTCAGGGCCGTCATCCGGCTCTTGGCGCGCGACACCGAGCACTTCGACGACGACACCTGGGTCATCGATTCGACGCCGGTCGAGTGCGGACGGTCGCGCCCGACCGCTTTGCGCAGCGACCTCGCCGGGTGGGCCTCCTATGGCTACTGCGCCAGCCACTCGCGCTGGTTCTGGGGACTGCGCCTGCACCTCGTGTGCACGCCAGCCGGCCTGCCGATCACCTTCGCGCTGGCCAACCCCAAAATCGACGAGCGCGAGGTGGCGAGGGATCTCTTCGAGGCCGAGCCCACGTTGTTGCGTCCCGGACAGCGCGTCCTCGCCGACAAGGGCTACCGGTCGGCCGAATTCGAGCCTTCTTGGCCGAACGCGGCGTCACCCTCGTCCGACCCGCCCACAAAAACGATCGGGGCCGCACGACCAGCCCATTGCTCAAGCCCTTGCGCCAGCTCATCGAATCGGTCAACGCCACCCTCAAGACCCAGCTCGATCTCGAACGTCACGGGGGCAGAACCCCAGGTGGGGTCGTCACCCGCGTCCTCCAGCGCCTCCTCGCCCTCACGGCGGCCA
>CAWBUQ010000004.1:0-656648 GCA_963791995.1 uncultured Acidimicrobiaceae bacterium | reverse complement strand
CTGGGTGGCGACCGCCTGATTCGACTTGCCTGCCGGAAGCATCGCCAGTACCTCGAGTTCTGTCTTGGTCAGCTGGTCGACCAGGCCTGGCACTTCTTGGGGGCTTCGCCCGTTATCCAGCCCGTTGTGCGCCGCGAGACACGCTGCCGCTCGAGCAGTCGAGGCACGTCTGCTGCAGCCTGGTTGTCTCGCTGGATCGCGATGAGACGCCCCAGAAGGGCCGTCATCGCAGGGCCTTCGTCGACGAAGACGCGGACATAGCCTGCGGGCAGGCCAGCCCGAGTGCGCGGGCGAGAGCCGTGGTCGCGCCGCGCTCATCGCCGTCCGCCTGGAGAGCAGGGCCCGCAGGGCCTGGACTTCGATGAGGCTGCCGGCCGCTCCTGTGCGATCGCTACCGCGTACAGTCGATCCAGAAGCGCTATCGCCCGATCGAAAAGGCCCTGGGCGAGGAGCAAGCGGGACAGCACGAGATGGCCGGGTTCGCGGGTAGTCCGGATCGTCGTCAGGGTCGAGTCCGCAGCTGCGTGTCCAGTCGGAGGGTCCCATGAGATCGCCCTGCGCCAGCTGCAGCCGAGTCGCTGCGCTGGAACGGGGTTGAGCAGCGGCAGGGCCCACGGCGTAGTCCTCGGCTTCGCGCATCGCGCTGAGGGCGCCCACGGGGTCATCGCTCGCCTGGCGGATCCACGCCAGCGTCGTCAGGCCGGCGACCAGCGTCGGGTGTAGACGAATTGCCGGCAGAGGCCGATCCCCTCGGTGACATAGCCGAGCGCCGCGTGGAGATCGTTGCGCTGGTAGGCCACCTCTGCGAGGCCCACCAGCGCGGGTCCTGCAGTCGGTGGGTCCGGCTGTCCAGCTGTGGCGACGAACTCAAGAGCCTGCTGGCAGTTTGGATGGCCGCGTCGAGGCGGCCTTGGGCGCGCTGGATTCGGGCGAGTGCGTACCCCATCCACGCCGTCATGGTGGTCTGACTGGCGTTTCGCCACCCGGCCATGCGGGAGGCGAACGCCAGCTCGGCCTCCGTGAGGTGACCGCGGAGCCACTCGGCCATACCCGAGAACCCCTCGATGCTGGTGCTCAGCGTGTCTTGCCGTCACGAACTTGAGCCAGCACGCGGGACGTGTACACGGCCGTACCTTCCGCGTCGCCACGAAGCTGCGCCGCGTAACTCCGGTTCAGGGCGATCAGGGCGGGGACATTCACCAGTAAGCTCCCAGCCCTGCTGGCGGTGGGCGTGAACGGCTCGTCGATGGCGCCGACCGATGCCTGCTCGGCTGCGGCGATCAGCGGCTCCATGGTCTCCACGTCGCCCCGCATGGCGGCCATAACTGATTGTGCCAGCAGGAGCCGGGGTCGCGATTGGACCAGGTCATCAGGCAGCGCCTGCAGCCACCGGTTGATCGTGGCTGGTTCGCCGTTCAAATAGAACAGAGTGTCAAAGTGCTCTTCGATCAATCGAGCTGCCCACACCATCTCTCCAGCGGCGAGGGCGCGGTGGATCGCGTCGTCCGGTAGCCCGTGCTCGTCGTGCCAAGCGGCGGCGGCGCGGTGCAACCGCGCGACCCTTTCTGGGTGTCGGTCAAGACGGGCGCGCAACAGGTCAGCGAAGAGGTGGTGATAACGCCACCAGCCACGTACCTCGTCGAGCGACACCAGGAAAAGGCCGTCCCGGTCCGCCTGCTCGAGCAATGCTTGGCTGCCGACGCGGCCGGTGATGGCGTCACACAGGGGGCCGCTGAGCCGGTCCAGCACGGACGTCTCCACCAGGAAGGTACGTAGCGGCTCGTCTTGGGCTTCGAGCACCTCCTCCGCCAGATAATCCAGGACGTATCGCTGGCTGCCGGTGAACGCCGCCACGTAGCCAGCGACGTCCGACTGGCCGCGAAGGGAAAGGGCGGCCAGTTGCAGACCGGCGGCCCACCCCTCGGTCCGCGCCGCAAGCGCCGCGACGACCTCATCGGACAGCGCTCGTCCTGGGCTGGCTATCAGCTCCTGCAACAACGCGCCTGCCTCCCCGATCGTAAATCGCAAGTCGTCGGCCCGAACCTCGGCTAACTGCCCACGGGCTCTTAGCCGAGCTAGCGGCAGCGGCGGGTCGGAACGACTGGCCAGCACCACGCGAAGTTGCGGTGGTCGGTGCTCCAGGAGAAACCCGATCGATGCGAGCACCACGTCGGATCTGATCAGGTGGTAGTCGTCGAGGACGAGCAGCCCCTCGTCCGCCGCGGGGTCCCCCACCAGGTCGTTGATCAGGGCGGTCACCAACGGTTCGAAGGTCGGCGGTGCGGGCGAGCCGGCCAGCGGGCCCACTCGCTCGCTGATTGCTGGGCTCACGGGCTCAAGCGCGACGAGCGCGTGACGCCAGAACCGACGAGGGTCGTTGTCGCCAGCATCGAGCGACAACCAACCTGCAGGGCATGCTCCGCTCCGGGTCCACTAGGCGAGCAGCACGGTTTTGCCGTAGCCGGCCGGTGCGACGACGACAACCACCCCCTGACCCAGTCCCTCGTCGAGCCGTTCAGCGAGTCGCGGCCGGGCGACAAGACCTGGTCGAGGCCTGGGCACATGCAGCTTTGTCGCCAGCAGGAGATCACGCTAGGGACACGACCACCTCTGATCGGGGCGCCGCGGGTGCCTTAGTAGCCACCAGGTACCTTCACGCTCGTACCTCCCGCAATGCGCCGCGAGGGTGCTGGAGTAACCCAGCGTAGTCATCAAGGTTGGCTACTCGAACCCGCACTCCCGGATTTCCGGACCCGACACCAACCTCACCATGACTATCCGCCACAGAGCCTCGTTGGCGGGGCGGTTGCCACCCCTGTTCAATAACTTGCTCGCGACCGCCCCCCACGAGGAGTCGATCGGGAACGTTCCGCGGCAACGTGCGCTGCGTTCTCGATTGGATCATGGTGGCGGCACCGAGACCGCCCGGCGGCTGCTCGTTGCCGCCTGTGACAACCCTTAACGCCTCCGACACGAGCGGGCCTACGCCCATTGCGCCCAAGGGGGCCACGCCGATGGGATGGGTCAGTGCCTATGACAGGCCAAATGAGGCGACTTTGCCCGTCCGTCAACACCACATCTGAAGGCCGTGCAAGCGGGCGAACTGTTTGATTTTCCCGGGGTCAGGTCACCCGAAGCCGCGACTGCAGGGCTCCAGCGATTGGGGTCGCTGGCACCTTCGTGTTGTCGCCCGCCACGCTCAATGAGCATGAAGCGGACACGTTCGGTGAGCATGTGTTCGTGAACGTGCTGTCGCCTTGGTCGTCATTTGGTGGCGTGATGGTCAGGCTGTCGCCGCGAGTGGAGCTACTCCGCCGTCACCTCGGTGACAGCAGCCCGGGCCGAGGACTCGTCGACGATCGCCTTTGATTCGGCGAAGGCGGCGACGAGGGACTGGACGGCCAGGTTGTTGACCGCCCGGGGCAGCCCACGGGAGACCTGGTGGATGAGGGCCAGGGCATCGTCGGAGAACAAGGTGTCGCTGCGCCCGGCGATTCTCAGGTGGTGCACGACGTAGTCGGCCGTCTCGGCCGCTTCCATCCCGGTCATGGCATAGCGCAGGGCGACGCGTTGGTCGAGGGCGGCGAAGGCGCCGAGGCGGATCCGCCGGCGCAGCGTCGGCTGTCCGACCAGCAGGCAGGCGAAGGGTGCGTGGCTGTCCATCTCGGCGTTGGTCAGGAGCCGCAGCCCTTCGAGCTGTTCGGCGTCGAGGAGGTGGGCCTCGTCGAGGACAAGGACGACCCGGCGGCCCCGCTCGTGCTCTTCGATGGCCAGGGCGTCTTGGGCCTGGGGGATGAGGGAAGCCCGGTGAAAGCGTGGGATCCCACCGAGGGTCGACACGATGCTCGAGTACAGGCCCCGGGCCCCGACGGTCGGGTTGCCGAGATAGATGACGGTGTGGCGGCTGGCGTCGATGCCGGCCAGCGCGCCGCGCACCGCCAACGGTCTTGCCGGCGCCGACCTCACCGGTGACCACTCCCATCACCCGCTCGTCGATGCACCAGGTGATCCGGGCCAAGGCTTCGGCGTGGGAGCGATGGGTGTGGAGCATGGAGGGGGCGAGGTCCTTGGCAAAGGGCATGCGGGTGAAGCCCCAGTGGGCCCGGAGGCGGTCGATGGTCATTGCTGGTTCTCCTTGTGCGTCGTTGTCGTGGTGTTGGTGGGATAGGGCACTTCCTTGCCGTCGAGGGTCAGCTGGGCGTAGTTGATGGACTGGGCCCGAGCTCGGCCTCGCGGCGCTCGGCCAACAGGCCGAGGTAGTCGATGCCCGTCGGCGCCGGTGCCGGAGCCGCCTCGGGGCGCGCCTGGGGGTGTGAGTGGCGGCCGATGGTGACCGGGACTCCCTGGCCCATGGAGCGGCCCTGGAAGCGGATCTCGACGCTCTCCATGGCGAAGGGATCGAAGACGACCTCGACGCGTGAGCCGACCAGGGCGGCGTCGACCTCGAAGGAATTTCCGTGCAAAGAGATCGTCGCCGTCTTGGTCACCGTGCGGACCTCTGACCACAAGAACGCCTCGTGCAGTGCGGCCGGCGTGGGAAGCACCGGCGGGTCGCCGGCCGCCAGCCGCTCGATCGGTGCCTGGCCGGTCTCTGTGTGCACACGCCGGTGATAGACGGTCTCGACCCAGGCGCTGAAGAGCCGGTTGAGTTCGGCGACGTCGGCGGGAAGGCGGGCCTCGACCTCGACGAGGAACTGGAGGCGCACCGTCTCGAAGACCCGTTCGATCTTCCCGCGGCCTTGTGGCCTCCCCGGTCCGAGTGCACCAGGCGCACCCCGAGGCTGGCACAGGCCCGCAAGAGCTGCTTTGAGACCATGGCCGAACCGTTGTCCAGGTAGACCGCCTTGGGCACGCCACGCGACGCCAGCGCGTTGCGAAACGCCGCTTCGAGGCGCACCGTGTCTTCGGAGAGCCCCCAGCGATAGCCGACGAGGGCGCGGGAGTGGTCGTCGATGAAGCAGAACAGATAGGTCTTGCGCCCGGCGATGCTCGGCCCGTGCAGGGCGTCACCGGTCCACAGGTCACCCGGCGCCGCCGCCTCGAAACGACCGAAGGCCACCGGAGCCGATCCGTCGGGGCGAGTGTTGAGCCCGAGCCGGGCGAAGTGCCGCTGGAGCGTGCGCTCGGAGGGTCCCGCGCCCTCGGCGGTGCGCGATGATCTGGGCCACCTGGGCGGCCGTGCGCCGGGGCACCTCGCGCTTGAGCGCCTCGGCCAGGTCGAGCAATCGCTTCTCGGTCACCGGCTTCGCCGGTGCGCGACTCGGGCGCCAAGGCCTCGAACCCGCCGCAGCGATAGGCCCGGATCCAGCGGTCGATGGTGCCGCGCGCGACCCTGATGCGCCGGTCCTTCGGGCCGATGTGCTCACGGCCGGCCAACTCGCGTACCGAGCTCGCCGCGCTGGCGGGTGGTGAGCGACTCGTCAGCCGCCTCGCGGATGAGCGAATAGCGGAAGAGCGCGACGTCTCGTTGCGCCTCGTTCATGGGTCAGTTCCTCCTCGATGTGGTCGAAGAGGTGACCCTTGTCGCTCACGCAGGCGGGCGGAAGGGCCAGCTCGTGTTGTAAAGCAGCCCACCGCCGGTCACGAAGGAGGCGAGCGACCACGCCGGACGTGGCCCGAAGCGGCGGACCGCCACGATCCCGAGCACGCCGATGGCGTCGACGGCGTCGAAGAAGTCCGAACCCCCCGCCGAGCGACGGTCGTGTCCGGGATCGAGGGCGTAGGCCCGGCGGACGAAGTGCTCGCGCATCGCCTCCGCCCTGGGCGAAGGCCTGCAGCCAGCCCCGCACCGTGGACGCCGGCCGACCCAGGCCCTACGCGATGCGCCGGTGGCCCTTTCCTTCCGCCTTGGCCGTGAGTGCCGCCCCGATGACCTCGACGCTGTCGCGCCGACGCAGGAGGGTGTCTTCTGGGACCAGCACGTGGGTGGCGGCGCAGGGCTTACAGATCGAACGCCGCAGGCGCCGCCGCTCGTTGCGCCCCAAGTGGCGCACCTCACGCTCGACCCCGTGTCCCCAGGGACGAAGCCCCTGCGCAGTCCGGGCAACCGATGCGGCCCCCGATCAGATCCGCCTCGACGGCGGCCTCGTCAGTCCCTACGATGAGCACAGCGGAGCTCCGGCTTCGTCAGGAAGAGCCCCTTCGCGATCCTTCAAAAGGTTAGGCGAGGGGGCTCTTGCGCGTTCAGATCGTGCTCACGCTGACGCCCCTGCGCATCCCCGTCAAACCCAGCCCCGCCCGAACCCTGTCCTCAATGATCGCGGCGCCGCCACAGTGGTCACCAAGCCGTGCTCACGCTCCGCGGCGGCAAACGGCCCACTCGTGCTCAACCAGCGAGGCGCTCAACACGTGCCACCGACCGAGGGTCAAATCTCTCTTGGCGACTCCTCTATCGAGTGACGACAACCGCATGTCGGACCCTTACCGTGCACGTGTGACTTCGACCCTGTCCCCAGCAAGAAGAGAACGTTGAGCGAAAGGATCCTCGTGAACACTCGAACCTCCTACGCCTGCGCCGGAGCACAGATCGAACACCCCGGCACACAGAAGGCGCTCGGTACTGTCAGGCATCTCGTCGTCGGCTACCTAACGATCAGCGCCCTCACCGTCGTTGCGATCGCCGTCATGCGCAACAACGCTGCACAAGTCAACTCTGCGGTTTGGATCCATGGAATCATCGTCGCCGCTAGCGCTCTGCTCACCTACATATTCACCCTGCGGGCCTCAACTGGAGCGAGCCGACCTTATCTACGGCTGCGGATCATCTCGATTGTGATGCCAGCGGTCATGGTTGGCATCATCGCCCTCCCCGGCACCTTCCCGTTGTGGATGAAGATCGAACAGGGCGTGTGTGGACTCCTGCTGATCGGCGTCGCTGTTCGCGTCAATGGCAAGCACCTGCGCTCATCGTTCGCCGCCAAGTAGGCATCCGTCGGGGCCATGGCTTTGGGATTGGCCGGGTCTTCGTCCCTCTCTTTAATCCGGATTTGATCCCACCGAAACGGACGTGGCTGGCCAACGTTTGGAGATGATCAGAGATGACGCACCTGCACAACTTGCTCTCCTGGAGCTGACGTTGATCCGGACCAATCAGTACCCGTTGCCAACACCTACGAGGGTCATCGCCTCGAGGAAGAGATGAAGCGATCCGCAACCCTAACGACGAAGACGCTGCAGACCATCAAGGAGACCCTGTGATGCATCCCTACGTGATCGAGAAATTGGCTGCCTCACGCCGGGAGGACTTCCTCGCCGGAGCAGAGAGGCATCGCCGACGGGTTCAAGCTCGCAGCAACCAACCCGCCCCTGGCAGGCTCGGAGCGCAGGCTGTGGCACGCATCGCGGTGCGTCTCTACCCCGGCCTCACCGAGGCGTTCGCCACTCCGAAGTTGCTGGCACGGCTGGCCCGCGCCACTTGCTTGACTGGACTTGCGCCGACCAGGCGCATCTCTGCGCACTACCAGGCATCCGAATCAACCAGCCCGCTCCGTTCGGAGTTCACTGCGGTGTCGCGTCGGCGGGCCGATGCACACGAGGAGCCCGTTCAATGAACCTCACTAGTCAGATACTGATCGGGGTCGCCCTGCTCTCGTGCGCTGCCGTGTACGGCTCTGAAATATTCGGAATGTTAGTGATCCGTCCCGCCCTCGAGGAAGACGACGAGGCGTTGACCGCGCTGAAGCGACGCCCGCACGTGTACTCCGCGCCCCGCCTGCGCCTCTTGTGGGCCTTCGGATCCGTCGCGGCGATCCTGGCCACCGCTGCGACGATCCTGGCCGGTCGGAGCGCGGGGGCCGTCGCAATGATCGTGGCCGTCGTGGTGTTCGCCATATGGACGGCGGTCGACCTCGGTCTCGGGGCGACCACGCCCGTACGGGGTGGGCTCCCGACCTCGGCTTCGCCCTGCCATCCGTGCGGATCCGCAGGCAGGACGATCTCATGATTCGGACCAGCCTGCAGACGGTGGCGCTCTGCGCTCTGTGCGCCGCGCGCGCTTCCGGCCCGGGCTTGACTCCCCACTATTCAGTGTTACTATGTACTAGTACTCACTGACACTGAATAGTAAGGGAGGAGGTGTTCCATGGGCAAGCAGGTGACCGAGATGCTCAAGGGGACGCTGGAGGGCATCGTTCTGGCGATCCTGTCCGGCCGGCCCGCGTACGGCTACGAGATCACGGCTTGGCTGCGGGACAAGGGCTTCTCCGATATCGCCGAAGGGACCGTCTACGCGCTCCTCATCAGGATCGAGCAGCGCGGCCTCGTCGACGTGGAGAAGGTCCCCTCCGAGAAGGGGCCGCCGCGCAAGGTGTACTCCCTCAACGCTCAGGGACAGGACTATCTCGAAGAATTCTGGAGGACCTGGAGCTTCCTCACAGAACAGCTCGAACAGCTCCGCGAAGGAGGTAGAGTAGCCATGTCCGATGTCGAAAAGAGCGGCTTCATCTCGAAGGTGATCGGCGACAAGAAGCGCTGGAGGGCCTACAAGGCGCGCACGCGTCGGCTTCCCGAGAACTACCGCACGGCGGTCGATGCGATCGAGCGGTGCCTGATGAACTTCGTGCCGACGGACGGCGACAGCGCTGCGTCGATGTTCGAAGATCTCGCCGACCTCTTCGAACAGGCCGCGGCGGACGGAACGCCGATCCGCGAGATCGTCGGGGAGGACCCCGTGGAGTTCGTCGAGGCCTTCGCCCAGAACTACTCGGAGGGTGGCTATATCACCACCCGTGCGCGTAAACGGCTGACCGACGCCATTGGGCGCGCCGCCGGAGAAGACACCGGAAATGAAGGGATATCCCGATGACCACACAGCCGGTCCCAGACGATCCACGTGCAAGGCCTTGAGAAGTCCTACAAGGAGCTGGACGTGCTCCGCGGTGTTGACTTCGACATGGCGCGGGGCAGCATCTTCGCCCTGCTCGGCTCGAACGGCGCCGGCAAGACAACCGTCGTGAAGATCCTGTCCACCCTGCTCAAGGCCGACGCGGGGACGGCCAGCGTCAATGGCTTCGATGTCGCCACGCAGGCTGGAGAGGTGCGGGAGTCCATCAGCCTCACCGGACAGTTCGCAGCCGTCGATGAAGTCCTCAGCGGGCGCGAGAACCTCGTGCTGGTGGCCCGGTTGCGGCACTTGAAGGACGCTGGGCCGATCGCGGATGACCTGCTCGACCGCTTCGGGCTCACGGATGCGGCGGAGCGCAAGGTGGCGACGTATTCGGGTGGCATGCGCCGCCGCCTCGACATCGCGATGAGCCTCATCGGGAATCCACCGGTCATCTTCTTGGACGAGCCGACGACCGGGCTCGACCCCCAGGCGCGCCTCGAGGTGTGGCAGGCCGTCAAGGAACTCGCCGAGCACGGCACGACGGTTCTGCTCACGACCCAGTACCTCGACGAGGCCGAACATCTCGCCGACCGGATCGCCATCCTCCACGAAGGGCGGATCATCGCGAACGGCACCCTCGCCGAACTGAAGCAGCTCCTCCCGCCGGCCAAGATCGAATACGTCGAGAAACAGCCGACCCTCGAAGACATCTTCCTCGCCATCGTGGGTGACGACGGCAAGCACGGCCAGCTGGCAATGACTGCAGCGTCGGCCCCGGACAACTAAGGAGCAACGATGACCACTCATTTCTTCGGCGACACCGCCGTCTTGCTGGGCCGATCCATGCGCCACATCACCCGGAGCCTCGACACCATCATCACGGTCGCGATCATGCCGATCGCCCTCATGCTGTTGTTCGTCTACGTGTTCGGCGGGGCGATCCATACCGGGTCGCATCAGTACGTGAACTACCTACTGCCCGGAATTTTGCTGATCACGATCGCGACGGGCATCTCCTACACCGCCGTCCGGCTCTTCGCTGATATGAAAAGTGGGATCTTCGAGCGATTCCAGTCCATGCCAATCGCACGCTCGAGCGTGCTATGGGCGCACGTGCTGACCTCAGTGGTCTCCAATCTGATCTCGCTGGTGATCGTCGTGCTCGTCGCCCTCCTTGTGGGATTCCGCTCACCGGCGGGAGTGCTGGCATGGCTCGGCGTCGCCGGCATCCTCGTCCTGTTCACCCTGGCTCTGACCTGGATCGCCGTCATCGCCGGCCTGTCCGCGAAGACCGTGGAGGGTGCAGGCGCCTTCTCCTACCCGATCATCTTCCTGCCCTTCATCAGCTCAGCATTCGTGCTCACCAACACCATGCCCGGACCGGTTCGTGCCTTCGCCGGCCACCAGCCGGTGACGTCCATCGTCAACACGATCCGCGACCTGTTCGCACGGCAGCCAGTCAGCGCCGACATCTGGATCGCCCTCGCCTGGTGCCTCGGCATCCTCATCGTCGCTTACACCCTCGCCATGGCCACCTACCGCCGCAAGGTCGTCTGAGGATGTGTCTCCCTAGTGGCGTGGCATGAAGTTGTTGGAATGGGCGTTTCGAGAGGACTTGCTCTGCGGTCTTGGTCTGTATACGGGCCCGTAAAGACACGGAAAGACATTCGGCCCCTGTTTTGGGAGGGTGCTTTTGGGGGAAGCCAGCGCAGTCCCGCATTCAGAGTCAGAGGAGACCGATGAGGGTGGCGATCCGGCCTGTTGGGCCGGCTTGCTCTGTCCCGACTGCGGCGCGGTCCTCGACCGGGGCGCACACCGTCCCGACTGCGAGCGACCAGGCGAGGTGAGATAACGCACGACAAACAAAGAGGCCATATCCAACGAATCCGGTACAACTTGAGCCCGACCAATCAAACCGAGGGGTCTTTCCCTCTCACCTCCTCCGAGCGCTTTCTAAGACCATCTCGAATGAGCATTGCGTTTGGGACCTCGAACCTGCGCAACCCCAAGTAAGTGAAGAAGGCGACTACAAAACCCACGTAGAAGGACAGGTCCGCTCCGTCGAGCCGCTTGGCAACAGGTCCGACGAGCAGTCCGGTGTTCATGAATGGCACCATGGCACCGAAGCCGACGATCAGGCTCGCGAGTGCCGTCCACCCGACGTTCAAGCTCTTCGGATCCATCAGGGAACACAAGCCCTCAAAGGTGACAGTGCCCTTGCGGTCGAGCCAGTCGATGAGGACGATTGCGAGAAATGGAGCGATCCAGTACGCGCTAAAGAGCAGCACGGATTGAAATCGTGCTGATGTGTTTCCTCCGTGGAGCCAAAGAATCACGCCGAACGCGATCACCGTTCCACTCGCTGCACTCCAGTTCCGTTTCAGCCTTACTCCTGAAGCCTGCAGAGCGAGGGACCCCGAATAGTCATTCATGGCGTTGCTCGTGATCGCTCCGAAGACGACGATGACGAGTGCCAACATGCCGACCGTGCCCCCGCCCACGAGGGAGCGCACACCTGCCACTGTTTGATTGCTCAGCACCCTCGCGCCGGCCAGGCCAATCGCATAGGTCCAGATGTACGAGGCACACAAGCCGCCCAGCGTCCACCAAAAGATCGGCGGCGACGGCGTCTCCTTCTCCTGGTAGCGGCTGTAGTCAGCGGCGTAGCTGGCCCAGCTGAAGGCCCCGCTGAAGGCGATCGTTGTCATCAAGACGAAGGTGCCGATGGCAGCTCCCCCGTGCACTGTGCCGTGCACGGGAATGTGGCCGCGCTCGAGGATGCGCACCGACAGGACCACGAAGAGGACGGCCAAGATGGCGCTCCCCCACGTCTCGAGCTGGTGGATCACCTCGTAGCCCAAGAACCCGACCAGCCCTTCGAGCACGAGGACGATGAGCACCCCAACGGTGAAGGGCACGTGGAACAAGAGCTGGACTCCTTGGGCACCGAAGAGGCCGACCAGACCGTCCCAGGCCAGAGCGCTCAGCCACTGGACGGTCGCGGGCAGCGTGATACTCCTGCCGAACGGGAGGCGAGCGAGCGGCAACTGCCCCATCCCGGTCTTGGGTCCCCAGGTGGCAAGGAGCCCGACGGGCAGCGCACCAAGGACCACCCCGATCACGATGGCCACCAAGCCCGGCCAAAATCCCAACCCGAGCGTAAAGGCCAAGGTGCCGGTGAAGACACCGGAGAGTTCCATATTCGGCGCGAACCACACCGTGAAGTTCCGCCACGACGAGCCGTAACGCTGATCCTCGGGAATCGGAGCCATGCCATGGCTCTCTACAACGAGGTCACCGCGGTGCGTGGGGCGAGCACCTGCAAAGACCTCCGCTCGATCAGCGCCGTTGAAAAGCAACGCTCCATCAGGCCGAGGTCTCACCAATGCCTCCTCCCTTCGCCGGCATTACCCGGAGCAGGTTCAACGGTCGACACCAGCGAGGTGCCCTCTCAGCCCGGTCTGTCCGAGCTCCCGTGCGCTAAGTCTCGCGCATCGGATCTCCCCGCTGCACGGGTTCAGCCATGGCAAGCCCGACAAGCGCACCACGGGAGAAGGTCCAAGCGATCGAGGACCATGGATCTGCCCAAACTTCGGTTGACTCTGTGACGCGAAGGGGAGCCAAATGCGGGGCCCCTGTCTGTCAGGCTGACGTGAGACACCTGCAGTAGCCCACCATCCCACCAGGGCGAGTCAGGAACACGTAGACCAAATGACCATGACATCAGCACCTGTGACGACACGCGCCCAGAATGGGGCCGTGGCCGAAGACAATCCGGCGGCAAGACCCAAGCGGCGCCAGTTCAGCGCCGACTACAAGCTGGCCATCTTGGAGGAGTACGAGCAGATCACCGAGGACGGGGGCAAGGGCGCGCCTGTTGCGCCGAGAGGGCCTGTACTCGAGCCACATCGTCGAGTGGCAGCGGGCCCGAGACGTCGGTGCCCTGACGGGACTGGCTCCCAAGCACCGAAAGAAGCGCTCGGCGGCCGAGCGCGAGCTCGAAGTTCTGCGTCGGCGCAACGCCAAGCTCGAGGACCAGCTGGCCCGGCACCGCGTCGCCCTCGAGGCCCAGGGAAAAGCATCGGAGCTCTTGGCGCAGCTGCTGGCGCAGAGCACTCCGGAGACGGACCAGCAGTCAGGCGAGGAGCCGAAGCGGTGATCGACGAGTGCTTCGCCGTAGTCGAGCCACTGCTCGGCACCAAGAGCGCCTGTGTCGCCGTCGGGCGGGCCCGGGCCAGCCATTACCGCAGGCTGAAACCGTGCCGCACGACCGAACGCAAGCCCCGGCCGGCGCCGCCGAACAAGCTCAGCGACGAAGAGGTCGACGCCGTGCTCGCGGTGCTGCGCTCGGAACGCTTCGCCGACTGCTCGCCCGCCCAGGTCTACTTCACGCTCCTCGACGAGGGCGTCTACCTGGCCTCTGAGTCCAGCTACTACCGGATCCTGCGGGCGAACAACGAGGTGCGCGAGCGCCGCCGTCAGGCCACGCACCCGGCCAAGGTCAAGCCCGAGCTCGTCGCCGACGGCCCGCTCGTCGTGTGGTCCTGGGACATCACCAAGCTGAAGGGCCCAAAGCGCGGCGAATACTACGACCTCTATGTCGTGCTCGACATCTTCAGCCGATATGTCGTGGCCTGGTGCGTGGCGCCCTCCGAGTCCGGCGAACTCGCCAAAGAACTCATCGCCGACGCCGTGGCGCGTCACCGGGTCCCGCCGGACCAGCTCACCATCCACGCGGATCGCGGCTCGTCGATGACGTCGAACCCGGTGACCGAGCTGCTCACGTTTCTCGGCATCGGCCGCAGCCACAGCCGGCCCCACGTGAGCAACGACAATCCCTACAGCGAGGCGCAGTTCAAGACCCTCAAGTACTGCCCGACATTCCCCGAACGCTTCGGTTGCATCCAAGACGCCCGGGCGTTCTGCGAGGCCTTCTTCGCCTCCTACAACCACGAGCACCGCCACTCAGGCATCGGCTATCACACGCCGGCATCGGTGCACTACGGCACCGCGGAGGAGGTTCGGTCCCAACGGGCCGAGACTCTCGATGCGGCCTATGCCGCGAACCCGGTCCGGTTCAGCCACCGCCGGCCGCAGCCTCCGAAGCTGCCGACCGTGGCCTGGATCAACGAGCCTGTGCCGGCCGAGGAGCTTGCACAGAAGGCGTCATAAGAAGGTGTCTCAAATCGCTTGACAGGTTCCGGGCCACGAATGATTGAACGGCTATGGACACGGTGCATGGCCGACCTATTAACAGTGCCTACATCTGCACTCCTACAGACGCGCACGGAAAGTCAGATCGACTCCGGAGGCCACGATCTCTACAATTCCATCGTAGCGCTCCTCGTTGGAAAACCACCCCTGACCTGGGCTTTCGGACCGGTGGAGGTGAAGGGACTCGAACCCTCGGCCTCTACATTGCGAATGTCTGGTTCTCGACCTTATGACCAGGTCCTTTCCGAGGACTTTCCTGGCAGCGGCGTTTCGATCCCCTCAGGTTCCCTCAGGATCCCTCCCCTTCCCTCTCGATAAGGTCACGTAAGGTCACGCCCGAATGCCGTCGGGTGGCTGAGCTAGCTGCCCTGCCATGCGTGGGGAGCGGCTGATGGCCACGACTGGAGAAGTTGTCGTGGCCCTCCCCGCACCTACGAGCCTTGTAGAGACCTCTCAGAATCTCCTGTCCGAGCCCGGGGGGAGATGGGCATCGAGGCACTCGGTCACCTGACGATTCGGATCAGATCATCGTGGACGTGGTGGCCGAGTTCGAACCGTCACCGTGAGCACGCGATGCTCAACACCGCCCACGGGCCCGTGGCGGCGGTGCCGACTCAGCTGGCATTTCCGGCCTCGGCGTCCTGTGATTGTCTCCACTTCGTCCAGCGGCCAATGAGGATGCCAAAAGCCAACGGAGTAGACGGTAACGAACTGGGGACAACTCACGGGACGGGGCATTTGTAGGGATTTTGAAGGGACGACGCTTTTGTGACCCCTGGAACTGGTGGCAGCGCCCGCCGACCTTCGATCCGCTCCTGCTGAGGGCTTACTTATACGACGGCCAGTGAAATCATTGCGTGACCCCCACTTGTCCCTATCGCATCATTAGTACTTGGCCGCGGCTGTACTCGGCCGCAGCTGGTTCGCGTTCGGCCCAGCCGCCCGACTATCCGGGTGGTGACGCCAGGCCGTGGTCGTAGGCGTAGCGGACAGCTTCGGCCCGGCCGCGGACATGGATCTTGGCAAAGAGGTGATTGATATGGCTCTTCACCGTCACTTCTGAGATGAACATCTCCGCCGCAATCTCGGCGTTGGTGTGTCCAGCGGCGATGCCACGTAGCACATCGGCCTCTCGTGGCGTCAGGTCATCCGGCAGCGATGTGGGCTCGGACGTTACGGGCGGGGAGGCCGTGCCCACCGGTGATGCTGCCCGCAGGAGACTGGCCCGGACGCTCGGGTCGAGGACTGCTTGCCCTGCCGCGGCCGAACGCACCGCCAGAGCGATCTGGTCCCGACCGGCATCTTTGGTAAGAAAGCCCAGGGCACCGGCTTCGAGTGCGGCCAGCACGCTGCTGTCGTCAGCGAATGTGGTGAGAACCACCACGTTGACATCGGGCAATTCGGTCGCCAATCGTTGGGTGGCCACCACGCCGTCCACGTTCGGCATGCGCAGGTCCATCAGGACCACATCGGGGGAGAACCGATGGGCGAGCTCGACCGCTTCCTCGCCGTCCGCCGCCAAGCCCACGACCTCAAGGCCAGGCTCGGCGTCGAGCAAGGTGGCCAGAGCCTCGCGTACCGCCCGCTGATCATCCGCCACCACGATCCGGAGCGCCGGTGCGTCATCGCTCACCGATGTATCCCCTTCGGCAGGCAGTCGCAGCATCACTAGCCAGCCAACGCCGTCCGGACCCGCGGTCAAGGTGCCGCCGAGCAGCTCTGCCCGTTCCCGCAGTCCCTCGATCCCGTAGCCGCCACCCATCTGCGCCAGTAACCCCGGCGCGGCATTGCGAGCGCCCCCGGCATCGGACACCGTCAACACGACCTCGTCCGGCCGAAAGTCGAGATGCACCTTGGCGACCGATCCGGGCGCATGTTTCGCCGCATTGATGAGACCTTCCTGAGCGGTACGTTGTAGCGCCACCGCGCCCTTGGCCGATAATTCAGTCGGGGCTCCGGTGATCTCAAGACTGCCGCCCGGCGTGGCGTCGACCAGCTGCCGTAGCCCTTCAATAAGGGGAGGCGCATCACTGCGCAACGTCCCGACAGCCTGCCTGGCTTCGTCGAGGCCTCCGACTGCCAGCGCTCGGGCCCGGGCTAGGAGCTGGGTGGCGCGAGCGCGATCGAGTTGCTCGGTGCCGAGCACAGCATCCAGGGCGTCGAGCTGGAGGATCAATGCACCCAGGCTGTGGGCCAGAATGTCGTGGATTTCCCGGGCCGCATTGGCCCGCTCGGCCAGGGCGGCGGCCAGGGCGTGCTCCTCGCGAGCCCGCTCGGCATCGGCCAGTCGCAATTCCGCCTCCTCAGCCCGCAGCACATATTGCTTCCGGCCCGCCGCGGCTAGGAAGCCCACCACGGCGACCACTCCCACCGTCATGTTGCCTGTCCCCTGACCGGAGATCAGGACGCTGAGGGCGGTGATCAGTACAGCCAGAGCCGTCACCGCGCCCCCCGTACCGAAGCTGAAATTGGCGCCCGCACTGAGCCCGACAAAGACCATCAGAATGGCCGTACCCACCGTCGGGTCGAAACCGGCCAGCACGCTGCAACTCACTGCACCCGCCACGATGAACGGAAGCGCCCACCTTCCCGTCGCCTGCAGGGTGATCACCAGCTGAGTAATGGCAGCAATGATCAGGCTGATCAGGATCACCAGCCCGTGGCCAGACAACGAGGCGTGAGGTTGACCAATGAACGTCGTGCCGACGATGACCGCCAACGCGACAAGTCGCACCGCTCGGGCGGCGCGACTGTCGTAGAGGAACAGGGAATTGGCCCCCTGGGTCTCGCTCACCGGATCGGTGGCCAGCGGGTGGGCCGCTCGGCTTGCTGCACGGGCCCACGGTACTGGGCCTCTGGGGCTCCACCCGTGGTGAGCGACTGCGCCCGCACCCAGATGATGGCGGCCTCACCGAGGAGCGTGAGTCCGAGACTAAGCACAATGGAACCGGTCAAGGCTGCCTTGGTACCCCCGGCGGCAACGCCACCGACATCGAGCACCAGCTTCAAGAGCACGTTGACGACGAGGATCACCACTGAGCCAGCGGTCCAGGCCATGTAGGGGGCGCCGTTGACTATCGACAACCGGTCAAAACGGCCTCGAAGAGCGCCGAGGCCCAGCGACAGTGCGCTCCCGACGACAATCACGCCGATGGCGATGGCGTTCGGCTTGGCGTGGGAGATGTTCTCCAGGCCAATGGCCCCCACGATGACCGGGAGGACAAACAGTTTCTTGGGGTTCGGCACCGCTTCGCCCTGCAAACGACGGAAGAGGATGAAGCCGATGATGGCGAGGTAAATGGCGATGGCCGTGAAGGTCATCTCAGACCGCCAGCTCGTGAGCGGACTGGCGGCGCGCCTGGTTCCGGCCGACGGCGAGGCGAACGCTGCGGGCGACGGCCATGGCGACGGCCATGAAGATCAGGGCGTCGGTCAGCGCATTCAAGGAGATCCCGTTGGTGATCATCCAGTGGGTCAGCTGCGCGGTGTACCAGTGGTTGGCACCGTAGGTAAAGAGGAGCCGGGTTCCGATGATGAACACCCAGAAGGCCGCGTAAGCGGCACCGGCGCTGCTCAGGCACTTCTGCGACACGTCGTCGAAGCTGACCTTCATGAGACCACTGGCCGCGACCACACCGAGGAGCACACCGAGGCCGGCGAGCACGAACTCGAGGATCTCGCCGTTGCCGGTTGTGGCCGGGTGGACGATGAAGAGCGGGACGAGGCCAGCGGCCAGGAGCACTGGCCGGAGAATGCGGAAGGTGCTGACCTTCCTGCGTCCGAGGTCTGCTTCGAGCACTGCGAACAGCACCGCAAGATTCACAATAAGAACGTCTCTTGGCATGGCAACCACTTTCTTTGGGGACAGCTCCACCGTCACACTTCGGACCACAGAAGGGATCGGCCCCCGGGTGGCTCCATGGGTGGAACTGAGGCGCGACGTCTCCACCCGAGGGTGGAAGCGCTCATCGATCATTAGGCCAGGACATCGAAGGACAGTGCCGCCTCGTAGAGGAAACCCACCGCGATCAGGCGTGCCGGTGGCGGACCAGGTCCCGTCTCTCCCTTCGGCGACATTGACCACCACAACGTGGATGTGCAGCTGGGGTTCCCCGCCCCCGACGTGTGGTGCCGCCACGAGGCCCTCGGACTCGATCCGCTGCTCGCCCCCAGCCCCGCGGCGCAGGCGCAGCGCTCGGCGTTCGAGATACCCAGCGCCTGAGAGACGGCGCCGGCATGCACCGCCCGCAAGGTGCGTGAGACCTCGGGGTCAGAGAGGCTCCGGGTCTGTTGAACATCGACGCTTTGCTCACCGCGTCGCCAGAAGGAACGGTTGGAGACAGCCAGGGATGCGAGGACCCGTCGAGTCCGAAGGCGGCGGTGACCAATGGGCCAGGAAGCAGGAAACCCGTTGCCTACGTTGCCGCCGCAACAAGGATTCGCTCCGCGTCATCGGCGACAGGAGCAACCCCTGGCGACTCGACTTCGATTCGCGGCAACCAGTTGAGCCAGCGTGGCAGGTACCAGCTGCGCTCGCCCAGCAAGCTCAGCGTGCACGGCAAGACGATCGAGCGGATGAGGGTGGCGTCGAGCAGAAGTGCCACCGCCACCCCGAATCCCATCTGCTGGAACATGTCGAGCTGGCCGCGGGCAAACCCGGAGAACACCACCACGATGATGAGGGCGGCCCCCGTGATGATCTTGGCCGTCGAGGCCACACCGCCAACGACGGCCTCGGTCGTCGAGCCCGTCTCGTCGTAGCGTTCTTTGATCCGGCTCATGAGGAAGACCTGGTAGTCCATCGAAAGGGCGAAGAGCACTGAGAACAAGAACAGCGGCACCCAGGCGTCGATGGCGGTCACCTTCTGGAACCCGAAGAGGCCTGCGCCGACCCCGTGGATGAAGACCAGGGTCAAGAGTCCGTACGCGGCACCCACGGAGAGGAGATTGAGCAGGATCGAGACGAGGGCGATCACGATGGACCGGAAGGCCACCATCAGCAAGACGAAGCTGAGGCCGAGCACGAACAGCAACACGTAGGGGGTCGGCTCAGAAACGGCGCTGAAGTAGTCGGCCGTCTCGGCCGTCTGGCCCCCGACTAGGACGCGGGCACGGGACCCGGCGAAGACCGACGGAATGACCGCACTCCGCAGTTGGCGCATTGCGGCCACGTCCGGGCTCGACACAACGTCACCGCGGATCGGAACGGTCAGGGCCAGAAGCTTGCCGTTCGCAGATGCGGCAATGGTGCCGGACCCAAACCGTGGGTTATCGGCGAGGACTGCTTCGAGCTTCGACAGGTCCGCCCGGGTGCGGGCATCGCCACCGTCGGCCACAATTTCGACCGGATAGGGAGCCTGATGGGGGAAGTAGTGCTGTTCGGCGAGGTACCCCTGCTTGGACGGGAGATTGTTGGGAAGGGTGGCCACGCCGCTCTGACCGACGTGGAGCCCGAGCAGCGGCACCGCCAATGCGACCAGCACGCCGACGGTCAGGGTCAACATGACGACACGGCGGCGCAGAACTGCCTCGATGAACGTTCGCCAGATCCTGGACTCGCCCGAACCCGGACTTCCGAGGCGCTTTCCCACAACGGGCAGACGCAGGGAGTTCACACGATCCCCGAGGAGGTGCAGCATCGCCGGAAGGAGGGTGAGGGCGGCCGCGACGGAGACCACCCCGACGATCACGGCGCCGGCGGCCATGCTGCGCAAGAGGTTCGTGGGCACCAAGAACATGCCCAAGAGGGCGATCACGAACGTGGCGCCGCTGAACAGCACGGCACGACTGGCGGTGGCCGCCGTGCGCTCAATGGCTGCTTCCCTGTCGAGTCCGCCGGCCCTTTCCTCTCGGAAGCGGGAGACGATGAACAAGGAGTAGTCGATCCCGAGCGCCAGACCCATGCCGGTCATCATGTTGATGATGAAGGTCGAGAGCTGGAACTCCTGAGCGACGAGGGTCGCAATCCCGAGGCCGACGATGATCGCAACCAGTGCCATGAGCATCGGCATCAGCCCGGCAACCACCGCTCCGAACACCAGCAAGAGGACAACGATCGAGATCGGCAGGCCGAAGTCCAGTTCCCCGTTTCGGAGATCGCTTGTCGCCAAGGTGCCGAAGTCGTTGCCCACCGTGTGGACACCGGTGACGGCGACGTCGAACCCGCCACTGCCATTGGCCGACTGCACCGCGCGCACGACGGGCTTGATGTCGTTGTCAGTCGCCACCGTGAGTGCGATCAGGGCGGCGTGCCGATTATCCGAGATCAGAGGGCTGCCCGAGGCGAAATTGGCCTCGACATGGGTGATGCCCGGGCTGGTTCCAACCTTCGCCTCGAGCGTGCTCACGAATGCCTTGAAGTCTTGATTGCTCGCCGTCGACAGCTTGGAGCTGACGACGATGACGTCAGTCGGCTTCTGGCTGGCGGACTTGACGACCTCGTTGTACAGGGCTTCGGCCTGGCTGGACTGCGTGGTGCCCACCACATGAGCATCCGTTGTCAAACCCTTGAGCGACGTTGCGACGAGCACAAGAGCCACCAAGACCAAAAGACCCCAGATGGCGAGCGTGCGGCGGGGGCGTCGAGAGCTGGAGGCAGCCATCCTCTGCGTAATCCCGAGCGCAGCTGCGTTTGCGAGACGCTCATTCGCCGTGTCGACGCGCCGCTGACTCGGTTGTGATGATGCGTGTGCGACGTTGTGCGTTGTCCTAGTCACGGCTTCACTCTCTCCTTCTGTTCAGGGTCAGGTCGAACAGTCGACTCTTCATCACGTGAACTCTTCGGTGATGGCGGCACGCTCCGCTGTGATCCACCTATCCGGTTGCGGCAGATCTGATTGCTGCTGCAAACTGTGTTGGATCGTCCAGCATCAAGTTGTGACGCGCGTTGGGAAAGATGGTGAGCGTGCTATTCGGAATCTCTTGATGCAGGGCTTCGGCGACGCTGAGATTGAGGTTGGGATCCTTGGCGCCCCAGACGATGTGAACAGGAACAGCGAGGGACTTGAGGCTAGGGACGCGCGCAGCATCGTTCGTCACCGCCGAGAAGAGATCGCCGGCGAACGAGCGAAGCGGCCCCAGAGTGCTGGGTTTGGCGAGGAATTGCCGGGTGAAGAGGGGGATGAACTTCCGAGCGGTTGAGCGGTTGGAAATGAAGGTCGACTCCTGCCAAGTGAGCAATTCATCGAGGAGACGTGGATCGTTTGACAATCCGTTCATCAGACTGTTCAGTCCGTAGGCGGTGCCGGGGGGAAGCGGTCCGAGCGAAGCCGTGATCGGCCACTGACCTAGCGCGAAGATGCCGGCAAGAGTGGGCGGCCCCGATCCCGCCACGGGGGCGTAGAAGCCGTTTGAGAGGATGATTGAAGCGACGTGACCGGGGTGATCAAGGGACCAGTTGAGCACCGCCGGCACGCTGGCGTCGTGTGCCACGAGGACAACGCGGCCGAGGTGGAGGCCTTGGATCACCGCGTTGAGATCCTGTTCCTGGCCAGCAAATGTGTAGGAGTAGTGAGCCGGCTTGCTCGACCGTCCCCAGCCGAGAAAATCAAAGGTCACGACTTCACGCCCTCTGAGCAACGGCACAACGCTGTCATACAGATGGTGGTTGTCCGGGAAGCCATGGCTGAGCACGATCGCGGGACCGCGACCGGGCTGCACGTAGGCGGCGATCCGGTACCCCGCACGCGGGATCCACACCAACCTTGAGTGTGACGGTGCTGCGGCGGCTGGCTGGCTGCCGATTGCGGTTGCCGGTACGGCGGCAACGACGCTCGCCGCGACAATCGCCACCATGCTCGTGAGAGCCGCGACCACCACCGCGGCGAACCGCCAGCGCCGTTTGGGAGTCCCTCTGTGAGGATCGACGGCATCACGATGTCGTCCAGCGATCGGCGCGCTTTGGCGCTCATCTCCTGTTTTGATCAAATCGGATGGAGTGTTCATTGTGTGTCTCCTCTTTCAAAAATCGCCATTTGATTCGTTTGTGATCCGACCGTCAGTCGCGTGAGGGCCGAAACGGCGAACCGCGGCACCCGTGCGCGTGAAAAAGCGGTCATGGTCGCTGAGCGTCGTTCTCACCGGCACGACGTCTCCGCTGAGTTTCGAGTCTTCTCGTCGAGTTCACGAGCGATCGCGTCGATCGCGTCGGAACCGAACGACGCGAATACGCTCGAAGGTTGGTCGTAGGCGACGTGCGCGCCCATGGCGTCTCGGTAGACCGCTACGCGGAACGGTGCATACAGTCCCGCCGCCGGCTCGACCGCGAGGATCGAGCGTGCAATCACCGGGTTCCCGACGAGATACAGCGTCGCCTGAACCGGATCGCCGCCCAGGCTGAACAGAGCTCCCTGATCGATTCGCGTAAGGGCGACGAAGCCTGTTGGGCCGACCGCGCGATCCACGTGAGCCTCGACGTCATGCCACGCTGCTTGATCGACGACGAGTCGGAGAGTCAGTAGCGGGTCGAGCATCGGCACCTGTTCGTCGAACCGATGGCGGGTCTCTTCAAAATCGACGGCGCTGTCGTGGATCATGCGGGTTGCCAGATAATTAATGGTGGTCACGTTCCTCCAGGGAGATCGCGTGCTTGCTGGTCCGAGCTAGCGGCCGGATAAATGCGTCAAGAGGGTGACGGCGAGCATCGGAGCAGTATCGAAATGGCGGGCCCACACGGCCACCCGAAGTGGACTGACAAACCGGGGCCTTTTTGGACACGCAACCGTTCTACCACGAACCTTGAGAAAGTCAAGTCCTTACTGTTGATTCTCAAGTCAACGTCTGGCATACTGGTGGCATGAAGTCGTACAACCACTACTGCGCCGTGGCCAAGGCACTCGATGCTGTCGGTGATCGTTGGACCCTGCTCATCATCAGAGAGCTCGTGAGCCAAGGTCCGTGTCGCTACACCGACCTGATGAGTGGGTTACCTGGAATTGCGACCAACCTCTTGGCCGACCGCTTGGCCTCTTTAGAAGAAGCCGGCATCGTTTGGCGTGAGGCGGTTCCGCCGCCCGTCGCTGCCACGCTGTACCACCTGACCGATGCCGGAGCCGACCTCGAGCCGGTACTCGACGCACTCGGGATATGGGGTGCTCGTTTCATGTCTGAAAAAGACGAAACAGATCAATTCCGCAGTCACTGGTTCAAGCGTCCCGTCTCGATGTTTCTAAAAGACCGCGGCGCCAGACGGGCCTCCGGTCTCCATACAGCTCAGTCCGGAGGACTACCCGGCCGTCATCGAGGCCTCCCAAGACGGAATCCGAACGCGACCTGGCATCGTTGAATCCCCTGATCTTGAACTGGCTGGGCCCCCAGATGTCATCTTGGGAACCCTCTCTGGTCGTTTGAGCGTCAAAGAAGCCAAGGCTGCGGGTCTGACGCTGACAGGAAGGGTCGCTGTGTTGACTCGGTTGCGCCGAGACCGCGCAGATGCCTCTGTCGCCAGCGCTGACTGTGCTCAGGAATCCGGCGAGGTTGTGCAAAGCGGAGGTGCCGAAGCCGTGAGAACCAGTACTGGCGGAATAGCGTGAAGCTCGACCCCGGTCGCCGCGATGGGGTGGCGCATACCCGCGGGTGCTCTTGGTCATGACCGCCTGGCTAGCTTTCGGCCTGGCCGGACTCGCCCTGACGGTCGCTGGGGTCTCGCTGGGGTTGACCGTCTATCAACTGCGGGGTCAGCGAGACCGTGACACTCCTGACTCGTAATCGGCTGGACCAGTAACGATTCTCGTCACTGGGGGCTACGGACAGATGATCGTGACCGCTGGACCGGACACCATGACATCTGGCGAGCTGGCGGGCCCTGAATGGGAACGAACCTCAACCCGGCAAAGAAGAACAACCACGACATCCAGACCACCTTGGCCGCCGGGTCGTGGCCGGCCCTCTTAAAGGAGGTAACTGTGAAAACTGGTTCAACCCGCGAATTCGAATCATTCCCCGGAGACTGGATTGCCTACGTGGCCGCGGTCTCCGCCGGACTCTTCTGCGCCGTCAGCCTCTACTGGGCCTCGGGAGGGACCGCCGGCCTCCAAACAGTGGGTGGGTTCGCCGAGCGGATGGCCCGGGCCGGCGGCAGCCGATCTGCGACGCTGATCTGGGTGACCGTGGTCGTCAAGGCCGTTGGCGTCATTCTTCCGCTCTCTTTGGTACGACCATGGGGTCGGATCGTATCCCGACGTTGGCGGGCGGCCGCTTGCGGCGCTGCGTCGGTGATTCTGGTCCTCTACGGAGGCATCCAGGTGATCTCGGAAGCGCTGGTCGAGCTCGGCGTGATTCGACCTGCCGGCGCGGTGGACTGGGTAGCCCTGCGTTGGCACCTGGAGCTGTGGGACTCCTGGTTCCTGCTCTGGGGCCTACTCCTCGGGACGGCCACCTGGTGTTTTCATTGCAGCATTCGTGTTAGGCCCACGAGTCAGTCGCTGCCGCCCCGACCAACCGAGACCCCTGACGTCGTCGGAGCAGATCTTCCGCATGGCCATGTACCACCCCGGCCATCCGAATGGGAAGTACCAGATGGCCAATCTTTTGCGTGATGCCCAGCGAGCCGCGATGGGCGAGCCAGAGGACTCCCCGGCCGCGCCGTTACTGGAAGGGATCGTGCGGCGCGTGCAAGCCGATCTTCCATGGCTGGAAGCCTGTAAACGGGCCTGGATGCACAGGTGAGGACGATGACGCGCCCAAGTTTCTCACTTTTGAGCGCCCGACATCTCCGCAAGGAGTATGGCAGCGGGGCCGGCCTCGTCCGCGCCGTAGACGACGTCGACATGCGAGTCGACGTCGGTGAGACGGTGGCGGTGATGGGTCCGAGCGGCTGCGGGAAGTCGACGCTTCTGCATCTGCTCGGGGGGCTCGACCGGCCCACCTCGGCGAGCTGTTCTTCCGCGACCGCCGAGTGGATCAGCTCTCGGAGCGTGCGCTGGCCGAGCTACGGCGAAAGGAGACCGGGTTCGTCTTCCAGGCATTCCAGCTGCTTGATGAGCTCACGGCCCAAGAGAACGTCGAGCTGCCCGCCCTGCTGGCGAGATCGTCGCCGCGCGAAGTACGCCGTCGAGCAGTCCAGCTCCTCGAACAGGTTGGTCTGGGCGAGCGGGCCGGCCATCTGCCCTCCGCTCTGTCGGGCGGCCAACGCCAACGCGTTGCGCATCGCCCGGGCGCTCGTCAACCAACCATCGGTCGTTTTCGCTGACGAACCGACCGGGAATCTCGACAGTGCCGCCACCGTCGAGGTGCTCCGCCTCTTCGACGCTTTGCATGCCGAAGGGCTCACGCTTGTGGTGGTCACGCACGACGAACGGGTCGCCGCGACCGCCGATCGGTTGATCTCGATGCGCGACGGAGCGTTCATCGAGGACGCCCGGACGGCCGACTGGTGGCCCCGACATGCACTCTTTGGCCGGGCTGGACGCCTGAGGCCATGGGTCTCATTGTTCTCGTCTGGCGACTCACCGTCCGCGACTTGCGGCGCCGGCTCACCCAGTCGGTGCTGCTACTCCTGGTCATTGCTGCTGCCACGAGCACCCTGGCGCTCGCCTTTTCCCTGGACGGTACGTCCAACCATCCTTGGAGCACTACTCGGGCCGCCACGGCGGGCCCCGACGTCATGCTCCAGACCTATCCCGTCCGAGCACCCCGACCTTGACCCAGTTAGACGCCCTCGGCCATGCCCCCGGTGTCGTCGGGACGTCCGGTCCCTACCCGATGGCCAGCCCCGTGCTCCGAGCCGGGCAGATTACCGACCCGATGTTCGCGGAGGGTCGTGACGAGACGATGCCAGCCATTGACCGCCCCCACGTCACGACTGGAACCTGGGTCCGACCCGGTGGCGTGGTCGTCGAGCGAGGGTTCGCGGACGAGCTCGGTGTTCATGTGGGCAGTCAGGTCACATTGAGCAGTCGGACGTTCCAAGTGGTCGGCGTCGCTGTCGACACGGACCGTGGCGCCAATTGGCGACCACAGCTGGTGTGGGTGACGCGCGCCGACGCACTGCAACTCGCCGGACCGCACGGACAGCTCGCCTACGTGCTCAACGTTCGCCTCGCTGACCCAGCCAGTTCTCCAGCGTTTGGTGCCGCGCACAACTCGCCCAACTTGTTCATTGCCACCTGGCAGCAGGTCCGAAGCTCGGACGAGAAAGAGATCACCGTGGTGCAGATGGTCCTACTTGTAGGTACCTGGCTGCTCGGGATGCTTGCCATTGGTAGCGTCGCCGTCCTCGTAGGGGGTCGCATGATCGAGCAGAACCGGCGGGCCGGGCTGATCAAAGCGGCGGGGGGCACCCCCCGGTTCGTGGCCGTGTTGCTCCTCGCCGAGAACCTCCTGCTGGCCCTCGTGGCGAGCATCATCGGCCTCCTCGTCGGCTACCTGGTCGCCCCCGTACTGACCAGTCCCAGCCTGTCGCTGCTGGGATCGGCCAACTCGCCGTCACTCACCGTGCCGAGGGCACTGATCGTCGTAGCCGTCGCCCTCGCCGTAGCGGTCGCAGCGACGGTCGTGCCAGCGCTGAAGGCGGCCCGGTCCACCACCATCGGAGCGCTGAACGACTCTGCCCGCCCGCCACGTCACAGCGGCGCAATGATCGCTCTGTCGGCCCGGCTTCCCGCCGCACTGGTGCTCGGTCTCCTCCTTGCAGCCCGCCGCCCGCGGCGGACGATCCTGAGCACCGTGAGCCTGCTCATCACCGAAGTCATGATCGTGTGTGCTCTGGCGCTGCACAGCAGCTTTGCCACCGGCAAGAGCACCGATGTCATGGTCAGTCAACCCGGTCTCGGAAACCCGCTCCTCACCCGGGTCGACAGCGTCGTCCTCATCGTGACGGTCATCCTTGTCGTGCTCGCCACGATCAACGCCATCTTCATCACCCAGGCAACGGTGTTCGACGCCCAGCGACCCGCCGCCCTGGCACGCGCCTTCGGTGCCACCCCAGACCAGGTCAGCGCCGGGCTGACGATGGCCCAAGTGATTCCCGCCCTCCTCGGCGGCGTTCTCAGTGTGCCGGCCGGCATGTCCCTCTATCGGGTTGCCGCCCACGTCGCTGGAGGCGCGCCCAACGCAAGTCTTCCCATTTCCTGGATGGCTGCCGTGGTCGTCGGCACCGTCGCCGTTGTCGCCGCGCTGACCTTCTTCCCGGCGCGCGCCGGGGCACGACGTCCCGTCGCCTTGGTCCTACAATCCGAGTAACAGGCGAGTCGTGACAGTAGCGATCCCGAACTGTCCAAGCGGTGATCGCCGAAGATTCGAGATTCTGCGAGAAGGAATGGTCCAGTTGCTCACTGACACGGGTTCGCAGCGCTTCGTGCCGTCGGTGATGCCGTCTTCGAGGAAGCGGTTGAGGCCGAAGTCCCCGATGTGACAGTGGTCGCCACCCGCATGCCGCCCACGTACACCAACGAGGGGCTCCGAGCTACCCTCAGGGTGCGCCGGAGTCCGCCTGACGTGGGGATCTTGATGTTCTAACAACACCTAAACGAGAGTCGCCGGAGTGAGCAGGTGGCCGAGCGCCGTTCCAGATATTCGACCCCTTGCGGGCGGCCACATCAAGTTCGACGATTGGCCGAGTCATCGGTGCTGCGGACGTGCGCGGCGAGGGTCTCGAGGAGCGCAGCAAGTTGACTGCGGACGTACTCATCAGCGATCAGCCCGTCGTCGTCGACCATCGGGTGGATGACGGATACCTCTGCGCAGGCCTCTTCGATGATCTGGGCGGTGGCGTAGCAAAGGACCTTGCGCAATGACTCGTGAGCGTTGACGGCACCATGGGCGGAGACGTTGACCCAGGCGACGGGCTTCTGGTAGATCGAGCCGGGCTGGTCATCGCCGATGGTCCAGTCCAAGAGGTTCTTGAACGACCCGGGGAGCGCTCCCGCATACTCCGGGGTCGACAAGAGGACCGCGTCGGCGGTCCTGATCTGGGATCGCAGGTCGGCGACGGCACCGGGGAGCGGATCGCTGTCGTCGTCGGGGTTGAAGTGAGGCAAGCCACTGACGCCCTCGTAGAGCACGGCCTCCACTCCTGGGACGATTGCGGCAGCGGCGGTACGAAGCGCCGCCGTGTTGGTCGACCGGCCCCTTAGGCTTCCCGACACCAGCAGTACTCGAACTGTCCGATCCATGCTGGGTTCAACGTCCACGCCGGGGACGAACTTCCCCGCCGCGGGCGATTTGTCGATGAGGGATCGACGAAGTGGCCCGAATACCGATCCAGCTACGAGGAATTCACTGAAGCCAGTCGGGTTGACGCGGTTGCGCAACCTGCACGAAGTCACCGAGGATGCTCGCACCTTCTTCAACCATGGCATCTTCATCGAGTCGACCGGCCAAGAGACCGATGATCGTGTCCGCTGGGCCGGTCACCACGACATCTGGCGAGTCGGCGGGCCCTGAACGGCAATGAATCTCGCAGTTTCTCGACACGAGCGTCACCGCTCCTGACCCCCGGCTCGGACCTCGACCTCGAGGTCAGGCCTGTTCGGGTCGGATCCGCCGAACATTAAGTCCAACGGAATCTCCAGCCAACGGCTCCGAAAGGAATCGCCACTTTTCTTCCGTCGTGAGCGGAGCGGCCCAACCAACGAACTCACGCACGGGGGTGGCGAGTCCTTTCCCGGCTCCGTCAATTCGTAGCGGCCCTGCTCGTCGCGGGTAACCACGCCGCTCTCCTCGAGATGGCGCAGGCGATCGGCCAACAGGTTGGTGGCTACGCCGGGAAGCCCTTCCTGCAACTCGCGGTAGCGACAGGGCCGTAGGAGCAGCTCGCGGACGATGAGCAGGGTCCAGCGGTCACCCACGACGTCGAGTGCTCTGGCCACTGCGCAGTACTGGTCATAGGACCGTATTCCCCTCATCATGGTGAGTAGCTTGACTATTTCAAGAGTAGTACTTTAGAATCTCAAGCACCCGTCACCCTCAGAGGAGATGTGATGCACAACTACAG
Organism: uncultured Acidimicrobiaceae bacterium; assembly: GCA_963791995.1. Taxonomy (GTDB): domain Bacteria; phylum Actinomycetota; class Acidimicrobiia; order Acidimicrobiales; family RAAP-2; genus Bog-473. The sequence goes on along the minus strand of CAWBUQ010000004.1, from coordinate 627,678 downwards.
CCAACTCGAGCGCCTAGTCGCGGAGAGGATCCGTAGCCGGTTGGAACAAGCCGAAGAGTCCCGACTCGCACACCGCGCTCGGGTCGATTCCAGGGCAGAGCGGAAGACCAGAGGAAAGGCCGGATCAAAGAAGTTACGGCTCCCTCTACTGGACTGGTCGCTGACGCGCATTCGCTGCGGCACCCCCGGAATTCGACTCCACGGGAGAGCATGATGACCATCCCTTCTCATGCACCTGCGCAGCAAAGCCGGGTGGCCATCCTTGTTGCGCTGTGTCTCGCAGCCTTCATCATCAGCGTGGACGTGACGATCGTCAACGTTGCCTTGCCGACGCTGGTGCGGAGGCTGGGGGCATCCACCACGCAGCTCCAGTGGGTCGTCGATGCCTACAGCCTGGTGTTCGCCGCCTTCGTCTTGGCGGCAGGAAGTCTGAGCGACCGTCTAGGACGTAAGGGGGTTCTGCTGATCGGGCTGGCCCTCTTCGCCGCCGGCAGCCTGGCCGGAGCATTTTCCGGAACCGTCGGCGAACTCATTGCTTCCCGCGCCTTCATGGGCCTCGGAGCAGCTCTGATGTTCCCCTCCACGCTGTCCTTGCTCGTCAATGTCTTCACAGAGCGCGGAGAGCGCGCCATGGCGATCGGGCTGTGGGGTGCCACGACCGGGGTCGGCATAGCGACTGGCCCAATTGTCGGTGGGTGGCTTCTGGAGCGCTACTGGTGGGGCAGCATCTTCGCCTTCATGGCCATCGTCGCCGCCGGGGTGGCGGTCCTCGTCGCAGTTTCGGTGCCGAGTTCTCGGGATCCGAGTACACCGCCGATCGACTGGCGGGGTCTTGCGTTGTCAGCGGCGGGAATGACGGTTCTGATTTTCGGCGTCATCGAGGCGCCGGACTGGGGATGGACATCTCCCTCCGCCTTGGCCGGCATCGCCGGCGGCTTGGCGCTCCTCATCATCTTCGTCCTGGTAGAGCAGCGTACCGAGTACCCCATGCTCGATGTGGCCCTCTTTCGCAATCCCCGGTTCACTGCGGCCAGTGGCTCAGTCGCGATCTCGTTCTTCGCTCTCTCGGGATTTATCTTCCTCGTTGTCCAGTACTTCCAAATTGTGAAGGGATACACCCCCCTGGGTACCGGGGTCCGTCTTCTACCGGTGGCCGCTTCTGTGGCTGTGACGTCGGTGCTGGGCACGAAACTCGCCGTTCGGGTGGGGAACAAGGCAATCGTCGGAACTGGGTTGTTGCTGTTTGCGACTGGGCTTCTCTGGGCTTCGACCGCATCTGGATCCACGACCTATCTCGTCATCGTCGGTCAGATGCTGTTCCTCGGCTCAGGGATGGGTCTCACCAGCGCGCCGGCCACCGAAGCGATCATGGGCGCGGTACCAGCGGCAAAGGCGGGAGTGGGATCTGCCGTCAACGATGCCACCCGCCTCTTCGGCGGCACGCTCGGGGTGGCGGTTATTGGCAGTGTCGCCACGTCCCTGTACACGAGTCGACTGGTGTCGGAGTTGCCGTCTGGAGTACCTGAGCGAGCCGTCGCGGGTGCAAAGGGCTCGGTCGGAGGAGCGATCATCGCCTCTCACCAGCTCTCGAAGATCGGGCTCGACCATGCCGCACAAGACCTGGCCAACACCGCTACGCACGCGTTCCTCTACAGCCTGGCGGGCGGTTGCCGGGTGGTCGGAGCCGTCACAATCGTCGGGGCAGTCGTCGCAATCGCGTTCCTTCCCGCCCGTCCGAAGCAACTGGAGGACATAGCGGACCAAACTGATCGACTTGGAGCGTTGAGCTCTCCTTCGGGAGCCGAACCAGCACTGGGAAGCGCGACACCAGCGGCCGCCGGTTCGAATTCGTGACCTATGCACCGTTTGATCGTAATGAGGTTCCACCGATCGCCATGTTCGACGGGCCACCACTGGCTCCGTCGCTCCGGGCAGCCGCCGAATTGGCCGGCGGCGACCGCTCCGAACCGACTGCCTGCGGACCACCACGGCGAATACGCACCAAATAACACCCCGACCATCCAGGAGTGACATGACTTATACCGAGAAGGATCTGATCACCACTATCGACCGACTCGTGCCGGGAGGTGCGACGGCAGATGGAATGACGGCTGAAGCATTGCAATACCTCGACCAGTACCACGTGGGAGGTTCCCAGGCCGTCGAGCGATTGCTGGTCACCCTGATGCTGTCGCCGTCGGACATCGTCCTCGACATCGGGTCCGGTCTCGGCGGTCCGGCCCGCCAGGTGGCCATGGCCGCGGGCTGCCGGGTGACGGGCGTGGACATCACCGAGGCCTACGTGAAGGCGGCCGCCGAACTGACCGACCGTTGCGGGCTGTCGGATCGTGTCCGGTTCGTCCACCGCGACATCGCCGACCTAGTACCCGAGGATCCGTTTGACGCCGGGTTCACCATGCACGTCCAAATGAATATCGAAGCGAAACGACAGTGGTTCGTCGAGATCGCCCAGCGGCTGGCACCTCGCGCCAGGTTCGCCGTGTGGGAGGTCTGCCGCACATCGGACGCGGAACTCTCATGGCCATTGCCGTGGTCGATGGACGGGAGTGACAGCCACCTGACCACCTCTGACAACCTGCGTGACGCCATTCTCGGAGCGGGCTTTCGAGCTCATCGAATGGGTCGACGAGTCTGCTTGGGCGAGCTCATGGTTCGACACGACCTTCGCAGGTGGCCTTCCCTCGGGCCCCACCCTGCCGATGCTCCTCGACGACGGTTTCGCTCCGGGTGCTCAACTTCGCTGGAGCGCTCGCCGACGGCACCCTGGGAGTGCGGCGCGGTGCATTCGTCCGATCGGCCAGTTGATGCACTCCTCCGGGTTCGACGACGCGGCGACCGAGTCGCTGATGATCGAGGGCGCCGCCGGCGAGCGGTTGTGGGAGCTGGTCGTGCCGAGAGGCGACCATCCGACATCCTACCACAGATGGAGGACTGGCAGGTCGAATGACCATCCTCGGGTTGTTCGTGACCACGTTGTTGCTGTCACCCGTCCTTGGAAGTCGCAGGACACCCCGCAGCAAACCCAGCTGTCCGTCGAAACAGTGTGTGCAGATGTGCCTGTGCCGATGAACAAGGACATCAGCGGTCACCGAATCGAGCGAGAGCAAGCGCACATCCATCGATCTCACAAGGAGGCAACAATGACAATGCAGGATGAATCGATAGAAGTTGTGACTGACCCGGATGTGTACTCTAACGAGCGACGAGTAGACACCACCCACGGCAGCGTCTTCGTGCGCGACATACCCGGTGAGGATCCGCCGATCGTTTTGATGCACGGGTTTCCCGACGATCACAAGATCTACGACAAGCTCCTTCCGAAGCTTTACCCGAGGCGGGCCGTTGCCTTCGATTGGCTCGGATACGGTCGGTCCGATCGCCCCAAAGCGGTCGGATTTTCTCCCGAAGAACATGGGTCCCTACTCGCGGCTGTGCTTGACGATCTCGGCATCGGCCGCGCCGTACTTGTCGGTCACGACGCTTCCGGGCCGGACGCGGTTGCGTTCGCCGTCGCCCATCCCCAGCGGCTAGCCCATCTGGTTCTGCTCAACACCATGTTTGGGCACCAGCCCACACTGCACCTTCCTGAGATGATCCGACTGCTCGCCGATCCGGCACTCACATCGCTCGCCGACGCCATGTTCAATGACGAGGGTCAGCGTCTCTGGCTGCTGCAACACACCGCCGACCAATGGGGGTTGGAAGCCGTCGACCCCGACAGCCTGGCCGTTCAGTCGATCCTCCCGCAGTTCTTCGGCGACGCCGACCAGCCCGATGCCCTCATGGCTATCCGGGCCTGGACCGGGCGACTGTTCGACGAGTTATTCAGACAGGACGAGTTCATCGACAGTGGTGCAATCGGACGCCTCGAGGTTCCGGTCTCGATCATCTTTGGCGTGGCGGATCGCTATCTGAACCCGACCCTTGCGGCCGAGATAGCCGGGCTGTTCAGGGAACCGTCGCTTCACCTGGTGCAAAACGCCTCACATTGGCCCCAGTGGAACCAGCCCCAAACCGTGGCTGAACTGATCAGAGAGGCAACTGACAATGAGTAACGGCCCAACCCCCCTCAAGCACGCGGACCTACGGGCTCAGACGGCAACGCCAATGCACACCGACACCGAGCAGTACACCCTCCGAATTACGTACCAGAGCAGTCACGACTTTGTGACCACCAGGGCGCGCCTCGACGAGCAGATCCCGCTTCTCGACCCCCTCGTGTCTCTCGACCTTGTCATGCGACACGCCTCGTGGGCTGAAGTGGAATCCACGGTTGCTGCGTACTTCGGGCCGACCGGGTTCGTGGCACTGGCACGGCTAGATCAAGGTGCTCTTTTGAGCCTGAACGGCGAACCACTCGGAGCGACCCGCTACCTGGTTGGCAATCCGCTTCTCGCTCGGCGGGTCCTCAGCGCCGAGCCGGCAGCTGCACTGTACGCGCCCTTCGGGGTGGCGGTGTTCGCCGACAATGTCGGCGGCGCCCACATCTCCTATGACCGTCCTTCGAGTCTCTTTGCATCATTGGGATCGAAAGAGATCGACGAGATCGGTAGGGAACTTGACGACAAGATCGGCCAGGCCGTGGTGTCAGCGTGCTCCGCTTGACCACGATTGTGCTTGGCGGCTCGCCCCGGCGAATCAGACAACTGACTCCGAACGGACCCATAGCCATCGCGACCGTTCACGACCCAGACGGCGTGTTGATCCTGCTCACTCCCGGCTCCATCACCCAGGCCAACAGCTGAAATCCACGGCATGTGCGTACAGGTCGCCGCCCTGACGCCCAACCTGCCGGCGGTCACTTCTGCCGAAGTCGAGATCGCAACGCTCGGGCCGGGCTCGGTTGATCAGGGCAACTGCAAGGGCACAGTGTGCTTGCCCGCAAGTGCAGCCACGCTCAGATCGACGTTCCGACCATCGACACCATCCGCACGTCTCCGTTTCGAGAGGAGATCGAAGTCGAGTGGGAGAACATGCTCGGCCACCAACTCCCCCAACCGCTGCCGCCCTTCGCCGACTTTTGGTCGACTCTCGACGATGTCTTCGGCTGGCTCGCAGGCACGCTGCGCATCGTCGAGCTCCCCCGAGCCTCGCTCGGCACATTGGACCCCGACTGGGAGGCACCCAAGGCCATCACCTCGTGGAGGCGCGGCGTCCCACTCGAGTTACTCCGCCATGCCGGAGTCAACCGCCTGAAGGTCGACATCGACTACCGAGCCGAGAACGGGCGATGGGGATCACGGCGAGTCGAGCCGTACTCACTGCGCTACACCCAAGACGGCAACCTGATCCTCTTCGTCGTCAACGACCATGGAGCGCTTCGGAGCTACCGAGTCGACCGCATCGCAGGCATTCGTCCAACCACGGCGACCTTCCAGCCCAAGTTCCGAGTCGAATTCTGAGTATCTGCCCCGAGAATCGACCGCACTATTCCTGCGAATGTGCCCACTGCACGGGGCCCCGAATTCGCGTGCGGCGTGACCCGTAAAGACACGTAAAGACACGCCGGAGAATCTGATTTTCTGGGGGATCCCACTTCAGCCCTCTGACCTGGGCCTTTGGTGGAGGTGAAGGGACTCGAACCCTCGGCCTCTACGTTGCGAACGTAGCGCTCTACCAGCTGAGCTACACCCCCGGGGAGCCCTCAGGATAGTCGGGGTGACGCGGGCCCCTCATCCCTGGTCAGCGCACGGAACCCGTTCGACGGAGCAGGTCGCTCAGAGAGCTGCGGTCCTGGGTACCTCGTACTCGTCGCCGTAGTCGTCTTCGTCCCAGGCCCCCGGATACCCGGCCGCCGCGGGGGCCACCGCGGGGTCCCCAGGTCCGCTCCGTGACGATGCAAGGCGTCGGGCCTGCCGGCGCTCCTGCTCTGCCTCGAGCTCCCTGGCGTAGGCCATCAGCCCGACGAGTCCCAAGGCCGCCACCCCGGCCACACCGGTGAAGACCCAGGCCAAGTGGAAACCGGGGAACATCCCGATCAGGCCCGTCGACAGCGCCACGCCGCAGAGGCAGCGCAGGAGGACCGTGCACCGACGGCGTGCCTGCTCCCGCCGCAACGCAGGGAGATCTGCACTGACATCGGGCACGCAGGCTGGTTCGGGGCGGTCGAGCACGCCCACGCGCTGGTAGTGCGTGCCGTCGTCGTCGTCCACGTCGGCCGCGTTCGCGTCGGCAGTCGCCTGCAGCAACACCAACTTCGGCCGGGACGCGTCGGTACCAGTTGCGGAGCTCTCCGCAGATCCCTGGCCGGGCACGGCTGTGTGCAGGCGATAGGCCGGCGCGACCGTCTTGGGGCCGGCATGTTCGAGTAGTTGCAGTTGGTGATGGAAGTGGTCGATAGAACCCACTCCTTGCCGCTCTCCGAAACGCCGCCACGCGCTCGGAGCCAACACCGCGACCCACAACAGCACTACGAGGACTAGCAGGATCAAAATCGTCACTCCCCGACGACCTACCTTCGCTTCTCCGCTGAAAAGCCTAATGAGCGGCTATTTGCAAATGGTGGATGGTTGGGGAAATGCCATAGCGCCGACCCCCGTCGGCACTTCTCCTGTCCCGTTCGTTGTACCCCGCGCGATCGCGACGAATCAAGCCCCTTTTCGCGTGTGGTCGTGTGACACTTCGCGCGCGCCTGTCGCCGCGCTCAGGTCGCGCGACTCCACCACCGGCCGTCGGTGCAGCCGACAGCGACTGATATGCCGAAGCACGCCGAGACGCGATCGGAGGTCACGACGTCGGGGAGGGCACCCGACGCCACTAACGCACCGCCCGATACGAGCCCGGCGTGGGTGAACCCCGGCGGGATCTCCTCACAGTGGTGTGTCACCAGGACCATGGGCGGGCTGGCCCGGTCCGAGGCCAGGGCGGCGAGCTGCACGAGCAGCCGTTCGCGGGCGCCCAGGTCCAGCCCGGCAAAGGGTTCGTCCAGCATCAGGAGTTCTGGCTCACTCATGAGGGCCCGGGCGAGGAGGACCTGCTGGCGCTCGCCCTCGGAGATCACCCCGAAGGGGCGGTCTTCGATCTCGGCCACACCGCCGCGGGCCAACAATTGGTCCGCTTTCTTCCAATCTTCCAGCGTGTACCGGTTCCACCAGGTCTCGAGTGCGCCGTACCGCCCGCTCGCCACGACGTCGCGGGCCGCCACGTCAGAACGCAGCTGCCGGGTCACCGCACCGCTCACCAGCGCGACCCGGGGTCGCAAGGTGCGGACGTCGACGCGGCCGAGCCGGGCGCCGAGGATCTCGACGACCCCGGCGGTCGGCCAGAGCCGAGCCGCCGCGACCTGCAACAGCGTCGTCTTGCCTGAGCCGTTCGGCCCGAGAATCACCCAACGGTCCTCTGCCTCGACCCGCCAGTCCACTCCCGCCAGCACGGGCACGCCCTCGCGTTGCACGGTGACCCCGCTGAACGCGATGACCGGTGGGGGCGCGGAGAGATCCGCCTGGCTCACACGCTGGCGCGGTCGCGTCCGGCGATCCGCCGGGAGATACGACCGATGAGACCCGAGCAGCACTGAGCCCAGGTCCGCTCGCCCGCGAGCCAGAGCCAGATCTCCCGGCGGTAATCCAGCACCATGGCACGCAGATCGGTTTCGCTCAGCCCGATACCGGCAAGTGAACGCCACCTCGTCCAGAACCACTCGACCAAGCCGTCTTCACCGGTCAAGACATCTTCGAGTCGCTGGCCGTCGAGGACCGCGGCCAGCCAGCGCTCGGCATGGCCGGTCGGCTCGTCGGGCAGATGCAACACGGGGGCGCTCGACACGCTCAATGGCGGATGAACACCGGCTGGCGGTCGGTGCCGTCGTAGGCGCGCACGTGTTCCTCGAAGTCGATGAAGAGCGGCGCGTCAGGATCGAGCTTTCGCTGCAGGGAGCGGTTGGCGATCTTCTTGTCGAGCGTGTCCAGGCGCAGGAGCGCCGCGGCGTCGTCGAGGCCGCGCACGTCCAGCTTTGCCCGCGCCGCCTGGAAGGCCAGGCGGCCGCGCTCCGTGCGAACCAAGACGCTGGTCCAGCCCGTCATCGACCCGACGCTGCCGACGGAGATGTCGGCCGAACGCCCGAGGAAATCGGCGCATTCGTCGCAACCCTTCAGTGCAGCACCATGGAAGTCTTTGACGGGCTCGTCCACGGCCAGCTCGCCGTCGCGGTATTCGACGATCATTCGGCCCCGGATGACGTCCATCTTCGACACGCGGTCCAGGTCGACCCCGCGCTTGTCGCGCAGTTCCTTGAGCGTGAGTGCCTCGTAGTCGAAGTTCTTCGTGCACATGAGTGCGATGCTGACCACCACCGCGTCCACGCGATGCGTGCCGGTCGGCCAGCGTCGCGCCTGCATCGCTCGGAGACCCTGGATCTCACATGGTGTGCCGACGACGGCAATGCGTGGCTTGGGCGGGAGGGGGTAGGCCGAGAGATCGAGCTCTGCCAGCGCCATCGTCTGGTTGTAGAAGCTCCCCGAGGCGGCGCGGATCTCGTTCGGCCGTCGTTGCAACCGTCGCGATGCCCTTCCACTGCTCATCGGGGTCCGAACTCGGCTTCGAGACGAGGGCACCGTCGATTTCGCCGGCCGCGAGCAGCCCGATGAGCAGTGCGCTCACGGCCCCTCCGTCCTGCACGTCGTCGAGCTGCGCACTGGCACGGACGGCGTATGACTCCATCACCGCACCCAGACCGTCAGCCGGGGGTCCGCCGCTGATCTTCCAGTACGTGTCGGACGAGTCGGATCGCACCTGGGCGGGTTGGACCGCCGCGTCCTCTCCCGCGTCGATCGTCGACGGCGGCCAGAGCGCCTCGTAGCGCAGACCGCCGCGGGGGCAGAAGTCCCAGCACAGAGAGCAGCCGGTGCACATCTTCACCAATTCGGGCAGGTTGGTGTCCTCATCGATCCCGATCGAATTGGAGGGGCAGACGGCAACGCACGTCCCGCACTGGATGCAGCGGTCGGCGTGGATGACGCCTGCCTCCAGCTCCCAGAACCACACCTTGCCGGGCGGCTCGGTGATCCCGTTCATCTGCTCCCTCAGGCGGTAGCGCTTCACGGCGTCACCGCGGCGACCGTACCCTCGATCGTCACGCGAAGTTCGTCTGGCGCCGCTCCGGCGGGCCCACAGGTGGAACGGCTCGTCGGGACGGCGTTCGTCGCGGTACCGCGAGACGATGCGCAGCAGCGCGGCGGGGACGTCGTCGACCGGCATGGCACCGACCAGCCAGTCGATGAACGCAGCATCTGGACCCAGCGAGCCTCCGAGCCCGATATCGACTGCCTCCTCGATGTGCTCCTCAATATGCGCAATGTCACCACGGAAGCCGATGTCGGCGATCTGAGGTTGGGCGCACGACGCCGAGCATCCCGAGAAGTGCATCCGGATGACGCCGGTGTCAGTGGGTGCGTTCCGGTCGCCATCAGTCAGCTGCGCATCGAGGGCACGGGCCCACTTGACCGCGCGCTCTTTGGTCTCCACGACGGCAAAGCGACAGAACTCCGATCCGGTGCAGGCGACCACACCGCGCTCGAAGGGGCCAGGGAACGGGGAGTAGGTCTGCATCAGCGGTTCGGCCAGCAGGTCGTCAAGGCGATCCTCGGGCACCCCGGACACGATGAAATTCTGGTCGGTCCCGATGCGCACGCCGCCGTCGCCGTAGGTCTCGGCGAGCCGTGCCAGCTCGACCAGGTCGATGCCGTGCATCCGGCCCACCGGAACGGAGCACCCCACGTAGAGCAGGCCCGGCTGCTTCTGGGGGTGGACGCCGACATGGTCGCCTCGGAATGCGGTGGTCAGCTCCCGTCCGGCCGGTTCCAAGGCGAAATTCGTGCGCTCGTCCAGCGCAGCCCGGAATCCCTCCGGGCCCAGCTCCTGGGCCAGATACCGCATGCGAGCAAGGCCGCGGTTCTCGCGGTTGCCGAGCTCGCCGAAGAGCTGGGCCACGCCGCGACAGAGTTCGACCGCCTGGTCGGCGCGGATGAAGACGTCGATGTCCGACGCCATCCGTTCCCCGTCGGAAAGGCCGCCGCCGATCAGTACGTTGAAGCCCACGCTGCCGTCGGACCGCTCTGCCGGCCACAGCCCCACATCGTTGATCTCGACTCGCGCACAGTCCTCTGTGCACCCGGTAACCGCGACCTTCCACTTCCGGGGGAGATTGGCATACTCGCGATTTCCCGTGAAGAACGCCGAGATGGCCTGGGCGACGGGGTAGGCGTCGACCACCTCTTTGGCGTCGATACCCGAGACCGGGCACGAGCAGACGTTGCGCGCCGAGTCGCCGCACGCCTGCACCGTTGTCAACCCGACCTCCCAGAACCGCTGCCAGATCCGTGGCACGTCGGCGATGCGGATCCAGTGCAGCTGGATGTCCTGGCGTGTGGTGAGATCCGCATAGCGGTTGCCGAAAACGGGGCTGTCGTCCGGACCCTCGGCGAAGGCATCGGCCGCGATACCGACCTCACGAACCTGGGCTGCGGTCATCACCCCACCGGGAACCTTGATCCGCATCATGAACGCGTCACCACCCTGGCGCTGCGGGTAGATCCCGACCCACTTCAGACGCTCCACCTCTCCGGGTACCTTGGCGATGGAGTCCACGCCCAGTTTCGAGTAGGTGTCGATCACGGCCTGCGCCACCTCGAAGGGGTGGCGAGCCAGCTTGAACTGCTCGACCGGGTTGAGCTCGCCGATGTTGCGATAGGGACGGATGAACTTCAGCCCTCGGTCGCGCCGGCCGCGGAACTCCATTCCATAGGGATTGTCGAGGTCACGCGGCACTAGGCGTGCAGACCGCACTCGGACTTGTCGAGACCCGACCAGCGTCCGGCCCGGGCGTCCTCGCCCTCTGCGACGGGCCGTGTCGTGGGCGCGCAGCCGATGGAGCGGTAACCCTGGGACACCAGCGGGTGCGCGGGAAGGTCATGATCAGCGACGTACGAGGTGATGTCGTCGTCGGTCCAGGTGGCCAGCGGGTTCACCTTGACCAGATCGAACGCCTGATCCCAGGCCACGATCGGAGCGTCGGCACGTGTTGGCCCGTCGGAACGCTTCAGGGAGGTCAGCCAGGCCCGCCGACCCTCGAGCGCACGACGCAGCGGCGCCACCTTGCGGAACTGGCAGCACTGTTCGCTGCCGCAGGGGTGCGCTGCCGCCTCCGGTCCGGGCTTCGTCACCCTCAGATGCAAGCGGTACCGCTCCTTGACTTCGTCGACGAACGAGAGGGTCTCGGGAAAGTGCGCTTCGGTGTCGAGGAACACCACCTCAATTTCCGGCGCGATCTTCGTCGCCAGATCGATCAAGACGATGTCCTCGAAGGATGCGGCCAGTACCAGCGAGCTGCCGAAGGTGTCGACGGCCCACCTGATCACCGTGCTCGCCGGGGCCGACTCGAAGCCGGTGCTCAACGCGGCAAGCTCTTCGCTGGTCAGGGGCTGATCGCTCACATAGGTCTCGGCCACCGATCCTCACCTTCTCTCCAGGGGCGATCGGGCTGCCAGGAGCGCCCTCCCCGCCCGCCCTTGACGCCCGTGCGATTGCAGGCTTTAGTATACATGACCAAAATGGTCATGATTTGAGAGGCCCCATGGACACCGCCGCCGCCCTCCGCTCTACCCAGCATCGCCCCGACGCGGGCTCCGAGCGCGTCGCGTGCGGCGGCGGCTCGGTAACCGCCCTGGTCAGGCCAGTCGAGCACCCTCTCGGGCACCTCGACCTGCTCGAATCTCTCGCCATCTTCATCATCCGCGAGGTGGCGGCAGAGGCTGAGCGGCCGGTGCTTCTCTTCAGCGGCGGCAAGGACTCGGCCGTCCTGCTCCATCTGGCGGCCAAGGCCTTCAAGCCCGGTCGTATCCCCTTTCCGGTTCTCCACGTCGACACGGGTCACAACTTCGCCGAAGTGCTCGAGTACCGCGACGCCCAGGTCGAGGCAGAAGGCGCGCGGCTGCTCGTCGCCAAGGTGCAGGACTCCATCGACCAGGGACGTGTGGCCGATCCCGGCCCGATCGCCTCGCGCAACCGCCTACAGACCACGACGCTGCTCGACGCCATCAACAGCAATGGGTTCGATGCCGCCTTCGGCGGTGCGCGCCGCGACGAGGACAAGGCGCGGGCCAAGGAGCGCGTCCTGTCCTTTCGCGACTCATTCGGGCAATGGGACCCCAAGCGGCAGCGTCCGGAACTCTGGCAGCTCTATCAAGGCAGCGTGCGTCCAGGCGAGCACTTGCGCGCGTTCCCGCTGTCGGACTGGACCGAACTCGACATCTGGCAGTACATCCGCCGGGAGACGATCGAGTTGCCCTCCATCTACTACGCGCACCAGCGCGAAGTCATCGAACGTGACGGGATGCTCCTTGCGCTGAGCGAATGGGTCACCCCGGAGGACGGCGAGACGGTACGCAAGGAGACGGTGCGTTTTCGCACCGTCGGCGACGCCACTTGTACCGGAGCCGTCCGCTCGGAGGCCGACTCGGTCGAGGAGATCATCCGGGAAGTGTCGGCCTCGCGGATTTCGGAGCGTGGCGCAACGCGTGCTGACGACCGCTTTTCCGAGACCGCCATGGAAGACCGCAAGCGTGAGGGGTACTTCTAGACCATGACGACGCTGCCCGGCTCGCCGCCGGCCGGCGGCATCGAGCTCGGCGCGGACACCATGGACCTCCTGCGTTTCGCCACCATCGGCTCGGTGGACGACGGCAAAAGCACCCTCATCGGGCGTTTGCTCTTCGACACCCGTCAGCTCTTCGACGACCAGCTGACCGCCATTGAGACCGCGTCCGAGCGACGCGGCCTGGGCGAGGTCGACCTCTCCTTCGTGACCGACGGACTCCGGGCCGAGCGGGAGCAGGGCATCACCATCGATGTCGCCTACCGTTATGCGGCAACTCCGCACCGCAAGTTCGTGATCGCCGACTGCCCAGGGCATGTCCAGTACACCCGGAACATGGCGACTGGGGCGTCCACCGCAGATTTGGCGCTGGTGTTGGTCGACGCAACCGCAGGATTGCGTGAGCAGTCGCGCCGGCACGTGTGCATCGCCGCTTTGCTCGGAGTCGACCAGCTCGTGGTGTGCGCCAACAAGATGGACCTCGTGGGCTGGGACCGCTCCGCCTATCAGCGCATCTCCGACGAGATGGACGCGCTGTCCCGGCGGCTGGGCATTACCTCGTGCACGGTCATCCCGATTTCGGCTCTCAACGGCGACAACGTCGTGGAGCGATCCGACGCGGCGCCGTGGTACGACGGGCCGACCGTCCTCGACGCGCTCGAGTCCGCTCAGGCGGGTGGCTGGGCCGCCCAGCACACCCCGCACACCCAGGCGGCCCAGGCGGGTACGGACAGACGCCTTGGCACCGGCGCCCGACTCCCCGTCCAGTGGGTCCTGCGCCAGCCCGAGGGCGGCCGCAACTACGCCGGCATGGTCAACGGCGGCCCCTTCCGGGTGGGCGACGCCGTCGTGGTCCTCCCCCAGGGAGCGGCGACGACGATCCGCTCCATCGAGACAGCGGATGGCCCGCTGCAGCGGGCCGAGGTGGGACTGTCGGTCTCGATACGCCTCGCCGACGACCTCGACGTCTCCCGGGGTGACCTGATCGCCTCCGCCGAGGGTGCGCCCGAGGTCACCGACGCGTTCGAGGCCACCGTGTGCTGGTTCGAGGACAGCCCGCTCTCGGTCGGCGACCGGCTGAAGTTGAAGCACACGACCCGGGTCACTCCGGTCGTGGTCGAGGGCATCACCGGGACGTTCGACGTGAACGATCTGAAGGTGAGCAAGGCCCGCGAGCTCCAGGAGAACGAGATCGGAGTGGTGACGCTGCGGACGGCCACTCCGCTCGCAGTCGACCCCTATGAGGCGGACCGCATCACAGGGAGCTTCGTGCTCATCGACGAGCGCTCGTTCGCCACGATCGCCGCCGGCATGGTCGGGCCGCCCCGGCTCCATGACTGAGCGGGCCGAACGCCGGCCCTTCTATCCGGTCTCGCTCGACGTCTCCGGTCGCGCCTGCCTCGTGGTGGGCGGAGGACCTGTGGCAGCACGCAAGGCCCGCTCCCTGGTCGACTGCGGAGCCGTCGTGTCTGTCATCGCGATCTCCGTTGGGACGGAGATGGGCGCCCTCACGCCTTCGCTCCACTCGGTCGTGCGGAGGCCGTACGAAAGCGGGGACGCGTCCGGCTACCGACTGATCGTGACCGCCACCGGAGATCCGGCGGTCGACGGCGCTGTTCACCAGGACGCGGAATCCTTCGGGGTGTGGGTCAACAGTGCCGACGATGTGACGCACTCGTCGTTCATCCTCCCCGCGGTGCACCGCGACGGCGCCGTGACCGTGTCGGTGTCAACCGGCGGGTCGAGCCCCGCTCTCGCGTCGTGGGCGCGCCGGCGCCTCGCCACGCAGTGCGACGGACTCGGCGACCTGGCGCGCATCCTCGGGGACGCACGCGATCAGCTGCGGCAAAAAGGCCGGCGGGTCGATTCGGTGGACTGGCGAGCGCTTCTCGAGGGGCCACTCCCCGGTTTGGTCGCGGCCGGGGAGCTGGACAACGCCCGGGCAATTGTCGAAGGAGCCATCGGGCAGTAGTCCTTTTGGACCTTTTGGACTGATCAGTCTCAGCCCATATTGGACCGGCATCGAAGCACCACCGGGCAGGTGCTCACCAAAGCCCGCGGCGTCCCGACGCTGTGGCGTTCCTGAGGGGGGACCACATGACACTCTCGGCCGCTGGGATGTCGACCGAGCGCGCGACCGTTCGACAGGGTCCACACGGCCGGGCTGCGACGCCTCGCCTCTTCGTCATGGTTCGGCACCATGTCGCCGTGTTCATGGCAGCGTTGATCGTCTTCGCCACGGTCGGCGTTGTCGTGATCGCACGTGCACCACAGCGTGCCGGTGCGGACACCGTCTTCGCGTCGGGTCAGGTCTTCGCGTCGGTCGGCAATTCGACCGTCAACGTGTACGACCCCAGCTCGGGCAACGTGCTCGACACCTTGGTCGACAACACCGACGAGCCCTACACCGTCGGCACCGCCTTCAACGCGCAAGGAGATCTCTTCGTCACCGACGACGTAAACGGGGACATCAGCGAGTTCTCCCCCGACGGGACACCGATGCCCACATTCGCAACCGGCCTGTCGAACCCGATCTCCATGGTGTTCGACGAACAGGGGAACATGTACGTCGGGCAGCAGACAGCGCCCTACATCGCGGAGTTCGCGCCAGACGGGACACGGCTCCCCGACATCGGCCCACTTCAGACCGAGCTCTACGGCGACGACTGGCTCGACCTCTCGAGTGATCAGTGCACCTTCTACTACACGTCCGAAGGCACCGACATCGGGACCTACGACAAGTGCACGAACTCCCAGGGTCCCAACTTCAACAAGGTCGCCTTTGCGTCCATCGATCCGAGCACCGGGCTCTCGGTCAACGTGTTCCAGCTGAAGATCCTGGCCAACGGTGATGTCCTGGTGGCCGACTCCGATGCCATCTTGGAGTTGGACGCCGGCGGCAACCTCATCCAGACCTATCCGTGCTCGACCTTGCCGAACTGCAGCGGCCAGCTCTTCGCTCTCAGCGTCGATCCGAGCGGCACCTCGTTCTGGACGGCCGACTCGGCCTCGGGCGCGATCTACCAGGTCAACATCGCCACCGGGGCACTCATCAAGTCGATCCAGACGCACGAAGGGTTGTTGTTCGGGCTCTCCGTCGCCGGTGAGATCGATGTGGCCACGACCCCGACGACCGTTCCCGCAACCCCGTCGACCCTCACCATCCAGCCCGTCTCAGGTGATTTCTCCTCTCCCACGCCCGTCTCCGCCGTCCTGACCGACTCCTCGACCGACACGCCGATTGAGGGCGAACAGGTCACCTTCACGTTGAACGGCAACACCAACGAGGAATGCACTGCGACAACAGATACCACCGGCACCGCGACGTGCGACATCACGGCGAACGAGCCCGCGAGCACCTACACCCTGACCGCGTCGTTCCCAGGAGACTCGTCCCAATCGACCCCGATCGGATCCGACAGCAGTTCGAGCACCTTCACGGTCAATCCCGACACGAGCTCTGTGACATACACGGGGCCGACGACCGCAGTCAACGGTGAGCCCACCACACTGACGGGCACACTCACCTCGGACACGCCGACTTCCGGCACGCCGTTGCCGACCAAGGTCGTCACCTTCACCATCGGCTCGGGTCCGACGTCACAGTCCTGCAGCGGGACGACCGATGCAAGCGGGGATACCCAGTGCACCATTTCCTCTGTCGACCAGCCAACCAGTGACGTGTCGATCACGACGAGCTTCAGCGGGGACAACTACGACACGCCGACGTCGGCGACCACCTCGGCCGTCGTGAGCGAGCCGACCTCGCTGCTGATCAACGCCGCCACGGGCGACTACGCCGACTCCACGTTGGTCTCCGGCGTGCTCACGGACTCGGTCACCAACGCTCCGATCGTAGGTGAACCGGTGACCCTGACGTTGAACGGGAAGGAGACGTGCAGCGCGACCACCGACGCCACCGGGACGGCGTCCTGCAGCCTGACGCCCGGAGAGTCAGCCGGCACCTATTCCTTGTCGGGCACCTTCGGCGGGGACACCAGCCGTCCCCTCGAACTGTTGGCGTCGAGTGGCGCCTCCAACTTCGTAGTGACCCTGGAGGAGGACTGGCTGACCTACACGGGCGCCACGACGGCGCAAAACGGACAGCCGCTCACCGTGTCGGGCGTGCTCACCACCGACGACCCCGGAGCGGGGACAGGGATTCTGGGTCGCACAATCTCCTTCACGCTGGGTACGGGCCCGTCGTCACAGACCTGCACCGGTGCCACCGGAGCGAACGGGTCAGCGTCCTGTGTCATTTCAGCCGTCGACCAGTCGCCCGGGCCGATTCCCGTCGTTGCCAGCTTCGTCAGCGACGGGTATTACCGGTCGGCGAGTGCGGCGTCGACGGTCAACCTGCCAGAGGGAACCCAGCTGACGGTCTCTCCGGCTTCGGGGCCCTACGAGGGTTCGACCTCGGTCACGGGGACTCTCGTCGACACGTACACGAACCAGCCCGTGCCGAACGAGCCCGTCACGTTGATCCTCAACGGGACCCAGTCGTGCACGGCGACGACCGACGCCAGCGGTGTCGCCTCCTGCTCCGTCACGCCGAACGAATCCTCCGGGTCCTATTCGCTCACCGGCTCGTTCCCCGGTGACTCCGGTTCGATGCCACAGCTGCTCCCCACGAGCGGCTCGGGCACGTTCACCGTGTCCCAGGCGCCCACGTCCTTCACGTACACGGGTACCACATCGGTCACGAACGGACAGAACGCGACCCTTTCGGGCGTGCTTACCACTGACGAACCCACCCCGGGCACCGACGTCGGAGGCCGTACGGTGACCTTCACGCTGGGATCTGGCAGCTCGCTGCAGAGCTGTACCGCGGTGACGAATACCGCCGGCGCGGCCAGCTGCACCATCAGCGACGTGAACCAGGGCGGCGGGACGTCCGGCATCTCGGCCGGCTTCAGTGGCGACAACGACTACCAGTCCTCCACCGCCGCATCGACGGCGACCGTCCATACCCCGACCACGCTCACGGTCAATGCGGGGACGAGCGACTACGCCGACGCCGGAACGGTGTCGGCCACCCTCACCAACTCGGTCACGGGTGCGCCGATTGGCGGCGAACAAATCACCTTGACGCTGCACGGCACCCAGTCGTGCACGGCGACGACCAACATGAGCGGCCTGGCGTCATGCTCCATCACTCCCAACGAGCCCGCTGCCACCTACACAGTGACCGCCTCGTTCGGGGGGGACGCCTCCAAGGCTCCCCAGCTGCTGTCGAGTGCGGGGTCGAACAACTACATCGTCACGCTCGAAGAGACGGCCATCGCCTATACCGGGCCGTCTATCGCCGTGAGCGGCATGTCGTTCACGATGTCGGCGAACCTGACGACGGACGGGGGCCCGCTGGGCGGCCGATCGGTCCTGATGGTGCTCGGCACCGGCGCCTCCGCCCAGAGCTGCACGGGCACGACCAACGCGTCCGGGAATGCCACCTGCATCGTCGCGGACGTGAACCAGATTGCGGGTTCGGTGCCGATCACGGTGTCCTTTGCCGGGGATGCCTACTACCGGCCGGCCAGCGCCGCGGGGAACGAGACCACGGCCGCTCCCCCGTCGGGTGGAGGCGGCTTCGTGATCGGGGACGTCTCGGCCGGCACGCCGACCATCGGCACCCAGGTGAACTTCTGGGGCTCCCAGCTGTGGAAGACGAACCAGTTCAGCGGTGTCAACAACGCCCCCGCCTCCATGAAGGGCTACATCGACAACGCGCCGAGCTACACCTGCGGGGCGGCGTGGACCTCGGACCCGGGCAACAGCTCGAAACCGCCATCGACCATTCCGGTCAACATGGTCGTCGTAGTGGCAAGCGCCATCAACCAGTCGGGCTCGACTGAATCGGGCAACATCGAGCATCTCGTGGTCGTGTCGGTCTCCCCGGGGTACGGCCCGGCACCCGGCCATGACGGCTACGGGCACATCATCGCCACCATCTGCTGAGCCTGATGGAACCTGACTGCGCACTGGGACGGGTGCCCTGTGCGCAGTCCCCGGTCCCGCCAGCACGCCGCTCTCCGTGGAGCGGGACATCGAACCGAGAATCAGTTGGGCTCTCGGTGAGACTCCGTTGCGCGCCGTGTGACATCACCGCACAACGAGAGGGCAATTGTCAGCCTGTCGCGCGGCGCGTAGTCCTTTTACCCCTGTCGCGGACGATGGCGGCAACAGATATTGATACCAAGCACGGCGCCGCCTGTGCGAGTCCATGAGACGAACATCACGGCACGGACCGATCGTGCAACTGCGAGGGGGCGTAATGCGACTGTCGACTGCTCGAGCACACGCAAGTGGGTCTGACCCCACGGCCGACGCATCGAGTCGGAGCTGGGACGGCGGGGGATCAGTCGTCTCCGGGTCGTCCTGGCGTCGCATGACCCTCTTGTTGGCGCTCGTGCTGCTGGTCGGTTCGGTCGGGGTCCTCCTCGGTTCGAGCAAGCCCGCCGGAGCCGACACCCCGACTGTCTTCCAGTCGGGACAGATCTTCGCGTCGGTCGGCAACTCGACCGTCAACGTGTACGACCCCAGCTCGGGCAACCTGCTCGACTCCTTGGTCGACAACACGAGCGAGCCCTACACCGTGGACACCGCGTTCGACTCGAAGGGCGACATCTTCGTCGCCGACGACGTCAACGGTGACATCAGCGAGTTCGCTCCCGACGGGACGCCGATGCCCACCTTCGCCACCGGCCTGTCGAACCCGATCTCCATGGTCTTCGACAACCAGGGCAACATGTACGTCGGCCAGCAGACGACGCCCTACATCGCTGAGTTCGCGCCGGACGGAACACGCCTGGCCGACATCGGCCCGCTCCAGACCGAGCTCTACGGCGACGACTGGCTCGACCTGTCCAGCGACGAATGCACCTTCTTGTACACCTCCGAGGGCACGGACATCCAGACGTACAACAAGTGCACCAACACCCAGGGGCCCAACTTCAACAAGGTGTCCTTCCCGTCGGTCGACCCGAGCACCGGGCTTCCGGTGAACGCGTTCCAGCTCAAGATCCTGGCCGGCGGCGACGTCCTGGTCGCCGATTCCAACGCCATTTTGGAACTGGACCCGAACGGCAACCTGATACAGACGTATCCCTGCTCGTCGCTGCCCAACTGCAGCGGCCAGCTCTTCGCCCTCAGCGTCGACCCGAGCGGCACCTCCTTCTGGACAGCCGACTCGGCCTCGGGCGCCATCTATCAGATCAACATCGCCACCGGTCAGCTGATGCAGACGATCCAGACGCACGAGGGACTTCTGTTCGGGCTCTCGGTGCTCGGGAACCTCGAGGTCGCCACGCCGCCACAGACATCGACCACCGTGCCGTCAACACTGACGATCCAGCCCGTCACGGGCAACTTCTCGACGCCGACGCCGGTGTCCGCCATCCTGACCAATCCGGATTCCAGTGCACCCATCGTGGACGAGCCCGTCACCTTCACCTTGAACGGGAACACGAACGAGGAGTGCACGGCGACCACCGATTCCACGGGCACCGCCACCTGCGACATCACGGCCAGCGAGCCCTCGAGCACCTATACCCTGACCGCCTCGTTCCCAGGGGACTCGACCACCTCGGCGCCCATCGGTTCTGACAGCACCTCGAGCACCTTCACGGTGAACCCGGACACGAGCACGGTCACCTACACGGGGCCGACGACCGGCGTGAACGGTCAGCCGATCACATTGACCGGCACGCTCACCACGGACACGCCGACTTCGGGTACGCCGCTGCCCACCAAGGTCGTGACGTTCACGGTCGGCTCGGGCTCGACACAGCAGTCCTGCAACGCCGTCACCGATGTCAACGGCGACGTCAGCTGTACGATCCCCTCACTCGCCCAGCCGCAGACGGATGTCACCATCACCTCCACGTTCACCGGTGACAACTACGACACGCCGGCGACGACCTCCACTCCTGCCGCCGTGACCGAACCGACCACGCTGACAGTCAATCCGGCGACGAGTGACTACTCCGACGCCGCCATGGTCTCGGGTGTCCTCGACGACGCCAACACGAACCAGCCCATCCCCAACGAGCCGGTCACCTTCACGCTCAACAACACTGAGACGTGCACGGGGACGACGGACGCCACCGGAACCGCCTCGTGTTCCATCACGCCCGGTGAGCCGGCGGCCACCTACCAGCTGAGCGGCAATTTCGGTGGGGACGCCGCCCAGCCGCTGCAGCTGACGTCTTCGACCAGTACGGCGAACTACGTCGTTACGCTCGAGGAGACGGCCCTGACCTACACCGGCGGCACCGTCGCCCAGAACGGTCAGCCCCTCACGGTCTCGGGTGTGCTCACCTCCGACGAGGGTGCCACTCCGCTCGGTGGCCAACCGGTCACGTTCACCCTGGGCAGCGGATCGGCCGCGCAGACCTGCACCGGGACGACCACTTCGAGCGGTGCGGCCTCGTGCACGATTGCGGTGACCGGCCAGCCTGCTGGCCCGATCCCGGTCATCGACACGTTCGCCGGCGACGCCTACTACCAGCCGGCCAGCGCGAGCTCGACCGTCAACCTTCCCGAGGGCACGAGCCTCAGCGTGACGCCGGGCACGGGCCCCTACAACGGATCCACGACGGTCACCGGCACCCTGATCAACACGTACACGAACCAGCCGGTGCCGAACGAGCCCGTGACCCTCAAGGTCAACAACACGCAGTCGTGCACCGCGACGACGAACGCCAGCGGCGTCGCCTCCTGCGCCGTCACGCCGACCGAGCCGCCGGGGACGTACTCGCTCACCGGCTCCTTCGGTGGTGACACGTCGATCACGCCCGTGCTGCTCTCGTCGAGCGGTTCGAGCACGTTCGTTGACACCAAGGCGCCCACCACGGTGACCTACACCGGGAGCACCTCGACGACGACCGGGCAGCCGCCGAACCTGTCGGCCACACTGACGACGTCGGGCGGCACGCCGCTGCCGGGCCAGACGGTCACGTTCACGGCGGGCACGGGTAAGACGGCCCAGAGCTGCTCGGCGACGACGAACTCCGCCGGCAAGGCGAGCTGCAGCATCTGCAGCTACAACCAGATCGCCAGCCCGCTGCCGGTGACGGTGACCTACGGCGGCAACACCTACTACTCGGGGTCCAGCACCACGCAATCGGTCACGGTGGTCACGCCCACCACCTTGTCGGTCAGCGCCACCACGGCCACCTACGGGCAGCCGGTGACCCTGACCGGGACGTTGACCAACTCGGTCACCGGACAGGGCATCAGCGGGCAGACCATCACGCTGACGCTCAACGGCACGCAGACCTGCACGGCCACCACGGCCAGCTACGGCAAGGGGTCCTGCACCGTCACGCCGACCGAGCCGTCGGGCACCTACCCGGTCACCGGGACCTTCGGCGGCAACACCAGCACCTCGCCGCAGCTGCTCGCCAGCAACGGGTCCAACAAGGTCGTCGTGTGCGGTGCGCCGACGAGCATCGTCTACACCGGCGGCACCTCCGTGACCAACGGGCAGTCGCTGACCCTGTCGGCCACGCTCACCAGCAACGGGACCCCGCTGGGCAACCAGCCCGTCACCCTGACGGTCGGCACCGGCAGGACGGCGCAGAGCTGCACGGCCACGACCAACTCGTCGGGCTCGGCCTCGTGCGCCATTCAATCGGTGAACCAGGTCTCAGGCACGGTGACGGTCACCGTCTCGTACGCAGGCAACTCCTCCTATGCCTCGTCGAGTAACTCGGCCGGGATCAAGGTCTCCAACTGCGGCGGTGGTGGCGGCGGTGGCGGCGGCAACCCGTGCGGTGGTGGCGGGTGCGGCGGCGGCTACTGCGAGCCACCTCCGACAGGCGGCGGCAGGGGTTGCTGCTGATCCTCGTGGGCAGCCGGTCCGACACCGGGATGACCACCGCGAACAGGGCGGGGCCTCAGAGTCCCGCCCTGTTCCGCGCGTCAGGGCTGGGCGATCATGACGACAACCCCGGCGACCAAGAGGACGAGTGCAACCTGCGCGGCGCGTGCCATGGCCGTGGCGTCGGCGTCAGCCACCATGGCCCCCGCTCCCGCACCCGGTCCCGCACCCGGTCCGGCCGGGTGGACCGGGTGGACGTCCTCAACCCGCGACGCCCCCGGACCCTGCACTCCCGTTGCGGCACCGAGCGCGGCCTGGAGGCGCCGCTCGGCCGGCCACAGCACGCCCTCGCCCACGAGGGCGACGCCGGCGAAGAGGGCCAGGCCGGCGAGCACCCATCCCTGGCGCAGCGCGTAGGCGCCCTGGCTCATGGCCACGAGCGCGAACCCGAACACGGGGATCCCGTAGATCGTGCGGCCCGCCCAGTTGACGCCGGGACGGAAGTAGCGTCGCAGCGGCTCGGGCAGGGGCGCCGCCGCGCGCAGGTGGCGGCGGAGCCGGGCGGCGGTCGCAGCCGCGGTCACCGACGTGACGAGGGCGACGACGACGCAGATGACGTGGAGCAGCAGCACGATGTCGAAGGCGGCGCCGTCGGGCTGGTGGTGCATGGCCGACATGTTCTCCCATGCACGCGGACGGCAGGTGACAGCCCTGTGACTCCGGCGCCGGTGGCGCTACTGCGGCTGGCGGAACCTGTACCGTAGAGGTGGAGGGATCACACTATGAGGTCGTTTGCGAATTGGACGGGCCGGCGAGCGCCCGAGAACGTGCTCCGATGAACCAACTGCGCCTCGATCCGTTGTCGGGCCGCTGGGTCGTCGTGAGCCCCGGCCGCTCCGAGCGGCCCTACTCCTTCGTGACCCGGACCCCGCAGCTGCCCGACGCGCTCGGCCGCCCGTGCCCCTTCTGCCCGGGCAACGAGGAGGACACGCCCCCCGCCCTCGAGACCTACGGACCGACCGGGAGTTGGTTGGTCAGGGTCGTGCCGAACCTCTACCCCGCCTTCGAGGGCGACGAGCCCTTCGTCGTCGCCAACCGGGGCCCGGTGTTCACCCAGGCCTCCGCCGGCGGCATCCACGAGATCCTGATCTTCTCGCCCGAGCACGACGCCACCTGGGGGCAGCTGAGTCAGGAGCAAGTCGAGCTCGTCATGGCCGCCCTGCGCGACCGGCTCGAGGAGCACGCCTCCCAGCCCAACCTCCGCTACACCCAGGCCATCGTCAACTCCGGTCGCGAGGCCGGCGCATCGCTCGAGCATCCGCACGGACAGTTGCTCGGCATGTCCTTCATCCCCCGCGAGCTCGCCGAGGAGCAGGCCCGCTTCGCGCGGTTCGTGGGGTCATGCCTGTTGTGCACGACCATTGACGCCGAGGAGGACTCAACCGAGCGGGTGATCTATGCCAACGACCGCGTCGTGGTGGTGTGCCCCTTCTGGAGCGCGGTCCCCTACGAAATGCTGGTCATGCCGCGCGAGCACAACCCGCACTTGCACCGGAGCCCGACCGAAGACCTCATCGCGGTGGGCGAAGCGCTCCGCCGCAGCCTCCAGCAGCTCTCCGAGGCGATCGGCGACGTGGCGTACAACGTCGTCTTCCACTCGGCCCCGTATCGAGTCGGCGAGCCGTACCACTGGCACGCCCACGTGTGGCCGAAGGCCACGACGACGGCCGGCTTCGAATTGGGCACCGGGGTGGCCATCAACGTGGTGTCCCCCGAAGAGGCCGCCAAGACGCTGAAGGTCTCCGCCCTCGCCGTCTGAGCCACCGGGCCCGGGTGTGCGCTAGGCCGCGCGCACCGAGCGGGCGAGCTCGAAGAACGAGATCAGCCGCCGGACCTGGTCGCGGTCGGGTCCGACCAGGCCGCTGATCCCCGGCGTGCCGAGGTACCCCGTCACGAACGCCCGGCGGTTCCTGGTCTCCCAGGCCGCGCCGAGCGAGGCCAACCCGAGGCGCCCGTTCGGGTCGCGCTCGGCCGCCGCCACCGCGCTGGCCTGGTGCATCGACCACAACAAGTCGGCCACGTCGCCGAGCGGGCTGCGCCGGCCCGGCCGGGAGCCGCCGGCGAGCACGCCGCCGGGCCCGAAGTCGCTGACCACCCAGCCCTGGTCGGTGCGCGCCGTGCGGGTCAGCTGGAAGTCTCCGTGCGTCCGGATCACCGGGAGGCGGCCCTCGGTCTCGCGCAGCCACTTGACCAGTTCGGCCACGCCGGACGCCTCCAGCAGGCTGGGGTCGGCCGTCGCGATCGCCGCCTCGGCCTCGTCCACCCAGTCGACCACGGCCTCGTGGTGGCGCAAGAAGGCGCGGTCGAGGGCCAGGTGCATCCGGGCCGTCATGGTCCCGAGTGCCCGTGCCTCGGCCCCGAAGTCGCCCCCGGCCGCCTCGGGCGATCCGCGCGAGGCGTAGAAGTCGCGCAGCGAGGTCAGCGCCAGCGCCCAGCCGCCCGAGCGGTCGGCCAGCGGCTCTTGGACCACCCCGAGGTCGCTCTGCTCCCAGACCCAGCGCACCAGCGGCGCGGCCACATGGTTGAAACCGACCTCGTCGAGGGCGACCATCACGTCGACGTCAGGCCGCGGCCTGTCGTCCAACCACGGGTACACGGTCAGGTCGCCCCGGTCGCCGCAGTCCAAGATCGTGGCGTCCTCGTCGTCGCGCAGCACGGCAATCGGGCCGGGGCGGGTCGGGACGCCCCGCACGACGGCCAAGAGGAGTGGCGCAAGCTGCGCGTCGCGCAACGCGTCGGTGCACACGGCCAGCCCGTGCTCGTCGTCGAGCAGACCCAGCGTGGCCTCCTCGGCCGGGCGCAGGAAGTGTGGCTCGTCGGCCACGCCGCGCAGGCCGGCTACCACGTGCGCCCGGCGGTTCCCGACGCGCGCCACGATGTCGAGCAGACCCGGTCGCCCGGCGCGCAGTACCTCGGCGCGCGCAATGGTGATGTCGCCCTCGGGGGCGACACGCCGGAGTCCGAGCCAGGACTCGGCGAGCGTGCGCAGCGCGCGGTCGCGCTCTGTGGTCACTCCGGGGCCGGCCTCTCCTCGGGCGCGAGGTCGAACCACAAGAACCCGTAGGGCGGCAGGGTGATGGTGTAGGGCTCCTCGGAGATCACCGGGAAGGGCACCCGCCCGAGCACCTCGTAGGGGGTGCAGCCCGCCCACTTGGCCAGCGCCAACTCCGCCGGCTGCGCGAAGCGGCTCAGGTTGTGCACGCACAGCACGGCCTGATGGCGGCGAACCACCTCGTCGCCCTCGCTCTCGTTGCCGGCCGGAACGGTGCGGGCCAGCACCGTGGCGTGGCCCCAGTCGAGCGCGCCGTCGACCGTGGGCGCGACCGAGGTGCCGGTCGATCCCGCCGGTGTCAAGATGTCCGCCACCTCGCCCGAACGCATGTACGCCAGCACCGACGGGTTGGCGCAGGGGAGCACCTCCATGGCGCCGACACCCATGACCGGCAGCGCCCGGCGCTCGGTCAGCATGCGGCGCAGCCAATGGAGGAACGAGCCCTGATTGCGCAACTGGGCCTCGACGTTGAGCGCGCTGAAACCGTAGACGGGGTCCATGAGGGGCGGCAGGTAGAGCTGTGCGAAGTCCGCCGTGGAGAAGCCGCCATTTCGGTCGGGTGACCACTGCATCGGCGTGCGCACGGAGTCCCGGTCACCGAGGTAGATATTGTCACCCATCAGCAGCTCGTCGCCGTAGTAGATCACCGGGCTGCCCGGCAGCGACAGGATCAGGGCATAGAGGAGCTCGGCCGTGCGCCGGTCGTTGTCGAGGAGGGGGGCCAGCCGGCGCCCGATGCCCATGTGGCGCTTCATCCGCGGATCCTTGGCGTACTCCGCGATGAGATAGTCGCGCTCTTCCTCGCTCACCTGTTCGAGCGTCAGCTCGTCGTGGTTGCGCAGGAAGATGGCCCACTGGCAGGCGTCGTCGATGACGGGGGTCTGCGCCAGGATCTCGGTGATCGGGTAGCGCTGCTCGCGGCGGACCGCCATGAACAGGCGCGGCATCAAGGGGAAATGGAAGCACAGGTGGCACTCGTCGCCGTCGCCGAAATAGTCGGCGACGTCGCTCGGCCATCCGTTGGCCTCGGCCAGCAGGATCCGTCCCGGGTAGTCCGCATCGATCTGTTTGCGCACGCGCTTAATGAAGGTGTGCGTCTCGGGGAGGTGCTCGCCCGAGGTCCCGTCGCGCTGGTACAGGTAGGGCACGGCGTCGAGGCGGAACCCGTCGAAGCCCAGATCGAGCCAGAACCGCACGAGGTCGATCATCGTGTCGGCGACCTCGGGGTTCTCGTAGTTCAGGTCGGGCTGGTGGTGGTAGAAGCGGTGCCAGTAGTACTGCTGGCGGGTGTCGTCCCAGGTCCAGTTGGAACGCTCGACGTCGGTGAAGACGACTCGGGCATCCGGCCACTTCTGGTCGTCGTCGTTCCACACGTACCAGTCCGCCTTGGCGTTGTCGCGCGACGAGCGGGATTCGAGGAACCAGGGGTGCTGGTCGCTGGTGTGGTTCATCACGAGGTCGGCGATGACGCGGATGCCGCGGCGGTGTGCGTCCTCCAAGAAGGCCACCAGGTCGCTGATGGTGCCGTAGTCGGGGTGCACGTTGAAGAAGTCGCTGATGTCGTACCCGCCGTCGCGCAGCGGCGACGGGTAGAAGGGCAGCATCCAGATGCAGTCGATGCCCAGCCACTCCATGTAGTCGAGCTTCTCGCGCAGGCCGCGCAGGTCCCCGGTGCCGTCGTTGTTGGCGTCGTGGTAGCCGCGGATCAGCACCTCGTAGAAGACCGCGTGCTGGAACCAGCGGACCGAGGGGTCGAAGGCGCTCTCGCCGTGGCTGATCGGGATGGGCGGCGAGCTCACAGCCTCACCGGCCGACGAAGGTGGCCTTGCCCGGGCCCTTCTCGGTGAACGAGGCGATGCCCCGGGCGGCGTCTTCGGTGCGGGCCACCGCGGCAAACGCCTCTGCTTCAATGACGAGCCCGTCGCCCAGCGTGCCCTCCAGGCCGCGGTCGACGGCCGACTTGGCCAGGCCGTGCGCCACCACGGCACCGGCTGCGAGCTCGCCGGCCCAGGTCTGCGCGGCCTCCAGCACGTAGTCAGGGGCGGCGACGCGGTTGACCAGCCCCATCGAGAGGGCCTCGTCAGCGCGCACCTGTCGGCCGCTCATGATCATCTCCTTGGCCCGCGAGGATCCGATCAGGCGGGGCAGGCGCTGCGTGCCGCCACCGCCGGGGATCACGCCGAGGAGCACCTCGGGCACCCCGAGGCGGGAGTCCTCGGCGCAGACGCGGAAGTCACAGGCCAGCGCCAGCTCCAGGCCACCGCCGAGCGCGTAGCCGTTGATGGCCGCGATGGTGGCGCGGGGGATGCTCGCCAGCGCACCGAGCGCGCGGGCGAAGTTGGCGCCCACGGCGGGGGCACCGACGCCGTCGAGCTCGACGATGTCGGCCCCGGCCGCGAAGATCCGCCGGCCACCCCACAGGACCACCGCCCCGGGCGGGTCCTCGTGCAGCGCCACCGCCGCGTCGTGCAGCTGGTCGAGGACCGCGGCAGACAGGGCGTTCGCCCTGGGCCGGTCGAGCCGGACGAGCGCCACGTTGTCGGGCTGGCGCTCCACGGTGACGAAGGTCTCAGCCATGGCCGCACCGTACCGGACCCGCGCGGGGCCGGAGGTGACCGGGGCACGAGGGCCGGGAGGTGACCGGGGAACCGGGCCGGGCGGCGGTGGCCACCCTCATACGTGCAGGATCCGGTCGGCGGCACCGTAGGGATCGAGCTCGCCGGCGGCGAGCTCCTTGACGGCAGTGGTGAACTCCTCCCCCGCCACCAGTTCGTCGATGTGCACCTCGGTCCGGGCCACCAGGACCCGCCGCAGCTGTCGGGCCAGCCGCTCGGCGCGGCGCGCCGCGAGCTGGCCCGTCGACTGCAGATGGGCGCGGTGACGCGCCACCGCGGCCCACAGCTCGTCGATGCCCTCCCCGGCGGTGGCCGTGGTGTCGACGATCTCGGGCCGCCAGGAGCCCGGACGGGCCAGGTCGAGCATCTGGTCGAGGTCGCGGCGCGCCTCGCGCCGGCCGGGCCGATCCGCCTTGTTGACGACGAAGACGTCGGCGACCTCGAGCAGGCCGGCCTTGTTCGCCTGCATGGAGTCGCCCCACCCGGGCGTCACCACCACCACGGTGGTGTCGGCCGCCGACGCGATCTCGACCTCCATCTGGCCCACCCCGACCGTCTCCACGATGACCGCGGTGATCCCGGCGGCGCCGAGGAGGCGCACGGCGTCGGGGACGGCGAGCGACAGGCCGCCGAGGTGACCCCGCGTGGCCATGGAACGGATGAACACCGTCGGGTCGAGCGCGTGGCGCCCCATGCGCACCCGGTCGCCGAGGATGGCGCCGCCGCTGAACGGCGACGTCGGGTCGACCGCGAGTACGCCGACCTGCGCCACCTCCTCGGGGTCAGGGTCGGGCCAGCCCCCGCGGACCGCGCCGATGAGACCGTCGGTCAAGGTCGACTTGCCGGCGCCCGGCGCGCCGGTCAGGCCCACGGTGTAGGGCGGATCCGTGCGGTAGGCCGAGCGCGGCCAGCGCGGTGGCGGCCTCGCCGCCGCGCTCGACGACGGAGATGAGGCGGGCCAGCGCCACCCGGTCGCCGCCGCGGGCGTCGGCGAGGAGGGCCGCCGGGCCGGCGCCGCGGGCGCCTCCGCTCATTGACGCGCCACCTTGGCGCCGAGGGAACGCAGCGCGCCCGCCAGGTCCTCGTAGCCCCGGTTGATGTGGTGGGCCCCGCTCACGGTGGTCTGGCCCTCGGCCACCAGGCCGGCCAGGACCAACGCCACCCCGGCCCGGATGTCCGGGGCGCGCACGGGAGCACCCGAGAGCCGCTCCACGCCGCGCACCACGGCGTGGTGGCCTTCGGTCCGTATGTCCGCGCCCATGCGGCGCAACTCTTCGACATAGCGGAACCGGCCCGAGAAGAGGTTCTCGGTCAGGATCCCCACGCCGTCGGACACCGTGAGCATGGCGACGAGCAAGGGGCTGTAGTCGGTGGCCACACCGGGGTACGGCAGCGTGGCGACGTCGGCCGCCCGCAGCCGGCCCGAGCGCGCTGGCCACCAGCCCCCGGGGGGTCATCTCGGTGGCCACCCCCATCTGGTGCACCTTGCGCAGCAGGTTCTCCATGTGGTCCGACCGGGCGTCGGCGATGGTGACCTCGCCGCCGGCCAGGCCGACGGCCGCCACGTAGGTCGCGGCCACCACGCGGTCGGCCACCACGGCGTGGCGCGTCGGCCGCAGCTCGTCGACCCCCTCGATCTCGATCCGGGAGGTCCCCGCGCCGCGCACCACAGCCCCCATGTCGCACAGCATGGCCGCCAGGTCGGCCACTTCGGGTTCCTTGGCCGCGTTCTCAATGACCGTCGTGCCCTTGGCCAGCACCGCCGCCATCGAGCAGGTTGTCGGTCGCCGTATGGCTCGGGTACTCGAGGACGACACGCGTCCCGACCAATCGCCCGCCGGGCACCGTCCCGCGCACGTCGCCGTGGGACGACTCGAAGCGGGCGCCCATGGCGCTCAGCCCGTTGATGTGGAAGTCGATGGGCCGGGCACCGAAGTCGTCCCCGCCGGGCAGGGGGACCCGCACGGCGCCACAGCGGCTGAGGAGGAGGCCGAGGACGACGACCGATGCCCGCATGCGTTCGAAGAGCTCGTAGGGCCCCGCGGGCACGAGCTCGGCCGCCGGAGGGGTGGTAACGCTCACATCCCCGTTGTCCTGGCGCTCCACGTCGGCGCCCATGGAGCGCAGGACCTCGGCCATCGTCTCGACGTCGCTGATGCGCGGGACGTTGGACAGCACGGTGCAACCCTCGGCCAGCAGGCACGCCACCATCAGCTTGAGCGCCGAATTCTTCGCCCCGCCGGCGCTGACGGTGCCCCGCAACGGCCCGTTGGGCTCGACGACGATCTCGTCCACGGCATCAAGTATCGCCGCTGGCGGGTGCCCCCACCGGGAGCCCGCGCCCGGCGACGAACTATGGTCAGTCCTCGTGGCGACGTCCCCCCAAGCCCCTGACCGGAACCTCGCCATGGACCTGGTGAGGACCACCGAGGCCGCCGCCATGGCAGCCAGCCGCTGGATGGGCCGGGGCGACAAGATCGGTGCCGACGGCGCCGCGGTGGAGGCCATGCGGACGGTGCTCTCCAGCGTGCCGATGGACGGGATCGTGGTGATCGGCGAGGGCGAGAAAGACAACGCGCCGATGCTCTTCAACGGGGAGAAGATCGGCGACGGCACGCCCCCGCAGACTGACATCGCCGTTGACCCGATCGACGGCACGACGCTCACGGCCCAAGGCCGTGGCGGCGCGCTGGCCGTCATCGCCGTGGCCGAGCGGGGCGCCATGTTGGACCCCGGACCCTGCGTGTACATGGAGAAGCTGGCGGTCGGGCCCCGGGCCAAGGGCGCCTGCGACATCCGCCGGAGCCCGACCGAGAACCTCCACGCGCTCTCCGAGGCGCTGGACCGCCAGGTGCCCGATCTGACGGCGGTGATCCTGGACCGGCCCCGCCACGAGGCGCTCATCGCGGAGGTGCGAGCGACCGGTGCGCGCATCCGCATCATCACCGACGGCGACGTGGCCGGGGCGATCGCCACGGGCTGGCCCGGTGCCGGTGTCGACATCCTTTTCGGCATCGGGGGCACCCCCGAGGGCGTGATCGCCGCGGCCGCTCTCAAATGCATGGGTGCCGAGATTCAGGGCAGGCTCTACCCCCGCAACGAGGAGGAGCGTGCCGCCGCCATCGCTGGCGGCTACAAGCTCGACGAGGTGCTGAGCACCGACGACCTGGTGCAGGGCAACAATTGCTTCTTCGCCGCCACGGGCATCACCGACGGCGAGCTCCTCAAGGGTGTGCAGTATCACCAGTTCGGTGCCACCACCCAGTCGCTCGTCATGCGGTCGAAGTCGGGGACGGTGCGCAAGATCGACGCCAGCCACGCGCTGAAGAAGCTGGCCGAGTTCAGCTCGATCTCGTTCGGCTAGTCACCACGGCTGCGGGGGTCCGGCGCCCCGGGACGAGCCGCCGCCCGTCGCCCGCCGGGCTCCTACGCGGCGGACCCCGCCGCCACCGCCAGACGCAGTTCCGCCCGAGCCAGCGCCCGCGTGGACTCGCTCAGCGCCACGTCCTCCTCGGCCTCCTCGGTGCCCGCGTTGCGCCCGCCACCGAGCTCGTTGACCCGCTGAGTGGCCGCATCCCTGGCCAGCTCTGCCCGGGGAACGTCGATCTCCTCGGCCAGCTCGGCAATGCCGGCCAGCACGGTGACCCGGGTCGAAAGCCCGGGCAGCGGGCCGTCGCCCTCGGCGAGCCCCGCCGCCGCGCCGGCACTCGTGTCGACCTGGAGGAACCCTCCGTGGACGGCCAGGCGGACCAGCACGCCGTCGGCCTGCTCGACCTTGAGCTCGCCGGGCACGACGTCGCCCACGAGGGGCGTGTGACCGTCGAGCACGGTGAGCGCGCCTTCCGAGGTGGCCAGCACCACCGAACGGGCGCCGCCCGCCAAGAGGGATTGTTCGGGCGTGACGATCTCCACGCCGAAGACGCCGTCGGCCACTACCCTGCCTCGGCCTCGAGCTTTGCGGCCTTCTCGAGCACCGACTCCACCCCGCCGACATTGAGGAAGGCCTGCTCGGGCACCTGGTCGAGGTCGCCGTTGGCCAGAGCCTCGAAGGACTCGACCGTCTCGTCGATAGTCACGAAGATCCCCGGCACGCCGGTGAAGACCTCGGCCACGAAGAACGGCTGGGACAAGAAGCGCTGGATCTTGCGGGCCCGGCTCACCGTCACCCTGTCCTCCTCGGAGAGCTCGTCCATGCCGAGGATGGCGATGATGTCCTGCAGCTCCTTGTAGCGCTGCAGGATCTCCTGCACCCGCCGGGCCACTGCGTAGTGGCGCTCGCCCACGATCTCGGGGGCGAGGATGTTCGACGTCGACGCCAGCGGGTCCACCGCCGGGTAGATGCCGAGCGCCGCGATCTGGCGGGAGAGCTCGGTGGTGGCGTCGAGGTGGGTGAAGGTCGTGAACGGCGCCGGGTCGGTGTAGTCGTCGGCCGGCACGTAGACGGCTTGGAGCGAGGTGATCGACTTCCCCTTCGTCGAGGTGATCCGCTCTTGGAGCTCGCCCATCTCGTCGGCCAGTGTCGGCTGGTAGCCGACCGCCGAGGGCATGCGCCCGAGCAGGGTGGACACCTCGGAGCCCGCCTGGACGAAGCGGAAAATGTTGTCGATGAAGAGCAGCACGTCCTGGTTCTGGACGTCGCGGAAATACTCCGCCATTGTCAGCGCGGCCAGTCCGACCCGAAGTCGCACGCCGGGCGGCTCGTCCATCTGGCCGTAGACGAGTGCAGCCTTGTCGATGACGCCGGACTCCTGCATCTCGAGCCACATGTCGGTACCTTCGCGAGTGCGCTCGCCGACCCCGGCGAACACCGAGACGCCGCCGTGCTGCTGGGCCACCCGGTGGATCATTTCTTGGATGATGACGGTCTTGCCCACGCCGGCACCGCCGAAGAGCCCGATTTTTCCGCCCTGCACGTAGGGCTCGAGGAGGTCGATGACCTTGATGCCCGTTTCGAACATCAGCGCGCGGGGCTCCAGCTGGTCGAAGGCGGGCGCGTTGCGGTGGATCTCCCAGTAGTCGTCGACCCCTTCGATGGCGCCGGTGTCGAGCGGCTGGCCGAGCACGTTGAAGACGTGCCCCAGCACAGCGTTGCCCACCGGAACCGTGATGCCGCGACCGAGGTTGCGCACTGGGGCGCCCCGCACCAGGCCGTCGGTCTGCTGCATGCAGATGCAGCGCACCCGGCCCTCGCCGATCTGTTGGGCCACCTCGGCCGTGATGGTGTGCGCCGAGCCGTCGAGCTCAATCGTGAACTCGACGGCGTGGTTGATCTCCGGCAGCCCGTGCGGCGGGAACTCCACGTCGATGACGGGTCCGGCGATCGCGACCACGCGGCCGTCCTCCAGCGAACCGGCGGGCGCGGTGTCTTGCATGGTCGAGGTTGTCATTGGGGTCAAGCTCCCTTCGCTTGGCGGAGCGCCTCGGCCCCGCCGACGATCTCCATGATCTCGGTGGTGATGGCGTCCTGGCGCGCGCGGTTCATCACGCGGGTCAGAGTGCGGACGAGCTCGTCCGCATTGTCGGTCGCGGCGGCCATGGCGCGCTGCTGCGCCGTGAAGAACGACGCCGCGCCCTCCAGCAAGGCGGCGAAGATCTCCGCCTCCAGGGCCCGCGGCGCCAGCTCGATCAGCAACTTTGCCGGCTCCGGTTCGAATTCGGTGTAGCCCTCGAGCGCTGCCTCTTCCCGAGGTACGTGCTCATCGGGGGCCTCACCCTCGGGCAGGGGCAAGGGCAGCATCTGCATCCGCTCCACCCGCTGGCTCCCAGCCGAAATGAAGCGGGTGGACACCATTTCGACCAGGTCGATCTCACCCGCCACGAACGGGGCGGCGACGACTGCCGCAATGTGGCGCGCGTCGGCGAACTCGGGGCGGTCGGCAAAACCCATGAATGACTGCGCGACCTCGATCCCGCGGTAGCGGAAGTAGGGAGGCGCCTTTTTGCCGACCGACCACACCGTGACCTCGCTGCCGTTGGCCCGGTGCTCGGCCACCAGACGCTCGGTGGCGCGTAGCACCCCAGAGTTGTACGAGCCGGCCAGGCCCCGCTCGCCCGCGATGGTCAGGATCCCCACGTGGCGGAGCGACTCGGGCTTCCCCAAGAGCCTCTTGGCCGCCGTGGGGTCGGCCGTCGCCGTGAGCCGCAGGATGCGCTCCATACCCTCCCTGAAGGGGCGGTTGGCTGCGATGCGGTTTTGGGCGCGCACGATCCGCGAGGCGGCGATGAGCTCCATCGCCTTCGTGATCTTCCTCGTGGACTGCACCGTGCGGATGCGACGACGCAGGATGCGCTCTTGGCCTCCGGCCATGAGATCAGTCGACCTTCCCTGTGTCGAAGCCCTCGAGGAACGAGGCCAAGCCCTCGTCAAGCTCGTCACCGTCCGGCAGCGCACCGGTGGAGCGGATCGCCTCGAGCGCACCGGGGTGGCTCCCCTTGAAGTACTCGACCATCTCGGTTTCGAACCGGCGCACCTCGCTGACCGGCACGGAGTCGGTCCATCCCTTGGTCCCCGCGTAAATGGCGAGCACCTGCTCCTCGACGGGCACCGGCTGGTTCTGCGGTTGCTTCAGCAGCTCGGTCAGGCGATAGCCGCGGTCGAGCTGGGCCTGGGAGACCCTGTCGAGCTCGGAACCGAAAGTGGCGAAGGCCTCGAGCTCGCGGAACTGGGCCAGGTCGAGCTTGAGCGTCCCCGACACCTGCTTCATGGCCTTGACCTGGGCCGCACTACCTACTCGGCTCACCGAGTTGCCGACGTTGATAGCGGGACGGATTCCAGAGTTGAACAGGTCTGTCTCCAAGAAGACCTGCCCGTCTGTGATGGAGATGACGTTGGTGGGGATGTACGCCGAAATATCGCCCGCCTTGGTCTCGATCACCGGCAGCGCGGTCAGCGAACCGCCGCCGAGCGCGTCGGACAGCTTGGCGGCCCGTTCGAGCAGCCGTGAGTGCAGGTAGAAGACGTCGCCGGGGTAGGCCTCGCGGCCTGGCGGGCGCCGCAGGAGGAGGGACACCGAACGGTAGGCCTCCGCCTGCTTGGAGAGGTCGTCATAGATGATCAGCGCGTGCTCGCCATTCTCCATCCAGTGCTGACCCATGGCGCAGCCCGCGTAGGGCGCCAGATACTTGAAGGGGGCAGGGTCGCCGGCCGAGGCCACAACGACGACCGTGTACTCGAGCGCGTGGTGGTCCTCGAGCGTCGCCACCGTCTGGGCGACCGACGAGTTCTTCTGGCCGATCGCGACGTAAATGCACTTCACCCCCTCGCCGGCCTGGTTGATGATCGTGTCGATCGCCACCGTGGTCTTCCCGGTCTTGCGGTCGCCGATGATGAGCTCGCGCTGGCCCCGGCCTATCGGCGTCATGGCGTCGATCGCCTTGATGCCGGTCTGCAGTGGCTCGCTCACCGGCTGACGGCCGACGATGCCGGGGGCCTGGACCTCCATACGGCGGGTCTCGGTGGTCTTGATCGGCCCCTTGCCGTCGAGCGGCTCGCCGATCGCATTGACCACGCGTCCAAGAAGGGCGTCGCCGACCGGCACCGTCTGGATTCGGCCCGTGGCCTTGACCGTCTGCTCTTCTTCGAGGTTGTCCACCTCACCGAGGACCACGGCGCCGATCGTGTCCTCGTCGAGGTTCAACGCCAGGCCGAGCGTGCCGTCCTCGAACTCGAGCAGTTCGTTGACAGCGGCGCCCGGGAGACCCGACACCCGCGCGATGCCGTCGCCCACCTCGACGATGTGACCGATTTGCTCGGTCCCGACCGTCGGCGTGTAGTCCTCGACGTACCGTTCCAGTGCGTTGGTGATGTCACTGGCGTCGATCGTCAGTTCTGCCATCAGTCTGCTCCTTCTGTCTGTGCTGTCGTCCTGTGCCCGCGCCCGGCTGTGCCGAAGCCTGCTGGCTCCCACACTGCAGGGACGAGATGCTCGCGCAACGCGTCGATCCGTCCCCGTGCCGTCGCATCCACCTGCAGATCGCCGATGCTGATAAGGGCCCCGCTGAGCAGCGACTCGTCGAGGAGCACCTGGAGCTCGACGGGTCCACCTGTCAGCGTGCCCAGCGATTCTGTCAGCATGGTCCGTTGCGCCTCGTCGATCGGCGCCGCGGCGCGCACGTGGGCGATGCGCCAGCCGCGAGCGGCGGCGGTCTGCTCCACCAAGAAGGCAATGGTGCCGACGTAGTCGCGCGCCCGTCCACCGGTCACGGCGTAGCGAACCAGCGCCAGCGTCGTCGCAGGCACCTTGGCCTCGATGAGCTGGGTCACCAGCCCCTGCCGGGCAGCAACCTCCATATCGCGGTCGGTCAGCGCATCTCGCAGGCCGGGGGTGGATGCCACGATCCGCCCGAAGCGGAAGAGATCGTCCTCGAGCGACTCGAGCGCCTCGTTGGACATGTCCTCGTACAGGGCCGTGGCGTAGCCAGCGACCCTCTCGCGCGCCGCGGTCAGACTCAGCGGCGGCTCCTCCATCGTCTGGTCCTCTGCCGCGTGCCGGGCGCGGTTGCTCAGCCACGCCAGGGCAGCCGGCACGTGCGGTGCCGACACGACCAGGCACGCGTACGCAGCCAACCGACGGGCCTCAGCGGAAACCTTCCCCTCGAGCAAGGCGAGCATGACGGCCCGACGGGCCGTGCCGGGCACCGATGTGTCCGTCAAAGCGGCCCGCAACGGCGCGCTGCTGAGGGCCAGCCGCTCAATCGCCTCGAGGTCCCCCGAGACGCCAGCGAGCGCGGCGGGATCAGTGGCGTCGATGACCGCCGCGGAGTACCCCTGCAGCTTGGGGTTCATCGGCGGACCCCGGAATTTGCGGCGGCACCGTCGGTCGGGTCGGCGCGTAGCGCCTCGACGGCCTCGTCGATGAGGTCCCGGTGCGCCTCGGCGTTGATCTCACGCCCGATGACCCGCTCGACGACGTCCAGCACGATCTCCCCCATGCGCGAAGCCGCCTCTTCGACGGCACGCTGGCGGGCCAGCGAGATCTCGGCTTCGGCATTGCCCACGATGCGCTGGTACTCGGCCTGTCCTCGGGCCTGCGCGTCGGTGCGTACCTGCTCGGCCGTGCGGTTCGCCGTCGTGACGATCTCGCGGGCCTGCTGGCGCGCTTCCTCGAGCACGGTGCGACGCTCGTCGTCGGCCGCCTCTGCGTCCGCACGCGCCTGGTCGGCCGCCTCGAGCGACTGCCTGATCTTCTCCTGACGCTCTTCCATCGCCTTGTTGAGCGGGGGCAGGACGTATTTGTAGATGAGGAAGATCAGCACGAGCGAGACGATCAGCTCTATGAAGAACGTCCCGTTGGGCAGAAGGAAGATGCCTGCTGTGGTCATGGTGCTTTCAGTCTCCTGATTGTCGCCGCCGGGCAGGCGGCAGGTGTCCGGCCCTAGGCCGTGATGCTCTTGGCGGCGAAGACGTAGACGAACACCACCATGAAGAGCAGGTTGATGAAGTACATGGCCTCCACCAGGCCGACCGTCAGGAAGAAGTACTGACGGGCCTTGGCCTCGATCTCGGGCTGCCGGGCGATGGCCGCGATGGTCTGCGACCCGGCAAGGCCGTCACCGACCGCGGCACCGATGGCGCCGCCCCCCAGTGCGAGTCCACCACCGACGAGCGCGCCAGCGATACGGATCGCCCCTTCAGTTGTACCTGCCATGTTTCCTCTCCTTTGTTGAGATCGGTCCCTTGTTGAATGGTTCTGCGGTGCGGCCCATCGCTAGTGGGCGTCCCGGCTCATGCCCATGCCGAGGTACATGATGGTCAGCAGGGCGAAGATGAAGGCCTGGATGGCACCGATGAAGAGCTCGTCGAACGGCTTCCAGATCAGCAGCCCGATCCACGAGGCAAACGGCGGAATCAGCGTCACGATGACGGCGATCATGAGCACGCCCGAGAAGATGTTGCCGAAGAGCCGGAACGTCAGCGTGATCGGCTTGGTGATCTCCTCAATGATGTTGATCGGGGTGAGGGCGGCATAGGGCTGGGCATAGTGCTTGAAGTAGCCCTTGACGCCTCTCGACTTCACCGAGTTGTAGTGGACGGTGAAGAACACGATGAGCGCCAGCGCCAAGGGAAGGTTCACGTCACCGGTCGGCGGCGCCAGGAAGCCCGGGTCGCCGCTCGGGATGAAGGCCAGCCAGTTGCAGACCAAGATGAACAGCCCGATGGTGAGGCCCAGCCCGACGAAGGGCAGGCCCTCGGGCCCGATGGCGGAGGCGGCGAGGTCCGAGACCTGCTCGACCACGGTTTCCCAGAAGAGCTGCAGCTTGCCGGGCACGCCCGACGTGACCTTGGCCCGCATCCACAGGCCGAGGCCCAGCACGATCGCAGCGGCGATCAATGTCGTCCAGACGACGTCCAAGTAGATGGTGAGGCCGGCGACGCGCACCACGCCGTGGTGGTCGCCGATCGTGATGTTGCCACTGGCCAGGATGAAGTGGTGAGGAGTCACTGGATCCCCTGTGAGATGACCACGCGGCCGACGTTGACCACGAAGAGCAGTTGGAAGATCACGAGTCCCGCCACGGCGCCGATGCCGAGCGCACCGTTCAACAGCAGGAGCCCGATGCAGATGAGGGTGATCACGCCGAGTCGGGTCACGCTCTTGGTGCCCATGGCCCGGCGGAGCACTTTGTTGTTGACCTCTCCCTCGGTGTGCAGCTTGGCGACGCCGGCATCGAGGAAGCGAAGGTTCACCACCGCCATGCCCAGCCCGATGATCAGACCGAGCGCGGCCCAGGGCACGGACAGCAGCATCACGATCAGGACGGCGGCCGCGCCGACGATGAGGGAGGACACGATGGTGCGGCGGAGCACCTTGGCGAGCGCGTTGCCCTCGAGGCCCGAGAGTCCGTCGAGCATCGTCAGTCCCCGCCTTCTAGAGGTACGTGCGGATCTGCTTGACCACGCTCACGGCGGCGGTCGCCACACCCAGCGCCAGGCCGACCAGCAGGAACGCCGGTCCGGTGTGCAGCGCGCTGTCCACCCAGAGCCCGAGCCCGACCCCGATGCCCACACAGACCGCGGCGGCCAGCCCCATGGAGAGGAACGCGACGGCCCCCGGAAGCGGTTTGGGGTCGTCTGGCGGGGGGGATTCGTCCGGGCCGCTCACCCCTGTGGGTGTGGGCGCGCACGACGATGCTTACGGAACCACGCATGCGATTGCTGCCCTCTTATGCGGTGCGTGGCGCGCCGGAGTCCGTCGTCCACGGGGCCGCGTGTGCGGCATCGGACGAGGCGAGGTGGACGGGGTACACAGCCCTCATCATCGCATCCCGGGTCGTTTGGC
This sequence comes from uncultured Acidimicrobiaceae bacterium, assembly GCA_963791995.1. Taxonomy (GTDB): domain Bacteria; phylum Actinomycetota; class Acidimicrobiia; order Acidimicrobiales; family RAAP-2; genus Bog-473. Next base: position 588,242 of record CAWBUQ010000004.1, on the reverse strand, counting down.
GTCCAAACGGTCACGAGGGGAATCTCACCACCTCACTGAGGGGTTCGGCACTCTGGGAGGCGCCTGGAACCCCCTGGTCGGGGCCCTCGTCCTCCTCCTCGCCGTTGCCCCGGCGCAGCCCGGGGTGGAAGAAGGTGTACAACCCGGCGCCGAGGGCGGCCGCCCCGATCGGGATGAAGGCGTTGACCTGGTGCACGAAGAGCGGGAAGAGCAAGAAGCTCGAGAGGATGGCCGTCCACGCCCACAGGATGATGACGCTGCGGCGGGGCCCGTGCCCGAGGCGCAGCAGGCGGTGGTGGATGTGCTCCTTGTCGGGAGTGTCGAAGCCCGTCCCCCGTGCGGTACGGCGGACGAAGGCGAAGGCCATGTCGACCAGCGGCACGCCCAGGATGAGGATCGGGATGAACAGGGGCGCAAAGAAGAAGTAGGTCACCCCGCTGATGGGGACGGCGGTCGGGACACGGCCTCCGATCACCATGGTGGACGCGGCCATCAACAAGCCGAGGAAGTGCGCGCCCGCGTCTCCCATGAAGATACGGGCGGGGTTGAAATTGAAGGGCAGGAACCCGAGGCAGATCCCACAGGCGATCACTGCCACCAACGCTCCGATGTTGTCGCTCGGCAGGAGGCCCAGGCCCATGAGCCTGATGCCGTAGATGGCGAGTGCGCCGCCACCGATTGCGACCACGCCCGCGGCCAGACCGTCGAGGCCGTCGATGAGGTTCACCGCGTTGGTGAGGCAGATCACCCAGACCGCGGTGATCAGCGGGATGATGCCAGGGGTCAGCACGAAGAACCCGGCCAGCGGGATCTTGAGCTCGTACATGGTGACGCCGCTGAAGTACAAGATGCTCGCAGCGAGCACCTGGCCGGCCATCTTCGCCGGTGCCGACATGTCGCGGACGTCGTCGATGAGGCCGACCGCGAACATGGCGCCGGCTGCCAGCACCACGCCCAGCACCTCGGGCGAGTCGGTGAACATGTGGTTCTCGCGGAACGGAGGCAGCGCCGCCGCCGCCAGGACGGCCACGAAGAAGCCCAGCAACATGGCGGCGCCGCCGCCGTATGCGATGGGCTTGTCGTGCACCGAGCGCGGCCCTGGGTGCGAGACGTACCCCACCTTGATGGCGAACCGCTTGGCGGGAATGGTCAGCGCGGCCGTCGCCCCCGCGGCGATCAGCAACACCAGGCCGTACCAGCCGATGTCAGGCATGCGCTATCCCACGAGGTCGGGATACGGCGGGAAGGCCGCACAGAGCGTGGCCACCTCCGTACGCACGGCGGCGACCTCACCCTCGTCCGTGCGGGCCTTGAGCGTACGCACGATCAGATCGGCGATCGTCTGCATTTCCGGTGCGCCCATGCCGGCGGTGGTCTCCGCCGCCGTGCCGAGGCGCAGGCCCGACGTGAGGAACGGGGAACGGGGATCGTCGGGGATCGTGTTGCGGTTGCACGTGATACCCGCCCGGTCGAGAACTTCCTGGGCCTCTTTTCCGGAGAGCTCCTCGTCGAATGCACGCAGGTCGACGAGGAGCATGTGGTTGTCGGTGCCACCAGACACCAGCCGGAACCCGTGCCCGGCGAGCGCCTCGGCCAGTGCCGCCGCGTTGGTCACGACCCGCGCCGCGTACTGGCGGAACTCGGGCGTCGCCGCCTCGGCGAACGCCACCGCCTTGGCCGCGATGACGTGTTCGAGCGGCCCGCCTTGGAGTCCGGGGAACACGGCGCTGTCGATCTTCTTGGCCAGGTCGGCGCCGCACAGGATGGCGCCGCCGCGAGGGCCACGCAGCGTCTTGTGGGTCGTGAAGGTGACGACGTCGGCGATCCCCACCGGGTTCGGGTGGGCGCCGCCGGCGATGAGGCCGGCGGGGTGTGCGGCGTCGAACATGAACAGTGCTCCCACCGAGTCGGCGATCTCGCGGAAGGGCCGGGGGTCGATGGTCCGGGCGTAGGCGGTCGAGCCGGCCACGATGAGGGCCGGCTTCTCGGTCTTGGCCAGATGCGCCACCTGGTCGAAGTCGATCACCTCGCCGGGCGCCGACGGGTCGTTCGACTCGGGCGTCACCCCGTAGGAGACGAAGCGCCACCACTTCGAGACGATGGACGCCGGCGACCCGTGGCTCAGGTGGCCTCCATGGTCGAGCCGCATGGCGAGGATGGTCGCCCCCGGCTCGAGCAGCGCCTGGTAGGCGGCGAGGTTCGCGTTCGCCCCGGCGTGGGGTTGGACGTTGGCGTGCTCGGCGCCGAAGAGCGACCTGGCGCGCCGTGCGCGCCAGGTCCTCCACCTCGTCGATGATCTGGTTGCCCCCGTAGTAGCGGCGACCGGGGTAACCCTCCGAGTACTTGTTGGTCAGGACCGAGCCCGATGCGGCCAACACCGTCGGCGAGGTGAAGTTCTCGGACGCGATCAGCTGCAACGTCGTCTGCTGACGGGCGAGTTCCTGGCCGAGCAGGTCTGCGACCTCGGCGTCGGCGGCCAGCGCTGTCTCGTAGCTGCTCATGTGATCCCTCCGGCGCGCATGCGCCCCCAGTCTACCGGCGGGCCCGGTGGGGCCCGGGGCGCCAACCGGTACGCTGCCCGGCCCATGGACCTCGACCCGCGCACACCGGTTGTCGTCGGCGTCGGCCAGGCCATGACGCCCGCCGACGCCCCGCTCGAACCGGCGGAGCGACCCGAGCCCGTCGCGCTGATGGCCATGGCACTGGGCGCCGCGGCCGAGGACTGCGACGGCGCGCCGGCCGGCGGCGTGGCCCCGTCGGGCGCGGCACTGCTGCGACGCGCCGACAGCCTGCGCGTCGTGGTCCCCCTCGGGTGGCACTCGGCCAACCCCGCCCTGCAGGTGGCTGGCCGCCTCGGATTCGCCGCGGGAGCCGAGCCGCGCGAGCTCGTGCTCTCCGCCGTCGGCGGGAACACGCCACAGGCCCTGATGCACGATGCCTGTCTGGCCATCAGCAAGGGGGAGCGCGACGTCGTGCTGGTGACCGGGGCGGAGGCCATGTACGCCCGTGCCCTCTCGCGCCGCCGGCCCGGAAGCGCACCGCTGACATGGGCCGAGCTGCCCGCCGGCGCACCGGCGCCGGTGAAATTCGGCGTCGACAAGCTCGGGGCGACCGAACTCGAGATGAACCGCGGCGTGCTGCTTCCCGTGCACGCCTATCCCCTGTTCGAGAACGCGCTGCGCGCCGCCAACGGGTGGACACTCGAGGAGCACGCCGAGCACATCGGCACGCTGTGGTCGCGCTTCAGCCAGGTGGCCGCAGACAATCCCTACGCATGGATCCGCCGCGCGCGCACCGCGCGCGAGATCGTCACCCCCTCGCCCGAGAACCGGATGGTCTCTTTCCCGTACCCGAAGTTGTGCACCGCCAACATGCAGGTGGACCAGGGTGCGGGCTACATCGTGTGCTCGGTCGAGGCGGCGAGGCGGGCCGGGGTGCCCGAGGAGCGTTGGGTCTTCCCGCTGGCGGGGGCCGACGGCAATGATCACTGGTACATCTCCGACCGGGCCGAGCTCCACCGCTCCCCCGCCATCCGCCTGGCCGGGCAGGCCGCCCTGGAGCTGGCGGGGCTCGGCATCGACGACATTGCACTCGTCGACCTCTATTCGTGTTTCCCTGCCGTGGTGCAGATGGCGGCGGGCGAGCTCGGACTGCGCGTGGACGATCCGGACCGGCCCTTGACCTTGACCGGGGGGCTCACCTTCGGGGGCGGGCCCGGCAACAACTACACGTCGCACGGCATCGCCCAGGCCGTCACGGCACTCCGGGCAACACCGGGATCCGCCGCGCTGGTCACCGGTTTGGGGTGGTACGCGACGAAACACTCGGTCGGCATTTACGCCTCGCGTCCGCCCGCACACGGCGGCACGCCGTTCGCGTGGCGAGACGTCCAGCCCGACGTGGACGCCCTGCCCACATGTACGCTCGATCCCGGGGCCACCGGCGAGGTCCGCATCGAGACCTACACGGTGACCTTCGACCGCGCCGGCAGCCCTGAACGCGGCATCGTCGTGTGCCGCACCAAGGACGGCGCGCGCGCCTGGGGTTCGGTCCGCGATCCGGACGCGCTCGGAGCGTGGTGCGACGTGGACCCGATCGGCCACACCGCCGTGCTCCACGCCGACGGCGCCGCCGTGCTCCGGGCCTGAGCGACCGCGACCGCAACACGACCGCACCGCCACAGCACGCACACCTGACCCGGTGGGCACCATGCCGTCGGCGGCGACCTATCGTGCGGCATGGCCGCAGCGACGGACGACCGGGTGCCCGGAGTACGCCTCGTGGTGTCGCTCTACCGCGAGTTCGAGCAGGTGGCCCGCCGCAGCGACATGAGCATGGCGCAGTACCGGACGCTCCTGTACCTCCTCGCAGGCTCGCGCCGGGCGGGCGAGCTGGCGGCGGCCGGCGCGGTGACCAAGCCCACCGTCTCCTCCATGCTCAACGGCCTGCGCCAACAGGGATGGGTTGCCGACGCCGATGACGAGACCGGCGACGGGCGGGTCACGCGCATTGAGCTGACCGCCGCCGGACGCGCCCGCCTCGCTCGTTTCGAAGAGGAGCTGGCCGACCGCATGGAGCAGCTGTTGCCCGGGGTCGATCGTGCCGCCACCAGGGCCTTCCTCTCGGGACCTGCATGCGGCCCACGCCGACACCCGCGAGGAGCGCTTCGGCTTCGCACCCGACGCCTGAGCCCACACCTGCGACCCCTTGCCAGGCCCTTCTCCGTGCGATATAGTTAGACCTATCTAACTATCTTCCCCCGGCGCACGGGTGGGAAACGAGGGACAGCCATGGCAGCGAGCGGACGAGCGGCCTACGACCTTGTGATCCGCGGCGGCACCGTGGCCGACGGACTGGGCGGCCGGCCCGTCGAGGCCGACGTCGCCGTCTCGGGCAGCACCATCGCGGCCCTCGGCACCGTCTCCGGCCTCGGCCGCGAGGAGATCGATGCATCCGGACTCCTCGTGACGCCCGGCTTCGTCGACATCCACACCCACTACGACGGCCAGGCGACATGGGACAGCGCGATGGCGCCGTCGAGCTGGCACGGCGTGACCACCGCGGTCATGGGGAACTGCGGCGTGGGGTTCGCGCCCGTTCGTCCCGACGCGCACGACCGGCTGATCTCGCTCATGGAAGGGGTCGAGGACATTCCAGGCGCCGTCCTCGACGAAGGAATCGACTGGACGTGGGAGACCTTCGGCGAATATCTCGACGCGGTCGAGGAACGGCCGCACGACATCGATCTGTGTGCGCAGCTTCCCCACGGCGCGCTCCGGCTCTTCGTCATGGGTGAGCGGGCCGCCCGCCTGGAGGACGCCACGGAAGACGACGCGGCGGCCATGCGCAGCCTGGCGACCGATGCGATGCGGGCGGGCGCCATCGGGTTCTCGACGTCGCGCACGCTGAACCACCGCACCGCCAGCGGGGACCCCACGCCGTCGCTGCGAGCCCGCGCCGACGAGCTCGAGGCCATCGCCTGTGGCGTGGCGGACGCCGGGCACGGCGTCGTCGAGCTCATCTCGGATTTCTGGCCCGACGCCGAGAGCGAGTTCGAGATCGTTCGGGGCATGGTGGAGCGCAGCGGTGTGCCGCTGTCGTTGTCGCTGGCCCAGAGCCACCGCCAGCCCGACGCCTGGCGCGACCTGCTGGTCAGGATCGAGGCGGCGGTCGCCGAGGGCCTGCCGATCCGGGCCCAGGTGGCCCCGCGCCCGATCGGCGTCCTGTTCGGCCTGCAGTCCTCCTATCACCCCTTCCTGCCGCTCGTGGCCTTTCGTGAGATCGCGGGCCGGCCGGTGGCCGAGCAGGCGCAGGCGTTGGGTGACCCGTCGTTCCGGGCACGCCTGCTCGCCGAGCTGGCCCAGGACGACAGCGGCGGCGGACGGCGACGCCCGATCGACTACGCGCATCTCTGGCCGCTCGGCGACATCCCCGACTACGAACCGGCGCCCGAATGCTCCATCGAGCGCATGGCGCTCTCCCGCGGCGTCGACCCCGCCGTGCTGACCTTGGACCTGCTCGCAGAGGACGACGGTCGCCGTTTCCTCTACACGCCCTTCTCCAATTACGCCAACGGGAATCTCGACGCATGCGGCGAGATGCTGGCCCATCCCAACACGGTCTTCGGCCTCGGCGACGGCGGTGCGCATGTCGGGCTCATCGCGGACGCCAGCTTCCCGACCTACTTCCTCTCGCACTGGGCCCGGGACCGGGACCGCGGCCGGATGGAGGTGGGCGCGGTGGTCCAGCAACTCACCAGCTCGACGGCCCAGACGATCGGCCTGCGCGATCGCGGCGTCGTGCGAGAGGGCATGCGCGCCGACCTCAACGTCATCGACTTCGACAACCTCACCTGCGTGGCGCCGGAGATGGCCTACGACCTGCCCGCCGGAGGCAAGCGGCTCCTGCAGCGTGCCCGCGGCTACCGCGCCACGGTGGTCGCGGGCGAGGTCACGTACAGAGACGGCGAGCCGTCGGGCGCCCTGCCGGGCCGCCTGGTGCGGGCTGGCCGCTGAGCAAGGAGAGGAGCGGAGATGGCCACGAGAGAACTCCACGAACTCGAGGCAGCAGCGGAGTGGCGGGCGGCCGACGTCGCCGACCCGCAACGGTGGACGGTGGAGCTGAGCCCGGCCGATCACGCCGAGCTCGACCGGGCGCTCGCGACGGCCAAGGCCAAGAGCACGGATCCTCTCGAGCTCACCCGCGACGACTTCCCGCTGGATCGCCTGGCCACGACGCTGGCCGGCGTCGTCGAGACGCTGCTCGACGGCAGGGGTTTCGCCCGCATCGCCGCGCTCGACACGGCGCGCTACGACGACGACGACCTCACGCTCCTCTACTGGGGCATCGGCCTGCACCTCGGCGAGCCCTGGGCGCAGAACAAGCACGGCCATGTGCTCGGCGACGTCACCGATCAGGGAAAGACGATCGACGACCCGACCGTGCGCGGCAACGAGCTCGGAGGCATCGCCCTCGACTACCACACCGACGGTTCGGACCTCGTCGGGCTGCTCTGCCTGCGCACAGCGCGCGCCGGCGGCCTCTCCTGCGTGGCCAACGCCGTCGCGATCCACAACCAACTCGTCCGCGAGCACCCGCAGCTGGCGGCAGCGCTCTATGAGCCGATGCCCTACGACACGCGCGGGGAACAGGCGAGCGGTGCACAGGCCTTCTACTCGGTACCCGCATTCACCGAGCACGCCGGACGGCTCTTCGTCCGCTTCATCCCCCAGTACATCCTGGCCTCGCAACGACACGCTGATGCGCCGCGACTCAGTGAGACCGCGCGCGAGGCCATCGCCACCGTGTCGGCCATGGCGAACGACGCCGACTTCAACGTCTACATGGACTTGCAACCCGGCGAGATGCAGTTCATCAACAACTATCACGTGCTCCACGGCCGCACGGCCTACGAAGACGACATCGAGCACGGCTACAAGCGGCACCTCAAGCGGCTGTGGCTGGCCACCTACGCGCTGGACGACCGGCCTGGGCACTTCGCCGCACTCGGGCGACGCCACTGGGAGGCCAAACGCTCGGTGAGCTCGCTGCCGGCGGTGGAGCGGGTTCCAGCGGGTTCCTGATCAGAGGACGGGCGCGCCGCTCAGCGCACGGCGGTGATCAGCCCGCGCCCGATCATCCCCTCGCGATCGACCGAGACCGTCAGGCCGGCCGCGTCGAAAGCCCCGGTGTACTCGTCCATGGTGAAGAGGCCGAGCTGATGTCGCTCGGTGAGGTGCCGCACACCGGCGCTGTCCCCGACGAGGTAGTCCGCGTCGAGCACCGAGACAGTGCCGTCGAGAGAGGACTGCATCATCCGGACGGCGGTGAAACCGGCGCCCTCGGCCTGGACGACCTGGACGTGACCACTCGTCCAGACATCGGGTGTCAGCCAGGGTTCGACGACCACGACGCCGCCGGGTGCGACGTGGCGGGCCATGCAGCACGCGGCGCGCCCGAGGTCCTCGACGGTGCGCACATACCCGATGGAGGAAAAGAGGCAGGTGACCGCGTCGAAGGTCCGGCCCAGCTCGAAGTCGGTCATGTCGCCCTGGACGAGCCCGACGCCAGGGCAGCGCCGGCGGGCGACGTCGAGGAGGCCCGGCTCGAGGTCGAGGCCGACGCACGAGGTCCGGCGGGCGAAGTGCTCGAGATGGCGGCCGGTGCCGCAGGCGACGTCGAGGAGCGTGGCCGGCGGGCTCCCCCGCACCGACCCGATGTGCGCCAGCACCGACTCCGATTCAGCCGCGTAGTCCTTGCCGAGTGCGTCGTAGATCGCGTCGTAGAGCTCTGCGGAGCGGTCGAACATGCTCCATTGTGCACCCGGCCGTGACGCTCAGTCGTCCTTGGTGCGGGCGCGGGAGAAGAAACGGCGCCGGTTGCCCATGGCCATGGTGGCATCGATGAAATTGTTCGGCAACGCGCCTTCCCGCAGGACGCGCACCGGCGACACCGTGGCGTCGACGACTGTCGGCGGCTCGCCCTCGCGCCGTCCGCCGTCGACGACGAACGCGACATCTGCCACGGCGAACGCATGGGCGACCTCACGTGCCTCGGTCAGACGGAGCGGTACGGTGCGCCATGGGCCGTGCTCCCGGCACAGCTTGCGCAGCGCCCGCCCGTCGGGCATGCCGACCGTGACGGCCCACGCCCCCGAGTCAGCTTCCACGTCATAGGGGCCGCCGGAATCGGTCCGCGGCAAAAAGACCTCGACCGGGCCGGGCCAACAGCGTTCGAGCAGCTTGCCGAGCTCGTCGTTCCAGGCCGACGTGAGGTTGCGGACGTCGTCGCGGTGACCCACGGCGTAGTGGGGCCCTTCGGGGTCGGCGACGAGATCGGCGAGCCGCTCCTCCCGCTCGTACGACCCGGTACGCACGGCGAGGCAATACCCGCCCACTCCGGGCACGGCGATCACCGCGCCACCGTCGAGGGCGCCCGCCACCTCCTCGGTGGGACTGGTGACCACCGGTGGCTCGGGCGGTGACTCGTCGGTGCCGTCGAAGGGCCCCGCCGCTCCCCGCTCTTCCTTCTCGGTCCGCCATCACGTCGTTTCTAGTCACTCACCTCTCCCACCGTCACCACCAGGCTGCCGCACGGGGACACGGCACCCGTGGATGCCAACCGGGGTGCACGCTGGTGCGCGCTCAGATCCTGGCGACGAGCGCGCGCGGCAGGCCGGCCAGGTCGGCCATGACCTGGACGTCTGTGTAGCCGAGGTGCCCCGCCAGCGCGGCGGCAGCCTCGGCTTGGTGCGGTGCCAGCTCGGCAACCACGGCGCCCGGCCGCTGCAGCCAGGCGAGGCTCTGGTCGAGCACGACCTCGACGTCGGCCAGCCCCGGCGTGCCGTCGCTCGCCGGACCGGCGACCAGCGCCTCCCTCGGCTCGGCGCGGACCTCGGCGTCGAGGTACGCCCACTCGGCCTCACTCACGTACGGCGGATTGGTCACCACGAGCGACACCCGGCCATGAAGCCGACGCGGGAGGGGTTCGAGCCAGTCCCCGTCCACCAGCTCCACCCGCGCCATCGGCACCGGGGCACCGCTCTGGCCCGCACGCGCCCGTTCGGCATTGGCCCGCGCAACGGCGAGCGCGCCGGCGCTCGAGTCGGTCGCCCAGAGCTCCCCCACCACTGACGGCCCGAGCTCGGTGGCCAGCGACAGCGCGATGGCTCCCGATCCGGTGCCGGCGTCGACCACCACGAGCTGACCCGCTCCGGGCTCGGAGAACAGGCGACGCGCTTCGGCGAGCGCGATCTCGACGACCTGCTCGGTCTCGGGACGTGGGATCAGCACGCGAGGGTCGACGAGGAGGTCGAGCGAGCGAAAGGGCCAATGCCCGAAGATGTACTGCAGCGGCTCACCTGCCGCGCGCCGGGCGGCCATGACGCGCGCCGCCGTCACGACGTCGGCATCGAGCGCGCCGGTCGGTGGCGCGGGGTGACCGAGCGGGAGCTCGAGTCCGAGCGCCTCGTCGACGATGAAACGAGCCTCGTGCGGTGCTCCGACCACGACGGCCAGGTCGGCGACGAGCGCAGCTCGCGTCACGCCGTCGACCGACGTCACGGTCCGGCGTGCTCCTCGCCCTCGAGTTGACGGCCGCGCTTGTCCGCCATCAGCGCGTCGGTCAGCTCGGTGAGGTCGCCCGCGAGCACCTGGTCCAATTTGTAGAGGGTCAGGTTGATCCGGTGATCGGTGACCCGGTTCTCCTTGAAATTGTAGGTGCGGATCTTGTCGGTGCGGCTCCCGGATCCCACCTGACCTCGCCGCTGCGCCGACATCTCGGCGGCCTGGCGGTCCTGCTCGGCCTTGAGCAGCCGCGAGCGCAGGACGACCATCGCCTTGGCCCGGTTCTGGATCTGGCTCTTCTCGTCCTGCATCGCCACGACGGTCCCCGTCGGGATATGGGTGATGCGCACGGCCGAGTCGGTGGTGTTCACGGACTGGCCGCCCGGGCCGGTCGAGCGGTACACGTCGATCTTGAGGTCGTTGGGGTCGATCTCGACGTCGACCTCCTCGGCTTCGGGCAGCACCGTGACCGTCGCCGTCGACGTGTGGATCCGTCCCTTGGCCTCGGTCACCGGCACACGCTGGACCCGGTGGGTGCCACCCTCGTTCTCGAGCCGGAGGTACGCGTCGGGCCCCTTGACGAGGAAGACGGCCTCGTTGATCCCGTCCTTGTCCGAGGCGTCCTCGGAGAGCACCTCCACCTTCCACTTCTGCATGGCGGCGTACCGCAGGTACATGTCGTAGAGGTTCCGGGCGAACAGGTTCGCCTCGTCACCGCCGACGGCGCCCCGGATCTCCATGATGACATTGCGGCCCTCGTTGGGGTCCTTGGGCAACAGAAGCTCCTGGAGCCGCTCTTCGAGCGTCTGCACCGTGGCCTCGGACTCGTCCACCTCCTGGCGCATGAGCTCGCGCTCGTCGCCGGAGGACTCGGTGAGCATCTCCCGGCCGGCGGCGACGTCCCCGCGGGCGGCCGTCAGGTCCCGCCAGGTCCGGACGATCTCGCCGAGCTCCTTGTGCCGGCGCGACAGGTCGCGGACGCGGTCCGGGTCGGCCAGGGTGGCCGGGTCCGACAGATCCTTCTCGACTGCCTCGAACTCGGCCTCGAGCGCGGTGACGCGGTCATCGAACGTGCTCATGGGTGGTGCTCGGGCCGGCGGGTCGCCCGCAGTGGCGGGCGCACCCGCCTACCGGCTCAGTCCTCGGCCGGCGACGGGGCGGGCTTCGCCTTGGCCCGGCCCTTGCGCTCGCCGTAGCGGCGCTGGAAGCGCTCCACCCGGCCACCGGAGTCGACCAGCTTCTGCTTGCCGGTGAAGAACGGGTGGCACTCGTTGCACAGCTCGACGTGGAGATCGGCCTTCGTCGAATGCGTCGTGAACGTGTTGCCGCATGAGCAGCGGACCGTGGCCTCTACGTAGTCAGGGTGGATGTCGGTCTTCATCGGATCTCCAGTCGAGGTAGTCGTAACAGTCTAGGGGCCGCGCCGGCGGGATCGGGCGGGCGGCCGCGGGGCGTGCGGGCTCAGGTACCGGGTCCCTTGGCGATCTCCGCCAGGAACTCGTCGTTGCTCGTCGTCGTGCGGATCTTGTCCATCAGCAGCTCCAGGCCGGCCGCATCCTTGCCGTCACTGGCCAGTGCGTTGAGCACCCGGCGCAACTTCCAGACCTGCTGGAGCTGTCCACGCTCGAAGAGGAGCTCCTCGTGGCGGGTCGAGCTGGCGTTGACGTCGATGGCCGGGTACAGGCGCCGCTCGGAGAGACGGCGGTCGAGGCGCAGCTCCATGTTGCCGGTGCCCTTGAACTCCTCGAAGATCACCTCGTCCATTTTGGAGCCGGTCTCGACCAGCGCCGAGGCCAGGATGGTGAGCGAGCCGCCCTCTTCGACGTTGCGGGCCGCACCGAAGAACTTCTTGGGCGGGTAGAGCGCGCCCGAGTCGACACCGCCGGACATGATGCGTCCGGTCGCCGGCGCAGCCAGGTTGTAGGCCCGGGCCAACCGGGTGATGCCGTCGAGGACGATGACCACGTCCTTGCCCATTTCGACCAGGCGCTTGGCCCGCTCGATCGCCAGCTCGGCCACCTGGGTGTGCTCGTCGGCTGGGCGGTCGAAGGTCGATGCGATGACTTCGCCCCTGACCGAGCGTCGCATGTCGGTCACCTCTTCGGGCCGCTCGTCGACGAGCAGGACCATGAGGTGCACCTCGGGGTTGTTCGCCTCGATGGAGTGGGCGATCTGCTTCATCACCGTCGTCTTGCCTGCCTTGGGGGGCGAGACGATCATGCCGCGCTGTCCCTTGCCGATCGGCGAGAGCAGATCGACGATGCGCGCCGTGAGGTTGTCCTTGTCACCGGGCATCTCGAGGTTCAGCCGCGAGTCGGGGAACAGCGGGGTCAGGTCCTCGAAGCGGGGCCGGTTGCGCGCCGCCTCGGGGTCGAGGCTCGAGATCGAGTCGATGCGCAGGAGAGCCGGGTACTTCTCGTTGTTCGAGGCAGGGCGGCACGCGCCCTCGATGTAGTCGCCACGCCGCAGCGCGAACTTGCGCGCCTGGGAGATGGAGACGTACACGTCCTTCGAGGAGGGCAGGTAGCCGTCGCAGCGCAAGAAGCCGTAGCCCTCGTCGCGCAGATCGAGCAGGCCCCGCACCTCGACCAGCTCGCCGGTGTAGGGCTGCTCCTGGCCGCTGCCTTGCAGCTCGCCCCCCTGGCCGCGCTCGCGGCCGCGGCGCCGGCGGCTGCGACGGTTGCCGACCTCGCCGTCCTGATTGCCCTGATTGCCGCGGTTCTGGTTGCCTGGGTTGTTCTGGTTGCCCTGGTTGTTCTGGTTCCGATTGCGATTGCCCTGCTGGTTCTGGGCATGCCCGTTCTGGCGCGGCGCGGGGTCCGCCCCGTCAGCCAGCTCGGGTGGTTCGACGAACACCGCCGGTCCGGAGTCAGACGCGCCAGCCGACTCGGCCGCGGCGGCCGCCGGGGCCGCCTCCACACCAGTGCCGGCCGAGGTCGCGGACGATCCGGCGTCGCCGCTGTCCGCGTCGTCGGTCGTGGCGCCTGCACCCGAGGCGTCGGCGGCCGAGCTGGCCGAGGCGCGGGAGCGGCGGGTTGGCTTGGCCGACCCGTTGGTCCCGGCGTCACCGTTCGTCGCTGCGGGCGCATCGGACCCGGAGGTCACGCCTGTTGCGTGGAGAATCTGGTCAATGATGTCGGCTTTCTTCGTTCGGCTCGTCGTCTTGAGCGACATGGCCTGAGCGATGGCACTGAGCTCATCGCGCTCCTTGCCTTCGAGAACCGATCGTTCGAGCTGCTGTTCCGCAGTCATCGGGCTCCTCATCTACGAGGGTTGTCGCCGGCTTGGATGTCGTCCACGCGCGGCGAGGAAATTTCAGGGAAGAGAAGGGATTCGCGTGTGAATGCCCTCCCCCGGATCACCACTGCGTGATGCCCTCCCGAGACCGCTTTGTACCCGCGGAGAGCGCTGTGAAGCGCAGTGGGGATATACACACTCTAGCCGGAGGCGATTGGCGATGCCAACATACCCCCGGTTTTGGCAGGTCAGATCGGGCTCCGCCGGCTCACAGCGAGATCTCGGCCAGGATCGTCTCGAGGTCGAGATCGATCACCGACGGTACCGAGATCGCCTTGATCGCCAGGTCCGGGTCTTTCAGCCCGTGACCTGTCAACACGCACACAACCGTCGACCCCTCGGGTATGCCCTGCTTGATCAGCCCGGCGACCGATGCCGATGACGCCGCCTCGCAAAAGACGGACTCCTGGGAGGCCAAGAAGGTGTACGCGTCCATGATCTCGTCGTCGGTGACCGCCGTGATGGAGCCGCCGGACTCGGACGCGGCGGCCGTGGCCGAGTACCAGCTGGCCGGGTTCCCGATCCGGATGGCCGTTGCGATCGTGTCGGGTTCCTCGACCGGGTGCCCGAGGACGATGGGCGCCGCGCCTGCGGCCTGGAAGCCGAGCATGCGCGGCAACTTGGACGCCCTTCCCGCCTCCTTGTACTGGAGATAACCGCGCCAGTAGGCCGAAATATTCCCGGCGTTGCCGACCGGGATGCAGTGCACGTCGGGCGCGTCACCCAGTACGTCGACGATCTCGAAGGCACCGGTCTTCTGCCCCTCGATCCGGTGCGGGTTGACCGAGTTCACCACCGTGATCGGCGCGTGGTTCGGCAGGTCGCGCACGATGGTCAGGAGCTGATCGAAGTTGCCTCGCACCTGGAGGACGCGGGCCCCGTGCATCAACGCCTGCGCCAGCTTGCCCAGCGCGATGTGCCCGTCGGGGATCAGCACCACGCACGTCAGGCCGGCGCGCGACGCGTAGGCCGCGGCGGAGGCCGACGTGTTCCCGGTCGACGCGCACACGACCGCCTTGGCTCCCTCCTCGACGGCCTTGGAGATGGCCATGGTCATGCCGCGGTCCTTGAAGCTCCCCGTCGGGTTGGCACCTTCCACCTTCAGCCAGACCCGGGCTCCCACGCGCTCGGAGAGTCGCGGCGCCGGCACGAGCGGCGTCCCACCCTCGAGCAAGGTGACCACGGGCGTGTCCGAGTCGACCGGGAGGTATTCGCGGTACTCCTCGATCACCCCGCGCCAACCGGAAGCCGTCACGAGGGGTCCTCGTCGCCGTCCGAACGGCCGTCGATCACACGCAGCACGCCGCTGACCCGGTCGACGGCCTGGAGGTTCCGCAGCGCATCGATCGTGGCCAGGAGGTCGCCCTCCCTGGCCACGTGGGTCAAGAAGATCAGCCGCGCCTCCTCGGCCAACCCGACCTGCTCCATGGCCCGGATGGACACATCATGGTCGCCGAAGATCTTGGCCACGGCGGCCAGGACACCAGGTCGGTCGGCCACATCCATGCTCAGGTAGAAGGCGGAGCGCATGTCGTTCTGCGAGCGCACCGTGGTGCTCGTGCGCTTCGGCGCCGGTGCGGGCGCGCCGGCGAGCAGGTTGCGCGACGCGTCCACCAGGTCGCCCAGCATGGCGCTGGCCGTCGGGCCGCCCCCGGCGCCGCGCCCGTAGAGCATGAGTTCGCCGCTCACCGCGCCCTCGACGAACACGGCATTGAAGGCGCCGCGCACCGAGGCCAGTGGGTGCGTCTTGGGAACCATGGCCGGGTGGACGCGCACGGAGATCTCGGGGCCGCCGTCGAGCAGCTCGGCGATGGCGAGGAGCTTGACCGAGAATCCGAGGCGACTGGCGTAGGCCACGTCCGCCGCGCTGATGCCGCTGATGCCCTCTCGGTGCACGTCGCTGTCGACCACGTCGCTGCCGAAAGCGAGTCCGGCGAGGATGGCGGCCTTCGCCGCCGCATCGTGACCCTCGACGTCGGCGCTCGGGTCGCGCTCGGCCAGACCGAGCTCCTGCGCCTCGCGCAGCACGTCGTCGTAGCTGTCGCCGTGCTCCTCCATGCGCGTCAAGATGTAATTGGTCGTGCCGTTGACGATCCCCATCACCCGGAGGATCTGCTCGCCGGCCAGCGACTCGCGCAGCGGGCGGATCACGGGGATGGCACCGGCCACAGCGGCCTCATAGAGCAGGTCCACTCCGGCGTTCGCCGCCACTTCGGCCAGCTGGGCCCCACTGACGGCCAGGAGGGCCTTGTTCCCCGTCACGACGGGCTTGCCGTTGCGCAGCGCCGTTTCGACCAGTTCGTAGGCGGGATGCAGCCCCCCGATGAGCTCCACCACAACGTCGACGTCGTCGCGGCCGACCAACCCGGCGGCGTCGGTCCCGATCAGGCCGCGGTCGATGGCGGGAGGGCGGGGCTTGTCGAGGTTGGCCACGGCGATCCCGACCAGCTCGAGACGGATCCCGGTCCGAGCCGCCACGTCGTCAGCACGGGTGAGAAGGATCTCGGCGAGCGCGCCGCCCACGTTCCCGCATCCGAGCAGGCCGACGCGCACCGCGGGGGCGGGATGGGCGTGCGCCTCGGCGCGCCGGTCGTCGGCGCTGTTGCGTGCGCTCGCCCGGCCGGCGGCCTTCTCCGCGGTCACCACCAAACGCTAACCGCTCCCTGCGAGGCCCTCGGGTCTCGAGATCGGGTGCGCTCAGGCATCGAGGCGCAGGAGATCGTCCATGGTCTCCCGCCGCACCGCCACGCGGGCGCCGCCCCCGGAGACGAAGACGACTGCGGGCCGCGGCACTTTGTTGTAGTTGGACGCCATCACGTACCCGTAGGCGCCGGTGACCGGGGTGACCAGCACATCACCCACGGTCAGATCGTCTGGGACGAAGGCGTCGGGCACGACGAGGTCGCCGCTCTCGCAGTGCTTGCCGACGACGCGCACCGGTCTCGGCCGCGGGGCATCGGCGGCCCGCGGCAAGAACGCCTCGTACCCGCTGCCATAGAGGACGGGGCGAGGGTTGTCGCTCATGCCGCCGTCGACGCTCACGTAGGTGCGAATGCCCGGAAGGTGCTTGACCGTCCCCACGGTGTAGAGCGTGAGCCCTGCCGTCGCGACGATAGAGCGGCCCGGCTCGGCCGAGACGCGTGTGGCAGGGTCGACACCGGCCGTCGCACACGCGCCGCGGGTGGCCGCGGCCCACTCGGCCTGAGTCGGGGCTGACTCGCCGTTGACGTAGGGCACGCCGAGACCGCCCCCCACGACCAGCTCGGGAAGCCCCAACGGGGCGAAGAACGCACCGAGGACCTCGGCCGCCTGCTCGAATGACGACGCCTCGAAGACCTGGCTGCCGATGTGTGCATGGACACCCACCAGCTCCACCCCAGGCAGAAGCTCGAGTGCGGCGACCGCCTCGGCAGCGGCACCCGAGGACACGGAGAAGCCGAACTTCGAATCCTCCTGACCGGTGCGTACGAACTCGTGGGTGTGCGCCTCCACTCCGGGCGTGACGCGTACGAGAACCCGAGGGCGAGCCGGTCCGGCCGGCGAGGATTCGACGAGGCCGCCGAGCCGGGCGATCTCGTCGAAGGAGTCGACGACGATGCGCCCGACCCCGCACCCGAGTGCGGACGCCAGCTCGTCAATCGACTTGTTGTTGCCGTGCATGATGATTCGCTCGGGTGGCACGCCCGCCGAAAGGGCCACACCAAGCTCGCCCCCGGATGCCACGTCGAGGTGCATCCCCTCCTCGTTGGCGAGTCGGGCCATGGCTCTGCACAAGAAGGCCTTGGTGGCGTACGCGACGCCTTCTCCCCAGGCACCGACGGCCTCTCGGCAGGCCTGCCGCAGGTGGTCCTCGTCGTAGACGAAGAGGGGGGTGCCGAATTCCTGCGCCAGCTCGAGCATGTCGATACCCCCGATGCTCAGGTGGCCTCTCTCGTCGATCCCGGCCGTACGAGGGAGGAGCTGGCGCTCCAGCGGCCCAGTCGCCACATCGTGGTCGGTCGGCATGGAGATGCAGGATACGGCAGCGTTCGTCTCACCCGGGCCGGCCGGGACTCTGCGCGGTTCCCGGCGAGTACCATCGTTCTTTGCTCGTCCGCCGGCACGAGCGATCACCCGCCCCCGTAGCTCAGCGGATAGAGCACCGGCCTCCGGAGCCGGTGGCGCAGGTTCGAGTCCTGCCGGGGGCGCTCCATCGCCTGGCGGTGGGATAGGCGATATCTGGTATCGAAAGTCCCCACCCGGCAGCACTCGACATCGAAGCTGCATGGAGATGCAGCGGACCGCCGGCCGGAACGACACCAGGGACTCCGATGACGCGCGGCCCCTTGGGGGCAAGTGTGAGCGGCGGAGACCGCACCTGGACTGCCCAACGACGTGAACGGATGGCCGGTTGCTGCCAACGGCCCACCTAGAAGTCACTTACCCGGAGCTGGGGGATTCCTCACTTGGATCGTGATCGCCCGGCTGTAGCTGTGTCCACCGTTCGAGTCGTACGCTTCACTCAGGAGTTCATAAGTACCATTGGCCACGCTCGTGGTGTTCCACCGAAAGACCCATCCCCCTTCGCCCAGAGTGCCTGTGCCAATCGCTTGGCGGGGCTTGCCACCCTTTGCGAGATAGAAGACCACCCGCGTTGCCTCGTCTTGCGTCACGGCAGCGGCGTCAAGCAGGGCGGTGCCCGAGAGCTGGGCGCCGTTCGCCGGGATGAGCAAGATCGCTCGAACGGCTTTGAAATAAGTGAACAGCCCTTCTTTCCGGTAGCTGGCAGCGTCACCTGTCGCAAACAGACTGAGATCGTCGGCCTGTGCGATCTGAGCCGTGCTGCGAATCCATCTGGGGTTCTGCAGCACCTCCGTCTTCACCAGGCTGTCGGGAGTCCGATCGATGTTCGCCGTGATGTCGGAGAATCCGATCTCGGATGCATGGATTACTTCGGCATTGCTGCGGCCGTTGAGAGTTCCGAGAAGTATCTGTAGAACGACTACCCCGACCACGACAGTTCGGAGTGCTGGCCAAGCGCGCCCTTCGAATCGCCTCGTTTCGAGCAGAGATGCGGGTGGGTTGAGCAACGCAAGATAACACCCGACCAAGATCAAGAGGTCAAACGTCGTGTACTGCGACGCGCCCGCATACGACAATCCGACAGGGACTCGGGCGACTGTGAGGCTTGCGGCAAACACGATTCCGAAACAGACCAGAGCCACGCCAATCGAACTGCCTGCGCGTCCATCGCGACGGATGCAGCGAGTCACGATGACCCAACACGCAATTGAGAAGATCATGAGTCCAAGCAGCAGAACAGCTGCGTTGCCATAACGAGGATCGTTGAGCTGTACTCCCACGACATCGCCAATAGCAAGCAGGAAGAACTTGATCGTCGTGATCGGATGAGTGAACCAGTACGAATTGCTCTCCCAGTTGTAATCGTGGAAGAACGCGACCGCCGTAACTGCCGCAGAACCGATCCAAGCCAACACGAGAGCCCTCCGGCTGTGCCGACGGTAGAGCACCACCAGGCCGACAGGCCAAATGAAGAATCCATAAAACACAGAGAGGCTTCCGACCACGGCAGCGATGACGGCTCCAGTCAGAGCCGGCTTTGTCAGCTCCGGTCCGTCAAGGAAATAGAGCGACGCTGCAAGCGCGAGCAGGCCGAGATACCAAGCCAACTGGAAACCGAAGAGAGTGCTCGCGGCTTGGACCAAAGAGAGCACCAAGAATGCCACGGGGCAGTAGTAGATCAAGGGCGTTGACGGGGAATAACGTCTGTCAGCAAGGACGACCAGCCCCAGTGCGATGCAGAGCACGATTCCGCTCAGGTATTCCTCGACAACAATGTTCAAATGTGTCGCGTGTGCCAGCAGAAGCACGATGAGGTTGGGGAAAAACTCCCTGTGCTCTGCGTGCTGGGCCCAGAGGGCGGAAAAGGTAACCGGGTGACCAATGAGATAGACGTTGTACCATTGGTCAGCGAAGATCGTGTTGACGCCGTACTGGTGGATGAACAAGAAATAGGCGATGATCGGCAGCACGAAGCCGAGTACCACAAGGACGCTGACCGTACGCCGCAGGCGATGGAACTGGAGGATGCCGTCCTCGTCCGCTGATCTTGGCGCTTTGAGCACCTGTTCCGATTGCCCGTCCGAGACGCCGTCCTGCATTGGTTTCGCCTCCAGGTCCGGCATCGGAGTGCGACATCGCCGGGTCACATAGAACAAGAATCCATTCAGGTGAATTCTGCGAAATAGTACACGTGGATTATGAGTGCGCCCTAGAAGACCAGAGCGGTCTGCTTGATGTGAAAGACATCATGACCGCCGTAACCGGTTCTCCAAACTGTGCCAGGTGATCCGGTGGAACTTGACTAGCGTGATGAAACCGCTGCAGAACGCTCGACAGGTTCTGGTCGCTCGAGTAGAGGAGCGCACCAGCACGTTTGGAGTCGAAGACGTCCTGCGTCCAATAGGTCCATGAATTGCCGGGGGTGACGAGAAGCGAGATCGACTCGCATGCGATGAACGTGACGACTGCGCAGAGGGCACCACGGGCGCGACGCGTGATGATGAGGTACGGCACGAAGATCAGAGGGGTGAGTTTGATTGCCGCAGCGACCCCGATCGCCATCCCGAGCGGCAATGTGCGCGAACCGATCCGACGATCGGTCGCCAGGTCCCAGGTAATGAGGAGGCAGAGCACGAGATTGATCTGGCCCAGACCGACTGTGGTGAACACCGGGTTCAGCGCGAGTGCCGGGAGGAGCAACAGCATCGCCCACCACAGCGCCCGCTTGGGCTGAAGACTCGGAACCACGATCCGGATGGACAGGTAGATCAGTGCCCCCAGAGCCACGATGTTCGTCAGCGCCCACACGCACTGCAGGGACCAGACGCCGATGTGCGATCCGAGCGGTGCGAACACCAACGCAGCGAAGGGTGTGTAGGTGAAGTGCAGACCGCTGTTGCCGAACCCCACGGAATACAGATCCGGTGACAGCGCGTGCTGGCCACCCATTCTGTACACGTCGATGTCCACCTGGCAGCTGCGCAACGCCAGATACATCGACAGGCCGACCGCGCCAGCGGCGGACACCACAGCCGGCCACCAGTGGCGAAGCGCCTTGCCCGAGGTGCGCCGGGCGAGCATTGCAACTTCGCTCATATCAGCTCGGGCATCAGGGACCCGACCGGCAGTGTCAGATGACACGCTTCCGAGATCCCGGCTCCTGACAGTGTCGTCCTCCCCGTGCGACCGCGATCCCCGATCATGTTTGTCTCCCTTTGCGAACGAGCAACGCGTCTGCGTGCCACTCCACCGTAAGAAGGAACGGCTCGTTCTTGAATACGGCTAGCGGCCGTCGCCCGCTGGGGCTATCCCCCCGTACGCACGAAGTCGTGCATCGACGCATCGGACCATGCTGCGCGGGACCACCATGCGTGCGACTCGCGCCTCGCCCGGTGACGCGGGTCAATCATTTCGGGCAACCTCGGGTCCCGTCATCCGGTTGAGAAGCGGGAAAGTCGAGGCGATGATCGCGAGCGAAGCGGCGAGCCCAGCAAGGACGGTCGCCCAGTACGCGATTCCCGGGATTTTGAACGCGATACCGACCTGGGAGTGGAGGTAGAGAGCAGCCGACACGAGGCCGACCACGATCGACACTGCGGCGACGAGGAACAGCGGCATCGCACTCTCGAGTGCGACCACCCGGCGCAGGACGCCGATGGGAACACCGATGAGCCTGAGCAGGCTGAACGGGCGTTTGCGTTCCCCCAACCCGGCGGCGATATTCACCGCGAGACTGCAGGCGGCGATGATGAGACTCGCCACGATGATCACGTCGGTCATGTCTTGGATCATCGTAAGAAGGCGCGCGTTCGCCGGATCGAGCGACTCGACTCCTATCGGCGTTCCCTGGAAGGGAAACGCCCGTTCGAGCGTGGTCCGTACCTGTTCGAGCGCTGTCGATGACCCGTCGGTGGCGACGACAACGGCGTCAACGGGAAGACGCGCCGTCTTCACCGTCGACAGGTGCGCGGACGGCCAGGCGGTCGACGACGCGTGCGAGTCGTGCCCTAGGACGTTCGAAAGGAAGTAGCCGATACTCGCCACCGTCGCTCCTGGAGCGCACGTGCCGATCGCCGGTGTCTTGGCCAGTTGGGCGCACGCGACGATCCCGAACGAGTTCCTCAACGGAGCTTGGGAGGGGGCCTGGTGAACGACCGCCACGCCGCGCACGCCGGGCATCGAGTGGATCTCGGCAAGCACCTGGCCTGGGACGGAAGGAACTTGCGCGGAAGCGGGACAGTTCGACGTCGAGAAGCTGCAGAACGGTTCGGCGAGGGTGTCCTGTCCGGCGCTTCCTCCTCCAGAGCTGCCGACGGTGGCGATGGAGCTGAGCGCCCCGACCAGGGCGCTTGCAACGAAGAGGGCGATCACGAGCCCACTGATGAACCGGAAGGCCGCTTTGGGATTGTCGAGGAGTCGGCGGCCGGCAATGAGCGTGGCGGGGTGGCTGGCCCGCATCGCCATGAGTCGGGAACCAGCGGTCGTGAACCACGGTCCAGCGAGAACCAGCCCCACGACAAGGAGCACGAATCCCACCAGCAGCTCGAGAAGCTGGCCGCCGTTGCTGCCGGGCTTGCCGTGCGCGTCGAAGTAGGCCAGTACGGCGATGCCGGCAAGGAGCGGAATGATCCGTACGATCCTCGGCGGTGGGGACTTCACTCGCCGGTTCACGCCAAGCGGCGATATCTGGACCCTGCGAAGCGCGAGGAGCGCAGACACGACTGCGGCGACCGGGACGCCGATCACTACGAGCACGATGTCGATCCAGTGCAGCGAAAGGTCACCTTGGGCGAGGGGCGCTCCGGTGAAAGGCACATGGTAGAGGAGTGGTCGGAAGACGAAGAAGAGTACGAAGCCGACCGCGACCCCGGCAACGGCCGCGACCACCGCCTCGACCGAGGAGACCACAGAAATCTGACGGGGAGTCGCGCCAACAAGCCGCATGGCGGCGAAGCGTTCCTCGCGCCGCGCCGCCGACAGTCGGCTCGCGGTCGCGATCAAGATGAGCACCGGCAGCAACAAGAAGACAGCTCCGCCAGCCAGGACCCACTGCAGATCAGGTCCGCTCCCGGTGGGGTTCTGGCAGGCGTAGCAGCTGGCCGGCGTGCGCTCGATCGCTCCCACCTCGACTGCACCAGGTGCCCGTGAGAGTTGGCGCGGGGTGTGGCCGATGACGATGATCAGCGAGTTCGGCGACGGAAGTGCCGCTGCGCCGATGCTACCGATTTGGCGCCCCGGAAACCGGTCTCGAAGCTCGTTCGCCGGGTGGGACGCGATGAGCGCCGTGAGCGCTGGCGTGGCGTAGTACTCACCCGGTCCCGGCAGGTGGGCAATCCCCGGCGGGACCGGAGCGTTCGGTCCCGCCGAGGCAACGTCGACGCGATCGATCGTCTGGCTGCCGAACTGATCGACCCTTGACAGCCACCACAGCCGGTAGGAGGTTGACGTGCCCGATGTCGAGCCCGACGCCTGCGCCGCGGTGTCGAGCCACGCACCACGGTCGGTCTGAGCTTGCAAACCGCTGCCACCGGCCAGGGCAGCCAGCAGCAACCCGACTCCGAGGGCGACGGCGGCCGCGGTGACGAGGACACGCAACAGCCCTTCGCGACCGCTTCCCAACGTCAAGCGAAGACCGAGGCGGATCATCGGGAGATCAGTTCGGGCGAGGTCACCAACCCGTCCCGCACGATGACCTCCCGGTCCGCATACGCGGCCACGCGGGCTTCGTGGGTGACAAGGATCACCGTCGATCCCTGCTCACGCGCGGCCCGGGTCAACAGGTTCATGACCATCTCACCGCTCAGTGAGTCGAGTGAACCGGTCGGTTCGTCGGCGAAGAGCACGTCGGGATGGGCAACGAGACCGCGCGCCAGCGCGACGCGCTCGGGACTGGCCGCCGGACATCTCGCCGGTGCGGTGGTCCTCCATACCCTGGAGCTCGAGGCGTTCGAACCAGCTCCGTGCCTCACGGAGGGCCTCGTGACGATGCATCCCACCGAGCAACAGCGGCAGGGCGACGTTCTCCTCGGCGGTCAGCTCGGGGACGAGCTGACCGAACTGGAACACGAACCCGAAGCGATCACGCCGCAGCTTCGAGCGCTCCGACTCCCGCATGGCATCGATGCGGTGGCCATCGAAGTAGACCCCGCCGCCCGAGTCCGGAACGAGGATGCCGGCCAGGCAGTGGAGCAGGGTGGATTTGCCCGAGCCGCTCGGACCCATCACAGCCACGATCTCGCCCTCTTTCACCGAGATGCTCGCCCCGCGGAGCGCCGGGGTCTCCCCGAAGGAGACCACCAGGTCTCGCCCCTCCATGATCGCTCCCCTGACTGCGCCCACCGAGCAAGCGTTGGCGACGGTCATGACGCCACCTCCTCTGCAAGTGCCCCGAGTCGCGCCTCGGTGAGGTCGATCCAGCGCAGATCGGCCTCCAGGTGAAAGAGGCCATGGTCGGCGAGGAGCGCGTCGATGAGGTTCCCTCGTTGCTTGAGCTCGGTGAGCTCGCGCATTCGTCGGAGATGCGCGGCCCGCTGCACGTCGAGGTACTCCTCCGCCGGGCGACTGAGCATGAGCGAGAGCACGACCTTTACGAAGAGGTCCGTCTGGAGGTGGGGCTCGGCCGCGATGGGCTCTGACAGCCACGTCTCGACCTCGCTCTTGCCGGTCTCGGTGATGCTGTATCGCTTGCGATCAGGTCCCGCGCCCGGCTCTGCTTCGCCGACCATGGCCTTTCCGTCTCTCGCCAGGCGAGCGAGGGTGGCGTACACCTGTCCGAACGGAAGCGGCCGACCGCGGCCGAAATAGGTGTCGTAGTCGCGCTTCAGGTCGTAGCCGTGGCTCGGTTCCCGATCGAGGAGCCCGAGAAGGGCCATGGGGACGCTCATACCTGTGAGAATACACTGAGTGTATACTTATAGTCAATAGAGGGCAGATTCGAGGCTGCCGGGCAACCGACTGCAGCCCGATCCGATCGGAAGCGCCCGCGTCCGCCGCCCGCGACATCCGGAAGCGATCTGGCATCGAGCTGACTCCTTCGCATCGTGGACAGCCACCAGCTGAGCTCGGCTGACGTAGCGTCGGCACCCATGGCGAGCCCGGCCCGCAAACCCGCCGGGGTCAGAGCGGGCTGATGGATCGGCGCTCGTTCCTGCGGGGTGCGGCTCTGGTGGGATCGGGTCTCGTGGCTGGTGGTGTCGCGAGCGGATGCTCGAGTTCAGGTCCGAGCACCGCAACGGGTGGGGGCACCTCGACGTCCTCGGTCGGCGGCATGCCCGGCCCTTCGGATTGGCAGACATTGGCGGCCTCGCTACGCGGCACGTTGCTGCAGCCTGGTGATGCCGGTTACCCGGCAGCCGGGCACCTGTACAACTCCTTGTACACGCCAAATGCGGCCGCAATCGCCCGATGTGCGTCAGCGAGCGACGTCCAACGCTGTATCGGCTTCGCTCGGACGCACGAAATTGAGCTCGCCGCGCGCTCGGGTGGCCACAGCTACGGCGGCTATTCGTCGTGTCGCGGCCTGGTCGTGGACGTGTCACAGATGCAGAGCGTCTCCGTTGGAAAACCGACAGCGCACGGACAAAAGACGGCGACCGTGGGTGCCGGCGCCATGTTGGTCAACGTCTACAGCCAGCTGGGAGCACAGGGTCTCCTTTTGCCAGGGGGCTCATGCCCGACAGTCGGGATCGCCGGACTCGCCCTTGGTGGCGGGATCGGGGTGTTCTCGAGGGCCTATGGGCTCACGTGCGACCAGACTGCGACAGTCGAAATCGTCGCCGCCGACGGTGTCGTTCGTCGGTGCGGGCCGGGACAAGACGAAGATCTCTATTGGGCCAGTCGGGGCGGTGGCGGAGGGAACTTCGGCATTGTGACGTCCTTCGGGTTCCGGGTCCATCCGATTCCCGAAGCGATCACCCTCTTCACACTGGAATGGCCATGGGAGTCGGCGCCGTCCGTCCTGGACGCCTGGCTCCGATGGATCCCAACAACACCAGAACAGCTGTGGGCAAACTGCCAGTTGTTCAGCAGCGGAAACGTCGGGAGCGGGTTGGTCAAGGTCACCGGCGTCTTCGTGGGGACTGTATCCGCATGCTCTGCGGCGCTGAACCCACTGACGGCAGCAGTCGGGCAGGCCACGACCGACCGTTTCATCGGGCCGGAGGAGTATCTCAAGGCCACCATGATTGAGGCGGGCTGCGAGGGAGAGTCGCTCGCCCACTGCGCCGCACCCGTGCAGTCTCCGTTCAACGCAAAGTCTTCCTATGTCGGCGGACCCCTCTCGCACCAAGCCATCAGCGGGATCGTCTCCGCCCTGTCGACCCTTCCTTCGACGCTCCCCGGTGCCGGCGGCGGCGTCGTGTTCGACGGCTACGGCGGACTTATCAATCAGGTAGGAGCCAGCGAAACTGCGTTTGTCCATCGCAACGCGGTCGCCTGCGCCCAGTATTCGATCACCTACCCCGCGGCGTCACCGGATCCGAGCGCCATGTCGGCGGCGTCCGCCTGGCTCGACGATTTGCACCAAGCTTTTGCGCCGGTGACGCAGGGCTCATACCAGAACTACATCGACCCGACTCTGACCGACTGGCAGCAGGACTACTACGGCGAGAATTTGCCTCGACTTCGACAGATCAAACAGAAATACGACCCTGAAGGGGTTTTCCATTTCGCGCAATCGATTCCGCCGGAGTAAGAGCCACCTCTCGTTGGATCCTCACTCTCCAGCCGGACAGCGCATTCCTCGAGCCGGGAGCACGTCGTTCACGAGGTAGTTGGTGACGACATCCTGCATGCAGACGTCCGTCGATCCGTTCAACAGCCAGGTGTGCCCATATCCAACGTACGTGACGAGCCGCCCACCGATGGCCGACGCGAGTTGACCGGCTACCTCGTACGGCGTGTTGGGGTCGTCGATGTTGCCGATCACCAGAGGGGTCAGAGAGCGTGACGGCGAAAGATGGGCGATGGCCCCGCCCGAAGAGGTCCACCCCGGGCAGGCGATGAGATTGTTGGCCACGGCTTCGGCTCCGCCCAACGGATAGCGCACGGCGAGGAGTCGGGCGAGCGCCGCCGTGGCGCTCGCGTCCGGATGGGTGGCAGCGTCGTTGCAGGTGATGGCCCACAGTGGGCCGACGATCGACTGCCCGTTGATGTCTGTCTCCAACCCCATGGCCACGGAACGGAGCGGTGCGCCGTTGCCGTTCGCAGCGGCCGCCAGCGCGGAGAAGTAGCCCGTGGTGAAAGCGGGAGCCGACAGATACAGCAAGGTCGCTGTATCCAGATCGCCCAGGGTGACCGGTGTCGTGTCGCCCCCGCCGGGAGGGGGCAGCGGCGCCCGGCTCAGCCGCTGCTGGAGATCTTTGTAGAAGACGAGCGGATCGGCTCCGAGCGGGCAACCTTGCACCAAGGAAGAACAGCCGGTCAGGTCATGCTCGAGGACAGTCTGAATCGCTGGGGCTTGCTCCGTCGCATCGGCGGCGAGACTCAGGTTGGCATCGACTGCACCGTCGAGCACCATCGAACGAAGGTGGCTCGGGAACAAGTGCGCATAGACGGACCCGAGGACGGTCCCATAGGACAGTCCGTAGTAGTCGATACGTCTGACTCCGAGCGCCGACCTGAACTGATCCATGTCCCGTGCCGAATTCGTCGTGGTCACGGTCGGGAGCAATGCTGGGTAGCGGGCGCGACAGGAACGCTCAAGGCTGGCGAACGTCTGCGCGGCGGCGGCCGTCCCCATTGTCGCGCTACTCGCCGTGGCCGGCGACGGGCCGCACAGCAACGGATCGCTCGAGCCAGTTCCCCGCTCGTCGAAGCTCACCAAGGTGAACTGTCGGCTCACCGACGCTGGAACGAGCGACGCCAGTATGGGGAGGATGAGAACACCGCTCTCTCCGGGACCGCCCGGATTGAAGACAACGACACCTTTGCTCTGCGAAACCGGATGTTCTATCACCGCAAGGGGAACAGAGCCTCGAGACGGTTGTCCATAGTCGAGCGGGACCCTGAGCGTTCCACAAAGGAACCCCGACGCCTTTGGGCATGGTGTCCAGGCGATGCGCGTTGAGGGTGCGGACGCGGCTGAGGCGTAGAGCGCCGGCAGAAGACAAAGGGCGAGCACGCTGGCAGCGAATACTGCGGACGCAACGCGCGTCGAGCGCGCCCACATGGCGAGGGATCGATCCGAGCAACATGTTGACAAGGGCCAACAGCGTAGGAGTCCGGATACATCGGCGGGAGGACCGGCATGCAGTCAGCTGTCGAGTATCCGTTTGCCTCCATTGAGCAGTACACCTTGCTCCCGCAAGTCACTTCAGCGCGACCAGCAAGACGGGCACGAATACCGTGGACTCGATACCCTGCCCGGGTGGACCATCTGCGAACAGTCGGACAGTGTGGACAAGTCACATGGGACCCCGGAGCTGGTGGCACAACTTCAAGTCCTGCTGGTGGCGCATGAAGATCGCAATCGTCGGAACCGGTGCCATGGGCTCCGTCTACGCCGGCCTCTTCGGCAAGGCGGGACACGAGGTGTGGGCTATCGACACACACCAGGAGCACATCGACGCGATCGCCACATCGGGACTGACAGTCTCAGGCGCCAGCGGCAACTTCGTCGTCGACAATCTCCACGTTGGGCGATCACCCCAGGATGCCGGGCCCTGCGATCTCTGGTTGATCGCAACGAAGGCGTCGGCCGTTGACCAGGTGGCGACGGAGATTGCACCGCTCCTCGAGCCCGACAGCGTGGTCATGGCCTTCCAGAACGGGCTCGGCGCCGGCGAGCGCGTGGCGCAGCACATCCCAGAGGCCCAGATCCTGATAGGGATCGCCGAGGGGTTCGGTTCGTCGACCCCCGAACCGGGACGCGTGCATCACGAGGGCATGCGGTTGATTCGGATCGGAGAGATGCACGGTGGCATGACGGATCGAGTCCGCCGAATTGAGCAGGCATGGGACGACGCCGGCTTCAACGTCCAGGCCTTTGCCGACGTCACCGTCATGATCTGGGAGAAGTTCCTCTGCAATGTCACCCTGAGCGCTCCGTGCGCCGTATTCGACGTCACTGTCGGACAGTTGATGTCCGATCCTGAGGCGTGGAGCGTCGCTCTCGGCTGCACCTCCGAGGCCTACCGGCTCGCGGTCGCCAAGGGGATTCAATTCTTGTTCGAGGACCACCTCCGGTACGTCACCGATTTCGCGGCCACAATTCCCAACGCCAGCCCGTCCATGCGCCTCGACCATCTGGCCCGGCGGCCCTCAGAGATCGACATTATTAATGGACAAGTCGTTGCGCTGAGCCGCGAGCTCGGCCTCGACGCGCCTTACAACGAGACACTGTGCGCCATTGTGCGGCGCCGCGAGTCGCTGTTTGCCTGACGTCGGGCGCACCCCGATGTCTACGCGACCGCCGCGCTCTCCCTTGTACTCGCGATATTTGTTCTCCGAGAGGGGCCGTTCTGCCGCTCGACAACCCCGTGATCGTCGAAAATGGCCCACATCCCCGTGGCGAAGAGGTCGTACCCCTAGCCGGCGAGCTGGCGGACCTGGTGTCGCAACGATTGGACGTCGCTGTCGATCTCACCCTTCAACCTGCTTGCGAGGACCAAGCGAACCGCCCAAGAGGGCATTCCGCGGACCTTAAGAGGAAGGAGCGCCCCAATCGCTATGTCGTGTTGCGCAGCCGACCGCGCCACAAACGCCACATATCCCTGGTTCCTCGCCAGCTCCAGAGCCGAGCTCGCGTCGGAACATTCGACCCGACGCCCAGTCATCGCCGATGACGCCAGGTAGTCACCAAACTCGCGCGCTCCGGTCCCCCAGAGATTGAGCGCGACATCGTGCTCCAAAACGGATCGCAGAGGCATTGATCCTTCCGAAGCCACCTCGTGGTCCGAGGCGCACACGCAGACGACCGGGTCCATTGGCAGTGCGTCGAAACGTAATCCTGGGGGCCGGGCTCCCGGGAGAACAAACCCAGCGTCGAGGATCCCGTCTAGCAACATAGCGACGATCTGATCCGAGTGTGCGTCTCGGACGCGCAGGTTACGCGTCGGCTTCTCGAGCGCCCTTGCGACGAGTGGCACCGCCCGATACGCGAACGTCGAGTGAACCCCAATACGCAGTGGTGGAGACACGCCTGCGGAGCGGACCCTTTCTTGGGCCTCGTTCATCAGACCGATGATCCGCTCGGCAATCGGATGCAGTCGTTCGCCCGATGCAGTGAGCGATACCCCCCGTGGTCCTCGAACGAATAGCGCCGTACCGATGGAACGCTCCATGCGAGCGATCCGTTCGCTCACCGTCGGCTGCGAGACGAGAAGGGAACTCGCCGCCCGTCCGAAGCTCTTCTCCTGCACGACAACGAGGAAAGCTTCGAGATCCTCAGAATTGAGAGCCATAGCCATATCCTATGACTCGATCAAGGAAACTAGTGGCTAGTCAGGCCATCCATATCGCTGCAGAGTGAGGTCCATGATTGAGAACTCCTTCACGGGCCAGCTTCACTTGGACCGGTCACACCCCGTCCTTGTCCCCCCCGACCTCAGCCTTCAACCACTCAGCGTCGATCATTTCTTCTGGGGGACGGCTCACGAACGGCCCGAACTGCAAGACGGCCGCCTGCTGTCAGTGTTCGACTACGAAAGAGACTGGACGTGGTGGGAACGTCACCCGTTTGGCGACGAGTTGGTGTATGTCCTCGCGGGCGAAATGCAATTCCTCCTCGAGGATGGCAAGCGGCAATGGTCCGTTGATCTGACGAAAGGGAATGCCTGCATCGTGCCGGAGAGAACCTGGCACAGTGCGCGTGTGACGACTCCCAGCAAGGTCCTGTTTGTAACTCCGGCTCCGGCCCGCACGGAACACCGCGACTTCGAATAAGGAACCCTTGCGGGGACGATGGGCCTGTTGGCTATCCGATCGGTCCTACCCGCCAGATCCGGGGCAGCAAGGCTCTGAAGTCAGCCGCCGTGCTACGCCTGCTCGATCCGGAGACGGTTGCCCGCTGGGTCACGCACGGCTGCATCACGGACACCCCACGGCTGAGTCGCTGGCTCCTGCAGTACCTCGACTCCCGGCGTGGTGGCGATCTTGTCGAAGGTGGCGTCGAGGTCCTGGCAGCGGAAGTGAACCGGGTACAGCTCGCCTTTGGCGAGCAACGCAGCCAGAGCATCCCCGTCTTCCTGGGAACGCCCGCCGTGTGGCTGTGACAATACGATGCCGACTTCAGGCTGGGAGTCGGAGACCAGTGTGACCCATCTGAAGCCGCCATTGGAGACGTCGAGGCTTACCGTCAGCCCCAGGGTGTCACGGTAAAAGGCGAGGGCGGCCTCGGGGTCGTCAACGGTGATGTGTACGGTGCTGAGTGAAACGGTCATGCCCGCGAGGTTAAATGGGTGCGCAGACAGATGCTTCTTCGAACCTGCTCTCTTCCCCGACCTCGAGAGTCCCCTTCTTGCGCGGCCGGGTCAGAACCATGACGTGGCAGGGTGATGCCAGGCGCAGCTCGTCGTGGCTGCGGGCGCGGTGGCTCGAGGGGGACTCGCCGACGAGCTCGGTGAAACGCATGGAGAAGGAGCCGAGGCTCGTCCAGCCCACGGCGAAGCAGACATCGCTCACGTTCAGGTCACCACGTCGCAGCAGCGCCTTCGCCCGCTCGATCCGCCGAGTCATCAGATACGAGTACGGAGTCTCGGAATAGGCCTCTCGGAACCGGCGACTGAAATGCGCGGGTGACATCAACGCCGTACGAGCCAGCGACGTCACGTCGAGTGGCTGCGCCTACTCGCGGTCCATCTGGTCGCGGGCCCGACACAGTCGACGCAACTCGTCGAGGTCAGCCTTCATTAGCGTCCATTCTGCCTCCGTCGGCGGGCGCGAATCACGCTTTCCGTTGACCCCCCCCCGGAGCTGACCCGTGCAGACCCTATGTCGCGACCCAACGGCAGTGGAGGCCCTATGCCTCGTTCCCCCGAACAAGCCAAAACAACCGATGAGTCCCCTCAAGCTGTGAGAACGAGAGGTCCACCCTTTGTCACGACGATTGAATGCTCGAATTGAGCAATGAGGCTCCCATCGGCCGTTCGCAGCGTCCATCCGTCCGGATCGTCAACGACATGGTCCGCAGACACGGACAAAAAGGGCTCAATGGCGAGCACCAGTCCTTCATGAAGAATCATCTTCTGTCCATCGTCGATGCTCGGCACCGATGGCGCCTCGTGGAGCCCGCGCCCGATGCCGTGCCCGTTGAGATTCTTGACGACGCAAAAACCATGGCGGCGAGCTCTCCGTTGGACCGCTCGGCCCAGATCGCGGAGCCGGGCTCCGGGCTGAGCGGCGTTCATTGCATCAATTTGAGCGAGCTCAGTCGCCCTGAGAAGCCTCGAGGCAATCGGCGACACCACACCTACCGGGATGCTGACGCCAGTGTCAGAGAAGTAGCCGTCCAGTTCGGCCGACACGTCGAGGTTGACGATGTCACCCTTGCGCAGTTGCCGCTTGAGGGAGGGAACGCCATGGGCGGCTTCGTCGTTGACACTGATACATGTGGACCCCGGGAACCGGTAGGTCACCCGTGGCGCCGAGCGAGCTCCATACCGACGGAATACGTCTCTTCCCACCGCGTCGAGTTCTCCGGTGGTCGCACCAGGCGTGACGGACTCCACCATTGCTCGGCGGGCTTCGGCGACAACGCGACCGGCGCGAAGGAGCGCCTCGAGGTCTTCTTGCCGATCAATGGTCACGCCGCGATTCTACGGCTAGAAGCAAGCGTCCATTGCAGCGCTCCGGGGCAGTTCTGCGTGTTGCGTGTGCGAGCGACTGTTGCCAAATCGACGCCGGAGCAGTCGTAACCGCTGCCCGCCTGGCGGCTTGCAACAGGATGAGGGCTTGTAGACGAACTACTGCACGTCGCCTCCAACGCGAACAAGGTGGCCGGCCTCCCAGCCCCGTCCCCAAGGGCACGCTCCTCGGCGGTATCACGACCTTCGGGCTCACAGGAGTGACGACTTCGATTGACCGACTTCCAACTGGGAAAGCGGGGCAAAAGGCGTCCGGTCGCCCATAAGCCCGCGATGGTCATGAAATTATGGTCCGGGCCGCCGGGGGCCGGGGTGCGCCGGTCACTGCGGAGAGATGCGGAGACGGGCGGGTGGCCGAGAGCGGCAGGGCGATGTCCTCGAGCGACTTCTGCTCGGCATCGACGCCGAGGAATGCCGCCACCACTCCGCCGACGATCATGACGCCGGCACCGATGAGGTAACCGATGAAAAGCCTGAAGTGGTCCTGCCCGTTGCCGATGAGCTCGCCGTAGAGCCATGGACCGAAGGCACCGAAGCTCTGGGCGATTGCGAAGAAGACCGCGATGGCCTTGGCCCTCACCTCCACGGGGAAGATCTCGCTCACGGTCAGGTAGGCCGAGGACGCGCCGGCCGAGGCGAAGAAGAAGATCACGCACCAGCACGCCGTCTGGCTCACGGCATTGAGCGCGCCAGCATTGAAGAGAAATGCGCTGAAGGCAAGCAGGGCACCGGACAAGAGGTATGTGCCCGCGATCATCTTCCGACGCCCGATGGTGTCGAAGAAATGCCCGATTGTGAGCGGCCCGATGAGATTTCCGAGGGCGAAGAAGATGAAGTAGTAGGCCGTATCGGTGGCCGGCACGTTATAGATCTTGGTCAGCACCAACGCGTAGGTGAAGAAGATGGCGTTGTAGAGGAACGACTGGGTGATCATCAGGGTGGCTCCGAGGATGGCCCGCCTCGGGTAGTGGACGAAAAGCGTTCGGGCCAGAGCCACAAACCCGATGTTGGATGCCGGGGTGATCTCGATTGCCTTGGACTCATCGACCTCGCCGAGGGTACCGCCGGTGTCTTTGGTGAGCTGTTCGATCTCGGCGACGGCCCTCTCCGCTTCCTTCTCTCGGCCGTGCATGAGCAGCCAGCGCGGGCTCTCAGGAAGGT
Organism: uncultured Acidimicrobiaceae bacterium; assembly: GCA_963791995.1. Taxonomy (GTDB): domain Bacteria; phylum Actinomycetota; class Acidimicrobiia; order Acidimicrobiales; family RAAP-2; genus Bog-473. The sequence goes on along the minus strand of CAWBUQ010000004.1, from coordinate 554,857 downwards.
TCTTCCGCACGAAGAGAATGACGAACCCCAACGCCGGACCGAATAGGAACGCCACACGCCACGAGTAACTGACAGGCAGGTGGTTCACAACGAGGATGGTGAGCACGGTCGCGATGAGCGCACCACCCCAATACGTACCGTTCACCGCGATGTCGACGCGGCCGCGGTACCTGGCCGGTATGAGTTCATCGATGGCGGAGTTGATGGCCGCGTACTCGCCGCCGATACCCATGCCGGCGATGAACCGCGAAGCCCAGACCCAGTAGGCCCAGGCCGGCGAGTGCCCGATCGTCAGGGCGGTGAGCAGACCGCCGAAGAGGTACACGCCGAGGGTGATCATGAACAGGTTCCGGCGGCCGAACTTGTCCGACATCCGCCCGAAGAAGAGTGCACCGACCACCTCGCCGAGGAGGTACACCGTGCCGACGGCAAAGGCCACTTCGGAGGAGGAGAGGTTGAGGGCTTGCTTCTGGCTGATGAGGCCCTCGGCGTTGCTGGCGATAGTGATCTCGAGGCCGTCGAGCACCCAGGCCACACCAAGAGCAATCACCAACCGCGTATGGAACCGAGACCAACCCAAGCGGTCGAGCCGGGCCGGAATGAGGCTCCGGATGGTTCCTTCTGGTGGGCGGTCCTCAACGGGCCGTCCCGGTGCCTCCGTAGTGATCGTTGCCACCACCCCTCCCTTCAGACCGACCTTGACAGCGCGTTCCCTACCCACGAACGCGGCGCCTCATGCACCTTCCGTTGTGCCCTACCCGACGATGGAGCAAGACCTGGGCACGCCAAGTGCCACAGAAATGGGTTGGGACATGTCGGATGATCCGAACGGACGAAAGCTGAGTGCCGATGGCAAAGGCCCGTGTAGCGGCCACTACGGTGCGTGCAGCGAACAGAGTTCGCTCGGCGCCCGAGATTGGAGATTGGCGATGACCTCGAAGTCTGATTTCACAACTGAGGAATGGCAACTGATCCTCGAAGCGCCACCAAGCGCCGGCATGATCGTCGTCACTGCTCAACGAGGAGGCTCGTTCCGCGAGACCATCGCCATGGCCAAGACCTACGTCGAGGCACGCAAACAACACGGCACGAGCGAGCTACTCGACGAGATCGTCGCGGCGAAGCCCGAACGGGACCACACGCACTATCACTCCTTCGACGAGATGAAGCAGCACGGGCTGCAGCACGTGCGTGACTCCGTCTCGCTGCTCGAGACCAAGGCGACGCCAGAAGAGGTCGAGGAATACCGTCGGTTCATCGTGACGCTGGCCCACAAGGTCGCAGCTGCTCACCGGGAGCACGGTCAAGAAGTCAGCGAGGCCGAAGAGGCGGCGATCGAGGAGATCTCGGAAGCCTTGGGCGCAACGCCCGGCTAAGAAACAAGGGGCGGACGTCGAGAGCCCGTTGGACTACTGCGTCGTCACCACCCCGTACACCAACGATCTCACGACTGGACCCCAGTAACGACTGTCGCACGAGTCCACCCTGTTGTCTCCGAGGACGTAGTAGCTGCCGGGAGGAACTCTGTACGCATGGGCAAGGCTGTACGGCGCCTCCTCCGGCCCACGGAACGTGACGCCCTGTTCAGCGGATGCGAGCCAGGATTCTCGGAGTCTCTTTCCGTTGATCAGGACGAACCCGTCGGAGAGAGAGACCGTCTGTCCCGGCAGCCCGATGACTCGCTTCACCACGTAATTGGCGGCCGGCGGTCCACCGCAGTTCTCGTTCGGTGGGTTCTTGAAGACCACGATCTGCCCCGGTGCGATTGAAGTCGAGGCGTCCAGCTGCCTGACCTGCACCACCTCGTTCAACTTGAGGGCTGGTTCCATGGCGCCAGACGCAACTTTGAACGGTGAGCTTGCCGCAGGGCTAGCCGGGACGAGAACCGATACAAGCCCAGCCGAAATGCCGGCGAGGACAACTGCGACACCGACCAGAACGTGCCGCCGTTGCAGCGCTCGACGCTCCAGGAGCCAGGCTCTGGGTGCGTTGACGAGGAGACTCAGGGCAACTCGGCGTTCTCCTCCACCTTTCGCCTCGATCGTCTCGCGAGCCAGGTCGAGAACCTCGTGCTCGTAGCGCGCACGCCAACGACGCGGATAGGTGCGCAGTGCGACCTGGATCCATCGGTTGCGCCTCACGTCGCCGCGGCAATCCGTCGAAGCCCGATTCTGGCGATCCGCGCCGAAGCGCTCAGCCTCTCTTCGATCTCCGCGAGGCCCGCCGCCGTGATGCGATATGGATGGCGACGACCCTCCGACGGCAGCGGCTCGACGAGTCCCGAAGCCTCGAGCTTCGCGAGGCAGCCGTACAACGTGCCGGCGCCAAGCTCGACGCCGGCGAATTCCTCGATGTCCTTGATCAAGGCATAGCCATGCTTTGGACCACTCGTGAGGCTCGTCAACACGAGCACGCTCCGGTCCGAAGAACCCCGAATATCCGTGGGCGGTCATTACTCCTCCGGCTTCGCTCCTACACTTTACGATATATCGAAAGAGTGAGTATCGCAACCTGTTTGTGCACGATCAGGAGGTTCTGGCCCGCGCCGCCGAGATCGGTGCTGGCCCTGCGCACGCAAAAGACGGTCGTCGGGGTGATGCGCTGACCACTTCTGGACCGTCAGCACAGCCGGCGCCACAGTGGACCGGACGCCCCGGTCACCGACGATTACAAGATAGCCGGTGGCCCTGGGAGCCCGCACGTCCCGACGCGTGCCGCCGGCAACATCGGAACGCTCAACCGTGCCCCGACGTCCACGTACAGCAACGATGTCCAGACCCTCGTCCCTGGCGCTGCGGCGATCTCCCCGCTCTGATCTCGCCGCCGGGCGACCAGCCCGTGACGTCAACCCGGGCGGTCGCCACGTTGTTGGCAACGTTCGGGTCGTGGGTGAAGGAGAAGGCCGCGCCCAGCACTGGTCCCCACGTCGGCCTGAAGGCGACGAAGTCGACCGAGAAGCTGGCCGAGGAGCCCGGCGCCAAGGCACGGTCGGACCACAGGCCGGCACCCCCAAACCACGCGCCGCCCCGGCTGGCCGGGAGGCGGGCCAGACCCTCGGGCAGGACGATCTCTGCGGTGAGGAACCGTGCCGGCGCAGGGCCTGCGTTGGCGACGGTCAAGGTGCAGCTGCCCTGATGGTGCGCCGGCACCGAGGAAGGGCAGGAAAGAGAAGCCGAGACGTCGGCGTCGAAGGGGTGCGATGGCGTCGGGGTCGTCACCGTCACGCAGAAGGGTCCGGCGGTCGCGCTTCCAATGGCATTGGTGGCCACCACCGAGTAACTGAACGACGCAGTCCCGGTCGGCGGCGTCCCGGCCAGCGCGCCGGTGGAACTGTCCAGAGACAACCACGAGGGTGCGCCGGATGCGAGTGCGAACGTCGGCACGGGGAGCCCGCTGGCTCCGAACGAGGCGGTGTAAGGCTGGCCGGCGATCACCGTCAGCGGCGGCGCGTCCTCCGTGAACGCCGGCGCCTGCTCCACCTCGATGCTCGCGGTGACCGTCGGCGCTGCGGCATAACCGGCATCCCCGGCCTGGTCGGCGTCCACGATGCACGTGCCGGCCTGTTCGTACGTCAGTGTCGTCCCGTCGACTCCCGAGACGGCGCACACGCCGGCGTCGCTTGCCGGGTCCACCGAGAACACGACGGGGTCCCCCGAGCCGCCGCCGGTCGCGACGAGTGTGGCCGGTTCGCCGACGATCCCGACGACCGGTGGTGTGAAGGAGATCGCCTGTGGCACGGGAATAACCACGTCCGCATCGACCGCGTTGGCGGATGCGTCGGCATCGACTTGAGCTGCCGACGTCGAGACGTTGACCAGATCGATGTACGGGCTTCCCGCCGTCAACGACGTCGATGTCACTCCCAAGATGCTGAACATGGCAGATTGCCCACTGGCAAGACTGATGCCGCTCCACTGGAATTGATCGGGACCTATGTCGGCGAAGGACGTCCCACCGACGGAGCTGACGGCGAAGAACGGGGTGAACCCATCGCTCACTGAATCAGAGAGGGTCGCGTTGGTCACTTCCGACGGCCCGTTATTGGTGACGGAGATGGTGTAGGTGTCTGTAGCTCCGGGCTCAATGGTGCTGGTGCCGTCGGTGACGCTGACCGAGAGGTCGGCGGCGGGGAGGACCTCGACCGACGCGCTCGCCGTAACCGGTGTGGTGCTCTGGTCACTCGTCGCCGACACGCTGGTGGCATCCGATTCGAGTGCCGTCGGGGCGTCCGTGGTCTCGGTGTAGGTCACGGTGGCCGAATCGCCGGCTGCCAACGTGGGGATGGACCAGGTGATCACGCCCGCCGAGACCGCAGCCGTGCCAGACGAAGCGCTCAGGGAGCCCGACTGGAGGACGAAGTTCGACGGCACGCTGACGGGCACCGACACGTTGCTCTGTGTCGAGGCAGTCGCGTTCGTCACGGTGACCTGATACGTGAGGTCGCTGGTGGCCAGGGCCGACACACTCGGCGTGACGGCCGAATCGCCGGAGAAGGATGCGATGGCAAGTCCGAGCGGTCCAGCGGTGGCGGCGCCGGCCACGCTGTCTGCATCAACGCCGTATGCCACCGGGTTGGTGTCGATCGCACCCGGGAAGAGCGAAGCGTTGGCCAGACTGACGAATGCGCTTCCCGGCGCAAGTGATGACGAGACGGTGCCGGTCAGCTCGAGATTCGCGCTCGCACCGCTCGCCAGGTCGATCCCGCTCCATTGGAACTGGCTCCCACCGAGATCTGTGAACGTTGCGGCCGCCGTGTCGGACTCCGCTATGGCGTCGAACTCGTCGCTGAAGGTCTCGGTGACCGTGACGTTCGGCGTCTCGGACGGCCCGTTATTGGTGACGGAGATGGTGTAGGTGTCTGTAGCTCCGGGCTCAATGGTGCTGGTGCCGTCGGTGACGCTGACCGAGAGGTCGGCGGCGGGGAGGACCTCGACCGACGCGCTCGCCGTGACCGGTGTGGTGCTCTGGTCACTCGTCGCCGACGCGCTGGTGGCATCCGATTCGAGTGCCGTCGGGGCGTCCGTGGTCTCGGTGTAGGTCACGGTGGCCGAATCGCCGGCTGCCAACGTGGGGATGGACCAGGTGATCACGCCCGCCGAGACCGCAGCCGTGCCAGACGAAGCGCTCAGGGAGCCCGACTGGAGGACGAAGTTCGACGGCACGCTGACGGGCACCGACACGTTGCTCTGTGTCGAGGCAGTCGCGTTCGTCACGGTGACCTGATACGTGAGGTCGCTGGTGGCCAGGGCCGACACACTCGGCGTGACGGCCGAATCGCCGGAGAAGGATGCGATTGCAAGTCCGAGCGGTCCAGCGGTGGCGGCGCCCGAAGCCGAGGCGGCACCGAGCGCGCCGACGAGCGGTCCGAGACACAGGGCGAGACCCGCCGTGGCGGCCACCACGACCGATCCGGCTCGGAATCGTCTCGGTCCATACTCCACAGAGCGCGGGCGAGCGGCTGCGCCCACTCGTGTCACACGGGGGGGCTCCGCGTTTCGCATGGTGTTCCTCCTCGGGCCGTGGCTGCGCACGATTTCCCCCGACGCGCCTGATCAGTATGGGGAAACCCCCGTGCGATGTCTCTGGGAAATAAGTCCCGCCCACCTGGCCGCGCGCATCGGATTTGTGCGCCGCTAGTCATTGCAATGAGGCGGTCCTGAGCGCCACCTGCCCCTCGGCGCCTCGTCGAGGCTGCCTAGAGATCGAACGTCTCGCCCCGATTCCGGTGGATGGTGAAGAAGGCCACGACTGCGCCAACCAGGATCAGAGAGCCCGACAGCACGAGCGCCTCATGGAGTCCCGACCCGAACGCGTCGTAGGCGGCATTCACGACCTTGGTCGCGATGCGGGCCACCGCGGCGTTCTTCGAGTGCTCCGCGCTGCTGGCCGACCCGCCGCTGGCCGCACCACCCGTCTGCACGGCATGCAGCACCAGGCTCTGGAAGTTCGGCGGGATGCCGATCGCCTTGAGCCGGGCTGCCAGGTCGCCTGTCAGCTTTGCGTTCACGATCGCACCGAGGATGGCCACGCCGAACACCGCACCCATCTCCCGGCTGGTGTTGGTCGCAGACGCCGCCATGCCGGACCGTTCCGGCAGGCACCACCGTGAGGGGGACCGACGTCACCGGCACCAGGAGCATGCCGATCCCGATTCCCGCGACGGGCAGCACCCAGCCGAGCGTGCCGAACTTGACGTGCGGTCCGAGCACCTGGCGCGGCGATGAGGATCCCGCCGCCCCCGAGCAGGCACCCGATCGTCATGGGCCACCGTGGGCCGATGCGCGCCACCAGCGGCCCGGTCAGCGCGGAGACGATGATCAGGCCGGCAGCCATCGGCAAGAAGTCCACGGCGGTCTGGTACGGCGACGCGTTGACGACCACTTGGAGGTACAGCGCGGTGAAGAAAAAGATGGAGAACGTCCCGAAGTAGGCCACGAAGGCGACGAATGTCGAGCCGGAGAACGGTGCGCGCCGGAACATGGAGAGGTCGAGCATCGGGCTCTTCACCTTGCAGCTCGGTCACGATGAAGGCGACGCCGGAGACGCCGCACAGAACGAAGAGAGCAAGGATCCAGCCGGCCGTGTACCCGGACTCCTCTCCCTGGATCACTGCGAAGGAGATGCAGCCCAAGAAGGCGGCGCCGAACAGGAACCCCAGGAAATCGATGCTTCTGCCCTGTCGGTCGGACGACTCGGGGACGCTGACGGCGGCGAGGACGAAGGCCACGAGGCCGAAGGCAAGGTTGAACCAGAAGATCGCCCGCCAGCTGGAGAATCCAACCAGCGCGCCGCCGATGACCGGACCGAGCGCGAGGGCGAGCCCTGAGACGGCGGCCCAGACACCGAGGGCGTCGGCGCGGGTCCCGCGGTCGGGGTACACGTGGCGGATGATCGACAGCGTGCCTGGCTCGCTCGCTGCAGCCCCGACACCCATGACGACGCGACCGGCGATGAGCCAGTCGACGTTGCTCGCGAGCGCGGCCACGACCGAGCCACCGCAAAAGATGAGCGACGCCGGCCAGCATGATCTTCTTGCGACCGAGTATGTCGCCCAACATCCCTGCTGCCAACATGAAGCTGGCGAATGTCAGCGCGTAGCCGTTGACCACCCACTGCAGCGAGGTGACGCCGGCGTGCAGGTCGCTCTGCACGTTCGCCAGTCCGACGCTGACGATGGTGTTGTCGAGGAAGGTGAGAAAAAGGACGCCGCACAGCGTCGCCAGCGCGAGTGCCTGGGTGGGCGATCCCAATCCGCCTTTCTTCATGTCGAATCCGGGGGGCCCTCCGTCGATCCCCGCGACGACCGGGCCACCTTTGGCGCCGTCGGTCAGCAGGGCAGGCCCTCCCATTCGAGGCAGGCCCGAGCCGCGGCGCGACGCACATCACATCCATGAGTTTTGCCTACCCGAGGGGTGGGTAGTGGAACCTCAACGGGGTGCCGCCGAGACGATGGGCAGCCGGGATGCTCACGCTCGAGCGGTGCACCCCTCGGACGTGAACGATGAACTCGGCATTGCTCGGTGTGAGGCGGGGAGGACCGGCAATGAGTTTCGGCACGGCGGACCCGGTTCACGATGTGATGAGCGATAGCCCAGAAGACCTCAGTGCCTTCTTCGACCAGGTCGATTACCCCTATTACGTCGTGACCGTCCGCGCGCCTGATGCCGACATGAGCGGCTGTCTGGCCGGCTTCGTCACGCAGTGCAGCATCGAGCCACCCAATTTTCTCGTGTGCATCTCCAAGGTGAACCACACGCTGGCGGTCGCGGAGCGCTCGCCAGGCATGGGGCTGCACCTGCTCGGTTCCGACCAGAGCGCGCTGGCCCGCCTCTTCGGCGAGGAGACGGGCGACGTCGTCGACAAGTTCTCCTCGGTGGACTGGCGTCTTGGCTCAACCGGCGCCCCGCTCTTGGTGGACTCGGCCGTGAGCATGGAGGGGCAGGTCCTCGGGCACTTCTCCGTCGGCGATCACGAAGCCTTCCTGGTGCGGGCGGTCCGGGCGGTCGCCGGTGAGCACACCGGTCTGCTCACCTACCGCAGCGCACCGCCCCTCGAACCCGGGCACCCCGTTTAGGCGTCCGCAGAGCGCACGGGGGTCGCACCGTCACGCTGGTGGCGCCCCGTCCTCGAAGGCAAAGGGCTGCACGAGGCTCATCATGTTGCCCGAGTCGTCGCGCAGTGTCGCTTCGATCCCGTAGGGCCGCTCTGCTGGTTCGGACAGGAACGTGACACCCTTGGCCACGAGCTCCTTGTAGGTGCCGTGACAGTCGTCGGTCTGCATCACGCCGACGCCGATCGCGCCGCTCGCCACCAGGGCACGCAGCTGTGCCGCCGCCTCTGGGGCGCGGCCCATGTCACACGACGACAGGATGATCTGGAGGTCCGGCTGGGCCGCTGGCCCCACCGTCAGCCAGCGGAATCCGGCCCCTGCACCCTCGAACTCGTCCCCCATGGAGATGTCGAAGCGCAACTCGAACCCGAGCGTCTCGGTGTAGAAGGCCTTGGCGGAATCCTGGTCCAAGACGAAGATGCTGGTGTGGGACATCGTGCGGATCATGGCGCTGCTCTCCTTGTTCGGCTCGAGAGCAGGGTCCGACGACGCGATCCGCTCAGGCTTCTCCCCGATTGCGGTCTTGCTCCCACGCGGGTGCGCCCGGCACCTCGCTCCGAGGGCGGCTCCAGTCCATGAGGAAGCAGCCCGGAATGGGGGGCGGTCCGCCCCGCGCCGCCGAGGCACGTTGGAAGGCACTCGGCGACATGCCCACCAATTCGGAGAAGCGGGAACTGAACGAGCCGAGGCTCGAGAAGCCGACGAGCATGCACACCTCGGTGACGGTCAGGTTGGCGGAACGCAACAGGTCTTTGGCCCGCTCCACCCGTCGGCGGGTGAGGTAGTTGGCAGGCGTCTCGCCGAAGGCATCTTTGAAGGACCGGGCGAAGTGGAATTTGGAGAACCCCGCCTCCGCCGCCATCCGATTGAGGTCGATGGGCTCGTCAAAGCGCAGGTCCATCAGGTCGCGCGCCGCCGCGCAGGTGCACGATCTGCTCGCTCGAGCTCACCGCGGCACCGTACCGCTCCTGCGCGCGGGGGACACGCGCCGGAGCGGTGGGCGGGCGCTCAGGCGTGTGCCTCCCAGAAGTCTCGGAGCAGGGACACGAGGTCGGCGGCCCTCTCGTCGGGCCAGAAGAGCATGGCGTCGGGGACGAGCGTCACCCGCTCGACGCCGGGGATCATGTCGGCCAGTCGATCGGCCCATGACGGCTCGAAGAAGGCGTCGCCCGTCGCCCCACGCCATCTGGGTCGGTGCCGTGCAGCTCGGCCAGCAGCGGTTCGACCGCCATGAGATCCGCCGCCGAGGAGGCGGTCAGCAGCCGCTCGAACCCCTTGCCCTGATCGGCGACGAATGGAGTCGAGGTAGCTCCTCAAGAGGTCGTCGGAGAGCGCCTCGGGCTCGCTCGTAGCCCATGCCGAATCCGACCTCGGAGCGGGCCACCTCGAAGTCGTCCGCCATGGCCGCCACCATCGGTCCGAGCTCGCCCGCCTCGGCCAGTGCGACGAACGGCTTGAAGATCTCCGGCGGGAAGTTGTCGTGCACGTCGCAGTTGGTCAGCGTCAGCGTGCGGATGCGGTGCGGGTAGCGGGCCGCGAAGACCTGCGCCACCGCGCCACCGGTGTCGTTGGCGACCACATCGACCTGACCGAGGCCCAGCCGCTCGCAGAGCTCGTTCGAGCATCGCGGCCAGGCCGTCGAGTGAGAGGTCGCCGGCACGATGCTCCCTCGGCCGCCGGCACCGGCGACGCACCGTGCGCCGGCAGGTCCGGCGCGATGCAACGACGGGCGTCGGCGACGTCCCAGATGACGTTGCGCCACACGTCGGCGTTGACCAGCACGCCATGGACGAACAGCGCCGCCGGCGCGTCGTGGCCGCCCTGCGGCTCGCCATGATCGACGTAAGCGATGTCACCGCCGCTGAGTTCGATCACCCGTCGCGGCAGCAGCGTCGGCACGCCCCGCGGTGGAGTAGTTCTTGGTCTGCGTGAGTGAGAGGGTTCATGCTCGGTCAGTTTACATACCAACTGTCTGTTTGTAAAGAGGGAGTAGGATCTTCCGATGCCCACGCAGGCGGAACGCACCGAGGCCACCCGGGGCCGACTGATCGCCACCGCCCGTCGCCTGTTCGCGTCGCAGGGCTTCGCGGCCACCTCGACCGAGCAGATCCTCGGCGAGGCGGAGGTCAGTCGCGGCGCCCTGTACCACCACTTCCCGAGCAAGACCGACTTGTTCCAGGCGGCTTTCGAAGCCGTCGAGGACGAGGTGACGGCGCAGGTCTTGGCGTCCGCCACGGCGAGCGGCGAGACCGATCCGATGCGCATCTTGGAGTTGGGCTTCGACGCGTTCTTGGACCAGTGCGTGAATCCCGAGGTGCAGCGCATCGTGATGCTCGACGGCCCGACCGTCCTCGGCTGGGACACCTGGCACGAGCTCGACGAGCGCTACGCGTTCGGCACATTGAAGGCGGTGCTGAGCGTGGCGGCCGCAGACCGGTCGCATTGAGGAGAGCGCGGTCGACCCGCTCTCGCACCTGCTCCTCGGGGCCATCATGCAAGCCGGCATGGTGGTCGCACGCGCCGACGACCCGGTGGGAGCGAAGCAGGCGATGGCAAGGTCCTTCGCCCGCCTGGTCTCCACCCTGTAGCGCCACCGGCCGAAAACCCGGGGGCGACGGCCCCTTCGACCTCTGCTCGCGCAGCTCAGTTCCTCGTGGCCCGCTCCCTCAGGTGCTGGCGCCTCGGACCCAGTCGGGCAGGCGCGCCGGGCGGCCGCGCCCGTCGATGCAACCGTGCACGGTCACCGCGGTCGCCCGCGCCTCGCCCCCCACGGACAACAGATAGGCGATCTGAAACGTCGTGCGGGTGACCGCGCCGACGAGGAGCGCCACGTCCACTTCGTCGTCGAAGCGAAGCGGCTGGCGGTACTGCACCGACACCTCGAGCACGGGGAACTCGCGCCCGCTCGCCCGATCCGGGTCCCCGCCGCCGGCGTCGCCGGCGCGCACGGCGTCGTAGGGGTGGCCGATCGAGCGCAGATACTCCACCCGTGCTTCCTCGAGGTACGGGAGATACGACGCATGGTGCACGACGCCCATGGCGTCGGTCTCGGCGAAGCGGGTGCGGAGCCGGTGCGTGAAGACATAGTCGTCCGGGTCACGCGACGGCTGCAGGGACTGGCGAGCCACTGTCTGCCGTCTACTCCCCCATCGGGACCGTGCCGCCGTCCGCCGGCTCACCCGAGACACCCTGGCGGGCGTCCACCGGCGACTCGTCGGCGGCGGCGTGCCGCAGTTGCCGCGCCGAAGGTCACCCGCCGCGAATCGGCCATGCGCTGGACCCCGTCCTGGTTGAAGATGGCGAACTCCCCGTCCGCTTCCACCGTCACGACGCCGTCCTGCACGATGCGACCCTTGCTCAAGATCCTGCGCTCGGTGACCTCGGTCACCCACCCTTCGAAGACGACCTCCACGTCGGTCAGCGTGGGTCGCAGGTAGCGGAGGGCGAGTCGCACGGTGGGGCCGGTCGACCCCTCGATCGCATTGGCCGCGGTGAGGATGATGTCGAAGGCGGCCGCCAGGATGGCACCGTGGACGCAGCCGGGCGCCCCCTCGTAGGTGATGTCGAAGACGCCACGGCCGAGCGCCCTGGGGGGATCGAAGTCGAGCTCGACAGGCAGCGCGATCGGGTTGAACGGCCCGACGACCACGTCGTAGGGCATGGCGCTGCCGAGCGGGATCTCCCTGGGTGGCCCGTCCTCGTCGGGGGCGATGAAACGAGGAAGGGGTACGTCGGGAAAGTGGGACTCGAGCTCGTCGGCCACCGCGCGCAGCTGCGCCGTCAGGCGGACCGTCTCAGCGGGCGGCGGCGCCGTGCTCACCGAGAGGCGGATGAGACGACGCAACACGTCGGCCAGCTCGCGGGCCTCGGGCTCGCGGCCTCGCAGCCCAGGGTGGTTCTCGAACGATGTCGGCCTGGGGTCTTGGCTCAGCACGGCGCGAACAGTACCGCCGGGTCCCTCGGCGCCGACATTCCGAACCCGCCGCCGCTCGGACGCCGACCGTTCCCCGACTGCGGGTTCGAGGACGCCCGTAACATGGCCCGGTGAGCACCGAGCACTCCGTCCAGTTCACGTCCGGGCACGCCCGAGACCGTGCTGGACCCGCTCGCACCGGAGTTGGCCGCCGCACTCGACGCGGCCCGGTCCCTCCCTCCGGACCGCCGTCGGGATGCGGTGGCTGCCGTGGCGGTCCAGGACCCACGCTGCCTGCAGGCTTGGGCCGACCTGGCCGAGCTGGGCCGGGACCCGATTGAGCGCTACGCCTACGCCCGCGTGGGCTATCACCGCGGGCTCGACACGCTGCGCGCCGCCGGGTGGCGCGGCTCGGGCCACGTCCGCTGGCGCCACGAGTCCAATCGGGGATTCCTCCGTTCGCTCCATGCCCTGGAGCAGGCGGCGGGCGCCATCGGCGAGACCGACGAGGAGCAACGCTGCGCCCTCTTCCTTCGCCAGCTCGACCCCGAGTGGAGGTCGCACCAGGGCTGACGGCTCCGGTGCCGGCGGACGCACGGGACTCCGCCGGCGGAGCGGCCCGGGGCGACGGCCCGGCACGTAGTTAGGGTGTCTAACTGTATGATGGTCGAAGTGTCCGTGACCCTGCCCCCCAAGACCGGCGCGCCCTCGAGTCAGAAGGCCGAGAGCACGCCGTCGGCGAACCACCCCGTCCTGGGTTCCTATGGCCGCGTGGCGGCGTGGCTCTCCAAGCGCGTCGAGGTGGCGCTCGGCACCGTCGATCTCACGCTCCCCCAGTTCAGGGTGCTCGGGATCCTGGCCGAGGGCTCCTCGGCTGCCTCGGGCCTGGCCGACCGCCTGGCCGTGCGGCGGCCGTCGATCACCGCGCTCATTGACGGGCTCGTGGCCCGTGGGCTGGTCGACCGCCGCCAAGAGGACGCCGACCGCAGGCGCGTGGCGCTGCGCCTGACCGACGAGGGTGCGCAGATCCTGGCCGACGCCGACCGTACGGTCGACGAGTACCTGGCCTCCATCGCCGCCTTCCTGCCGAGCAAGGACGAAGCCATGGCGCTGCGCTCGCTCGAACTCTGGGGACGCGCCCTGGCTGCGTCGCGCGAGGGGCTGCGCGGTGCGGACCCCTCCAAGGAGCGGCCCGCCCAATGAGCAAGACCGAGGACAGGCTCGAACCCATGCGCGAGCCGGCCGCAGGGCGCCGGCGGGGCGGGGACGACCAACGGATCAATGCCGGGCGACGCCGGCGACGGTGCCACGCGGCTGCCTCTGGCCTCCTACGTCCCCATGGGGGTCACGAGCCGCTACACCGCGCCCAAGGCCACCATCGACCCGGACCGCTCCAAGTCGTGGATCAAGCGGGCGACGCCCGTGGTCATGGCGCACAAGGTGGAGTGGTTCAGCGCGCTCATCTTCTCGTTCCTCGGCCTGATCATTCAGGTGTGGATCCCCAAGATCCTCCAGAACGGCATCACGAACTCGTTGATCCTCAAGACGCAGCCGCTGCACAACTACGTGGAGCTGATCGCCGTCCTGGCCTTCTTCACCGGGCTGTTCGGCTACATCTCGCGCACCAACCTGTTCAAGGTCGCCTACGCCATCGAGTTCGACCTGCGCAACATCCTCTACGAGCACTTCACCCGGATGTCGTTCCCCTTCTACGACCGGGTCCAATCCGGGCAGCTGATCTCGCGAGCGAACTCGGACATCCGTTCGGTGCAGATGTACCTGACGTTCGCGCCGATGATCCTGGTGCAGTGCTCCATCGCACTGGTCGCGTTCGGCTTCATGCTCTCCATCAGCGTGCCGCTGGCCTTCGTCGCCATGGCGTCCATGCCGTTCATCTACATCGTCGGCGTCAAAATGCGGAAGTCACTCTTCCCCGTGTCGTGGCTCATCCAGTCCCGCCTGGCCGAGGTGGCGACCGTCGTGGACGAGAACGTCAACGGCGTGCGTGTCGTGCGCAGCTTCGCCGCCGAGCAGCAGCAGCTCGGCCAGCTGGCCAAGGCGGCCGACCGGGTCCAATGGGGCTACATCAAGGACGCCGATCTGCGCGCCCGCTTCGCCCCGCTCGTGCAGAACCTCTCCCAGGTCGGCCTCGTCCTTGTGCTGCTGGTCGGCGGCTGGATGGTGATCCACGAACACCTGCCCGTGGCCTCCATCGTCTCGTTCAACCTCTACCTGGTGATGATGCAGGCCCCCTTCATGATGCTCGGCATGTTGATCATGATGGGCCAGCGCGCCTCGGCCTCGGCCGACCGCATTTACGAGATCATCGACGAGAAGCCCACGATCGTCGATCGGCCCGACGCGATCGACCTGGTCGACTGCCAGGGTGACGTCGAGTTCGACGACGTCAGCTTCGCCTACGCCGACGACAGCCTGCTGTCGAAGTCGGGCGGGGACGACGGTCCACGCGAGATTTTGCGCAACCTGAATCTGCACCTGCATCCGGGCGAGACCATCGCCCTGGTCGGCCGCACCGGCAGCGGCAAGTCGACCGTGGCCCGGGTGCTGGCCCGCTTCTACGACGCCACCGGCGGCACCGTGCGAGTCGACGGGCACGACGTGCGCGACCTCACGCTCACCAGCCTGCGCGCCAACATCGGGGTCGTCCTCGACGAGCCGTTCCTCTTCTCCGTCTCGATCCGGGACAACATCGCCTACGGGCGGCCGGACGCCTCCTTGGAGGAGGTCAAGGCGGCCGCCGAGGCAGCCGGCGCCACCGGCTTCATCAACCGCCTGGCCGACGGGTACGACACCGTCGTGGGCGAGCGCGGGTACACGCTCTCGGGCGGACAGCGCCAGCGCATCGCCATCGCCCGCGCCCTGCTGGTCAACCCGCCCATCTTGATCCTCGACGACGCCACCAGTGCCATCGACGTGAAGGTGGAGCAGCGCATCCATTCCTCCCTCCGCGTCCTGATGGAGGGGCGCACCACGCTCATCATCGCCCACCGCCTCTCGACCATCAGCCTGGCCGACAGGGTCGTGCTGCTCGACGGAGGACGCATCGTGGCGGACGGGACCCATGCCGAATTGCTGGCCTCGACCCCGCTGTACTCCGAAGTGCTGGCCCAGGCCGCCACCGAAGAAGAGCGGGCCACCGAGGCGGCGGCCGGGACCGAGGGCCTCGATCTCGACGACGACGTCCTCGAGCCCGAGGGGGGTGCGATCTGATGTTCGGCGGTGGCGCAGGAGTCGGTCCGCCCATGGGTGGTGGCGGGGCCCCGGGCTCGGCCCAGGCAGGACTGCCGTTCGGCGGGATCCCCCACGAGCTGCAGGCGGGTGTCGACCTGCTCCTCGCAGAGGAGCCCGAACGGGGCGAGCCCGACGTCGTCTTCACCCAGCTGCCGACCGAGCACGAGTCGAAGAAGCTGACGCTCACCAGCCTGCTCATGGAATACCCGGGCATGTGCGCGCTCGCCGGGTTCTTGGTGGGCATGATCGCGTTGTTCACCCAGCTCGGCCCGAGCCTGGTCTCCTACGCCATCAACCACGGTCTGACGCCGCCCCACTACGACTACGGCGTGGTGGTGCTCATGGCGGTGTTGTACCTGGTGTCGATCATCGTGTCCGGCAGCGCACAGTGGGGGCAGGCCCGCGTGACGGGCCGGCTCGCCTCCTGGGTCATGAACGACCTGCGCATCAAGGTCTTCCGCCACCTCCAGCGGCTCTCGCTCGACTTCTTCACCGAGGAGAAGGCGGGCGTCGTCATGAGCCGCATGACGAGCGACATCGAGAACCTCCAGCAGTTGCTGCAGGACGGGCTGGCCCAATTCGCCATTCAGGGCCTGACCATGGTCGTCATCACCGTCTTCCTCTTCGCCACCAACGTGAAGCTGGCGGCCATCACCGTCTTCGCGGTGCTGCCGCCGCTGGTCATCATGTCGATCTGGTTCAAGCGGGCCTCCGAGCGCGGCTACGACAAGGTGCGCGACGGCATCGCCCTCGTGCTGGCAGACCTCTCCGAGAGTCTGCAGGGAGTGCGCATCGTGACGGCGCACAACCGCCAGCGCTACAACGTCGAGACCCACCGCGACATCGTCGGCGCCTATCGGGACGCCAACAACTACACGGGGCGCATCAACGGGATGTACGGGCCCGGCTCGCAGGTCATCAGTGTGTTCGGCCAGCTGCTCATCCTGGGCATCGGCGGCACGATGTACCTGCACCACCCACAGGAGATCAACCTGGGCCAGCTGACCGCCTTCTTCCTCTACGTCAACCGGTTCTTCTCCCCGATTCAGCTGCTGGTGCAGCAGTACAACACGTTCCAGCAGGGCCGGGCCTCGGTATTCAAGCTCCGCGGCCTGCTCGAGACCGAGCCGTCCGTGCTCGAGGACCCAGTCGCGGTGGAGCTCCCTCAGATCAGAGGCGAGATCCGCTTCGACCACGTCTCCTTCGGCTACGACCCCGCCGTGCCGGTGCTGCACGACGTCGACCTGACCATTGCGCCCGGCGAGACCGTGGCCTTCGTCGGGGCCACCGGGGCGGGCAAGTCGACCATGGCCAAGCTGGTGACGCGTTTCTACGATCCCACGGCGGGCCGCGTCCTCATCGACGGCTTCGACCTCCAGCACGTGACACTGGCCTCGCTGCGGAGCCAGCTCGGTGTCGTGCCCCAAGAGCCGTTCCTCTTCGCCGGGACCATCCGCGACAACATCTCGTTCGCGCGTCCGGGCGCCCCCGACGACGAAGTATGGGAGGCCGTTCACCAAGTGGGTCTCGGCGAGCTCATCCACCGGCTCCCGTACGGGCTCGACACGCCGGTGCACGAGCGCGGGCAGTCGCTCTCCTCGGGCGAGCGGCAGCTCATCGCACTCGGCCGTGCGTTCATGGCCGAACCACGCGTGCTCGTCCTCGACGAGGCGACCTCCAACCTGGACCTCAAGTCCGAGACGCTGGTGGAGCGGGCGCTCGACGTGCTCCTCGAATGGGCGCACGGCCGTCCTCATCGCCCACCGCCTCTCGACCGCCATGCGGGCCGACCGCATCGTGGTGGTCGGCGACGGGCGACTGCTCGAGGTCGGCTCCCACGCCGAACTGGTCGCGCTCGGCGGGCACTACGCCGAAATGTACGAGACCTGGATCAACCAGTCGCACGCGGCCTGAGGCCGCGCCCGGCCTGCGCGATGTGCCCCGTCAAGGGAGCTTCGTGTCGTGGTGTTGGGCGGCGAGACGGCGGTCTTCGTCGCTGAGCTCAGAGTCGGGCACCGGGACCACGATGCGCCACTTCTCGCACACCGGGCAGCGCTGGTAGCGCTTGTGCCCGAGCCGGACCGCCTTGAGCGACGAGCCGACGATCCACACCGTCGTGAAGAGGTGCCCCCGGCTGCAGCGGACGACCGTGTCGCCGCCCATGCCGGCGTAGCCACGGCTGCGCCCCGCCTGACCGCCGACGACCGCGACGACGATGACGACCCCGGCCGCGATCACCACGGACAGGCCCACGATGACCCATGTGCTCATCCTCGTCCCTCAGGGCGCCTGTCCGGCGACCGCCCCGGAGAACGGCACCGCGCTGAACTCGACCCTCGCGTCCATGGCCAGTGACGTTAGGGGCTCCAATCCCCGCGGCGCGCCCGGCCGTACCGCGGGTGAGGGGGCGTCCGTTGACCTTCGACGGGTCCGGGAGGTCGAAGGAGGTCCTATGTCCATGTTCGTCTCGCCACGATCCGGTCGCCACGGAGACCGCCTCGTGGCGCCTGTCGTCACAACGCTGGCTGCGCTGGCGGCGTCGGTTTCGCTGGGGGCGCTGGGCGCCCGCCGCCGGGCGTCCCGTATCTGTCGCACTTCGGCACGGTCAGCGTCGTGGGATCCACCGTGGCGAGCAACGGCGACGTCAACCCCTACGGCGTCGCCACGGTCCCCTTCAACAGCGGCGCATTGGTGCGCGGCGACACCTTGGTGAGCAACTTCAACTCGAGCAGCAATTTGCAGGGAACCGGAACCACCATCGTGCAGGTCGCGCCCGGCGGGCAGGTCGGCCTCTTCGCCCAGATCAACCCGAACTTGCCGGGCTGTCCCGGTGGCGTGGGCCTGACCACCGCGCTGAGCGTCCTCGGCGACGGGTACGTGGTCGTCGGCAGCCTGCCCGTGTCCGACAACGGGAGCGGGACGCCCGAGCCCGGGTGCCTCATCGTGTTGAACAGCAACGGCGTGCCCGTGGAGACCTGGGCCGGCAACGGCATCAACGGGCCGTGGGACATGACGTCGGTGCAGGTGTTCGGGCCGTTCGCCGAGCTGTTCGTCACCAACGTGCTCAACGGCACCGTGGCGGGCGGGGGCAGCGAAGTCGACCACGGCACGGTGCTGCGGCTCAGCGTCTTCGACCCGCCGGGACGGCCGCCCGCGCTCTTCGCGTCGACGACGATCGCGACGGGCTTCGCCGAGGAGCTCAATTCGAATGCCCTCGTGCTCGGCCCGACCGGCGTCGCCCTCGGCCGAAACGGGACCCTCTACGTCGCCGACACGGTGCACAGCCGCATCGCCGCCATCCCCTTCGCCACGAGCCGCTTCTATCCCGCCTTCGCTGGCGGCTTCACGCTCAGCGCGAGCGGCAGCTTGAATGCGCCGCTCGGGCTCGCCCTCGCCCCCAACGGCGACCTGATCACGGTCAACGGAAACGACGGTAATGCCGTCGAGATCGGTCCGTTCGGCAACCAGGTCACCACCATGGCGATCGATCCGTTCGACAGCGGCGGGGACCTCTTCGGTCTCGCCATCGCACCCGGCAACAACGGTGTCCTCTTCGTGGACGACAACGGCGCCGCCAACACGCTCGATCTGCTGCACTGAGCCCCGGCCGGGCAATACCCGGATCGGTGCGGCGGTCAGCCGGGCCGCCCGGGGTGGGAGGACGCGCCCACCCCGGGCGCCCGCGCACGTGGGCTCAGGCCCGGCTCCAGTCGCGCAGCGTCGCCCGGTAGCGCGCGTCCCACTCGTCGTAGGTTGCGCGGAGCGCCGAGCCGGGCCAGTCGTCGGGAAGCAGCTCGACCGGCAGGAGCGGGTCGGCCTGGAGGTGGCGCAGGACGGCCGCCGAAAGCTCGAACCCAGGCGCGAGGGCTTCGGGACTGTCGGGTCCGAGCGCCTCGAGCGCCGCGCGCAGGGCGCCGGCACGCGCTGCCCACTCCGACAGGTCCCACAAACGGGCAGCGAGACCGGGCGCGTCGTCCGGACGCGCCGACATCCTCTCGACGTCGCCGCCCACGGAGTCGGGGAGCTGCAGGGCGACGTTCGCCGGCCGCGCCCACACCCCTTCGCGCAGCTCGGCCAGCCGGGCGTAGGTCAGGGCGCGACGACGGGCGCCCCGGACCCCGGCCGCGCTGCCGGCAGTGGTGACGACGGCCACCCACCAGGTGCCGTCGTAGGGCACTGTCTCCCCGGCGCGGCTGGCGGATTGACGGGCCTGACGGGCGACCAGATGGCCGGCCAGGCGGTAACGGCCAGACCCGTCAGAGGTGGCCTCGCCCGCGGCCACCATCCGGCTCAGGGCGACCCGGGCCCGGTTCTCGCTGATCCCGAACAGCCCGGTCAGGCGGACGAGCTGGGCCACCGGGAGCTCCGGCGGGTCCATGCCGAGCAGCGCGCTGGCCAGGACCGACCGGGCGGTGAGTGGCCGGGTGCCGGGCGCACCGGGGGTATTACGCAGTTGAATCACTTGTCCGAATATCGTAATATGTCCCGCATGGCCCCCACCATGGTGCCCGAGGTCGCCGACCGGCCGGACGTGCTCCCGAGCGAGCGCCTCCAGCCCAACGGCATGGCCGTCCCTGCGTTGCGGACGGACCTGCGACGCATCGACAACCCGCGCAACGCGCTGTCGGTGGCTGCGGTGTGGTGCTGGGTCGCGCTGATCATCGGCGGCGCCGTCTGGCTCGACCAGTGGTGGAGCTATCTCATCGCCTTCGTCCTCATGGGCCCGATGTACGCCCGCTTTGCCATCCTCATGCACGAAGCGGCGCACAAGCTCCTCTTCACCAACAAGCGCTGGAACGACTGGATCGGCAAGTGGGTGGTGGCCTACCCGGTCTTCACCCCGGTCCAGCTCTACCGGCGCGTGCACTTCGCGCACCACAAGGACGAGTTCGGACCGGGGGAGCCGGACATGGCGTTCTACTCGCCGTATCCCTGCACCCGCCGGGCGCTGGTCCGCCGCCTCGTCCGCGACGCGGTCGGCATCAGCGGCTGGAAGAATTTCGTGCCCCTCGTCAAGAACACCCCGCACAAGCCGTTTCGCCCCATCGGCCTCTCCATTTTCGGCGTCCAAGCCGTGCTCTGGGCGGTCATGTGGGCGGCCACAGGACGCTGGTGGATCTACCCCCTGCTTTGGTTCCTGCCCTGGATGACCGAGTGGCGCGTCATCAACCGCCTGCGCTCCATTGCCGAGCACGGCGGTATGGAGCGCAGCGCCGACCGCAGGGCGACGACGCACAACGTTCGCCAATCGTGGCTGGCCCGGTTCTGGATCGTGCCGTACAACACCGGCTGGCATCTCGCCCACCACGTCGACATGGGCGTGCCCTGGCGCAACCTGCCCGCGTACCACGCCGAACTCGAACAAGCCGGCTACGTCACCGACGCCATCACCTACCCGAGCTACTGGGCGCTGTGGAAGGCGCTCAGCAGTGCGGACGAGGAGAGTGAGATCAAGGCCCGGGCTGCTTCGGCCTGAGCGCAGGCCGCCGCCAGGTCACGGCGGCCTCGGCAGCGCTGCATCTCGGTAGCGTGGTGAGGTGAGCGATGATCGGATGCCCGTCGTCTTCGTGGGACACGGAAGCCCGATGAACGCGCTGGAACGCAACCGCTACACCGAGGCCTGGGCGGGGCTCGCCAGGGCGCTCCCCCGCCCCGCGCCGTCCTTGCTATTTCTGCGCACTGGTACACCAACGCCAGCGCGGTCACCGCAATGGCCCGACCGCGCACCATCCACGACTTCTTCGGGTTCCCCGACGAGCTCTTCGCCGTCGAGTACCCGTGCCCCGGTGCACCCGAGATCGCGGCCGAAGTGGTCCAGGCGGCTGCCCCCCGCTGGGTCGGGCTCGATCAGGACAGTTGGGGCATCGATCACGGGACGTGGTCCGTCCTCACTCACATGTACCCGGGCGCCGACATCCCCGTGGTGCAGTTGGCCATCAACGCGCTCGAGCCGCTCGACGACCACTTCGAGCTCGGGATGCGCCTCGCCGCGTTGCGCCAGCGAGGCGTGCTGATCGTGGCCAGCGGGAACGTCGTGCACAACCTGCGCCTCTTGGAGTGGTCGATGCCGGACGTGGGCTTCGACTGGGCACAGCGTTTCGACGAGGCTGCCCGCGCCGTCGTCACCGCTGCCCCTGCCGACGTGGTACGCCTGGCCGGACACGACGACTACGCGGCGCGCCGTGCCGACGCCGGACCACTTCATCCCGCTCGTCTACTTCGCCGGCGTCGCCGCAGCGTCAGCCAGCCGGCCCGAGGTGCTGATCGAGGGGTACGCCGCCGGCTCGCTCTCCATGACCTGCTACCTCGCTGCGTAGGACGCCAGCTTCGCCGCCGCGTCCCGGAGCGGCGTGAAGCGCCACGGGGGTTTGCCTGGTCGGGCGCGGGGGCACTGGTGGATGGTGCAGGCCACGGGAAGGGCGAGCGGCGGGGGCTCGCCGCGCGCCGCACCAGACCGAGCCGGGCCCTCGCTCGCCGTATGGTGCCTGGCGGGACTCGGCCTCGCCGCGCTGGTGGTCGCAGCGCTGACGGCACCTGGCGACGCCCAGGCGGCAGCCGCGCAGAACTGGTCCCCCTTCGTCCTCGTCGCCGGATTGCTGCTCGTCGGGCTCGTCGCCGAGGAGGACGGGCTGTTCTCGGTCGGCGGCCACACGCTGGCCCGGCTGGCACCGAACGGCGTCGCCCTCTACGCCGGGACGGTTGTCCTCGTCGTCACGGTGACGACGCTGCTCAACCTCGACACCGCGGTCACCTTCCTCACTCCGGTGCTCGTGTACGCGGCGCGCAGCCGGGGCGAGGGACGCATGCCGCTCGTCTATGCGTGCGTGCTGCTCGCCAACGCCGGATCGCTCATGTTGCCCGGCTCGAACCTGACGAACCTCATCGTGCTCGGACACCTCCACCTCTCAGGTGGTGCGTTCCTCCGCCACATGGCGCTGCCCGCACTCGCCGCGGCGACGGTCACTGCGCTGGTGGTCGGCGCCTGGCACCACCGCGCCCTCCGCGCCACCATCGCCCCGGTCGCCTCACCCGAGCGCCTCACGCTCGGCGTCGGCCTGATCGCCATTGGCGCGGTGACCGTGCTGGTGGTCGTCTTGCGCTCCCCTGCAGTGCCAGTCGCCGCAGTCGGAGCCGGAGCCCTCCTGCTCCGGGCCCGGGGCCCAGAACCCGGGCACGGCGCCGCGACGATCCGCCGAGGCCTGGGCTCTCTCGGCCTGCCGGTCCTCGTCGGCCTCTTCGGGCTGGCCGTCGCCCTCGGGACGTTGGGGCGCGTGTGGGCCGGCCCGGCGACGGCACTGTCCCACCTCGACGCCTGGGGCACCGCTGCGTTCGCCGCACTGTGCAGCGTGGTCCTCAACAACCTGCCGGCCGCCTCCCTGTTGGCGGCCCGCCAGCCACCGCACCCCTTCTCGCTCCTCGTCGGGCTGAACGTCGGCCCCAACCTCTTCGTCACCGGATCGCTGGCCTGGGTCTTGTGGCTGCGGGCGGCGCACGCCGCGGGCGAGCACCCGAGCATCAGGCGCGCCAGCCTCCTCGGCGTGCTCAGTGCACCGCTCGCCATCGTGGCCGCCGTCGGCGTCCTGGTCGCCGAGGGGCTGCACTGAGCCCTAGGTGGTGACCGCCTCGGGCTCCTCGAGGCCCAGGGCACGGCGCAGCACCATGGCGGCTTCGGACTGGGCTCGTCGCGACACGGCTGCGCTCATGACGAGCGCGGAGCCGTGGAAGGTGCCCGGGAACTGGTGCAACTCGACGGAAACCCCGGCACCGAGGAGTGCGAGCGCGTAGGCGATGCCCTCGTCGCGCAGGGGATCGTTCTCCGCCGTCGACACATACGCCGGCGGGAGGTGGCGCAGGTCCGTCGCCCGGCCCGGCGCGGCGTACACCGGCACGTCGGAGGAGCCCGACAGGTCCCCGAGATACGCCAGCCAGCTCTGCATGGCCAGGGGACGATTCCACACCGGCGTGTCCACGAACGTCTGCATCGACGAGGTCTCGAGGCGGTCGTCGAGCTCGGGAATGTGCAACATCTGGAAGCACAGGGCCGGGCCGCCCTGGTCGCGGGCGAGCAGGGCCGTGGCCGCGGCCAGACCGCCGCCGGCGCTCGCGCCCGTCACGGCCACCCGTTCGGCGTCGACCCCCAGCGCGGCGGCCTCGGCGTGGAGGTAGACCAATCCCGCGTAGCAGTCGTGGACCGCTGCCGGGTAGGGATGCTCGGGTGCCAGGCGGTAGTCGACGGAGACCACGACAGCACCGAGGTCGGCCGCCGTCAGGACGGCGCCGATGTGCTCGGTCTCGATGCTGCCGACGATGAAGCCGCCGCCGTGGATCATCAGGACGCCGGGCACCAGAGCCCCCGCTGCGACCTTCGGGCGGTAGACGCGCACCTTCACCTCGGGCCCGCCGTCCCATCCCGGGATCATCCGGTCGTCGATGTCGAGCGTCGCGGCCTGGGGGGGTTCGCGTGCCATCTCGGCGATCATGGCCTCGAAGCCGGCGCGCGCCGCCACCGGGTCGTTGAGGTCGAAGACAGGCATTGCCTCGACGAAGGCAGCCAGCTCCGGGTCGATCATGATGTGCCCTCCCCCGTCCTGGTCCTGCTCGGCGACGTGGTCCTGATCGGAGACGCCTATTTGGGCTGCATGCGGATGCCGGCGTCGATGCGGATCGACTCGGCATTCATATAGGAGTTGGTCAGCAGCTCGAGAGCCAGCGAGGCGAACTCGTCCGCACGTCCGAGCCGGCGCGGGAACAGCACGTCCTGGGCCAGCTTGCTCTTGAACGCCTCGGCGCCTTCACCCTCCCCGTAGATGGGCGTGTCGATGAGTCCGGGCAGGATGGTGTTCACCCGGATGCCGACGACGGCGAGGTCACGAGCCACGGGCAGCGTCATGCCTACGATGCCACCCTTCGACGAGGAGTAGGCGGCCTGTCCGATCTGGCCGTCCTCCGCCGCCACCGACGCCGTGTTCACGATGGCGCCCCGGCACCCGTCGGCGTCGGGCTCGTTGAGGCTCATCTTGGTGGCGGCCAGCCGGATGCAGTTGAACGTGCCGATGAGGTTGATCTCGATGACCTTCTTGTACCGGTCGAAGTCGTGCGCCGACGCGTAGTCGCCGTCCTTGCCGATGGTCCGGCTGGGCCAGCCCACACCGGCGCAGTTGACCAACGACTTGAGCGGTGCC
Source organism: uncultured Acidimicrobiaceae bacterium (assembly GCA_963791995.1). Taxonomy (GTDB): domain Bacteria; phylum Actinomycetota; class Acidimicrobiia; order Acidimicrobiales; family RAAP-2; genus Bog-473. Next base: position 530,400 of record CAWBUQ010000004.1, on the reverse strand, counting down.
ATCTCAATGGCGGCGTCGACGGCAGCGATGACGTGCTCTGCGTTGGCAACATCGGTTTGGACGAAGAGGCCGCCGATCTCCTTGGCGAGCGACGCACCCTTGTCCTCTTGGAGGTCTGCCACCACGACGTGGACACCCCGCCCGGCCAACACACGCGAGGTGGCCTCTCCGAGGCCCGACGCGCCTCCCGTCACGATCGCCGAGGTGCCTTGTAGATCCATGTCGCTCGGATTCCTCCTGCCGTCTCGAAGGTGCCAGCCGGCCCGCACCGCGGGTCTCGGGTACCAGGCGTGCCGCAGAGGATAGGGGCCGGGAGGCCCCTGGTCACATCTGCTCGGGCGCCTCCATGCCGAGCAGCACCAGGCCCAATTCGAGCACCCGCGCCGTCAGGTCGCACAGGCCGAGGCGAGACGTCCGCACAGCCTCGTCGTCGACCAGGACGCGGCAGGCCTCGTAGAACGAGGTGAACGTGGTGGCCAGCTCGAAGAGGTAGGCGCACAACTTCGAAGGGCTCAACGTGTCGGCCGTGACCTCGACTGCTTCGGCGAAACGCAGCAACTGCAACGCGAGCGCGCGCTCGGGCCGTTCGCCGAGGAGCGGTACTCCTCCCGGCGCCGGGGGCGGCACCTGTCCGCGGCGGAAGATGGATCGAATCCGGGCATGCGCGTACTGCAGATACGGGCCGGTGTTGCCCTCGGCCGCCAGCATGCGGTCCCAGTCGAAGACATAGTCGCGCATCCGCTCGGTCGACAGATCCGCGTATTTGATCGCGCCGATGCCCAGCGCGTGAGCGAGCTCGGCTTGGCGTCCGGGCGGGAGATCGCTGCCGCGTTCTTTTAGGGCGTTTCCGGCGCGCTCGACGCCCTCGGTCAGCAGGTCGATGAGGCGATCGGACTCGCCGCTGCGGCTGGCCAGTTTCTTGCCATCGGACCCCAGCACGAGACCGAACCCGACGTGGACGGCGGCAGACGCGTCGGGCAGGTAGTCGGCCAGGACCGCCACGGCAAAGACCAGACGCAGGTGCAGCGACTGCTCGGCACCGACCACGTACACCAGGCGCGTGGCGCCGAGCCGGCCGGTGCGATCCCGGACGGCGGCCAGGTCCGTCGCCGGGTAGCCGTAGCCACCGTCGGACTTGCGCACGATCAGGGGCAACGGCTCGCCCTGGCGGTTCTCGAATCCCTCCGGGAAGACGCACAACGCGCCGGCGTCCTCGACGAGCAGGCCCTTGTCGTCGAGTTCGGAGACGACCACACCCAAGAGCGGGTTGTAGAAACTCTCGCCCACGATGTCGTCGGGGGTGAGGAGGACGCCCAGCAGGTCGTAGACCTCCTGGGCGTGACGGATGGACTCCGCCACGAAAATTCGCCAGAGCCGCATGGTCTCGGGGTCGCCGCCCTGGAGGAGCACGACGCGATGGCGGCATCGGTCGGCGAAACCGGGATCGGTGTCGAACTGCCGGCGCGCCGCTGCGTAGAACTCGTTGAGGTCCCGCACGCTGAAGGACTCCGCGTGCACGGCGCCGTCCACGTCGATGAGGTGCTCGATCAGCATCCCAAAGGGAGTGCCCCAGTCGCCGATGTGGTTCTCGCGCCGCACGTCGTGTCCCACGAACCCGAGGACACGCGCCAGCGCGTCGCCGATCAACGTGCTGCGCAGGTGCCCCACGTGCATTTCTTTGGCGACGTTGGGAGCCGAGTAGTCGATCACGACGCGCTCGGGGTTGGCCACGTGGGACACGCCGAGCCGCGGGTCGGCCGAGAGCGACCCGATCAGCCCGGCCACGAACTCGTCGGCGAGGGTGAGATTGATGAAGCCCGGCCCGCTGACCTCGACGGAGGCGCAGACGTCGTCCAGTTCGGCCGCGGCCACGACCTCTTCGGCTACCGCGCGGGGGTCCGACCGGCCCAGCTCCTTTGCGAGCGGCAGCGCGCCGTTGGCCTGGTAGTCAGCGCGATCGGAGGCACGCAGCACCGGATCTGCTCCCGGGCGCAGCGAGTCGAACGCACGCTGCAGCCGTTCGAGAAGGATGCCGGAGGGGTCGGGCATCCCTCATTCTCGCATGTGCGGCGCACCGACCTGTGCGCCGGACGCGCCATCGGCCTCTCAGTCGGCTGGCGCGCCCATGCCCCCGTCCAACAATCCGTAGTGACGGTAGGGACCGAAGAACCCGTGCTCGAGCAGGCCGTAGCCGACGTGACCGTCGTAGGAGAACTCGGCGACGTGGTCGACGATGCCGTACTGGGCCAGCCCCTGCACGTCGTCGACTTCTAGCACCAGTCCCTGAGTCACCGGCTCGGGCCCGTGGTACATGCCGTGCCGCCAATCCGCGTCGATCCCGTAACCGGTGCCGATGGAGACGAAATTGGCCAGCAATGGCGTGCAGGTGACGTCGATGCCCGCCTCGGGGAAATGGACGACCGAACGGTCGATCACGCGCGTCCCGGGGATCAGGTGGTGTTCGTGCTCGGAACGTCCGAGGTCGTCGATCGGACGGCCGGGATCCATCCAGACGCGCTCGGCCTGCACCAGTGGCCGTTCGCCATCGTCACGCTCGTGGCAGATGTACATGATGGCGTGGTCCTCGAACTGCATCGGGAAGTACGTCCACATGCCGCCGAGGACCAGCTCCCCCTGGCGGATCCCGTCGGTTTCGGGCTCGCCGACCGGCCGCACGCCCCAGGAGCGATCCCGCGTGCCCCAGCAACGGTCGGGTGTGACGGCCACGTCGGTGCCGCCCACCGAAAGCGTCCCGGACCAACACCCGGTCTGGGCCAGGCGCTGGGTGTCGAACACAACCTTGCCCTTGCTTCGCATGTACTGACGCGGCTCGGCAACGGCGGGGATGTGGCCGTCCCACGTGACGTCCATGGCAACGGTGTGCTCGGTCGGCTCGACCACGACGCGCAGCCGCTGCAGCGGCTCGAGCACCTCTATGCTGATCGGCCCGACCGAGAGGTCGCCGCGGTCGTGGAGGGGTGCCGAGGCCCGGACGATGTGTTGCGAACCGCCGTGGCGGACGTCGATGAAGGCGTCGACCACGCCCAGGTTCGGATACTGGCCGTACCCGAAGATGGCGAACCACTCTCCCGAGCTCGGGTGCATGTTGAAGTAGTACCGGTCGTAGAAGTTACGGTCACTCGTCGCCGGATGGGCGATGAACTCCGACGCCTGGTGGATCGGGTAGTCGTCGAAGGACGAGAGCGCCATTCCGTGCGCTCAGCAGCAGGCGCAGCCGCTGCCGCAGCCACCGGCGACCGGGGCACCGCATGCCCCCCACCCACCGGCTCCGCGGCATGGCCCATGGTGGCGAACACGGGCAGGAGCCGGCGGGCCCCCACGTGGCCGTCGGGACAGGTCGCAGGCGCGTCGGCCCCGGCCATGGACCGGCGCTCGTCGAAGACGGTGTCACAGCTCGAGCAGCGGAATTCGTAGACGGGCACGGTGTCAACCTCCGGCGGCAGCCTACGCGATGCCCCGGTGAGCGGTGCAGCGCCGATGGGCTAGGGCTGCGCGAACGCGTAGATGCCGACGCCGTTGTAGGACTGCGAGTCGGCTGGGAGGAACGGACCGTCGAGGGCAACTGAGAGGTAGCCGTCGCGCCCGGGACCCGAGTCCCCGCCCACCGTCATGATGGCGTCGTCGGGCCAGACCTGGGTCACGATCCCGACGTGCACCGAGGTGGCCGTACTCGACGGTCCGCTGCCGTACAAGACGGCGTCGCCCACGGCCGGCATGGCCCACGGCGGCAGGACGGCGCCATAGGTGCGAGCCCAGCCCCAGATGTCCCCGGTGAACGCATAGCGAGGGATGGGGATGCCCGCCGCCTCCCAGGCCCAGGTGGCGAACAGCGCGCACCACTCCTCACAGGGGCCGTACGGGTTGCAATAGGCCCCCTGTGTGTCGGGGTCGGGCTGAATCTGGGACGCAACGGCGGCCGCAATGGCGCCCGACTGCGCGAACTCGGGCTGGGACGTCGAGGTGTCGAAGCTGTACTGCCAGGCCTGGGGATCGAGCAGCCAGTAGCCCGTCCCCTGGTTGTTGCCGATGATGCCCGAGATCTGCGTGGCCGTCGGGTCCAGCGACAGGCCCCCGAAGGCCTGTGCATCGCCGTAGGGGAGCACGACGCCGTTCTCGGTGGCGATGAGGTACCCGCCCCCGTCGGGCGAGGCCACCATGCCGACTGCCGCGTCGGGCAGATTGGCGCTCCCGGCCGACCCGAAGTAGCCGGCGTCGCCGAACGCGAAGATGCCGCCGTCGGCAGCGACGAGCCAGTAGCCCTTGCCGTCACGTGTCGAGGCCATGCCGACGATCGGTTCGTTCAACGGGATGGCGCCGGTGCTCCCGTAGAAGCCGGCGTCGCCGTAGGCGAAGATGCCACCGTCGGCTGCCACGAGCCAGTAGCCCTTGCCGTCAGGCGAGGAGGCCATGCCGACGATGGGCTGATTGAGGTGCGAAGCACCCATGGACCCGTAGAACGGCGCGTTGCCGTACGCGAAGACGCCGCCGTCGAGCGCGCCGAGCCAGTACCCCTTGGCGTCGTGGGTCGTGGCCATGGCCACGATGGGGCCTTGGAGCGGCTCCGCGCCCGCCGATCCCTCGAAAGTGGCGTCGCCGTACGCGAAGACGCCGCCGTCCGCGCTGGCGAGGAGGTAGCCGTTCCCGTCGGGCGTGGCGACACCGGTGAAGACAGGTGAGTTCAGGGGCTGGGGCATCGCCGGATTGGTGAGGCCAACGCCGCCGAAACCGATCATCCCACCGTCGGAATAGGTGTGCGCGACCTGTGCCGCGCCGGCCGGGGCCGCTGCGGTGACCGCGGTTCCCAGGGCGAGCGCGGTCGGTGCGAGCACCGTCGCCACCACGAGGGTCACGATGGAGGACAAGAGCGCGGTGCGCCGACGAGCGGCCCGGGACGTGCTCGTCCCCGCTCCGCTCGCGCCTCCCCGTCCGCCCACCTGTCGATTCTGCACGCTCCGCGGCACCCCCGAGGGCCGAAGCCGTTACGAAGTGGTTACGAATTCGGCGTTCAACTCGGGTGTGGCGCCATGGGGCGCGCCGAACGACCATCTCGTGCCATCGGCAGGCCTCGATGGGCGGTCCTCCCAGGTCCACGGCAGAATGGGGCGCATGAGCCCGGACTCCCCCACTGCAGGACCGCACCCGGACACCTTCGGCGCGCGCAACGACCTCGTCGTCGGCGACCGCTCCTACGAGATCTTCAACATCAAGGCGCCGGCCCTGGCCGAACGACATGACATCGATCGACTCCCCTATTCGATCAAGGTCCTGCTGGAGAATCTGCTGCGCCACGAGGACGGGCCCCACGTGTCCGCCGATGACATCGTGGCCGTGGCGGGATGGGGAGCCAACCCCGAAGGGCACGGACAGGGCGCCGGCGCGTCGGCGCACGAGATCGCGTTCACGCCCGAACGTGTTCTGATGCAGGACTTCACCGGCGTCCCGGCCGTGGTCGACCTGGCGGCGATGCGTGACGCGCTCGCCCGGCTGGGCGGCGATGCCACCAGCGTCAACCCGCTCGTCCCCGTCGAGCTGGTCATCGACCATTCGGTGATCATCGAGCGTTCCGGCTCGGCGTCGTCCTACGACACCAACGTCTCCATCGAGTACTCGCGCAACCTCGAGCGCTATCAGCTGCTCCGCTGGGCCCAGGGTGCGTTCAGGGACTTCCGCGTCGTTCCCCCCGGTATGGGGATCTGCCACCAGGTCAACCTCGAGTACCTGTCGCGACTCGTGTTCGCGACAGAGGACGGGCGTGCCTTCTGCGACACGTTGGTGGGGACCGATTCGCACACCGTCATGGTCAACGGCCTCGGGGTGCTCGGCTGGGGCGTCGGTGGGATCGAAGCCGAGGCCGCGATGCTGGGCCAGCCGCTCTCCATGCTCGTGCCTCCGGTGGTCGGCCTGCGCATCTCCGGGGAGACCAGTCCGGGCATCACCGCGACAGACGTGGTGCTCACCGTGACCGAACTCTTGCGAGACCACGGCGTGGTCGGCGCGTTCGTCGAGTGCTACGGCCCCGGCGTTGCCGCCCTGCCTCTCGAGACCAGGGCCACCATCGGCAACATGAGCCCCGAGTACGGCGCCACGTGCGCCATGTTCCCCATCGACCAGGTCACGCTCGACTACCTGCGCTTCACGGGTCGCGACGAGGAGCACTTGGCACTGGTCGAGGCCTACGCACGGGCCCAGGGTCTCTGGCACGATCCGGCCGCGCCCGAGCCCGTCTACTCCGAGCACCTGAGCCTCGACCTCGCCGATGTTGAGCCGTCGCTCGCCGGCCCGTCCCGGCCCCAGGACCGGGTGGCACTCGCCAACGCCCGCGACTCGTTCCGCGTCGCGCTCGACCGCACGCCGACGACGGCGCCCACCGCGCCGCCGGCAGCACCGCACCACGAGATGGCCGACGGCGACGTCGTCATCGCGGCCATCACCAGCTGCACCAACACGTCCAACCCGCAGGTGCTGGTGGGGGCCGGGCTCCTCGCCCAGAAGGCGGTCGCGCTCGGGCTGCGCACCAAGCCGTGGGTCAAGACCTCGCTCGCGCCGGGCTCGCGGGTCGTCATGGACTATCTCGACCGGGCTGGGCTCGTCGGGCCACTCGAGGAGCTCGGCTTCTTCCTCGTCGGCTACGGCTGCACCACCTGCATCGGCAATTCAGGGCCGCTGCTCGAAGGGGTCAGCGAGGCCGTGCGGGACGGCGATCTCTCGGTGGCTGCCGTGCTCTCGGGAAACCGCAACTTCGAGGGCCGCATCCACCCCGACGTCCGGCTCAACTACCTGGCGTCACCGCCTCTGGTGGTGGCCTACGCGCTGGCGGGCACGATGGACGCCGACCTGACGACAGAACCCATCGGCAACGACTCGGCAGGAAACCCGGTGATGCTGTCGGACATCTGGCCCACGATGGAAGAAGTCAACGAGACCATCCGTGCCTCGCTGACGTCGGACATGTTCCGCGCCCGCTACTCCGCTGTCTTCGAGGGGGACGAGTACTGGCGGGAGGTCTCCGTTGCCGGGGGCGAGACCTACGCCTGGCAGGACGATTCGACCTACGTGAAGAACCCGCCCTTCTTCGAGTCCATGACGATGACGCCGGCGGCTGTCAGCGACATCACCGATGCACGTGTGCTCGTCATGGTGGGTGACAGCGTCACGACCGACCACATCTCGCCGGCCGGGTCCATCGGTCCCGGCACCCCGGCCGGGCGCTACCTGACCGAGCACGGCGTGGCGCGGGGGGACTTCAATTCGGTATGGCGCGCGACGCGGCAACCACGAGGTCATGATGCGGGGCACCTTTGCCAACGTGCGTCTTCGCAACCAGTTGGCGCCCGGGACAGAGGGCGGGATCACCCTGCACCTTCCCGACGGCGCGGAGACTTCGATCTACGAGGCGGCCATGCAGTACGAGGCCGACGGCGTGCCGCTCATCGTGTTGGCCGGACGTGAGTACGGCACGGGAAGCAGCCGCGACTGGGCGGCCAAGGGAACCGCGCTCCTCGGGGTGCGCGCCGTCATCGCGCAAAGCCTCGAGCGCATCCACCGATCGAACCTGATCGGGATGGGCGTTGTGCCCCTCCAGTTCTACAAGGGCGACTCCGCACAGAGCCTCGGCCTCACCGGGCATGAGCGCTTCGCCGTCTCGGGCCTCGACGTGTTGAACAAGGGCGAGCTCCCCAAAGAAGTGACGGTCACCGCCACCACCGACGACGGCGACGTCACCGAGTTCCGCGTCATCGTTCGTATCGACACGCCGATGGAGGCCGAGTACTACCGGCACGGCGGCATCCTCCAGTACGTGCTGCGTCAAATGGCCGGGTAGGGCTACGCGTCGAATTCCGCGAGGAGCTTCTTCGGAGCGCGGCGACGCCACGACTCGGTCAGCAATTCACGCAGCAGCTCGGCGTTCGCCTGGTTGAGCATCACCATGCAGCCCGAAAGCCGCTTGCCCCACCACAGCTCTTGGACGGCGCCGGGGAACTCGGCGCAGTAGGACGCCACCTGGTCCTCGTCCAAGAAGACGTGCAGCCGGCCACCCTCGGGAGGCACGGTGGCAAAGATCTTGCCGGCGACTCGGAACGAGGTCATCTCGTGATGGGGTGCCTCGGTGCTGGCCGGGAGGGACAACGCGACCCGGCGGACCGTCGTCACCCGCACTCCCATCAGTTCTCCCCCGCCAGCGCGACGAAGCGCCGCACGATGCCCTCACCCGCCCTGCTCACGTGTGCGACGTCGGACTCTCGCACGAACACACCCGAGGGGAGGTGCGGGCCCCAGTGCGCGACGAGGCTTGCGGTGACCTCCACGTGGAACTGGAGGCCGTAGGCGCGATCGCCGGCGCGGAACGCCTGGTTCTCGTACGCGTCGTTGCCGGCCAAACCCACGGCACCGTCGGGGAGGGTGAACGTGTCGCCATGCCAGTGCACGCACGGCAGCGGGGTCGGCGCCGGCCCGAAGACTGGGTCAGCGATCGTGGCGGCACTCAGGTGCACCTCGCCGACACCGAGCTCGGGCGACGTCCCGGTGGTGACCTCGCCCCCGAGCGCGTACGCCAGCTGCTGGGCACCCAGGCAGACGCCCAGGACCGGGAGGCCGGCCTCCACCGCAGCCCGCAGCAGCATCCGCTCGTGCCCGAGCCAGTCGAAGTCGTCGTGCACGCCCATCGGACCCCCCATCACCACGAGGCCCGCCAAGGCGTCGACCGCCGCGGGCGCCGGCACCTCGTCCCCGCGGTCGATGCGCACGACGTCCAACGCGCCGCCGCTGTCGCGCACCGCGGCTGCGATGGAACCAGGACCTTCGAAAGCGACGTGTTGGATCAGCAACCACGGATGGCAAGAGCCGGTGCCCATGGAGCGCTCAGGGGATGCGCATGACGCGGAAGAGCTCGGCGGAGGAGCCGTCGGGAAGTCCAGCGAGCTCCCCCATGGCGCGGCCCGCGGTGAGGATGCGCTCGGAGATTGCGTCAGGGTCCGCCATCTGGCTCTTGTGGCACATGAGGGCGGACACCTTGCGCCCGATGGTGGCCGTCGTGTCCACGGCGATGCCTGCTCCCTGTCCGCCCGGACCCATGATCCACAGCTCGGGCACCGACCACGGCTCGAGCCCTTCGAGTTGGAGCAGGTCGGGGTGTGCGAACGGGTTGCGTGCGTCGGGGTAGACGGCGCAGACCGCCGCCTCGCCGGCGGCCAGGTGGTCAGGATGGCTGGCGTACATGAAGTCCCAATTCCGCTCGGGCGACTGGGTGATCACGCGTTCGGGTTGGACCTGACGGATCACGCGGCTGATGTCCCGGCGCAACTCTCGGGTCGCCTGCACCATGCCGTCGGGATGCCCCAAGAAGCGCACGTCGTCCACGCCGACGGTCGCCGCCGCAGCCGCGCTGCTCGTCCTGTCGCAACAGAGCCATCTCCGCACGAGGCATCGAACGGTCCGATCCACCTGCCTCGCCGTTCGTGACGATGCAATACGTCACCGCGACACCGGCCGAGGTGAAGGCCGCGACGGTGCCGGCTGAGCCGAAGTCGACGTCGTCGGGGTGAGCGGTCACCACGAGGGCCCGCTGCACACCGTCGTCCGGCGACCACGCCGAGATGGGCGTCACCTCGCTCAGAGGACGCTCTCCTCAGGTCGCGGCGTCCAGGCGGCCAGATCGGCCAGCCGGGAATCGTTCGAGAACATCTCGACGATGGGTATCCGCAGGCCGAGGCGGCGCTGAATGACCTCCATCTCGACCAGCTGGTTCCACAGCGCGAGGCTCACGACGACACCCGCCTTGCCCGCACGGGCGGTGCGGCCGGAGCGGTGGAGGTAGGCCTTGTGGTCCTCCGGCGGGTCGTAGTGGATCACGGCGTCGACGCCCTCGATGTGGAGCCCCCTGGCCGCGACGTCCGTGGCGACGAGCACGGGAAGCTTGCCGTTCGAGAAGTCTGCCAGCGCTCGCTCGCGGTTGGCCTGCCGGAGGTCGCCGTGGATGGCCGCGGCACGCACCCCCTCCTTGACGAGGTTCTCGACCAGTCGGTCAGCGCCCCGCTTGGTCCGGACGAAGAGCAGCGACTTCTCCTGGCCCCCGCAGATGGCCGCCGCCACTTTGACCTTGTCCATCTGGTGCACCTGGAGAAACCGGTGCTCCATGAGCGTGACGGTCTGGGTTGTCGACGCCACCTCGTGGAAGACCGGGTCGGACAGGTACCGCTTGACCAGCCGGTCGACGGCGCCGTCCAAGGTGGCCGAGAAGAGCAGGGTCTGGTGGTCCTGGTCGAGACGGCGGAGCACCCACTCGACCTGCGGCATGAAGCCCATGTCGGCCATCCGGTCCGCCTCGTCGAGGACCAGCGTGTCGAGCCCGTCGACCGCGACCTCGCCGCGGTCACCGAGGTCGATGAGCCGGCCCGGAGTGGCGATCACGATGTCGGCGCCCTTGCGCAGCTTGGCGACCTGGCGATCGATGTCGGCACCGCCGTACACGGCAACGGCACGCAGGCCCAGCTTCTGCGCCAGGGGCGCCAGCACGTCGTGCACCTGCACCGCGAGCTCGCGTGTCGGCAGCAACACGAGCGACAACGGGCGGGCGGGCCGGGCGGGGGCCCGCACGCCTTGCGCGTCGCGGCTGGCCTTGGCCCGCTGCAAGAGCGGCACGCCGAAGGCCAGCGTCTTGCCCGAGCCGGTCTTGGCCTTCCCGCACACGTCGCGGCCGGCCAGGGCATCGGCCACTGTCAGGGCCTGAATTGGAAAAGCGCTGACGATGCCTTCATCAGCCAGCGCTTTGGTGAGTTCCGTCGAGACGCCGAGGGACTCGAAAGTCCTGGTCGTCTCGTAGGTGTCGTTCGAATCGTTGCCGGAGACATCACCGTCCCCGGGCGACTCCGGCCCGGCTCCCGCGCCGGCCAGGGCATCAATGGTCATCATCGCTCTCTCTGTCTTCGGCGGGACCGTGCGCCATCCGAGACGAGTGAGGATCGGCCCCGACTCACCGGCCCCCGCCGGTGGTCGCACACCTATTGTACCAGCCCAGGACGCTCGCGACGCGTTGGCCTTGTGCCAAAGTGAGCTGTCCGGTTCGAGCAAAGGAGTGCGTTGACGATGGCCAAACTCGAGGCGGGTTCGACCGCCCCCGCGTTCACCCTGCCTGACCAGGACGGGAAGCCCGTCAAGCTGTCCGATTACAAGGGCCGACAGGTCGTCGTCTACTTCTATCCCGCCGACGACACGCCGGGGTGCACGAAGGAAGCGTGCCAATTCAACGACAACTTGCGCGCTTTCAACAAGGCGGGCGTCGCGGTATTGGGCATCTCGCCCGACAAGGCGGAGAAGCACGTCAAGTTCCGCACCAAGTACAAGCTCAAGTTCCCGTTGCTGACCGACGCCGACAAGAAGGTCATGGAGAAGTACGGAGCCTGGGGCGAGAAGACGATGTACGGGAAGAAGACGGTCGGCACCATCCGCTCGACGTTCCTGGTCGGTCCCAACGGCAAGGTGCAGCGAGCCTGGTACCACGTGCGGGCCGACGGGCACGCGGCCAAAGTCCTCGAGGAGATCGCCGACGAGGGCTGACCCGCATGCGCCCGCACCGACGGTGCCGCGGTGAAGCGCTGGGGGAGTTCGCGCGGCTTCGTCCGGACCTGGCCGAGCCGGGCCGCGCGCTTTTGTACCTCGTGGGCGTGGGCCTCGCCTATATGGCGACGACGCGCGCCGACGGCGGGCCCAGGGTCCACCCCATGTGCCCGGTGATGGATGAAGCTGGTCTCTTCGGGTTCATCGTTCCGTCACCGAAGCAGCGCGACCTACGAAGGGACGGCCGCTACGCGCTCCACTCGTTTCCCCGCGAGGACGATGAAGACGCCTTCTCGTGCATGGGCATCGCCCGCCTGGTCGAAGACGAAGCCATCAGAGCTGCACTGGGTGCGCAGTTCGTGACCGAAAGAGCCCGGCTGGGCGTGGCGGTGCCGGACGATGACGATGCGCTCTTCGAGTTCGAAGTCGAGTCGTGCCTCCTCACACGGACGACCGGCCACGGCGATCCGCACCCGATCCACCAGGTCTGGCGCGACAGCTGACCTGATTCGTCGCACGACGCGAACCTTTAGGAAGGAGCTCCCGTGGGGCAAGGCATCAGCGCGGTCCTGACCTTCGCCATCGGCGTGGCCATCAGCCCGATCCCGATCGTCGCGGTGATCTTGATGCTGTTCTCCGACCGGGCAAGGGTCAACGGTCCGGCCTTTCTGCTCGGCTGGGTCCTGGCACTCGCCGTGGTGAGCACGGTGGTCTACGTGCTGGCGCACGACGGCAACGTGGCAACGAGCAGCACGGCGTCGGACTCGGTGTCGTGGGGCAAGATCGCCTTGGGCGTCCTGCTGCTTGCCTTCGCACGGCGCAACTGGCGCAAGCGCCCGGCGCCGGGTGAGGAGCCCGCGATGCCCGCATGGCTCGCCACCATCGAATCGGTGTCGCCCGCCAAGGCCTTCGGGCTCGGCGTGGTGCTCGCCGCCGTGAACCCCAAGAACCTGATCCTCACCCTCGGCGCGGCCGCCGGCCTGGCGCAGGTGAATGGTCTGACGACGTCCGACGCCGTCGTCGCCACCGTGGTCTTCGTCGTCATCGCCAGCCTCACCATCGCCGGGCCTGTGGTGTACGCGCTGGTCGGCGGTGCGAGGGCGAAGGCGTCGCTCGACGGAGCCAAGGTCTGGCTGAGCGCCCACAACGCGGCCGTGCTCGCCGTGCTCTTCCTCGTCTTCGGGGTCGACATGATCGCCAAGGGGCTGCCGCCACTCACCAGCTGAGCTCTCCCACGGCCGCGGCGACCGAGGGTCCTTGACAGCGGCGGGGCGGAATGGTTCCATTTATCTAGTCACCTAGGTAAATGAGGTCCGTGTGATCGAATTCCATCTGGACAGCCGTTCGGGGGTGTCCCCCTACCTCCAGATCGTGCAGCAGGTCCGTCAGGCGCTGCGACTCGGCGTCTTGGAGCAGGGCGACCAGCTGCCGACGGTCAAGGAGGTGGTGGCTCAGCTGGCCATCAACCCCAACACGGTGCTCAAGGCCTACCGGGAGCTCGAACACGAGGGTCTGGCGAGCGCACGCCCGGGCGTCGGGACCTTCATCACCGGGTCGCTCGGCGGCGGGTCGTTGGCCGCGCACGGTCCGCTCCGTCAAGCGCTGCAGCGCTGGATCGTCAAGGCGCGACGGGCCGGACTCGACGACGAGAGCATCGAGGCCCTCTTCCGAGATTCCTTTCGGTCAGCCGCTGAGGAGGACATAGCGTGACCGCGGTCCTCTCTGCCAGCGGGCTGGGAAAGCGCTACGGCCGGCGCTGGGCGCTCAGCGACTGCGACCTCGAAATCCCTGCCGGCCACGTCGTGGGCCTCGTCGGGCCGAACGGTGCCGGCAAGACGACCCTGCTGCACCTCGCCGTCGGCCTCCTCGCACCGACGGCCGGGAAGATCGAGGTCCTCGGGAACCCGCCGAGCGACGACCCGGCACAACTCGCACGGGTGGGTTTCGTCGCGCAGGACACGCCCACCTACGCCCGGCTCACGGTGAACGACCATCTCGCGCTCGGCGCGCACATGAACCCGAACTGGGACGCGGCCATGGCGCAACGCCGCCTCGAGGACCTCGACCTCGACCCGAAGCAGCGGGCCGGGACGCTCTCGGGCGGCCAACGGGCGCAGCTCGCGTTGACGCTGGCCGTGGCCAAGCGACCCGAGTTCCTCATCCTCGACGAACCCGTCGCGAGCCTCGACCCGCTGGCCCGGCGCGAGTTCCTCCAGAGCCTGATGGAGGTCGTCGCCGAACACGGCGTCAGCGTCGTCCTGTCGTCTCACCTCGTGGCCGACCTCGAACGCGTGTGCGACTACCTGGTGGTGCTCGTGTCGTCGCGGGTCCAGGTGGCCGGCGAGGTGGACGAACTGCTCGCGACGCACCATCGCCTGATCGGCCCCCGCCACGACGTCGACTCGCTCCCCTCGGACCAGCACGTGATCGAGGAGAGCCACACCGATCGCCAGAGCACGCTGCTCGTGCGCAGCGACGGTCCCGTCCTCGACCCGACCTGGACGGTCGAGGAGCTCGACCTCGAGGATCTCGTGCTGGCCTACATGGGCCAGGCCGGCCGGGCGCACCCGGCGGCGTCGCTCCAGCCAGGAGAAGCCCACCGTGGCGAAGCTGGACGTGGCACGGTGATCGTCTTTTCGTGGCGGCAGTTCCGGTCGCAGGCGACGGTGGGCTTGGCGGGCCTGGTCGTGGTCGGCATCGTGCTCGCCGTCACCGGTCCGCACCTGGTCAGCGTCTACGACACGGCGGCCGCCGCCTGTAAGGCGTCGGGCGGCCAGAGCACGGCCTGCAACAACCCGGTATCGGATACCTATCACGGACTCCAGATCGCGGCCTCCGTGCTCGTGCTGGCCGTCCCGGCGCTGATCGGGATGTTCTGGGGCGCGCCGCTGATCGCCCACGAGCTCGAGACGGGGACGTTCCGACTGGCCTGGACGCAGAGTGTGAGCCGCCTGCGCTGGCTCCTGGTCAAGCTCGGCCTGGTGGGGTTGGCCAGCATGCTCGTCGCCGGGGTCCTCAGCCTGATGGTGACCTGGTGGTCCAGCCCGCTCGACAAGGTCAGCCAGAGCCGCTTCAGCCCGTCCGACTTCGCGCTGCACGGGTTCGTGCCGGCCGGCTATGCCGTCTTCGCCTTCGCGCTCGCGGCGACCGTCGGGCTCCTCGTGCGCCGGACGCTCCCGGCCATGGCGATCACGCTGGCCGGCTTCATCGGGGCCAGGCTCGCGGTCACCTACTGGCTGCGGCCGCACTACATGAGCCCCGTGACGACGACACAGCCACTGACGCTCGCCAACACCGGATTCGGGTTCAGCGGACCTGGCGCCGGCGGCGAAGGCGTCGTCAACGCACAGGCTCCGAACCTGCCGAACGCGTGGGTGACCGGGACGAGTGTCGTCGACAAAGCCGGGCAGGCGCCGACGTCGAGTTACATCAAGCACGTCTGCCCCGACATCTTCTCGCTGCCGGGACCGGGCACGGGTGCGGGCAAGGGGGTCGAGGGTGCCCGCGGGAGCGTCGGGATCCTCGGCGGGCACGCGTCGGCGGTAAGGGCGCCCGTCGGTGCGCAGGCCGCCTTCAGCCAGTGCGTCAGCACGCTCAACGCGAACTACCACGAGGTCATCAGCTACCAACCGGACGACCGGTTCTGGACGTTCCAGACGATGGAGTGCGCGCTCTTCGTCGTGCTGGCGCTGGCGCTCACCGGCGTGTGCGCCTGGTGGGTCCGCCACCGCATCAGCTGATGAGGTCGCGCACGAAAGGACCAGTCCCGTGTTCTGGCTGACCCTCCGGCAGTTCCGCACCCAGGCTTTCCTGGCGCGCGGTCGCGCTCGTCGCGCTGGCGGTCGTGGTGGTGATCGTGGGCTCCCAGGTGCTGAGCGACTTCCATGCCCATGTGAGCACCTGCACGAGCGCATCGCCGAGTTGTGCCAACGCCGCAAACGACTTCGTCGACAAGTACCGCCAGACGGGCCAGTGGCTCACCGTGGCGGTCCTCGTGATCCCCGGCCTGCTCGGTGTGTTCTGGGGCGCGCCGCTCGTCGCACGCGAGCTCGAGAGCGGGACGTTCCGCTTGGCCTGGACCCAGAGCGTCTCTCGAGCCCGCTGGACGTGGTGCAAGCTCGTGCTGCTCGGCGTCGCCGCCATGGCGGTCGCCGGGGTGTGCAGCCTCTTGGTGACGTGGTGGTCGAGCCCGCTCGACCTGGCCGCAGGCAGCGGGCCGTTTTCCAACTTCGACAGCCGGGACATCGTGCCGATCGGCTACGCCGCGTTCGCGTTCGCACTCGGGGTGGCGTCGGGGGCGATCATCCGCCACACCGTGGCGGCCATGGGCGCCACCCTCGCTGCCTTCGTCGGTGTCCGGGTCGCGTTCACCGAGTGGGTGCGCCCGCACCTGATGGCTCCGCTGACGTCCCGCACACCGTTCACGATCACCAGCCCCAGGCGCATGCAGATCGGCGGGGGCCTGCCGCAGGGTGCCTGGGTGGTGAGCGAATCGATCGTCAACCGGTTCGGTCAGGTCCTGGGCGGCGGCAGCCTCAGCGGCTTCCTCGTCAACCCGGCCACGGCGGTGGGCCCCAACGGGGTCACCATCCACGGCGTCGGCTCGTGCCCCAACCTCACGCCGTCCGCTTCCCAGCTCGCCAACCTGCAGCGAACCGACCTCAATGGTCTCGTGGCGCGTTGCGTCAACCAGCTCCACCTCACCAACGTCGTCACCTACCAGCCGGCCAGCCGCTACTGGCCCTTCCAGACCTACGAGACCCTCATCTTCTTGGCCGCCGCGGCGGCGATCTCGGTCTTCACCGTGTGGTGGGTGCGGCGCCTCAGCTGACCCGGCCGCGACCCCTGTGCACCCGCGTGCTCAGTGCTGGTGCACCGGGCACCAGTAGGTCGTGCGGCCTCCGACCGTCTCGCGCCGCAACTCGGTGCCGTCGAGCGGGCAGCGCCCGTCGGCATGGCGCTCCTCCATCAGCTCGCCCATGTGCGAGCCGCCGCGTCGGGCCAGCGTGCGCAGCGTCGAGCGCAACGCGCCGTGGAGCCCGCGCGACCTCGCCGTCGCTCAGCGGTGTCGCGGCGCCCGGGTGCGAGCCCGGCCCGCCAGAGGATCTCGTCGGCCAGCAGGTTGCCGATGCCGGCCAACCGCTCCTGGTCCATGAGTCGCGCCTTGAGAGGCGCCACCGGGCCTGCCCGCGGACTGACTGCGAGCGCGCCCCGCAGGTTCGCCAGGGTCACGGTCAGGGCGTCGGGCCCGAGGCGGTTCTCGTCCGGCGACAGCTCGAGGGAGCCGAAGCGGCGCGGGTCGTGCACGATGAGGGTGCCGCCGTCGGCGAAGGTGACCCGCGCCCGGACCCATTTCTCGTCGAACACACCCGGCCCGTAACGGAGGCGGTCGAGGGCCTCGTGCCCGTCGACGACGATGCCACCGGTCATCCCGAAGCGCAGGCCCAGTGTCGGACCTCCGTCCACGTCGAGGAGCAGCAGCTTCCCCCGCCGGCGCGCCGCGGTGAAGGAGTGCCCGACCAGCGCCGCTCGCAGGCGCTGCGGCGTGGTGCCGCCCCGGCCGTAGCGAGAGTCCACCATCCAGACCCGTGCGATCGGCCGGTCCAGGCCGTGGGCGGCGAAGACCCGGTAGCACTCGACTTCGAGGATCTCGGGCACCGGCGCACGGTATCCGACCACTACGGCCTGGCCGAATATGGTGGGCCAATGCCACCGGAGAAGCCGCAATGGGCCGAGCTGTTCACCGAGGTCGTGACCTCGGGACTCTGCACCGGGTGCTCGGCGTGCGTCATCGCGTGCCCCTACGACGTCTTGGGCTACGACGACGGCGAAGGCGTCTACAAGCCGTTCCACGTCGACACCGACGGCGGGCCCGACAACTGCACCCACGGGCTCAAGGGGTGCACCCTCTGCACCAGGGCTTGCCCGCGCTTCCGCACGTGGGAACCCGAGATCGAGACCCACCTCTTCGGGCGGCCCCGCACCGACGACGAGGTGGCCGGGATCGCCCGGCGCACCGTGCTGGCCCGGGCTGTCGATGCCGACGTCGCAGGGGTGGGCCAGGACGGCGGCCTCGTCTCCGCCCTGCTCATCTGGGCTTTCGAGCACGACGTGATCGATGCCGCTCTGGTGTCGGGGCTCGAAGGTGACGGGTCGACCTGGAAGGCCGTGCCCCGCGTCGCCCGGAGCAAGGAGGACATTCTTTCGACGGCAGGCTCCCGCTACACCTACTCGGCCAACCCGCTGGCCTACCCCGAGGCGATCGAGGGCGGCGCGGAGCGCATCGCGCTGGTCGGGATGGGTTGCCAGGCGTCGGCACCACCGGTCATGCAGGCCCGCAAGGCGGGCAAGATCGCCCGCCGCTTCACCCTCTCCATCGGGCTGCTCTGTTCGAAGACTTTCGACGACGCCATCTTCCCCGAGCTCTTCGAGGCCAAGTACGGCCTGACCCGTGCCGAGATCGTCAAGATGAACATCAAGGGCGTGTTCCAGGTCTGGATGAAGGACGGGAGTTACCACGAGGTGCCGCTCAAGGAGGCCCACGCCTGGACCCGCGAGGGCTGCACCAGTTGCCCGGACTTCGCAGCCGAGCATGCCGACATCTCGACGGGTGGGATCGGCGCCTTCGGGGACTGGACCCTCACGATCGTGCGGACCGAGAAGGGCGAGGCCCTCTTCGACGACATGGAGGGGGCGGGGGTGATCGAGACTCGTCCCATTGAGGACGACCCCGGTGCGGTCACGCTCCTCAATCGGCTCAGCCGCGTCAGCCGCAAGCGCTGGCCGGCGACCGCGGTGCCGATGCCAGGACGCCTCCCGGCGCCGGCGTCCTGAGCCCCGGGCTGAGCGGCATGGCCGATCCGCAGGCTGACCGCTTCGCCGCGCTCCTCGGCATTGCGGTCCGGCGCGAGGGCCCGGGCCACACCGTCGCCACCCTCGAGACCACAGAGGTGCACGCCAACCCGCACGGCACCGTGCACGGTGCCGTCTTCTACGCCGTCGCCGGCGCCGCGGTCGCCGCCGCGGCCAACGACGCCGAGCGCTCCGGGATCATCTCGTCGGTACTGGTGGAGTACCTCGCGCCGGCGGCGATCGGCGACGAACTCTGCGCAGAGATTCTCTGCGAGGTCTCCACCGAGCGCGAGGACATCTTCACCGGCACCGTGCGCCGGGGACCGACCGGCGACCTGCTGGCATGGGTGCGCGCCCGCGGCACCCGGCGGTCCCGCACCAGCTGAACCGGCATCTTCCTCCCACTCAGGTCGTTGAACACGGCCGACCCGGCGGACCCGGCGATGGCCGAATCTGTGGGAACCATGTCATTGACGCCATGAGGCGACTGGCGCAGAGTGGCAGGCATGAGAGAACGCCAGGTCGTCATCGTGGCGTTCGACGGCGTCCAACCGCTCGATGCCGTCGGACCCCACGAGGTCTTCGCAGGTGCCGAACGGGCCGCCGCCGCTCTCGGCAGGAGCGGCGGCTACCGCGTCACCCTTGCCACGCGCCCGGGGGGCACGATCCGGGCCGAGAGCGGCCTCGAGCTCGGCACCGCGGCGCTGCCCGGCCCGTCGGCACGCATCGACACGCTCGTCATCGCGGGGGGCTCGGGTGCTGAGGCCGCGGCGCACGACGAGGAGCTGCTCGCCTGGATCCGACAGGCCGCGCCACGGTGCCGCCGGGTGGCGACGGTGTGTTCGGGGGCCTTCGTCGGCGCAGCAGCGGGCCTCCTGGCAGGCCGGCGCGTCACCACGCACTGGGCCCGGGCGCGCCAGCTCGGCGACGCGCACCCTGAGCTGACCGTCGACAGCGATCCCATCTACATCCGGGACGGCAAGTACTGGTCCAGCGCGGGTGTCACGGCGGGGATCGACCTCTCGCTGGCATTGGTCCAAGAGGACCTCGGCGTCGACGTCGCGCAGACCGTCGCGCGCTGGCTCGTGATGTTCCTCCACCGTCCCGGAGGCCAGTCCCAGTTCGCATCGCCGGTGTGGGTGCCGCGCGCGGAGCGCTCGACGGTGCGAGCGGTGCAGGGCCTCGTGGAAGCGGCACCCGCCGGCGATCACCGCCTCCCGGCACTCGCGGCCGCTGCGGGCATGAGCGTGCGCCACTTCGCGCGCGTGTTCACCGCCGAAGTAGGCGAAAGCCCCGGGCGATTCGTCGAGCGGATCCGCGTCGACGCAGCACGCCGGGATCTCGAGGAGTCGGCCGACACGCTCGACGTGGTGGCGGCGCGCTGCGGGCTGGGCAGCGCCGAGACGTTGCGCCGGGTCTTCCAGCGATCCTTGGGCGTGCCGCCGGACGCCTACCGACGACGCTTTCGCGCCGTCCCCCTCGAGAGGACATCAGCATGAACGCCGCCCGACTCCAGGTCGCCATCCCCCTCTTCCCCCGCGTCACCGCGCTGGACGCCGTCGGGCCCTACGAGGTGCTCCAACGCATCCCCGACTTCGACATCGTCTTCGTCGGCCACGCCCGCGGCGAAGTCCGCACCGAGAACGGCATGCTCGCGCTCACAGCGGACGCCACCTTCGAGGAGGTGCCGTCGCCAGGCGTCGTCGTCTTCCCCGGGGGTGTGGGAACGCGCACGCTCGAACATGACGAACGGGTACTCGACTGGCTCCGCGCCGCGCATGACGGCTCGCGCTACACCACCTCGGTCTGCACGGGCTCACTGGTCCTCGGCGCGGCCGGCCTGCTCGAGGACAAGACGGCCACGACGCACTGGTCGTGCATGAGCCTGCTCGAGGCCCACGGTTCGGTGGCGACCTCCAGCCGTGTCGTCGAGCACCTCCATGACCGCATCATCACGGCCGCCGGCGTCTCGGCCGGCATCGACATGGCCCTGCGGCTGGTCGAGTTGCTCGTCGACCGCACCGCGGCCGAAGCCGCACAGCTGATGATCGAGTACGACCCCCAGCCGCCGTTCGACTGCGGGTCGGTGACGAAGGCCGGCGACGTCGTCATGGCGCGCGTGATCGAGTACGCTTCGCGGCGCGACTGACGGGCGATCAGGATGCCGGTGCCGTCGCCGCGCTGGCGCCGGCCAGGCGTCCGAACAAGGTGCTGTCGCCGATGGAAAGTCCGCTGGCGTAGCCGAAGGAGCACACCCCCGCCGTGGTCCGCCCTGCGGCGAAGAGACCCGGGATGGCATTCCCCGCCACGTCGAGGACTGCGCCGTCGACTGACGTGTCGAGGCCGCCGAGAGTGAAGGGGGCATAGGGCGCCGGTCCGATGCGCAAATCGACGGCCCCGATCGGTGGGACCAGCGGGCGGACCCACGGCGCCCCCTTGTGAAAGAGCGGGTCCTCGCCGTGGGCGGCGTGCCGGTTGTAGAGGTCGACGGTCGCCTGGAGCGACCCCTCGGGCAGCCCGATCTCTCCCTCGAGCTGGGCTGCGCTCTCGCACACCCAGGACGCGGCCAGGCCCATCCAGTTCACCTCGTAGGACGCCTCGTCGACGATGAGGTAGGCCTCACCGTCCTGCTCGTAGAGCGCGGACTGCCCGACCCGACCCATGTAGGCGTCCTCGTTGATGAAACGCTGCCCTCGCCCGTTGACGAGGATGCCGTGGATGAGAGTCCGGGGCGGCGTGATCGGCAACGACACTTCGCCCGCGTACATGTTGCGCACGCCGGCGCCGATCGACTGCGCCATGCGGATCCCCCGCCCGTCGTCACCCTCCGTCCCGACCTTGAACGTGCCTCGCACCAGGGGAGGGCAGTGCCGACGCAGCATCTCGTCGTTGAAGATGAAGCCGCCCGCGGTGAGGACGACGGCGCGCCGCGTCCGAAACGATACCGTCTCACCGAACCGATGACCCTGGACGCCGACGACCCGGCCGTCGTCGACGACGAGGCGGTCCACTCGGGTGTCGGACGAGACCTGCGCGCCCGCGTCGGTTGCCGCCGCGGCAAGATGCTGCATCAGCAACCATCCCGTCGAGCGCGCCGTCTTGGCCAGATGCCCGCGCGGCGCGGGCCGCGCGATCTCGTTGAAGGGGTAGGCGTCCTCGCCCCCCGAGTAGACGAGGCCTTCGGTGCCATTGGGCGCCATTGAGGTCTCGGCGCAGAACGTGGTGTCGAACGGGACACCGCGGGCCACCAGCCAGTCGAAGTGGCCCAGGCTCTCGTCGCAATAGCGGGCGACCTTGACCTCGTCAGGATCAGGCCCGCAGGCCGCCATCATGTAGCGGTACATGTCCTCGAGGGTGTCCTCGAAGCCGCAGGCCGTCTGGATCGGGGTGCCACCGCCCAGGTAGACGATTCCCTCGGCCAGCGCCGCCGCACCACCTGGCCCACCCGCTCGTTCTGCCACCAGGACCTGCGCGCCCGCCTCGGCCGCGCTGAACGCAGCGGTCGAGCCGGCGGCTCCGAATCCCACGACGAGCACGTCGGCCGTCTCGTCCCAGCGAGTGATCTCCGACGCATCGCACGGTGTCACGTCGTCCGGCTCGCGCATGCTCTCCTCCCGGTGGCTCGCCGAGACGGTAGTCGTTGCCGCGCCCGCGACCTCTACCCTGACAGGCGTGCTCGACGCTGACCCGACGAAGCCCGGCGCCTCGCCCTCCTCCCCCGCTCCCCCTGCGGAACTGGCACGACTCGCGCCGGGGTGGCACCCCGAGCTCGCCTACCACCTGGCCGCCGGACTCACCACGTGGCGCCTGCGCGGCCCCGGCGGTGTGGTGCGATTCGCCAAGGTGGACTCGGCGGCGGACCGCTACCCCAGCTTGCGTGCCGAGTCCGAACGCATGATCTGGGCCGCGCCCTACCTCGCGGTACCCACTGTCGTGGCCTGCGAACGGATCGGGGCCACGACTGTTCTCCTCACCGAGGCGCTGCCGGGGCTCGACGCCACCCACCACACCTGGCGGGCCGCTCTGCCGGGGCTGGTCGCCGCCCTCGGGCGCGGCCTGCGCGCCTTTCACGACGCCGTCGGGGAAGAGTGGTGCCCGTTCCGCTTCGACGTCTCGCGCGCCCTCGAGCATGTGCGCAGCCGCGTGGGGTCCGGTCAGGTCGGCCCGGCGTGCTTCCACGAGGCGCACGCCCACCTGACCCCGGTGGCCGCGCTGGCGGAGTTGGAAGCCACGGCACCGGCCGAGGAGGACCTGGTCGTCTGTCACGGCGACTACTGCGCCCCCAACGTGCTGCTCGAACACGGCCGGGTGACCGGCTTCGTCGACCTGGGCGAACTCGGCGTGGCTGATCGATGGTGGGACGTTGCCGTCGGCGCCTGGAGCGTCGGCTGGAACTTCGGGGAGGCGCTCGAGCCGCTGTTCTACGAGAGCTACGGCGTCGAGCCCGATCCGGACCGCATCCGTTTCTACCGGTTGCTCTACGACCTCGTGTCGTGACCGGGCTTCCGAGCCATGAGGAGGCGGGCCCGCGTGAAGACTGCGTCGAACATCGGCTCGGTCAGCTTGCCGGTGAACGTGTTCTGCTGGCTCGGGTGGTAGGAGCCGAGCATGGTCCGCCCGCCCGGGAGAGCCACCTCTGCCAGGTGTCCAAAGACCGGGCGCGGCCGAAGCCGTTGCTGGAACGCAACGGCTTGCCAGGCGATCTGCCCAAGGGCGACCACGACCACGGCATCACCTAACAGCGACAGCTCTCGGGCGAGATACGGCGCACACGCGTCCCGCTCATCGGGCGTCGGTTTGTTGGCGGGCGGCGCGCAGTGCACCGTTGCGGTGATGTACGCGCCGGTGAGGGTCAGGCCGTCGTCACGAGCGGTGCTGGTCGGTTGGGACGCGAAGCCGGCCCGAAACAGCGCGGCAAAGAGCCAGTCTCCGGATCGGTCGCCGGTGAACATGCGGCCCGTCCGGTTGGCGCCGTGCGCCGCTGGAGCCAGGCCGACGATCACCACGCGGGCACGGGGATCGCCGAAACCGGGGACGCCCCGCCCCCAGTAGACCTGGCCTGCATACGCCGCCCGCCCGGTGCGCGCCACCTCCTCGCGCCAGGCGACGAGGCGCGGGCACCTCCTGCAGGCGGCCACCTCCCGCTGCACGGCAGCGACGGAGTCCCTCGCCGCACGGTTGGAGGCCACGGCGCAGAGCCTACGATGGTCGTCCGTGCCCCCATCGGTCCGTTCCGCCTCCGCACGCCCGTCCACCCGGCGAAGCCGCAAGGCTCCGCCTGCCACGGTCGTCTTGCTGGTCCGCCACGGGGCGACCCCGACGACGGGCAAGATGCTGCCGGGTCAGGCCATCGGGCTCCACCTCTCCGAGAAGGGCGAGGCCCAAGCCGAGGCGGCCGCCGGACGGATTGCCGCCTTGACCAGAGCACCCTCGGCGGTGTACGCCTCGCCGCTGGAGCGCACACGCGAGACGGCCACGCCGATCGCCCGGGCACTGGGCCTGCGGGTCCGCACCGCGAACGGGCTCATCGAGCTCGACGTCGGCGAGTGGACCGAAAAGCCCCTGGCGCGCCTGTACCGCACCAAGGAGTGGCCAACCGTCCAACGCTGGCCTAGCGGGTTCCGTTTCCCCGGCGGCGAGTCCTTCGCCGAAATGTCGGTGCGGGCCATGGACACCGTGCTCCGCCTCGTGGCCGACCACCCGGGGCAGACGATCGTGGCCGTGTCGCATGCGGACAACATCAAGGCGATCGTCGCCGCGTCGGCTGGCGTACCCCTCGACCTCATGCAGCGTCTGGTGATCTCCCCGTGTTCGATCTCAGCAATCCTCTTCACCGCGGGCGGCCCGGTCGTGCTCTGCATGAATTCGACGGGCTCCCTCGATGAGCTGGCGCCGTCATGACAAGGCCTCACCCATGAGCGACGAATTCGATTTTGACGCACCCGACCACTGCACCCTCGGCGTCGTCGGCGACGTCGGGAACCGGCTCTTCCTCTTCTACTGCCGTCAAGGACTGATCGAGACGACGGTCAAGGTCGAGAAACAACAGATGGCGGTCCTGGCCGGCTACCTCGGGCGCATCGTGAAGGAGCTCGGACGCCCGGGGCATCTGCCCGAGGACCTCGAGTTCTACGGCACCGAGGAGTACGAGTGGGTCGTGGGCACCATCGGCGTCTCGTTCGACGAGGAGCTCGACCGCATCATCGTCGTCCTCGAAGAGGTCGGCGTCGAGGACGACGATGAGGAGGAGGATGAGATCGCCGACAGCGGCCACGTCCTCCGCGTGGCGATGACGAGGGAGCAGGCGGCGGCCTTTGCCATCCACGCCACGAGGCTCGTCGAGGCGGGCCGCCCGCCGTGCCCTTTGTGCTCGCTGCCGCTGGACCCCGCGGGTCACGACTGCCCGCGTACCAACGGGCATCGGCCCCCCGCCTCTTGACCGAGGTGTCCGACGCCACGGTCGCGCGCGTCCTCACCGAGGGTGAGATGGAGGTGCACGGCCGCATCGCGGGAAGTTCGAACGCCACGCTGCTGGTGACGTGCCGCCTCGGCGACGAGGAGCTCATGGCTGTCTACAAGCCGTCGAAGGGCGAGCGCCCCCTCTGGGACTTCCCTGGCGGCCTCTACCGGCGCGAGGTCGCGGCCTTCGTGCTCTCCGAGAGCTTGGGCTGGGGCCTCGTCCCCGAGACCGTGGCGCGCGACGAAGGTCCGTTCGGTCCCGGCTCCGTGCAGCGGTTCGTCCACGAGGATGGCACGTCGCACTACTTCACCCTGCGGGACGACCCGACGTGGCACTCCGTGCTCATGCGCCTGTGCGCGTTCGACGTCGTGGCGAACAATGCGGACCGCAAGAGTGGCCACGTGTTGCTGGCCGAGGACCGCCTGTGGGCCATCGACAACGGGCTCTGCTTCAACGTCGACGACAAGCTGCGCACCGTCATCTGGGACTTCGGCGGCACCGCGCTCGAGCCGGACGTGCAGGCCGACCTGGCCCGCTTCGCCCACGAGGGCGCGTGCGATGCCCTGCGGGCGCTGCTCCATCCCGCCGAGGTCGCCGCGACGCTCGACCGCGCCGCCTGGCTCCTCAGCCTGCGCGCGCTCCCCGAGCTGGTCGACGACGGGGAATGGCCTCCGTATCCTTGGCCACTGGTGTAGCCGCGCACGGGAACTCCCTGGTCAGAAGGCCGCTGAATTCCTGACTAGATGCATAGCTAATATGTTTTCACTATGACCCATCGGCGAACGCATTGCTGGCTCGTCGCACCCTGGAGCGTCGATGTCGATTGACCCCTACATCGTCCTCGGCAGTGCGGTGGTGGGCTTCCTCGTCGGCATGACCGGTGCCGGCGGCGGCGCGCTGATGACCCCGATGCTGATCCTCTTCTTCGGCGTGAAGCCCTCGACGGCCATCTCGAGCGACCTGGTCGCCGCGGTGTTGATGCGCCCGGTCGGCGCCGTCGTGCACATGACCAAGAAGACGGTGAACTACTCGCTCGTCGGCTACATGGTGCTGGGCTCGGTCCCAGCCGCCCTCCTCGGGGCTTACGTGTTGCACCTCCTCGGCAACTCGACCGGTGCCGAGGACAACGTTCAGATCATTCTCGGCGCCGCCCTCCTGGTGGGCGCGGCCGCGATGGTGCTGCGCTTCGCCCTCGACCGTCGCTCGGGCCAGCGCCGGCACGGGCTGATCGGCGAGGTCGTCGTCCACCCCCTCCCCACCGTCGCCATCGGCCTCATCGGGGGCTTCGTGGTGGGGGTGACCTCGGTCGGCTCCGGTTCGTTGATGATCGTGTTGCTGCTCTTCCTCTATCCCGTGCTCGGCGCCAACCAGTTGGTCGGGACGGACCTGACCCAGGCGGTCCCGCTGACCCTGGCCGCCGCGCTCGGCGCCCTGGCCTTTGGCCACGTGGAGTTCGCCGTCACCACGTCGATCGTGATCGGCAGCGTGCCGGCGGTGCTGGTCGGCTCGCTGATCTCGTCCCGCGCGCCCGACCGCTACATCCGGCCGGTCATCACGTTCGTGATCTTTGCGTCGGGCCTCAAGTACGTGGGTCTCGGCACGACCGCCCTCGGCTGGACGCTCGGCATCGTCCTGGTTGGCGGAGGTGCGCTGTGGCTGGCCTACGTCCGACCCTGGCAGGCCGGCGTTCCCACCTTGCCCGCCAGCCCGCCGTCGGCCCTGAACGCGGAGCACGCCCCGGTCGAAAGGGCCCCGACGCGCACGTAGCGAGCCGCGCCAGAGGGCGCCGGTGACCCCGCAGTGACGGCCGTCGGACCCTGCTCAGGGGATGTGATAGCCGAGCGTCTGCAGCTCGTTGATGACCTGCTGGGCGACCACCTGACCGCCTCCGGGTGTCAGGTGCGTGCCATCGGGCGTCCGGACGTTCACGACCTGTCCCGCCGCGTTCGTGATGAACGCGGTGTACCCGCCCTGCGCGGTGCCGAGCGAGTGGTCCGTGCTGATGTACTGCACGGGAGGGTGCGCCGCCGCGGCCTGTTGCTGCACGATGGTGTTCAGATCGCCCATCTGCGCATTGAGGCCGGCGTTCTGCATCGGCGGCATGCCGGCCCACAGCACCTGGGCGCCGCCGCTCCCGGCGATCTGCATGAATTGGGCCACCCGCTGGGCGTACAGGCCGTTCCACTGCGGCGAGGAGTAGGGGACGTCGGGCGGACCCAAGAAGTCCTGGGGGTCGTTGGCCCCCATCATGATCACCACCAGCTGGGGATCGACCGTCTTGAGGTCCGAGGTCAGCTCGGCAGGCCAATTGAAGTAGTCGGGCCGGGTCAGGCCCGTGCTCTCGCGGGCGTCGAGGGCGGCACTGACCACACCGGTCTGCGCCAGATCCGATTGGAGCGGCCCGCCGAGGTCGAGACCGAGGGAGTCGCCGATGATGAGGACCCGCAACGGGTTCGCCGCCGTCGGGGTCTTCGGGTTGGGAGCCGCGGTGGTGGGGGTGGTCGAGGCCTTCCCGCCCTTGGTCCCGGTCCCCGCAGCGGAGTGCGGTGGCGTCTGGGCTCTCGGGCCCGACACGGTGAGCCCGACCGTGCCGCCCGGGAGCCGGTTGGCGCGTCCCGTGATCGAGACGATGTGCGAGAGCTGCAGTGCGCGGCTGATCGCGGCGACCGGGCCGGTCACGTCGAGGCCCACCGTGCGCCGGGTGCCCACTGGTGAGACCTGTGCGTTGTGCTGCAGCGTCGGCGCAAAGAGTAAGAACCACAGCGCGAAGGCGGCCACACCGAGCGCCATGACACGGGTCCACGGGAGGCGCACGCGTCCGTCCTCGGGCGCAGCCAACTCGGCGTGTGGGCGCGAGCGGAACTCCTCGTCGGACTCCCAGTCCACATGGTGCGGTGGTGAGTGCTGATCCGTCATCAGAATCGGTAGTAGATGAATGGCGCGACGCCGACCGGGCCGAACGTCGTGATGGCGAGCAATGCGAATCCGAGCAGGCCGACCTGGGTCACGGCGCGCTGGCGTGAGAACGCGGCCTGCAGGCGGTCGATCTTGAGTGTCGGCACGAACTGGAGCGCCAGGGTGCCCAGCACCGTGAACACCAGCAGCGGAGTGACGAGCGGTGAGCCCTCACCCCACCCGCTGAAGATCCGGCCCAGAGCAGCGAACGCCTGCGAGAGCCCCGTCGCGTTGAAGAAAACCCAGCCCAGGCACACGAACTGGAAGGTGAGGAAGCGCTGGACCCACACGCGGACCGGCCCCTCGGCGAACGGCGGGAGGCCCCGGCGCTCTCGGCTCGTGCGGCGGATGTGCCCGAAGCTCTGGCCAATGCCCTGGAGCGCGCCCCAGAAGATGAAGGTCCAGGCAGCACCATGCCACAGGCCCCCGAGGACCATGGTGATCATGATGTTGCGCACCGTTTGGATCTGGCCGCCTGCGCTGCCGCCCAAGGGGATGTACAGGTAGTCGCGCAGCCAGCGCGACAGCGTCATGTGCCAGCGGCGCCAGAAGTCCTGGAGGTTGCGCGCGGTGTAGGGCGCATCGAAGTTCTGCGGGAAGCGGAACCCGAGCAACAACGCCAGTCCGATGGCGATGTCGGTGTAGCCGCTGAAGTCGCAGTAGATCTGCACCGCGTAGCCCCACGCGGCGAAGATCGCCTCGGGCGCCGAGTGCTGCGTCGGCGACGTGAAGACCGGGGTGACGATCGCGCTCGAGACGTACGAGGAGATCACCACCTTCTTGAAGAGGCCGGCCAGGATCAGCCAGAAGGCCCGCGAGTAGTCGATGGAGTTCGCGTCGCGGCGGCGGCGGATCTGTGGGAGCAATTCGGTGCCGCGCACGATCGGCCCGGCCAAGAGGTGGGGGAAGAACGCGATGTACACCGCGAAGTCCAGCGGCTTGGCCGGCTCGAGCTGGCGACGGAAGATGTCGACCACGTAGCTGATCGCCATGAAGGTGAAGAAGGAGATCGCAATGGGCAGGCCCACCTGGAGCAACGGGACGGCGCGGCCCAGCCCGATCGCGTGGGTCACGTTGTCCACGTTGACCGAGACGAAGCCGTAGTACTTGAACCACCCGAGGATGCCCAGCAACACCCCGACGGTGATCCCCATGACGATGCGCCGCGCTCGTTCGTGCGCGCGGTCCCGACCACGGCACCACCCGTGTAGGCAACGACCGTCGTGGCCAGCAACAGGAGGCAGTAGCTCCAGCCGACCCATCCGTAGAAGACGTAGCTCAGCGCGATCATGGACAGCTTCCACGGACCCGCGTAGGGGTTGAGGAGCCAGTTCACCGTGAAGGCGATGGCGAAGAAGATGGCGAAGTCGACGGTGGGAAAGAGCATCGGAGCGGCTAGCGATTTGCGCCGAATGTACCGCTGGTCGCACCGTCAGAACGTGCACGCGCCACGCGGAGGAGCCCGACGGGGCTTCGGGAGCGCCAGGTCACGGCACCACTGTCTGCCGGGACCGCCCGGCCACCCCCCACAGCTGGGCGCGGCGTCGCGGTCGGGGTGTGAACTGAGCCCGGCGGCTCAGCCCTTGGCCTTGAGGGCCTCGATCAGTGCGGGCAGCACCTTGTGCACATCGCCCACGATGCCGAGGTCGGCGACCGAGAAGATGGGCGCCTCGGAATCCTTGTTGATGGCGATGATGTTCTTGGACCCCTTCATCCCGACGAGATGTTGGGTCGCCCCCGAGATCCCGCACGCCATGTAGACGGTCGGCTTCACAGTCTTCCCTGTCTGGCCCACCTGGTGCGAGTAGGGAACCCAGCCCGCGTCGACGATGGCGCGGCTGGCGCCTGCCGCGCCGTGCAAGAGCTTGGCCAGCTCTTCGATCATGGCGTAGTTGGCGGACTCGCCCAAACCCCGGCCCCCCGAGACCACGACGGCGGCCTCGTCCAACTTCGGCCCGGTGCGCTCCTCGACGTGGCGCTCGACCACCTTGGCCGTGTTGGTGGCCGCGACGTCTGGAACGGGAGCCGCCACGACGGACGCCGTACCCCCGCCCGATGGCTCCGCCGCGAACGACTTGGCTCGGATGACGAAGATGGCCGGACCGTCGCCGGTGAAGCGCGCGGTGACGATCTGGCTGCCGCCGAACACGGGGTGCTGGCTCGACAGCCCGCCGTCGGTCTCCACGAGCCCGGTCACGTTGGTGAGCACCGGCCGGTCGAGTTTGGCCGACAGGCGGCCGGCGACGTCGCGGCCTTCGTACGTCGCCGGCAACAAGATGGCGTCGGGCTTGTTGCCACTCTCAACGAGCGCGGCCATCGCGGCAGCGACCGGCACGCCGGGCAATGCGTCGCCCAGGTCGCCGACGTCGTAGAGGGTGGTCGCGCCGTACTCGCCGACCGAAGTCGCCAGCGAGGCGGCGTCGGCGCCCCACGCCACGGCCTCCACGGTGGACGCGACCGCTCGGGCCTCGGTCAAGAGCTCCAGCGTGACCGGCGTCGGGCCGCCACCGTCGGCGGACTCCGCCAGCACCCATACCTTGTCGATCGCCATCTCAGACCACCTTCAGCTGCTCGAGGAAGGCCACGACGCGCCCGGCGCCGTCGCCTTCGTCCACCACGATCTCGCCGGCCGCACGCGACTCGGCATCGGACACGTCCGTGATCTCCTGACCAGCGCCCGCCGCTCCCACCTGCGACGCCTCGATGCCGAGGTCGGAAACGGTCAGGTTGTCGACCGGCTTGGACTTGGCCGCCATGATCCCCTTGAAGGAGGGGTACCGGGGTTCGACCACGCCCGCTGTGACCGTGACCAGGGCAGGCAGGGGGCAGACGACCTCGTCGAAGCCGGCTTCGGTCTGGCGCTCGACCTTGAGCGAGCCGCCGTCGACGGAGATGGCCTTGGCGAAGGTCACCGAAGGCAGGCCCATCAGCTCGGCGACCTGCACGGGCAGCGTGCCGGTGTAGCCGTCGGTCGACTCCGTCGCCATCACCACCAGGTCCGGGTTGGCGCGCCCGATGGCGGCGGCGAGCACCTTGGCCGTGCCGAGGGCGTCGCTGCCGGCGAGCGCATCGTCACTGACCAGGATGGCCTTGGCGGCGCCCATGGCCAGGCCGGTCCGAAGGCCCGACGTCTCGCCCCCGGGGGCCATCGACACCAGCGTGACCTCGTCACCATCGCCCGACGCCAGCTGGAGGGCCATCTCGACTCCGTAGTTGTCGGAGTCGTCCATGATGAGCTTGCCGGAACGGTCCAGTGTCTTGGTATCCGGACTCAGTGACGCCGGGGCTGCCGGGTCAGGGATTTGCTTGACGCACACGACGACGTTCATGGCGGACCATCTTTGTGGACCCGGGCCGTGGCTCGCCATTCGACCCGGTGACAGGCGTTTCTCGCGCTCAGGGGAACGGAGCGATCGGCCCCCGGCGCCCGGTCCTCATGCTGGTTCCCCGTCCCCGTCGCTTCCCTGTGCAACCCCAAGTGCATCCGTCAGCCGGTCCGTGATCACGGTGTCGACGCCGAGCGCCACCACCCGCTGCAGGTCCTCGAGGGCATTGACCGTCCAGACGTTGACCCCCAGGCCGGCGTCGTGAGCCCGAGCAACCAACTCGGGGGTCACCGACAGCACGAACGGATGGACGGCCTGGTATCCGTTCGCCACCGCCTCGTCGAGGGCCGGGCCGGGATCGGTCCCGAAACCCCACAGCGCGCCGAGTGCCAAGCGTCCGTCGGCCGCTTGGACCGCCCGCAGGGTGGCGGGCTGGAACGACGAGACGATGACACGCTCGCTCCACCCCGCCTCCTCCACGATCGCCGCGGTCACGACAGCCACCTCCTCGCCGGCGTCCCATCCGGGGTCCTGCGGCGCGTTCTTGATCTCGACGTTGACGGTCATCCCGTCGCAGACGGCCAACA
Organism: uncultured Acidimicrobiaceae bacterium; assembly: GCA_963791995.1. GTDB lineage: Bacteria > Actinomycetota > Acidimicrobiia > Acidimicrobiales > RAAP-2 > Bog-473. Next base: position 498,646 of record CAWBUQ010000004.1, on the reverse strand, counting down.
CGTCGGCCAGCAGCGGCACGAACGGCGGCAACTCGGGCACCGTCAGCTCGACGATCAGGCCGACGCCGGGGATCTCGGCGTCATGGTGGACGGCCAGGGCCCCGTCGGCCGTCAGCCGCACATCGAGCTCCACCCCGTCGGCCCCTCGCAGGCGGGCCTCGGTGAAGGCGTCCAGCGAATTCTCCCTCGCCCCGCTTTCTGTGCAACCCCTATGTGCGAAGACTTCCGTCATGGCTGGACCGACACGGCCGTTTCAAGAATTCCCCGTCGAGCCATGTGAAATTTCACGAAAAACTCCTTGCCCGGCGTTCGACGGCCCATTACCCTCTGCTGCGTTAACCCACTTTTCACTGACGGACACCCTCGGGGTCCGATCATGTGAAAAGGATCACAATGCTGGTGGAGGCACATTCCGATGGCTCTCATGTGGAACCGGACCGTCGATTGGGATGCGGACGACTGGCGGCGTGTGGCCGCTTGCCGCAACACCGAGCCGGACCTCTTCTTTCCCGTTGGCACGACCGGCCCTGCGGTCGACCAGATCGACGCAGCGAAGCGGGTCTGCCGTTCGTGCGAGGCGCTCGAGCCCTGCCTCGACTTCGCCTTGGCCACCAACCAGGAGTCGGGCGTCTGGGGCGGCACCTCCGAAGAGGAGCGCCGCAAGTTGCGCAAGGCGTGGCTCGCCGCCCGCCGCTCGCAGCGCGCCGCCGTCTGAGTCACCGCCACCTGGCCGCCACGACCGCGCCACGGGGGCTTCTCGCGCGTCGCCGCTGTTGGCGTGTCGATCACCGCGGTGGGCGCACCGGCACTGAGATCGCCACCCTCGTCCCGCCTCCCTGCGACGCCGGGATCCCGGTCATGGAGATCGTCCCCTCCAGCTGACTGACGACGAGGTCGCGCACGATGGAGAGGCCGAGGCTCGTCGTGTGCTCGATGTCGAAGCCGTCGGGAATCCCGAGTCCGTCGTCACGGACCTCGACCTCCAAGACGGTGTCGTCGCCCGAGAGCGTGAGGTCCACGTGACCGACGGGCGCGTAGCCTGCCGCACCACCAGCACCCTCGAGGCCGGCCGCGCCGCCGCTGCCGCCGGCCGCCTCGGGGTCGAAGGCGTGCTCCACCGCGTTCTGGAGGAGCTCGGCCACCGTCACTGCGAGGGGGGTCGCCACATCGGCCGCCACGTCACCGAGATCGCCGTGCACCGAGATCACGATGGGCTGTGAGGACACCACCGAATCCTCCGCCATCTGCACCAGCGAGCTCACGATCTCGGCGAAGGGGACCTGGTCGCTCGGGTCACACGACAGGATCTCGTGGACAAGCGCGATGGAGCGCACGCGGCGCTCCGCCTCGTGCAGGGCCACCCGGGCCGCCCGGTCGCCGACCCGTCTCGCCTGCAAGCTGAGCAGCGAGGAGATCGTCTGCAGGTTGTTCTTCACCCGGTGGTGCACCTCGCGGATGGCGGCGTCCTTGGACAGCAGCAGCCGGTCGAGCCGGCGCACGTCGGTGACGTCGCGCAGCAGGATCATCGCTCCGGTCACCACCCCGTGGGAGAGCAGCGGGATGCAGTGGACGAGCACGATGACGTCGGGACGGCGCTCAACTTCTTCGACCACCGGCCGGCCGGTGGCCAGTGCCCACTCGACCGCAGACTCCTCTATGTCGAGGTCACCGAAGCGCCGGCCCTCGGGTTGGGTGTAGATCCCCATGCGGTGGAACGCGTTGAGCGCGTTCGGGGATGCGAACTCGACCCGGCCGTCGGCGTCCACCACGACCACGCCGTCACCGACACGCGGCGCCTCCTCCGTCCCGACGTCCTCGTCGGGGAAGGGGAACGCGGACTGGGCCACCATGTCGGCCAGGCGTTCGAAGACGTCGAGATAGGTGCGCTCGTACATGCTGGTCGGCCCTTTGAGCGGGGCCAGCGAGACGCGCAGGAGCGCTCCGATGATCCGGCCCTTCGAAGCGCACGGGGATGTTCTCCACCGGCACCTGCTCACCGAGGATCGGGTGGTGGATGCTGCCGCGGACGATCTCGCCGGTATGGAGGCACTTGGCCACCAGCGTCCACTGCGACTCGTTGACGGTCTGGCCGACCAGGTCCTGGTCCACCAAGGTGGGCCGGTTGTTCGGCCGCATCTGACCGAGCACGACGAGCTCGGGATCCTCGTGGCCGTTGCCCGACAACGCGCTGCCGGTCGGGCCGTTGCCCACCGGACCCGCATCGTCCGAGCTCTCCGCTCCGCTTTCCTCGAGGTGGACGGGCACCAGGAGCAAGAGGTCCGAGAAGGAGAGGTCGGCCAGCACGCTCCAGCTTCCGAGCAGTCGCTGGAGGTGTCCGAGCTCCTCGGGTTTGAGATCGGTGTGGCTCAGTGCGAGCTCCGCCGGCGTGGGCATCAGTCGTCGCCTCCCGCTCTGACCTCTCGCGACCCCTCGGTGACCGCCACGGCGTAGGGCCGGCGGCGCCGATACCCCTGCAGGACACCCGCGCCCGCCATGGCGAGCACGGCCCGCAGGTCGTCGGCCCGGTCGGCCACATGTTCGAGCCGGTGCGCGTCGGACGCGGTGGTCAGTGGGACGTCTCGGGCTACGAAGCGCTCGAGCAACCCGGCCGCGGGGAACTGCTCTGCCACCGGCTTGCGCCACCCCGCCGACGACACCTCGGCCGCCATGCCCGATGCCGACGGCCGCCTCCGCGATGCGATCCCACCATTCGTAAGGCACGTCGGGGATGTAGCCCGCCACCTTGATGAGATCGGGGTGGGCGAGGACGTCACAGGTGCCCGACGCGGCCAGCTCCTCGATCGCCTTCGTGTAGATCTCCCAGCAGCGGTCGACGTCGCGCACCGACCACTCGGCCATGGACACCGGGTCGGACAGGTCGTCGAAACGCCATGCGCCACCAATCCAATGGATGGAACCGAGCAGGACGTCGAATGGGTAGCCGGCCAAGAGGCCGGCCACGTCGTCCATGCGACCCTGGTAGTAGTCGACCTCCAGGCCGACGACGACGGGCAGTCCGGCCTCCTTGGCCTCGAGCGCGCACTCGACGTAGGCGTCGAGGTCGGCGGTGGCGTGGAACTTCCAGTACGCCGCCATCGACTCGGCGAGCGCCGGTGAGACAGCAGGGTCGTCCCAGAACCCGCCGAGCAGGGCTTCGGCCTGGCGGAAGCGGAACAGATGCTCGGTCACCGCCAGCTCAGTCACCCCTGCCTCCTGGGCCCGCGCGCAGTAGTCAGCCAGCTGCTCCAGCCGCAGCGGCGTCTGCTGCTCCGAATGCGGCCAGAGGTGGAGGTGATAGTCGAGCACGCCGTCCGTTCCCCGTTCCCCTGCTTCTCGTTCCTTGCTTCTCGTTCCTTTATTCCTACGACTATTCCTACGACCTCCGGCGGATCAGGGTCACGCCGTCGCGGATCGTCGTGAGCACGCACACCACCCTCTCGTCGTTGACGACTTTGTCGTTGAAGGCGCGCAACGCCTGAGCGCCTTCGTGGGGATGCTTCTCAGAGGCCAGCACGCCCCCCGACTGCAGGGTGTTGTCGACCACGATCAAGCCGTGCGCGGCCAGCTTGGGCAGCACCGCCTCGAAATAAGCATCGTAGGAGACCTTGTCGGCGTCGATGAAGACGAGGTCGAACGGGCCTTGGAGCTCTTCGAGCGATCGCAGCGCGGGGCCCTCTATCACCGAGATGTAGCTCTCGAGTCCGGCGGCGGCGATGTTCCCTCGCGCCACCTGGGCGTGGTGGGGGTCGACCTCGAGCGAAATGATGGCGCCACCCTTGGGCAGGCCCGCAGCCATGGCGATGGCCGAATAGCCGGTGAAAGTCCCGATTTCGAGGACCCGGGTGGCCTGGGTGGCGAAGACGAGGAGTTCGAGGAAGCGGCCCTCCTGGCGCCCGACCATCATTCCCCAGGCCGCGAAGTCCTCCTTGGTCGACGCATCCACCGACTCGAGGTGGCCCGGAAGGGGCCGTGGTGTGAGCATCCGCATACTCGAGGACCTCGGGATTGATGAGCTGGGCCATGGGACCGATGGTAGGCGGCCCGCCCACGCCGGGCGCCCGGGCGACGAGCGGACCCGCCTTGGAGGTCAGTGGGTCAGCCCCAGACCTGCGCGCCCAACTGGAGGAGCCCGCCCATGTCGTAGATGTCGGCGTCGTAGAAGGGCACCGTCACGAGGACGTCGGGCGTGCCGCGCAGCTCTGCCTGCTGCTCGGCTTCACGCCGGGCGACCACGCCGAAGTTGAGGAAGCTCTCGGCGACCTCGCCCACCACGCGGGCGGCCACGACGGGGTCCTCGGTGAGGCCGTCGGCCAGTTCGGTCGCCCGGCTCCGCATCGACTGAGCCAGCTTGTCGGTCTTGGCATCGCGCAGGTACTCGGGCAGGACCTTGTTGAGGACGACCGCACCGAGATGCAGCTTGCGCGCCGTGAGCTCGGCGGAGAAGAACTCGGCTTCGCGCACCGGTGTGGCCTCGAGCGTCGAGACGACCATGAACGTCGTCCGCCGATCGGAGAGGAGGCGGGTCACCGCCTCGGCTCGCTCGACGAAGCCGGTGTACATCGACTGGAAGAGAATGAAGAACTCGGAGATGTCGGCGAGGAACTGCGTGCCGAGGATGCGGTCGGCGACTTGGTAGAAGGGCCGCGACGCCACGTTCACCAGACGCGACCGGTAGGGCACGATGAGCCAGCGCAACAAGCGCGACGAGAAGAAGTCCGCCATGCGCTGCGGGGCGTCGAGGAAGTCGAGTGCGTTTCGGGTCGGCGGTGTGTCCACCACGATCAGGTCGTACTTCCCCTCACAGTGGATCTCGTACAGCCGCTCCATGGCGATGTAGTCGTGGGACTGGACGAAGCGCGACGAGATGTTCTGGTACAGCGGGTTCGCCAGGATCTGCTCGCGGGTCTCGGCATCGGGCGCATGGGTCGCGATGAGGTCGTCCCAGGACTGCTTCGTGTCGAGCATCGCCGCCCACAACTCGCCTCTCGAATGGGCCGCCGCCGCTGCGAACACATCGTCGGGGATGCGGACCTCGTCGTTCCCGATTCCCTTGAGACCCAGCACGTCGGCCAGCCGGCGCGCCGGGTCCACCGTCAACACGAGGACGCGCCCGCCCTCTTCGACCACTGCGGTGGCCGCCAACGCGGCGGCCGTCGTGGTCTTGCCCACGCCGCCCGGGCCGCAGGCCACGACGATGTCCTTGGCCGCCAGGAGCTGGCCCACCGTCTTGGCCGCGGGCGGCGCGGTGGCGGTCACAGACCCAGCTCCTCGCCCAGCGCGTGCGCCACCTGGTGCGTCGTGCGCGCCCCGAAGCTGCGCGCGAACAAGTACGGCAACAAGAGGACAGGCAGGTCGTCGGGTAGGCCGGCCTGCAGGTGTTGGAGATGCGTCGAACGGGTGCGCCGCAGTGTCACCGCCAGGCGCGCCGCTTCGAGCACCGGGGCGACGGACCCGCCGGCTCGCTCGGAAAGGGCTTCCTCGGTGCCCGGGTCGCGCAGCTGCTCGAAGATCTCTTCCTCCCGCTGACCGAAGAGCTCGGGCAGGACGCGGTTGACGACGACGGCCGACATGCGCACGGTCGTCTCGGCGCGCACGCGCTGGGCCAGCTCGAGCGTCTCGTTGACCGGCATCTCCTCAGGAGTGCACACGGCCACCAGTCCCGTCTGACGCGGATCGGAGAGGATCTCGAGCATCCAGTCGGTCTGGCTGCGGATCAGGCCGACCTTGACCAGGTCGTTGATGGCCTGCGGCGCGGCCAGTTGCCCAATGATGTGACCGCTGGCGGGGGCGTCCACCACGACAAGGTCGTAATGCGACTCGCGCACCTCCCAGCACAGCTTGCCGACGGTCAGGATCTCCCGCACCCCGGGGGCCGCAGTGGCCACGAAGTCGAACGCCTTGGCCAGCGGGCCGATCCGGCCGACGATCGGGATGCGCAGATGCAGCTTGAGGTATTCGCGTAACGACGCCTCGGTGTCCATCGACATCGACCACACGCCCGGCGCCACCTCTCGGGGCGTGAAGTCGGTCGGTGGCGCCTCGAACAGCGCGGTGACGTCGCCCTTGGCGTCCACCTCGCAGACCAGGACGCGCTTGCCTTGTTCGGCCGCCAACTGGGCCAGCCCCGCCGCCACCGTCGTCTTGCCGACGCCACCCTTGCCGGTGACGAACACCAACCGCAGGTCGAGCATGCCCGGTGTGTCGCTCACCGCCTCCGCGCCCGTCCCGCCGACATGGTCGTCCTCAGGGCGCGCCGAACCCGACGCGCCGATCGCCCGCCGGGGCGCCGACCTCGACGTAGGCGACCTTGACGACCGGGACGCCCACGCGCCGTCCTTTGCGATCGGTCAGCCAGAGGACGCCGTCACCGGTCTGGAGCAGCTTCTCGATCTCGGCGACGACCTTGTCGCTGTCGGCGTCCTCGGGCATCTCCACCTCGAGCTCCTTGGGGGTGTGGGTGATGCCGATGCGCACGTCCACCTGGTCTGTCTCCTCTCACGATCCCATCGTGACGACTGGGGCCACCAGGACGTTACAGCGACGCGGCAGACTGCTTGACATGAAGGGACCGTCCATGTCCGGCGACACGGCACGCGGTGCCCGCTGGGCAGCGACGATGGCCGGTTACTCGGGCCCGGCCCGCCTGGCCCATGCCGACTCGCACGCTCGGATCAGGCCGCTCGAGATCGCCGCCGACACGGAACCGGATCTCCTCGCCCAGCCGCGGGGCCGGGAGGAGCGCGAGGTGCTCGAGGGCGAGCTGCTGGCGCCCGGGGCAACCCGCGCCGGCGAGGCGGGTCACCGCGCCGTCCCCGAGGAGGCCGACCCCTGGCGGACCTGCTTCGAGCGTGATCGGGACCGGATCTTGCACGCCACGTCGTTCCGACGCCTCGCCGGGAAGACGCAGGTCTTCGTGTTCCCCCAGGATCATCAGCGCACACGCCTGACCCATGCCCTCGAAGTGGCACAGGTGGCGGCCGCGATCGCACGCGCCTGCCGCCTGAACGTCGCGCTCACCGAGGCGATCGCACTCGGCCACGACTGTGGGCACGGCCCCGGTGGCCACGCCAGCGAGGACGCGCTCGATCCGTACGTGCCAGGTGGCTTCGACCATGCGCCCTGGGGCGCCGTGGTGTCCCTCGGATCGCTCAACCTCTGCGCCGAGACCCAGGACGGGATCGCCAACCACAGCTGGTCCCGACCCGCCCCGTCGACCCCCGAGGGTGAGGTCGTCAGCTGGGCCGACCGGATCGCCTATGTCTGCCACGACTGGGAGGACGCCGTCCTGGCCGGCATCGTGGCCCCCCACCAGTTGCCCGGAGCCGTGCGCTCCCTCTGCGGTGAGCGCCGCAGCGGCCAATTGGGGGCGTTCATCGCCGGCGTCGTCTCGGCTTCGCTCCGGACCGGGCAGGTGGGAATGGAAGAAGAGGCAGCCGAGGCGCTGGCCGCGTTCAGGGCCTGCAACTACGAGCGGATCTACCTGCGCGACGCCTCATTGCGCCAGGGCGACGCGGTGATCAGCGTGCTGCGAGCACTCGTCGACCACTTCGGCGACCGTCCCCACCTGATCACCGAGAGGGACGCCGCCACCGATGTCGGAGCCGGCAGCCAAGATGCCATCCGTGCCGCGGTGACGTACGTGGCCGGGATGACCGATCGTTTCGCCTTCCGCCAGGCCGTGGCCCTCTTGGGTTGGGATCCGGACAAGCTGCCGACCGGCGTCGACGGCTGAACCACGGACCCGGAGGGCTCCCCCGCCTCAGGTCGCCGGGTCGCCGAACGCCGGGGGGCGCTTCTGCGTGAGGGCCGCTACCCCCTCGGCGAAGTCAGGTCGACCCATCATCTCGCCCAGATACCGGCTCGCGTCGCGGACCGACGACGCGGCGTCGCGGTGCAGGTCGCGGTAGAGCTGCAGCTTCGTGACGGCCAGCGACGTTGGCGCGATCTCGGTGGCCAGGCGACCCGCGTACTCATAGGTGTAGGGCAGCAGGTCCTCGGGCGGCAGGGCGCGGTTGACCAGTCCCAGGGCTTCGGCCTCCTCGGCCAGCACGACGCGGCTCGACAGCAACAGGTCGGACGCCCGGGTGATCCCGATGAGGCGGGGCAGCAGCCAGGAAAGGCCGAACTCGGCGGGTAACCCGAGACGGCCGTGTGCGGTCGTGAGCTTCGCGCCCAGTGCGGCGAAGCGCAGGTCGCAGAAGCACGCCAGCACCAGGCCGACACCGGCGGCCGGCCCGTTGACGGCTGCGATGATCGGTTTGGGGATACCGAAGTGGTATGCGAAGTCGGCGTCGAACTCGGGGCTGACGCCATAGCCGGGCATGGCGACGTCGTCGCCCAGGGCGGGGTCGTACGCACCGCGCTCGGCCTCCCCCTCGAGCGCGCGGCTGTCGGCTCCGGCGCAGAAGCCTCGCCCTGATCCGGTGACCACGATGACTCGTACCTCGCGGATCCGCGGCCGATCGTTCGAGCAACGAGCGGTACTCGGCGTGCATGCGCCCCGTCCACGAGTTGAGCCGCTCGGGACGGTGCAGCGAGATGGTGGCCACGCGGTCTCGCACCGTGTAGCGGGTGACCTTGAGATCGCCGAGGTCCACGTCAGTCGAGTGTCGTGTACCGGGTCACGTGCAGGGACCCGGCCTCGACCGCAGCATCGAACTCGTGCTGCAGCGGATGGTCCTCGGTGGCTCGCTGGAAGGCGGCGGCATCGTCGGCGGCCGACCACAGCGTCACCACCAACCAGTCGTCACCGTGACGCGCCGTCGTCCGCCGCAAGAAACCCTTCTGATTGGGGACCAGCTCGGTCTGGATCCGCTTGTCCAGGGCCAGGAAGGACTGGTCGGAGACCCCGTCGGCCAGGCGGAGTGTCGTGACCTCGACGATCGACACGTCAGGCCTGCACCAACATGAGCGGGTTCCCCTCCGGGTCGGTGATGCCGGCGAGCGTGGGCCCGCCCGGCACGTCGAAGGGCTCCGCCACGACCGTCGCACCCAGTGTGACCGCCTTGTCGAGCGACGCCCGGAGATCGGCCACCTGCACGTAGAGCGTGACGCCCGAGCGCACGCTCTCTCGGATGTGCCCACCCGGACCGGGCTCGGGGCCACCGATGCCGGCGGGGATCTCCATGATGGCGCCCTCGCCGATGGTCCAGTTGAACAGCTCGGCGTAGAACGTCCGCTGGCGCGCCGGGTCCTTCGCCTCGAGCTCCCAGTGCACCACCGGCCTCGCCCAGTCCTGCGCCATCGCACCTCCTCGCTCGGCCCAGCGTACCCAGACCGCGATGCGCCGAGCCGAGCCCCCGCCGCGCCTCCCGGCGGGCGACCCGACGCGAAAGACACGCCCGCGCCGACGCCGGCGCGCCGGCGGGCCCGACCCTCCCTCTGAAATACCGCCGCGATCCCCCGACGACAGGTAAGGTCACCCGGTGAGACCCAGGTCTGGCGTATCTGGTGCGGCGGCCGCCTTGACCCTTGGCGAACGACACGACGCGGCGGGAGAGAGGATCACTCGGTGACGCATTGGACGCAGGCGCTGGCCAACGTCTCGCTCGTCGAGTTCGTCGCTCTTGCCCTGCTGACCACGTTGCAATGGATCCGTCACCGCATCCGCGGCGCGGGGTGGGTCGCCCTCGCCTTCGCCATCCTCGGTGGCTTGTCCCTCGCCATCAAGATCGACCCCCGTCTCACGTCGCACCCGTCTGTGGCCAAGGCGCTCATTGCCCTGCTGTTGCTCGTGCCCTATTGCCTCTTCCGCTTCGCAGCGACCTTCCGCCGTCCGAGCGTCGGGGTGCGCTCCGCCGCCGTCGCCGTCACCGCCGCCATCATCGCCTTCACGTTCTGGCTCGACTACGTGCCGGTGGGGGGTCAGGCGGCGCCGCCGTACTACCTCGCCTACCGCGTGGCCTTCGTCGTTGCCTTCGCCTTCCTCTTCACCTACGTGGTCGTCAGGCTCGTCGTGGCCGGGCGCGCCGAGCCACCGATTGCCGCCGCCCGCGTACGCCTGCTGGCCGTCGCCGTGGCCGGCCTCGAAGTCCAGGTGGTCGTGGCTGCACTCGGGTTCCGGGGCCCCACGGTCCAGCTCGCCACCCAGGCCCTGACCGTGGCCATGGGGGTGCTGTTCCTCGTCGCGCTGGTCTTCCCCTCCTTCGTCCAGGTCTTCCTCAGCCGCAAGGAGGACCTCGCGTTTCGCCGCGCCGTCGACGAGCTGGTGTCGGCCGGTGACTCACGCGACGTGGCCGAGCACCTCTTGCCGCACGTCGAGCGCGTTCGTCGGCGCGTCCAAAGCCGCGCTCTTGGCCGGCGACGGCACGGTCGTGGCCCGCCACCCCGTCTGGAACACCGACGGCGGATCGGACGACTGGTTCGACGACTGGGACGACCTCGACGGCACAGGATCGAATCGGAACCGCATCACGGTCCGCACCCACAGCGGCGCCACCCACGAGCTCGCAGTGCGCATCAGCCCCTACATGCCCTACTTCGGCAGCGAGGAGCTCCGGAAGCTCGACCAGCTCGCCGGCATGGTGGGCCTGGCCATCGAGCGCTGCGAAATGGCCGAGCAGATGGCGTTCCAGGCCACCCACGACGGGCTCACCGGGCTGGCCAACCGGAACCTGTTCATGGAGAAGCTCGAAGAGGCGCTGATGCACGTCGGCCGGCGCCGCAATGCGTTGGCAGTGCTGTTCATCGACCTCGATCGCTTCAAGCTGGTCAACGACCGGGCAGACCATTCTGCCGGAGACCTCGTGCTCAACGAGATGGCGACCCGCCTGATCGCGATGACGCGCGGCGTCGATGTGGTGGCCCGCTTCGGCGGCGACGAATTCGTCACGTTGGCCGAAGTCGACCACGAGGAGGACGCGGTGGAGATGGCCGAGCGGATCCGGGCCGGCCTGAGCAAGCCGGTGACCATCGGCGACACGTCCATCGTGATCACGGCGAGCGTCGGCGTCGTCGTGACGGCCGACGGGAAGGCCACGCCCGCCACCTTGTTGCGCGACGCGGACAACGCCATGTACGACGCCAAGCGGCACGGCCGCGACCAGGCCGTCGTCTACCGCGGCAACGCCCGCGACGTGGCCAACATGAAGTGGGGACTCAGCCCTGAGCAGGCGCCCCGCCTCAGCGCAGGGTGAGTTCGCGCCGGTAGACCCGCGCCGGGCCCAACGCAGCCAGTTTGTCGGCGATCGCCCGGAACGACCGGGACGTCTCGGCCTCGGGGTCCACCGCCGTCACCGGCCGGCCCTCGTCGCCGCCGAGGCGCACGGCGTTGACCAGAGGGACCTGCCCGAGCAACGGGACCCCGAGGTCGTCGGCCAGCACCGCGCCGCCGCCCGCGCCGAACAGCTCGTAGCGGGTCCCGTCGTCACCGGTGAACCAGCTCATGTTCTCGATCACCCCGCGCACCGAGAGCTTGAGACGCCGGGCCGCGAAGGCCGATCGTTGCGCGACCCGCTGCGCGGCGGGCTGCGGGGTCGTGACCACCACGATCTCGGCCCGGGGCATGACCTCGGCCAGCGTCAGTGCCACGTCGCCAGTCCCGGGAGGCATGTCGACGAGGATGAAGTCGGGCTCGCCCCAATAGGCGTCGGTCAGGAATTGCTGGATCGCCTTGTGCAGCATCGGCCCGCGCCAGATGACCGGCTGGTCGTCGGGCACGAAGTAGCCCATGGACAGGCAGCGCACGCCGTGGGCCGAGGTCGGGATCACGATGTCGCCGATGATCACCGGATCGTGATCGGTGCCGAGCATCTTGGGCACCGAGAAGCCGTACACGTCGGCGTCGAGCAGCCCGACCGTGTGGCCGGACTGCGCCAACGCGATCGGCGAGATTCACCGTCACCGTCGACTTGCCGACACCGCCCTTGCCCGAGGACACCCCGATGACCCTCGTCTTGGCGTCGGCGGAGAGAAACGCGGGCAACGGCTCGGCGCTCGCTCGCCCGTGTCCGTGTCCGTGTCCGTGTGCCGTCATCGGGCTCGTCGTGAGGCGAGACCGGCTCCGCGTTCGCACCGAGCATGCCGGCGCGCAGGCGTTGGCGCAGCGCAGCCCGTTCCTGCTCGTCCATCACCACGAACTCGAGGTCCACCTCTTCCACGCCGGCCTCGCCGAGGGCGGCGTGGTGGATGCGATCCGCCAGCTCGTCGGCGCCGGGCCAGGCGGCCACGGCGAGGGCGACTTCGATGGAGACCCGTCGGCGGCGCGACTTCACCGTCTTGACGACCCCGAGCTCCCCTAGCGACAGGCCGAGCTCCGGGTCGACGACCGCGCCGACCGCGGCGCTGACCTGTGCGTTGTCTGATGCCATGGTTCCCTCGTCTTGGGCCCGATTTGGATCGGGCCACCCGTGTCCCTGGCTGCTCGGTCCGCGTCGCCCCAGCTCCAGGGGCTGATCCCTCGGTAGACTACCCAGCGTGAGCACCGCTCCGATCACCGTGGAGCCCGAGCGCACCGAGCGCACCGGGAGCACCGGCCGCCCGGTCGAACCCGAGCGGCCGCCGGGCGGTGACGACAGCCGGTTCAGTGCCGCCGTGGCCGCCGTCGCCGCCGCCTTCGGCGACCCGACCCGGCGCGACATCTTCTTGCACGTCCGCGCCGTGCCCGGGCGTCACGGCCCGTGAGGTGGCGACGACGTTCTCGCTCCACCCAAACGTCGCTCGCCACCACCTCCAGCGCCTGGTCGACGGCGGGTACGTCCGAGTCGAGACCGGCCGCACCGCCGCGACCGCCGGACGGCCCTCCAAGCGCTACTTCTGCGTGGAAGAGGAGCTGTCGCTCGGCCTGATGCAGCGCCGCGACGACTTGTTGATGCGGCTCCTGGGCGAGGCCATGCGGCGCCTCGGTCCCGCGGAGGCAGAGGAGATGGCCGCCGTGGTCGGCGAGGAGTACGGGCGCTCCCTGGCGTCGCGCATGACACCGACCGAAGGCCAGCGCACCGTGCGGGCCGCCATGCACGTCGTGGCCGAGACGCTGACCGCGCACGGCTTTGCCGCCCATGCCGAGGACCGGGGTGACACGACCGCGGTCATCGCGGAGCAGTGCCCCTTCGGCGACGCCAGCAGCACCAACCCCGTGCTGTGCGCGGTCGACCGCGGCATGGTCAAGGGACTTTTGGCCGGGCTGTGCGGCACCGCGTCGGAGCAAGCGCTCCCGGTCATCCTCTCGTCGCGGGCGCGGGGCGACGACACCTGCACCGCCTCTGCCTGAGCCCCCCGTGGCTCGCGCCTACCTCGACCACGCCAGCACCACCCCGCCGCGCCCCGAGGCACTCGCCGCGCTCGCGGCGTGGAGCGGCCTTCCCGCCGCTGACCCGGGGCGACTCCACGAGGAAGGCCGTCTGGTCCGCGACGCGCTCGAGTCGGCGCGCACCAACGTGGCGGGCTTTCTCGGCGTCGCGCCGCGCCAAGTCGTCTTCACCTCCGGTGGCACCGAGTCGATCAACGCCGCCGTCTGGGGCGCCACCCGCGCGCATCCCGGCGCACCGGTGCTCTGCGCCGCCGTCGAGCACTCGGCGGTGCGCGATGCGTCGGACCGCGCCGCCGCCCGCGAGGACCTCGCGGTCGACGGCACCGGTCGGCTCGAGGTCGAGGCGCTGCGTGAACGCCTGGCGTCGACCACCCTCCCGCGGCCTGCCCTGGTCCATTGCCAATGGGCCAACCACGAAGTGGGCACCCTCCAGCCGGTGCACGAGGTCGTCGCCCTGTGTCGCGACGCCGGCGTCACGGTGCACGTCGACGCGGCCGCGGCCTGTGGCCACCTCGACACGGACCTCGGTCGGCTCGACGCGGACCTGGTCAGCATCGAGCGCGCACAAGCTCGGCGGCGTGCCCGGCGCCGGGGCACTCGTGGTCCGCCGGGGCAGCCGCTTCGAACCGTTGCTCGTCGGCGGCGAGCAGGAACGTGGGCGCCGGGGTGGGCTCGAGGCGATCCCGGCCCTGCTGGCGTTCGGTGCCGCCGCCTCCGCGCTCGCAGCAGAGGACGGCGGCACGGTACACGACGAGGCGGCCGCCGCCCGGCGGCACATCGATGACATCACGCGTGCCGCACTGGCCGTCGAGGGGGTCGGGCTCGTCGGGCCAACGGATCCCGAGGCCCGGCTGCCCTCGCTCGTCTGTCTCGGTGTGCACGGTGTCGAAGCCGAACCCGTGCTCATCGGCCTGGACCGGGCGGGGGTCGCGGTCCATTCCGGGTCGGCCTGCTCGTCAGAGAGCATCGAGCCTTCTCCGGTCCTCGAGGCGATGGGCGTCGACCCGAGCCACTCGCTGCGCGTCAGCGTCGGCTGGTCGACGACCGCAGCCGACTGCCATGCCTTCGCGCAGGCCTTCTCGCTGGTGGTCGGCGAGCTCCGCTCGCTACGAGGTTGAGGTCGTGGTGCTGCTGGTGAACGTGGGCGGGACGGGCAACCCGACCGACTGGTAGGCGCCGGCTACCAGCGGCTCCACCTGGGACAGCTCGCCCGATGGTGGGCCGTCGGCCAGGAAGTCGTTGAACTGCGCCACCGCCGCCGCGTCGTTGTGGTCCTGGTTCGCCAGCACGAGCCCGTAGAAGAGATGGCCCTGGTAGTACGTCGGCGAGTTCTTGACCGCGGTCTCGATCTCGGAGCGTCCGATGCGAACCAGGGACGCAACGTGCGACGAGGACCCGATGTTCCACTGCAGGTAGCCGGCGTACGCCAAGGCGGCCGGGTTGGACGGGTCCTCGGAGAGGACCTTGTCGTAGAGCTCGAGCGCGTCCTTCGTGTTCCCCTGGTTGTTGAGCGCCAGCGCCTGCTGCAGCTGTTCTTCGATCTGTTGGGCCTGCGAGACCGTGATGCTGCCCGACGAAGCCTGTCCGGGCTGGCGAGACTGCACGAAGTGCGCGACCAGGATGATGCCGCCGAGGACGATGAACCCGCACGAGACCACGATCCCGATCCGCCGCCACCACGACATGCGCGTGCGCTGTCCGTCGAGTCCGGGTCCGGGTCCGGGTGCGGCCGCGGTGGCCGACCCGAGCTCGGGCGCCGGTCCCGGCGAGGCGGTGTCGGCGGCGTGGGCGTCGAGGTCGGCCAGCTCCGCCTCGACCTCGGCCAGTCGGGTCGAATCCCGCGCCAGCAGCAGTGCGTGGTCCTCGTCAGAGAGGTCCCCGGCCTCGTGCTCGCGGGCGGCGTCGTCGAGCGAGCGCCGCAGGAAGTCACGCTCGTCGGCCAGATGCCAGCGCTCGTCACGCGTCGACTCGCGTCGGTCCACGGTGGTCGGGTCGTCCACCTTCATCGCACCGGCTCCGTCTCGTGGGGCTCGGACTGCGCCGGAGCCTCCCCCGCCCGCAGCGCCTCGAAGGCGCGGCTGCGGCGCCAGAACAAGACGCCCACGCCGCTCAGCACCGCGATCCCGAGCACGAGTGGGATGACCCAGATGACCGGCACGCCGCCTGCGTCGGGCGGCACCAAGAGGATGGCCTGGCCGTACTCGGAGACCAACGCATGGTCGATGTCGGCGGTGGACCGCCCGTCGGCGACCATGCTCTCGATCTGATGGCGCACGGCGATCGCCGTCGACGTGTTCGATTGGGCGACCGAGAGGTCGGTGCACGAGGGACAGCGCACCCCGGTCTCGATGGCGGCAGCGCGTTGCGACGCCGTCTCGGGCGAGTTGTCGAAGGCGCCGCTGCCGATGATCAGCGCCACCGCCAGAACGACGAGCGGCAGGGCGACCTTGGCCCACAGCGGCAGGCGGGAGCGACGCTCAGCCATCGGAACCGGTGGCGGGCCGGGCCTGGGCGGACTTGAGGGCCGCGTCGAGGTTCTGCTGCGTGGCCGGTCCCTGGAGCATGGCGGTGACCCGGCCCGCCGGATCGATCACGAAGGTCGTCGGAGGACCTGTCACCCCGTAGTGATCGGCGATCGTCCCACCGGGATCGCCGATGGCGGGCCACAGATCACCGTTCGTACGCAGGAAGCCGCGCGCGCTGGCGTTCGAATCGTGGAAGACGATGCTCACCATGTCGGCGCCACCGGCGCTGTGGGACTGGACGTAGTGGAAACGGGAGAGGTCGGGCGCCTCCTGCTGGCACGGAGTGCACCAGCTGGCGAAGAAGTTGACGACGACGTAGTGCCCGCGCAGCCCAGCCAGCGAGACCGGCGCGCCGGTCGTGAGGTCGGTGCCGGCGAAGGCCGGCGCAGCGCGGCCGAGGAGCGGGCTCGACACTGCGGTGGCCTCTTGGGGCGTGCGGGTGGCCAACACGACGCCCACCACGACGAGGACGACGAGCACGGCGCCCGCGACCCAGCGGGTGGGATGCCGGCGGCGGCGCTCGCTCACAGCGGACCGGCGCCCCGCGCCGAGAGCGCGCCGACTGGCTCGGGGACGGGGTCGCCGTCGTGGTCGCGGCGGGGTCGCCGTCGTGCTCCGGGGCGGGTCGTGCTCGGCATCGCGTGGCCCGCCCGGCTCGACCCCGGTGACCATGGACGCCGGCGCCGAAGCCGGATCAGTGGCCCGGCGGCGTGTGCCGGGCACCAGCGCCAGAGCGCCGCCCACCCCGATCAGCAACCCCCCGGCCCAGAGCCAGGCCACCAGGGGCTCGATGACGACTCCGATGGCCACCGAGCCATCGGGCAGGTTGTTGATGGCCTGGTTTCCCGACGTGCTGCCCAACCCGCCGACGGCGTCGAAGGTGAGGTAGACGTCGTCGGTCAAGCCCGAGTCGATGGCTGGCGTCCCCACGACCGCGAGCCCGCTGCCGAAGCTGGTCGTGGCGGGCGTGAACGTCCCGTTGTCGACCTTGACCACCGCCTCTTGTGCCGTGCGCGACGGCGACGACACCGTGCGCAGGCCCTCGAATTGGAACCGGTGGCCGTCGTAGGTCACCACCTCGCCCCGATGGAGTGCCAGCTCGGCCTGATGGCGGTACGAGGTGGCGGCGATGATGCCGACGGCCAGCACGACCACGCCGAGGTGCACGATCATGCCGCCGTTGGCCCGCCCGACCAGGCCCCGCCACCATCCCACGTGACGGGTGTGGGCGGCCCGCACCGAGAGCACGAGGGCCCGGGCCGCCGTGGCGGCGGCCATGGCCCCGAGGCCGAAGCCGATGAGCGTGGCGAAACCGCGCAACCCGAAGGCCACGCACACCACCACCGTCCCCACCCCGACCCACACCGGGATGGCCAGGCGGTGCCACAGGACGTCGCCGGTCATTTTTCGCCAGCTCAGCACCGGCGCCACCGCCATGAGGAACAGGAGCGCCAGGCCGACGGGGATGGCGACCGTGTTGAAGAAGGGCGCGCCAACGGTCACCTGCTGCTGGGTCATCGCCTCGTAGAGGAGCGGGTACACGGTCCCGAGGAGCACCACGAAGGCGAACCCGACGAAGACGACGTTGTTGAGCAGGAACGCGCCCTCGCGCCCGAGCGGGGCGTCGATCCCACCGGGCGAGCGCAGCCGGTCGCCGCGCCAGGCGATGAGCCCGAAGCCGACGATGACCACCAAGAAGAAGAACCCGATCAGCAACGGCCCGAGCGACGACTCCGAGAAGGAGTGCACGGAGTTGATGACGCCCGAGCGGGTCAAGAAGGTCCCCAGGATCGTCAGCGCGAAGGTCGCGATCGACAACGACAGGTTCCACACGCGCATGAGCCCGCGCCGCTCTTGGACGAGGACCGAATGCAGGTACGCCGTGCCGCAGAGCCAGGGCAAGAGCGCGGCGTTCTCCACCGGGTCCCACCCCCAGAACCCGCCCCACCCGAGCACCTGGTAGGACCACCAGGCGCCGAGCACGATCCCCACCGAGAGGAAGGTGAAGGCGACCAACGTCCAACGCCGGCACTCGATCTGCCAGCGGTCACCGACCCGGCCGGTCGCCAGCATGCCGATGGCGAAGGCGAAGGGCACGGTGAACACGACGAAGCCCACGTAGAGAAGGGGCGGGTGGATGGCGACGAGTGGGTTGTCCTGGAGCAACGAGTTCGGACCGAGCCCCTGGGCGACGCCTGGAGCCGTGGTGAACGGGTTGGCCGGACCGACCATCAACCCGAAGAAGAAGGCCGAGACGACATAGAGGACGAGGGTGGCCCAGCGGATGACCGGGTCCGCCACCTGCCGGCGGTAGCGCCAGACGAACACCGTGGAGACGATGGCGAGGATGAAGCCCCACAGCAGGATGGAACCGGCCAAGGCCGACCACATGCCGGTGATGGAGTACAGCAGCGGCGTGACGGTGCTGTTGTTCTGGGCGACGAAGACGAGGGCGAAGTCGTGCGTGACCAGCGCGTGTTCCATCGCTCCGGCAGCGAGCAGCGCACCGGCCAACATCACGGGCGCGAAGAGCCGGCCGTCTCCGGTCCGCAGCGAAGGGCCGGGCTCGCGTCGGCAGGCGCCAGCCCGAGCGCGGTCACCACGGCGCCCACCAGGCAGGCGACGAAAGCGAGCCAGATCCCGACGATCCCGAGTTGCGCGTCGACCATCAGCAGACGGAGCCGGCCGACTTCACCCTGACCCGGTTCGGGTACTGGGCGGTGTAGGTCTCGGAGTGCTTGACCATGATGGTGTTGGACTCGAAGGCGGTCGAGGCCTCGGAGGCGAAGTGGCCCACCACGACGACGGGGATCCGTCCCTGGAAGAGCTGGGGGGGGCTGCCGGTGTTGGTCACGTGCACGTCCTTGGGACCCTGGCAGATGAGGAAGTCGGTGCCCGTCGCCGTGGGCCGGATGCTGCCCGGCACCACCGTGCCCTCGAGACGGAACGTCTGCGTGCCGAGCGAGGCCTTGTGCGCCAGGGCCTGGTCGACGGTGTCGAAGTAGTCCAGTGAACTGCCCACGCCCTCGACGAGCAAGAAGACGAGGGCGGCCGCCAGGAGGGCGAACACGACGAGTACGCGCCGGCTGGTGCGACGTCGCTTGGGCGGCGGCATCGCCGGACCAGCGGGGGCCTCGGACGACGGCGGGGCGGGCGGGGTCGACTCGGTGGTGGTGATGTCGGTCACGGCCGCTCGCCGTCGACGCCGACGGCGTCAGGCGCCACCGGCACGACCGTCGCATCCGACGCGCGCAGCGCCCGCTCCCAGCGACGGCGACGGAGGACCAGGCTGACCGCGTAGACGAACGTCCCGCCGATTGCCACGACGTAGCCGGCGTCGACGTAGCTCATGGCGCACCTCCGGCCGGATCCCGGCTGTCGGTGTCCTCGCTCCAACGCTCGGCCAGTGACACCTCGAGCTCCTGGTCGCCGACGGCATCCTCGAGCACCTCGACCCGGTAGCGCACGGCGAGCAACCACACGAAGACGAGTGAGAACGCGACGAAGCTGAGCAGCATCGTCCACAGCATGGAGCCGTGCACGTGCAGCTGGAAGCCGGGATCGAGGATGGTGCCACCCTGGTGCAGCGTGTTCCACCAGTCGACCGAGAAGTGCACGATGGGCACGTCCACGGCCACCAACAGCGCCGTCACCGCGCAGCGCCGGGCCCGGATGTGCGGATCGGCCGGCACCCGTCGCAGCGCCAAATACCCGATCTCGAGGATGAGCAGCAATGCAGTCGTCGTGAGCCGGGCGTCCCATGTCCACCACACGCCCCACACCGGGCGACCCCACAGTGAGCCGGTCACGAGGGTGAGCGCGGAGAAGACCGCTCCCACCTCGACCGAGGCGGCGGCCAGGCGGTCCCAGAAGAACGACCGGGTCCGGGGCCACAGGTAGAGCAGACTGCCCGCGGCTGCGACACCCCCGGCCCAGTACAGCGCGACGGTGGCGACGGCCGGGTGGATGTAGAGCAGCCGGGCCAGGTTGCCCTGCACCTCGTCGGGCGGGGTCACCCAGAGTCCGAGCCACACGGTGGACGCGAGGGACACGACGGCCAGCACGCCGACCACGGTGAGCCAGCGGGGACGCCAGGTCCGCGGCACGCCGGGCGCCACGGCGCGTGCCCCGGCACCGGTGTCGGCGGCGACGGTGGTGTCGGGTAGATCGAGGGTGCTCACGCTGCCTCCTGGAGAGGTCCGTAGAGGACGACGCCCACCACGAGGTAGATCACTGCGAAGGGGATGAGGATCTTCAGCCACTGCGTGCCCGACGAGGCATTGCCGCTGAGCGCGGCCTCCCAGACCTTGGACCCGGCGAGCAGGACCGGGGCGAGCACCGGCAGGACGAGCAGAGGCAGCAACGTGTCACGCACGCGCAGCCCGGCGGAAAGGGCGCCGTAGAGCACACCGGCGCAGGCCAGACCGACGGTCGCCAGCAGCGAGGCCACCACGGCGAGCCACACCGTGTGCACCCGCACGTCGAAGAGAAAGGTCACGCCCGCCCAGAGCACGACCTGGAGGGCCAGGAGCTGGATCCCGACGGCGACGGCCTTGCCCAAGAAGATGCCCGCCGGGTCGATACCCGAGAGGCGAAGCCCGTCGCGCGTCCCCTCGCCCGACTCGACCGCCACGCTGCGCTGAATGGCGAGCACCGTCGAGAAGAGCAACGCCACCCAGAAGATCCCCGGCGCCGCGTGTTGGAGCGACGACTGGTCGGGGCCGATGGCGAAGGCGAGCAGCACGAGCACGAGCAGCGCGAAAGGAACGACCTGCCACAACGCCACGCGCGAGCGCGCCTCGATGCGCAGGTCCTTGCCGGCCACGAGCACGGTGTCATGCCACATGGGTCGCCCCCATGCCCCTGTCGTTGGCCGCCCCTTCGACGGGCGCCGGCACCGCGCTCAGCGCGGTCCCGCCGCTGTGCCGCCCGCCGCGCTCGTTGCCCGTGACGCGACCGCCACCCATGGTGACGACGCGGTCGGCGAGTGGGACGGACAATTGAGGCTCGTGCGAGGAGAGGAGCACCGATGCACCATCCGTCACCGCCTCGGCGATCAGATGCCCGAGCAGCTGGCGCGACCTTGCATCGAGGCCGGCGTGCGGCTCGTCGAGCAACCAGAGTGCGGGACGCCGGGCGATGAGCGCGGCCAGCGCCACCCGGCGGCGCTGCCCGGCCGAGAGCCGCCCGGCCGGCGTCGTGCGCAGCCGCCCGGTGAGGCCCACCCGTTCGAGCGCGTCGTCGGCACTCGAGGCGGCGAGACCGAGAGCGCGGACGGCGAAGCGGACGTTCTCCGCCGCGCTCGAGGTCGTCGTAGAGGGGCGCGGCATGGCCCAGGAGGCCGACGTAGCGACGCACGGCGGTGTGGTCAGTGGTCAGGTCGACCCCGAGGACGGTGGCCTCGCCCGACGTGATCGGCAAAAGTCCAGCACACGCACGCAGCAGGCTGGTCTTGCCGGCGCCGTTCGCGCCCATGACCACCACCACCTCGCCCTGGTCGAGACAGAGATCGACCCCGGCGAGGGCGGGGAAGCGGCCGGCGAGCGCGACCGCGGCACTGAGGTGAAGAACTGGGGCCATGGCCTTCGCCCCCAATGGTAGGGGGGGTGGGTCCCGGGGTTCCAAGCGGGGCCATCGGGGCCCAGGTGGGCCTCGATGGCCCCTGCCAATCGGTCTCCCAGCTGGGCTTCAGCTCGCTGCGCTGCTCCCCTCGGCCATGTGGGTCCCCTCGGCCATGTGGGCCAGTGCGTAGACGGCATCGAGCGAGCCGGCGGTGTCCCCGGCCACCTCGGCGCGGGCGAACGAGCGGAGTGCCGCCTCGTGTGCCACGAGGAGCTCAGACGCCTCGCGCTCGGACGGGTCGAGCTCGCCGATCCGCTGGTAGAGGGGGATGTACTGCGCGGTGATGGTCTCGGTGGCGGAGAGGAAGTCGGTCCATCCCATCTCCACCGCCGCCAGCGAGGCGGCCAAGGTGGCCATCTCGGGATCGGGGTCGGTCGAGATGCCCGCCCGCTGCAGCGACGGCACGATCGCCTCCCTCGTCCTGCGCTCCAAGACGGAGAGGACGCGCAGCTTGGCGGCGTGTTCGGGCCCCTCGAACCGCTCGGCGAGGCGTCCGAAGAGGGCCTCGCCCAGCACCTCGCCCTGGTACGCCCTGACCCACAGCTCTTCGAGCGAGTCCTCCGGCGAGAAGATGGAGGCAGTTCCCGCGGCGCTGCCCTTGTCACCCTTGTCAGCGCCGGCGTTGCTCATGCGCCCGACGATACCCCCGAGGTCGTCGACGCGCCTGGGGCGAGACCGTGTGCCGGCGGTAGCGTGCCGCGCGCGATGGCCACCGTCTTGTTGCCCATTCCGGCCCTCGACTTCGACCCCACCGAGGTTGCAGTCACCTGGCAGACGCTGGCCGGCGCGGGGCACACCGTCGTCTTCGCCACGCCCTCAGGTGAAGTGGGCGCCGCCGACGACATGATGGTGAGCGGGCGCGGGCTCGACCCGTGGGGTGCCGTTCCCCTTCTGCGCAACGTGACGGTGGTCGGCCGCGTGCTGCGCGCCAATGGCGACGCCCGGCGCGCCTACGCCGCCCTGCTCGCCGACGACGCCTTCGGTGCACCGTTGCACTGGGGCGCGGCCCGTCGCAGTGCCTATGACGCGCTGGTGCTCCCCGGCGGGCACCGCGCCCGCGGCATGCACACCTATCTCGAGAGCCTCGAGGTCCAGCAGATCACGATTGACGCGTTCGCCGCCGGCAAGCCGGTCGGTGCAATCTGCCACGGTGTACTGGTCGCGGCGCGCGCCGTCGACCCCAAAACAGGGCACTCGGTGCTCCACGGCCGGCGCACGACCGCGCTCACATGGTCCCTCGAGCGCCGGGCGTGGGAAATCACGCGCTGGACGCGTTTCTGGGATGCCGACTACTACCGGACCTACCCCGAGGCGCGGGGCCAGCGCTGGGGCTTCATGTCCGTGCAGCAGGAGGTCACCCGGGCGCTGGCCGACGAGTCGGCCTTCGCCGACGTCGCCAAGGGCACACCCGACTACCGGCGCAAGACGAGCGGCCGCGCCCGCGACACCCCGAGCGACGCGCGACCCGCCTGGGTGGTGCGTGACGGGACCTACGTATCGGCGCGCTGGCCCGGCGACGCCCACACGTTCGCCCGGACCTTTGCCGCCGTCCTGGCCGAGACGACGGGCTGAAGCCTGTGCCCACCACAACCGGGCCCGGGCCGGCGGCGGGGAGGTCTCAGCTCGTCGAGAGTCGGCCGAGGCCGACATCGTTGAGCAGGTTGGAGAGACGGGTCGAGACCCAGCTCACGTTGTGGGTGATCAAGAGGATGCCGAACACGACGAGGATCACCCCGGCGACCACCTCGACCACCCAGAGCCATTGGCGGGCCCGGGCGAGCGCACTGGTCATCCGGCCGAACGCCAGCCCGACGAGCACGAAGGGCACCGCCAGCCCGAGGGAGTAGGCGAAGAGCAAGACGACGCCGCCGGCCAAGGTGCCGTTGTGCCCGGCCAGCCCGAGGACGACGCCGAGCACCGGGCCGATGCACGGCGTCCAGGCGAAGGCGAACGCCATGCCCATCAGGGGAGCGGCCCACACCCCGAGTTTGGAGGGCCGCACGTCGAAACGGTGCTCCCCCGTGACACGCGAGACCAGGCTCAAGGTTCCCGAGCCTGCGTTGACCCACACCCGCTCGGGGAGTGCGCTGAGGAGCATGACCGCTCCGAGCAGGATGATCACGATCCCGCTGACATGGGCAAGGACGATCTCGTGCGCCTTGAGGATGCGCCCGATGCTCGACGCCGTCGCGCCGAGCGCGACGAAGACGACGGTGAAGCCGGCAACGAAGAGGCCGATGCCGCGCAGGACGGGGCGCAACGCGGCCGCGGGGGTCGCCCCGTCGCCCTCGGCCTCGAGCTCGCTGGCCGAGAGACCCGACACCATGGAGACGTAGCCAGGCACCAGGGGCAGCACGCAGGGCGAGACGAACGAGAGGATCCCGGCCCCGAAGGCGACCAGGGCCCCTGCCGGATCGGCCGAGATGGCCGCGAGCGCAGTTGGTGGGAGGAGCGCGACGCCCCCTGACTACCGGAGGCTCTTGCGGACCAGGTCCAGGTCGGCCTCGACCATCATGGTCACGAGCTCGGCGAAGTCGACCTCCGGGCTCCACCCCAACACCTCGCGCGCCTTGATGGGTTCCCCGACCAAGAGGTCCACCTCGGCGGGACGCAGGAAGCGCTCGTCGATCACGACGTGCTGCTCCCAGTCCAACCCGGCTGCCTCGAACGCCAGCCGGCACAACTCGCTCACCTTGTGCGTCTGCCCGGTGGAGACCACGTAGTCGTCGGGCGAGTCCTGCTGGACCATCAGCCACATGGCCCGCACATAGTCGGCGGCGTAGCCCCAGTCGCGCTTGGCGTCGAGGTTGCCGAGCGAGAGCTTGTCGTCGAGCTTGTTGGCGATGCGCGCCACCCCATGGGTGACCTTGCGGGTCACGAACTCGAGGCCGCGACGGGGCGACTCGTGGTTGAACAAGATGCCCGAGGAGGCGTGCAGGTTGTAACTCTCCCGGTAGTTGACGGTGATCCAGTGCCCGTAGACCTTGGCGACTCCATAGGGGCTCCGCGGATGGAAGGGTGTGGACTCTCGCTGGGGAGTCTCGACCACCTTGCCGAACATCTCCGAGGAGCTGGCCTGGTAGAAGCGGATGTCGGAGTCGACCAGCCGGATTGCGTCGAGCAGACGGGTGACGCCGAGGGCCGTGGTCTCGCCGGTGAGAACCGGCTGGGAGAAGCTCGTCTGGACGAAGGACTGGGCCGCCAGGTTGTAGACCTCGTTCGGCCGGTGGTCGCGCAAGATGTTGATGAGGGAGACCTCGTCGAGCAGGTCGCCCGCGACCAGCTCGAGCTGGTCCTGGATGTGCGCGATGCGCTCGAAGTTCAGCGTGCTCGAACGGCGCACCATGCCGATGACCGTGTAGCCCTCCGAGAGCAAGAATTCGGCCAGGTACGAGCCGTCCTGGCCGGTGACGCCCGTGATCAATGCCCGCTTCGCCATCGGGGCAACGCTAGTCCACAGGGCGATTCGGGCAGTCCGGACACGTACAGTGCGCTCGTGCCGACGGCGTCCATGGTCTCCTTCCGTCTCGGTGGCGGAGACGGCGTGGCGGTCGAGGCCGCGAAATGGGCATCTGCGCTGGGCGTCCTCGGCTGGGACGTGCGCACCCTCGCCGGCGAGGGACCGGCCGACCATCTCCTACCCGGGTTGGCCATGCACGCGCCGGAGCCGCCCACCCTCAACGAGATACGAGCCGCGTTGGGCGCCGCCGACCTGGTCGTCATTGAGAACCTGTGCTCGCTCCCCCTCAACCCGGGCGCAGCCGACATGGTGGCCGCGGCGTGCCGAGGGCGACCCGCCCTACTGCACCACCACGACCTCCCCTGGCAGCGGGCACGTTTCGCGCACCACCCCGCGCCGCCCGACGACGCGGCGTGGGCGCACGTGACCATCAACGACATCAGCCGCGGCGAGCTGGCGGCCCGAGGCATCGGCGCGACCACCGTGCACAACGCGTTCGATCCGGACCCGGCGCCGGGAGCACGCACCGCGACGCGTGACGCCCTGGGTGTGGAGGTGACGACGCGTCTGCTGCTGCAGCCGACGCGCGCCCTGGAGCGGAAGAACATCGGCGGGGCCCTTGCGCTGAGCGAGGCCGTCGCGGGGACCTACTGGCTGCTCGGCCCGGCCGAGGACGGGTACGGACCCGAGCTCGAAAGCCTCGTCGCCCGCGCTGGTTGCCCGGTACTCCTCGGCCCGCCGGAGGCGTGCACGATCGCGGACGCCTACGCCGCCTGCGACGCCGTCGTGCTGCCCTCCTCGTGGGAGGGCTTCGGCAACCCCTCGGTCGAGTCGGCGACACATCGGCGTCCGCTCTCGATCGGCGCGTACCCGGTGGCGGCCGAGCTGGCGGCTTTCGGCTTCCGCTGGTTCGACGCCGACGACCCCGCTCCCCTCGCGGCCTGGCTGGACCAGCCCGACCCGGGCCTGCTCGAGCACAACCACCATGTGGCCGCCACCCACTTCAATCTGGCCGACCTGCCGGCTCGGCTGTCCCGGATCCTGGCTCAGGTCCCCGGGCTGCCGCCATCCGTGTGACCCTTCGGTAACCTGAGCCGATGGCAGGGGCGATCCAGACGGCCTCACGGCGGCTCACGGCGCAGCAGCGGCGACACCAACTCGTTGCCGTCGCGCTCGAGCTGTTCGCGAAGCGGGGATACCGGGCCACGACGATGGACGACATCGCCGAGGCGGCCGGAGTAACGAAACCGCTGCTCTACCAACACTTCTCGTCGAAACGTGCTCTGTACCTCGAGCTGGTCGACTCCATCGCCCAGGACCTGCTCACCGCCATCGGGCGGGCCGTGGCAGCGGCCGACGGCCCCCGCCAGCAGGTCGAGCTCGGTTTCGCCGCCTACTTCCAGCTGGTCGTCAGCCACGAGGCCGAGTTCCGACTCTTGTACGGGCGGGACCACGCCGACGACGAGGAGCTGGGCCGGGCACTACGCGCCGTCGAGGACGCCATCGCCGAGGCGATCGACCCCCTCATCAACGCCGGCCTCGAGCCGGACCACCGCCGGCTTCTGGCCTACGGGATCGTCGGGATGGCCGAGGGGGCGAGCCGGCGCTTCATGGAGCAGCGACTCACCCAACAGCCGCCGGAGCCCGGCGCCGCCGTCGACGAAGAGGCGCAGAGGCTGGCCCAGCGCGTGGCGGACCTGGCCTGGGCCGGTCTGCGCTCGGTCCACGCGGACTAGGGACGAGCGGGCGCACGCGCGCTCACACCAGCGTGACCAGACGCTGACAGAGCTCCCAGATCTCGTCGGCGCACGCGGCGTAGGCCCCTGCTTCCTTCCCGGCCGGATCGAGCACGTCCTCGTCGTCCGCGACCTCGACGTCCGCCAGCCTGAGTGCCGCGACCCGCTCCGCCAATGCGGGTGGGGCTGGCGCCAGCTCACGGCACACGCGGCGAAGGGTGGCGGTCTTGGCCGCCGCGTCGGGGAACTGGCGCCGGACGAAGCGCACGTGGTCGGCCTCCATGACCACGACGAGGTCGGCGTGCACCAGGTCGATCCCGTGGACCTGGCGGCTGCGGTGACGGCGGAAGTCGGTGTCGGCCAGTTCAGGCAGTCGCATGAGCGAGGTGCGCGTGCGCATGCCCATGGGCTGGCCGTCGATGGTGTGCGTGCCGGCCGTGACGATGTGCAACGGATCGTCCGTACGGTCCCCGCTGAGCTCCGCCAACATGAACCCGGCCATGACCGAACGAGCGGCATTCCCCGTGCAGAGGACCAACAGGTTGGTCATGGGGCAACGTCGAGCAGCGCCAGCGCGTCGGCGTCGAGCACGTGCTGCGCATGCCGGGTGGTGCTGGTGAGAAACATGAGATCGCCGCGCTCCGTTCGCTGCACGACCATGGAGGCCACGATGGCCATCACGAGACCACCGAACGTGTCACGCCGGGTGTCGGCGCGCAGGCGTTCCAACGTGTAACCCTCGACGCCGCGCCGGCACAGCGCAGCGTGGTAGTGCGCCACCAGATCCTGTTCGTGCAGGCGGCGCTCTTCGGTGTCGAGGCAGCCGCCGACGAAGTAGGCGACGTCGGCGGACGCGCTGCCCCAGGCCAACGTCTGCCAGTCGACGACGACCGGGCGGGGTTCGTCCGGCTGGAACAAGAGGTTGTCGAGCCGGAAGTCGCCGTGGCTCGCGGTGCGCGGTCCCGAGCGCAGCCCGAGCCAGGCCGGGAGCTTCTCGACGAAACTGACGCAGACGTCGCGATGGGCCGGGGCCAGCGAGTCCGCGTAGCGCTCGAGGAACCCCGGCAGGAGCGAGGTCACCAGCGCGCCCAACAGGGCGTCGTACTCGGGCGTGGCGCGGTTGAGCCACTCGAGTCCGGCCAAGTCGTTCGCCTCCCAGCACGGTGCGTGCAGACCCGCCATCTCCTCGAGGACCGCGGCAGCGACGTCGGCGCTGCACGCGTCGATCTGGTCGCCCTGTCGGCCACCCACGATGTCTTCGAGCAGAAGCGTGAACCACCCCGTCTCGGGCTCTACCAGCGCCACGTAGGACGTAGGGACACGCGCGCTCAGCCGGGAGGCGACCTCGCGATAGAAGCGGACCTCGATCTCGTAGGCGCGGAGCGCAAGGCCGGTGGCGCGACTCTGGTCGTCGGCGGAGGCGAACTTGCCCACGACGCTGGCAGGGCCCGCGCCGGCCAGGTCATATGAGAGTGAGAAGCGGGTCGTGTCGGCCATCTGCCCGGTCCCGATGGGCGCGGTTTCGAACGAGACGACCCGGGCACCCTGCGCCAGTGCGCCGGCGCCGGCGAGGGCCTCAGTGAGCCAGTCCGCGGTGACATCGGCGGCGTGCCGGAGCAGGGTGGGGTCTCCCATGGGGGTCCGACACTATTGCCGGGCGGCACGTCCTAGCCCTGGCGAGGTTCCGCGTCCGCGCTCGGGGCGACGCGCAACGCCGTGCTCAGGGTGCCCCAGAGGGCCAGTCCGAGCGCCCACGCGGCGAAGAAACCGACCGTCCAGCGCGCCGTCGTGTGCTGGAGGAGCAGCCCGGCCACCAGGGGCGCGAGCGAGCCGATCGACAGGGCGATGGCGCTCCGGACCGATTCGGCCCGTCCGAGCAGCCGGTCCGGGGTCATGGCGATGCGGTAGCCGTTGACCACCGAGTCGGTCGACGGGATGGCCAGCCCGACCGGAACCAGGCCGAGGGCGAGGGCGAGGGCGCTCGGCCAGACGAGGAAGAGGGCACACCCCAGCCAGGCCCACACTTCGAGGAGCAGGACGGCGTGGACGCTCAGCTTTCGCCGCAAGAACGGCGAGAGGAACGATCCGAGGAGGACGCTGACGGCGAAGACCGCGGTCAGCAGCCCGATGGCGCCACCGGAGAGACCCTGGTCCTCGCCGATGACGACGATGCAGAACAGCAGAGCCGGTGCGGTGAAGTTGAGCAGCCCGTAGAGGATCGCCGTCACGCGGAGGAAAGGCTGGCGCCAGGTGAAGGAGATGCCCTCTCTCATGCGGGCGCGGATCGGTGTCGTCTCGCGCTGGCGATCCTCCTCGAAGCGCACGCGCATCACAAGGAGCGACACCGTGGAACACAGGTATGAGACGGCATCGACGAAGAACGGTACGGCGCGTCCGATCTCGAAGAGCGCGCCGCCGGCCGGAGGCCCCACGATGAGGACCGCGGCCCGCCTGCCCGTCTGCGCCCCGGCCGCCTCGAGGAGCTGCTCCTTCGGGACGACCGCTCGGAGCGCACCGGGCTGCGCCGCTGCGAAGACGGCTGCGCCGGTGCCTTCGATGAAGGCGACGCACGGGATGACCCAGTAGGGAACGCGCCAGACGACCAGACCGAGTGCCAGGAAGGCGAGTGCGCCGGCGCGTAACGCGTCGGCTGCGATCATCAGCGCACGTCGGCTCCAGTGGTCCGCCGCCACGCCGGCCGGGATGGCGAGGGCGGCCATGGGGGCTGCACGCGCGAAGGACACGATGCCCGCCTTCACCGCGGAGTGGGTCAGGGCCAGCACCAGGAGCGGGTAGGCGATCGACGTGACCTGGGTGCCCGCGTTGGAGAGCAGCTGACCAGCTTGGAGGAGCACGAAGTTGCGGTTGCGCCGCAACGGGACCGGGGGCACCCGGCGACGCTACCGCCGGCGCGCCGATCGGGCGGATGGCGCGGCGTGCGATTCAGTCTTTGTCAGTCGAGCCCGAGGACCCGGAGCGCGTTCGTCCGCAAGAATTTGGGCCAGACCTCGTCGGAGAATCCGACGTCGGGCATTTCGCCCATGATCCGCTCGAGAGAGAGGCCCATCGGGAAGTACCCGGCGTAGATGATCTTGTCCGCACCACGGCTGTTGGCGTACGCGACGACATCCCGCGGGTAATACTTCGGCGCGAACGCGCTGGTCGAATAGTGCAGTCCCGGCCACTTGAGCATGAGCTTCACGGCAAGATCCGTCCACGGCTCGCAGCCATGTCGGGTGACAAAGACAAGGTCGGGGAAGTCGAACATGACCTCGTCGATCAGTTCCACGTGCTGGCAGCCCGCCTTGAGCCTCGGCCCCGGGATGCCGGCACAACAGAACACCGGCACGCCGAGCTCGACGCACTTGGCATAGATCGGATACATCTTCTTGTCATTGATGGGCACCTGCGGGAACGTCCCGGCCGGGAAGACGCTCACGGCGCGGATCCCGTAGGTCTCGTATTCGGAGACCAATCTGGCGATGCCGGCCATGCCGTCGTTCGGGTCCGCCGAGGTCGAGGGGATGAAGCGGTCCGGGTGGGCGGTCAGCGACTTCACCCCAAGCCCTTCGGAGTCGCCGATGGTGATCAGGCCCTTCTCGACACCCCAGAGGTCCATCTCGCGCAGGGTGGTCCCGATCGGGTCGGCAGCACCTTCGAGATGCCGGCCGGGCACGTCCTTGAAGATGTACTCGACCGGGAAACCGAACTGCTCCTTCGACTCGGTGTCCTTCGTCTGCCGCGTGATGAAGCGGTAGGCCTCCTTCATGTCGCGATGAGGGAACCCGATCATGGTGTCGACGATCCCGACGTCCCGCGGCATGCCCATCGGGGCGTCAGCGTAGAGCGCACGGCTCCTGGGCGGCGGGGATAGCGCTGGGGCCGCTCGATGGGAATACTTGGAGCGGCGAGCCCGACGCCCAACGACCGCTCGACCGGGACTCCGGATCGCAAGACTCTCGACGATTACCGCGGCGAGCGCGGTGAAGGCTGGCAGTGGGCCCGAGCCCAGACGCAACGCTGCCCACAGTGTGGCGAGGACGCGTCCTCCATCGACCACGCCCAGCTCGGCGACGCCCTTGTGGAGGCCGCCGGCGCCACCCGGTCTGTGAAGTGCGGGGTCGTGACACTGAGTGTCCGCATGCCCGTATGCAGTCTCTCGAGCGCACTGGCGTAATGAGCTGGTGAGACCTCTCGGGGCGTCACTGGTTCGTGGTAGCGCCACAGCGTGACCACGAACCCGTCACGCTCATAGACGCGCTGCTCCACCCGGGATTCAAGGAGAGCCACGGGCTCTCGGTGTTTCACCAGGTACTTTGTCATCAGCCGACCCGATCCAATCGGAGCTTCGCCGGGACTGGGCCGCAACGCGAACGAACAGCTCGCTACGATCGGTACGAGGCCGTGGGGACGGAGGCCGCAGCGAACTCTGCGGACGACTGGAACGAGGTCATCTCGTGAACTCAGGCTCCCGGTCCCTCCGGACGAGCATCGTTGTCGCACTCGGCGGGCTGGCCCTGTCGCTGACGCTCGTACCCTCTTCCGCATCAGCGGCCGGCACCCCCACCGTCGTGCCGATCACGACGTTCACGGTCACGTCGTCGCAGTGCGACGGCCCGAATTACCTGCCAACTCTCTTCGAAGGGAGCCTGCTCGCTCAGGTCGCAGCGGAGATTGCCGCGCTCGAAGGGTTGCCGCCTGGGTCGGGTTCCGTGCCGACCGTCACGAGCTGCACTCCGTTGCCCGCGGCACTGTCCCCCGTCCTCGGCAGCGCGTCAGTCAGCTCGGTCGCTTCACCCAACGGTTCGGCCACCATTGCGGTTCAGGCGCTCGGCAACGACTTCGTCGAACAGTCCGCTCAAGTGGACACGACGCTCGCCGCCTCAATCACGCTCAACTCGCCAGCCTCGTCTGTCGAAGTATCGGTTCCCTATACCAACTCGCCCTACACCACCTCGGGCGACTCGCCGTCAAGCGGCGACTCCGCCTTTGCCCTTGTGTCGTTCGGTCAAGCGCCCGGACTGATCATGTGCGTGGACGGCTCGTATGGGATCTGGTCGAACCCGCCCGGCCAATACGATCTCGAGGCACCCATGGGAGCGGGTTCGGGGACCGCCGGCGTCCTCTTCTCGTGCCCCGACGGATCGGAACTCGCGCCCGGGGTGGTGAGGCTCGGAATCGATCTTCTGGCGTCAGCGGACTCGGAGAACGGTCAGACGGCGTCTGCATCCGCCAACATCGACGTGCAGGGCGTGACCGCCACCATCAATCCCTGACCTTCACACGTCACCAACTTCAGGAGGCCCTTCTCGGCCTACTCGCCGGTGAAGCGAAATTCCGCCTGCCAGGGTCCGCCGGAATTGACGATCTCCCAATAGCGGCTCGCGATCTTCTCCGGATCGAAGGCGGTGCCCGCGACGATCTGCCCGGCGATCGTCAACGTCGCCACACGGATCCCATCAGGCTCCAAGTCGGCTCCGAGCATCGTGGCCGCAGATCGGAGCGCTGCCTTGCCGAGAGAAACGGTTGCGAGGGCCGGGATCGGATAGTCGGCGAAACCGCCACCCGTCACGATGATGGTCCCCGCGCCGGCGGCCCGCATCGCGGGGGCGGCGACCTGCGTCACGACGATGGCGCTGATGACGTCGACCGCATAGGCCGTCTGCAGGTGCTCGACGCTCGACTTCAGGAGCGTATCGGGAGCTCCCATGACAGCGTTGTAGATGATGAGTCCGGGCGCGTCGTGCTCGCTGTAGAGCTCAGCCATACGTGCTCCCAGAGCTTCGGGGTCGCTGGCGTCCGCCACGATCGTGTCGATCTGGGCTCCGGTGTCCGCCAGGCCGTCGCTGAGTTGGGCGAGTCCATCCGTGCTGCGAGCCACCAGGGTCACCCGATAGCCGCCCTCGGCGAAGCGCCGGGCCACGGCCATTCCGAGGCCCGGCCCGGCTCCGACCAGCAGGAGGCGACGGTTGTCAATGGAGGAGTCGGGGGCGTCTACTGAATCGTCGGGCATGAGCCTGCTTCCTTTCCCATCGAACGTCCTCGAAGGTGGTCTTCACGCTCTCTCGCCGGCCTGGACCGCCCGTATGGAAGGGACCGTTGGTCGGCGGCCAGCCCTGATGAGAGTAGCCGTCGAAGTCGGAAAACGGCCCAAGGGCGGGCGGCGCTCCGGTTCAACGACCGCGCCTCTTGCAGCGCGCCTGGATCGCGCTACGTGCTCGGTGGCGTTGCCGTGCATCCGACGCACGGCCCGAGACCGTTGAAGTAGGCCGGAATACTCGTCGAGTCCGTAGGCGGATTGGTCGGGAGGAGAACCGGAGCCCGCGGTGTCTGGTCGAAGTCGAAATCGTTGACCATGTTGCCGAGAATTTTCTCATCCTCGCGGACATCGGGCCGGGGATCGGGCCGCTTGTCGGTCTTGGGATTGAGCCTGGAACCACCCAAGAAATCGTCCTCGATGAATTTGAGGTAGGCATCGCTCGAGAGTGTCTGGTGATCGATATGCCCGGTTTTGGCGTAGGGCGAGATCACCATGGCAGGGACCCGCAGCCCGTAGCCGTTCTGATCGACGGGGGGTGGAACGACGTTGTCATAGAAACCACCCCAGTCGTCCCACTGCAAGAAGATGGCGGTTGAATCCCAATCGGGGCTCTTCATGGCTGCGTTGATGACAGAGGTCACATAGGCCTGGCCCTGGTGCACGCTGGCCGGCGGGTGCTCGCTGTCGGCCTGGGATGGCGTGACCCACATGACCGAGGGCAGGGTCCCTTTCTTGGCCTCGGAGAAGTAGTTGTTCAGCGGCTGGATGTTGCGGATCTGGTGATCCTTTTGCACGTCCTCGAAGATGGGGAGCGGATTCCAGATGCCCGGAGTGAGGTAGCTCTGCGCGACGGGCGGGCACGCCACGGC
Source organism: uncultured Acidimicrobiaceae bacterium (assembly GCA_963791995.1). Lineage (GTDB taxonomy): Bacteria > Actinomycetota > Acidimicrobiia > Acidimicrobiales > RAAP-2 > Bog-473. The sequence continues at coordinate 465,148 of CAWBUQ010000004.1, read as the reverse complement.
GGAGTCGTTCTCACAATCGGGCTGGTCGCCGGTCTGGACGTAGTAGGCCCACGAGACGTGCTTGTTGTAGAGGAGCCAGGTGATGTCGGTCCAGGCGTTGGTGACATCGGCCGTACCGGTGTTGATGGCCTGGTCCACGTATTTCTGCATCTGTACGGGGGTGTAGGGGCCGCGGATCTCGTTCTTGCAGCTCGACGGTGCCGGGCTCGAGCAGATAGCCGACCATCCCGACACCAAGTAGAGATGATCGGGCAACGACCACGACGCGACCGGCTCGAACATGTGGTCGTCGAGCGTGAAGTCTTTGGCGTAGGTCCAGTAGTTCGGGATCTCCGCCGCCGTGTGGTAGCCCATGACGTCTGGCGTGGCCGAGTTCGAGCACGCGGGGTTGTCGACGGTGTTGACGTTGGCCCCGCACCCTTTCTTGCCGCTGGTGGCCGAGCTGATGAAACCGTCCATCTTCCCCCCGTTGACGTCGAGCCTCGCGTTGTGCACACCGTGCGGGCCGCCGCCATTCACGTCAGCCGTGTCGTGGTAGGGCGCTTGGCACCCGCCTGTCGGGATCGGCACGCACACCGTCGGCACGCCATTGCTCATCGGAATGCCGTCGGCGCCCGGATAGGTGCCGAAGTAACTGTCGAACGACCGGTTCTCTTGCTCGATGACGATGATGTGCTTGATCTTGTGGATACCCGCCGCCACCACGTAGTGACCAGTCGGCCCGCCGCTGACCCGTTCGGAAGAGGCGGCCGGCTGCGAGGGTGAGCTGCCGCAGGCGCTGAGCGCCAGCGTCAGGACGGCGACGCCGGCGGCGGCCATGGCGACGGCGCCACGTTGCGGTGCACTCGTGTATCGCCTCATGATTCTCTTCCTTTCGGTGAAAGGGACTGGCGGAGGGAGCTGAGCAAGGACGTTGCGACCCATGCCGTGCCGTCTGCGGGGTAGAAGTTGCAGTCGTAGCCCCCGTAGTAGATCTGGCTCCCGGCGAAGGGTGACGACACGATGCTCCTGATGGAGACGAAGGCCTGTCCACTGCGGATGGGACTCGAGACTCGCGCCGACGGGTTCACCGTAGGCCCGCTCAGACACCGAAGGGTATAGGTCGGCGATTGACCCTGATCTGTCCGGATGGCGAAGCAGGCGCTTGCGTTGAAGTGCACCACGCCTGAGGCGATGGGCCCACACTTCCGCGTCGGCGGGCAGATGCCCTGGTAGCCCCATTCAAACCCGAACACCTGCCGCTCGACGCCTCCGATCTTCAACGTCTGGAAGTCGCCGTTGTTATAGGCGGCGATCACGTAGACGATCGAGCCTCGTCCTGTTACCGGGATCATCGTTCCCTGGGCCGCCAGCATCTGACGGATCGCGGGGGCTGGTCGGAACTCGAGTGTCTGCACCAGCCCGTCGGAGACCGAACCCGGATTCGGGCTCGCCGTGGTATCGAGCTGGCCTCGTGGCAGATCGTCGAACCGGTACACGTTGCCGTTGCCTTCCGTCGAGATGAGAAGCGACGGTGACCCGTCATGGCTGAGGCACGTGACGCCCCGGAGCCCGCTGTTGTGGGGTCCTACCGGTGGCGCGCGGTAGACGGCGACCCAGCGAGGGACACCGGAGGGCAGGGCGCCGTCGTTTCGCCGATAGAGCGTCGTGTTGATGGTGGTGTACATGGCGCCGCCACAATCGGCGAAGCCCGTCACCTTCTGTGTCACCGCGCCCGGTGATCCTGGCGGAGCCACCGTAAGTTCGGGGTTGGGATTGAATACCAAGGTGTGGCGGCCTGGTGACCACACCCCCTGAATGACCCCCGTCGGGCGAACTCCGGCATAGACAGACCAGACCCCGCCCGTCTCGTGCGCCCCGAAGGCGCGGACGTCGGCGCCTGCGGGGAGAACGTACGAATTGCGAAGCGAGAAGGCGTTGGCGCCGTCGAGCAACCACTGGATCCTCGATCTCCCGGCGACGATGGCTTGGGTGACGAGGAGGAAATGGCCCGGCCCGAGACCCTGATCGCTCGGGATGGGGAAGGAGTCCAACGCCTGGACTCGAAGCGAACGCGTCTGCTCGAAGACCGTCCACGGAGCGGTCCTCGATTTCTTGACCAGGACCTGTCCGAACGCCGAAGAGCCGGGATACTCCCATTGGCCGGTTGCCGCGAAGATGCGGCCAGACTGCGCCACGAGCGCCTCGGTCTCGGTGTCGTGTGCGACAGGCGACGTGGCGTCCGTGGTCAGCGGTTGGCGCTGCGCCGCCACGGCGTACGACGCAACGTGACCGCCGGCAGCCGTGGCCCCTGACCCTGTGGCCGGCGCAGCGCCCGCAGGCGGCACGCTTCCGGTCAGCGCCACCGCGATCGCCGCTCCCAGGGCGAAGGCAACCGAACGCATGCGGCGGTGCAGAGTCATCACGTGCGGCTTCCCCAGACCGTCCGGGTCGGCCCGCCGTGCCACCCGGCTCATCGTGGTGCACGCGCGGCGCATGTTCGAAGTATCGGGCGCCGGACGAGGACTGTCAACTAAGTTCACAGTTTGCTAACATCTGTCCTCGTGGCCCCCGACGCCGACACATGGAGCGTGCGGCCGACCTCAGTGGGACTCGGAGCGGCGCTGCGGCGGGCCTGGCTCGGCTACCAACTTCGGTTGGACCGAGCCATGGCAGAAGCGGGATTCGGGCAACGCAGGTTCCCCGACGGCCGGGTGTTGCGAGTGTGCGCAGACGAAGCTGGATCGACCATCTCCGCCATCGGACGAGAGCTCGGCATCACCAGGCAGGGCGCCAGCAAGGTCGTGGCAGAACTCCGAGATCGTGGCTACCTCGCGGTCGCCGATTCGACCACGAGCAAGCGGGAGAAGTCGGTCGTGCTGACGCCTCTGGGGGTCGATTACCTGGCGCACCAAGGCGCGGCGGCCCGTGCGATCGAGGACGAATTGCGGGCCGAACTCGGCAACGCGGCGTTCACGGCGCTGGGCGAGCTGCTCGTCGCGTTGGACGCCGGAGAAGAAGTGCGCTTGCGCGCCTACCTTCGTCGCTCGTCGAGCGTCTAACTCGAGCCGAGCTGTGACTCCAATTCACTCCTATGCAGCGGAGGAAGGCAGATGAAACCTGCGCGGAGCCCGACCGGCCAGGTCGGATAGATCCTCCCTCTTCCCCGTAGTGTCGATCAGTTGATGTGGATCCCCGAGATGGCCCGGCTGATCACCAACCGCTGGATCTCCGACGTCCCTTCGAAGATGGTGCAGCTATTGGATAGTTCGATGCCCTACTGCACGAAATCTGTTCCTCGGAACGGTCGGGCGCATGGAACCGACAGACACAGATGCCACATATGCGCCCACTCCAGCGCCGCCCACGGGCCAGCTCTGGAGCGACGCCGACGTATTGCACCTCCCCTTCCTCAGGTGTGGGATGCCTTTCCGCAGAGGACGTAGGGGTGCACCGTCATCTGTTCCGCCGTTCCGAGCGGAGCGATCACCGACCCCACGGCCCGCCATCCATTGGTGCTCGTCGGGTAGGAGGACCGCAGCGTGACGCTCTTGCTCGAGAGGCCCGGCGCCGAGACCTGCGCACCACCTCCGAGTGCAAACTGGCCCTGAGGGCATGTCGCCGTGGCAGTAACGCTCGTGCCGACAGGCGCGTCGATCGCCGAAAGCACCGGAGTTCCGGAAGTCGTTGAGCTCGCGGCGACCGTGGCGCTCGCTCCGGTCGCTCCTGTTGCACCGGCCGGGCCTTGAGCACCGGTCGGGCGCCCGGGACCTTGCATGCCCGTCAGACCAGTTGCCCCCTTCGCTCCGGCCGGCCCCGTTGCCCCGGCCGGCCCCTGCGGACCAGGCACACCTTGGACTCCTTGTTGTCCCGCGGCGCCTTGGAGGCCTGTCGGTCCCTGGGGGCCCGCGACGGCGTCGGGCGACGACACGTACGAAAGAATCCCCATGCCGAGGGCGCCCGCAGCCAGCGCAACCGCGATCGCTATCCCGCCGAGGATGAGCCAGTCCAGCTTTGACTGCGTGGCCGGCGCATCGGGATCGTCGGAGCGCGGCGCGATCTCGCGTATCTGCTGGGTATCTCCAAGACCTACGAGTGTCGTCTGCTGATCGTTGGCGTGTGCCACCTTCATGGCGTTCCCTCCCGTCCTGCTCTCTACGAGCAACTCGGCTCGACATGTCGTGATCAGACTCAAGCTGCTGAGCCCGGAGGCAGCGCAGTTCATCTGTCGTCATGGAGTTACCCGCGTCACTAAGACGGCCATAAGAATCGGAGCGAAATCTCTCCACCGCTTGGTCCCGCTCTGACTCCGGCGGCAGCGACTCACCGTTGCTGTCAGGACTGGTCTTCTTCGCGGACCTCGCGTGCAATCCGGGCAGCGAGCTGACGAGAGAAGCCGTAGAGACGGCCCAGGTCGCCGATCGTCATCCCTTCTGAGAGTCCGAGGGCGAATACCGCTTGGCGCACCCGATGACGAGCTCGCTCGAGTTCGTCAAGTTGGCGAGCGACGTCGGACCAGGGCATCGCCATGTCAGAGAATGCGTCGGCGACGGGCACCTTCTTGGCAACTCGAGTTCGTAGCGTCCCGTAGGTCGAGCCGGCTTCGGCCAATACCCGTTGCGTGCGCTCCATCGCCTTCTCGAGATCAGCCAATGCGGACTGCAACGCCCGGCGCTCGGTGCCCATCGCGACCGCAGCCTACGGCGTCCCCTGAGAGGAATCTGAGCTCAACCTCGTCGTGGACCGGGCCGACAACCATGACAACACCTGTTGTCACTGAGAAGGGGCCCGGCCGCTGTGTTCGGGCGAATGAACGGATTGGGGACGCGATGGCGTGGTGGCGGGATCGAATCGCAACCAGCACCGAGTTGCGCATAGGGCTGCGTATGGCTCGCGCCGATGGCGGGTTCACCCTTCTCGAACTGCTGATCGTGATGGCGGTCCTCGGCATTCTGGCGGGGATCGTCGTCTTCAGCCTCCAGGGGGTGGGGAGCTCTGCGACGGTAGCGGCCTGCCAGTCGGACTTCGCAACGACGACCGAGGCGGTGACCGCCTACGAGGCACAAATGGGCGGCTACCCCGGCGGCACCGGATCGGTCACGGTCACAGACTCGGATCTGGGCACTGCGCCCGGGTTCACTCCCGGAGCAGCACCGAGCGGAGTCAACGCCGCCCGCGCCGGCGGCGAGCTCTTGGTCTCCGGTGCGACGTCGCCAAACGTGGGCGGAACCAGCAACGACGGCCCTTGGCTCAAAGAGGCGCCGGAGAACCCCGGCAGCTACACGATCTGGGTCGCCGACGATGGAAGCGGCATCGTCCAGGTGCTCGACGCGGCTGGCCAGGTCCCTGCTGGAGCCATGCACACCGCGAAGGACTGCAGCGCCGTTTCGGGTGGAGGCGCGGCCACGACGACAACGACCGCAGCCCCGACCACAACCACGACTACCACTCCTCCGACTACAACAAGCACCACCGAACCCCCAACGACTACTACCACCACCGAGCCACCAACGACGACATCTACGACAAGCGCTCCGACCACGACCACAACCACGGCGCCTCGCAACCAGGCGCCAGCCTTCACCAGCGACGGTGGAACCACCTTCCACCGCGGCGTCTTCGGTTCGTTCACGGTTACCGCGTCGGGCTCGCCTCAGCCCTCGCTCAAAGTCTCGGGATCACCGCCTTCTGGAGTCAGCTTCAATCGCATTAGCGGTGTGCTGAGCGGTACCCCAAAGAAGTCGGGCCTCTACCGGCTGACCTTCACGGCGAGCAATGGGACTCGGCCGAACGCGACCCAGTCGTTCACGTTGCTCGTCGAGTGAGGAAGGGCGTCAGGCCACACCTTGAAGCCAGCTCCACGTGGTGCCCTCATCCGTCGTCAGTTACGGGGAGGGTCACCGGATCGCACTAGATCGGAGACGCTGACTTCATGATGCGCACGCGGGCGCTGGTGCACTCAGCTTGAGACCGGCGGCTGCCTGAAGGACGTACCGCCGCACCGCGGTGTACTCCGATGCGCCGTCAGCACGGAGGGGCTGGGCCGTATCGTCGGCTGTGCCGTTGTGGTCGGCAGCGATGCCGACTCCTAGAAAGGCCGACCGACGAGATGAGCTCAAGGGCGTTGTTGTAGGGAGTAGTAGATCCATCTACGGAGGTGATCGGACCGAGAGCGTCGAGCCCCATCGCGCTCCAGTCGGCCAGGATCCGAGCCGAGTACGGGTCGCCCGCGTGGATGAAGGCGTAGTAGCGCATGATTGGTGTCTTGCCAGTCGCCACAGTGCTCAGCCAGGTCGCCGCTTTGTTCACCGGGTTCGTGTCGGGCGACGACGAGAGAGTGACCACGCCAGGGAGTCTGCGCACGGTTCCGATGAAGGCCGCCACGCCTCCGCCTTGCGAGTGACCTGACATCACGATGGCCCGATAGTCGGGACGCCCATCGGCGAGGACCTCCCCCGCCCTTCGTTCGGATACGTGCCTTTGAGGTACGAGAGCAGTACGACCAGGCCGTGCTCGACGCCGTCTCGGGGACTCACCGCGCTGAAGCGACTTGGGCGGGACCCGTTGAAGACGTTCTGGCTCGTTGTCCCAAAGCAAGCGAGATTGTTCAGGCAGCTGAGACCGATAGCGGTCGTGTTGTCGTGGGTCAGCCAGATGACGTGAAAGCCAGTCGCAGCCGCCTCGTTCAAGAACATCTGATAGCACGATGGCGGGTCACCGGTGGCGGGCAGTAGACGACCAACTTGCCGTTCCAGGCATCCCGACGGCCCACCAAGGCGAGGTTCGCCTCGTCGGGCCCACCGGCTCGTCGGTCAGCGGTGCTCGGCGCGACCTCGTGGGTGGTGGCTGCGCTGAGGAACGCAGCGTCCGGACTCTCTGCGGTTGGTGTGCTCGGCGCGGCACCAGCGCCCGAAACACAACGCTGGTGACCAGAACCGCCGGAGCGATGGAGACGACACGGCCCCCAGGGTTGAAGGTGGTGGCCATTCAGGTCGCCGGGCTGAACGCGACCATCGGAATTTTGGCCATCATCACGACGCGGCCTTCGTCCGTCCCGTCGTAGGAAACTCCCATCATCGAGTAGAGCTTGGCGGCCGTCTTGGGATGGGCTCGCTCGTAGGCACCCATCACCTTCGCAGCCTCGGTGGCCTCGAGGAAGCGGACGGATGCCCGGTGCCGTCGCGAACCGACCCACAAGGCTTCGAGGCCGCCGGCTTGGAGATTGCGATACCAGTCCGCGTCGGGCCCGGTGCCTGAGGTGCAGACCCATTCTCTAGGCAAATGCCCAGCCACCTCGACAACGGTGAAATGGCGCGCGCCGCTCTTGCGTCCGCGATGCTCGATCATCACAAAGCGATACCCGAAGACGATGCCGAGGTGTGCTCGGTAGAGGTAGGTGGGCGCCTTGAGCATCCGCCTCAGCCACCCGGTCGGTTTGTGGGAGAAGTCGATCAACGGCATCGGCGATCCCCTATGCGACAGCGGGTGCGATGTCTGTTGGATCTTGCCCGAGCACCCACAGCTGGTCTCCGGGCTCGAGGACGACGTCGCCGGTCGGAGCCAGGACGTGTCCGTTACGAGCGATCGATGTCACGAGGGTGCCTTCGGGGAACCCAGCCGAGCGCAGTTGCTGCCCAGCCAAAGTGGAGTCCTTGGTCACGGATACCTCGTAAGCGCCGGCTGATGCACCGAGCGCACTCACTCGCTCGGCCGAGGCCAAAAGCTCTCGCCGATAGGCCTGGACCAAGTCCGAGACGGACAAGGTAGCCACGACGTGGCGATCGTCGTCGAGCACGGGCACCCACGACAGATGCGCCGACGCAATGGACTCGAGGGCCGTGTCGAGCTGGCTGTTCATCGAGATGGCCGGGGCGCCAGCGTCGGCGAGGCTGCCGACTGTTGTCGTGGGCTCGGACGGCTCCGTGAGCTCAGCCAGCGAGATGGTCCCCTCGAAGCGGCCGGCGGCGTCGATGACGGGCGCGCCCGGCACCTCAGCGGCATCGCAGAGTTCACGAGCCTCCGGCGCCGTCGTTGACGTCGGCAGCACGAGCCGAGGAGGAGTCATGGCGCGCGCCGTCGGGATGGTGGCCAACAGCGGCAGTCCCGCCATGATGCGCTGGGCCTCGGTGTCCGATCGGCTGCGGATCTGGCTCCGATAGATCGTGTCGTCGAAGTGGTGCACGATGAGCCAAGCCAAACCGACCCCAACCAGCGCCGGTGTGAGGATCGAGAGGCTCCCGGTCATCTCGGCCACCATGATCATGACCGCCAGGGGCGCTCGCGAGATACTGCCGAAGCAGCACATCATGCCGACGATGACGTAGGGGGCGGGGTCGTGCCCCATGGACGGCGCTATGGGCTCGAAGAGCCGCCAGACGGCCGCGCCCATGAAGGCGCCGATTACCATGCCCGGACCGAAGATGCCTCCAGATCCCCCCGAACCGATGGAGAGCCCGGTGGCGATGATCCGGGCGAACGGGACGATGAGCACGATCCACAGCGGGATGCCGAGGAGTTCGGGGCCGAGCGATTTCTGGATCCACCCATAGCCCGTACCGAGCACCTCGGGGATGGCGATGCCGATGGCACCCACCATCAAGCCGCCAATGGCCGGCTTCACCCACTTGGGAAGCCGGGGGATCCCGGAGAAGACCTGGGCGATGCCGTAGAAGCCCTTGGCGTAGAGAAGCCCGATCAGGCCGCCGAGGATTCCGATGAGCGCGAACCACCCGAGCTGGGCGGGGTCGTCGAAGTGGTAGGCCCCGACGTAGCCGAAGAGGGGACCGAAGCCCTCGAACGATCCGAAGATGGCGTAACTGACCGACGAGGCGATGAAGCACGGCAACAGCGCAGCGGGATCGAAGTCGTCGCGGTAGAGGATCTCCGAGGCCAAGACGGCGCCACCGAGCGGCGCGCCGAAGATGGCGCCGATGCCCGAGCCGATTCCCGTCGCGCACGGCGATACGCCCGTCGGCAGGCTCGAGCTCGAGCACCCGCGTGAGCAGCGAGCCGAAGCCGGCGCTGATCTGTCCGGTTGGGCCCTCGCGCCCGCCCGAACCACCCGAGCCGATGGTCAGGGCGGAGGCGACGATCTTGACGATCACCGCGCGGAAGCGCACACCCTTGGGGTTGTGGTGCACCGCCGAGATGGCGGCGTCGGTGCCGTGTCCTTCGGCCTCAGGGGCGAAGTGGTAGACGAAAATTGCACCGAGCAGGGCGCCGCCACCCGCCACCAAGGGCAGCGCCCAGGGCCGAGCAGCGTGCGCCGAACCGGCGACATGCCCCTCTGCGGCGGGCGTCGGGACGGTATAGCCGGCCAGGGCCTCCAGGAAGAAGTGGGTGCAGACCCGCAGCGCCTCGTAGAAGACGACGGCCCCGAGCCCGGCGATGGCTCCGATCGCGATGCCGAGCACGATCCAGCGCTGCAGGTACGAGGCCGAGCGGATCCAGCGACCCACCGCTGCAGCAGCGCCGCGGGCGCGCACCGAGCTGCTGGGATGCGGCGGACCGCCCAGCGCATCCTCACTCGGCTGCGCGCTCATAGGTCCCAGCCCGTGCTCCAGTCCTGCTCGGGCACCTCGCCCGCGGTCTGGCTCAAGTGCCCAAGCGCGGCCACGACGCCGGCACGCGACTGCTCGGGAATAGACCCCACGAGCCGCTCGATCTCCTGGCGGCGCCGAGCCGTCACGGTGTCGACCAGGCGGCGCCCCCCAGGAGAGAGGGCGATACGGACTTGGCGCCGGTCGCGCCGGTCGGTCCGGCGGGTCACCAGGCCCTTCTTGACCAGCCGGTCGCACATCCTCGACGCGGTCGGAGGCGTGACGGACACCGCCTCGGCGAGGGCGGCCACGCCCTGGGGACCCCGGGAGGCCAGGACCACCAGCGAGCGGTACTGGGTCAAGGTGACCTCTTCTCCCACGTCAGCGAGCGACCGGGCGGCGATGGCGACGAGCACCCGGCTGGCGTTGAGGACGGCATCGACCAGCTGCTCCTCGGCCGGAGCGGCGATGGGACTTTGTTGCATATAGCAGCTATTGTGCACGCTATGGGATCTGCGGCGCAAGCTTGCGCTCCTGGCTGCAGGCGTCTTTGTCGCCTGCAGGAGCTGCTCTGAGCATCGGCCTGTCGTCGCTCGATGCGGGATCAGCCGGCCCCCCGCCCGCCTCCATTGGCGACCAGATGGACCGAGCCGTTCCGGCCTCGCTCCTCGACGCTCCCTTCACCGATCAGGAGGGCCGACCCGTCACGTTGCACCAGTTCGCCGGCAAAGCGATCTTCTTGGTCCCGTTCCTCACCTCGTGCCAGGAGGAGTGCCCGGTGACGACCGGGGCGCTGCTCGCTCTCGAGCGCGAGCTCTCTGCGCAACACCTGACCTCGAAGGCAGCCATCGTCGAAGTGACGGTCGATCCAGGTCGCGACACGCCCGAGCGCATGGCGGCCTACGCCAAGCTCACCGGAGTTACCTGGCCTCTGCTCACCGCATCACCGACGACGCTCGCCGAGCTGTGGCACTACTTCGGGATCTACTACCAGGTGGTCCCAGAAGGCTCACCGCCCGGCATCGACTGGCAGACCGGAAAGCCCTACACCTACGACGTCAACCACTCCGACGGGTTCATTTTGCTCAACTCCGCCCTCCATGAGCGGTTCGTCGCGGCAGGGATGGTGCGCGGTGCGACCGTGCCGAGCTCGCTCCGCCGCCTTCTCGATGCCCAAGGTGTCTACGACCTGAAGCATCCGGGTGGCGGAAGCTGGACGGTCGACCAGGCCTTCAACTCCATCGATTGGGTGCTCGAGTAGCCGAGCTGGGATGGCGGGCAGGCGGCGGCGGCTGCCGGATGCTCACGGCTGCCGGTGTTGACCTGAGCCACGTCGGTCACCCAAGCGCGGCTTGGAGATCGTCGAGGGACAACTCCGCGGTGACGTTGCCTCCACATTGAGTGCAGTTATGCGTGTGACGCCAAGAGCGGAGCAGCTTCGTGTGCTCTGGATTGAGCAGAACTGTGAAGCTTTCGGAGTGCTCGTCGAGCTCAAGGCCATAGAAGCGCGCGCCACTGTGTCGCGACGGGGTGTCCGTCGACTTCAACACCTTTGATGATCCGACGAAAGCGCATGGCCTCCGTATCGAACAGCCAGGTTGCGTGGCACGACTCAAAGATCATTGGCTCCATCTTCTAATTCTTGCGCTGAAAGATAAGGCAGACGTGAGATTCACGTTCACGTTCCATGACGATTTTGCGAGTTTTTGACGGCAACATCTCACCAGGTGCGCCTCGAGCTTTCCGGTTGTCTGCAAGTGTGCCGACGTCCTTTCTCGCTGCCGTCTGACCGCCGACAACGAAACCGAACGCCACACCGGCGTCGAGAAGCGCCGCTTTCCTTCTCTGTGTATCGATGCACGCCAACAGCAACATCGAGACACCGTGGATCAAATCCACCAAGGCGCCAACCCGGACGTGTCGGCCGCTGCGCCCGACGACCGCCGCCTGGACGAGATGTCGGAGTCCGAGCACGCGCATCGTCGTCACGGCACGCCTGTCGGAGGAAAGACTGAGCGCGCCAGTCAACCCGGGGGGCACGACGAGAAGGAAGCAACCCCAGCTGACTCGGGCAGTGACGAACGCCGTTTGCACTGGGGTCGAGGATTCGGCCTTGGGGCTGCGGCCTCCTGGAGTGAGCGTGGTGCTCCGCGGAGGCTTCACGGGGCCCCGGCTCCGCCCCTTGGGGCATAGCCCTGAAGGGTGAACGCAGCGTTGATGAGGGCCAGATGAGAAAGTCCTTGGGGAAAGTTTCCTAGGAAGGCCCGGGACTCAAGATCAATCTCTTCCGCAAGGAGCCCGACATCGTTTACCAGCTCTGCGGCCTGGTGCATCAGTTCGGTGGCCTCGTCGCATTGCCCAGTGAGGGCGAGAGCCTCGACCATCCAGAAGGTGCACGCGACAAACGCACCTTCTTCAAGGTTGGCGCCTGTATAGCGATACACCAGTGGTCCTGCGCCGAGTTCCTCCCGGATCGCCGTGATGCTGGTCCGCAGCCGATGGCCGCGGTCGAACCCGGTCCGGCCCGCCAGCAACACCGCGGCGTCGAGGTCGTCCGTGCCGGCGAAGAACGTGTACGAGTGCTTGACCTGCGACCAGCAGTTGGTGTCGATCCAGGTCCGAATGCGCTCAGCCTCATCGTGCCAACGGGCTGAGCGCACGTCGGTGATCTGACCCTCGTCTGCCAGGCGGCTGGCTCGGTCCAGGGCGACCCAACAGCCGATCTTCGAGATCGTGTAGTGCTCCAGCTGGGTGAGCTCCCAGAGTCCCGCATCTGGATTGCGCCAGGTGTCACAGCACTGATCGGCCAGGTCGGCGAGAAGACCAGCGGTGTGCGCATCGAGCACGTGGCCTTGTTCGCAGTAGCGCCAGATCGTGTCGAAAAGGTCGCCGTAGGTCCCGAGCTGGGTTTGCTCAGCGGCACGGTTGCCGGCCCGTACCGGTCTGCTGTGCGCATAGCCCGGCGCTGCGAGCTCCTCTTGGTCACTGTTCACCTCGCCTCCCAAGGTGTAGAAGACATGAAGCCCAGGGCCATTTCGTCCAATGGCGTCGACCAGCCAGGCGACCGACCGCTGCACCTCCTCGTGGAGTCCCAGGTTGATGAGTGCATCGAGCGTGAAGGAGGTGTCGCGGACCCAGGCGAAGCGATAGTCCCAGTTTTTGGCGCCGCCGATACGCTCGGGGAGCGACGTGGTAGCGGAGGCGGCGATCGCGCCGGTGTCCTCGGCCAAGAGAAGCTTGAGGGCCAGAGCAGACCTGTCGACGACGCCCGCCCACGGACCTGCGTGGATCAGACCGTGACTCCAGCGACACCAGTACTGGATGGTCGCGTTCAGCCGTTCGTCCACCGCGGCCAGATCCGGGATGAACAGCGGCTCGCGGTCACTCGCGACGAGCGCAATGGTGCTGTGATTTCCCGGTTCTACCGTGAACGTGCCGCGCATGGCCCCGCCATCGTCATCGACGGTGCGCTCGATCGGATCGTCGGTGACCACGCCGACCACCTGATCACCGACGATGCTCAGCGGTATGCCGTGATAGCTGGTGATCCAGGGAGCGACCCGCCCGAAGCGATCGCCTGGTCGCCATTCCCAGTGCATCGTCACATCTCCACTCAGGGCGACAATGCGGTGCACGAACTCGACCCAGGGTAAGCGGCCCGAAGCGCCAACGTTCAGAGCCTGCGTGACCGTGGCCACACCTTGGGGAGTCCGGTAGGTGGTTTCGAGCACGTTTGTCCGGTAGAGGTATCGCCGGTCAACCTCGTAAGCCCCTACGGGGCGGACCACGAAGTGCCCTCCTCGGTCAGAATCGATAAGGGCAGCACAGAGCGGCGGAGCATCGAGGGTGGGACAGGGCCACCAATCCACGCTCCCATCACTTGCGATGAGCGCGACCGTGCGGCCATCGCCCACGAGGGCGTAGTCGGCGATGGGAGCGTCGCCGTCGTCTCGGATAGGGCGCTTCACGCGTTGACCTCCCCGGACTCTCGCGGCAGCAACGGCGACACCCTCGCCAGCACTCGAACGAGTGGTAGACGCCCAATCAGCGGCCCGAGTGCGATGACGAGTGCCAATCCCATCACGAGGCCGATCAGTGGAGCACCGGGCTTGGCCAGTCCAGTCGTGACGAGCAGAGCCGTCGCCGCTGAGGGGGCGTGATGAGAGCCGACCATTTCGAGCAGCAAGACGGTGAAGCCGACCCCGGTGACCGCCGCCGCGACCTGGCGCAGGGACGGTGATCCGGTCGAGCTGATCGACGGGTACCGCGTCGGTCCGAAGATGGCCAGAGCGGCGAGCCCGCAGCCCAGCGCCACGCTGTGGCCCGCCAGGGCATTGCGAAACCGAGCGGCTTCGCTATCGGGGTGCGCCGCGAAGACGTAGGCCGTGGGCCCAATGGTGCTGGTAAGTAGGGGCCACGCCAGGAAACGGCCGGCCAGTCCGACTGTCCCTACCAGGACTCCGGTGAGGAGGAAGTAGCGCACACCGAGCGTCAGGCGAGCCGTCGCCGGGCGAGTCCAAGGGGGACTCGCGGCCTCAGATCTCACGGTCGTACCGGCGCGCCAGCTTGCGGTCGCCGAGCCTGCTCTCGCCCCACGGGAAACCCCGGAGGCGGTCCTCGGCAGCACGCAGGCGCAGGAGGACTGGGATTCGCTCGTACCAGCGCCCAGGTGGTCCAGGGTGTGCCGGCGCGTGCTTGCGGATGAACTTCGCGCTACGAAGCTGATTACGTTCGGGACCCAGTGCCGCCGTCAAAATGGCCATCGTCTTACTCAGTTGCGTCGGGCCGAGACCCGGCCCGAGCAGCTCTAACAGGGCTTCCGCTGGTTCAACGAAGCTCGGTGTGATGGCGACCGAGATCGGTTGCACCCCCCTCGCACCGTCGTACATCTGGTCGAGAAGCGGTCGCACAGTCTTGTTCTCGTCAGCCAGCAGCGAAGCCACTGCCTCCCTGCCCTCCTCTGAGAGAACACGCGCTATGTCCTCACTCGCGGCCAGGCGAACCGCGGTGTGCTCGAGAAGCAGCTTGCCGATGGTCCCGTGATTCCATTTGGCCGTCACCACCTTGTCGCCCATCGAGCGGTCAGGTGTCGTCGCCTTCCACGCATTGAACAAGTCATCGAGAAGAGTCGTCTCATCGGCGAAAAGGTCGAGCGCGTCGCCGGTCGTGCGACTGCCGTGTTGCGTGAAATGGGGCGGCTTCATCTGAGGTCGCCCGTCTTGAGTGCAGCGACTCTGCCATAGCGCTTCACCTTTGTCTGCGCCGTTCGCCTCCATGCCGTCGCGAAGGTGCGAGCGACTTCAGGTAACGAGCGGAGGAAGCTGGGATCGAGGAGGCCGCCCGCGCGGTCATCGAACATGCCGTGGGCTCCGTGGTCCCGGACGGCATCGACCGGTTCATACAGGTTCGCCTTGCGATCCGGCGAGATGGGTACGTTGGTGAGTTGGCTCTCCCAGGCTCCCAGCGCGGCGTAGCTGTTGCCGAGTCCAGGAAAAAGGCTGCCGGCAACGACGAGCAGCTTGTTCCACACCCCGACGACCTTCGTCCGCCGACCGCTCTGTGCAGCGTCGACGATGCATCGGGCTGCCACCTCGGGTTGATAGATAGGGGGAACCGGCTGAGGGTGACGGTCCAGGCTGGTTTTGCACCAGTCGAACTGTGGAGTGTTCACCGCGGGCAGGTGGACCATGCCGAGGCGAACCTTGCTCCCTTCGTGCAAAAGCTCGGCCCGTACCGACTCGAAGAACCCCCGACAGGCGAACTTCGAGGAGCAGTACGCCGCTTGGAGGGGGATGCCCATGTAGGCCAGACGCGGAACCGACATTGACGATGCTCCCCCGATCGCGCGGTCGCATACGGGCGAGGGCCGCCATGGTCCCCCAGACTTGGCCCAAGAACGTCACTTCAACGGCCCGCTGAAAATCGTTCGGCTTAACGTCCCAAGATGGAGCGAAGACTGTGGTCATCGCGTCATTGACCCATACGTCGATGGGTCCCAACTCGTTTTCCACCAGGGTCGCGGCGGCATCGACCTCTTTGAATTCGCTGACATCGGCACAGATCACCAAGGCCCGCGCCCCGTCCGACTCCACCTCCTTCGCAGCTGCTTCGAGCCCTGCGGTCCCGCGTGCGATCAGTGCCACGTCGTAGCCAGCGGATGCGAAGGCGCGGGCCGTTGCCCGTCCGACACCACCGGAAGCACCCGTCACCACTGCGATCGGTCGTGTTGCCATCGTCTCGAGGTCCCTTCTTCGCTGAGATCTGTCAGTCCAAGCCCTGTTCAACGTCCTGTTCGAGACATCGCATCCACCCGGTTCGGCGGACGTGTCACTAGTTCCTTCGCGGAGCCGACGTATTGCGTACATGTACCCGTTGTGCGTATGCGTACACAATTCTGGGTAGGATTACTTCATGGCGGCGCGCAAGCAGCCGGCGCGGAGCAAATCTCGCCCGAAGTCCCGCGCCGCTTGGGGAAGCATCTCGAGGGAACAGGTCATCGAGGCGGCGGCGCGGGCTGTGCGCGAGGGCCGTTCGGACCAGATGACCATCCGCTCTCTGGCGGCGGAGCTCGGCGTGGCACCCATGAGCCTGTACCGCCACGTCCGAGACAAAGACGACCTCTTCGATGAAGTCGCCGACGGCCTCGTGGCTGAGGCCTGGAGACCGCGGTCTCGGCGCACCGATTGGCGCCAATGGACCGTCGAAGCGGCTGATCGCCTTCGGGCCCTCTTGGTACGCGAGCCGGTGGCCTTGCATGTCTACCTACAACACTCGGTCGTCTCGCCTGCGGCCATCGCCCGGATGGATGCCATGCTCGAGGTACTCGCTTCGGCTGGCTTCGCAAAGGCGCAGGCACGACGCGCCTATGGCGTGATCCACACCTACACGGTCGGATTCGCTGCCCTGGAGGCTTCACGGGGCGAAGCGGCGGGAGGCGACGACGATCGAGCGGACGACGTGGCGAGGGAGTTGGCCCGGCTGACCACGCCCGCGCAGTTCAAGGTAGGCCTCCAGTTGCTGCTCGACGGTATCTGTTCGGAAGGTGACGCCGCGAATCAGGATCGGTGATCCACGACGTACACGCGCCGGCGCCATCGAGTGAGTGAAGGCTTCGTCGTGCTGGTTCAGGACTCAGATGAGTATGTCTTGCCCGACGCCCTAAGTGGTGGGAGGCGTAGTCGACGTGGTGGTCGTCGACGAAGTCGTCGGCGTGGGCTCACCGCAGACGACATAGGGGTCATGGTCACGACCACGTCGGCACCGAGATGCCCAGGCACGATCGCAACCGTCTGCCATTTCGTTGAGTCGATCGGAAACGAGGACCGCAATGTCACATTGCGGTCGGCTAGGACACCAGCGGTGACGTGGGCACCACCGTTCAAGAGGACCTTCCGAAAAAGCACGAGGTTTTGGCCACGAGGACGGGCGATGCGTGCCGGACCGAGACCTTTGCTCTGGCGCAACGTGAGGATGCGGCGCTCGAGCGCCGGGCGAGTCTGTCGGGGGCACCGGTGCGGTCTGCTGGAGCGGTCCTCGAGCCCACTCAGCCCCTCTTCTTGGTAGCGACGCCACCAGACGTAGGCGCGATCGCGTGGAATACCCATGGCCGCTGCGGCGTGGGTAACGGGCCAGCCGGCCTCGATGCGCTGGCAGAGCAAGAGTCGACCAGCTGGGGTTAGGCGGGCGTTACGGTGCATCTGAAGCCTCCTTGGTGAGCGTGGGTGTGTGAACAGCTCCACACTCGCCCGGGAGGCTTTATTCAGTGGTGGACCCTGTCAGCAAGGTCTGTGGTTCCTACAGCTAGCCCTCCTGAAGGACTCGTCGGGGGGCAAAGTGCTCGACGCCGGCTCAGCATCGTCGAGCTGGCACAGCCTGGTCGATGCACGGTCACTCGCATCCTCCTCGGCGGCGCACTCGTGCGCGCCCCGCGTCCTCTCCGCCGTCGGGTTCGGCCCTTCGGCAAACCCGGTCGTGGGCGCAAGCTGCGGACGCGATGGCGTCGTGGGGTTGTTCGCCGACGATTGGGGCACGTGGCGATCCATTGGACCAACGCTCCCGGCTTCAGCGGGTCGCGACCGGGCCCAGGTGCTCTCGGTGGAAACGACCAATGACCGGCTGACCGCGCTGCTCGCCCTCGACGGCCCGACGGGGCGGCGCCTGGAGACGGCGTGGGCCGAGCCTACCGGCGGCTGGCAGCTTTCGGGGATGCTGTCGCTGGGAAACACGGGCAACGTCGTGTCGATCGGCCCGGCAACGGGTGAGGGCCAGTTCGTGGTCTACACGGTTGGGACGGGCAAGGAGCGTCTGGCCACAATCGACGGGCCTGGCGCCTCGTGGACCCGTCTTCCCAACCTGCCCGATGGCACGGCGACCGTCGCCTTTCCTGAGTCCGGCCGGGTCGACGTGCTGTCCGTCGCCGACACCGTCATGACCGACTGGGTGCTCACAGCGGGCGCCTCGACCTGGGCGAAGCACCAGGTCGCGAACGTCCAGATTCTGTTCGGCTCGTCCAACTGAGCGAAAGGGGGTGACGACCCGATGAGCTACCTGAGCCGATGGTCGTTCGATCCCTTCGTCATTGTCGTGGCGATCGTCGTCGTCTGGCACGAGGTGGGCTTGGCGCACCTGGCCCGCCGGTCCCGTCACGCTCGGACCGTCCAGCGCCGCCGACGTTCCTTCTACTTCTATGGTGGCCTCGCTGTCCTCTTGTTAGCGGTCGTCTCGCCCATCGACTACTGGGCCGACGACTACTTCTTCGTCCACATGATCGAGCACATCCTGATCATGTTCATTGCCCCGATCCTCATCGTGGCGGGAGCGCCCTGGCTCCCGCTCATCCACGCGTTCCCCGTCACAGTGCGGCGACGCGTCGGGCGATCCGTCCTCCTCGGTTCGTGGGCCAAGCCGCTTCGGTCGCCCGGGCGTTTCGTGACGAACGGCGTGTTCGCCGTCGTACTGTTCAACCTCGTCATGGTGGCCTGGCACCTCCCGGCCGCCTTCGACGCGGCCGAGAACAATCAGAACGTCCATATCTGGCTCATGCACGCGAGCTTCTTCGTCTCGGGCGTCCTCTTCTGGCTACAGATCTTCCCCTCGCACCCGATCAAGCCCAAGCTCACGGCAATAGGGAAATCGGTGCACTCGTCGTGACCAACGTCGTCATGTTCGTCCTCGCCATGGCGCTGAGCGTCTTCTCATCGACGTCGTGGTACTCCGTCTACAACCACATCCCTGGCGTGTCGCTCTCACCCTTCGCCGACCAGCAGATCGGTGCCGGGATCCTATGGATCTGTGGGGATTTCTGGGCGCTCCCAGCTCTCATCTGGGTGATCCACCAGGCGGTCCAAGAGGAGGGCTCGGCGAGTGCGCTGGTGGACCGGCTGTTCCATCGGGCGCCGCTCCAGACGTTGCCAGGGGGTCCCCCGTGGCTAGGGCACCCCGACGGTTTCGGGTTCGGGACCGGGCAGGTCGTGGCAAGAGCCGACGTGCGTCGTCATGCCAGGCAGTCGGTCTCGGCACCGTGGCCCCGGCTTGCGTATTGGTGCAAGAGGCGATGTCGGCCGCCCTCGACTCCGAGGCGACCCCCTCTGGGCCCAGACCGAGATCGCCCGGCACCTGGCCATCTGCCCCAACTGCCGTGCCTTCGGTGCGGGCGCGTCGGCACTGGCGGCGCACGTTGCCGCTCCGGAGGCACCGTCCGCCCCAACCATGCAGATGCTGGCAACTGTGACCACGGCCCGCAGCGGCGCGAGCGTCGCAGCGTTGCGTCCAGTAATCCGCGGTTGCGAGTCAGACTCACGTCGCCCGGGGCGCTGCGGTGGGCGCTCGGGGCCATGGCCGTCGGTGTCGTCCTGCCGTCTGTCTCTCTCGGCGCACTGGACCATCTCTACGCCGTCCATCCTCAACTCCACCACCCCTGCGCCAATCTCCTCCTCCGCCACCACCTCGGTCCGCGTTGACACGCCCGGCGATTCGAACGCGAATCGGCGCGTCGGGTTCGCCGCCACTTGACCGGTCCCTTCAGAGGCAGAACAAGCACCGGCTCTGGCTGCAAGAGTCAGCCTCTCGTTGTGTCAGGCGGCAATTGCCGGTCGAGTCCACCGTCTGGGTGGACGACGAACCACAACCCCATGTCATCGCCTTGGCCGGTGACCTCATCGGGGGCCCGGTCGTTCTCGTAGAGATACAGCGGCCAGCCGCGGTACGTGACCTGCACAGAGCCGTTCGCACGTCGTGCCGTCCCGAGCAGGGCCGGGGAGACACCCGGTCCGGCCTTGGGGCGTGACACTCCCCGCGGCAGTATGAGTGGCGGCCATTCGGTGGCACACACTCCGGCGCACCTCGATGGGCCCCGACCGTCGGGCACGTACGCGTAAAGCGCGTAGTCACGACCATCGACGAGGATCTGCCCGAGACCCTTGAGGGCGCTGGCCCGGACTTCGTATGAGGGCTCAGCGCCGGTGGGTCCGGGGGCGCCGCTGTCCGCACACCCCGCCAGGAACATACAGGCGATACCGAGCGCCAGCATGGAACAACCGCGTCGGGTCAAGCATGTTGGTCGGTGAAACCAAGGGATCGCGTATTCCACATCATGGTGGTCGTTCGGAATCGGCTCGCGGTTCCCAGTCAGGACTACTTCGTTCGAGGGGTCGGGGTGTGCCCATTCCCCAGCCTGGAGCGATTTTGGCGCGAGGCGCACTCGGCTTCGCGCCGGTCGAACTCGTCAGTAAAGGGGCCACGAAGTGCGGGTTGAAGCCGCGGGTGGCGCTGCAGCAGCACTGCCACCGCCTCGACGCTCAGCAGAACGAGTTGGTCCGGGCGGAGGGACACACCACGCTCGAGCGCATCGCGTTGCTCCATCTCCACCACTGCCACCTCACGTCACCATCCTGCACTGGCCGCATCCGGCATTGTTGCCGTTGCCCAAAGCCTTTATGTAAGAGTGCCGTCGGCGTCATCGGCCAGCGAGAGATAGCTCTCCTCTTCCTGGGTGGTGTGCAGGGCGAGGATGGCGTGTAGCCCGTACAGGACTCGCTGCAGGTCCGCGACGTCCTCTCGGTCGGGACCGTCTGGGCTTATGTCGTCGAGGAGCACGCCGAGCCGCCGGATCTGAGCGGCGATCTCGACGTGCGCCCTGCTCATCGGACCAGTGGGATCCCGGCCGCCGATCACACGATCGAGTGCCGGGTACAGCACGTCTTGCTCCGCCTCCTCGTGGGGCTCGACCTCGTCGACGAGTGTCCGCTGCACGTCCCGCACAAGCGCTATTGCCTCCACCGGTTCGAGCTCCCCGAGGGCGTCAGCGGCGTTGCGCACCGCGTCGATGTCAGCTCGGATCGCACTGTGCTCGGCCTGGAAGTGCCGAGTGAGGGCTGCGTCCTCCTCGCTCATGTGGACGGCCCCCGAGGGAATGAGCGCCCGCAGGGCGTTGAGAATGACAGCGACATCGATGATCTCTTGGAGGATCGCACCCCAGACAGCGGGCAACAGCCCCGCAGCCGCTGCCGCCATGGCGACCAGTGACATGCTCATCCCTGCGATCACGCTCTCAAGGGCGATGCGCCGAGTGCGTCGGGCCAGGGCCACGGCCTCACCGACCCGATCGAGGCGGTCGACGGTCAGGACGATGTCGGCTGCCTCCGAGGACGCCGTGGCGCCACGAACTCCCATGGCCACCCCCACGTCGGCGAGGGCCAGCGCCGGAGCGTCGTTGATTCCGTCACCGACCATGATGGTGGGCGCCCGCCGCCGCTCTTCGGTCACGGCGTCGAGCTTCTCGGCCGGGGATCGCTCGGCCAGGACTGCGTCCACGCCGATCACCGCCCCGACCGTGTCCGCCACCTCAGCCCGGTCGCCGGTCACCATGACGACACGTTCGATGCCATCGTGTCGGAGGCTGCGGATGGTGCGGGCGGCGTCGGGTCGGAGCGGGTCATCGAGGACGAGCACCCCGGCCGGTCCGCCGTCCACCGCGACGAAGACCGTCAGGGCGCCGTCCAACTGGGCCATCCGGCGTGCCCTCCTGGCCCACCGTGGCGCCCCCGTCACGCCCACCCACTCGGCCTTGCCGAGCGCGACGGAATGGCCGCCGACGGTCCCGCGGATACCGCGTCCGGCAACCTCCTCGACCCCTTGGGGAAGCACGAGCTGGCAACCCCGTTCCGTGGCGGCGTTCACGACCGCTGTGGCGAGCACGTGGGGCGACGCCTGGTCCAAGGATCCGGCCATGGCCAGGATCTCGTCTGCGGGCAATGAACCCGAAGGCACCACGGTCGCCAACGCCGGATGACCCGTGGTCAAGGTGCCGGTCTTGTCGAAGAGGAGAGTCCGGCAGTTGGCGAGTCGCTCGAGGACGCCACCGCCCTTCACGACGACGCCACGTCGCGCCGCGAGGGAGAGTCCCGAGACGATCGCGACCGGGGCGCCCAGAATCAGGGGGCACGGAGTCGCCACCACCAGGACCGCGACCGCACGCCCCGCTCCAGCGGCGGCCCATGCTGCTCCGGCCACCACGAGAGTGAGCAGGAGGAACCAGAGGGCATAGCGATCGGCCAGCCGGACGAAGGGCGCCGGTACGGACTCGGCCTCCGACACCAAGCGGACGATGCCGGCATAGGTGCTGTCGGCAGCGTTGGTCGTGGTGCGCAGGTCGAATGGCCCGCCCGCATTCACGACTCCACTCCGCACGGGATCGCCCGCTTGGCGCTCGACGGGTAGGGCCTCGCCCGTCAGTGCTGACTCGTCGAGAACGGCCTCACCGACGAGGGTTCCGTCAACGGGCACCAACTCGCCCGAAGCCACGAACACCAAGTCACCCGGAACGACTTCGTCGAGAGCGACCGACTCCAGGGCATCGCCGCAGTAACGGTGGGCCGTTCTGGGTGCACGCTCCAAAAGTGCTTGCAGGTCCCGGTGAGCCCGCCCGGCAGCCCAACCTTCGAGCGTCCGCCCGCTCGACACCATGAGGCTGATGACCGCGGCCGCCAGATACTCGCCCACGACCAGCGCTCCTACGAGAGCCAGGAGGGCGATGACGTCGACCCCGAGCCGCCGATGTCGGAGGCTGTCGATCACGGACCATGCGGCGAAGAGGGCCCCAAGGACACCCGAGACGATCCACGCGAGATTGCCAGCGCTACCTGCCCCCGCCAGATGGAGCGCGATGCCCACGACCAGGCAGACCCCGGTCAGGGCCAAGAGCAACACGGGCACGAATGGTTCGAGCCCGGCCGCGCGGCGAGGAGGCGATTCGACCACTCTCACCACGCTGGGTTCCCGTCGAGCCCGCCGCCAGGGTTGAAGGTCGAAAATTGACCCCGCGCACGCCCTCTACCTGGACAAGTCCGACACCCCCGAGTCGCTCCGTGCTCGGTGTGAATAGGGCGTCCCAGGATCGATCGGCGAGACTCCGTCGAATCCATCCTCGAGCCCCTTTCGGTGAGCCTGTGCTGCCGGACCCTTGATCACGGCAACCCCGACCCTCCCAAGGTTGCGGGCCGGAAGCGGCCTTCGAGGCGTGCGCCCACGCCCACCAGAAACCACAGGATCGGGACCGCTACGACGACGAGGCCTGCGGCGGCCCAGAGTGCGGCCCCTGGCGGCCACTCGAGAGCAAAGATGCGCCGGGAAAGAGGAACCGCCCAGATCAGGACGGCTGCGCCCACCATGCAGCCGACAAGCACCGCCCGCGCCGCGTTCAGCGGCCTTGCCACCAAGACCAATACCGCGAGGCCGATCGCAACCAGCGCCAGCGTCGCGGCGGTGCGGGCCTGCGCGGTCGTTGCCTGGGCGGGTCCGCGGGCAACGAGGTACGTCATCAGCGTGACTGTGGCAACCACAAACCCGGCCGGGAGAGTAAAGGCCAGGACGCGCCGGACGAATCCGGGATGGGCTCGGGGCGCTCCAGCCGACAGGGCGAGGAAGAAGCCGGGCACCCCGATCGTCAGCGTGCTCACGATGGTCAGGTGCCGGGGATAAAAGGGAAACGGAATGGCACTGATTCCGACGACGACAGCCAGGATGGCCGCATAGACCGTCTTGGTGACGAAGAGGTTGGCTACCCGCTCGATATTGGCAATCACCCTTCTCCCTTCGCCGAGGATGCCCGGGACCACGGCAAACGAACTGTCGAGCAGGACAATTCGGCCGACAGAGCGTGTCGCCTGACTGCCTGATCCCATGGCGAGGCCGAGATCGGCTTGCTTGAGCGCGGGCACGTCGTTGACGCCGTCGCCGGTCATGGCGACGACGTGCCCGCTGCTTTGCAACGCTGCGACGATTGCCTTCTTCTGGTCGGGCTGCACTCGGCCGAAGATCGATGTCGCTTCGACGGCTTGGGACAGCCGCGCCGGGTCGTCGGACAGATCCCGCGCATCGACCGCTTCCGTTGAGCCAGGGATGCCGACCCGTTCGGCGATCGATGCGACCGTGCGCGGATCATCGCCCGAGAGCACCTTGATCTGGACCCCTTGCGAGTGCAGGTATGCGATCGTCGCTTCGGCATCAGGACGGATCTGCTCCTCCAGGACGACCAGGCCCACAGGATCGAGGCCCTCGGGAAGCACTTCTCCGGTCAATGGTCTCGGGCTTCGGGCCACGAGGAGCACACGGCCGCCCCGAGTGGCGAACGTCTCGATCCGCGCCGAGAGGGACGCCGGAAGTTGACGACCCGCCAAAACGACCTCCGGCGCACCGAGCACCCATGAGCCACGTCCCACGAACTGCACGGCGCTCCACTTGCGGGCCGATGAAAACGGGACCCGCACCTCGGCCGACCAATCCGTTGGCACCGGTAGGGCGGTGAGCGCCCGGATGGTTGCGTTGGGGGACGGGTCGTTGCCAACGAGGGCACCGAGCGCTACTTCAGTGGCAACGTCGCCTGCGAGCGTCTCGATGGTGCCAACGCTCATGCCCGGCTCAGTCAGGGTCCCGGTCTTGTCGATACAGAGCACGTCGACCCGGGCGAGACCTTCGATGGCAGCCAGCTCCTGCACGAGCACCCGCTGTCGGGCCAATCGAATTGCGCCCTAAGGCGAAGGCGAGCGTCGTGAGGAGGACCAGGCCTTCGGGAACCATGGCGCCGACACCGGCCACCGACGCCCGCAGCGCATCGTCGAGGGACTGACCGGACCTCAGCACCTGGCTGGTGACCAGCAGCACGCCCGCCGGGATCATGACCCACGTCACCATCCGCAGAATCTGATTGGTGCCTTGTTGCAGCTCCGACCGGACCAGGCTGAACCGGCGGGCGTCACCCTGCAACCGCTGGGCGAAGGCGTCGGTGCCGACCCGGATCGCCTGAATGAGACCGGTCCCCGAGACGACGAAGCTCCCCGACCGGACCTCGTCTTCGCGCAGCTTCGCGACCGGGATGGCCTCGCCGCTCACGAGGGACTCATCGATCTCGAGCCCATCAGAGGCAAGGACGAGGCCGTCCACGACGATCTGGTCGCCGGGCCGAAGCTCGAGGAGGTCGTCGAGGACCACCTCACCTGCGGGCAGTTCAACCGAGCGTCCGTCCCGTAGCCCGTGAGCGGTCGGAGCCGTCAGCACCGCCAGACGATCGAGCGTCCGCTTCGCTCGTAGTTCTTGCGCGACTCCGATGATCGTGTTGACCGCCAGGACCACACCGAAGAGGCCGTCTTGAACCGGCCCGACGAACACGACGACGACCAGTAGCGATCCCAGGATGGCATTGAACCTGGTGAGGACGTTCGCCCGCAGGATCTGGGCCACCGACCGGCCACCCTTGAGGTCGGTGGCGTTGACCCGGCCAGTGGCGATCCGCTCCATGACCTCTTCAGCGGTCAAACCTGCTCGGGTTGCCACGTCCGTCCTCATCTTACGGTTGAGCTGGCGCTGGGATCCAGACGAACGATGGCGCCTTCGCGCTGGTTCATCACTCCCCTTCCCTCCACAGGGCCGTACGACGACACCTCTTCATCCCGTCTTGACGGGCACATGCAGCCATCCGTCCCGTCAGGCACGGGCACGGCTTCCTCTGACCGTCACACGATGCAACAACACGCCGCGTCGAACTTGGAGTGCGTCGCTCTCCCAGTGTGGAGGGCAATCCGGACCCTGGCCAAGGGTCCCACGTCCCCAATTGAAGGGACCATATTCCCTATTCAGGACGTGTCTACGAGCGTGACACTGAGGCGGAGACCTCCTAAGGAAGGGCCAGATGCTCAGCGAAGAAGGGCGTTCGAGATCGAATGAGGCGGCACAACCAAGAATCGTGGTGGGCGTCGACGGGTCGCCGACCTCGCTCAGGGCGCTTGCATGGGCAGCCCGAGAGGCGTGTTTGCGGGGCGCCATCCTCGAGGTCGTGCACGCGACTTTCTTGTGCCGAGACGCCATGGAACTTGAGGCCGTCGCACCGCTGAAGGAGCGCGAGTCGGCGATCCTCGATGAGGCAGTTGCGAAAGCTGGAGCCTTGGCGCCCGGCCTCGTCGTTGTCGCCCGCGCCGTTGATCCACCAGCGGCAGATGCCCTGGTCAACGTCAGCAAGGACGCGGACCTGCTGGTGGTCGGATCACGCGGTCTCGGACCCTTCAAAGAGTTCGCGCTCGGTTCGGTAAGCCAGGACTGCGCGCGCCTCGCCCAATGTCCGCTGGTCATCGTTGGGCCGAGGACGATCCACGGGGCAATGGTTGCCGACGATGTCGAACGGCAGCATCCTGTTGGCGGCAGACGACCGTGACCTCCTTCGACTTCATGCTGCGCCACCTCTGGTCCAAGAGGCCCACTCGATGCGGTGGCTTGGCCTTCGCCGTGGTGGCGGTTGGACACTGCCGCGCGTCCGCGCAGCGGGGCATTGTCAGGCCTCGTGGAAGATAGAAGGGCAGCCCGATGATCGATACGACGGAGGACAAGCCGCGTGCGAGAAGCAACACCGCCCGCAACGGAGGCGCTGGGGGCATTTGGCTTCTCGGGTTCATCGGAGCGTTCTGCTACTACCTGCACACTCACTCCGGGACGTTCTGGCTCGTGCTCGTGGCACTGATGAAGTCCGTGGTCTGGCCCGCGTTCGTCGTGTACCACGTCTTGTCTTTGTAGTAGCGGGACCGCACCGATTGCCCCGTGATCTCGTGTCCACAACCCGTCACAGCCCGATCAACCTGTTCGCAGTCATTTTGGTGACGGTCTTCATGGCGGTGTTGCTGAGTGACTGTGCCAGCAGGACTTCGGTCTCGTTACCAAGCCTTCGCTCACCGATCCACCATCCCTCGAGTTCGGGCGTCGAGGGCCCCATTCGCTCGCCTGGCGGTCCATTTCTCTACGACCGACATGGACGGGTGGTGGTCTTTCACGGGGTGAACGCCGTCTACAAGCATCCCCCCTACGAGCTCTCACCGGCCGCTGGAAAACCGTGGAACCTCGGCGCCGCCGATGCCTCGCTGATGGCCAGGCTCGGGTTCAACGTGGTGCGGCTGGGGTTGACCTGGAAGGGACTCGAGCCGGGGACCGCTCCGCCGAACGATCCTGCCATCTGCGCGCCCGGCACGCCCCATGATCCAGGCCAGTTCAGCCAAGCAATCATCGACGCGTACCTCGCCAAGCTGAAGGCGACCGTCGACCTGCTCGGTCGCTTTCACATCTACTCCCTGCTCGACATGCACCAAGACGTCTACAACGAACTGTTCGATGGAGAAGGAGCGCCAAACTGGGCCGTGTGCACCAGTGGCGCGCCCAACACCGACCCTCCGGGCCGGTGGTCGCAGAACTACGGGACGGCGGCTGCGGGAGCTGCCTTTCGCCATTTCTGGACCAATGATGTCGTCGGCGACCTTCAGGGCGAGTACGACCGGGTCTGGGCCGCTGTAGCCGCCTACTTCAAGGGCGATCCCTGGATCCTTGGCTATGACCCGTTCAACGAACCATTCTCGACCTCGCTCGTGAAGTCCGGCGACGAGAAGTTCGATGCCCAGCTTGAATGCTTCTACACAGGGCGCTCGTTCATCGGCTCGTCCTCCCATGGCGCTCCTCCGATCTCGTGTTCCCCGTCCATCCCCGCCACTGGGGTGATCCCCGCGATCCAAACTGCGGATCCCGGAGTCCTCGTGTTCTACGAGCCGGACATCTTCAGCAGCCGTGGGTCGACGAACTTCGTTGGGTCCATGCCCTTTCCCAACCTGGTCTTCAATGTGCACATCTACTGCGGACAGCGCAGTGGCAAGACGGGCAACCCGACCGACATTGCGGCATGTGCCGCCCAAGAACAGCATTCGTTCACCACACGTTCCGAGGACCGCACTGACCTCGCTTCCGCCGCCCAGCCGCGGGGGCCCGCCTGGTTCCTGAGTGAGTTCGGGGCCACGTCGAATCCTCCCTTGCTCGATCGTCTGACGGCCGAGGCCGACCAGCACCTCGTCGGCTGGACCTATTGGTCGTGGAAGTTCTACGCCGACCCCACCGGCAGCTCGGCCGAGGGTTTGGTCGCAGCGGACGGATCACTTCGATCGACCGCGGGGTTCTTTCGCGCACGTATCCCCAAGCGATCGCCGGGACGCCCACGTCGATGTCCTTCGATCCGGCGAGTGGGACATTTCACCTCACCTACGTGCCGAATCACGCGGTACACGCCCCCACGGCGATCTTCGTACCGGCAGAGGTCCACTATCCCAACGGCTACTGCGCACGGACTTCGGGCGCCAGCATCATCTCCAAGACCAATAGCGAGACCCTGCTCCTGGATAATGCAAGGACCGGACGATCCGTGTCCGTCTCCGTGACCCCAGGAGGGTGCTGAAAGGCTCGGTCCAGACGTTGGCGATAGTTGATGTCTCTCGCCCGGATCCCGCGATTCCTAAACAGCTCGGTATCTGCTGCGCCACAAGATGAGTTGACCCGTTTGAATGAGGTCTTCTGCCCAGAGCTCCACCCATCGTTCCAGGGCCCGTCTTTGAACGAACATCGAGCCGTGTTGCTCGTTGCATCGTTCGGTCGGCGTCTTGAGGCTCAGATCTTCATCGGTCGAGATGCACGCCACAATGCCGTCGTAGAGTCCTCGCCTGAGCCTTTGGACTGCGTCCGAGTCGATGCGGATCGGGGTCCATGGCGTTGTTGAGGATCCGACCGGTCTGATGAGAGACACCCTCGTGTCCAATCCGAGAGATTCAGACTTCGGCCTCTGCCCATGCCTCTCTGTCAAACCCGGGCGTAACGTCGCAATGCTGCGACATGGCGTCGACATGCCGCCCTCGATGCCCGCTCGATTTGCGACAGAAATCGCGACAGAAATGATTCCAGCCTCATTTGGGCCGGCTGCAGGGTATGGGAGACCTGACCTACAGAGCCGGTGTGTCTGTCTACTTTCCCTGGTGGATCAGTTGATGTGGATCCCCGAGATCGCCCGGGCAGATCACCAACCGCTGCATCTCTGAGGTCCCTTCGAAGATGGTGTAGATCTTCGAGTCGCGGTGCCACTGCTCGACCGGGTTCTCCCGGACGTAGCCGTACCCACCGAGGATCTGGATCGCCTGCTCGGTCACCCACACCGCGTTCTCGCCGGCGTAGAGCTTCGACATGGAGCCCTCGCCGTTCTCGAACTTCTTGCCCGTGCTTGCCATGTTGGCGGCACGGTGCACGAGCAATCGGGCGGCATCGGTGTGCATCTTCATGTCGGCGAGCTTGAAGGCGATGGCCTGGTTCTCGATGATGGCCCGGCCGAACTGCTTGCGCTCCTTGGCGTAGTCGAGCGAGTACTCGTAGGCGGCCCGCGCGATGCCGACGGCCTGGGCGCCGACGATCGGGCGTGAGGCCTCGAACGTGGCCATGGCGGCCTGCGTCGAGGTCCGCTTTCCCTCGCGGGCCCGGGCCAGACGCTCGTCGAGCTTCTCCTTGCCGCCGAGCAGGCACCGTCCGGGCACGCGGCAGTCGTCGAGCACCACTTCGGCGGTGTGCGAGGCACGGATGCCCATCTTCTTGAACTTCTGGCCCTGCGAGATGCCCGGTGTGCCCTCGGGCACGACGAAGCTGGCCTGGCCCCGGCTGCCCAGGGACGGGTCGACCGAGAGCACGAGGACGTGCGTGTTGGCGATGCCGCCGTTGGTGATCCACGTCTTGGTGCCGTTGAGCACCCACTCGTCCTTCGCCTCGTCGTAGACCGCCCGGGACTTCAGCGAGGAGACGTCGGAACCGGCATCGGGCTCGGAGACACCGAAGGCCGCCAGCTTGATGTCGTCGGGCGAGCCGAAGCACTGCGGGATCCACTCCCCGATCTGTTCGGGCGTGCCGTTGGCGAAGATACCGGCCACCGCCAGCGTCGAACCGAAGATGGCGAGCGCGATGCCGGCGTCGCCCCAGCTCATCTCCTCGTTGACCAGGCACATCAAGAGTCCCGTCGGATCCGAGAAGCACTGGGCGATGAAGTCGAAGGAGTAGAAGCCCGTTGCGGGCCGCCTCCTCGATGATCGGCCATGGCGTCTCTTCGCGCTCGTCCCACTCCGGCCCGGCGGGACGCACCACGTTCTCCGCGAATTCGTGGACCCACTTTACGAATCTGCAGCTGGTCTTCGTTCAGTTCGAGCGAGTAGTCGGACATGGCTGCCCTCCTTGGACGGTCCCTGGCCGCGAACGGGACTTCTCTGTGTCGGGTGGAATCCACGGTCGGTTTCACGTCCGCTGGCGTGGTGCGCGGCCCACCCCATCTGTCCTTGTTACCACAGAGTAACCTACGGATGCGGTAACCAGTCCACAGCAAGCGGGAATTCATGCCTTTGACAAGGGATTCCCCGACGAGAGCGTCAGCGGCGGATCGCGGTGCCCGAGGGCGTGTCCTCGACGGTCCAGCCCAGGGCGACCAGCTCGTCCCGCATGGCGTCGGCCCGGGCAAAGTCCTTCGCCCGGCGGGCCTCGTCACGAGCCGACACCAGGCGGGCCGACTCCTCGTCCACTTCGGAGGTCGCAGCGTGCAGCGGGCAGGCCCAAGGCGGCGGCCAGCAGCGCGGCGGTCATGGCATAGCGACGCCCCTCGGTCTCGTCGCCGGCATCCGCGATGGTGTGCGCCGCACTGACAAGCTCGAAGATGCCCGCAAGGGCACCGGGTGTGTCCAGGTCGTCGTCCATGCGGGCATGGAACACGGCCAGCGCACCGGGGTCCGCGCCGGCGCCGTCGCTCGACTCGACGACGTAACCCCGGCCGCTCTCCTCCAGCAGATCGCCGATGCCGAATCGGCGGGCCGCGATGTCCAGCCGTTCGAGCGCCTTCTCGGCGTCGGCGATGGTGGCCGCCGTCACCTCGATGGGCGAGCGGTAGTGCGCCCGCAGCACCAAGCATGCGGTAGGCCCGGCCGTCGCACTGGTCGAGCAGGTCGGTCAACGAGGTGAAATTGCCGAGCGACTTCGACATCTTCGTGCCCTCGACCTCGACCCAGCCGTTGTGCACCCAGTGGCGGGCGAACGGCCGGCCCTCGGCGACGGCCTGGGCCCGCTCGTTCTCGTGGTGCGGGAAGGCCAGGTCCTGCCCCCCGCCGTGCAGGTCGAAGCCGTCGCCGAGCAGATCGAGCGACATCACGACGCACTCGGTGTGCCATCCCGGCCGGCCCGCACCCCAGGGCGCGTCCCAGGAGGGCTCGCCTTCCTTGGCCTTCTTCCACAACGCGAAGTCGAGGGGTGATCGCTTCTCCTCGTTCTCTTCCACACGGGCGCCGGCGCGCAGCGATTCGAGGCTCTGGCGGGCCAGCAGCCCGTAGCCGTCGACCTGTTCGACGTTCAGGTAGACGCCGTCGGACGTCTCGTAGGCGACGCCCTTGTCCATCAGGTCGGCGATCAGGTCGACCATGTCGGCGATGTAGGCCGTGGCGTGCGGCGTGTCGTCGGGCCGCAAGAGGCCGAGCGCGTCCATCGCCTCCAACCACCGCGCTTCGAACTCCGCCGGCGACCTCGGGCTCGGTCCTGCCCTGCTCGTTGGCCCGTTTGATGATGTTGTCGTCGACGTCGGTGACGTTGGAGACGTAGTGCACGGCCAACCCCGAGAAGAGGAGGTAGCGCCTGAGCACGTCGAAGACCAGGTTGTAGCGACCGTGGCCGATGTGGGGCAGGTCGTAGACGGTCGGTCCGCACACGTAGATCGACACTTCGCCCTCGGTCCGCAGCTCGACGGGGCGGACGGTGCCCGTGGCGGTGTCGTGGAGGTGCAGCACCCGGGTACGGTAACCCGATCATGTCGACGCCCGAAACCGGAGCGCCC
This sequence comes from uncultured Acidimicrobiaceae bacterium, assembly GCA_963791995.1. Classification (GTDB taxonomy): domain Bacteria; phylum Actinomycetota; class Acidimicrobiia; order Acidimicrobiales; family RAAP-2; genus Bog-473. The sequence goes on along the minus strand of CAWBUQ010000004.1, from coordinate 433,438 downwards.
CGCGTCCCCGAGAAGCCGACCCTCGACGGCCTCGAGGCCCGCTGGGCCGCCGTCTGGGAGGACGACGGGCCTCTACCGCTTCGACGCCCACGCCACGCGGGACGAGGTGTTCTCCATCGACACGCCGCCCCCGACGGTGTCGGGATCGCTGCACATGGGATCGGTCTTCGGCTACGTGCAGACCGATGCCATCGCCCGCTACCGGCGCATGCGGGGCTGGAAGCTCTTCTACCCGATGGGCTGGGACGACAACGGGCTCCCGACCGAGCGGCGCGTCCAGACCCACTTCGGTGTGGCCTGCGATCCGTCACTCCCCTACGATCCCGACTTCACGTCCCGCCGGAAGCGCCGGGCAAGCATGCCGTCGCGGTCAGCCGGCCCAACTTCATCGCGCTCTGCCACGAGCTGACCACGCAGGACGAGCACGCTTTCGAGGAGCTCTGGCGCCACGTCGGGCTCTCGGTTGACTGGAGCCTCGGCTACGCCACCATCGACGATCGCAGCCGTCGCACCAGCCAGATGATGTTCCTGCACAACCTGGCTCGCGGCGAGGCCTACACCTCCGAGGCACCCACCATGTGGGACGTCGACTACCAGACGGCAGTCGCCCAGGCCGAGATGGAGGACAGAGAGCTCCAGGGGGCATACCACCGGCTGCGCTTCGACGACATCGAGATCGAGACGACGAGACCGGAGCTCGTGGCGGCCTGCGTGGCGCTGGTCGCCCACCCCGACGACGAGCGCTATGCGGCTCGCTTCGGCACGAGCGTGCACACACCGCTCTTCGGGGTGGAGGTGCCAGTGCTGGCCCACCGTCTCGCCGAGCCCGACAAGGGGTCCGGCATCGCCATGATCTGCACGTTCGGCGACGTCACTGACGTCGTGTGGTGGCGCGAACTCAACCTGCCCACGCGCAGCATCGTCACCCGCTCGGGACGCATCACCGAGACGCCGCCGCCCGGCGTCGAGGACGGTGAGGCCTGGCGGGCCATCGCCGGGCGCACGGTGAAGCAGGCGCAGCGCGCGATGGTCGAGATGCTGGCCGCGTCGGGCGAGATGGTGGGTGAGCCCCGCCCCATCACGCATCCCGTGAAGTTCTACGAGCGCGGGGATCGTCCCCTCGAGATCGTCACCAGCCGCCAGTGGTTCATCCGCAACGGCGGGCGCGACGAGGTGCTGCGCCGGCAGCTCCTCGAGCGGGCAACCGAACTGGACTGGCACCCGCCGTACATGAAGGTCCGCTACGACGACTGGGTCAACGGGCTCAACGGCGACTGGCTCATCAGCCGCCAGCGCTTCTTCGGGGTCCCCATTCCCGTGTGGTACCCCCTCGACGCCGACGGGACGCCCGACTACGCCTCGCCCCATCCTCCCCGACGAGGCTCGCCTCCCCGTCGACCCGACCACCGACGTGCCCGCGGGCTACGCCGAGGAGCAGCGCGGCGTCGCGGGGGGTTTCACCGGGGACCCCGACGTCATGGACACCTGGGCCACCTCCTCGGTCACGCCCCAGATCGCCTGCGGGTGGGCCGACGACCCGGCGCTCTTCGCCCGGACCTTTCCCATGGACCTGCGCCCGCAGGGACCCGAGATCATCCGGACGTGGCTGTTCTCGACGCTCCTGCGCTCGCACCAGGAACACGACACCGTGCCCTGGAAGCACGCCACCATCAACGGCTGGATCCTCGACCCCGACCGCAAGAAGATGTCCAAGTCCCGGGGCAACGTCGTCACGCCCATGGCGCTGCTCGAGGAGTTCGGCTCCGACGCCGTCCGCTACTGGGCCTGCAACGGGCGCCCCGGCACCGATACCGCGTTCGACACCGGGGTCATGAAGATCGGCCGCCGCCTGGCGATCAAGGTCCTCAACGCCTCGAAGTTCGCCCTGGGCCGGCTCGGCGACGGCCCACCGCCCGGGGTCGATGCCGTGCGGGCGCCGCTGGACGCCGCGCTGCTCGCACAACTGGCGACGCTGGTGCAGGCGGCCACGGCGTCCCACGACGGGTTCGACTACGCCCGCGCCCTCGAGCTGACCGAATCCTTCTTCTGGTCCTTCTGCGACGACTACGTCGAGCTGGTCAAGGCCCGCGCCTACGGCGAGGGTGACGCAGCCGGGGCGGACTCGGCCCGGGCCACCCTGGCGATCGCCCTCTCGGTCCTGCTCCGCCTCTTCGCCCCGTTCATGCCCTTCGTCACCGAGGAGGTGTGGAGCTGGTGGCAGGCGGGCTCGGTGCACGGGTGGCGTTGGCCCGACCCCGACGAGGTCGGCCCGCACGCCGGTGCCGACACCGACGGTGCTGCGCGTCGCCGCCGAGGTCCTCGGGTCGGTGCGACGGGAGAAGACGACGAACAAGCGCTCCATGCGGGCGCGGGTGGCCCGCCTCGTGGTGCACGGTCCCGAGGCCACCCTGGCCGCGGTGGAGGCGGCGCGCGGAGACATCACCGACGCCGGTGGCGTGGACGAGCTGGTCCTCCAGACGGGCGACGCGCTTGCGGTGGAGGTGCAGCTCGCCGACGAGGCGTGACACCCGCCGGGGCCAGCCGGCGACCCCTACAGGTAGGCGGTCTCGGCCGCGGCGGCCATTTCGCTCGGCGTGCCGGTATGCGCGATCCGCCCGTGCAACATGATCGCCGCGTGGTCCGCGATGCCGAGGGCGGTCTCGGCGAACTGCTCGACGACGACCACGGTGACCCCACCGGCGGCGATCGACGCCACCAGCTCGTAGAGGTCGGCCACGATGATCGGGGCGAGGCCCATGGAGATCTCGTCGAGCAGGAGGACCTTGGTGTCGCCGGCGAGCGCACGCGAAATGGCCAGCATCTGCTGCTCTCCACCCGAGAGCGTGCCGGCCAGCTGCTTCCGACGCTCCTTGAGTCGGGGGAACTGCTCGTAGGCACGGGACTCGACCTCGGCGGACGTGATGCCACCCCGGTAGGTCCACATGCGCAAGTTGTCCCGCACGGTGAGGTTGGGGAACACGCCTCGCCCCTCGGGGATGGCGATGACGCCGGCACGTGCCAGTGCCTCAGGCTTCCACGGCGACGACGGCACCCCGTCGATTGCGATCGCCCCGTGCGTGAGGTGGAGCCGGCCGTTGACCGCCTTCAACAGCGTGCTCTTGCCGGCCCCGTTGGGTCCGAGCAGTGCGAAGACACTCCCGCCCGGGACCTCGAGGTCTACGCCGTGGAGCACCTCGATTCGCCCGTACGCCGCGCGCACCGCGTCGATGGACAGACCGGCACCCGCCCGGCTCCTGGCGCCGGTGCCGGTGTCGACGTCGACATTCGTCTCGCTGCTCACGCGCCCGGCTCCGTCCTCGCCGCCGGCTCCTCGACCACCGAGCTGCGGCCGAGATAGGCCTCTTGCACGGCCGGGTCGCGGCGGACCTCGTCGGGGGTGCCCGAGGCGATCACCTGCCCGAAGTCGAGCACGTGCACGCGGCCGCAGACCCGCCACACCAGGTCGGTGTCGTGCTCGACCAGGAGGACGGCGCGGCCTTCGGCGGCCAGCGAGGTCAGCAGGTGTCCGAGGGTCTCGGTCTCGTGCTCGTCGAGGCCCGAGCACGGCTCATCGAGGAGCAGCACCTTGGGATCGGTCGACAAGGCACGGGCCAGCTCGACGAGGCGGGCCGAACCGGTCGGCAGCGACGAGACCGGTGCCGACGCCTCTTCTCCCACGCCCACCCGGTCGAGCAGCCCGAGGGCGGTCGAGGCGGATGCTCGCCCGCTCGCCTCGAGCCCAACGCGTACGTTGTCGGTGGCACTGAGGGTCGAGAAGAGCTCGAGGCGCTGAAACGTGCGGGCCAAACCGAGGCGGGCACGCCGGTGCGTGCGCTTGCGGGTGACGTCGGCGCCGCCCATGGACACCGCACCATGGTCAGGCCGCTGCAGGCCTGTGATGACGTTGAACAGCGTCGTCTTGCCCGCCCCGTTGGGCCCGATGAGGCCGGTGACCGTGCCCGCTTCCACGCGCAGCGAGACCTCGCTGAGGGCGGCCACGCCGCCGAAGCGCACGCTCACGCCGCCGACCTCGAGGGCGGCCGGCGCGTTCGGTTCAGGCGGCACTGGCCACCTCGTGGTCCAAGACGAGCTGGCGCGGCTGGTCGGCCCCTTCGCCGAAGGGGAGGTGGATGCGGTTCGTCAGCCATTCCATGCCGAGGATCCCCTCTGGACTCCGGGCGAGCAGCACGATGCCGATGCCGGCTGCGAGACCCGTGATGTCGGCCAGGGAGGAGGGGAGATGGGTCTGGAGCACCGGCAGCGCAGCGGCCGTCACGCCGCCCAGCAAGGCGCCGGTGATGGTGCGGATCCCCCAGATGGCGACGAAGAGCAACAGGGTGAGGCTTCCGATGAACTGCACGTCGTTGGCGCCGATGCCGCCCTGCTGCCCGGCGTAGAACACGCCGCCGAGCCCGGCCATCGCCGCGGACAGGCTGAAGACGAGCATCTTGGTCCGCACCGAGCTCAGCCCGACAGTGGCGTAGGCCGCCGGCGAATCGCTCATCGCGACCAGCCGGCGGCCGAACGAGCTCCGCCGGACGAGGCCGACCACGAGCGCGCAGAGCGCGGCGGCGACCGCCACCTCAATGAGCATCGCCCGGTCACCCACCGAGTGCATGAAGGGCAGCGGGACACGGCCCACGTTGATGGAGGTCCCGTCGGGGATGATGCTCGAGTTCGAGAAGAAGGCGGAGTACATCACTTCGCCGAAGGCGAACGTCGCCAGAGCCAGATAGAGGCCGCGCAGGCGCAGGGCGGGCAGCGCCACCACGGCCCCCACCGCGCCGGAGACGACGACGGCGAGGAGGAGCCCCCACCACGAGTCGCCGCCGAAGACCTTGCCCATGGTGAAGGCGCCGATGCCCATGAAGGTGAGCTGGCACAACGACACCTGACCCGCGTAACCGACGAGAAGGACCAGCGAGAGCCCCACGATGCCAAAGGCCAGGCCCTGTGACAAGGTGGCCAACGCGGTCTCCCCGACCATGACGGCCAAGACCACCATCAGCGCAACGAGAAGGATGCCGCCGGCAACCGACTGGCGGGCGGTCACGACCTTGGGGACCGGCCGCAGGGCCAGCCGCCCGACCGCCGCCAGCCGCGCCGCGGGGATCACCAGCAGCACCACGAAGAGGAAGACGACCGGGATGACCTCGGTCAGGACCGAGGCCAGGCCGGCGTTGATGTGGCCGGGCAGGTAGCCGACGCAGTACTGGGTGATGAGCCCGAGAATCAGCGCGCCGACGAAGGTCATCGGCAGGTTGCGCAAACGCCCGACCACCGCGGCGGCGAACCCGTTCAGCGCCAACAGGGTCAGCTGGTCGGCCGTGAGACCGGTCTGTCCGACGATCGGGGCCAGCAGCACCCCGGCCAGGGCGGCCAGCGCGAAGCCGACGACCCAGCCCATCTGAGACATCCGGTACGGCTTGGCCCCGGACATGGCGACCAGGTCGGGGTCGTCGACGACGGCGCGCATGGCGACGCCGAGGCGCATCCGGCGCAGGAAGATGCCGAGGCCGATGGCGACGACGGCGGCGACGATCACGATCATGATCTGCTGGTACTGGATCGTCACGCCGTTGCTGCCGAACAGCCGGACCGACAACACGGTGCCGTCGGATTGCGTGAAGTACGCGGGCACCGAACGCACGACGTCGGGGTTGCCCCAGAAGATCGTGGTCAGCCCGAGCAGGATCACCAGCAAGCCCAGCGACACCATGAGCGACCGCTCGACCGAGGCCCCGTGGATGCGGCGGAAGAGCACGAATTCGACGGCGATGGCGAGGAGTGGCGCCTCCACGAAGACGACCACCACGATGGCCAGGAGGAAGGGCCAGTGCCAGTCCTGCCAGAGCTGCCAATAGCTGAACGCGGCGACCGCGCCCACCGCACCCTGCGCGAAGTTGAAGACGCCGGTGGTGTTGTACGTCACCACCAGCCCGGTGGCCAAGATGCCGTACACGGCACCGTAGAGGATGCCGAGGACCGTGAAGGAGAGAAAGACGCTCACGGCCTCATCTCATCGGCGGTCTCCCCCTGGCATCCCACTCCCGGAAGCCTACGAGGAGCCCGCGGACGAAGCGTAGAAGTACTTGGCGTTGCAGTCGTACCCCGACTTGGGCAACACGCGTACGTACTTGCCGTTCTTGATGGTGGCGATCATGAAGCACGCCGAGGGCTTCTTCTGCGCCGGATCGGCCGGCGCCACCATGCCCGAGGCGTCGAAGGTCGTGATCTTCTTCAGCTGGTCGATCACCGCGCCCCGGGTCGGATTGGGGCCGGCCGCCTGGAGGGCCTGGACGAAGAGCTGGGCGGAGGCCCACCCGAAGAGGGTGTAGAGATCGGGGACCCACGACGAGTTGACCTTCTTGGTGTACTGCAAGAAGGTCTTGACCGCCGGCACCGTGGAGGCGTCCTCACCGAGGTAGAGGGGGAAGACCTGCCCGATCATGATGCCGTTCGTCGCGGCGGGGCCGCCGGCGTGCGAGATGAACTGGTCGGCGTAGACCGGGCCGCCCGAGAAGATGAGCCCGGGGTGCCAGTTCTGGGTCGCCGCGTTCTCCACGAAGATGGCGGCGTCCTGCCAGTCGATGCCGGTGAGGTCGACGGCGTTGACGCCCTTGCTCCTCATGTTGATGACGTCCGTCGTGAAGTTGGACTGCAAGGGGTTGATGTCGTCGACATAGGCGACCTTGTACCCGACCGACTTGGCCGCGGCCAGCTCGCCGTTCAACTGGTCCTCCGCCGGTGCGGTGTCCGAGACGATGGACCCGATGTTCAGGTCCTTCGGGTAGTGCTTCTTGTAGTACTGCCATGTCCCCAGGGTCGAACCGAGCACGGTGGGATCCGCGCTGAAGGTGTTCGGCAAGACCTGGGCGTTGGGGTCGAGGGTCACCGACACGTTGGGCACGGCCGGATCGGCGGCGAGCGCCTTGCAGCCGTAGCCGTCGAACAGCGAGAAGCTGCCCACCATGGCGAAGTCGCTGCTGACGGCTTCTTGCGTCTCGGTCTCGTTCTGCTGGCCACTGAACGCGTCGTCCTTGGCGTCGACGTCGAGCTTGCGGCCGTTCACTCCCCCCTTCGAGTTGATGTAGGCGAAGTAGGCCTTCACGCCGATGGAGGCGCCCTCGAAGAGCCCGGGCACGGGGCCCGAGATGATCGACACGTTGCCCACCGTGACCGAGTTCTTGGTGATCCCCGTGGTGGCGGCGTCTTGGGCCGCCGTTGCCGGAGCGGTCACCGGGCAGGTGTTGGCCGTGCTCGGGGCGGCACCGGCCGGGCCGGCCGCCATCACGGCACCCCCGCCCACCGCCAGCGTGCCGGCCAGCAAGGAGCCTCCGAGCAGTCCACGGAGCGCCCGGCCGGCGTGCGCCCGCGAGCCGCGCTGAGTCGTCTCGTCCGTCAGCGTGTTCCCCACTGCCACCCCTTCTGGTCTGCGGCACCCCCCGCCGGGGCCCGCCGTCCAGGCGGGGTGGGGGGTCACGATTTGGGATCTGACTCTACGTCAGAAACTTTTCGTCCGGATATCGCTCCCGGGTCCGCCGGCCCGGGCGGCAGCGCGCCGGGCGGCCTCCAAGAAGTCACCGACCGCCGAGGTCGTGGCCTGGCAACGGAGCGAGGCCAGGACGTCGAACGCATGTTGGGCCAGGGGCAATTCGGCGTAGGCCACCGGCTGGCGGGAGACGGCGCGCAGGCGGGACACAAAGGTTCGGGCGGTCTCGACGGGAACGAGGGTGTCGTTGACCCCCTGGAGGACGAAGAACGGGGGTGCATCAGGGCGGACGCGCAAGGTCGGTGACGCATCGCTGAAGAGGTCGGGGTGCTCGGACTCCTTTTCCTTCATGACCTTCTTCTCGAGCATCTCTACCAGACCCGTGCCGAAGCGGGATGCCTCCGCAGAGCTGGTCAGGTCCATGACCCCGTAGAAGGGGACGCAGGCCTGCACCGACGTGTCCTTCTCCTCGAAGCCGGGCTGGAACCGGGCGTCGCCGGCGCTCAATGCGTGCAGCGCACAGAGATGCCCGCCGGCGGACCCGCCGCTGACCGCCACGAACGAGGGGTCGCCCCCGTACTCGGCGATGTGTTCTTTGACCCACGCCACCGCGCGCTTGACGTCGACGATGTGGTCGGGCCAGGTGGCCTTCGGGCTCAGCCGGTAATTGATGGCCACGCAGACCCAACCCCTCGCGACCAGCTCGAACATCATGGGCTTTCCCTGCTCGCGCTTGTCCCCGATCATCCATGCTCCGCCATGCACGTACACCATGACCGGCGCCTTGTCGGGGGGTGCCAGGCGGGAGCGGTAGATGTCGAGGCGATGGGGCCGGATGCCGTCACCCCAGTAGTCGACGTCGGTGGTCGTCTCGACGGCGCGGGACATGAAGGGGATGGCGCGGGTGATGCGCCACCACCTGCCCCAGGTGGGCGCGGTGGGCTCGGTCGGGACGGGAAACGACGGGTTGCGCACCTCGTCGAGCGCTGCCGCGGTGACGTTCCCCGCTCGCAGGCCGGCCACACCGAGACCGGCCAGGCCCACCCACGTCACGGCGGCGAGGGCCAGCCCGACCCAGCCCGCCCACCCGTCGAGGGCGCCGAAGGTCACGAACAGGACTGTCGCGATCGCCTGCCAGACGATGTTCTGGAAGGCCAGCTCCCCAGCGATCCACCCGGCGCTGAAGCTCACGATGCTGAAGGGCTCCCGCCTGATCGGGCGATAGGCCAGCACGACGGCGGCAGCCCCGACGACGGTCACGGCCAGGAATGCGTACGGCACCGCACCATCATTCCGCGTCGGAAGCTGCGCCGCAGATCCGCCCTGGTCGGGGCACTTTCTCGTTTGCCCCAGCACCGAGTTGGTGCGAGCGTATGCGCGGGATGCAGCGACACGCAGGACGCAGGACCAGGGACAAGGAGAGTCGATGACCCCCGAACGGCTGACCGGACTCGACGCCAGCTTCTTGTACATGGAGACGCCCACCCTGCACATGCACGTGGCGATGACCGCTGTCTTCGACCCTTCGACCGTGCCCGGCGGCTATTCGTTTCGCCGCATCCGCCAGCTGATCAACGACCGCATCCCACTCGCTCCGGTTTTCCAGCGCCGCCTGGTCGAGGTCCCTCTCCGCCTGGGTCACCCCATCTGGGTCGATGATCCAGAGTTCGATATCGACAACCATTTGCGTCGGGCGGCCCTCCCTTCCCCGGGTGGCATGCGCGAGCTGGGCGACTTCGCGGCCGACGTGATCAGCCGCCAACTCCATCGCGATCGCCCGCTGTGGGAGATGTGGATCGTCGAGGGGCTCGAGGACGGCAAGATCGCTCTGGTCGTCAAGATGCACCACAGCACCATCGACGGGGTATCGGGCGCGGAGCTGCTCAGCGTCCTCTTCGACTTGGAGCCCGATCCCGACGAGACGGCGCACCTCACGGCACGCCAGCTGGACTCTCGCATCCCCTCGGGGTTCGAATTGGTGTCCCAGGCGATGGTGGCGAGCCTGATGACACCTTTTGAGATCGGACGGATGGTGTTGCGCACCACCAAGAGCATTTTCGGTGTGCGCCGGATTCGTCAGGGCCTCACGGGCAAGGCGGCTCTCCCGCTGACCGCACCCCGCACATCCATCAATGTGGCCGTCCATGCGCGTCGCCGCGTCGCCTTCGCGGCGGCGAGCCTGGCCGACGCCAAGAACCTGAAGGACGCGATGGGAACGACGGTCAACGACGTCGTCTTGGCGATGTGCACCGGCGCCCTGCGCACCTACCTCCTGGCGGGCGACGAGCTGCCAGAGATCCCGCTCGTCTCGGTCGTGCCGGTTTCGGTCACTCCCGACGTCGCCGAGTTGAAGGGGTCCAACAAGGTGTCCGCGATGTTCGTGCAGCTCCCGTGCCACATCGACGATCCCCTCGAGCGCCTCCAGCTGATCCACGAGGGGACAAAAGGAGCAAAGGAAGAGCACAAGGCGCTCGGCGCGACGACGCTGCAGAATTGGGCCGAGCACGCGACGCCCAACGTTTTCGCGGCGGCGGCACGCCTCTACACCGGGATGAAGCTGGCCGAGCACCACCGGCCGGTGGCGAACCTGGTGGTTTCCAATGTCCCCGGACCCGCCTTCCCGCTGTATCTCGCGGGGAGCCAGCTCCTCGGCATGTTCCCGCTCGGCCCGGTGATGGACGGCATGGGCCTCAACATCACCATCATGAGCTACCAGGGCGTCCTCTACTGGGGGCTCGCCTCAGACGCCCGGGCCGTGCCGCGCCTGTGGGACATCGCCGCCGCCGTCCCGCATGCGCTCACCGAACTCATGGACGCCGCCGGACTCGAGTCCGAGCCCTTCGACGTGCCGATCCACCTAGGCCCCGGTATGCCGCCGACGGCGCACTGGATCCGCAGCGCGACCAGCAACGGGAACACGGGCGGGAACATGGGCGCCGGCGAGACCAGCTCGGCGGACGATGCCGGCTCAAGGGGTGCCACAGAGGATGCGGAGGGTGACGCGGCGGCCGTCGACGCGGGAACGACCGGTAGCGTGAGCGCATGAGCGTCCGTGAGCTGGGCCATCTGGTGCTGTACGTCCGCGACGTCGCCCGCTCGGCTGCCTTCTACCGGGACGTGCTCGGCTGGCGCCAGATCCTCCCCGAACCAGGCCACGAACCGATGGGCGCTGCCGCCTTCTCCTCGGGCCGCACCCATCACGAGCTGCTCCTCATTCAGGTGGGTGCCGACGCCGCGCCGATCCCTCAGGGACGACGAGTGGGCCTCTATCACTTCGGTCTGAATGTGGGCGACAACGACGACGATCTGCGCGCCGCGCTGGCCAGCGTGCAAGCGGCCGGCGCGACAGTCGTGGGCGCCTCGGATCACACGGTGACGCACAGCCTCTACATCCTCGATCCCGACGGCAACGAGATCGAGCTGTACATCGACGTCCCGGGCGTGGACTGGCGATCCGATCCCGCGCTGGTGGGTTCGGCCGTCCGTCCGCTCCGGCTCTGAGCCGCCGCACCGGCCGGAGCCGCAGCACGCAGTGAGCGCCACGAGAACGGCGCCTGCCGACGTGGCCGGTACCCGGATGGCCGTCGAGACCCTCACCGGGGGCGGCGTCGCCGTGCTCCCGACCGACACCGTTTACGGGCTCGCGGTACGACCTGTGGACGGCGATGCCGTGCGCGCCGTCTTCGGGTTCAAGAGCCGCCCCGTCGGCATGCACCTGCCAGTTCTCGCCGCGTCGCTGACGCAGGTCCACGCCCTCGGCGTCCATTTCACCGCGGGCGCCCACGCCCTGGCCCGGCGCTGGTGGCCCGGGCCTCTCACCTTGGCCTTCGGATTCGACCTGGGTGGATCGAGGCCGGCATGGCTCGAGGGCCGCGAGGAGGTGGCGGTGCGCATCCCCGACCACGAGTTCTTGCGGTCCGTGCTCAACGAGACCGGCGTGTTGCTGGTCACGAGCGCGAACAGGCACGGCGCGCCAACGCCGCTGACGGCTGAAGACGTCGCCGAGAGGCTCGATGGCGCCATCGACCTGGTCGTCGACGGTGGGCGCCTGAGCGACGTGCCTTCGACGCTGGTGAACGTGCGCTACGAGGAGACGGTCGTGGAGCGCGAGGGTGCCATCACCCGCGAGCAGATCACCGCGACGCTGGTGGGCGCGCCATGAGCCGTCTGTTGCTGGCCATCGAGACCTCGTGCGACGAGACCGCTGCCGCCGTCATCGACGAGGACCTTGCAGTGCGCTCATCGGTCGTGGCAAGCCAGGTCGACCTGCATGCAGCGTTCGGGGGCGTGGTACCCGAGTTGGCGAGCCGCGCCCACGTCGAAACCATCACCCCTGTCGTCGCGCAGGCTCTGGCCGAGGCGAATGCCACCGGGCCAGAGCTCGCGGGGGTGGCGGTGACGTCGGGACCCGGTCTGGTCGGCGCGCTTCTCGTGGGTATCGCCACGGCCAAAGCGCTCGCCCTGGGCTGGAGCGTGCCGGTGGTCGGGGTCAATCACCTGGAGGGCCATCTGGCCAGCGTGTACCTGGCCGATCCGGCCGTCCCCTTTCCCCAGGTGGCATTGCTGGTGTCGGGTGGACACTGCATGCTGACCCGCGCCGTCGCGCCGGGCCACTACGAGCTCCTCGGCGAGACCGTGGACGACTCCATCGGCGAGGCCTACGACAAGGTGGCTCGGTTCCTCGGCCTCGGCTACCCGGGTGGTCCGGTGCTCGACCGGTTGGCCGCCGAGGGCACCGACGTGCTGGGCTTTCCCCGGCCCATGCTCGCCGAGGGCTACACGTTCTCGTTCTCAGGCCTCAAGACGGCCGTGGTCAACCACGTGCGCGCCGATCCCACGTTCTCCGAGACCGACGTGGCGGCATCGTTCGTGGCCGCCTGCATGGACGTGCTGGTTGCCAAGCTCCGGCGGGCGCTCGAGGAGTTCGGTGACACCGCTCTCGCCATTGTCGGCGGAGTGGCGGCGAGCCCGATCCTGCGGGCGCGCGCCCAGGCGCTCGCCGACGAGTTCGGCACCCGCCTGTTGATCCCTCCGCAGGCGATGGCGACCGACAACGCGGCCATGATCGGCGTGGCGGGCTGGCACAAGCTGGTGACGGCGGGTCCGAGCGACTCCGGATTCGGGCCAGAGCCTGACCTGCGCCTTCACTTCGCCTAACTGGACTGAGGAGCGGTCCGGCGCGAACGCCGCCTGCGTGCCCTCGATCCGAAGACATGCGACGACAGGTCGATCAGGACTCCCACGGCGACGATGAACCAACCGAAGGCGTCCACGCCTCGCCCCGGCGCGTAGACGAGGGCGTAGAAGAGCGTCGCGTACGGCAAGAAGATGAACCCGAGCAGGCCCTCCCAGCCGGAGCGGAAGGCGATGCTCAGGCGGTCGGTGAACAGCCACACTAAGAAGAGGGCGAACCGCGCCGAAATGGCGGCCACGAGCGCAAAGAGGCACCCCATCGCTCAGAGCGGGAGCCCGCCGGTGGCGGACCAGGTCGAGCCAGTGTCGCTGTAGGCGGCAATGGTGCGCTCCGCGATGCGCATCTGATGGATCTCGTCGGCGCCGTCAGCCAGGCGGGCCCATCGAGCGTGCTGCAGCATGCCGGCGAGCGGCGTGTCGGTTGAATAGCCGAGCGCACCGTGCACCTGCATGGCCCGGTCGACGATCCGGTTCAGGCTGTTGGCCACGAAGTGCTTGGCCATGGAGACCTCCGTTCGGAAGTCGTCGCCGCGGTCGATCTTGTACGCCGCGTGGAGCACCATCAGTTTGCACTGGTAGAGCTCCATCGCCGAGTCGGCGATCAGCCACTGGACACCCTGTTTCTCGGCGAGGAGCGATCCATGAGAGAAGCGGTGCAGCGAGCGGTCCACCATCATGTCGAGCGCGGTCTCGGCTTGGGCGATCCAGCGCATGCAGTGTGCCAGGCGGGCGGGACCAAGGCGATATTGCCCCAGCTGGTGACCGTTGCCGCGGCCGCCCAGGATCTGCGACTCGTGCACACGCAGATCCTCGATCACGATCTCCGAATGACCACTTGACCCGTGCATCGTCTCAACCTCGCGCACGTCGTTCCATCCCTCGACCGGGAGGTCGACGATGAAGGCGGTGTTCGCCCCGCGCGACCCGGGTGGGACGTCAGGCTCGGTCCGGGCAATGAGGATGGCGAACTGGGCTCGACGCGCATTCGAGATGAACCACTTGTGGCCGTTGACCACCCACTCCTCCCCGTCCCGTTCCGCGTGGGTTTGGATGAGCGTCGGGTCCGAGCCCGCAACCTCGGGCTCGGTCATCGCGAAGCACGACATGGCCGTGCCCTCACAGAGGCGGCGCAGGTAGTTCTGCTTCTGCGCGTCGGTACCCCAGTGCAACAACGTGTGCATGTTGCCCTCGTCGGGGGCCATGCAGTTGAGGATCCAAGGTCCCAGCCGGGTCTTGCCTGCTTCCGCCTGCACCATGGCGAGCTCGACGTGGCCGAGACCCATGCCGCCCCACTCGGCGGGCATGTGCGGCAACCACAGGCCGGCCTGCTTGGCCTCCTCGCGCAGCTCGAGGATGGTCGTGAGGTACTCGCGGCGTGACGTGACCCGGTTTTCGTCGTCGAATCCCTCGATCCGCGGCTGCACCGTCTCGCGGATGAAGGTGCGCACCCGGCTTCTGATCTCCTCGTGCTCAGGAGCAAGCGTGAAGTCGATGGCCATACGCGCCTTTCTCGATCTTCAGTACAGGCCCACGACGTTGCCGTCCTGGTCGATGTCGATCCGCTCGGCGGCCGGGCTACGCGAGAGCCCCGGCATGGTGCGCATGTCGCCGCTGACCAGATAGACGAATCCCGCACCCACATTTGCCCGCGCCTCGCGCACCGGCAACCGCCAGCCCCGTGGCGCACCGAGGAGCGTCGGATCTGACGAGATGGAGAGGTGGGTCTTGGCGATACAGACGGGCATGGTGCCGAAGCCGGCATGCTCGTAGTTGTCGAGGTGCCGGGCCGCCACCGGCTGGTAGTCGACGCCGTCGGCCCCGTAGACCTCGGTTGCAATCGTCTCGATCTTCTCCCGCAGGCTGGCATTGTCCGGATAGAGCATGCGGAACGACCCAGGTTCGGCGGTCGCCTCCACGACGGCTTCGGCAAGCTCGACCGCGCCCTTCCCTCCGTCCGCGAAATGCGTGCACACGGCAGAGCGGACGCCGGCCGAATCGGCGATCTCCCTGATGGCCGCGTGCTCGGATGCGAAATCGCCTTCCATCGCGTTGATGGCTACGACCGGCGTGACGCCGTGCCGCCGCACGATGGCCAGATGGGCCAGCAGATTGGCCGCACCGAGCTGCACCTCGTCGGGATTCTGACGGAGCATGGCGGGAGGCAGCGGGCGTCCGGCGACAACGCGGTGGCGGCCTGAGTGCAACTTCATCGCCCGCACCGTGGTCACCACGACGGCCGCGTCTGGTGTCAGTCCCGACGTGCGGCACTTGATGTTGAAGAAACGTTCGGCGCCCATGTCCGAGCCGAAGCCAGCCTCGGTAATGAGGTATTCGCCGGCGTGAATCCCGATGAGGTCAGCGACGACCGAGGAGTTGCCGTGCGCGATGTTCCCGAACGGACCCGCATGGACGAGGACCGGTGTGTTCTCGAGTGTCTGCAACAAGTTGGGCTTGATGGCGTCGCGGATGATGACGGTCATCGCTCCAGCCGCCTTCAACTCCTCCGCGGTGACTGGCTCGCCAGACTCCGTGTAGCCGACGACGATCCGGCCCATCCGCGCGCGCAGGTCGTGGAGAGACCGGCTCAGCGCCAGCACCGCCATGACCTCCGACGCGGCCGTGATATCGAAACCCGTTTGGCGGGGGACGCCGTCTTGCTGTGTCCCGAGCCCGGTGACGATACTGCGCAACGAGCGGTCGTTGACATCGAGCACGCGCTGCCACGTGATGCCGTGCGGGTCCAGTCCCAGTGCGTTGCCGCTGTAGACGTGGTTGTCCACCATGGCGGCCAGCAGGTTGTTCGCCGCGGTCACCGCGTGCAGGTCGCCCGTGAGGTGGAGATTCAGGTTCTCGAAGGGGACCACCTGGCTGTACCCGCCGCCCGCCGCGCCGCCCTTGATCCCAAAGGTCGGACCCATGGAGGCCTGGCGGATTGCGATCGTCGCATGCTTCCCGATGCACCCCAACGCTTGTCCCAGGCCAACCGTCGTCGTGGTCTTCCCCTCGCCCAGCGGCGTCGGGGTGACGGCGGTGACGACGACGTATCGGGCGCGAGGCCGGTCGGCCAAGGATTCGATTGCACCGAGGCCGACCTTGGCGACGTGCCGACCGTAGGGCTCGAGCAGGTCGGGCGCGATCCCCATGTCCGCAGCGACGTCACTGATCGGGCGGAGCGTCGCTCGTCGAGCGATCTCAATGGCCGGAGGCATGGGCACCGGTTCGATCATGCCAGAAGGAGCGGAGGGCCGGACCGTCCGGGTTGCGACCGCCAGCGCCTACGCTGCCGAACGGGGTTGTCAGCAGCGTCGCCCTGCAGGGAACGGTACCGCTCGCAGGCGCACAGCCGTCGAAACAGGAAGCGAGGAACGATCGATGTCCAAGGCCGACGGTGTCTTCATCTTCATCGGGACCTACGCCAGCGAGGTGGACGCCAGGGCGGACTACGACGTGGTCAAAGACCTGCATGCCGTGGGCGCGGTCGGGACCTACGACGCCGCCGTCATCACCAAGGACGACAAGGGGAAGATCCACGTCAACAAGGACGAAACGACCACGCGCCACGGAGCGTGGGGCGGCGCCGCCACCGGAGCGTTGATCGGGATTCTCTTCCCGCCCTCCATTCTCGGCACCGCTCTCGTCGGCGCGGCCATCGGCGGCGTGAGCGGTCACTTGTGGAAGGGGATGTCCCGTACCGATGTGAAGGAATTCGGCGAGGCCATCGACGCCGGCGAGGCGGCGCTCGTCATCGTCGGGGAGACGACGATAGAGGCCGCGCTCGAGAAGGCACAGCTCAAGGCGACCAAGAAGGTCACCAAGGAGCTCTCGGTCGACAAGTCGGGCGTCGATGCCGCCGTCGCGGAGGCTGCGAAGTCCGTCTCCTGAGTTGCGTGCCGTTGGGCGTCGGCGCGCCCGTGCATCTGGATCGGGAGCGGGGGTTGACCACGCGGTAGCGTGACGAAGGTCACCGCATGGCGGTGCCCGACGCATATGCCCGTCCTGCACATCCTCGCCTTCGCTCTCGGCGCCCTTGTCGCGCTGGCCGTGCTGGGATCGGCCCTCAAGACGGTGGTGCTGCCCCAAGAAGGTTTCCCGCGTCTGTCCAAGGCTGTCTTCGCCCTGGTGCACCGGGTCATGGTCCGCGGCTGGGAGGACGAGACGAAGACCACCGCGTTGCGCAGCCTCTACGCCCCGGTGGCCTTGGTGAGCCTGCCGCTGGTCTGGATGATCCTGATCGCGCTCGCCTTCTCGTCCCTCTTCTGGGGCATGGGTTCGCTCGACTGGCAGCACGCCTTCGAGAACAGCGCTTCATCTCTCACCACTTTGGGCTTCTCCGAGCCGTCCTCGACGGCGAAGATCGTCGTTGCGTTCGTCGAGGCGACGCTTGGATTGGGTCTCGTTGCGCTGTTGATCAGTTACCTGCCCACGATCTATTCCGCGTACAACGGGCGCGAGCGCGGTGTCATCACGTTGAACCCCATCGCCGGCGTTCCACCCACAGTGCGTGTCTGTCTCGAGACGCTGCACCGGACCGGGGCCCTCGACGGTCAGGACTTCTGGCGCCGTCAAGCCGACTGGCTCATCGATACCGAGCAGACGCACACGGCCTTCCCGATCCTCACCTACTTCCCCGATGCGCACCCCGACGTGTCCTGGGTCGCATCGATGGGCGTCGTCCTGGACGCGGCTGCCCTCGTGGTCTCGGCGTCTGAAGCGCAAACAGGTCCGATTCTGGCCGACGAGACGAAGGGGCCCTTGATGGCGCTCGTCTACGGCACCGCGTCCATCGACCGGATCGCCCGCGCCGCCAACGTGCCGCTGCCACCTGCCCTCGGAGTGGTCGAGATCACGACCCGAAGCGCCCAGGAACCGCCGCCGATCAGCGTCACCCGCCAGGAATACCTCGACGCCCTCTCCGGCGTCGCACCCATCATCGGCTTCACCAGCGGTCGGGAGGACGAGGGGTGGCGCCGGTTCGCGTGGATCCGCTCGACCTACGACCAACCATTGCGTGCGCTGGCGGGGATCGCCCGCGGCGCGCCCGTGCCGTGGACGACGGATCGTCCGGCGCACGTCGGGCGTCCGCGGTTCCTTCGGAAGCGGTCGCTCCCGGTGGATTGGTCCGTGCGCGTGCGCCCTACAGGTGGCTGAAGCCGCCGGACTCCTCTTTGGTCATGGACACTGTGACCGGGTGGCGCTCGAAGTGGGCGATTGCCTCCTGCATGTCGTGCAGGAGGAGTCCGGCGAGGTCCCGACTGACGCCCTGGCGGACCAGGATGCGCTGGACGGCGACGTCTGACACAGATCCCGTCAGCGGGTAGGCGGGTACCTGCCAGCCCCGCGTACGCAGCCGGTCGGCGACGTCGTAGAGCGTGTAGCCGGGGTCTTCGCCTTCCTTTATTCGCCAGGCCACCGAGGGGATGCCGGTCTCGGGGTTGGCGTCGCAGAGCATTTCGTATGGGCCGAGCTTGACGATCTCCCGAGCCAGGAACTGCCCGGCCAGATAGCACGCGTCGTGCACATTGCGATACCCGTCACGCCCAAGTCGCACGAAGTTGTAGTACTGCGCCACCACCTGGCCGGCTGGCCGGGAAAAGTTGATCTGGAACACCGGCATGTCCCCACCGAGATACGTGACGTGGAAGATGAGGTCGTCGGGCAAATCCGCCGCGTCGCGCCAGAGGACCCACCCCACGCCGAGGGGAGCCAGACCGAATTTGTGCCCTGAGGTGCTAATCGACTTCACCCGCGGCACCCGGAAATCCCACTCGATGTCCGGCGCGCAGAACGGGGCCAAAAACGCCCCGCTGGCCCCGTCCACGTGGATGTCGACGTCGAGCCCGGTGTCCTTCTGCAGCGTGTCGAGCGCCTGGGACAGTTCGAGAACTGGCTCGTAGCTCCCGGTGTAGGTCACCCCGAACGTGGGGACCACCATGATGGTGTTCTCGTCGACCCGCTCGAGCATCTGCTCGACGTCCATGCCGTAACGCCCTGGAGCCATTGGAATCTCTCGCATCTCGACGTCCCAGTAGCGGGCGAACTTGTGCCATACGACCTGGACGGGCCCACACACCATGTTCGGCGTGTCTGTCGACTTCCCCTCCGCCCGGCGCTTGGCCCGCCAACGCCACTTGGCGGCCATACCTCCCAGCATGCACGCTTCTGACGAACCGATGGCCGAACAGCCGACTGCTTCACCCTTCTCCGGCGCGTGCCACAGGTCGGCCAGCATTTGGACGCAGCGACGCTCCAGCTCCGCCGTCTGGGGGTACTCGTCCTTGTCAATCAGATTCTTGTCGATGGAGATGTCCATCAACTTGTGAATCTCCGGCTCCTCCCAGGTTTGACAGAAGGTGGCCATGTTCTGGCGGGCGTTGCCGTCGAGCATGAGCTCGTCCCCGATGGCGCAGAACACCTCGTTGGGGTTCATCTCGTGAGCGGGGAAACGCTTGGAGGGGAGCGTAGAGGTCAAGTCCCGGTCGGCATACACCGAGTCGAGCAATCCCTCTCGAACGCTCTCCCTCTTGTGCAAAGGCATGGCACGCTCCCTGTCTGGTCGTCGCAGCGGTGTGGCGTACCGCGTACCGTACCGTACCCGCCTTCGGTCCGGGCCAGGTGATCAGCGCACGACGCGGACGCGTTCGCGCTTATGCAAGCACATCACGCAGGCGCGACGAGACCTCTCCGGGGCGAGCTCCGATCCGCTCTGCTGATTCGCTCGAGCGCTGCTTCGGCGCGCTAGCTGGCCAGCAGCTGGAGGCGCGGCCGGGTCGCCGGCTCGCGCGCGTACCAGCTCGCTCGGTCGCGTGCGCCGCAACCGGGCGACGTGCGGGCTCGGGACGGTCCGCCAGCTTCGATCGAAGTTGGCGGAGGGCCTTGGTGTGGATCTGACACACCCTGCTCTCGGTGACGCCCAAGACGTTGCCGATCTCGGTGAGTGTCAGACTGTCGTAGTAGTACATCATCAGCACGGTCCGCTCGCGCTCTGGCATGCCATCGACGGCGGCGACCAATGCCTCTTTGGACTCCTTGGCCTCGAACGTGTCGACCGGCCCGCTCGATGAGTCGGGCAGGGTCTCTCCCAGCGTGGAGCGCTCGGAGCGGTCGCCCCCACGCAACACCTCGTCGAGCGCCATGACCCCGACCGTCGAGATCTTGCGGAGAGCCTTGTGGAAATCGCCAAGGCTCATCTCGAGCTCAGCTGCCACCTCGGCCTCGTTGGGTGTGCGCCGCAGCGTCCCCTCCAAGTGTGTGAAGGCCTGCTCGACGGCTCGGGCCTTCGTCCGCACCGAGCGCGGGACCCAGTCGATGGAGCGCAGCTCATCAATGATGGCGCCCTTGATCCGCGGGATGGCGTACGTCTCAAAACGCAGGTTGCGATCGAGCTCGAACCGCTCGATCGCGTCGATCAGCCCGATGATGCCGTAACTGATCAGGTCCTCTTCGTCGAAGTGGCGTGGCAGACCGGCCAGTACTCGGCCGGCGACGTACTTGACGAACGGCGAGTAGTAGATGATGAGCTGGTTACGCAGCTCCTGTGCGCCGGTCTTCTTGAACTCCGACCACAGACTCTCGATCCCTCGCTGAGCGCATTCTTCTGCCGTGGAAAACTGACGAGCAGTTGATCCTCCCACGTCTCCCCCTCCCTCATTGGCACCGTCCGACCGGTGCCACTCCCATCCGAGGTCATCCAACTGACCCTGCGCGTTTCGCATCTACCGGAGTAGCGAACACTTTAATTGATCGTGTGTTAGCAGGTCAGTTGCATGATCGTTGTGAAAAGGTTGCAGAGGATACGCAACCGTTGCGCAACAAACGGACTATGCCGCTGGCCGCGCCGGACGGTTGAGCGACCGCGACAGCGGCGCGTCGGGCTCTGTCCCGCCACCTGGATGTGTTCGACGCGGCAGGGCGAGGTCGCGTCAGCGGCGAAGCCCATAGGCCATAAGACCCAGCACACGGGGGGCGCGAACGCTCGAGAAGCCCTGTGTCACCTCGTCACCTGTCGGCGGCCATTGCGCATTCCCTCAAGGTTCCCTCGGCGTCGGCCGAAAAGGTCACTATGGCGAGACTGGCCCAAGAGCAAGTGGGGTTCCGGTGCACGACACCGCCCAGCAAGATCAGCGGCGGATGAACCCGGCGGCCGACATGGCTACTCGCGCCCAAACCAGGCACCGTGTGCCACATGCTCCTTCTGCCAGCGGCTCCAACGTGCCGGAGTACCAGCCCGATGGCGCCGCGGCAGGTGATCGAACCATTCTCATCGCCGAGGACGACCACAGCTGCCGCAACGCACTGCACCAGTACTTCGAGCGCAGCGGCTACCGCGTCACGGAGGCAACAGACGGGCCTTCGACTCTGCGCGCTGTGTTCCAGCATTCGGCCAGCCTCGTCATCCTCGACCTCGGACTTCCCGGGTTCGACGGTGCCGATGTCCTGGCGAAAATCCGCAGGCACAGTGCTGTCCCGGTGATCGTGTGCTCGGGGCGGGACTCTGAAGAGGACCGGATTCGCACCCTGAACCTCGGTGCCGACGACTTCGTGGTCAAGCCGTTCTCCTTCGCCGAGCTCGAGGCCCGCGTCAGGGCAGTGCTCCGCAGGGGCGGCGGCGTACCCGCAGAGACCTGTCTCCACCACGGTGATCTGATCGTTGACCGCGACACCCGCACCGTGACCGTCCGGGACAAGGTCGTGCCAATGACGCGCAAAGAGTTCGATCTGCTCGCATTTCTGGCGGCCTCACCGGGCCAGGTCTTCACCCGTGAAGATCTTCTCGAGCGGGTCTGGGGCTCAACCGAAGAATGGCAAGGGCGTTCGACCGTCACTGAACACGTTCGGCGTGTCCGGCTCAAGATCGAACCGGATCCCGACTCCCCGCAGTGGATCACTACGGTCCGCGGCGTCGGGTATCGCTTCTCGCTGCCCGAGTCTTAGGCTCCGGTCGCGCCACGTCGTCTTCGCTACGCCTCCTCATCGGCGGCAGGCGGTGCGCGCCTCCCCTCACCACTGCCGCAAGCCTTTTGGTCCAAAAGGCCTATGGAGGCGCTGCCAGGCGGCGCCGACACTTGGGTACGACGACCAGTCGGATCCGGACTCAGGAGCACGCTCTTGCGAATGGACCGGCGGGGGCGCAACCCGCGCGAAACGGACGCGCGGGACGGACGAGGGGGATGTGTCACACAATGCTCGGTTCGATGGGGGGCTCGAAGCCGCAGCGTGTGGGGGCGGGACGGTTCGCCGGCCTTGACCACCGCGCTGCCGAGCCGACGCGTGCCGCAGCGACATATGGAGCGCTCCCGCCCGGTTCCACCGTCCAATTCGAAGGCATCCGGACCCAAGCAGGTGGCGCATGACCGTATCCCTGGACGTGACGACTCGGCATCAGACCTACGGCAGATCCTTGCTCGCGGTCGAGCCCGACCCCGCCTTGTTGGCGACGACAGCCGCAGACGGCGTCGCTGGCACGACAATCCTGGTGGCCGAGGACGACCCCAACTGTCGCCGCGCCCTCCAGCTCTACCTGCGAAGGCTGGGTTACCACGTCGGGGAGGCGACCACGGTCGAGTCAACGCTGGACGCCCTCGCCGGCCACGCCGACCTCGTGATCGTCGACCTCGACCAGGACGGGGGCACTTCGGAGGTCCTCACCAAGATCCGCACCGACAGCTCGGTACCTGTGATCGTGTGCTCGGGCCGAGCTTCGGAGCGCGACCGGGTAAGCCTGTTCAACCTGGGAGCCGATGACTTCTTGGCAAAGCCGTACTCGTTTGCCGAGCTCGAAGCTCGCGTGCGCGCGGTCCTCCGCCGAGGCAGCGCGGCGCCTGCCACGACGCTCGAGCACGGCGAGCTGTTCATCGACCAGGGCACGCGCACTGTCACGGTCGCCGACTGCGAGGTCCCCATGACCCGCAAGGAGTTCGACCTCCTCGCTTTCCTGGCCGCCGCGCCGGGAAAGGTCTTCTCCCGCGAGGATCTGCTCGAACGTGTGTGGGGCTCGAACGGACGATGGCAGGGCCGCTCGACGGTCACCGAGCACATCCGCCGGGTACGGCTCAAGATCGAACCCGACCCCGAGAACCCGCGCTGGATCACCACCATTCGAGGCATCGGCTACCGCTTCACCGCACCGGCCGCCTAGCGGTCCGGGGCCGCCCGGAGCCGACTCCGTGTGGCACCCCCCGTTTGGGACCTTGGACCCTACGGATGGGCCTCGAGAGGCTAGATACTGGACGGAGATGAAGAGCGCCCCATGACGTCCAGCACCAGCCGGACTGGCCGGTGCAGCCCCGACGCGGCCGGCTGGCAACGGCGTTTCGTGGATGAGATGGGCGGACTGTCCGTCACGCCCAAGGCGTCGCCGGCAGCCATGCGAGTGCTGGCCTGGATGGCGGTCTGCGAGCCACGTGAGCAAACAGCGCGGCAGATCCAGGACCAACTCGGCCTCTCGGCTGGCAGCGTCAGCAGCGCGGTCCGCATGCTCGGACAGGCGGGCGTCCTCGAACGGGCCGCCCAAGTAGGAACTCGGTGCGTCTTCTACACACTGGCCGAGCGGGGGTGGGAATGCATGCTCGAAGCGCGCCTGCGCACGGTGTCCGAACTGCGGCGTGTCGCCGAACGTGCCATCGATGCGGCCGGGGCAGGCGCAGATACGCGATTGGTCACCATGCAAGAGACCTCACGCACCATGGAAGAAGGCGTCGCCGAGCTCCTGCGATCGCGCCACCAGAGCACGGGGCCCATCGCCCCGAACCGGTCAGACGCAACCGCCACCGTCCACGACTCGGGCTGAGCGGCACCTGACCACCGCACGCTCAGTGCGCTGCCTCCCAGATCGCCCACCCCGCCAGTCCGAACAGCACGACGGCGGTGACGATGCGCACCGTGGCGATGTTGACCACTCGGAGCAGGCTCTGTCCGCCGAGCACGGCGAGTCCGGCGACCACCCAAAGAGCAAGCAGCGCTCCGGCGCCTACAGAAAGTGGATCGTGGTAGTGCGCGGCCAGGTTGGCCGTGAGGATCTGCGTGAGATCGCCCCATTCAGCCAGGAAGATGACGAGGAACGCGGTCACCGCGATCCGCCTGTGTGAGGCCACCTCGCGATCGATGATCACTTGTTCGTCGCGTGGTTTGGTGGCCTCCCGCAAGGCGAGGATCGCTCCGGTCACGAACATCGCGGCGACGAACGCATCGAGCGCCCGGTGCGGAAGGAGGTGGAACACGGCGACGCCGATGGTGACCGCAATCACCACATGGACGGCAAAGGCGGCAGCTGCGCCAAGCCAGACGATGAAGGGGCGCCCCCGCGTCGACATGACCAGCGACGCGAACATTGTCTTGTCCGGGAGCTCTCCGAGAAAGATGATCGGAAAGACGGCCACGATCACGCCGATGTCCACGTCTACCCTTCTACTTCTTCGATCTGATACTTCTTCGATCTGACAGTCGAGCGTGGCCGATGGAGGCCAATTAGCCCGCAGCCGCGCCACCGCCACCTGGGAGGGCAGCCCGGTCCAGGAGCGACTGCCCCGTCATCGTGAACACCGTCTCGTCGTCGCACTGGCGCCACAGGTCGAGCAGCTCGAGGCCGACGGGGTCGCAGCCGTAGCGCATGGGTCCCGAGGAGTCGAGAATGGCGTCGACGACGGCGCGGGCAGCCTGTGCTGCGTCTACGACGCGAGGGTCGGCGTGCTCTTTGCGAAGCGTCTCGGCGACGCCGGCCAGCGCTCGGTAGTCGGTGAACCGGGCTGCGTCTGATTCACCGGTGCTCAGACGGAACATGTCCGTATCGATTGGACCCGGAAGGATCTCGACGACACGGATCCCAAAAGGCGCGACTTCCACCCGCAAGCTGTCGTCGAAAGCGGAGACCGCTGCCTTCGACGCTCGGTACGCAGAGTAGAAGGGCACCGAGGCAAAGATCGATGACGAGGTGATGGTGCACACCACTGAAGGCCGGTTGTCGCGCAACGTCGCGATGGCGGCGGCGGTAAGGGCAACGACGCCGAAGACGTTCGTCTCGAACAGCCGTCGCCAGTCGTCGAGCACCGAGTGTTCTACCGGGAGGAAGTCCGTGTCGATCCCCGCGTTGTTGACCAGGACGCGCAAGTCACCGGGGAGATCGAAGGTCGAGGGATCCGTCACGTCGAGACGCCGGACGTCGAGCCGTCCCTCCGTCTCGGAGGCCATGGTGGCCCCAGCCGCGGGGTCTCGCATGGTGGCGACCGTGTCGAATCCACGGTTGGCCAGCTCGAGCGCGACCGCCCGTCCGATGCCGCGACTCGCGCCCGTGACGAGGGCGCTTCCGTGAATGTCCATTCGACGATTCTTCCCCATCGCGACAGCGCGCGGCGCCCGGCTCCCGCTAGTGTGCCGCCGATGGGCGTCTACGGCGACCATGTCCTGCCCCGGCTGGTGGACGTGGCATGCGGGTCCTCCGGATTCGACCGCTGGCGGGCACGCGCTGCGGAGGGCCTCGCTGGCACTGTGGTCGAGATCGGGTTCGGATCAGGCCTCAACGTGCCGCATTATCCCCACGAGGTCGACGTGGTCCTCGCCGTGGAGCCGGCCCTCAAGGCGCGCCAACTCGCCCAGCAGCGATTAGAAACGTCATCGGTGCGGGTCGAGCACGTCGGGCTGGACGGACAGCAGATCCCGCTCCCTGACGAGTGTTGCGATGCAGCGCTCTGCACCTTCACCTTGTGCACGGTGCCCGATCCGGCGCAGGCGCTCAGTGAGATCCGGCGCGTCTTGCGCCCCGGCGGCACCCTCCACTTCTTAGAACACGGGCTCTCTCCGGATCCGGGCGTTGCTCACTGGCAGCACCGCTTCGAACCGCTCCAACGCCGGCTCGCCGGTGGGTGTCACCTCACCCGTGACGCTTCCTCCCTGGTCACGAACGCAGGCTTCGACATCGTGCTCAATACACAGCGCTACATCCGAGGATTCAAACCCTGGTGCTGGCTGACCCTCGGTTTGGCGACTGCGCCGAGCGGCTAGACACCTCGCTGGTTCCCGTCGCCCCGCTGGGCTGGCAATCGGTGATCGCCCATCGCCGTTGACGATCGCCGGGCCGACGCCGCTCCTGGACGCAACCTCACTACCGTGGATCCCCTGATGGGGGGCCTCGGCGACCTGAGGAGCAGTGCGGCGCGCATGCGGGCGGGCGCGGCGACGCTCGGACTCGGCTTTGCGCTCCTGGCGGCGAGCTGCACTGGAGCCGCGGGAGGCAGCGCGCTGGCCGACCCGAGTAATTCGGTGTCGCCGTCGCCCAATTACCTCAATGTGTGCGCACCAGTCGGTGCTGACTCATCGAGTACCTGCCTGCGACTGACACTCGAAGCGATCGACACCGCTCGGGCCGACGAGAGGATGAGGCCGATGGCGCTGCCCTCGGACTTCGGCAGCCTGAGCGTCCCCGAGCAGCTCTTCGTGACGATCGACCGGGAGCGCGTCGACCGGGGCCTGGCTCCGTTCGCTGGACTCGAGACGTCGCTCGACGCAGGAGCCCAGCAGGCTGCCGATCGCGCGCAGCTCCCCCGGCCAACGAGTCGCACTCTCAGCCAAGCCGACACGGAATGGATCGGAGCCGTCGACAACGGCCTCGACGCGGACTTCCAATGGATGTACGACGACGGGCCGGGCAGCGCCGTCCCCGGCTGCACGGAGAGCACCGGCTCGGGTTGCTGGGCCGACCGGGGCATCCTCCTCCATCGTTTCCACGCAGGGGGGCACGCGCTCGTGATGGGTGCGGCGTACGACTCCAGCGGCGACACCTCGACGGGCGACCGCGGGGGATCGTCTTTGGCCGCCATCCTCGCCGTCGACAAGCGTCACCACGCGGCGTACTCGTATACGTGGAAACAGGCTCTGGCCACCATGGCAGAGGGGAAGCTGCAGCCGCTGCACGGCATCTCCTCGACCGAATCGGACACCGGCATCCCCGATCCCCGCCACAATGTCGCACCGGTTCCCGACTACACACGGATCTGCTCCAGCGGAATCGACGACTCCCCGGCCTGTATCGGCGCCGTTCTGGCTGCCGTCAACCGTGCCCACGACGCTCGAGGGAGTCCGACCGATGGTGCTGCCAGTCGGGTTCGCGCAGTTGAGCGTGCCCGAGCAACTCTTTGTGGCCGTCAACCTCGAGCGCGTGGACCGAGGCTTGCCTCCTTTGGGCGGTCTCACGGCCGCGCTCGATCAGAACGCGCAGCGTGGCGCTGACCGCGCCGACGACCCACCCGATCCTGGGTCTGGCTATGCGCTCGACGATGCCGAATGGGCTGGTGGATCGTCGAACGGGCTCGATGCGGTGTATGGCTGGATGTACGACGACGGCTATGACAGCGGCAACCTCGACTGTCTCCACCGAGACTCTTCGGGATGTTGGGGCCACCGCAAGGGCCTCCTCGACAACTTCGGAACGAGTGCCAATGTCGTCATGGGGGCCGCCGCTGACAACGCCACCGATACCCATCGCGGAGACCGGGGCGGCACGTCCATGGCCGTGACCCTTGCCGTATCTGCGACACCGGTTCGATCCTTCGTGTTCACCTGGGCTCAGGTGGTGAACACCTTGCCGCGCTCCGTGTGAGAGCGCAGCGACGGTCTCCTAGTGTGTGATGCCGTGTCCCAGATCTACTTCAATCCTTCCTGCTCCAAATGCCGCTCCGCCCTCGCGCTGCTCGACGAACGCGGCATTGATGCCGACGTCATCCGTTACCTTGACGATGCGCCGACGCGCGGCGACCTCGAACGGCTGATGGATCTCCTCGCAATCGACGATCCGCGCGCAATGATCCGCACGGGTGAAGCGGTCTACGAGGAGCTGCAGCTCGAGAACGCCGGCAGCGACGAACTGCTCGACGCCATGAAGACGCATCCGGTCCTGCTGGAGAGGCCGATTTTCGTGAAGGGCGACAGGGCAGTGATCGGCCGCCCGCCTGAGCGGGTACTCGAACTGCTCTGAGCAGAGTCCCCCGTCGGTGCCGCGACGGCACTTAGGGTTTGGTCGCACGCTCGAGGGCGCTGCACCAGTACGAGGAGGGCCAGATGACGTCGCAGCTTCTGATTTTCGGTGTCCTCGGCATCGTCAGCACGGTGGTCGCGTTCGCCGTGAACAAGCATCTGTTCTCGGGTGGAGCCGCCGGTCCTGTCTCGCTCCTCGAGGGCGTCTACTACGTGGTCGGAGTGTGTTCCATCGTGCTCGGCTGGTACTTCAACATCCGTTACACACACCTCTACGGCCACCGTGCCAACTACATCAACTACACGAAGCTGCTTTTCACAAACTGGGCAGCCGACTCGGCCGCGCAGGACTACGTGATCGTCAACGTGGTTCTGATGCCCTTGTGGACCATCGTCGAAGGAACCCGCCGAGGCCTGCGGTGGGCCTGGATCTTCTTTGTCATGAGCCTGTTCACCAGCCTGGCCTTTTCCATCGCGATCTTCCTCGCGTTCATGGAGCGCCAGCTGCGTTACAACCGCGCGCTCGTTCCTTCCAACACCGCATAGCCGCAGTTGTATCCAGGTATGAACGTCACACCGGGGCCGCCGTGGCACCCGGCGCCACAGAGGTACAGGCCCTCGACCGGTACCGGATTGTCCGGCCATCCCGTCGGGCCGGGCCGGAACGGGCCCATGAACTCCGGCTGCAGCAGCCCATGGGTAAAGTCCCCACCGGTGCACCCGAACATCAGCTCGTATGTATAGGCGGGGTAGTTCAGCTGGCGTTCCACGAGGTCGGGGAAGTTCGGTGCCACCGACGTGATCTTGTCCACCATGCGCTGTGCCATCTCATCGCGTAGACGACCCTGCGACTCGCGGTCAGTTCCGATCGGTAGGTAGAACGCAAAGCTGCTGGCCGCATGCATCCCGTCCGGAGCGAGGCTCGGGTCGTCGAGGGAGGGGATCTGCAGGTTGAAACTGGGCGAACGGGGAACCTCGCCGCGCACGCAGCCCTCGAAGTCTCGCTGCATCTGCTCGGCCGTTCCGAAGAAGGTCACGTTGCGGCCGAACGTCCCGTTGTTGAGAGCCTCATAGGGCTCCCGGTATTGGGGCAAGCCCCGCAACGCAAAGTGTGCCTGGAAATACGCAGCCCGGTGGTCGATCGACGCGACGCGGCGGGCAAACGCGTCGGGCAGCGACTCGGCATCAATCAGCTGGGTGAAGGTGGCCGTCGGATCGAGGTTCGACACCACGACAGATGCCGTCGCCACCTCGCCCTCACCGAGCTCGACTCCGCGGACGACGCCACCCTCGACCACAATGCGGGTCGCCTTGGCGTGGCGACGGAGCTCCCCGCCGTGCTGCTCGAACAGCGCGAGCAGGTGGTCCGCCATGGTGCCGAGGCCACCGCGCACCTTTGACATGGTGGCCGTTCCTGGTGACGCCAGCGCGAAGGCCAGGCACAGCGCGCTGCCCGGCGTGGCCGGCCCCCGGAAGGTGGAGTTGACGGCGAGAAAGCTGAGCATGCTCCGCACAGGTGCGTGTTTTGCCCGGTCGGGCAAATAGCGGTCGACGACGTCGAGCACGCTGCCGAACATCGCCATACGGATGGCCTCACGCTCCGCTTCGTTCGTCGCGCAGGCCCACATCTCATCGAGCGAGCGGGGCGGCCGACGGACGTCGAAGCGGCCGATGGCCCGCGCCGGGGCCTCCGCCCACGCCGCCACCTCTGCCATTCCGAGCACGGCCTCAATTCCCAGTGTCTCGCCCAGGTGCTCCAGCAGGCGATCGGGGTCCGAATACAGAAAGATCGGCGGCTGGTCGGGCCCCCCGATGCTGGCCGACTGCACCTCCGGCTCGTAGATCGGACACGACCCCAGGTCGAGGTCTTCGAAGATCTCGTTGGGCATCGGGAACTGGATGGACCCCGCCAATTCGAATCGGTAGCCCCGGATCAGCTCCGTAGTGGAGGCCATACCTCCGATGAAGTGGTTCTTCTCGAGGCACAGGACGCGCAAACCTCCGCGCGCCATCACGGCGGCGGCGGTCAGGCCGTTGTGGCCCGCGCCGATGACAATGGCGTCGTAGTCCGGCATAGGAACGGGACTGTACCGATCGGCCGTCGCCTCTGCCGGACTTCGAACCCTCTTCAATGATTAGCTGGGCCGTTGACGGGCATGGCAAACCAAGAACACAAGGAGGGATCATGAGCCAGACGTCCAGTGGATCGCCCGGTGACGGCGACGGGCAGGTCGATGACGCAACCAGAAGCGAGGAAGAGCGGGAGGCCAGGGCACAGCACGTCGCCGACCGGCCACCGACTGCTGAGGAAGAGGCGGCGGCCGAAACCAACGAGCTCGATCCCGACGTTGCCGCGCACGAGCGCGAAATGGACGAACTCGGTGCCAACGTCAAAGGCGAGGGTGAGATCGGCTGAGCCGATCCTCACCCTCGCCTCGTGTGTCAGCCGGATCCTCTCGTGTGCGAACGCAACTCACTCGGGTGCTCACCGGTCCGGTGTTCGTGGCTGTCGGAACGCGAGGACGTGCCGGCACTGAACACATCGGCGCAGCGATCCGAGCAGAACCAGTAGCGCTCTCCCTCCTGCACGAGCGACGCTGGGGCGTGTGAGGGCTCGACCTGCATGCCGCAGACCGGGTCGCGGGCGTAGCGGTCGCGACTGCCGAGGCGCGCCCGGTTGCGGTACAGCCAGTACAAGACGCCGAACACGGCAAGGAAGAACAGGTTGAGATAGGTGGTGTAGTTCCACGAGAAGCGCGCCGGCACGATCGTCGCGGGCCGGTAGGTGGGCACCAGACCGGCCGCCCCGAAGAGCAACTCGGTCAGGAGGCCCGCGGTCGACATGAGCGTCCAGAAGACGATCAACATACGGACCATGAGCGCGGTGCCGTAATAGCGCCGGTAGATCAAGAGGAGGGGGAAGGCGATCAGGTCGGCAAAAATGAAGGCGATCACGCCACCGAAGGAGATGCCACCCGTCCACAGCGCGGCCGCCAAGGGCACGTTGCCGATCGAACAGACGAAACTGATCACGGCGATGAGGGGACCGACCAGGGCGTTCTCCACGCTGGTCCAGAACCCGTGGCCCGTGATGAACACGGCCTGCCAGACCGACGTCGGGACCAGGACAGCGAGGAATCCCGCCACCGTGTAGCCGATGAACAATTCACGGCGGAGCATCGTGAGGTCGGACATCGTGTAGGTCGCACTGTCGGCCCAACCGGCTGCGGTGCGGGCGCGGGCGGACCATGGTGTGACCCCGGCGGGCTCGGAGGGTCGGTGTTCGTGCGCGTGCATCTCCTCTTCGCCCTGTAACCGCTCCCGGGCCTGGACGACCAGACGCCCTCGCAGCCAAAGTGCACCGAGCGTGGCCAGCAGGACGATCATGATGATGCCCCCCACGAATTCGCTCACGGCGAACTGCCAGCCCATGAGCACCACCAGCACGATGCCAAGTTCGATCACCAGATTGGTCGACGCGAACATGAAGACCATGGCGGCGATGTAGTCGGCACCCTTGGCGAAGAGCGACTTGGCCATGGCCGACGCTGCATACGAGCACGACGACGAGACCATGCCGTAGCCCGAGGCACGGACCACCGCACTCCCCCGGTGGTTCCCTAACCGCCGCTGCATCGCGTCACGGCTGACGAAGGCCTGCACCGCGCCCGCGAGCCCGAACCCGAGGATGAGGGGCCAGAGGGTCTCCCAGAACATGAAGAACGCTTCGCGGAGCGAGCGCCCGATGTCCACCACGAACGTGGCCGCGCCGAGCACGGCCGTCAGGAGCGCACCAGGCGCCCGATGGCGGCAGACGCTTCGTGCAGTTTCTCAGCCGCATCGTCCCCGCCGGCGCGCACGGCGTCGGATACGCAGTGCGCCAGGTGGTCGTCGAGGAGCTCGAGCGCCACCGCCTGGAGGGCCTTGGTCGCGGCGGAGACCTGCTCGAGGATCTCGATGCAGTAACGGTCTTCGTCCACCATGCGCTGCAGGCCTCTGACCTGGCCTTCCACGCGCCGGAGCCGTTTTTGAACCGCTTCTTTGTTGTCGATGTAGCCGGGCCGCACGGCGCCTCCCATCTGTAGGTACTCAATACCCCTATAGGGTATCAGCCTGGAGCGCCACCGTGTCGCCGAGCCGGGCTCAGCCAATCATTTCGGCGACCCGGCGCATGCCCTCTTGCCACGGAATCTGGGTCCGACCCAGCACCTGGTGCATGTAGGTGACATCGGGCCAGATCGGCCACGGAGCGTCGGCCTCGTAACGGATGATGGCGGGGCGCCCCACCAGCTCGCCCAGGTAGGCGCAGTAATCCTCGGCACTCACCGTCTCGCTCCCGGCGAAGTTCACGACCACGGGGTCGACCGAGGCCACCTGGAGGGCGCGCTCGGCCAGTCGGACATAGTCGTCCTCGAAGATCGGGTTGTAGTTGTTCGGCGCATCCGGGTGCAGGACGATCTCCTTGCCGGCGACGATGCGACGCAGGCGGTTCACCGGCGTGCCTCCCTCGGGTCCGTAGGTCGAGAAGATTCGGATGATGGCGAGCGGACTGCCGACCTGTTGTGCGGCGAAACGCACCACGGCCTCTCCCGCGATCTTGGACAGGCTGTACGCCCCGAGGTGCACGCCCGGTGGGTCGGCCTCGCGGAGCGGCCGGTGCCCTTGGTACGCGTAGGCCGATCCGGTCGAGCAGTAGACGAACGAGGCGCCGGGGCATGCCGCGACGAGGCGACCAGACGCCTGCGCGTTCGTTTCGAAGACGAGTTGCCAATCCTCGTCGGGTGCCTCACGACCAAGACGCGCTGCCGCATGGAAGACGTGGGTGATACCTGCCGGAAGCTGCGCCAGATCAAATGTCGCGACGTCGCCCACGATGGGTTCGACACCGGCCTGCTCCAGCCGCTCGCGGTCGCCGTCCTGTCGGCAGCGCGCCATGCCGAAGACCTCGTGCTGGTCGGCAAGGGCGCGGGCGACGGGGAAGCCGACCCTTCCGGTGGCCCCGGTCACGAGCACGCGCCACGTGCCGGGGGCGGGGCCGTCCACAGGCCTGGTCACATCGTCCTCCTCGTTGCCGGTGCCTTCACGTTGTCAAGGGCCAACTGACGAAGGGTATCTGCGCTTCAGCACTAGCTCCCGAGGATGCCGAGGCCTTCCTGCCGAAGTCCCTTGGCCCGGGCCTCGGCGAAGTTCTCGAGCCAGTCCCGCATTTCTTCGCTGCCGGTCTGGTCAGCCCAACGTCTCGGGATCGCGGGGAACGAGTAGTCAGGCGGGAGTGCGGGAGGCTCGGGCTCGTGGCTCCGCCGTTCCATCGCGGCCTCGACCACCGGGGCCAGCCGGGCCGACTTCGCCTTCACCTGTGCCTCGTCGCGCTCCTTGAAGGCAGGGAGCACTTCGGAGCCGAACAGCTCGAGTGACTCGCAGATGTGCTCGTGGCGGTTCCGCCCGGCCTGGAGGACGAAGATGACCTGGTCGACACCGGCATCTTCGAATCGCTCGAGGAACTCGCGCACCTGGTCCGGGGTGCCCGTGGCGCCGCGGAGGCCCGTGCGATCCCCGGCCACCAGCTTCGCTCCGAGCCGTTCCTGTCGCAGTGCCGACTCCACCTCAGGGGAGTATCCGACCTCGCCTCGTCGCTCCTGGTATTCGCGCCACACGTCAGTCGAGCCCGGCCGGTGTTCGCCGAAGACGTAGTAGTGCCCGAGGGAGTAACCAAAGAAGTTGCCGCCCTCCAGTCCGCGCTCGAGCGCAACCTCCTCATCGGGATGGCACATCATCTGGGTCACACAGGCGATGTTCGGGTTCACCGCCTGGCCGACGGGGACGCACCGATCGGCCAGGGTCCGCTCGTAGTCGGACACCCACTTCTCGGCCTCCTCGGGGTCGATGAAGGCGAAGGTGAGGGCCCCGATCCCCTTTTCTGCCGCCAGCAGGATGGTGTCGCGCCGCGAGCAGGCCACCCACAAGGGCGGGTGTGGCTTCTGCATCGGCTTGGGCACGACGTTCCGGGGCGGCATCTGGACGAAGCGTCCGTCGACCCCGGTGAAAGGGGTCTCGGTCATGCAGCGCAACGCAATCTCGAGACCCTCGAGCCATGCGTCGCGCTTCGTGGCCGGGTCCACCAGAAAGCCGCCCAGTTCGGCCTCCGAACCGGATTCACCCGAGCCGAATTCGACCCGGCCGCCCGAGAGCAGGTCGAGGGTGGCGACGCGTTCGGCCGTGCGGGCCGGGTGGTTGTAACCCGGCGCGGTCTGAATGATCCCGTGGCCCAACCGGATGTCCTTCGTGCGCTGGCTACAGGCGCCGAGGAACACCTCGGGCGCCGAGGAGTGGCTGTACTCCTCCAAGAAGTGGTGCTCGACCTCCCAGACGACGTCAAAGCCGAGACGGTCGGCCAGCTCGACCTGTTCGAGTGCGTTCTGCATCAGGCGGAACTCGTCATCCTCCTCCCACGGACGTGGGAGCTGGTGTTCGTAGAAGATGCCGAACTTCATGCCCCGCCCAACCCGTTGAACTCGGCCAGGATGTCGTCGCCGTTCTTGCGGGTGGCGCACCAGTGTTCGACCTCGGCCCGGGTGGCACGCCGCGCTTCGTCACGTGCCGGACCCAGGCTCTGGGTCAAGAGGGGGTCCCAGATGCGACCGATCATGTCGGTGCCGGCATGCTGCTTGCCCCCATCACCGATCCATGTGCGGTCGCGCATTTCCGAGAGCGCGGTGCGCAGATAGCCGACGTGCGGCGTCTCGTCGGCCCTGATGTAAGAGACCAATTTGGCCGCCTCGCCCTGGCCGGCCACGAGTTCGGTGTCGGACATCCACGACTCGGCCCAGGCGAAGGTGTGGAAGGCGGAGATCTCAATGAAGAGGACCCGGATCATCAGCGTCACCATCATCTCCAGGTCGGGTGCGATATCGCCGGGCAGCAGGCGAGCCGACTCTGCGCCCTGACGCCCGGGTCCGAAACCCATGCGGGCCAGCATGGCTTCGATGTCCAGCTCGTCAGGGGGGCGCTCGAACGCGATGTCCCGTGCCGCGAACCACATGTCGCGATGCCCTGCCTCGGCCTCCCAGCCCGCCTCGTCGCGCCCGTGGGCTTCGAACAGGCCGCCCCCGAGATGGTCGATCGCCGTTCCCTGCACGTCCTCGACGAAGTGGCGCTGCATGTCCTTCGGCTTGAGCAGGCGAATGTTGGCGCCGTACCCCTCGACGGTGCCGATGCGCGTCAGGGTCGCCATGAGCGGCTCGGGCACCCCGGCACGGACCAAGAACCGCGCCTGGTCGACGCTGGGGTACGAACGCTCCCACCACTCGAGCGGAGGATCGATCAATTCCGTGGAGAAGCGTGTGCAGTTCTGCTCACCCCACGCCAGAATCGCCGGAGCGCGGAACAAGGTGCGAGGCGAGACGTAGCGCCCCTCGGCGTCGAAGCCGCCGTGGCAGCGCACGCCGCCGGCGATGAGCGGTTCGACGACCGGCACGTCTGCGAGCAGCTCGGTCTCGGTGAATTGCACCTGCGCCGTGGTCATCGACGGTCCCTCCCCATTGTCCCGGGCGGTCACCCCAGAGGTGTTAACTCTTAGGTATACACTTGCACGTATACAAGTAGAGAGCAAACTCCTCCCTCGTGCCGAGCGACGTGCTGCCATCCTGCGAGGCGCAGCCACGGCCTTCGCCAGCTCGGGATTCACGGACACCTCCATGGACGACGTGGCCGGGGCGTGTGGCGTCACCAAGTTGATCGTCTACCGGCACTTCGAGTCGAAGGAGGAGCTCTACCGCGAGATCCTCCAGCAGGTCTTCGACCATCTCGGCGTGGAGCTGCGGGCTGAGCTGGCTCTTCCGAGCCACAGCGGGCTCGGCCCCCGGACCTTGCTCACCGTGGCCCGCGACGACCCCGCCGCCTTTACCTTGCTGTGGCGTCACGCCGCGCGCGAGCCCCAGTTCGCCGACTACGCCTTGGAGCTCCGCGCCGTGTCGGTGGCCGTCGTGCGCCAGCTGGCAGCGCTGGGCACGGGCGACGAGCTCTTCGATTCGTGGCGGGCCGACGTGCTCTTCGGCTGGCTCGTCGAGGCAACGCTCACGTGGCTCGAGCGCGGCGAGGCAGCGCGCGACGAGGAATTCGTCCGGCACACGTCGGAGGGTTTCCGGGCGCTGCGCGGCGCGCTGACGACTCCGTAAAGCGTTCCGTCGCTCTGGTCAGCTGATGACGATCGATGCGGTGGCCGCTCGAATGTCGCAGCCGTCGACCGAGGGCGCGGCGTAGACCCGGTTCCGGCCGTCCGACTTCGCCTGGAACAGCGCCTCGTCGGCCTCTTCGAGG
The DNA here is from genome assembly GCA_963791995.1 of uncultured Acidimicrobiaceae bacterium. Classification (GTDB taxonomy): domain Bacteria; phylum Actinomycetota; class Acidimicrobiia; order Acidimicrobiales; family RAAP-2; genus Bog-473. The sequence goes on along the minus strand of CAWBUQ010000004.1, from coordinate 397,476 downwards.
ACCTCGAGGAAGCTGAGCGGCGATCCCGGCGTCCAGCAGGCCACGCCGCCACTGATCGTGACGAGCGGCAGGCCCGACGGCCGGGCGGCATGGGGTATTCGGACCTCGACAACGGCCTCGCGGATGCGCTCGCCTGTGATGTAGATCGAGTCGGTGACACGGCAGTCCGGCATCAGCAGAAGGAATTCCTCGCCCCCGTACCGGTAGGCGCACTCCCCCGCGCGCATGACCACGTCGATCGACGACGCGACACGGCGTAGCGTCACGTCGCCGCCGACATGGCCGTAGTGGTCGTTGTAGGACTTGAAGTGGTCGATGTCGAACAGCGCGATGCCGTAGGTCCGGCCCACCCGCATCGCCCGCGCGTGGGTGCGCGCCAGGTCTTCTTCCATCCGGCGGCGGTTGCCCAGCCCCGTGAGCTCGTCGGTGCGCGATTGCTCGAGCAGTTCGATGTTGGCCCGCTCCAGCTCGTCCTGGGTCGACGCGAGCTTGCGGTGCAGCCCGGTCACACGCTCGGCGGCGACGAGACGCGTCTGCACGGCGAAGGAAGCGACCGGCTTGATGAGATAGTCGTCGGCTCCCGCACTCATCCCTTCGAGGATGTGCTCGGGGTGATCGAGCCCGGTGGTCAAGACGATGTAGATGTACTGGTCGCCCGGCTCGCTCCGGACGCGCCGGCACAGCTCGGGACCGTCCATCCCGGGCATCATCCAGTCCGTCAGCAGCACGTCGATACCACCCGTGGACATCAGGTCCCACCCGGTCACCCCGTCCTCGGCAACGAGGCAGTCGTGACCCAGCTTGGTCACGATGGCCTTGAGAAGAAGACGGCTCGTGGGGTCGTCGTCGACGATCAGGATGCGCATTCAGCTTCCTTTCAACACCACGTGGAGTGCCTCGTGGACCCGTGCAAGTTCCGCCTCGAATTGGTCGAACACGGCGCGATGCACAGCGCACCCATCGTCAACTCGAGCGCATCGACGCCCCAACCGTCGACAGGCGTGACGTACGAACCGATGGGACGGACGATCAGTGAAACGATGAGCGCGACCACGAGCACGCCGGCAACTCCGAAGATCCATCGCAGACGTCGAGAGAGCCGCTGCGCCATGCGACGCGAGTGGGTCGTGTCGGGCGCTCGCTCCGGCGCCGGCTGGTGGCGCTTTCCGGCCGGGACGAGGACGTCGATCCCCTGTTCGGCACGGGCCACAACCGCGACTCCCATCACCCAATTCACGGCAGATCGACAGCCCGGATTGAGCGGTTGTGCAGGAGGTGTGCGGCTGTTGCGCCGCACTCGGGTGACGGCGCCCGAGTGGACGTTCGACGGGTCGACGGAAGGGCCACCGCACGTCTGCCGCCGGAGCCGGCGCAGGGACCTCCGGGCCGCCTCCCGTGGCGTTCCCCTAGCCTTCGGTCACCGCCGCGAGGGATCAGGGGAGGCCGGGTGGCAACGTTCGTGCTCGTACACGGCGCCATGCACGGGGGGTGGTGCTGGGCAGATGTCGACCGTCTCCTCGCCGCACGCGGACACGAGGTCCACCGACCGACGCTCACCGGTCAGGGCGAGCGTCGAGACGCGCTCTCACCCGACATAGGGATCGCGACCCATGTCAACGACATTGAGCAGCTGCTCTGGTTCGAGGGCCTCGCCGACGTCCACCTCGTCCTGCACAGCTACGCCGGTGTACTTGCCGGTCCTCTCGCCGAACGCGCGTCGGAGCGACTCTCCGCCATTGTCTACTTCGGTGCTTTCGTCACTGCGCCCGGCCAGAGCCTGCTCGACGTCGAACCGGTCGACGTCGCCGATCGCTACCGCCGGCAAGCGGCGGAAAACGGCGAGGGGTGGTATCTGCCGGCGACGGACGCCTTTCTGGCGCAGTGGGGTGTGCGCGACGACGCGTTGCGTGCCCGGGTCGGGCCACGCCTGACCGACTTTCCCTTCCGTTGCTGCGTGGAGCCGTCCGACTTCGACCCCGGCCCGCTCGAGGCCATGCGCAAGGTCTACGTCCGACACACCGACCCGCCGATGTCCAGCCTCGAGCCCTTCTACGACGCGGCCGTCGCCGCAGGGTGGGAGACCCACGAGCTCGCCACCGGGCACGACATGATGCTTGCGGCCCCAGGGGCTACGGCCGATCTCCTCGCGCAGATCGCCCCATCGTGATCAGTCGCTGCTCTCGTCGCCGAGGTCGGGTGGTCCGCCGGCCCAGTCGGAATGAGGGTCGGACGCAGGGAACGACTCGTCTTCCTGCTCGTCCACGCGGTCGGGCCCCTGGTCGTCGCTGTCGCTGACGGCACTGTCGCCCAGCGAAAATGGGGTCTCTCGGTCGGCCATACCCACTCCTCCCGACATGGCCTACCGCGTGGCACGGAACGGCACAAGCCGATGCGCCCGCGACGAAGGCCTGGCCGGTCAGAACCCCGGCTGCCAGACGCCCGGGTCAGCGCAGGTCGGCGAGCCAGTCAGCCACGACGGCGGCGACCTCGACCTCACTCCGGCGCAGCGAGTGGTCACCCGCGACGAAGACGCGGGTGACCGGCGCGTCGATGGCGGCCGTCTCGCGCTCGAGCTCGTCGGGCGTGGCAAAGGCGTCGCGGCGACCCGAGACGAAGAGGCAGGGCACGCGGAGCGAAGCGAAGTGCTCGGTGCGCAGCCGGTCGGGCTTGCCCGGCGGGTGCAGCGGATAGCTGACCAGAACCAGGGCAGCCGCCGCCAATCCTTCGGCGACCGCCACGGAGCACATCCGGCCACCGAAAGAACGGCCTCCGACCGCGATCCGGCTGGTGCGCACGTGCAGCTGCTCGGCCAGCGAGGTCACGGCCGAGCGAACGGTCTCGATGCACACCGCGGGCGGATCGGTGCGCCGCTTCCCGGCTGCCTGGCCGGGGAACTCGACCCGGGCCACCGAGACACCCGTCGGCGTCACCGCCTCGTCGATGGCGACCAGCCCGGAGTGGTCCCGGCCGGCGCTGGCGCCCGGCGTCAGGACGAGTCCGGCGACACGTGAGCTGGGCACCGCCCCATCATGGTGCGGTGGAGGACACGTCGGCAGCATCCTGGCTGGCTCGGCTTGGCGCCGCGGTCGGCTCGCCACGGCCGGTCCGTTCGCTCGGCGGCTCGGCGTGGCTGATCGTGGCCGGTGGGCGCGGGCTGGTCGCCAAGCCGGGGCCGGGCGCCCGCGACGAGGCCGAGGGCCTGCGCCGGCTCGCCGCGGTGGCCGGCGCGCCCCCAATCCCCGAGGTGGTCTTCGTCGACGATGACCTCGTGGTCACCACGGCCGTACGGCAGGGTCCCCGTACCGACGCCCACGACGTGATGCTCGGCCGGTCCCTCGCCGCCCTGCACCATGCGCCACACCGGCAATGGGGCGCCGGTTCCTCGTGGATCGGATCCTGTCGAGTCGATCCGGCCGTGCTGGCCGACGCCGCCGCCTTCTACGGCTCCCGCATGATGCAGCTGGCGACACGTTGCGGGCTCGAGTACGAGGTAGCCCGCGTCGCGGACCGTCTCGACGTGCTTCTCCCACCGGGCGGTCCGGCCTTGCTGCACGGCGACCTCTGGTGGGGCAACGTGTTGTCGGGTGCCGACGGGCGGTCGTGGTTGATCGATCCCTCCGTGCACGGCGGGCATCCCGAAGAGGACCTGGCCATGCTGGCGCTCTTCGGCCCGGTTCCCTCCCGCCTGCTGGCGGCCTACGGCGAAGTACACGAGCGCCACGACGGCTGGGAAGGACGGACCGAGCTGTTCCAGCTCTATCCCCTTCTCGTGCACGCGGTGCTGTTCGGGGGCGGCTACGGAGAGCGGGCCCGGACGATCGCCCGGCGCTTCGGCTGACCGAAGGGTGCGGCGCGGACTGCGGCAGAGACCCTGCGCACTCGACGAAATGACTCCCAGCTCGGCGGTAGTGTCCCCCTCCGGCGACGAGGCCGAGGAGATGCACGCCAGGTGGAAGGGTCTGAGCGCGACGCGATGAGCACCCGGGACGGTGCGGCGCGCGCCTTTGCGGCGTCGGTGCCGAAGGCTGAGCTGCACGTGCACATTGAGGGGACGCTCGAGCCCGAGCTCCTGGTCGAACTGGCCCGGCGTCACGACGTCGCGCTGCCCTACGACGGAGTCGAAGACGTGCGCGCCGCGTACCGCTTCGCCGATCTCCAATCGTTTCTCGACATCTATTACCGGGCCTGTGACGTCCTGCGCACCGAGCGGGACTTCTACGACCTGGCGATGGCCTACCTGCAGAAGGCGGCGAGCCAAGGGGTGCGCCATGCCGAGATCTTCTTCGATCCCCAGACCCACACCGACCGCGGCATCCCACTGGGCACGGTGTTCGCCGGACTGTCGCGGGCACTCGACGACGGAGCCGGTCTCGGCGTGCGCGCGCAGTTGATCTTGTGCGTCCTACGCCACCTGCCCGAGGAGCAGGCATTGGCGACGCTGCACGATGCACTCGCGTTCCGCGACCAGTTCGTCGGCGTCGGGCTCGACTCCTCCGAGCGCGGCTTCCCGCCGGCGGGCTTCGAGCGCGTCTTCGCCCGGGCACGCGCCGAGGGGCTGCACGTGGTGGCCCATGCCGGCGAGGAGGGACCGCCCGAGTACATCTGGCAGGCGCTCGACCTTCTGGGAGCCGAGCGGATCGACCATGGGGTGCGCTGCCTCGAAGACGAGCACCTCGTGGGGTATCTCGCCGAGCACCAGGTCCCACTCACGGTCTGCCCGTTCTCCAACGTCAAGCTCCGCGTGGTCGACACCCTGGCCGACCACCCCCTGCCGGCGCTGCTCGCCCGCGGGCTCCTGGTCTCGGTGCACTCCGACGATCCCGCCTACTTCGGCGGGTATATCGGGGACAACTACGCGGCTGTCGCCGACGAGCTCGATCTCGACATCGGCACCCTGGCAGTCATCGCGCGGAACGGGTTCGAGGCGTCGTTCCTCGACCAGGCCGCCCGGCGCGAGCATTTCGCCGCGATCGACGCACAGCTGCACCGCCTCGCCTCGGGGCATTCGGCTGGGGTCGGCTGACCACTACCCTGCGCCCATGACGACGGCCCCGGAGTTCTGGCTCTACCTGCCCCAGATGCGCATGACGATGCCCGACATGGTGGCCCGGGCCGAGCGCGCCGAGGCCGCGGGCTTCGCCGGCGTCGCCGGCATGGATCACCTGGCTCCGCCGCTGGCGGAAGCCTCCCCGATGTTCGAGGCGATGACGGCCACCGCCTGGCTGGCTGCCCGGACCACCACCCTCCGCGTCGGCTCCCTCGTCCTGTGCGACTCGTTCCGCCACCCCGTCGTGCTGGCCCGCGAGGCCGTCACGATCGACCACGCCTCGGAGGGACGCTTCGAGCTCGGCATGGGCTGGGGCTCGGTCACCGCAGAGTTCGAGGCCTTCGGTATCGGCTCGGTCACCGCGCGCGATCCGCGTCAGCCGGCTCAGGGAGTCGCTCGAGATCATCACCGCCCTCTGGCGCGGTGAGGTCGTCGACTACGAGGGCGAACACTTCGTGCTTCACGGAGCCCAACAGCAACCCGTGCCACTCGGAGGGATCCCCATCGTCATCGGCGGCGCCGGCCCCAAGACGATGGAGCTGGTGGCCGCCTACGCGGACTGGTGGAACGTCCACATCGCCATCCTCGACCGCTTCGACGAGATGCGACCGCTGGCCGGGCCGGCGCGTTGCTCGCTGCAGGTGCAGGTCGCATTCGTCGGGCCGGGCCGCGAGCAAGGCCGACAGGAGATCGAGCAGACTGCTCGGCGACGATTCGGTGAGCGCATCGTGCCCGGGGTCGCCGCGGAGCTCGTCGACTACTTCGGCGGCGCTCGCTGCAGCGTGACGTCGACCGCGTCTATGTCTGGTTCACCGACTTCGCCACGCTCGAGACGATCGACGAGTTCGGGGCCAACGTCATCGGCCCGCTGGGCGGTCCGTGACCAACCGCCGCTGTCGCTTCAGCCCGCCGGCGTGAACTCGAGGTGGAGCCGCATGAGCCCCCGCAAAATGTAGGTCGGGACGTAGTCGTAGTGCCGCTCCCCGGCCGGGCCGTGCGCCGACTCGGAAATCCGGATGTCCCCCATCCGGGCCAGGAGCCGGTCGATGCTGATGCGGGTCTCGGCTCGGGCCAGCGGGCCGCCGGGACAGGCGTGCGGGCCGCGACCGAAGGCGAGGTGCTCCTTGGCATTGGTCGCGGTCCATCCGGAACTCGTCGGGCTGCGTCGAAGCGGCGCGGGTCGCGACCCGCCGCTCCGTTGAGCACCATGAGGCACGTGCCGGCGGCGACGTCGACGCCCCCGACGTTGGTCGCGGTCCGGGCCAGCCGGAAATCACCCTTCACCGGGCTCTCGAAGCGCAGGCACTCCTCCACGAATTCGGGGATCCGCCCGGCGTCCCCACGCAGGCGCTGTTGGATGTCGGGGCGCTCGCCGATCATTTGCAGCGCAGAGCCGAGCAGACGGACCGTGGTCTCTTGTCCGGCGGAGAAGACATTGGCTGCCACGCGCACCACGTCGATCGGCTCTGGCATGGTGCCGTCGGGAAAGGTGGCGGTGGCCAGGCCGGTCAAGCACGTCGTCGCGCGGATCGCGACGGCGGTCTTCGACGTAGGTCGTCAGCCGGTCGTAGAGGAATTCGAGCGGCGAGTGGCTCATGGTGCGCTCGACCGGTGCTTCCGAGCCCCTGGTCGCGCTGTGCGTCCCCCACCCTGGAGTTCGTTGCGGAACCACTCGTGGTCCTCTTCGGGCACGCCGAGCAGGTCGGCGATCACGTAGAGCGTGAAAGGCCCGGCGAAGTCGCGGATGAACTCGCACTCACCGCGCTCGATGAACTCGTCGATCTGACGGTCGGCGTGGCGCCACATGAAGTCCTCGTTCTCGCGCAGGCGCTTCGGCGTGATCAGCCGCATCAGCAAACCACGATGTGCCTTGTGCTTCGGCGGGTCCATCGTCGTCAGCTGGTCAGCAGAAGGGGAGCTCGTCGCGGTGTTGCTCAATGAGCTCGCTGACGTCGTGTCCCTCGAGCGGCACGGGAAACCCCGGGAACGGCCCAGTGACGGAGTTGCACGACGAGAAGGCCGCCGTGTTGGTGTAGACCGACACGGCCTCGTCGTACCCGGTCACCATGCACGACCCCGTGCTTGTCCTCGACCTGCACGGGACACTTCGAGCGCATGAAGTCGAAGTACGGGTAGGGGTCGGCGATCAGCTCGTTCCCCCGGAAGAAATCGATGTCGTCGAACTCCCCCATCAACTCTCCTTTTGGGCGTGCAGAGCCGCCGTGCGTGCGGGCTGCCGCCTGGGGCGGCCTGAGAACCGCGTTCTCTCCAGGGAGAGTAGCACTTTGGACCGACCGGTTCGGATGGGCGTTCTCCCTGGTGAGGACGCCGCTGACGGAGCCGCCGGGCGGTCGACGGCCAGCGCCCGGCTCTGCCGGGTCAGTCGAAATCCCCGGCCCGCTGCCGGAGCTTGCCCAGGAGCGAAAAGAGGGCATCGGCGTCGGCCTGGGAGAGCTCCAGTCGGGTGAAGACCGTCTCGTTGAGCACCGTGGTCGCCTCGTGCGCCAGCTCCCGGCCCCGCTTGGTGATGGCGGCGAGCACGCCGCGACCGTCGTTGGGGTTCATCCGCCGGCGGACCAGACGGTCGCGCTCGAGGCGGTCGATCGCATTGGTGACGCTGGCCGCGCCGACCTGGAGGCGTTCGCCGATCTTGCCCAAGGGCAGCTCGCCGCGCTGGGAGAAGAGAAGGAGCATCAGCACCTCATAGCGGGCGAACGTCAGCCCGAGAGTCCGCACGACCTCCTCGGCGCGGCCCGAGAGGATCTGCTCCACGCGGATGACCGACGTCACCACCCCCATGTTCCGCGTGGCGTCACCCCAGCCCTGCGCCCGCCAGTGCACCATCGCCTCGGCGATCGGGTCAAAGGGCAAGCGGCCCGCAATCGTCCTGGTGGTCACGAGCCGGTCCTTCAGGCCACCAGGCCCGCTGCGCCGCGCACGGTGGCCACGACCTCCTCGTTCGACGCGCCGGGACCGAGCACGGCCGCCACCCCCGCATTGAGCAGAACGGCCACGTCGTCGGGCGGCACGATGCCACCGATGACCACCGGCGTCTCGAGACCCGACCCCCGCAACGCATCGACCACGGCCGGCGCCAGAGTGAGGTGGGCCCCGTTGTGCATGGAGATCCCGACCACGTCGACGTCCTCCTGGGCCGACATGGCAGCGATCGTCTCGGGGGACTGGCGCAGACCGGCGTAGACCACCTCACAGCCCGCGTCGCGCAGGATGCGTGCCACCACCCGCAGGCCGCGGTCATGACCGTCGAGTCCTACTTTGGCCATGAGGACCCGGACGGGCCGTCCGCCGGCACCCATCGGGCTCACGCGACGTGGCGCTCGGTGTAGATCCCGAACACCGCCTCGAGCGCGCCCATGGCCTCGCCGAGGGTCACCATCGCCTGGGCTCCCTCGATCAGCGCCGGCATGAGGTTGACGCCGGGGTCGGCTGCGTCGGCGGCCAGGCGCGCCAACGAGCGGCGCACGGCGTCGTCGTCGCGTTCCTGTTTGATCCGGGCCAGTCGCTCGAGCTGCGCCGTCTCCACGGCCGGGTCGATCGCCAGGGTCGACGGCGCCACGCCGTCGTCCTCGACGTAGGCGTTCACGCCCACCTGCCGCCACTCGCCTCGGGCGATCTTGGACTGGAAGGCGTAGGCGGCGTCCGCGATCTCCGAGACGAACCAGCCGTCGTCGATGCACGCGAAGACGCCCTCGAGCATGGACCCCGAACCCGCCTCGAGCAGGTGTGCGAAGACGGCCTCGGCCTCCCGTTCCATGGTGTCGGTGAGCTCTTCGACGAACCACGAGCCGCCCAGCGGGTCCGCGACGTGGACCACGCCCGACTCCTCGGCGATGACCTGCTGGGTGCGCAGCGCGAGCCGTGCCGCATGCTCGGTGGGAAGGGCCAGTGCCTCGTCGAAGGCGTCGGTGTGCAAGCTCTGTGTGCCGCCGAGCACGCCGGCCAGCGCCTCGACGGCGACCCGGATCAGATTGACTTCGGGCTGCTGGGCGGTCAGTGACACGCCGGCGGTCTGGGTGTGGAATCGCAGCAGGGTGGAGCGCCCGTCGGTCGCCCCGTAACGCTCGTGCATCCAGCGGGCCCAGAGGCGCCTGGCGGCGCGGTACTTCGCGATCTCCTCGAAGAAGTCGATGTGGGCGTTGAAGAAGAAGCTGAGGCGCGGCGCGAAGTCGTCCACCTCCATGCCAGCGGCGAGGGCCGCCTCCACGTAGGCGAAGCCGTTCGCCAAGGTGAAGGCGAGCTCCTGTGCGGCGGTGGATCCCGCCTCGCGGATGTGGTAACCCGAGATCGAGACGGGGTGCCAGCGAGGCAGTTCGGCACTGCAGAACCGCATCATGTCGGTGACCAGACGCACCGAGGGGCGCGGCGGGAAGACGTACTCCTTCTGCGCCTGGTACTCCTTCAAGATGTCGTTCTGGATCGTCCCCGAGAGGTCGGCGCGGGCCACACCGGTCCGGTCGGCGACCCCCACGTACATGGCGAGCACCGGGGCCGCCCCCGAATTGATGGTCATGGACGTGGAGACGCGGCCGAGGTCGATCCCCGAGAACAGCGTCTCCATGTCGGCCAACGTGTCGACGGCCACACCTGCCGCGTCCCACCTCGCCCCGGGCCAGCGGGTCGTCGCTGTCCCGCCCGAGCAACGTCGGCATGTCGAAGGCGGTCGAGAGCCCGTCACCACCGGCGCGCAGGAGTTCCTTGAAGCGGCCGTTGGTGTCCTCGGGCGAGCCGAACCCGGCGAACTGGCGCATGGTCCACAAGCGCGAGCGGTACATGGAGGCGTAGGGCCCGCGGGTGTAGGGGTACTGCCCGGGCAACTCGGCATCGTCTGGCCCGTACACCGGCTCGAGCGGCAGGCCCGACATCGTTTCGAAGTGCGCGTCACGGCGAGGGGAGCGATCGAACTCGTCCTGCCACCTGCGGCGGTCTGCCACAATCGGCCACGATACTTTCACGTCAAAGTAAATGCCAATTCGGATTCTGACTAACATTGTTACCGGCACGTCGAAGGGGAGGAACGGACAGTGCGGACCGTCGTGGTTGGTGCGTCGAGCGGGCTCGGACGCTGCATCGGCATCGGGCTGACCCAGCGAGGGGCGAAAACCGTCCTCATGGCACGCCGCCAGGAGCGGCTCCAGGATGCAGCCAAAGAGGCCGGACCCGACACGCTGGCCCTGACCTGCGACGTCACGAGTACGGAGTCGTGCCAGGCCTCCATTGCAGAAGCCGTCGCCCACCTCGGTGGCCTGGACGCACTGGTGTACACCCCGGCGATCGGGCCCCTGGCCAGCTTGGTCGACACCGACGCCGAGACGTGGCGCCGGGTCTTCGACACCAACGTGATCGGCGCCGCGTTGGTGACGACGGCTGCGATCCCGCACCTGACCGAGACGAACGGCGTGGCGGTGTACCTCTCCTCGGTCAGCGCGTCGCAGACCCCGCCCTGGCCCGGACTGGGCTCGTACGCCGTGAGCAAGGCCGCGCTGGACAAGCTGGTCGAGGCGTGGCGGGCCGAGCACCCCTCCGTCGGCTTCACCCGTCTCGTCGTCGGCGACTGTGCCGGTGGCGAGGGTGACGCCATGACCGGGTTCGCCAACGACTGGGACCCCGAGCGCGCCATCGAATTCGGCACCCAGTGGGCGGCCCGCAAGTACCTGAGCGACAGCCTCATTGAGGTCGACGAGCTGGTCACCGTGGTCGACTCGCTGCTCCGCCACGGCGGCAGTCTCAGCGTGCCGTCGGTGACCGTGGCCCCGCGCACCACCCCGGGGTCGGCACCCCCGCCGTCGCTGCTGTGAACACATGCTGCGCCCGACGGCCGGCTTGCGTCCGGCGCTGACCGCAGAGCAGGGTCGGGCGGTGAGGATCGAGCCGTACCCCTACCGGGCGCGCGCCTGGGCCGGCCCGACGCTGGTGGCCGAGTCGGACGCGTGCCTCATCGTCCAGCGCGAGGGCGAATCCTCGGCCCTTTACTTCCCCCGTGACGACATCGTCTGGTCCCACCTGAGCGCCGACGGACACGACGACGCACCGGGCGGCGAGGGGGCCACTGAACGGTGGAGCATGCACGGTGAGCCCGCCCTCCGCCTCATCACCGGTCCCGGAGCGGGGCTCGAGACACTGCGCGCCCACGGCACGTTCGATCCTGAGCGCGTCTGCCAGGAGGTGGTCGACGGCGACGCCGGGACCGAGCCCCGCGACATGTCGATCAAGCGCTTCCCGACCTGGGGTGACGCCACCGACCTGATCGAGCTCATGGACGTGCAGCCCGACGGGGACGGTCGGTTCCTCGGCGGTGTGCACACTGACGGACGCCGCCCCGTGGTCGAGGCGAGCCAGATGTTGGGGCAGGCGATCGTCGCCGCGAGCCGGCTGGCACCGGGCCGGCGCGCCGTCTCCGCCACCCTTCTCGTCGTCCGGCCCGCGGACGCTCGCCGCCCGCTCGTCTTCGACATGGAGGAGCTGAGTGCCGGACGCACGTTCAGCGGCCAAGCGGTTCGGATCATCCAAGACGGCCGCCGCTCCGCAGCCGGCACGGTGCTCCTCGACACCACTGCACCCAGTCTGATCGAGCATGCTCTCGACCCTCCCGACGTACCGGGTCCCTACGATTGCGCGCCCTACGACATGGCGGTGACCGGGCGGGACCTCAGGGTCGCCGGCGACGTGTACACCAACGACTCCGGTGCGCCGGTCGGCCCGCCGGTGCTCGATTGCTGGGTCCGCTTCCGCCATGTCCCCGAAGACGCAGCGCTCCACGCCGGACTGCTGGCCCAGTTCACCGGCCACATGCCGATCGCCGCGGCACTGCGCCCGCATGCCGGCATCGGCCAGGACCAGGCCCACCGCACGCTGTCGATGGGCATCAACAACATCTCGATCTCGTTGCACCGCGAGGTTCGCGCCGACCGATGGATGCTCTATCACCACCACTCGACCTTCGCGGGCGACGGCATGACCCACGCCGATTGCCGGGTCCACGCCGAGGACGGGACGCTCCTCGCCTCCTTTAGCGTGGAGGCCATGGTCCGGGCCTTTCCCGACGCCGCCGTGCGCGACGAGCGCACCGCCCTGTGAGCCTGTCCACCGGACGCGGGCCTCTCAGCGGCCGCCCCGCCGGGCGCTTCACGGCGCCGATACCCGAGCAGGTCGCGTACATCGAGCCCTTCCGCCGGCGGGTGCGGGCGACCAAGGACGGGCACACGGTGGTCGACAGTGACCGGGTGCTCCTGGTCCACCGGCCGGGACGTCCGCCTTTCTATGCCTTCCCCACAGACGACGTGCAGGGACTCGAGACCCAGCCCGAGCCGGGCGCACCTGGCTTCGTCACCGTCGAGTGGGACGTCGTCGACGCGTGGTTCGAGGAGGGCGAGCAGGTCCACGGGCACGCACGCAACCCGTACCACCGCGTGGACTGCCTGCGCTCGGAGCGCTGGCTCCGCGTCGATGTCGGCGGGGTCACGCTGGTCGACGCCACCGAGACGCTGGCCGTGTTCGAGACCGCACTCGACCCGCGTCTCTACGTCGACCCGCGCCTCGTGCGCACCGACGTCCTCGAACGGAGCGACACGGAGACGTACTGCCCCTACAAGGGCACGGCGACGTACTGGAGCGCCCGGACCGGGGACCAGCTGGTCGCGGATGTCGCGTGGAGCTACGAGGACCCGCTCCCCGAGTCGTTGCCTCTCGGGCATTTCTTGAGCTTCGACGCGGCCCGCGTCACGCTCCGGCACAACCTGCCCGCACCGGCTCTCGAGGAGGACGCGACGACGTGACGATCGACCTGAGCGGTGGACTGAGCGACGAGCTCGAGTTCGTCTTCGCACGGCAACCCGACAATCCCGAGCTGCGCGAGTCGGTGAACGCGTGGATCTGGGACGAGACCGGGGCATTCGGCCTGCCGCGTATCGGCGTCGAGGCGATGGGCGACCAGTGGGAGACACACGGCCTTCAGGTCAACATCGCCTTCGCCGACGGTCGCGTCTTCAACGTGTACGGCTCCGGCGCCGTACACGACCCGCTCGGTGCCGATGGCCGGCCCCGTGTGCTCGGCGCCGGCCCGCTCTCCTTCGAGCTCAAGGAGCCCTTCGGCCACTTGCAGCTGCGCGTGCGCGGCGAGGCTGTGCCCACCACCGTCGAGGCCCAGATAGAGGGAGCCCTCCAGGGTGACAAAGACCCGGTGCCCATTGAGGTCGACGTGGACCTGCGTCCGGCTGCGCCACCGTTCATGAACGGTGGCCTGATCGAAGAGGCCCGCCGGGTGCTCGACACACAGGAAGAGGGTGACCTCATGGGTCACCCGTGGCGCTTCGAACAGCTCTGCCGGGCCACCGGCCGGCTCCAGGTCGCCGGCGAGACCTACGTCCTCAACGGGTGCGCCAACCGGATCCGGCGTCAGAGCATCCGGCGACTCGCCAGATTCCGAGGACACGCATGGCAGGCTGCGCTGTTCCCGAGCGGCCGCGGCTTCGGTTACATCGCCTATCCGCCGCGCACTGACGGCAAGGACACCTACAACGAGGGATATGTCTTCGAAGGCAGCGGGGCGCTGATCCCCGCCCGTGTCGTCCGGGCCCCATGGCTGGAGACCCTGACCCCCTCGGCCGAGGATGTGTCGTGCGTACTCGAAACGCTCACCGGCACCACCACCGAGATCACAGGCGAGACCACTGCCTCGACCTTCATGATCATGCCACCTGATGTCGGCGAAGGGCTCCGTCTCCAGCAGACGATCGTTCGCTACAGCTGGGACGGCGAGACCGCCGGCGGCATGCTCGAACGCTCCACGGCCACCAGCGCGCTCGGCTGATCGCGCGGTTGCGGTCGGCGCCGCATCCCGCCAGCCGACGTGCCGGCGGGATGCGTCACCGCTACGAGGAGCTGGCCGTCGACGTCCCGGGGATGTCGGTCCCGCACGTGGGCTTCGAGGAGATCGCCACGAACCCGGTCTTCTCGGCCTGCATCACCCAGGCGCAGGTCTGCGCCGGGTCGTGCCCGAAGATGGTCGAGTAGTTGATGGGTTGGGGCAGCAGTCCGTTGGCCGTGTAGTTCTTGATGCTCCGCAGGTCCTTGATCACCGTGGCCTGCGTCGCGTTGGGTCCGGCCATCTTGAGTCCCTGGATCATCAGGTCGGCTCCTGCCCACGCTTCGTACTGGCCGAGATCGGGGAACTGGCTCTTGGTGAAGTGCGCGTACTTCTCCATGGCGGCCTGCATCTGCTCGGTCCCCGCGTTGGCCAGCGGCCAGGGGCGGAACGGCGTCAGGAAGTACGCGCCCTGCAGCGTGCTCCAAGCCGGCGAACTGATGGCGGAAGGCTGGTAGCCCGTCGCGTAGAGAGTGGCCTTGAGCTTGACGCCCGACTGCTGCAGAGCCTGGGCCAACGCGTAGTTCGAGTTGGCGTCCATGGCGGGCACCATGGCGTTGACTCCCTTCTGCTTGGCCACCAGTGCGATCACTGGTGAAGGCCACGCTGCCGAAGGGGACAGAGGTGTTGAGCACCCCGACCTTGCCCCCGGCGTGCTGGAACGAGTCGGCAGTGCCGATGGCGGCGCGGCTCGAAGAGGGCGAAATGCCGTAGCCGTACGAGGCGAGGACGGTACCGCCGTGCGCCTTGAGGAAGTTCCCGATTTGCGTGTTGACGGGGTACTTCGGGTCCACGCTCCCCTCGTCGGAGGCGAACATGTTCGTATTGGGCTGCGTCCCCCACTCGGGACCGTCGTCGTAGGAGCCGGTCACCGGGACGCCCGCCGTGTTGGGGTACTTCGCGGCGAGGAAGAACAGCGGGCTCTGCGACACGATGCCGAAGGCCTTGGAGTCGGCCTCTTGCACCAGGCTGGCGATGTTGGCCGGGTTGGTCTGGTCGTCGAGCACGAGCGGGACGAGCTTGTGCCCGTCGATGCCACCCTGAGCGTTCTGCAGCGCCAGGCGTGCCTCGAAGCCCGACGGCGAGTCCCCGTCCTCTGAGCCGCCGGTCACCGGTGAGCGAACTGATGTACGCGATGGTGATCGGCGCGGGCGACGCGGCCGCGGGCGTCTGCGATGTCGCGATCAGCGCGAGCGGCAGGCCGGCGACCATGGCGGCCAGGACGGTGCCGGCACGTCGGCAGGTGCGCGTCGCGTGCCGCGTCCGCGTGCTGGACCCCGAAGGTGCTGAACGGTCGGTACAAAGACCGACGTTGGTGGACGTTCCCGGTTGCATCGACAATTTCCTCCCCGGATCCAGTTCGGATCCCCTGTCAACCGCCTCTGTGAATGGCCTGCTCAGATGAGAGAACGCTCGTCTCGTACTGTGCGAGCAGCGTTACTGTAACCCATTCGTAACGGCGGCGGGGGTCGGGTTTTCCGCCTCGCCCAGGTAGCGGTCGATGACCTCTTGGCCGGCTTCGGCGGCCGGTCCGGACCAGCCCACCTGGCCTCTGGTCAGGATGACGCAGCTGTCGGCCATGGCCAGTGCACGGTGGACGAACTGCTCGCTGAGGACGATGGTGATCCCGGCCCGGCGTGCCTGCTCGAGACCCTCGAAGACCGATTCGGCCACGAGCGGGGCGAGGCCGAGCGACATCTCGTCGGCGATGACCAGCTTGGGCGAGACGGCCAGGGCCCGGGCCAACGCCAGCATCTGCTGCTCGCCCCCCGAGAGGCTCCCGGCGCGCTGGCTGCGCCGGTCCCCGAGGACGGGAAATTGCTCGATGGCCCGGTCGATGGCGCCGGCCCGGTCACCTCGACGTTCCTGGGCGACGGCCATGCGCAAGTTGTCGAGCACCGAAAGCCCCGGGAAGATGCCGCGCCCCTCGGGGATGTACGTCAGTCCGAGCTTGCGGATCCGGTGCGCCGGCTTCCCGGTGATGTCATGGCCGTCGAAGCGCACGCGACCCGCGGTCGGACGCACCAGTCCCGAGATCGGCGCGGGCCAGCGTGCTCTTGCCGGCGCCGTTGGCGCCGAGGACGGCGAGCACGGTCCCGGGCGCGATCGACAACGACACCCCGAAGAGGGCCTGCGACGTGCCGTAGCGACACGTCGAGGTCCTCGCACCTCGAGGATGGCCTCGCTCACCGGTCGTCCCTTTCGGGCGCCGCGGCACCGGCCGGCGCGGCAGGTGCCGCCAGGTGGTGACGGCGCGGCCGTCGGCGGGGGTGCTCGGTTGATCGCTGTCACCGAGGTAGGCGGCGCGCACCGCGGGGTCGTTCCGGATCTGCTCGGGCGTGCCGGCGGCGATCCGCTCCCCGAAGTCGAGCACGAAGACGGTGTCCGAGAGGGAGAGCACGGCCGCTACGTCGTGCTCGACGATCATCACCGACAGGGGCGGGTCGGCCTGATCGACGATCTGGCGGAACACCCAGAGCAGGTTCTCCGACGCCTTCAGGTCGAGCCCGGACAGGGGTTCGTCGAGGAGGAGCACCTGGGGGTCGCTGGCCAGGGCGCGACCGACCTCGACCAGGCGGAGGATCCCGAGCGGCAATGCCGCCACCGGCGCCTTGGCCACCCGGGTGCAGCCGGAGCATCTCGAGCAGGCCGTCCACTCTGTTCGTTCTCGGCCTTCGACGGCGGGAGCAGGGAACGGGGATCGAACATGTCGCGCCACAAGCGGCGAGGCGTGACGCACGGGCGCGGTGCGCCAGCACGAGGTGCTCGCGCACGGTCAGTCCCATGGAACAGCTCGGGCTGTTGGAACGTGCGGGCCAGGCCCCGTGCTCGCACGCGCCCGCGGCGACGCGCTGCGTGACGTCCTCGCCGCGCAGCCAGACACTGCCGGCGTTCGGCCGCTGCAGACCCGACAGCACGCCGAGGAGGGTCGACTTGCCGGCGCCGTTCGGGCCGACCAGGCCGGCGATCTCGCCCGGCTGCACCTCGATGGAGACGTCGGAGAGGGCGGTGAGCCCGCCGAAGCGAACGGTGACGCCGTTGGCCACCAGCGCCGGCGTGACGGCGGGACCAGATCCGGCGGCCGGCGGCGCGGCGCTCGACGCCTCGGCGGTCGTCACGACACCTGCTCGGCGATCCGGGCGCCGTGCCGTCAACGGGCTGCACGCCGGACGGGACGCTGAGTCCCTCGGCGGCTGGCTGCCGGGACGGGCCGGCTTGAATCGCAGCATCAGGATCTGCAGGCGGCGGCTGTTCTCCGCCAGCGCGCCGTCGGGGTACTTGGCGGCCGAGATGGCGCCGAGGCCGAACACCGATCTGGAGCGCATAGGTGAGCCATGTCGCCGAGGGCCAGGTAGTACTGCGAAGATCGCGTCCGGGAACACGAACGTCAGACCGGCGATCAGCGCCGCCGCCGTTCGAACGCACGCCGATCGTCACCAGGACGGCCAGCCAGACCACGCCGGCGAAGGTGGCGAACTCGCTGGGCTGGAACGTCGTCTGCGCCATGGCGAGCAGCGCCGCCGCCGATCCCGGCGATCAGCGCGGCCAGCGACCCGGCGATCACCTTCATCTGCACCACGCTGATGCCCGACGTCCGGGCGCCGGCCTCGCTCCAGCGCGCCGCGTTGAGCGCGAGACCGGTGGTCGATCGTCGGAAGTTGACGATGAACAGGGCGATGATGACGAAGACCACGAGGCACAAATAGGTGTAACCCAGATCGGTCGTGGCGAACCCCGGCCGGTTCAAGGTGAGGCCGATGCCCTGGTTCACGAAGCTCGGCAGGGTGAACACGAGGTTCTCCATCAGCAACCCGAAGGTCAGCGTCACCAGCGCGACGTAGAGGTCACCCAGCCGGATGCTCAGGAATCCGACGATGGCCCCCATCGCCGCGGCGATGAGGCCGCCCACGACGGCGGCCAGCGAGCACGGGCCACCCGTGGTTGTTGGCCAGCTCGGCGCACGTGATCGCGCCGACGCCGGCGAACGTGATCTGGCAGAGCCAGAGCATGCCGCCCTCACCGGTGACGATGCGTCCAGGACAAGAAGATGACGGCGTAGGCGAAGGCCTGCGGCGAACAGCCCGACCCAGTAGCCGCTGACGAGCAGGGGCAGCGACGGCGACGACGCCGATGAGGAGCAGCGGGCCCGGCGTACTTGCCCCACGAAGTCCGAGCGACGCCGTCTCCACCACGCTGCTCGTCGATCCGGCGAGCCGGCTCTCGCCCTGGGGCGTGATGGCGCGGTCGAGTGCACCGCCCCACCCCTCGGTCTCCCCGATCCGCCCGCCGCGGAAGAGGCTGTAGATCAAGAACAGCGCGATGACGATGAAGGGGATGGCGTCGATCGACCTCGGTGGTCCATTGGCTGTCCGACGGGAGGTAGCGCTGGATGAGCGAGGTCGCCACGCCCATCAGCAGCCCGACGAGCACCGCGACCGGCAGGTTGCGCAGCTTGGCCGCCACGACGGCAGCGAGCGAGGCGGCGATCGAGCAGCGTGAAGTTGGTCGAGTCGAGCCCGATGATCGGTGCGGCCAGGACGCCGACCAGCCCGGCGAAGAAGCGTGCTGACCGCCCACACGCCGACCGAGATCGCGTTCGGGTTGGTGCCCGACAGGTCCGTCATGGCCGGCGAGTCGACCATGGCCCGGACCTTGAGCCCGACCTCGGTGTAGCGCAGGACCAGGGCGCCGAGGACCACGGTCACGACCACGCAGATGTAGACGATGATCTGGTTCTGAGTTGATCGGGACGCCCAGGAACTGGTACACCGCGTTACGGGTTCGGGCGCGAGCCCCGGCGCCTGCTGGATCGCGCCGTTCCCGAAGATCCAGGGCGATCGCCAGCGAGGGGATGGCCACGAGGAGGCCGATAGTCGCCACCACCTTGATCAGGGGCGACGACAACCGCAGGAAGCGGAACAGGACGAGGTAGAGCACGACGCCCATGGCGGGCGCGGCGACCAGGATCGAGACGACCGCGGCCGGCGCGATCCCCCAGTTCTGCTGCGTGTGCAGGTAGTAGTAGAAGCGGGCGATGAAGTACGCCATCGCACCGAACGCGAAGTTCAAGATGCCCGACGAGGTGTACGTGATGACCAGACCGGCCGAGGCGATGGCGTAGATCCCGCCCAGCACCAATCCGGCGATCACGAACTGCAGCATCCTGCGGGACCCACCCCTTCTTGCCGGCCGGATCAGCTCGGCATTTCTGACATCGACGTCGATTCTGATACTAACGAGGCGAGGCACCCCGTGCACGAAGCCCGAAGTGATACTTGACCTGGAATTTCCGCCCGCCGTCCCAGGCCGGCTTCAGGCCTCGTAGCGGGGTCGACCTACGAGTCGGCGCGCACCTTGTCCTTGACCGCGGGCACGATCGGCGGCGCTTCCTTCCAGTTGGGGATGCCCGAGTCCTCCTTGGCGATCGGGTAGTTGTCGTCGTTCACCCAGGCCCAGTGCGCAGTGGTTCAGCTCGTGCAGCGTGAAGCACGCGTTCGAGCGCGTTGTAGAAGCCCATGTTGTCCACGCTCTGGTTGACCGACTCCTTGATCAACAAGGACGTCATGGTGGGCAACTGCGCGATGCGCTGCGCGAATTCGACCGTGCGGTCGACCAGCTGGTCGTCGGGGAAGACCTTGCTCACCATGCCCAGGCGGTAGGCCTCGTCGGCGTCGACCGAGTCCCCGGTCAAGAGCAGCTCCTTGGCCTTGCGCGGTCCGAACTCCCACGGGTGGGCGAAGTACTCGACGCCGCACATGCCCGAGGCGCGTCCCGACCACGTCGGCGAACCGTGTGGTCTCGGCCGCAGACGATGAGGTCACAGGCCCAGAGCAGCATGAGGCCGGCGGCGTACACGTCACCGTGCGCCTGCCCGATGGTGATCTTGCGGAGGTTACGCCACCGGCGCGTGTTCTCGAAGAAGTAGTGCCACTCCTGGAGCATCAGGGACTCGGCGCCTTCCGGGTGGCGCCGTTGATCGTGCGGGTCGGGTGCTGGTTCGGGCCCGGTGTCCACTCCTCCCGGGCCGCCTTGGAGCCCAGGTCGTGCCCCGAGGAGAACATCGGCCCGGTGCCACCCAGGATGACCACGCGGACCTCGTCGTCCGCCTCGGCGTGCATGAAGGCGTCGTGCAGTTCGACGAGGAGCCCGCGGTTCTGCGCGTTCCGGGCGTCGGGCCGGTTGAGCATGATCCGGGCGATCCGCCCCGAATCGAGCGTCTCGTACAGCACGAACTTGTAGTCAGGCATCTCCGGCTCCCCGTGCTCAGGTGCGATTCTTCGTCGTCGTGGACCCTACTGTTCACGCCCCGGCGGGCGCATCAGTGCTGGCTCGGGGCTACGAAGCCGCGCCGACCGGCGCGTCGACCTTCATGATCCGGGCCAGGTTGCCGCCCATGATCTTGGCCACGTCCGCCTCGGGTAGCCCGGCCGGCAGGTGGTCGACGTAGCTGCACGGCTCGGCCAGACCCTCGGGATGCGGCCAGTCAGAGCCGAACAGCACGTGGTCCGCGCCGATCGTGTCGATGATCTCGCCCAGGTCGTCCTCGTGGAACGGGCTGACGTAGACGTTGCTCTTGAACTGCTCGACGGGGTCGCCGTCGAAGGCGTTCGGCATCTTCTTGTAGGTGTCGCCGAGGTGACGAACGAACGCGGGGACCCACTCCCCACCCGCCTCGATCGAGGCGACGCGGAGCTTGGGGAAGCGCGCGAACACGCCGTGGCAGACGAAGGCGGCCATGGTGTCCTGAATAGGCCGGTGACCGCCGGTCATGTAACGGAACGAGTCGAGCTTGAACGGCAGCATCTCGCTCGGACCGGTCCAGTCGTTCGGGTACCGGGTGTAGCCGCTGTCCGAGGAGTGCATCGAGACGAGGATGTCGGCGTCGACCACGGCCTGCCAGAAGGGATCGAACTCGGGGTAGCCGAACGAGCGTGAGCCGCGGTAGACCCGGCACCGGTGCGGGACGGATCAGCACGGTCTTGGCGCCGCGCTCGACACACCATTCGAGCTCCTCGATCGCCTTCTCGACGATGGGAAGGGTGATCACCGGCGTGGCGAAGATACGGTCCTCGTAGTTGAACGTCCACGTCCTCGTACATCCACTCGTTCAACGCGTGGATGGCGGCGTGGGTGAGATCGAGGTGGTCGCGCATCCGCTCCTCGAGCAGGCTGGCGAGCGTCGGGAACATGAGCGACCGGTCGACACCGAGCTCGTCCATCACCTGGATTCGAGGCGCCGGCTCGCGGAACGCGGGGATGCTGCGCATCGGTTCGCCGATGATCTCGCGATAGGACTTCCCCTCGGGATTCCCGTTGCGGAAGTACTCCTCCTGGGCCCCCGGCTTGGCCACGACCTCGAACGTGGGGTTGGGGATGTACTCGCTGACCGTGCCGAGGATCATGATCTTGGTGCGCCCGTGCAGCTCGACGTAGTCGATGGCGCCTTGGTACTGCTCGGGCAGGTACCGGGTGAACGAGTCCTTGGTCTCGTAGAGGTGGTTGTCCGCGTCGAAGGTGGGGAAGTCGAGGGTTCGTGGCCATGCCCCTAATCTACCATTTTTGACGCTGACGTCAATATCAGTGATCTCTCCGACCGGGCTGGTCAGGACCCCTCCTACAGCCGGTACAGCGCCCGGGCATTCTCACCGAAGATCTTGCGCTGGGTCGCCGGTGCCAGCGTCTCCATCTTGGCCTCGACCGCCTGGAGGGGGTTCGGGTACAGGCATGTCGGATGGGGGAAGTCCGTCTCGAAGAGAATGCGGTCCTCCCCCACGGCGTCGATGAGGTCCGGGAGCTTGTTGCGGTTGTTCTCGAACCAGAACGTCGCGTACATGTTGGTCCGGAAGTACTCCGACGGCAACTTGCCGAGGGCGGCGAGCTCTTCGGGCGCGTTCTCCGACATCTCGTAGTCGAGCGCCTCGAGGATGAACGGGATCCACCCGACGCCGCTCTCCACGGAGACGACGTCTGAGGTCGGGATGCCGGTCGAACACGCCCGAGAGGATCAGATTGGTGACCACGCGCGCGTTCCCGATGAAGAGCAACGTGCCGCCGATGGCCAGCTTGGTGTTCTCGGCGTGGGATCCCCAGGGGTACTGCCCGAAGAAGGTCATGGCCGTCTGGCTGGCGCCGATGTGGAAGTGCACCGGCAGCCGCAGCTCCGCACAAGCCTCCCAGAAGGGATCCCAGGCCCTGCTGGCCAGGTCGGGCGCACCGAGATCCTGGGGGTCCGACGTCATGTTCACGCCGC
The DNA here is from genome assembly GCA_963791995.1 of uncultured Acidimicrobiaceae bacterium. Classification (GTDB taxonomy): domain Bacteria; phylum Actinomycetota; class Acidimicrobiia; order Acidimicrobiales; family RAAP-2; genus Bog-473. The sequence continues at coordinate 375,297 of CAWBUQ010000004.1, read as the reverse complement.
GCGCCCCGAGGCCGGCGACGCGCCGGACCTCGCTGACGCACGTGTCGACGTCCCACGCCGGCATCAGCGGGAGCGGCAGCAGCCGGTTGCCCGAGTCGGCCTGGATCTCCGCCATGGCGTCGTTGTAGATCTCGATGGCCAGCCGGCACAGCGCCAGATCATCGACCATGCCGAGGTCCTGCCCGCCGAGGCCGATGGTGCTCGGGAAGATGATCTGCGCGTCGATGCCGCACTCGTCGAGCACACCCAGGCGCACCACGGGGTCGTGCGCCCCGAGATGCACCTCGTCGTGCGTCCACTCCATCAGCGCCCGGTACGAGCTCTCCTTCGTGCCGTCGCGTGCGATGACGCCGCCGGCGCTGAAGCGGCCGACCGGGTGGCCGTCGAAGACCCACATCAGCTCGCCCTCCACCTCCTCGACGCGCGGCACGCGGTCGCGGACGGCGGCAGGGGCGCACTTGGTGAACAGGTCGGGAGGCTCGCACCAGTGCGAGTCGGCGTCGATGACCAGCATATCTTTCAACATTGACGTCGATATTAGGAGAGGTAGGATCGGGTTTCAACGGCGAGGAGCCGGTGAGGATCCAGGTCAGGGTCGGGCCCAGCCGACAAGGCGGACTCCTGCGCCACCTCGTTCGCCGGTGACTACCATTGCGGCGATGTTCGATTGCGACGTCGATGTCAATACTTCGACGGTGTGCGCGCCCAGAGGAGGGCAGGCTCCATGCGGCCACTCCCCGAGCTGACCCCGGCCAACGAGTGGTTCTGGACCTCGGGGGCCGACGGCATCCTGCGGATACAGGGTTGCACCGACTGCGGCGAGCTTGTCCACCCACCGGTGCCGATCTGCCCGTACTGCCGCAGCCGCTCGGCCAAACCGGTCGAGGTGTCGGGCCGCGGCACCGTTGTCGGGTTCACGGTCAATGCGCACCGCTGGCATCCCGATTTCGAGCCTCCCTACGTCATTGCCAACGTCGCGCTGGCCGAGGACTCCCGCGTGCACCTGACCACCAACATCGTCGACTGCGACCCCGACGACGTTCATGTCGGGCAAGAAGTCGCTCGTCCGCTTCGAGCCGTTCGAGGACGTATGGCTCCCACTCTTCGAACCCACCGGGTCGATGGATCCGGTTGACCGGGTCCCCGAGCCGGTGCGACCGGTGGCGCGCCCGCCGCTGCGTGACGAACGCTTCGAGCACCGAGCGGTGCTGAGCGGCATCGGACGCTCGCGCATCGGGCGCCGCCTTATGGCTGACCCCCTCTCGCTTGCCGTCGACGCCTGCCTCGCGGCCATTGCCGACGCCGGCCTCACCCCGGACGACATCGACGGACTTTCGACCTATCCGGGCTCCGGGGGCTTGAGCATGAGCGAAGGCGGCCCGACCGCGATCGAAGAGGCGCTGCGCCTGCATCCGACTTGGATCAACGGAGGCATGGACCTCCCGGGCCCGGGAGGCTCCGTGATCGCAGCCGCCATGGCGGTGGCCGCGGGTCTGTGCCGCCACGTGCTCTGCTTCCGCACGGTATGGGAGTCGACGTTCGCCACGCTCGCCGCGCAAGGGAAGTTCGCCATGGGTGGCGGGACTCGGGTCGTCGGGCCCGATGCGGAATGGCGCGCCCCCTTCGGCGCGATGTCCGCGGCGAACTGGATCGGCATGAACGCCAACCAGTACCTCCACCGCTATGGCGCGCCGCGCGAGATGCTCGGCCTGATCGCTCTCAACGCCCGGGCCAACGCGGCGCGCAACCCCGCCGCCATCTACCGCGACCCCATGACCATGGACGACTACCTGTCGGCCCGACCGATCACCTCCCCGTTCGGTCTCTACGACTGCGACATCCCGTGCGATGCCTCCATCGCCGTCATCGTCTCGGACGCGGCGGTGGCCGCCGACCTCCCCCACCCGGCCGTGCGGATCGAGGCCGTCGGGACCCAGATCCTCGAGCGGGTGTCGTGGGACCAGGGCACCCTCACCCACGAGCCTCAGGTCATCGGCCAAGCCGCACACCTGTGGACCCGCACCAGCCTCCAGCCTGCCGACGTCGACGTCGCCCTGGTGTACGACGGCTTCACCTTCAACGCGATCTCGTGGATCGAGGGTCTCGGCTTCTGCGACTTTGGCGAGGCGTACGACTGGCTCGACGGCGGGCGGCGCATCGCGCTCGACGGCGATCTGCCGGTCAACCCCCACGGCGGCCAGCTCTCCGAGGGCCGAACCCACGGCTTCGGTTTTCTCTACGAGTCGGTGACCCAGCTGCGCCACGAGGCCGGCGAGCGCCAGGTGCCGGGTGCGCGGACGGCCGTCGTGACGTCCGGCGGTGGGACCCCGTCGGGCGTCCTCCTGCTCCAGCGGGAGGGCACATGATCCCCCGGTGTCCAAGGACCGAGCGGGTGGCGTCCCCCAGCGAGCGCTGAAGGCGACGGTAGTTTGATGACACCGTCGGCCAAGGGATCAGCGCAAAAGGAGAACGACGTGTCGAACTCGCGGCCACTCACCGCTGAGAAGCCGAGTGGACCGCGTTCGCGCAAGGGGATCGAGACCCGGGCGCGGCTCGTGACTGCGGCCAAGGAGGTCTTCGAGGAAAGCGGCTTCCTCGAGGCGCGGATCTCGGACATCGCCGAGCGCGCCGGGCTGTCGCACGGGTCGTTCTACCACTACTTCGAATCGAAGGAAGAGGTGTTCCGCGAGGTCGCCGCCGAGGTCGACGATCGCCTCAGCGCCCCGCTCGACTCGGTCATCTTCGACTCGTCGTCGCACGCCAGCCCGGCGGAGCGCATCAGCCAGGCCATCCGGCTGAACATGGAGTCCTACCGGGACGAGGCGCGCATCATGGGCGTCATCGAACAGGTGTCACGATTCGACCAGGAGCTCGCTGCGCTGCCGCGCGGTGCGCCAGAACAAGAACCTCTCGGCCATCGCCGAGTCGATCGGGAGCCTGCAGCGCCACGGGATGGTGGACCGCCGCATCAATCCGAAGATCGCGGCGGCGGCTCTCGGTTCTATGACCTACCGGTTCCCCGAGATGTGGTTCGTCCAGGGCCTCCTCGAGTGCGACTTCGACGAGGGCGTCGAGCAGCTCAGCCTTCTCTTCGTGCGGGCGCTCGGGCTCGACGAGGACACTCCGGGCTAGGCGCCCAGCCCGACCTCGCTCTGCCACGCGAGGAGCTGCGGGGCCAGCAGGGGCCAACGGGCGAAGAGGCCCTCGTCATGGACCTCTTGACGTTCGAGCCACTCGCGGTCACCCCATGGCGGTTCTTCCAACCTGGCCTGGGGCAGCAGATCGGCCAACGCCTCGGACGTGGCGCGGGTGTGGTGCGGATCACTGACCCCGCTCCGGAAGACGAGGGCTGGGAGATCGAGGGCGCGCGCCTCGGCGTCGGGGAGCCCGGGCACGTGCTCGTTGTCGCGTGGGCAGTAGGCCAGCATCCAGCGCTCCATGGTCGCCACGAACGTCGCCGGGTCCTGGTCCAAGAAGCGCTGCCTGTTCTCCGGGTTGCCCTCGAGCACCTCGGACCACTCGGGCAACGCAACCACGGCCTCCATGCCGCCGGTCCAGGCCGCCGCCAGCGAGCCACCGCAATAGTGCGTCGCCAGCGACAAGAGGCCGAACACTCCGCCGCTGATCCACCAGATGGCCAGCCCGGCCGCCGTCTCGCGGTGTCGCGACGCGGTGAGCAAGGAGACGCGGGCGCCGCCCGAGCCGCCGGCGATGATCGCCGGGGTCATGCCGATGTGCTCGAGCAGGCCCGCCAGCGCGTCGGCCTGCACGGCGGATTCGGACGAACCTTCGAAGCTCACGGAGGACGCGCCACAGTTGGGGCGGTCCCAGATCAGGACACGGTTGCCCTGCTCGGCCAGCACTTCGGCCAGCTGGCGCACCCCGGGCGATTCCTTGGTGAATCGCCCGCCCGGTGTGATGACCCACGGGCGGCCGCCCTCGTCGCCGATTGTCTCGTAGGCGAGCGAGAGCCCGTTCACCGTTGGCCACTGCCATGCGTGTTCCCCTTCTACGAATGCGACGGCTACGAATGCGACGGCCGGCCACGCGGCACGTCGCGGAACGGGATGTCCCTGTCCGCCGAGCGCTCGCGCGGCATGGAGAGCACTCGCTCGCTGACCACGTTGCGCGCCATCTCGACGGTGCCGCCGCCGATGCTGCCTCCCTGGCGCATGAGGTAGTTGACCGCGCTCTGGGCCATGGCGCTGTCCTCGCTCCAGGCCGCCCCGGCCGATCCCGCCGCCTCGAGGGCCAGCGTGCAGATCCTGGTTTGGGCCAGCGCCTTCCCCAGACGCACCAACGCGGCAGCCTGGTCGGTGAGCTGGCCGGCCGAGATACGATCGGACACCCGCGCCGACATCTCCTCGCTGACCAGCTCGAGCATGCGTGCCTCGCCCACCAGGTCGCGTACGGATGGGTCGTCCATCCGGCCGCTCTCCTTGGCGCTGGCATACACAGAAGAGGAGTCCATCCGGCTGTGGAGCAGGCCCGTCGGCTGGCTCACGTACGGCGAGGTGTAGAGCATGCGCTCGTGGAACATCCAGCGGGTGCCCACGGTCCAGCCATCGTCCACCGCACCCACCCGATCGGAGTCGGGCAGGATCACGTCCGTCATGAATTCCTGGCAGAACTCGCGCGAGCCGTTCAGCATTTCGATGCGGTGCACCTCAATGGCCGGCTGGTGGATGGGCAGCATGAAGACCGTCAAGCCTCGGTGCTTCGGCACGTCCCAGTTGGTGCGGGCGAGGCAGAGGCCCCAGTCGGACCACCACGCGCCCGTCGTCCACACCTTCGATCCGTTCAACACCCACTGGTCGCCGTCACGGACGGCCGTGGTGAGGGCGCCGGCGACGTCGGAGCCTCCGCTCGGCTCCGAGAGGAACTGCATCCACAACTCCTCACCGCGCAAGATGGCGGGAAGGTGGCGCCGCTTCTGTTCCTCGGTCCCGAACTCGAGGATGACGGTGGCACACGGCGAGAACGTCGGGATCTGGATCCGGCGCGGGTACTCGTAGCCGACGAGTTCCTCGTTCAACGCCTGCTGGTGCGCCGGCGACAGTCCCTGCCCGCCGTATTCGCGTGGGAAGCAGATGCCCGCCAGACCGGCGTCGAACAGCGTGCGCTGCAGCACCCGCTCATGGGCGATCCCGGCGAGCTCTTCTTCCTCGCTCAGCCCCGACTCCCAGCGCAGCGCCTCCGGGGCGACCTGTGCGAAGTTGGCCTGGAGGAAGGACCGGGCGCGCTGGCGAAAGCTCTCGAGATCCTCCATCTCGTCGGTCCCCCGGGCTTCTTCTGCTCGGAGCGCGCTCACGCCGCCACCTCGTCCCTCGCCTCGAGCAGCGCCGCGATGTGCTGGCGGTGGACGGCTGGCGTGCCGGCCAATGAACGATTGACGGTGAAACGTCGGAGGAACAGGTGCAGGTCGTGCTCGAAGGTGACTCCGATCCCACCGTGAATCTGCACGCACTCTTGGAGAAGTTCGGCGCCGTATTGGCCGATGAAGGCCTTGGCCGCGCTCAGCAACTCGGCGGCTTGGTCCTCCCGTGCAGCCGCGGCGATGCACGACGCGTCGCTGATGGCATGGCTGCCTTCCAGCCACGCCATCATGTCGGCGAACCGGTGCTTCAGCGCCTGGTACGAGGCCAACGGCCGGCCGAACGTGTAGCGGTCGAAGGACCACTCCACCGTCATGTCGAAGCCCGCCTGCATGGCGCCGACCGCCTCGGCGTCGAGCAGCACCAGGGTGATTTGGAACTGGCGCTCCACGTCGGCGGCGGCCGCTCCGGGCGCCCCGACGAACGCATCGGGACCGAGCCGCACCGCGTCGAAGGTCACGGCACCGAAGCGGCGGGCGAGATCCACCGTCTGCAGCGGCACCACCGCCACCCCTGGCGTCGTCGCCGGGATCATGATCTGGGTGATGCCCTCGCTGTCAGCGTCCCGCGCGCTGACGAGGAAGTGCCCGGCCTGGGCGGCCGCCTCGACTGGCCGCACCGCACCGCTGACCACGACGTCGTCGCCGTCGCGGCGGAGCTCCACCCCGGTCAGCCAGGCACCCGGCGCCGCTCCGAGCTCAGGCATGCACCACGTGGCCACCTCGGTGCCGCCCAGCAGCCCGGCCAGGACCTCTGGGTGCGATCCGTGCGCGGCTGAGCGCTGACGCGACGACGTTGGTGGCCACGAGCGGCCCCGGCGCCGCGTGCTGGCCGAACTCGTAGGCGACCAGGCTGAGGTCCACCAGGCCCGGCCCGCTGATCGTGCCGCCCCCGTGCTCCTCGGCCACCAACAAGGACGTCCACCCGAGCTCGGCTCCCTGGCGCCAGTAGGCGGCGTCGAAGCCCGTGGGGTCGTGGCGCAAGGCGCGCACCGTGTCGGGCGATGACGCCTGCGTCAAGAAGCGCGCCGTCGTCTCTCGGAAGAACTGCTGGTCCTCGCTCAACGCGACGAGCATCGTCCTCCCCTGTTTCGGTCAATGGTCTGGGTCATGTGCATGGTCTAGTGCGACTGACTGACGTCACCGCAAGTCAGAGCGCGCCGACCCCGGCCGCTTCGTTGCGCTTGCGCCACTCGTGGCGTGACATGCGCGTGACGTCGACGTCGCGCGCCCGGGCTCGCAGTGCGCCAACCGTCGACTGCTCCTTCGGCGTGTGCACGAAGGGGTCCCAGTTGTAGAAGCGGCACGCGTTCTCCCAGGTGATCTTGTGGATCTCGGTCTCGTCGGTGACCCCGGCGCCCTGGAACTCCCGCCAGGTGAACTCCGGGGACCTGGGCCACGTGGTGTCGGTGTGGGGGTAGTCGCACTCCCAGGCGATGATGTCGATGCCGATCCGGTCACGCAGCAGGAGGCCCGACGGATCGGTGATGAAACAGGCCAGGATGTGGTCGCGGAAGACCTCCGAGGGCAGCTTCCCGCCGAAGTCGCTGTGCAGCCACTCCTGGTTCTGGAAGTGGCGGTCGATGCGGTCGAAGTAGAAGGGGATCCAACCGATGCCGCCCTCAGAGAGGGCGACCTTCAACTCGGGGAACCGCCGCAGCGTAGGCCCGAACAAGAGGTCCTGGGCCGTGATGGCACTGATTTGGCAGGCCAGCACCATCAGGTGGTCGACCGGGGCCTCCTCGGGTCGGCGGATGATCTGGAAGCCGGCGCCGATGTGCAACGAGAGCACCATCCCCTCTTCTGAGAGTGCGGCGAGCATCGGGTCCCAGTAGCCCGAGAGGAAGCTCGGGAAGCCCTGGACGTGGGGTGTCTCGAGAAAGCTGATGGACCGGCAGCCCTTCGCGGCCAGGCGCCGCACCTCGGCGACCGCCGCGTCGACGTCCCACATGGGGACGATGCCGAGCGGGATGAAGCGGCCCGGGTACTCGCCGCACCACTCGTCGATGGCCCAGTCGTTGTAGGCCTGCAGCATGACGAGCGCGATCTCCTTGTCGTGCGCCTCGGAGAACGTGCGCGCGTTCCAGCCCGCCATGGTGGGGAAGCACATAGAGCCGAGCACGCCGTTGGCGTCCATGTCGCGCACCCGCTCGTGCACGTCGAAACACCCCGGACGGAGCTCGGAGTAGGTGCCGGGGTTGAAGCCCCACTCCTCGCTGGGCCACCCGACGGTGGCCGACATGCCGAAGGACGTGCTGGTCTTTTCCCCCTGGAAGACCCACTGGTCGATGCCGTCTTCGTGCACGACCTTGGGCGCTTCGCCGAGCCACTTCTTGGGCACGTGGTTCTCGTACATGTGCGGGGGCTCGATCATGTGGTCGTCGATGCTGACCAGGATCATGTCGTCCATGTTCATGTCGTGCTCCTTTGCGGTCGGTGCATGTTCACGCCGTCACGTCACGCCGTCCGGACCGGGAGTGTCTCCCAACCCCGCACGGTCGACGTCCGGGCGCGCCGAGCCTTGTCGTAGTCGACCTCCCACTCGGGGAACCGCTGCAGCACCTCGTCCAGCGCCACCCTTCCCTCGAGGCGGGCCAACGCCATGCCGAGGCACAGGTGGATGCCGTACCCGAAGGCTTGATGGCGGCCGATGTCCCGATGAATGTCGAAGCTGTCGCCATTGGGGAAGTGACGCTCGTCCCGGTTGGCCGAACCGTTGAGCAGCACCATGATGCTGCCCTCCGGCACCGTCTGGCCGTGCAGCTCGACGTCGCGGGCGACGTAGCGCGACTGGACCGGCGAGGGCGACTCGAAACGCAGCAGCTCTTCGATCGTGTTCGGGATCATCGACCGGTCGGCAACCAGTTCGGCTCGCTGGTCTGGATGCCGGCCCAGGACCTCCCCTGCGAAGCCGATGAGGCGCGTCGTGGTCTCGTTCCCGGCGCCGGAGAGCAACCCGACGTAGCCGAGGATCTCCTCGTGGCTCAAGGTGCGCGTCGTCCCGTGCTCGTCCTCGAACTCGGCGTTGAGCAACTCGGTCATGAGATCGTCAGAAGGGTGCTCGGCGCGCCACGTGATGTAGTCGGAGAACACCTGGGCCGAACGCAGCCCGTCGTACTCGGTCTCGTTCGGGGCGCCTTCCTCGAGGCGAAGGCCGTCGTCGATCTGCTCGCGGATGGCCTCCTGGTCCGCCTCGGGGATGCCGAGCAACATGCCGATGACGCGCATGGGCATGAACTTGCCCAGGTCACCGACGAAGTCGAAGTTCCCGGTGCCGGCGAGCGGGTCGAGTACCTCGGCACAGAATGCCCGCACCTGGGGCTCGAGCGCCTGCATCTTCTTCGGCGTGAAGACCCGGGACAGCAGGCCACGGTGGAGGTCGTGGGTGGGTGGGTCCTCGAAGAGGATCGACCCCGGCGGGATCTCCACCCCCGCCCGGATGATCTCGAGCACCGAGCCACGGCCCGAGATGTACGTCTTCCAGTCCAGCATGGCGGCGTCGACGTCGTCCCAACGGCTCAGCGCGAAGAAGTCGTACTTCTCGTTCCGGTACAACGGCGCCTCGTCCCGCAACCGCTTCCACACCGGGTACGGGTCGGCGTCGATCTCGAAGTCGTAGGGGTCGTAGTAGACCTCGGGCTCGCTGGTGACGGTCACGTCGGGACCTCCCGCCCTATGCCGCCGGCCAGGCCAGCGACTTCGTCTCGAGGTACTGCTCGAAGCCGGCCACGCCGTTCTGGCGACCGATGCCGCTGTGCTTGAAACCGCCGAAGGGGAGATCCGGACCGTACGGGGCGCCGCCGTTGATGCTCAGGCCACCGGTGCGGACGCGACGGGCCACAGCCAGTGAGCGCTCGACCGAGGCCGAGAAGACCCCGCCCTGCAGCCCGTACTTGGAGTCGTTGGCGATGCGCACGGCGTCGTCCTCGTCCTCGTACGGGATGACGACGAGCACCGGCCCGAAGATCTCCTCCTGGGCGATGGTCATGGCGTTGTCGACGTCGGTGAACAGCGTCGGCTCGACCCACCAGCCCTTGGCGAACTCGTCGCCCGAGGGGCGGCCGCCTCCGACCGCCAACGTGGCGCCTTCGGCCTTCCCCTTCTCGATGTAGCCGAGCACGCGCTCGCGCTGCTTGGCCGAGATGAGCGGGCCCATCATCACGTCGGGACGCTGCGGGTCGCCGTAGGGGACGGCCGCGAACAGGCCCTTGAGCAGTTCGACACCTTCGTCGTAGCGGGACCGCGGCAGCAGCATCCGCGTCTGAATGGCGCAGCCCTGGCCGGCGTGGAAGCAGGCCCCCATGCCCATCATGGTGGCGATGGCGAGGTCGGCGTCCTCGAGGACGATGGTGGCCGACTTCCCGCCGAGCTCGAGGAAGACGCGCTTCATGGTGGCGGCGCCCTTCTCCATGATCCGCTGGCCCACCGCGGTCGAGCCGGTGAACGAGATCATGTCGACCTTGGGCGACAGCGTGAGTTCCTCGCCGATCAGGTGATCCGAGGACGTCACCACGTTGACGACGCCGGCGGGGATGTCGGTGTTCTCCGCGATGATGCGACCGAGCAAGGTTGCGTTCCACGGCGTGTCGGGTGCCGGCTTGAGCACCACGGTGTTGCCGGTGGCCAGGGCCTGGCCGAGCTTGTGCGAAGTCACCTCGAAAGGGAAGTTCCACGGCACGATGGCGCCGACGACGCCGACGGGCTCGCGCCAGATACGCCGGCAGTCGAGCGAGCCCTGGATGTTGGTGGCGTCGGGCAGCACCGTTTCCCACTCGAACTCGTCGATCTGCTTGGCCGGCCACGCGAAGGCCTCGGAGATCGGTGCGTCGAGCTGCGGGCCGTTGGTCGTCATGCGCGGGCAGCCGACCTCGAGGATGAGCTGCTCGCGCAGCTCCTCGTGCTCGCCCTGCAGCGCGTCGTGCAGTTGCTCGAGGCACTGCTTGCGGAAGGCGTGGTTGGTCGACCAGTCGGTCTCGTCGAAGGCGCGCCGGGCGGCGTCGATGGCCCGGTGCATCTCGGCGCTCGACGCGTCGGTGACCTCGCCGATGACTTCTTCGGTGGCGGGATTGACGTTCTCGAAGGTCTTGCCGGAATCGGCCTCGACCAGCTTCCCGTCGATGAGCATCCGCTGCTCGGGGTTGACCTTCACTGCCTCGGCCACGTTCGTCTTCCTCTCCTCGTCCAGCTCGACCCCCACGAGGGCACGGCGCACCGGGCGTCGCCAGGGACAGGGCCCCGCGTCGTGCCTGGCGAGGCGCCGTTTCGGAGGGTATCTGACTTTGACGTCGTCGTCAAAAATGGCGTTATCATCGGCCGAATCCGAGGGTATCGGCCTCGCCGGCTGGCCCTGACCGCATGGAGGAGGCCGGGCCCGCTCTGCCGCGAATCGGGCATTGTTGAGTCCGGCCGACCCGAGAACAGGAGACCCGATGTTCACCATGGACGCGTTCGTCGAGGCGCTGACCCTGGAGCCCGCAGGCGACGATCGCTACCGGGCAACCAGCGTGCAGAGCGACTACGGCATGGTCTGGGGTGGGCAGTTGCTGGCCCAATCCGTCATGGGCGCGCTCGCCGGACAGGACGGCAAGGCCGTCAAGACGCTGCACACGGTCTTCGCCCGCCCGGCCAAAGCCGACGCACCCCTCGACATCACCGTCGAGCGCATGCACAGCGGTCGCTCGCTGGCCAGCAGCACGGTCACCATCAGCCAGGACGACCAGATCATCACACGTGCCCTCGCGCTCTTGAGCGCAGAGGAGCCCGACGTGATCCGCCACGCCGACCAACCGCGCCTGGCGTCGCACCCTGACGACGTCGCGGGCGACCTGCGCGTCAACGGGTCGTGGGAGGCCGGCATCGTCGGCGGCGTGGACGTCGGCGATCCCGACCTGGTGGGCCCGCCCGAGCTCGACGTCTGGGCGCGTTTCGTCGGCGCGCCCGACGATCCCGCCGTCGACCAGGCGCTCCTGGCGTTCTCGACCGAGACCTTCCTGATCGGCACCGCCATGCGTCCGCACGCCGGTGTCGGCCAGTCCCAGGCCCACGTCACCCTTTCGACCGGCGTGCTGACGCACACCATCACCTATCACGAGCGGTGCCGCGCCGCCGAGTGGCACCTGCTCCAGATGTGGGCCTCCTACACCGGGCACGGCCGCAGCTACGGGCGGGGCGACATCTTCGACCTCGACGGGCGCCTCGTTGGTTCGTTCGTCCAGGACGCCATGATCCGCGCCCGATCGGGATCCGCCGGCAAGCTCTGAGCGGGCCCGATCCCTCCGGGACGGTTATCCGCTGCCGCTCAGGGCGCGCCGTGCCGCGCCAGCTGGCGGGCGAGCCAATCCTCTTTGCAGTGCTCGGCCAGCTGCACCCCTGCCGCGCCCGGGGCGAGCTGGTACGCGTGCGGCAACCCGGCCATGACATGGAGTTCGCACGAGACGCCGGCCTGGTTGAGGCGCTGGGCGAAGGCGACGTCCTCGTCACGGAAGCCGTCGATCGAACCCACGACGACGCACGTCGGCGGCAGTCCGCCGAGGTCCGTCGCCCGGGCCGCGGCCGCGTAGGCCGGGATGTCGTCAGAGCCGAAGCGTTCGCCGAGGTACGAGCGCCAGCCGAAGTCGTTCGACGCGGCGCTCCAGACGTAGAGACCGGCGGCACCGATGGACGGCGTCGACTGACGGTCGTCGATCATCGGGCAGTCGAGGAGCTGGAAGGCCAGCGGCACCTCACCCCGGTCGCGCGCGAGCAAAGCCGAGCGCAGCCGCCAGCCCGCCACCCGCGCTCACGCCGTAGGTCCCGATGAAGGTGCGGTCGATGCCCAGCTCCCCCGCGTTGCTCGTAGGCCCAGCGCAGTGCGGTGTAGCAGTCGTCGAGCGGTCCCGGATACGGCGTGTCGGGCGCCAGCCGGTACTCCACCGAAACCCCCACGACGCCGAGCTCGGGACACCACCGGTCCAGCAGTGCGTCGTCCATGACGAAGCTGCCGATGACGTAGCCCCCGCCGTGGATGGTGATGATGGCCGGCAGGCGGTCCCGAGGCGTCGGCGGGCCGATGGACCCGCACCGGCACCGGTGGGTCGTCCGCCACGCACGACGGCACCTCGTGGTCGGTGCGGACCACGGCGTCGGAGAGCTCGAGGGCCGGGAACGCCGACGACCGAATCGACCGCGACGGTGTCGGCATCGAACGTCGGAAGGTCGAAGGCGCCGAGCACTGGGCTGAGCGCGGGATCCAAGAGCGGACGCACGTCGACCGGCGTGGGCTTCGAGCGATTCGTCGTCGGGTCGGTCATGTGAGCGACACTCCTCCGCTGCGGATGGCAGCCACGACACCGCCGTCGACGGTGAGGTCGATGCCCGGTCACGTAGGACGCCTCGTCGGAGAGCAAGAAGGCCACCGCGGCCGCCACCTCCTCGGGACGACCCTCGCGTCGCCAGCCCCGCCGCCTGCACGAGCATCGCCATCACGTCGTGGGCTTCGGCCTCCTGGCGCCCCATGGGCGTGTCGATGACGCCCGGCGTCACCGAACAGATGCGGGCCCCGAGCCTCGCCCGAAGGGCACCGCCTCGCGCCGGACGAGCCGGTGCACACCCCGCTTGGCCCAGGTGTAGGCGAGACCGGGGTCCTCGACGTCGGGGCCGACGGCTTCGCGGATGCGCACCAAGAAATCCTCCCGGAGCGGCTCGTCGAGGACGGCGTCGGCGGGAAGGTCCGTGTCCGGCAGGGCCAACGACGCCGAGATGGAGGCGAAGCACACGATGGCCGTCCCCTCGGTCGCCAGCGGCCGGCACGCCTCGACGAGCAGTGCGGTGCCGACGAGGTCGACCGTCATGACCTCCTCCCAGGCAGCCATGGTGGGTGACACACCGGCGGCATGCGCCACGGCACGCAGCGGACCGAGCTGGCGCGACCCGGGAGCAGAGGCGGGCGATGCCTTCGCGGTCCTTCACGTCGAGTACGAATGGTTCGACGGTGGCGCCACCCAAGGCGGACAGCTCGTCGGCCGCGGCGCGCACGCCGGCCTCGTCGCGGTCGGCCACGAGCAGGGTGTCGACAAAGCTGACCATCCGGGCCGCGCACGCCGCGCCCATCCCCCGCGCCGCACCCGTCGCTATGCCGACCGTCACTGGCCGCCTCCGTCCACCTCGTGCAGGCTCACTGACGCTGGACAGTAGTGTCCGCCGGCGGAGCGACGAGGAGGGAAATCGTGGCAGACGATCTCGGTGCAGCCGGGCTGCGCTTCGAGCGCGAGGGTGCCGTCGGCTGGTGCACCATCGACCGGCCCGGCGCCCGCAACGCGCTGACCCCGGCGATGTATTTCGGCATCAAGCGCGCCGTCCACCTGGTCAACCAGGATCCCGACCTGGCCGCGCTGATCATCACCGGGACCGGTGACGTCTTCGCCCCTGGTGGCGATCTCGGCGGCCGCCGGGAGCCGGGCGACGAACCGACGCCGGACATCGGACCCGACATCCTGCCGTTCCTGACCATCCGCGACAGCCGGGCACCGGTGGTGGCCGCGGTCAACGGCATCTGCCAGGCCGGAGGCCTCCTCATCGCCATGCTCTGCGACATCGCCGTCGCCAGCGACCGCGCCACGTTCCGGGTGCCCGAGCTCCTGCGCGGCATCCCCGACGCGACCTACGCCGCCGTCCTCCCGGCCCACGTCGGCATGGCCGTCGCCCGCGACCTGCTGCTGACCGGGCGTCGCTTCGATGCCGCAGAGGCACAGCGCCTCGGCGTGATCTCACGCGTCGTGCACCGCACGAGCAGCTGCGGGCGGCGGCCCTCGACGCGGTGGGCGAGATCCTGCAGACACCACCCATGGCGCGCACGCAGACCAAGCGCATGCTCAACGAGCGATACGGCCTCGTCGACTACCAGACGATGTTCTGGGCCCTGGCCGAGTCACCCGAACCGCGCGAAGGCATGCAGGCCTTCATGGAGAAGCGGGCTCCGAACTGGGTCCCAGAGCAGTTCTGGAAGGACGCCCCGGGTCGTTGACCGCGGCAGCGCTCAACGCGACACGGCACCCAGGCAGAAGCGCGGTCACGCGGTCGACTTCGTCGCCCGTTGGCTCGACCCCCTCCCAGAGCAGGTCCGACAGCAGGCCGAACGTTGCGTGGGCGGCGAGCATCGCATCGAGCTCGGGCGCCACGCTGCCCAGCGCCGCGAAGGGTTCGTGCAGCAGCGTCGCCACCGGCGTGCTGGCGAAGTGGCGTCCCGCCGCCAGGCCCGCGCCGGCGCTGCCCCCGTTCCACATGACGGCGAGGGTGGTGGCGGCGACGTCACCGACGGCCTGTGCCAGCACCCCCTCGACCCAGCGTCGCACCTGTCCCTGCGGGGTCGTCTCCTTGCCCAGCTGGTGCTCGATGTAGCTGCGCAGCCGCTCGCCCCCGTCCTCGAGGAGCGCGGTCACCAGGTCGTCCTTGGACTTGAAGTGCCGGTAGAACGCGTCGTTGGACAGGCCGGCCTGCGGCGACGATGTCGGCCACCCGCGGGCGTGACCTCGTGCCGCACCGGCGCATGACCTCGAGGGCGGCATCGAGCAGACGCCGGACCTCATTGGCGTACTCACCCTCCCGCTTGGCCAGGGTGCGACGCACGATGCGGTCGGCCACACCCGTCGGCGGAGCCGCCCCGGGTGCCGGTATTGCGTTCTCAATAGTCAGAATCATATTCTGGCACTGACCGAGGGAGGGTGCACACATGGCGTGGGACTTCGAGACCGATCCCGAGTACCAGAAGAAGCTCGACTGGGTGGACCAGTTCGTACGGGAGGAGGTCGAGCCACTCGACCTCGCCTTCCCGCACCTCCAATTCGTGCCCCTCGAGGGCAAGCGGCGGGAGGCGATCGACCCCCTCAAAGAAGAGGTGCGGCGGCAAGGGCTCTGGGCCACCCACCTCGGACCCGAGCTCGGCGGTCAGGGGTACGGCCAGCTCAAGCTCGCGCTCCTCAACGAGATCCTTGGCCGCTCGCAGTGGGCGCCGATCGTCTTCGGCTGCCAGGCGCCCGACACGGGCAACGCGGAGATCATCGCCCACTACGGGACGGACGAGCAGAAGGAGCGCTACCTCCAGCCACTGCTCAGCGGCGAATGCTTCTCGAGCTACTCCATGACCGAACCCCACGCCGGCGCGGACCCGACGCTGTTCACCACCCGGGCCGAGAAGGACGGTGACGAATGGGTCATCAACGGGTGGAAGTACTTCTCGTCCAACGCCAAGACGGCCTCGTTCCTCATCGTGATGGCGGTGACCAACACCGAGGTCAGCCCCTACAAGGGGATGTCGATGTTCCTCGTGCCGACCGACACGCCCGGCGTGAACATCGTACGGAACGTCGGCCTCTACGGGGAGCCCGTCAACGAGGGATCGCATGCGCTGATCCACTACGAGGACGTACGCGTGCCCGAGGAGTCGCTCCTTGGCGGCGAGGGTCAGGCCTTCGTGATCGCGCAGACCCGTCTCGGTGGCGGACGCATCCACCACGCCATGCGGACGATCGGCATGGCCCAGAAGGCGATCGACATGATGTGCGAGCGAGCGTTGAGCCGCGAAACCGCCGGCAGCAAGCTGGCTGACAAGCAGTTCGTGCAGGGCTACATCGCCGACTCCTACGCCCAGTTGATCCAGTTCCGCATCTTCGTGCTCTACACCGCATGGGAGATCGACAAGTACAACGACTACAAGCGGGTGCGCAAGGACATCGCCACCGCCAAAGTGGTCATGCCCACCGTCCTGCACGACATCGCCTGGCGCGCCATGCAGGTGCACGGCGCGCTGGGGACGACCAACGAGATGCCGTTCTTCGGCATGATCCACGGCGCCGGCGTGATGGGCCTGGCCGACGGGCCCACCGAAGTGCACAAGGTCACGGTGGCCCGACAGGTGCTGCGTGACTACAAGGAGAGCGACGACATCTGGCCCACGCAGTGGCTGCCCAAGCGGCAAGAGGCCGCCAGGGCGAAGTACGCGCGAGTTTCTGGAACTGGAGGTCGGGAACCTGTGAGCACGACCGAAGAGGCGGCGGACGCGCCGACCATCGCCGACGTCGCGAAGCTGACGGCCTGGCTCGACGCCCAGGGTCTGGGCGTCGGTGCCCCGCTCGAGCACGGCTACATCTCGGGCGGCAGCCAGAACGAGATCTACGAGCTGCGCCGCGGCGACTTCCACTGCGCCATGCGTATCCCCCCGCGCGAGTGCGCCGGCCTCGCGCGACGACGGCATCGTGCGGGAATGGCGCATCATCGAGGGGCTGACCGGCACCAACGTCCCGCACACCGAGGCCGTCGCCGTGTGCACCGACCAGTCGGTCCTGGGCCGCACCTTCTACCTGATGGGCTTCGTGGACGGCTGGTCACCCATGTCGACGCGACGCCAATGGCCGGTGCCCTTCGACACCGACATGGACGAGCGGCGCGGACTCGCCTTCCAACTCGTCGAGGGCATTGCGTTGCTGGGCAACGTCGACTGGCAGGCCAAGGGCCTCGGGGACCTCGGCCGCCCCGACGGGTTCCACGAGCGCCAGGTCGATCGCTGGACCGCCTTCTTGGAGCGCATCAAGGGACGCGAGCTGCCGGGGTTCGACGAGGCGTCCGCGTGGCTGCGGGCCCACGGCCCGATCGACTACATCCCGGGACTCATGCACGGCGACTACCAGTTCGCCAACGTCATGTTCAAGCACGGTGCACCGGCACAACTCGCCGCCATCGTCGACTGGGAGATGGGTACCGTGGGCGATCCCAAACTCGACCTGGGCTGGGTCATGAACTCCTGGCCCGAGGACACTTCGGAGGACGAGGACCGTGCGGGTGGGTACGTGGACATGAAGGGCATGCCCTCGCGCGCCGAAATGCTGTCGCACTACGCCGCGCGTGTCGGGACGCCAGGTCGACGACATCGACTACTACAACGTCTTGGCCAAGTGGAAGCTGGCTGTCGTGCTCGAGCAGGGTTACCAGCGCGCCGGAGACGACGAGAAGTTGCAGGCGTTCGGTCCGATCGTGCTCGACCTGATGCAAGCCGCCGCCGATTTGGCCGAGACGACCGACTACGCGGTGCCGGCTTCGAACACCGACTGACGTGCGAGCCGCGCTCTGCCGCACCTACGGCGGGCCCGAGGTGGTCGAGCTGGCCGACGTGCCCTCACCCGAGCTCGGACCCGGACAGGTCCGCGTTCGCATCAACGTCGGCGCCGTGAACTTTCCCGACGTCCTCGTCGTGGCCAACACGTACCAGGTTTCCGTGCCGACACCCTTCATCTTGGGCAGCGAGTACGCCGGCACTGTGGTCGAGTTGGGTGACGGCACCGAAGGTGTGGAGCTCGGTGACCGGGTGTTCGGATCGACCATCGTGGGGGCGTTCGCCGAGGAGATCGTCGTGGCACCGGGCTCGCTCATGCGTATCCCCGACGGTGTGGACGACCGGACGGCCGCGGCGTTCGGCGTGGCCTATCGCACCGCGTACCACGTGCTCCGCTCGGTCGCCATGCTCCAGCCGGGTGACGAGCTGGTGGTCCTCGGTGCCGGTGGCGGGGTCGGTTCCGCGGCCGTGCAGCTCGGCGTGCTGCTCGGTGCCACCGTCACCGCCGTGGCCTCGTCGCCCCAAAAGCTCGAGGCGGCCCGGGCGCTCGGGGCGGCACGCCTGATCGACCGTCGGGCCGGCGACCTGCGCCAGGCGCTGCGCGATGCGCTGCCCGCGGGGTCCGACGTGGTGCTCGACCCGGTGGGCGGCGACCTGTCCGAGCCAGCACTGCGCTCCCTGCACTTCGGCGGGCGTTTCGTGACCGTGGGCTATGCCTCGGGGACGATCCCGCGGATACCTCTTAATTTGGTCCTGCTGAAGGGGTGCCAGGTCCTGGGCTTCCAGTTCGGCGACTTCGCCCGGCACCGTCCCGAGGAGATGGCGCGCAACGACCGCGAGCTGCTCGAGCTCCTGGTGAGCGGACGGGCCGCACCCCTGATCGGCGCCACCTTCGGCATCGCCGAGGCCGGTGACGCCTTGCGTTGGGTCGCCGAGGGCAAGGCGGTCGGCAAGGTCGTGGTGGAAGTGGCGCCTGGACAGGGCGTGGAGGCCTCGGGCTAATGTCGACGTCGATGTCAGATTTGGCTTGTCGGCGGTTCTCGTGAGCTCCTTGCGGCCCTGCCGGTGCACAGTGGGAGGCACGCGTTGAGCGCAACCGCAGTGATGAAGGGCGTGCGCGTCCTCGAGGTGGCAGAGCAGACCTTCGTCCCGGCGGCGACCGCGCTGCTGGCCGACTGGGGGGCCGAGATCATCAAGATCGAACCGACGGAGCGGGGCGACGCCATGCGGGGTCTCGCCTCCTCGGGCGTGATGCCCATGACCGGCGACGTCCATCCGCTCATGGAGCACTCAAACCGGGGCAAGCGCAGCCTTGCGCTGGACCTCAGCACCTCCGAGGGTGTCGACATCCTCTACAAGCTGGCGGCGACAGCCGACGTCTTCTTGACCAACAAGCTGCCGCGGGTGCGCAAGAAGCTCAAGATCGAGCTCGAGGACATCCGTGCGCACAACCCCAACATCATTTACGTGGCCGGCACCGGCCAGGGCGAGCGTGGTCCTGATGCGGACAAGGGTTCGTACGACGCACTCTCCTTCTGGTACCGGCCCGGTGTCGCGCTGGGCGTGAAGCCCGCCGACATGGAGGGCTACATGCCCGGTCCGCCGGGGCCCGGCTTCGGCGACTCCATCGGCGCCATGACGATCGCCGGTGGGATCATGGGCGCCCTGTTCCACCGCGAGCGGACGGGCGAGGCGACCACCGTTGACGTGTCGCTCCTCAGCTCGGGCATGTGGGCGATGGGCCAGGCCTACGCCCTCTCGATCCTCCTGAACCAGCCGTGGCAGGGTCCCCCCTCCAACGCACCGCGCCTCAACCCGCTGGTGCGCAACTTCACGACCAAGGACGAGCGCCAGCTCTCCTTCTGCTGTCTCCAGGCCAGCAAGTACTGGGCCGAGCTGTGCGTGCTCGTCGGGCGACCCGACGCTGGGACCGACCCACGCTTCGCTGGACATGATGCGCTGATGGAGCACACGCATGACGCGCAGGCGTTGATGGAGGGGGCATTCGCCGACCACACCCTGAGCGAATGGCGGGACCGGCTGGCCGACTTCACCGGACAGTGGTGTGTCGTACAGGACACGCTCGAAGCGGCGACGGTCGACCCCCAGGTCGAAGCGAACGGCTACGTACAGGCCTGCGAAACTGCGAGCGGGGCGCCGTTCAAGCTCGTCGCCGCGCCGATCCAGTTCGGCGGGGAGCCCGCTCCGGTGCACCGGTCGCCCGAATTCAACGAACACGGCGATGCCATCCTCGAGGAGATCGGCATCGACTGGGATACCATCGTGGACCTCAAGGTCCGCTCCGTCGTCGGCTAGGCGACATCGTCGCCGACCGTCTTTGTCAGCCGGTTCAACAGGAGGGAACACATGTCACTGTTCGATGCATTTCGCTACGACGGCAAGCGGGTCCTGGTGGTCGGTGGTGCCACCGGCATGGGCGCGGCCGCCGCGGAGCTGGCGCTCGACGCCGGCGCCGAGGTCGTGGTCATGGACTTCGCCGAGGTCAAGCTGGCCGGCGCCAAGGCCATCCACGTCAACCTGGGCGACAAGGACTCCATCAACAAGGCCGTCGACGAGTGCGGTGGTCCGGTGCACGCGCTGATGTCGTGTGCCGGCGTCGCCGACGGGACGCCCAATATCGAGAAGATCAACTTCGCCGGACACCGTCACCTCATCGAGCGCATGCTCGACGGCGGCATGCTGCCGCGCGGCGCCGCCATCGGCTTCATCTCCTCGGCCGCCGGCCTCGGCTGGGAAGCCGGCTGGGAGCAGGTGCAGGAGTACCTCGACACGCCCGACTTCGACTCGGCGTCGGCCTGGGCCATCGAGCACGGCTGGGCCGACTACTTCCACTCCAAGCAGGCCGTCTGCGGTTACGTGGCCCGTCAGGCCTTCCCCTTCCTCAAGCAGGGCATCCGCATCAACGCCATCTGCCCCGGGCCGACGGACACCCCGCTGGCCCAGGCGAATGCAGAAATGTGGCTGGGCTTCGGTGCCGACTACCGCGAAGAGGCCGGGATCGAGGCCTCGACCCCGCTCGAGCAGGCGTACCCGTTGCGTGTTCCTCTGCAGCGACGCCGCCGCCGCCATCTCCGGCCAGACGCTGATCAGCGACGTCGGCTACGTGGCGTCCGGGATCACCAACTCCTTCCCCCCGGCTGCGGCTGCAGCCGGCTTCCTGCTCGGCCGGATGTAAGGAGCCCGGCACCGCCGGGACGGAACGGAGCGATGACGACGACGCCAACGGACGGGCGCGGCGCGAGCGAAAGGCGCCATGTCCTCCAGGACCTGGGATGGGTGGTCACGCGGGCCGCCGACGACGCCGATGCCCGGTGGGCTCGGCCACGGTCGTACCTGCGATGCACGTGCCCGGCACCGGACAGGTGCGTCTGTCGATCCTGGCGGCCTGGGCCGATGTGGTGGCCGGTCACCTCGCCGTGTTCACGATCCATCCGCGGGTCCCGGTGACGCTCGAGCTCGACGTGCACCTCTTCACCGCGCCACCGGGGACAGGCACGGTCACCGGAGTGGGCCGCGTCGTCAAAGCCGGCCGCTCGGTGTTCGTGGCCAGCGTCGACTTCACCGCGGAGAACGGTGACCCGATCGGTTTCGCCGCGGCCTCGTTCATGCCGGCGCCCGACACGCGCCTGACCCTCGACATCCCCCTCAGCGTCGACCGCCCGCCCGCTCCTCCCCCGCCGTCTGCGCTGACCGTCCCCTTCGCCGAGCGGGCCGGTTGCGCGGTCCGAGCCCCCGGCGTGGCCGTGCTCGGTCACTCCGAGGAGTCGCTGAACGCGTCGAACACGCTGAACGGGGGGCTGATCGCCTTGGCCTGCGAAGAGGCCGCACTTTCGCTCTCGCCGGGCGCCACATTGGCGTCCTTGGACTTGCGGTACCTCCAGCCGGTGCGGGTCGGGCCGGCGGTGGCCGAAGCGGAGGTCCGTCACGGGCTCGGCCGCATTGAGGTGCGCGACGCAGGGAACGAGAACCGACTCTGCGTCGTTGCGACCAGCCGGACGTTCGGCGACTGAGCGCGGCGGGAACGGGAGGTCCGATGGCAGAGCAGCGGCGAGGGCGCCGGGTCGCAATGAGCCCGGAGGAGCGCGACGCCTTCTTGACGTCCGAACGGACCTGCCGGGTGGCGAGCGTCGGCAGCGACGGGTCGCCGCACGTGACGCCGTTGTGGTTCGTCTGGGATGGTCACGCGCTCTGGCTGACCTCCATCGTGGCGAGCCAGCGCTGGACCGACCTGCAACGCGACAACCGCGTCAGCGTCATCGTCGACGCCGGCCACGACTTCATGGAGCTGCGCGGCGTCGAGCTGCGCGGCGTCGCCGAGTCAGTGGGCGAAGTCCCGAGGACCGGCGACCCGGTGCCCGAACTCGAGACGCCTGAGCGCCTCTTCGCGGACAAGTACGCCGGTGGACAGATGCACCACGATGGCCGCCACGCGTGGATGCGGGTCACCCCCGACAAGATGGTCAGCTGGGACTTCCGCAAGATCGGCGGCTGAAGGCCTGGCGCGAACGACGTGGTCGCCCGGATCCGGCCGATCCGGCCCGGCTCAGGCCGCGAAGGGCAGCTTCATCACGTCGGCCAGGTTGCCGCCCATGACCTTGGCGATGTCGTCGTGGGGCAGACCGTCGAGCTCCTTGACGTAGGACAGCGGTTCTGACATTCCCTCGATGTGCGGGTAGTCCGAACCGAACACGACCCGGTCCACGCCGATCAGGTCGATCAGGCCCATTGGGTTGTCCTCGTGGAAGGGGTGGACCCAGATGTTGCGCTTGAGCACCATGATCGGGTCCTCGTCGTAGAGGCCGGGCTCACGCTCGTAGGAGGTGGAGAGGGCGTCGACGATCGGGCGCACCCAGGCCGAGCCATTTTCGACCGGGAGGATGCGCAGGGTCGGGAAGCGGGTGAGGAGCCCGTGCCCGATCAGTGAGGCCACGGTGTCGAAGATGCCACGGCTCTGCGAGTGCGCGATGTCCATGAACGCGGTCTTGCCGCTGAAGGGCAGGTGCTCGCCGTCGATCTTTCCCTCCCACTGGTTGTAGTAGCGGGTCAGCCCGTCGTCGGATGCGTGCATGCCGACGGCGATGTCGAAATCGGCGACGCGCTCCCAGAAGGGGTCGAACTCTGGAAGGGCGAACGAGCGGCGGCCCCGGTAGCCGGGAACGGGCGCGGGCCGGATCAGAATGACCTTCGCCCCGTTCTCGACGACGTACTCGAGCTCCTTGATGGCCTCGCTCGACGATCGGCAGCGTGATGACCGGGGTCGGGAAGATCCGGCCCTCGTAGTTGTAGGTCCAGTGCTCGAGCATCCACTGGTTCAACGCGTGCACGACGACATGCGTCGCCACCGGGTCGTCGAAAAGCCGCTCCTCGAGGAGGCTGGCGAGGGTCGGCCACATGAGCGCCCGGTCAAGGCCAAGCTCGTCCATGATCTTGAGGCGCGGCTCGGGGGAGAAGAATCCCTCGGGTGAGCGCATCGGCTCGCCGATCATCTCGCGCCGTGACTTGCCCTCCTGGTTGCCCTCCTTGAAGTACGCCTCCTGCGCGCCGGGCCGGCCGACGACCTCGAAGGTCGGATTCGGGATGTAGTCGGAGATCACGTTGCGCACCGCGATCTTGGTGCGCCCGTTGACCTGCACGTACTTGACGAGCCCCTCGTACTGCTTGGGCAAGAACTTGGTGAAAGCATCGGTCGTCTCGTACATGTGGTTGTCCGCATCAAAGACCGGAAAGTCGACAACGTTCGCCATGGCTACCTCCGTGGAGACGATCCCGTTCGGGTTTTCAACATCGACGTCGATATTATGCCGAAGTCGCCGGGTTGTGCCCAAGTGCGGGCGCCGCAACCCCCACGACACTGCGGTAGCAGGACGCTGACCAGCAGCATTCTGGGCCCGGCCGATCTCAACGTTCCGCCCGACCGTGCCGGCTTCCCGTGACGGCAACGGACCGGTTACCGTGACCCGGCCCACCTGCCGGCACGCGGCAGGCTCGTTCTGGGAGGTGCAGCGTTGGCGACCTACGTCCTCGTCCACGGCGGCGGCCACGGCGGCTGGTGTTACCAGCGCGTGGCACGCATCCTGCTCGACCACGGCCACGACGTCTACGCCCCGACACTGACCGGTCTCGGCGATCGGGCGCACTTGCTCGACGCCCGCGTCGACCTGAACCGGCACATCGAAGACGTGGTCGCGCTGCTGCACTACGAGGATCTCCGCGACGTGGTGCTGGTCGGGCACAGCTACGGCGGCATGGTCATCACCGGGGTCGCGGACCGGTCGGCGGACCGCATCGGGCGGCTCGTCTATCTCGACGCGGCGAATCCGCGTCAGCGGCCAGTCGCTGGTCGACGTGGCCGGTCCCGTGATCAATGCGGTCCGCCCCTTCGGCGAGGTCGTCGACGGGATCGAGCTGGTGCTGCTTCCCGCGCCCGACGCCGCGCTGCTCTACGGGGTCACGGACCCGGCGGACCTGGCCTGGATGGCCGAGCGGCTGACCCCGCACCCCTGGGTCTGTTTCGAGCAGCCGCTGGTGCTCTCCAACGAGGCGGCCCTGTGGGCGATACCCCAATTCCACATCGTGTGCACCTCGACCCTGGCCACCCGCGACGGCGAGCTGATGGGCCGGGCCCGGGCCGAGGGCCGGCTCTGGGACATCGACACCGGACACGATCTGATGATCACCGAGCCCGAGAAGACGGCTGACGCATTGCTCCAGGTCGCAGCAGCCTGAACCCCGCCCACCACTCCGGGCGTGTATTTGTATTAGGCCCTGACACGGCGTCAGGCGGTTGTTTGGGGAGGGATAGACGGACATGCGAACACCGTCTCGAATGCATGTGGGCAGGTTGGGACTGGCCGTCCTGACGATCACCGGCACGGCAACACTGGCGAGTGTCGCCGGTGGCGCGGCGAGTGCCGGAGCGTCGGAAGCCTCGGGCTCGCCCATCACGATCGCCATGGTCACGTCGTTGACCGGCCCGGGATCGTCCGAGTTCAGCCAGGCAGCGGCCGGCTTCAACGCCCGGATCGCCTTGCAGAATGCGGAAGGGGGGGTCAACGGCCACAAGATCCAAACCATGGTGCTCGACGACCAGACCAGCCCGTCGGCTGTCGTGTCGGCAGTGCAAGGTGCGCTGGCCAAGGGTGCTTTTGGCATCGTGTCGACCAGCCCGTTGTTCTTCCTCGCGGACAAGTACCCACAGGAGCAGGGCGTGCCCGTCACCGGTGGCTTCTTTGACGGACCTGAGTGGGGCACACAGCCCTTCACCAACATGTTCGCCTCTGACGTCGGCAGCGTGGACCCCAAGTACCCGGTCAACACCTCGATCGGCAGCTTCATGAAGGCGAAGGGCGGCACCGTGGTCTGCTCCTACGGCTACGGCATCTCTCCCTCCTCGACGCGGTCCGCCGTGGGAACCGTGGACTCGTTCGAGCACGCCGGTGGGAAACAGGGTGTGTTGGACACATCGATCCCGTTCGGTTCCGTGGCCATGACCACGCCCGCACTCGTGGCCAAGCAGAAGGGCTGCAACGCGTTCTACGCCGGTCTGGACGACAACTCGAACTTCGCGCTGGCCGAGGCGCTCAAGCAGTCGGGCGTCAAGCCCAAGGTCATGTTCTTCCCGACCGGGTACGAGCCGAGCCTCATCAACTCGACCGCTTGGAGCTCGGTGCAAGGTGGCTACTTCGAGACCGAGTTCCGTCCGTTCTCAGATCCCCAACGCCGGGACGCGCCAGATGCAGTCCGCACTGGAGAAGTACGAGCACTTCACGCTCCAGTGAGTTCCCGAACTTCAGCCAGTACGAGTCCTGGCTCGGCGCAGACCTCATGATCAAGGGCCTCGAGCTCGCAGGCAAGAATCCGACGCAGGCCGGTGTGATCCATGCCCTGCGCAACCTCAAGGCTTACAACGGCAACGGGTTGCTGCCCGAGACGATCAACTACTCCACGAACTTCGGGCACGACCTGCCGCAAGTCCTGTGGTTGGTACATGATCGCCGACGAAGAGCGGGTTCGTTGCCTCCTCGAGCACTCCCTATTGCGGCACGGACCTACCCGGCACCACGACGGTGCAGTCCTGACCGAGGTTTGACTGCGGCTCCGGCCCGGCCGCTTCGGCGCGCCGGGCCGGACGCTCAGTCCTCTTCGATGGAGATGGCGTTCTTGGGGCAGGTGCGCACGGCCATCATCACCTTCTCGCGCAGTTCCTCGGGCGGGTTCTCGTCGAGCACGTAGAGGAAGTCGTCGTCGCGGACCTCGAAAACCTCGGGGGCCACGCCCATGCAGAGTGCATTGCTCTCACACAGGTCGAAATCGACGACGACTCGCATCCGAACTCCTTGCTCGCTGCTCGTGGTGTTCTCGGCACTACCGGCGCTGGCCACTCGCTGACCGCTCACACCGATGCTAGGTCGGCGGGAGCAGTGCGCCGGCTTCCTTCGAGGCGCTCGAGCAGACACCTCGACGAAGGCCACGGTCTCGGCATGGCCCGTCGACATGCCGAGCGACTCCTCCTCAATCACGAGGATCTGCGCGACACCCGTCATGAGCACGGCGCAGACGATGGGCGGGTATGACCTCGTCGTCGACGCCGTAGCGCTCGAGCACGGCGCCGACCCCGGTGCGCACCTCGGCGCGGAACCGCTCGGCCGACGCGGCGATCTCGGCGCGAATGGCCTTGCGATGGTTGGCCAGGGCCACGAACTCCATCGTCAACGCCGTTCCACGGGGGTCACGGCTCAGGTCCCACAGCGCCCAGAGGGGCTGCGGCGAGGCGAGCGCCTGCACCAGTCGCTCGAGACCCTGATCGGCGCGACGGCGGTAGGCGGCCAGGAACAGGTCGTCCATCGTGCGGAAGTAGTAGTGCACCAGCTGGGGCTTGAGTCCGGCATGCGCGGCGACGCGCCGCGAGGTGACGGCCGCGTATCCCTCCTCGAGCATCAAGCGCTCCGCCGCATCGAGCAGCGCGCTGCGGGTCTTCGAGGTCTCAGTGCCGATCCGGCGGGTCGCGGTCATGGTGGCGTCCTCAGATGTACATGCCACCGTTGACGCCGATGATCTGGCCCGTGATGTAGCTCGCCCTCGTCCGAGCAGAGGAACGAGCACGCCGCGGCGATGTCGTCGGGCGTCCCGGCCCGGCCGAGCGGGATCATCCGGCGCCATGACCTCGACGCTGGGCACGTTGCCCTCCGTCTCGCCCTTGCGCGCCATCGGCGTGTCGACGATGGTCGGCGGGATGGTGTTGGCCGTGATGCCGTGTGCGGCCAGCTCCCGGGCAAACGCCTTGGTCAGCCCGATCACGCCGCCCTTCGACGCGACGTAGTGCGCCATGTTGGGCGCCCCCGACTGCGCGCTCGACGAGGAGATCGTGACGATGCGGCCCCACCCGGCCGTCGATCATGTCGGGCACGGCCAGCTGCACGCAGGTGAAGGTGCCGGTCAGGTTGACCGCGATGATCCGGTCCCACTTCTCGGGCGTGATCTCGGTGACCGGGTCGAACGCCTCGATGCCGGCGCTGGTGACGACGATGGTGATCGGCCCGAGCTCGCCGCGGACGGCGTCGTAGGCGCGCTCGACGGCGCCCCGGTCGGCCACGTCGACCTCGTAGCCCGTTGCGGTCAGCCCCTCGTCGACACAGCTCGGCCGCCGCCGCTCGGGCTGCACCGCCCTCGCGGTCGAGCAGCGCGACCGGCATGGCCGTCGGCTGGCGAGGCGGCGGGCGCACGCCGAGGCCGATGCCCGACGCAGCCGCCGGTCACCACGGCAACCCGGGCGCTCACCGGGTCACCTCGGCCGGGGTGAACTCGATGTGCAGGTTGCTGAGGCCACGCAGGACCCAGGTGGGCTCGTAGTCGAAGTGACGGGCTGTCGGGCGGCCCGTGGTGCTCCTCGGAGAGCCGGATGTCGCGCATGCGGTCGAGGATGCGCTCGATGCTGACGCGGCCTTCGACGCGGGCCAATGGGCCTCCCGGGACACGAGTGCGCACCGCGCCCGAAGGCGATGTGCGACCTTGGCGTTGGGCCGGTCCACCCGGAACTCGGCCGGGCACTCGAACAGCCGCGGGTCACGATTGGCTGCGCCGTTGAGCAGCATCACCGGCGTCCCGGCCGCAATGTCGACACCGCCGACCGAGGTGGCGCGCCGGGCCAGGCGGAAGTCCGCCTTGACCGGGCTCTCGATCCGCAGCGCCTCTTCGATGAAGCCCGGGATCGCGGTCGCGGATGGGCCCGCAGCTCGTCCTGGAGCTCGGGGTACTCGCACAGATACTTCAGACCGACTGCCGAGCAGACGAGCCGTCGTCTCCTGACCCGCGGCGAAGAGGAACGTCGCCGTGCGCACCACGTTGGCGACGTCCGGGCGTCGACCCGTCGGGATAGCGTCGCCGAGCGCGAGATCGGTCAGGACGTCCCCCCGCGGCTCGCGTCGGCGGTCCTCGATGTACGCGGTGAACCAGTCGTCGAGCCAGTTCGAGCGCGTTGCCGCTCATGCCCTTTCCCTCGGCTCCGATCTTGCCCGGGTGAACCGCTCAACCCGAAGCCCTCGCGGAATCGCTGATGGTCGGCTTCGGGCACGCCGAGGACGTCGGCGACGACGAGCATGGCGAAGGGCTGGGTGTAGGCGCGTGATGAACTCGCAGCGGCCGTCGGCGACGAACTCGTCGATCTGGCGGTCGGCCAGGCCCCACATGAACGCCTCGTTCTCCTTCAGCCGCTTCGGCGTCAGGAGGCGCATGATCAGCGACCGCTCGCGCGTGTGGTCGGGCGGGTCCATCGTGACCATGTGCTCGCTACATGGGCAGCTGGTCGCGGTAGCCGTCGATCACGGCACGCCACGTCGTCGCCCTCGAGGGGGACCGGGAACGTGGCGAAGGGACCGATGACCGAGTTGCACGAGGAGAAGTCCTCGGTGTTGAGGTAGACCTCCGACGCCTCCTCGTAGCCCGACACGGCGACCACCCCGTGGTGCGGCGTCGGCAGGACGGGGCACTTCGACCGCAGGTGGTCGAAGTAGGGATAGGGGTCTTCGAGCAGGGACTCGTCGGCGAAGAAATCGACCGAGTCGTAGTCGGCCATGGCAGCTCCGTTCCGGGTCACGCACCAATGCTGAGCACTTGCTCAGCCAATGCTGTGCGACTGCTTAGCAGGCGCCGAGCACCTGGTCAACGCCATCGGGGATGGACATCACGACCCCTCGACGAACGGGTAGATCCGCGTGAAGTCGGCACCGGGCTCGGCGTCGCCGAAGCGCTCCCAGATCGCAGCAGTCGACTCGCCCGATGACCGACGGTGAACCCTGGGTCTCGACGGCCCCCAGATACAGGTCGAGGTCCTTGCTCATCAACGAATTGGTGAAACCGGCCGCGTATCGACCCGTCAGCACGTGCGTCGGGGAACTTGTCGGTTGTCGCCTGGCTCTGGCCGCTCGACACGTTGAGCACCTCGAGCATCGTTGCCATGTCGAGTCCGACCGACACGCCGAAGGCCACCGCCTCGCTGGTCGCCGCAAGCGCCGATCGCCGAGAGGAAATTGTTCGCCAGCTTGAGTGCCTGGGCCATGCCGGGCTGCCCACCCACGCGACGGCGGCGGTCGCTCAAACCGGCCAGCACCGGCGCGACGGCGTCGCACACCGGCGTCGGACGCCGGCGTACATCACCGAGAGTGTCCGCGCCCGGGCGCCGGCAACGCCGCCCGAGACCGGGGCGTCGACGTAGCCGACTCCGGCCGCCGAGAGGTGCTGGTCGTTGACCCGGGCGGTGGCGACGCCGATCGTCGAGGTGTCGACGATGTGTGTGGTGCGCCTGCGCTCGAACGAAGCGATGGTCCGCGCCACCAGTTCGGATGCGGCACCGTCGGGCAGGCTGCAGACGATGATCGTCGGCGTGACGCGCCACCTCGGCCAGGTCGCGGACGAACACGGAACCGTCGGGATTGCCGGCATCGCCGGCGACGTCGTGGGCCACGACGTCGTGGCCCGCTTCGACGAGGTTGCCGGCCAGGGCACTCCCCATATTGCCCAGACCGACCACGCCGACCGTCGCCATGGTCAGTGCTTCTCCTGCTCGGCTCGCACCGCCTGGAGCGCCCGTTTCGCCGCGTTGCCGGCGGGTGCCCCGCAGTAGGCGGCGATCTGGAACAACAACTCGTCGAGCTCGGCGTCGGTGACGCCGGTGCGGTCCTTGGCGCCGGCGTGCAGCCGGAACTCCTCCATGCGACCGAGCGCAGCGGTCATGGCCAGGACGAGGAGGCTGCGGTCCCGGGTTGTCAGCGGCGCCGCCGCGGGCCCAGACGCCCCAGGCCATCGACGTGATGTAGTCCCCGAACTCCCCCATGGCCGGATTCGGGTCGGCAGCCTGGGCATCGACGTAGTCGTCACCGAGCATGGCGCGTCGCATGGCGCCGCGCCGGCGTCGCTCGCGAGATGACTCGTCGGCATGGATCCGGCCGAGCACTCACGACGCCCTTGTAGATCTGGCCGTCCTTCATGACGAAGCGCACGTCCTTGGTGACCGTGATGTCCTCGCAGGGATTCCCCGGCACGGCGATGACGTCGGCCAGGTAGCCCGGCGCCAGCCGGCCGAGGTCGTGCTCGCGCTCGATCAGCTCCGCGCTCGTCATGGTCGCGGCCTGGAGCGCCTGGAGCGGGCGTCATGCCGCGGTCGACCATGGCGATCAGCTCGTCGGCCTGCGTGCCGTGGGGGATGGCCGGCGCGTCCGAGCCGCAGGCGATCTTCACGCCGTGCGGCGAGCGCCTTGCCGAACATCCGACGGGCCTGGGGGAAGATCTCGGCCGCCTTCTTCTGCAGGATCGGATGGATGCGATCGATCGCCATGTGATCGGCCAGAGCGGTGGTGCCGACGAGGAAGGTGCCCGTCTCGGCCATGAGGCTGCACGGTGTCGTCGGTGGCCAGCGAGCCGTGCTCGATGCAGTCCACCCCGGCCCGGATGCAGGCCCGGATGCCGGCGTCGCCGTGCGCGTGCGCCGCCACGCGGAGCCCGTTGCGATGGGCCTCGTCCACGATGGCCGCCAGCTCCTCGTCGGAGTACTGCTGGCAGCCGGCCGCGCTGGAGAACGACATGACACCGCCCGACGCCGAGATCTTGATCAGCCTTGCGCCGTACTTGATCTGGTAGCGCACTGCCTTGCGCACCTCGGGCACCCCGTTGGCGATCCCCTGTTCGACGCTCTGGGGCATGATCCCGGGCGCCAACCCCTGGAACATCGTGGGGTCGAGGTGGCCGCCGGTCGGCGTGATGGCGTGGCCGGCCGGAAAGATGCGTGGCCCGGGGAACCAGCCGTTGTCGACGGCCTTGGCCAGATCGACGTCGAGCAGGAAGCCGGCCGTGTAGACCATCAGTCCCAGGTTCCGCACCGTCGTGAAGCCGGCCATCAGGGTCGTGGCGCAGTTCACCGCGCCGCGCAGGGTCCGGTACACGGGCGAATCCTTCACCCCGTGCATCGGGTCGGGCAGCCCGTCGGGGCCTCCGGGCCCACCGATGAGCATGTTGAGCTCCATGTCCATGAGGCCGGGCAAGAGCGTGACGTCGCCGAGGTTCGACCTCCCGGTCCGGTGCAGGGGAGCTCGGACGACCCCGGGTTCACCGCCACGATGTGGTTCCCGTCCACGACGATGACGGCCGGCGAACGCACTGCGCCGCTCTCGACGTCGAGCCAGCGGTCGGCTCGCACAATGGTCGTCTCGCTCACGGGGCCTCCTGTCGGATGGAACGGATCGGCTCGTCGCCGCTCATGGTGGTGCGGTGCATCTCGCGGGCGGACGAAGCTTCGTAGGGCTGGACCCGGTGCATGACGCCCGTGTTGTCCCAGAGGATGAGGTCACCCACCGACCATTCGTGGCGGTAGACGCGCTCGGGGCCGGTCGCCCGGGTCACCAGGTCGCCGAGCAGCGCCTGGCCCTCTTCGCGGTCCATGCCCACGACGTGGTCGGCACGTGGCGCCGATGACCAGCGAACGGCGACCCGAGCGGTGCTGCCACACCAGCGGATGCTCGCGATCGGGGCGCTCGCGCCAACCAGCCAGCTCGTCGGGCGTGGGGTCGGGCTGCACGAGGCGTTGTGAGGCTTCGAAGGTGTGCAGGACGCGCAACCCTTCGAAGCGCTCCTTCTCCTCGTCGGTCAGTCCGTCGTAGGCCGCGTAGGTGCTGGCGAACTCGGTCTCGCCGCCGTGCGAGGAGATGACGTGCGCGCTGAGCATCGTGGCCTTCGTCGGGACCTCGTCCTGCGCTCCGTCGATGTGCCAGTAGAAGGTGCCCAGCAGATAGGGCGCCGTCGCGGTCTTGGCCGGATCGAGCGTCACGTTGTAGATGCTGGGCGCCGGCGCAGGGGTGTGCTTCCCCACGTCGTCGAGGCGCTTGGAGAACTCGACCTGGGTCTCGTCGCCGATGTGCAGTTCGCGGAAGACGAGGACGCCGTTTTCCTCGAGCGCAGTCATGACGGCGGCCGGCAGCGTGTCGTCACCCATGAGTTGCGCTCGGTCCACGCCGAGCACCTCGGCGCCGATGGTGGCTTCGAGTTGCTTCGTGGCCAAGGTGCTCACAGGTACCAGGCGCCGTTCACGTTGATCTGCTGGCCGGTGATGTAGCCGGCCTCCTCCGAGCACAAGAAGGCACAGGCCGCGGCAATGTCGTCGGGCGTGCCGAGCCTCCCGAGGGGTGCCCGCGGCCAGGATCACCTGATCGACACTCGGCATCGCGCCGGTCTCCATGGGCCGGCGCATCATCGGGGTGTCGATGGCACCGGGCGGGATGGTGTTCACCGTGATCCCATGGGGGGCAAGGTCGAGCGCCAGTGCCTTGGTCAATGCGATGACGCCGCCCTTCGAGGCGACGTAGTGGGCCATGCGCCGGGTACCCGACTGCGCCGAGGACGACGAGATCGTGACGATGCGACCCCATCCGCGCGACGACCATGTCGGGCACCGCGGCCTGGACGCAGTGGAAGGTTCCGCTCAAATTGACCGCCATCATGCGGTCCCAGGCCTCGGGACTGATATCGAGGAACTCCACGAAACCCTCGATGCCCGCGCTGGTCACGAGGATCTCGACCGGCCCCAGCGTCGTGCGCACGCGGTCCAGCGCGGCGTCGACCCCAACGCGATCGCTGACGTCGACGGCCGCTGCCAACGCGCCGGCACCGTCGGCTTCGATCTCCTTGACCACCTGGTCGGCCGACGCCGCCGTTCACGTCGAGCACGGCGACCCGGTGCCCCTGGGCGGCCAAGTGCTGGCAGATGGCGGCCCCCATGCCGGACCCCCCGCCGGTGACCACGGCCACCCGGCTCGCCTGCGGCGCACTCGCTTGCTCGGCACCCACAACTGCAGCCTCCCCAGCGGAGCACGGTCCAGGCCCGGCCGCGATGCGATCGCCGGCCGTGTGCAGCTCCGCGCTCGCGGCCGCTCGCCGGCCCGCTCCGCGCGAAATCGTGCCGGTAGAGTGGCCGAATGTTAGGGGCGATGCACAATCCCGTCAAGGGTGCCTAGCGCGAATCGAGAGTAGACTTTTCCGTAAAAGAGAGCATTGTTTCCGCTCCGGAAGCTGGACTGAAAGGAGCCCGGCATGCGCATGGGTCTGCAGGTGAGCGCCGACCGGGGGCGTTACGCCACCAAGGTGGAGAAGCTGCAAGCCGACGCACGCTGGGCCGACGAGGCCGGGCTGGACACCGTGTGGACACCCCAGATCCCCGACGAGATCGACGTCATGACCGCGGTCACCCTCATGGGGACGGCGACCTCGCGGGTGGAGGTGGGGACCTCGGTCGTGCCGATCCAGCCCCGTCACCCGGTCGTGCTGGCGCAGCAGGCGCTGTCGGCCCAGGCCGTGTGTGAAGGACGCTTCACCCTCGGGATCGGCGTCTCGCATCACTGGATCATCCACGACATGCTCGGTCTCCCCTACCAGCGGCAGGCGACCGCCATGCGTTGCACCCTCGACGTCCTCGACCAGGCGCTGCGCGGCCCCGGGCTCGTCGAGGTGGACAACGAGCTGTTCACGATCCGCCAGCCGCTCGACATCACCGACATCACGCCGACACCGGTGATGATCGCCGCCCTCGGACCGGTCATGCTGCGCCTGGCCGGTGCCCGCGCCGCCGGGACCGTGCTCTGGCTGGCCGACGAGCGCACCATCGCTTCCCACGTGGTCCCCACCATCACCGAGGCGGCGCAGGAAGCCGGGCGTCCGGCGCCGCGTGTGATGGCAGGCGTACCGGTCTGCCTGTGCACGGAGGATCAGGTCGAGGCTGCGGTGGAGCGGACCAACAGGACGCTCAGCGAGGTCGTGGCCTCGCCGAACTACGTGCGCCTGATGGAACACGGCGATGCCCGGAGCATCGGCGACGTCCTGATCTGCGGGAGCGAGGCGGCCATGGAGAAGCGGCTGCGCAGCTTCGCCGATGCCGGCGTGACCGATCTCAACGTGCGCATCGTGCCGCTCGGCGAGGGTCGAGAGGAGATCAAGGCGTCGGCGGAGCGGACGCGCGAGTTCTTGGCCTCGGTGGCACCGGCGCTGCGCCACCTCGGCTGAACGTGCCGGCGGGAGCCGGCACGGACGGCGTCAGCCCTCGGCGTCGGTGAGGATGCCGGCCGAGACGAATTCCCAGATCCGCTTGGCCGCCTCGCCGCTGTCGCGAGGCTGCGTGCCACTGATCGTCGGCCCGTACGCCGCGTTGAACATGATCGTCGAGAGGACCATGCCGGCCGCGTCCTCTCGCTCGAGGCCCCGGCGGACCACCCCTGCCTTCACGGCGTCGCCGAGCAACGTGGTCAAGAGGGTCACCAGGGGGACGAAGGCGCGCGCCGCCTCGTCCTGGTTGCTCGTGAGGAGCTCGTGGCTGAATTCCGCCAGGACCGGGGTCGCGTTGTTCTTCGACACGCGACCCTTGGGCGCAGGAAGGCACGAGCGGTAGTACTCCACGACGAAACAGTGCAGGCGCTCGAGTGCGCCGTCCTCCTTGGCGATCTGCTCCTCGAGGCGGTCGGCCGTAGAACGGATGGCCTCGTCGAACAGCGCCAGCAGGAGTTCGTGCTTCCCGGCGAAGTACTGATAGAAGCTGCGCAGGGACTGCCCTGACCGGTCGACGACCTCTTGGACGGTGAACTCCTTGCCGGATTCGGCGTTCCCGAGGAGCTCGAACCCGGCATCGATGAAACGCTGGACCCGGCCCTCGCTCCTCACCCGGGCCGAGTCGAGCGAGCGGGCCACCGCCAGGTCACGGCGCCGCAGCGGCGCGTCGGCGCTGGTCGGGGTCGCTGGGCTGTCGGCAGGCATCGGGCCAGTGTAGATGCCTTTCCCTTTTCGAGAGCATTCTTCTCCCCGAGCTTCAGGCGCCGGGGAAGAAAATCTGCAGGGTCGTTTCAGGTGGCCGCCCGTCTCCCGTACGGTGTGCACGCACACTTACGCATCGAGAGAATGCTGTTATCGTTCGGGCAGTCGCACGACGACGACGGTGCGATGTCCGGGCGCGAGTCGAGGAGTGACAGGGGATGGAGCAGGCGCTGCTGGCGGACATCGTGGAGATCGAGCAACTGCTCGCCCGGTATGCCGTCGGGATGACCAAGGACGACATCGACGAGGTGATCGCCGTCTTCACGCCCGACGGCACCTACAGCGCCTTCGGCGCCACGTACGGCCTGCACGACTTCCCCACCTTGGTGGCTGCCGCACCCAAGGGCCTCTTCCTGACCGGCACACCGGTCCTGCACATTGCGGGCGATACCGGCACCGGCTCGCAGACGCTCTGCTTCATCGACCAGACGACCCACCACATGCGCATCGGCTGGTACAGCGACTCCTACCGGCGGACCGAGCAGGGGTGGCGGTTGCATACTCGGGCCATGACGTTCCTGCGCCGGAACGGGTCGCGCGACTCGGGCAGGGCCCACGATCCCACCCGGCCCGCGCCGAGCACGGACCCGGCCGGGTAGCGCACCCGGCCCGCACTGTTGTGGAGCTTGCCGAGTACAGGGTCGCCGTCGACGGCTGGCTGGACGAACAGGCCGACGCGCTCGTGCCGGCGTTCGAGGGCATCGGCACGTTGGACGAGCAGCTGCGTCAGCTGAACAAGGTGCGCAGGCTGACGTTCGACGCCGGCTGGGCCCGCCTGGGGTGGCCCGAACGAGTGGGCGGCCTCGGTGGCTCCAACCTGTTGCGGGCCTACCTCGCCGAAGCGCTCACCGCACGCGATCTCATTGAGGCCGGCCTCTACACGCTGCCCGAGTTCTTGGTGCCGACGATGCTCGACTACGCGCCGCCGGCCCTCGCGGCCGAAATGGTCCCGCTCGTGTTGCGGGGCGACGAGACCTGGTGCCAGGGGTTCTCGGAGCCGGGCACCGGCAGCAACCTGGCGTCGCTCTCCTGCCGCGCCGTGCGCACCGAAAGCGGGTGGGAGGTGACGGGCCAAAAGGTCTGGACGAGCCTGGCGCAACTCGCGGAGCGCTGCGTGCTCCTCACCCGGACCGGTGCGGCGGACTCCGCTCATCGAGGCATCACCGCTCTCTTCGTGGACATGGACAGCCCGGGCATCACGGTGCGACCCATCGAGACGATGCACGGCGTCGAGGAGTTCTGCGAGGTGTTCTTCGACCGCGTCGCCGTCCCCGCAGAGCGGTTGCTCGGCGAAGTCGACCGGGGCTGGTCCATTGCCATGGACCTGCTGCCCTTCGAGCGCAGCACCGCGCTCTGGCAGCGTGCCGCCTTCTTGCAACGGCGGCTCGGCCAGCTGGTGCAGCGCGCGCCGGCGGGGACCCTCGACCCGGGCGAAGTGGGCGCGATCACCGAGCTGCTCTGGGCCTTCCGGGCACGATCGCGTGCCACGCAGCACCGGCTCGCGGCGGGCGAACACCTCGGGGCCGAGACCTCGGTCGACAAGGTGCTGGTCGCCACGGCGGAGCAGGCCCTCTTCGACCTGGCCGGGGACGCGCTCGGGGACCGACATCGTCCTGGGCGACGACCCCGCCAGCGCGCACTGGCGGGCCGAGTTCCTCTATGCGTGCGCCGCCAGCATCTACGGAGGCAGCGCCGAGATCCAGCGCAACATCATCGCCCGGCGCGTCCTCGACCTCGGTGAGGACCGGTGATGGAACGAGCCGAGCGCACGCTCTTCGCCCGGGGCATCGCCGACGCCACGGCATCGGCCAGCGGCGCGGCGCTCGACCTGGCGCTGTCCGACCTGGGCTGGCTCGACGCGTTCGACGACGATCCCCACAGCGCGGTGTCGATCCTCTTCGAAGCCCAGGGCTCTGCCGCAGTGACGTCAGGCGCGCTGGAACGGCTCATGCTGCGTGCGCTCGGACTCGCCGACGAACCGGCCCTCGGCGGCACACCGGTGGTGATCCTTCCCGCGCTACGCGAGGTCGACGTGCCGGGGTCGCCCTCGGGTGAGCACTGCATCGTCGACGGGCTCGCGCTGGGGGACCTCTCCTCTGGTCCCACCGCGGTGGTCGTGTGCGCCAACGGGCGCGGTCACGATGGGTTCGCGGTGCCCATGGGTTCCCTGACCCTGCGCCAGGTCGGCGGTCTCGATCCCCGCCTGGGCCTCGTCGAGGCGACCGGCGACGTGGAGACATCGGACATGACCCCGCTCGGCCCGCTCCGATGGGAGCACGCGCTGGCGCTCGGCCAGCTCGCGCTGGGCCACGAGTTGGTCGGGACGGCGCGCGCCATGGTCGAACTGGCCCGGGTCCACGCGCTCGACCGCGGTGCAGTTCGGGCGCCCGATCAGCGGGTTCCAGGCCGTCCGGCACCGCCTCGCCGATGCGCTGGTTTCCACCGAAGCGGCCGCTGCGCTCCTCGACGCGGCCTGGGAGGACCCTGCGGCGCACGCGGCGATGGCCAAGGCCTTCGCCGGGCGGCAGGGTCGCGTGGTGGCCCGCCACGGCCAACAGGTGCTGGCCGGCATCGGCTTCACCACCGAGCACCCGTTCCACCACCTGGTGCGGCGCACGCTCGTCCTCGACCAGTTGTTCGGCGCCGGCACCGTCTTGACCCGGCGCCTCGGCGCGGCGGATCCTCGAATCAGCGACGCTGCCGCCGGCCTTCCCGCTCTGAAGGCCCGGGCGTGGACACCGCGGGCGAAGGCCCGGCGGGGAGCGGGCGGCAGCTCTCGATTATGCTTCTCACACTTTTTGATAACGCGGTTTCCGCCGGTCGGGAACCAGGGAGGGAGGGCCAGTGACCGCAGCGGCCGAGCACGAGTCGAGGATGCTCGTCGACGGTGAGCTCATCGGCTCTGATTCAGGCGCCACGTTCGACAACGTCAACCCGGCGACCGAAGAGGTCCTGGGCCAGGTGGCCGACGCGTCGGACGCCGAGATGGGCCGGGCCATCGACGCCGCGCGCCGGGCCTTCGACGAGACCGCATGGTCCACCGACCACGCTCTGCGGGCGCGCTGCCTCTCCCAGCTGCAGGACGCGCTCGAGCGCGAGCGCGAGGAACTGCGCGAGGAGTTGATCCTCGAAGTGGGCTGCCCGCGGATGACCACCCACGCCAATCAACTCGACATCCCGCTCGAGGGCGCGCTGCGCTACCCCATCAAGCTGATCGACGAGTTCGAGTGGCGCACACAGCTCTCCGAGATCGTCGACCGCCGCGGCACCCGCAACACCCGGCAGATCTGGAAGGAGCCAGTCGGCGTGGTGGGCGCCATCGTGCCGTGGAACTTCCCGCTCGAGGTGACGCTCAACAAACTCGGCCAGGCGCTGGCGACCGGCAACACGGTGATCCTCAAGCCCGCCCCCGACACCCCGTGGAACGCCACCCGCCTGGGCCGGCTGGTGGCCGAGCAGACGGACTTCCCGCGCGGGGTCCTCCAAGTCGTGACGTCGTCCGACCACCTCGTCGGCGAGGCGCTCACACTCTCCCCCAAAGTCGACCTGATCTCGTTCACCGGATCGACGGCGGTCGGCAAGCGCATCATGGAGAAGGGAGCCGCGACGCTCAAGCGCGTGTTCCTCGAGCTCGGCGGCAAGTCGGCCACCATCGTGCTCGACGACGCCGACTTCGCCACCTCGGTGCCTTCGGGCATCGCGGTGTGCTTCCACGCCGGCCAGGGCTGCGCGATTCAGACCCGGATGCTCCTTCCCCGCTCCCGCTACGAGGAGGGCGTGGAGATCCTCAAGGCCACGCTGGCCTCGGTCGCCTACGGCGACCCGCAGCGCCCCGACGTCCTCATGGGCCCCGTCATCTCGTCGAAGCAGCGCGACAGGGTGCTCGGCTACATCGAGAAGGGGGTGGCCGAAGGTGCCACGCTGGCGCTCGGGGGCGGGCGGCCCGCCGCACACCCCACGGGCTGGTTCGTCGAGCCCACCCTCTTCACCGACGTCGACAACTCCATGACCATCGCACAGGAGGAGATCTTCGGTCCCGTGCTCGTCGCCATCCCCTATACCGACGACGACGACGCGGTCCGTATCGCCAACGACAGCGTGTACGGGCTCTCGGGTGGCGTGTTCTCTGGCTCGCTCGAGCGGTCGCTCCGCGTGGCCGAGCGGGTCCGCACCGGGAGCTTCGCCGTCAACGGCGGCATGCCGATCGGGCAGGCCGACATGCCCTTCGGGGGCTACAAGCACAGCGGGATCGGCCGCCAGAACGGCCTGGCCGGGTTCGACCAGTACCTCGAGGTCAAGTCGGTGGCCTGGCCGGCGCCCCAGTAGGAGCGACGCCGGACGCGTGCCTGACCACACACCCGTCCTGCGCGAGCACGGCTACCACCCGCTCCGGGTCACGCGGGTCGTCGCCGAGACCCACGACGCCAGCTCGTTCGTGCTCCATGTGCCAGAGGAGTTGCGCGAGACCTTCCGCTACCGTCCCGGCCAGTTCTGCACCTTCCGCATCCGGCTCGACGACGAGTTCCATCTGCGCTCGTACTCGATGTCGAGTGCACCCGAGACCGACCCCGAGCTGACCGTGACCGTCAAGCGCGTCGACGGCGGGCTCGTCTCCAACTGGCTCCTCGACACGGTGACCGAGGGCTCCGTGCTCGAAGCGACCAAGCCGGCCGGTGTGTTCTGCACCCAGGACAGCGAGCGCCCCGTGCTCGGCTTCTGTGGCGGCAGCGGGGTCACGCCGGTCATCTCCATCACCAAACACGTCCTGGCGTCGACGCAGCGACCGGTCCGCCTGCTCTACGCCAACCGCGACCGCGCCTCGGTGATCTTCGACGATGCGCTGGCACAGCTCGCGGCGAGGTATCCGGGCCGGCTCGAGGTGCGCCACCACCTCGACACCGACGGCGGCTTCCTCAGCGCGGACGACGTGGTGGACTTCGCCGGCGGGGCGACTCGAGGCCGACGCCTACATCTGCGGGCCGGGCCCCTTCATGGATCTCGTCGAGTCCACGCTGCGCAGGCTCGGCATGGAGCCCGGGCGCATCTTCGTCGAGCGGTTCTTGGTCGCAGCAGCAGGAGAAGGACGCCGCGGCTGACGGTGCCGGCAGCGGCGGAGGCGTCGTCGGGTGCGAGAGGAGAGGACGGCGAGGCCGATGGGGGCGCCGGGGTCCCGACGGAGGTCACGGTGATCCTCGGCGGGAAGAGTGCGGTCATCCGCTACCAGCCCGGCGACACCGTGTTGGAGACGGCGCGCCGCGGCGGCCTGCGACCGCCCTTCTCGTGCGAGTCGGGCAACTGCGCCACCTGTATGGCCTTCTTGAAAGAAGGCACGGTCGACATGCGGGTGAACAACGCCCTCACGCCCGAGGAGATCCAAGAAGGCTGGATCCTCACCTGCCAGGGACTGCCCAAGGGCGAAACCGTCACCGTCGAATACGAGGCGATGTGACCCGGCCCGGGCGACGGGCCAGGCTTGGAGCCGGTCGCCGGAGGGAGACATGACGGAGGGACCGCGCGACATCAGGGAGCTGGCAGGTGACCCCGACGCCTACCGGGCCGAGCTGGAGCGGCGCTGGTCGGGCCTGCTCAGCTACCGCTACATCGGACGCAATCACTCCTCCATGAACTGGGAGCCCGAGGACAACACGGTCCGCATCCGCCACGACATGCGCAACGACGCCGGTGGGCTGATGGTGGCGCCCCTCGCCATCGCATCACCGGAGGGCGGTCAATCCGATCTGGTGGCCGTACCCAACCCGGTGATCGCCTCAGTGCAGATCATCGACCCCGGCATCGGCGTCGACACGATCGAGGTCCTCGGCTCGGGCTCGATCCACCAGGGCCGCACGATGGGTTACGGGCGCTGCCTCATCGTCGACGCCGACGACCACGACCGGGTGCTCGCCTTCATTGAGGGACAGGGCGCCTCCATCGGGACGCCGCCCGAGGGACTGGAGCGGATGGACGTCGACGAGGCCCGGTTGGAGATCGAGGACTCGCCGGATCTCCCGCCGCTCTGGCAGGTCTTCGGCGCCTCCGAGCGGGGTGACGGGCACTGGATCCTGCCCCGGCTCTCGGCCGAGTTCGCGTCACCCGATGCCGCGCTGCACATCGGTCCCCAACACGTCGTGCTCGAAACGGCTGCGGTCGACTCTGGCCGCGGCGGTGGCCGGCTCACGATTGCTCCAGGTGCACAGCTGGCATGTGATGTTCGTCGCCCGCGGCAAGGTCGGACCCTTCCGGGTCGAAGCCGCCGGCGCACGCCGGGGCGGGCGGCCAGGTCGGCGTCCGCATGCTCCTCCACGACGAGGGCAACGGCGACCGCACCGTCACCTCGGCGGCCGCCGTGCTGGCGGCGCTGGACTGAGGCGCTGCCCGGGGGCTCACGGGCCCGGGTTCGACCAGGAGGTCCAGGTAGGCGGCGCCGGTGTCAGGCACGTGCGGCCTGGCCCCAGCACTCCACCGGGAACGACACATCGACCATCGAATAGAGCAGGTGCAACAGGTTCGTGGCGTCCTCGGGCATCTCGTCGAGGGGGAACGTGTCGCAGTAGGTCATCGCCTCCTCGGCCCGGGCGGTGACGGCGTCGTAGAACGCCTGCATCTCGTCCATCGCGCTGGCCAGGCGCTGGCGAAGCGCTCCGCCTCGGTGGCCAGGCACCACGTCGCCGCGAAGGGCTCGAGGTCGGCGAACTCGGCGGGAAGCAGCAGCTCGGACTCGGCCATCGTGTCAGACACCTACGTCTACCTCCGCGGCTCGCGTCTTGTACTCGTCGACCCACTCCGCCGCCACCTTGTGGAGATGGCGGCAGAGCACCTCCTGGTCGTTCAGCGGGAACCGCTCGAGCACGCGGGACTCGAGCATGGTCTGGGTCGCCTCGAGCGTGTTGGCGTCCTGCAGGCCGTACTCCTTGAACGAGGCGGCGGCCATCTCGTGGGCCACGCGCTCGCGTGCCGTCTTGGCCGGGACGAAGTACAGCGTGCCCTCGAAGACGTGCGTGTTGTGTGACGTCGGCCAGTAGTGGTACGTGAGGTACCAGCCCTGTCCCCAGACCAGGATCACGAAGTTGGGGAAGATCTGGAACGAGTCGAGGCCCCACGGATCGCACCCGGCCGGGTTGATACCGGCATCCTTCTGGCTCGAAGGCGAGGTCGGGTGCGTCCCACGGGCCGAAGAGCCCGCTGCGCGTGAGCAGCTCCATCGGCTTGAGCATGTTGGGGTCGAGCGTCCACGGGTGGATCGCCCGCAGTGCTGACCACCCGGTGCGGGCCGTCGATCAGTGTAGGCGGGCGCCTCGAAGCCGGCCTGCTGGCCGGCGATCGACCAGTCGGGCGGCGTCTGCTTCGCGTGCAGAACGGGTGCGTGGTAGAACTCCTGGAAGGCGTCCATGTAGATCTTCCAGTTGCTGTCCACCGTGGCGCGGTAGAACCAGCGCTCGGTCTGCTCCTCGAACGGATAGTTCTCCAGCTTGGTCACCATCGGCCCGAGGAAGTCGCGCAGGTTCTGCTCGGGCTTCCTTGGCCAGGTTGACGAAGATGAAGCCGGCCCAGACGTCGCAGTGCACCGGGACGAGGCCGAAGTCGTCCTTGTCGAGGTCGAAGAACTCCTGTTCCTGCTGCACGAAGTGCAGCGCACCGTCGAGGTCGTAGCGCCACCCGTGGTACTTGCAGACGAACTGGCGGGCAGACGCCGCTCGTCTCCTCCTTCGGGTAGTCGTTCCAGACCAGCTTGTTGCCGCGGTGGCGGCAGACGTTGTGGAAGGCCCGCACCTCGCCGTCCTTGTCCGCGCACGATGATGACCGAGGTGCGGGCCACGGCCAGCTCCTTGGTGAAGTAGCTCCCGTTACGGGGCAGCTGCTCCACCCGGCCGACGTTGAGCCAGGCCCGCTTGAAGATGGCTTCGCGCTCGAGCTCGTAGAAGTCCGGCGAGATCGAGTCCTCGTAGGAGATGGGCTCGGTGCCCGAGATGGAAGTGCTCGGTCCAACTCCCCTCCGGCGGCTTGGGCCAACGTGCCATGCGCGGGTCCTCCCGTTCGAGCGTTCGACGACGCTCGTACGATAGCATGCCTCTCGCTGACTGAGAAGGGCGTTTCCGCCTCGAGACGGCCCGTCCCCGACGGTCGGATCCCCGTCAGTCCGACCCGGCCCGGTCCGCCAGCGCGGCCTTGTGCAGCGTGTTGGCCGCCAGCCGCATGTGGGCGGCGTCGACGAGGCGGCCGTCGCGACCGATGGCCCCGACCCCGCCCTCCTCGGCCTCGCGGTAGTCCGCCATGGCCTCGCGCGGGCCTCGGCCACCTCGGCCGGCGTGGGCGAGAACACCTCGTTGGCGATCGGCACCTGGCTCGGGTGGATGGCCCACTTGCCGTCGTAGCCCAGGGCGCTGGCCGCCAGGGC
Source organism: uncultured Acidimicrobiaceae bacterium (assembly GCA_963791995.1). Lineage (GTDB taxonomy): Bacteria > Actinomycetota > Acidimicrobiia > Acidimicrobiales > RAAP-2 > Bog-473. Next base: position 332,085 of record CAWBUQ010000004.1, on the reverse strand, counting down.
GGCACGGCGGTAGCCCTCGGGGTCCTCGTAGGCCGGGTACGGCGCGTCGACGGCGTCGATCATGGCGGCCCGGGCCGCGGTCAGCACCTGGGCGCGGGCGTAGTGCCAGAAGTCGCCCGGGTACGGCACGACCGGGTCGAAGTTGCCGTCGACCCGCGCGTGCAGCGACGCCGAGAGGTCGCCGGCGCCGAAGATCAGCGCCTCGAGCCGCTCGCTGGCCTGAGCGATCTCGAGCGCGTTGGCCAGGCCCTCGGCCTCCTCGATCAGCACCTCGAGCCCGATGGGCCGTTCGAGACCCGAGCGCCGCCTCGAGCTGGCCGAGCAGCACGTCGACCCACCACACGTCGCGGGCCGACGCACCTTGGGCACGATCAGCACGTCGAGCGCATCCCGGGCCCCGGTGACGACCTCGATGATGTCGCCGTGGCACCACGGCGTCTCGATGCCGTTGACGCGGACGGCACGCACCGTGCGGCCCCAGTCGAGCCCGGTCAGCGCGCCGACCACGATCGCCCGCGACGATTCCTTGACCGCGGGTGCGCAGGCGTCCTCGAGGTCGAGGAAGACGAGATCGGCCCCGACCGCGGCCGCCTTCTCGCACATGCGCTCGCTGCTGGCCGGCGTGGCCAGCTCCGAACGGCGGGCTCGGGGTGTGCGCACGGTGCCTCCTTCGTGGATCGGTGACGGATCAGATGGTGCCGGCCGCCCGCAGCGCAGCCAGTCGCGCCGGCGTCGACGCCCGAGGAGTCCACCGCAGGACGGCGTCGTTGTCGGCGCCCAGCGCGCGCCCGAGGTGCGCCGACCTCGCCCGGCGTCTCGCTCAGGCGCGCCACCGGCGCCTGCACGGTCATCGGCCCGAGGTCGGGGTCGTCCACCGCGACGAACGAGCCACGGGCACGCAGGTGCTCGTCGGCCAGCAGCTGTGCGGCGTCGTAGACGGGGGCGGCCGCCACGTCGGCCCGCTCGAAGACGTCCATGACCTCGGCCAAGCGTGCGGTCGGCGATCCAGTCGGCGACGAGCCCGTCGATCTCGACGGCGCGGCGCTGGCGCTCGACCGGATCGGCGTAGTCGGGGTTCTCGGCCAGGTCGGGCGCGGTCGATGGCCCGGAAGACGCGCAGCGCGATGTTCGGCGACGCGCTCGAGATGGCGACCCACTTGTCGTCTGCGGTGCGGTAGGCGTTGCGCGGCGCGCTGGCCGGCAGCAGGTTGCCGACACGGCCCGGCACCGTCCCGAGGTGGCTGAAGGCCAGCGTGGACGTCTCGATGAGGCGGGCCAGCGGCTCGATCAGGTTGACGTCGACCAGCTGGCCGCTCGCCGCCGTGGACGTCGCGGTGGTAGAGCGCCATCATCACGGCGGCCGTGGCCGACTGCGAGGCCACGCCGTCGGCCAGGAAGAAGGGCGGCAGGGTCGGCGGGCCGTCGGGCTGGCCGGTCACGTGGGCGAAGCCGCTCATGGCCTCGGCCAGGGTGCCGAAGCCCGGCCGGTCGCTCTTGGGCCCGCCGAGCGCCGTACCCGCTGATGTGGAGCATCACCACCCGGGGGTGTGCGCGGTGCACCGCGTCGTAGTCGAGCCCCACTTGCGCCAGCGCGCTCGGGCGGTTGTTCACCACGAGGACGTCGCTCACGTCGAGAAGGCGGTGGAACAGCTCCTGGCCGTCGGCGGCGCGCAGGTCCAGCGTCACGCACTTCTTGTTGCGGCTCACGCTCTTCCAGAACAGGCCGATGCCGTCCTTCTGGTCGCCCCAGGTGCGCAGCGGGTCGCCCACGCCGGGTTGCTCCACCTTGATCACCTCGGCGCCGAACTCCCCCAGCATCGTCGCCACCATCGGCCCGGCGGCCAGCGTCGCCGCGTCGACGACCCGGATCCCGCGCAGCGGGAGGTCGGGCGACCCGGTGTCGCCACCGGGCTCTGCCTCAGGCACGCGACCGTCGCGGCCGGACGCGTCCAGGCCGAGGTGCTCGCGCAGGGTCGTGCCGCTGTAGCGCTCGCGGAAGACGCCGCGGCGCTGCAGCTCGGGCACGACGAGGCGGACCACGTCCTCGTAGGCGCCGGGTGAATGGGTGGCGGCGATGACGAACCCGTCGCATGCACCGCTGTCGAACCACGCCTCCATCTGGTCCGCGATGTCGGGTCCGGTGCCGACGAAGCGTGGGCCCTGGAGCAGGGTGGCCCGGTGCCCGGCCAGGTCGCCCAGCGTCACGGTGTCGCCGCCGATGTGCGTCTTGATGTTCTGCACCAGGCCGCGGATGCCCGAGACCGACTCGATCAGTTCGTCGGTGATCGGGCGCGTCGAGGGAGAGCCCCGAGAAGTCGTAGTTCATCAGCTCCGAGAGGAGCGTCAAGCGAGGCCATGGGATCGACCAGGTCGTTGAGGAACAGCTGCTCGCGCTCCTCGGCGTGCGCCTTCGACTCGCCGACCACCGTGTAGGCCATCGGCAGCATCTTGACCGAGTCGGGGTCGCGCCCATGCTCGCCGATCTTCTCCTTCTGGTCCTTGTAGTGGGAGCGGGCGATGTCGATGCCCGGGTCGCCCGTGAAGATGAGCTCGGCCCAGCGTGCTGCGAACTCCCGGCCACGACCCGACGAGCCCGCCTGCAGCAGCACCGGCCGCCCCTGCGGGCAACGCGGCACGGTGAGCGGTCCGCGGACCGAGAACCATTCGCCTTCGTGGTCGAGCTCGTGGACCTTGTCGGGGTCGGCGAAGAGCGGCGTCTCGCGGTCGAGCACCAGCGCGTCGTCGTCCCACGTGTCCCACAGGCCCGTGGTCGCCTCGAGGAACTCGTCGGCGCGGTCGTAGCGCATGTCGTGGGGAATGGCCTCCTTGAAGCCCGTAATTCTGCGCCTCGCTGTCGTTGACCGAGGTGACGACGTTCCACGCGGCGCGCCCGCCGGAGAGATGGTCGAGCGTGGCGAAGGTGCGGGCGACGTGGAACGGCGTGTAATAGGTCGTCGAGTACGTGGCGCCCAGCCCGATCCGGCTGGTCACCGACTGCGCAGATCCCGAGCACGATGCTCAGATCGAGCTTCACCGGCCGGGCCCCCGTGCGCACCGCCTCGGCCACCGAACCGGCGTAGATCCCGGGCATGGCCAGGCGGTCGTCGAAGAACATGAGGTCGAAGCACCCCTGCTCGAGCGTCCGGGCCAGCTTCTCGTAGTACCCCGCGGTGAAGAACCCGTGCTCGGTGGCCGGGTGGCGCCACGAGCCGGCGTACACGGTGGCGTTGCCCGCCTGCATGAAGCCCACCAACGCCATCTGCCGCTTCGCGCTGCCCGTCATGAGGACCCCTTAATGAGACGCTGCGTGGAGCGAATCTTATATGTAATATTTCAGATATCAAACTGATCAGCACCACCGTCAGGGCCCAGGCGGCCAACGAATTGCGGGACCGCATCCTGACCGGGCGGCTCCGGCCGGGGGACCGGCTCGACCTCGACCGCTGACCGCCGAATTCGGCATCAGCCGCACCCCGGTCCGCGAGGCGCTGCTCGAGCTGTCCTACGAGGGCCTGGTCGCCATCACGCCGCGCAGCGGCATGGCGGTGGTCGGCATCACGCCCGAAGACGCCGTCGACAATTTCGCCATCCTGGCCGCACTGGCGGGCAAGGGGGCCGAGCTGGCGACGGCCCGCATCACTCCGGACGAACTGGACCGAGTTGCGAGCCCTGGCCGCTGCGGTCGACGACTCGGGCGACGTCGTCGGAGCCAACCGGCGCTTCCACCGCGCCATCAACCTGGCGGCGCGCTCGCCCCGTCTGCTCACCTACATCCGTCAGGCCGTGCGCGTCGTGCCCGGCAACTACTTCGAGTTGTTCCCCGAGCAAGAGGAGCGAAGCCGCCACGAGCACGCCGCCCTGCTCGACGCGCTCGACACGCGGTGACGGACAGGCGGCGCGAGCCATCATGGAGTCCCACGTGCTCACGGCCGGTGAGGCGCTCGGCGGCTGGCTGGCCGAGGTCGCAGCCGCCGAGATGCCGGCGGCGCAGCGTTCCTGACCCTCGGGCTCCGGGGCCGGCGCCTCAGTCGCCCGTCGGGCGCTCCCGCTGCTGCAGACGATCGAGGTTGGCCCGCAGCTCGGGCGAGGTGAACGAACGGTCCTCGGCGCTCAGCGCGAAGTCGAGCGCGGCGAGGACGGCGCGCTCCAGCTGGATGTTGACGACCCGCTTGGTGTCCTCGACCGCGCCCTTGGGCAGGCTGGCGATCCGGTGCGCGCACGCCATGGCCTCTTCGAGCACCTCGTCGTCGGGGCAGACGTGGTTGACGAGGCCGATCTCGGCCGCCCGGCGCGGCCGGAATGCGTTCGCCCGGTCAACGCGTACTCCTTGGCCAGCTGGAGGCTGGTGAGCAAGGGCCACACCACCGGCCCTCCGTCGGCGGCCACGAGGCCGAGCACCACGTGGGGATCCGCCAGGTGTGCGCTGTCCGCCATGAACACGATGTCGGAGAGCGCGACCAGGCTGCAGCCGAGCCCGACCGCCGGGCCGTTCACGGCGGCCACGATCGGCAGGCGGCACCGCACCATGCCCGTCACGATCTGGCGCCCGTGGGCGATCGTCGTGCTCCTGAGCGACGTCGTCCCGTGTCAGCTCGTCGAGGTAGCCGAAGTCACCGCCGGCGGAGAAGGCGCGGCCCGCCCCGGTGAGCACGGCGACCCGGGCCCCGTCGTCGGCGTCGAGCTGTGGAAACAGCGCGGCGAGACCGGCATGGAGCGCGTGGTTGGTGGCGTTGAGCTGTTCGGGGCGGTTGCAGCGTGACGATGCGGATCGACCCGTCCTCGGTCACGCTGCAGCTCGTCGGGCAGGTCGTAGGTGCTCATGTGGTCGGCATCTCCAAGATTCGATGGGCAATCAGGTTCCGCTGTATCTGCGACGTGCCGCCCATGACGCTCTGGGCCCTGCTGTAGAGGTAGACGCGCAGCCACGTGTCCCCGTCGCCGGTGGGAGCGATGCCGCCGACCGACAACGCGGCATGGCCGACCGTCTGCTCGACCGCCGTCATCAACAACTTGTCGACCGAGCCCTCGGGCCCGTGCGTCACGCCGTCGAGGCGCTCCGAGAGCCGGCGGCTGACGTGGCACCGCAGCATCTCGGCCTCCACCAGCGCCCAGGCCAGGTCGCGGCGTTGCTCGGGGCCGAAGGCGACCGGATCGGCCTGGACCCGGTGCACCAGCTCGTTGACCAGCTTGCCGTAGCGCGCCACGTAGCCCAGCTCCCCAGGCTCGCGTTCGTGGCTGACGACCGTCATGGCGAGTCGCCAGCCCTCGCCGGGCTCGCCGATCATGTTGGCGGCGTCGACCCGGGCACCGTCGAAGATGACCTCTCCGAACTCGCGCGTGACGCCGTTGATCATCTTGAGGGGACGCTGCGCAATGGCCGGCTGACGCATCGGCACCGCGAAGGCGGAGATACCGCGGTGGTTGGCGGCCTCGGGGTCGGTCCGCGCCAGCACGAGACACCACTCGGCCGCGTCCGAGTAGCTCGTCCAGACCTTGTGCCCGGTGATGACGTACTCGTCGCCTTCTCGCACGGCGCGGGTGCGCAGCGACGGCAAGGTCCGAGCCGGCATCGGGTTCGCTGAAACCCTGGCACCAGCGGTCGCGCCCGCTCACCAGACCCGGGAGGAACCGTCGCTGCACCGCCTCGCTCCCGTGCTCGAGCAGCCCCCGGACGAGGTAGCCGATACTCGGTCGCGGTGGCGCCGCGGCAGCGATCAGCTCCTCGTCGAGGATGACGTCGTACACGCTGGGCAGGTCCTTCCCCCCGACCTCGGTGGGCCACGAGAGACCGAAGAAGCCGGCGTCGTAAAGCGTCTGGTGCCACGCCGCCTGCCCCGCCCAGTACTCGTCCGGCCGTCGACGAGGGCGGCAGGCCCGGGTTGTTCGCCTGCAGCCACGCCGCAGGCGGAGACGGAAGTCGCGCTCCTCGGCGGAGTCAGCGAAGTCCATCGTCGCCTCCGAGGGCACGCCGGACGGGCCATCTGAGCCGACAGCACGCGCTCCAGGCTGGCGCCGACGCCGCCGAAGACCTCGGCCGACAGGAGAGCCCGCCGCAAGAAGACGTGGGCCAGGCAGTCCCACGTGTTCCCGATGCCGCCGTGCACCTGGATCGCCGTCTCGCACACGGCCCGGGCGGCCCGCGCGGCAATACGCCTTGGCGGCCGACGGCGGCGGCGAGCGCATCCGGACCGGCCAGCGCGTCGACGGCCCAGGCCGCGTGCAGCGCGATGCTGCGCGACCCCTCCGTGGCAACGAGCGCGTCGGCCAGCATGTGCTGGACCGCCTGGAACGACCCGATGGCAACGCCGTACTGCCGGCGCGTGCCGCGGCGTACTCGCACGCGAGCGCACCGCGCCGCGCATCGACCCCGACGAGGTCGGCACGACGTGACCGCCAGCCCGAGGCTGTGCCAGCGCGCGATGTCATCGGGACGCGAGCGAGCGGGCCTGTCCTTCGAGGACCGTGACGCCGGCCCGGTCGGTGGCCGTCGTGGCCGGCCGGGTGAGGTCCACGCCGGCATCGCGCCCGTTGGGCGGCGTCGTCAGCGTGACGACACCCAGGGTCCAGCCCGCCTGGTCGGGGTCCGGTCCGGGCACGAGCACCAGGGCGGGCGCCGCACCACGGCGTCGAAGGCCACGGCCCCTCCTTCGACGACACCATCGTCCACCCGGGCCGGCGCCGACAGGTCCGCGGCCGAGCAGCACGGTCTCGGGCCGCGGCCGACGCGGGCGCACCCGCCAGCCGTCGCAGGTCGGCTGCCATGGTGGGGCCGAGCAAGGGCACATCGGCGAGACCCGCGGCCGAGCTCTTCGGCGACGACGGCGACCTCGACCGCCGAGGCCCACGGGCCGCCGTCGTCGGTCGCGCGTCCGCAGTTCACGCCAGCCCGACGCCACGACCGCGGCTTCGAGCTTGGCCACACGCTCGGCGTCGTCGAGATCGGCAACGGCGCCGACACCCAGGCGAGCCGCGCACCTGCTGTGGCGGAGTCGCGCAGCGCCACCTGCTCGGGCGAGAGGCGGACGTCCATTCAGCGCGGTCCGGTCTCGGCGAGGGCAGGCGCCCACTCGTCGCGCAGGGTCCGTCGCAGCACCTTGCCCGACGGCGTCCTCGGCACGGCGTCGACCAGGACGACGTGATGGAGCCGCTTGTAGGTGGCGAGCGTGTCGGCGACCAGGCGCGTCAGCTCGTCGGCGTCCACGCTCGGACCCGGACTCGAGTTGCACGGCGGCGGCCGGCACTTCGTCCGGCGCGCTCGTCGCGCACCCCGAAGACCGCGCAGTCGACGACGGCGGGATGCCCGAGGAGGACGGCCTCGATCTCGGCCGGCGCCACCTGGAACCCGCTGACCTTGATCATCTCCTTGCAGCGGTCGGTGAGGTGGACCCAGCCGTCGGGCTCGAGGAAGCCGACATCGCCCGTGCGGTACCAGCCGTCGTCGAAGGCGTCCGCCGTCGCGTCGTCGGGCAGGTAGCCCGCCATGGCGGACGCGCTGTGCACCTGGACTTCGCCAACCTCACCCGGGCCGAGCACGGCACCTGAGTCCAGATCCACCACCCGTAGCGCGACGTCGCCGACCGCGAGGCCCGCCGAGTCCAGCCGCCAGGCACTCGGTTCGTCGACGGGGTTGGCTGCGATCACCGGCACCTCGCTCGTCCCGTAGGCCGGCAGCCAGCGGACGCCCGTCCGCCGCGTGCACGGTCTCGGCGACCGAAGCGGTGACCGGGGTCGCCCCCCACATGACGTAGCGCAACGAGGAGAGGTCGTAGCGCTCGAGGTCGGGATGGTTGGCCATTGCGAGCGCGATCGGCGCGACCGCCATCTCGAGGGTCATCCGTTCTTCTTGAATGGCGCGCAGTTCCTGCTCGAGGTCGAAACGGCGGTGCAGACGGACTGTTGCGCCGGCCTCGGCGGCGGCCAGCAGGTTGAGGAGCCCGAGGATGTGCGACGGCGGCGTCGCCACCTGGAAACGGTCGTCGTGCCCGAGACCGAGTGCGCTGCACCAGTGCGCCGTGGCCAAGGTGATGGACGCGTGCGTATGGCGGACCGCCTTGGGAGCGTCCGTCGTGCCGGAACTGAAGACGAGGACGGCATCCGCGCCGGCGTCGACCGGCGCGCCAGGGAGCACCTCCGTGCCGGCCCGGTTCAGGACGTCCCTGCGCCCCGGGCGCCGTCGAGGTCGAGGACGCGTGTCGCACCGAGGTGCTCGGCGAGCAGCTCGGTGCCCGATCCGTCAGCCACCGCATACGAGGGCCCGGTCAGCCTCACTGCCGTGTCGACCTCGCGAGCCTTCCAGGCGGGGCTCAGCAACACGGGGGCGGCGCCCAGCTTGCTGGCCCCGACGACGGCAGCGACGAATTCCGGGACGGTTCGTCGTCATGACGGCCACCCTGTCGCCGGCCCGATCCCTTGGTCGGCGAGGTGCTGCGCCACGGCGTTGCCGGCACGGTCGAGTTCGGCGAAGGTCCAGCGTTCGTCGCCCGGCGAGCACGGCGGGGTGATCGGGAAAACGTTGCGCAGCCGACTCGAGCCCGCTGATGCATGAGGCCCGTCGTCATGAGGGAAACATTCTTCTCCGAATTGAGATTCAGCGTCAACAGGATTGAAGTGTATGGTTATCGCCGTGAGGAAGGCGGCGCCGACGATGAGCGGCGCGGAGCCCCAACCGGTCGAGCCCGTCGACGAATCGGTGCGCGCCGAAATCATCGCGACGGTGCGCGCTTTCGTACAGCGCGACGTCATCCCTGTCGCGCCGGATCTGGAACGAACCGACACCTTTCCCACCGACATCGTGGCGACGATGCGCGACCTCGGTTTGTTCGGCATCACGATCCCAGAGGCGTACGGCGGCCTGGGCCTCGACCTGTTGACCTACATCGGTGTGATTGAGGAGCTGTCCTACGGCTGGATGAGCCTGACCGGCATCGTCAACACGCACACCATGGCCGCGACACTGGTCATGACGCACGGCAGCGAGGAGCAGAAACGTCGCTGGCTCCCCTCCATGGCGACCGGCGAGCGCCGAGGCTGCCTGTCGCTGTCCGAACCCGATGCGGGAAGCGACACCCGCAATCTGTCCTGCCGCGCCCAGCGCGACGGGGAGGAGTACGTGCTGAACGGCACGAAGGCCTGGGTCACCAACGGCGAGCGGGCCGCCCTCGTGGCGCTGGCCGCCCGATCGGAAGAGGGGATCTCCGCGTTCATCGTCGAGAAAGAGCCCGGGCCTCGCTTCGAGGGGATCTCGGTCTCCAAGAACGTGAGCAAACTGGGCTACCGCGGCGTCGAAACGGTCGAGATGGCCTACAGCGATCACCGCATTCCCGGCCGCCAACCTCGTCGGCGAGGCGGGCCGTGGTCTGCCCCAGATCCTGTCTGTGCTCGAGATCGGTCGCATCAACATTGCGGCGCGCGCCGTCGGCGTGGCGCGCGCGGCCTTCGACGCCGCCTTGCAGTACGCGACCGAGCGCGAGACCTTCGGCAAGGTGATCGGCGAGCACCAGGCCATTCAGCTCAAGCTGGCCGACATGGCGACGCGACTCGAGGCGGCGCGCCTCCTCACCAAGAACGCCGCGGAGCGCAAGGCGGCGGGCTTGCGCTGTGACGTCGAGGCGGGGATGGCCAAGCTCTTCGCCAGCGAGACCGCGCTCGAGTTGAGCATGGAAGCAATGCGGATTCTCGGCGGCGTCGGGTACACGACGGAGTTTCCCGGTCGAACGCTTCTACCGCGATGCGCCGCTGATGGTGATCGGCGAAGGCACCAACGAGATCCAGCGCCTCGTGATCGCCCGCGGGCTGCTCGCCCGCGCCCGTGCTCAGTCCTGAGGATTCACCTCGGCCACCACCTCTGCGGTGTGCGCGCCGAGGCGGCGGTGCCGGCGCGGCGGGACGCGACCGGGACGTCGGAGAAACTGACGGGGCCGTTGATCGACCGCCGCACCGTCCCGTCCGGCTCCTCGCGGAGCTCCAAGAAACCGTCGGTGGCCGCGAGCTGCGGGTCCTCGAGTACCTCGGCCGGACCCTGCGCCGGCGCCCACCACACGCCTTCTCGGTCGAACCGTTCGGCCCATTCGGCCAAGGTTCGTGCCGCGACGATCTCGTCGAGCACGGCGATGACCTCGCTGCGGTGCCGGCGCAGTGACGCCGCCGTCGGCGAACCGGGGGTCGTCGTGCAGATCCTCGCGTCCGAGCGCGCGGTAGACGCTTGTCGACGTGGCGGTTGGCCTCCAGCCCGGTGAAGAAGAACCAGCGGCCGTCCTTGGTCCGGTACGAGTTCATGAGGGGCGTCTGGTTCGATGCCGCGCTTCGGACTTGGCCACCTTGCCCAGGTGCTCCTGCAGGCTGAGGTCCCAGCCGAGGGCGTAGGTCCCGGTCCGCAGCAACGACACCTCGACGACGCGGCCCGCGGCCGGTGTGCCGCTGTTCGAGCACGGCGGCCAGCACGCCGGCGAACGCGGCCAGCCCGCTGATGTGGTCGCCGATACCGCCGCGGGCATTGAGCGGGCACCCCGTCGCTGTTCGCCAGCTGCACCGACAGGCCCGAGCGGGCCCAGAAGGCGCCGATGTCGTAGGCCGGCCTGTTCCGGTCGGGACCCCGCAGCCCGTACCCGCTCACGCTGCAGTAGACCAGCCGCGGGTGGCGCGCCACCGTGTCGGCTGGCTCGAGACCCAGACCCATCGAGCGCGTCGGGGCGCAGGTTGGTCAAGAAGACGTCTGCGGTGGCGAGCAGCGCCTCGAGGTCGGCTCGGGCTTCAGGCGTGCGCAAGTCGAGCACGACGCTCCGCTTTCCCTCGGTTGTCCTGTGCGAAGGCGGGGTTGGGGAGGTCCTTCTCGATGCCCGAGTGAGCCGAACGCGTTGCGCATCGGATCGCCCTCGGCGGCTCCATCTTTGATGACGTCGGCGCCCCAATCCGCCAACAACGCGCCGGCCGAGGGAGCGGCCACCCAGACTCCGAGCTCGACCACCCGCAGGCCCGCAGAGCGACGAGAGCCCGCGGTCCCCTCCGCGCTCGGTCCGGCCCGGGTCAGCTCGCGGCGGATCCCCTACCGGCCGTCATCGACCGGTCCCGCGGCGTGGTCCGCCGCGGGTGCACGCAGGACCTCTTTCATGACCTTGCCCGTGGCGTTGAGAGGGAGCGCGTCGACGATCTCGACGGCGCGCGGCACCTTGTAGTTGGCCATTTCGCGCCCGGCTCCACGCAGACGATCTCGTCACCCGAAGACCCCCTGAGGCCACGACGAAGGCCATGCCCACCTCGCCGAGACGCTCGTCGGGGATGCCGATGACGGCGGCCTGACTGGATCATCGGGATGGCGCAACAGCGCGTTCTCGATCTCGGCCGGATAGGCGTTGAAACCGCCCACGATGAACATGTCCTTGACCCGGCCGACGATGCGCAGCCGCCCCGCTTCGTCGAGCACCCCAAGATCGCCCGTACGCAGCCAGCCGTCGGACGACAGCGCCTTCGCTGTCTCGGCGGGATCGTCGAGATACCCCGCCATCACGCTGCCGCCCCGCAACAGGACCTCGCCCGCCTCGCCCGTCTCGACGTCATGGTCGCCCTCGACGATGCGCACCTCGAAGCCCGGACGCGGGCGCCCGACCGTCGTGGCGATCGCCTCCGCATCGTCGGTCGCCGACGTCGCGCAGGCGGTCCCCGCCTCGGTGAGCCCGTAGCCCGTCACGATGACCGAGAAGGGCAGCTCGCGCTGCACTCGTCGGATCAACTCCACCGGGATGTCGGCCGCGCCCGTCACCGCGACGCGGCAGGCTGGAGAGGTCGTACCGGGTCGCGGTCGGGATGATCGAGGATGGCGCCGTAAACGGTCGGGGCGCCCGGCAGGACCGTCACCCGCTCTGCTTCGACCCGCTGTCAGGGCGCGGCCGGCGTCGAAGACGGGTTCGGGCAGCATGGTCGCCCCGGCAGCCACGCTGGCCAGGATCCCGGCCTTGAGGCCGAACATGTGGAAGTAGGGATTGACCTGGAGGTAGACGTCGCCCTCGGACAACCCGTCATGGCGACCCAGTCGGTGGCCACGTGCCGCGTGCGGCCGTGGGTCATGACGACCCCCTTGGGGATCCCCGTCGTCCCCGACGTGAAGAGGATGTCCGAGGGATCGTCGGGGCCCAGCGCGGCGCTGCGGCGCTCCACCTCGGGTTGCCTCCGGCGTGGCGGCGCCGAGGAACTCGTGCCAGGAGAGCGCCGCGGACGCCTGGCGCCGTGGCATCCGGTTCGCCAGCTCGGACGACGACCACCGCCTCGAGCGCCGGCAGCTTGCGCCGGTGTCTTCGAGCATGGCGACGTAGTCGGTGTCCAAGAAGTCGGTGACGGTGACCAGGACAGCGGGCCTTGCTCCGCGAGAGGATGTCCGCCGCCTCGGCACCCTTGAACCTGGTGTTGACCGGGACGAGCACGCCGCCCGCAGCGAAGATCCCGAGCACGGCGACGGCCCACTCGGCGCAGTTGCGGGCACCAGATCGCCACCCGGTCGCCGGGCTCGACGCCCGCGGCCACCAGGCCGGCCGCGAAGCATGCGGGCAGAACCGGCCAGCTCCGCATACGACAAGGTGAGGTCGCCGTCGCGAACGGCGTCCGCCCGCCGAAGCGGTCCTCGGCGCGAGCGAGCATGGCCGGGATGGACTCCGGCGGGGCCAGGCCTGCAGCGGAAGCCCGGCTCACGCGTGGCGCCGCCCCAGCGTGGCGTGGCCGATTGAGAACGCTGCTCTTGCCACGCAATAATGTTACTTTCACCGGGAGCGCCCACAAGAGGGCAGGGAGACGACATGGCCACACCGCCGACGGCGCCGTACTACGACCCCTACGACTTCGAGATCGATGCCGACCCGTACCCGGTGTGGCGCCGCCTGCGCGACGAGGCCCCCCTCTATTACAACGAGAAGTACGAGTTCTACGCGCTCAGCCGCTACGAGGACGTCGAGAAGGCCTTCATCGACTGGCAGACCTACAGCTCGGCCAAGGGGTCCGTGCTCGAGATCATCAAGGCCGGGCTCGAGATGCCGCCCGGGATGTTCATCTTCGAGGACCCGCCCGACCACGACCTGCACCGCGGGATCCTCAGCCGCGTCTTCACGCCGCGCCGTATGGCGGCGATCGAGCCGCAGGTCCGGGCCTACGCGGCACGCACGCTCGATCCCCTCGTCGGCAGCGGGGGCTTCGACCTCATCGCGGATCTCGGAACGGAAATCCCCATGCGCACCATCGGCATGCTGCTGGGCATTCCCGAAGAGGACCAGCAGGCGATCCGCGACCACATCGACGAGGGACTCGCGGCTCGAAGAGGGCGTCATGCCCGAGCCCGACCTGGCCGCCCAGGACAGCGCCGGGTGCGGACTACGCGGCCTACATCGATTGGCGGGCCGAGCACCCCTCCGACGACCTGATGACCGAGTTGCTCACGGCCCGGTTCACCGACGAGCAGGGCACGGAGCGCACGCTGACGCGTGACGAGATCCTCGGGCTACATCGGCCTCCTCTCGGGTGCCGGTAACGAGACCACGACCCGCCTCATCGGGTGGGCCGGCAAGCTCCTCTCGGACCATCCCGACCAGCGCAGGGACCTGGCGGAGCATCCGGACGCGATCCCGAACGCCATTGAGGAGTTCCTGCGCTACGAGCCGCCCTCACCGGTCCAGGCTCGCTACGTGACCACGGACGTCGAGCACTACGGCCAACTCGTGCCGGCCGGGAAGCATCATGGTGCTGCTCAACGCGTCGGCCAACCGCGATGAGCGCCATTTCGCCTGACCCTGACCGCCTCGACGTCCGCCGCAAGATCCAGCGGCACTTCAGCTTCGGTTACGGCATCCACTTCTGCCTCGGCGCGCACCTGGCCCGTCTCGAGGTCGCGTCGCGCTCGAGGAGCTCTTCGGCGCTTCCCCGACTGGGAGGTCGACGCACGACAACGCGGTGCAGGCCCGTACCTCCACGGTGCGCGGCTGGGAGAAGCTGCCCATCCTGGTCGCGTGGACGCGGTGCGACCCGCGCCATGACTGACGCTGTCCGCACGTCGGCGCTCGAAGGCGTCCTCGTCATCACCCTCAACCGCCCCGAGGTCAAGAACGCAATCGATTCGGACATGTCACTCGGTCTGCTGGACGCCCTGGCGTCGCTCGATGCCGACGACACGCTGCGCGTCGGCGTGCTCGCCGGAGCCGGCGGAACGTTCTGTGCCGGCATGGACCTCAAGGCCTTCGCCCGCTCCGGCCTCCCGGCGCGGATCGACGACGTCTTCCGCCACGGCTGCCGCAAACCGCTGATCGCGGCCGTCGAGGGTGTCGCGGTCGGTGGCGGGCTCGAGCTCGCGCTCATCGCCGATCTCGTCGTTGCCTCGACCGACGCCTCGTTCGGATCCCCCGAGGTCCGCTTCGGGCTTTTCCCCGGCGGTGGCGCGCTCCTGCGCCTGCCCCGGCACCTGCCACAGTCGGTCGTGGCCGAAATGGCCCTCACCGGCGCACCGCTCAGCGCGCAGGCCGCCTTTGCCCACGGGCTGGTCGTGCGACTCTGTGAACCGGGACAGACCCTCGCATGCGGTATTGAGCTCGCCGCGGCCATCGCGCGCAACGCACCGCTCGGCGTCGACGCAGCCACACGGCTCCTGCGTCGGACGCCGGGGCGGACCGAAGACGAATTGTGGGCGGAGCAGCGCACCCTGGTGGACGCCGTGTTCCGCTCGGAGGACGCCCGAGAAGGAGCACTCGCCTTCGCCGAGAAGCGGCCGCCGCGGTGGTCGGGGCGTTGACCGCGGCCCGGATGCCGAACGATGAGGAGACGGTGAACGACGTGGGGAATGACCGCTATCGGGTGGTGCAGTGGGCGACGGGCAACATCGGGCTCAAATCACTGCGGGCAGTGATCGAACATCCCGAGCTCGAGCTGGTCGGGCTGTACGTGTACTCCGACGACAAGGCGGGCACCGATGCCGGCGAGCTGTGCGGATGGGGCGCCACCGGGGTCGTGGCCACCCGGGAGGTGGACGAGATCCTGGCGCTGCAACCCGACTGCGTGCTCTACATGGGAGACCGGGCCGACATGGACGTCATCTGCAGGCTGCTCGAGTCCGGTGCGAACGTGGTGTCGACGCGTAGCGAGTTCCACCACGCCGCCAGTCTCGATGCCGGCGTGCGGGCCCGGATCGAAGCGGCGTGTGAGCAAGGCGACACGTCCCTCTACAGCACCGGATCGAGTCCGGGGTTCATCACCGAGGCGCTGCCCTACGCGCTGTTGTCGCTCCAGCGCAGACTCGATCGACTCAGCATTCAGGAGTTCGCCGACATGTCCTCGCGCAACTCGCCCGAGATGATCTTCGACCTGATGGGATTCGGTCGCGACCCGGCCGGATTCGACCCCCGGGGCCTCGAGGCCCACGGGGGCGGCTCGTTCGCGGGCTCGCTCCGCGCGGTCGCCGATTCCCTCTCGATCCCCCTTGACGACGTGGTGGCGACCGGCGAGGTGGCCGTGGCACGCCACGCGGTGGACGTCGCCGCCGGGAGGGTCGAGGCCGGCACGGTCGGCGCGCAGCGCCTCGGGGTCGTGGGCCTCCGCGACGGGCGCCCGGTCCTGAGCTTCAGCGCCAATTGGTACCTCACCACTGAGATCGACCCCGCGTGGGACCTGCGCGAGACGGGGTGGCACGTGCTGGTCGAGGGCGACACGCCGCTCGACATCGACATTCATTTCCCCGTCTCCCCCGACGAGTGGGCCGCCACATCACCTGGTCTCACCGCCCACCGCCCGGTCAACGCGGTCCCCTACGTGTGTGCGGCTGCGCCCGGGATCAGGACGACGGCGGATCTGCCCCAGATCATCCCCACGTTTCGCTGACGCGGCCATGCGTACTGTCGGGATCGTCGTCGGCAACCCCAAGGCCCACTCGAGGACGCGTACCGTCGCCGAAGCCGTCGCGGCCGGAGCAGCCCAGGCCGCGGGACTTGCCGGTGCCGAGACGGTGACGGTCGACCTGGCCGAACTCGCGCCGCAGCTCTTCGACGGGTCCTCCCCCGCCGTGCACAACGCGGTGGAGCAGATCAGAGCCACCTCGCTCACCGTCGTGGCCTCGCCGACGTTCAAGGCGAGTTACACGGGCCTGCTCAAGTCGTTCCTCGATTGGTTCAGCACCACCGACCTGCTGGGCGTGACCGTGGTCCCCGTCATGGTGGGCGCCGGCCTGCAGCACGCACTGGCGGTGGAGGTCCACCTGCGACCCGTGTTGGTGGAGCTCGGCGCGTCTCTCCCGACGCGAGGCCTGTATGTCGCCGAGGACCAGCTCGAGTCCCTCGACGACGTCGTTGCCACGTGGCTGCGCGACGCGGGACCGCGCCTGCGGGCCGCCACCGCGGAACCCCGGTAGGGGGTCGCGGATGATGGCGAGGCAACGGCGGCGGCGCGAGAATGCGGTACTCCACCCATGACGACGCCCGTACCCGAGGCCCGACTCGCACCGGTTCCCTTTGCCGAATGGGACGACGAGACGCGCACGACGCTGCTCGCCTACCTGCGCCGGCCCGAGCTGTACCTCTCCGGTGCGCCCGAAGCGCCCCCGATGCCCGTCGTCATGGAGCTCTTTGCGCATCACGTTCCCCTCAGTGAGACCTTCCTCGCCTTCACCGACATGCTGGCCGGTGAGCAGGCCAAGCTGGACCCCGCCGTCCGGGAGCTCGTGATCCTCCGGGTCGCCTGGCGGACCGGCTCGGGGTACGAGTGGAACCAGCACGCCCGGATGGCCACAGACGTCGGCGTGACGGAGGCACAGGTGCACGCCGTCGCGGAAGGCCCGAGCGCTGCGGTCTGGAGCGCCGGCGAACGGGCGCTCCTGGCCGCCGTGGACGAGATGATCGACGGCTTTGCCGTCAGCGACGACACCTGGCAGCGTCTCGCAGGCTCCTTCGACGCTCCTGAGCTCTTTGAGCTGCTCTTCGTGGTGGGCGGCTACCTCTGCCTCGCCACGGTGCTCAACAGCATCGGCCTGCGCGGCGGCCCGCCCCCGGGCAAGGCGGCCGGCGACACCGCAGACTCGGCGGACACGCCGTGAGGGCGGTCCGCAGCCAGACGGGCGGCGTCGCCGTCGTCGAGCTCGACGAGCCGCCGGGTATGGGCGGCGAAGTCCTCCAGATGCGCGCCACCAGCGTGTGCGCCTCGGACTTGAGCTACGTCGAGTTCGGCAGCACGAACATCTTGGGCCATGAGCTGGCCGGGGTGCGCAGCGACGGCACGCCCGTCGTGGTCGAGGCGATCTACGGATGCATGGAATGCGAGCAGTGTGTCCGAGGCGCCTACAACCTCTGTCCGACGCACGGCCAGCGCGCCCTGGGCATCGGGGCGGACGGCGGCATGGCCGACATGTTCCGTGTGCCCTCCGAAAGGCTGGTGCCGGTACCCGTCGGCCTCGACCTGCGCGACGCCTGCATCGTGGAGCCCGCCTCGGTCTCCTGGCATGCGCTCCGCCTGGCCGGCACCGGTCCGGGCACGCGGGTCGTGGTCGTCGGCGCCGGCGCGCTGGGGCTCCTCGCCGTCGCCGTTGCGCGGCACATGGGTGCCGACGAAGTCGCCCTCGAGGCGCGGCACCCGCACCAGCGCGCCGCGGGTGAGCGGCTCGGCGCGCGCGTCGGTGTCGCCGGCGCCTACGACGTCGTCGTGGAGGCGGCGGGCTCGCTCGAAAGCCTGGCGCGGTGCGGACAGCTGGTGGCCCCGGGCGGGACCATCGTCGTGCTGGGCATCCACTTCGGCCCGGTACAACTCGACTGGATGCCCCTGTTCCACCACGAGGCCCGTCTCATCCCTTCGCTCGGCTACTGCGAGCACAACGGCTTGCGCGAGATGGAGGAGGCGGCGGCCATGCTGGCGGTCGACCCCGAGATCGCCGCCACGGTCATCACCCACCGATTCCCTCTCGATGACGCGGTGGAGGCGTTCCGGGTGGCATCCGACCGCTCGAGCGGCGCGATCCGCGTCGTCATCGAGCCCGGCTAGTTGCCGGCGCGCAGCTCGCGCTTGAGCACTTTGCCGGACGGGTTGCGCGGCAGGGCGTCCAAGAAAGTGATGTCCTTGGGGACCTTGTAGCGAGCGAGCTGGGTGTCGCAGTGCGCCAGCAACTGCTCGGCGCTCGCGGTCGTCCCGGGGCGCAGCACCACGAAGGCCACGGGCACTTCGCCCCATCGCTCGTCGGGACGACCGACGACGGCCGCCTCGAGCACCGCGTCGTGCTCGTAGAGCACGCGCTCGACCTCGGATCCGGCGATGTTCTCGCCGCCGGAGACGATCATGTCCTTGAGGCGGTCGACGATGAAGAGATACCCGTCCTCGTCGCGCACCCCGATGTCGCCGGTGTGGAACCAGCCGCCCGCGAAAGCCCGGTTTGTCGCCTCGGGGTCACGCCAATAACCCTTGAACACCTTGGGGCCGCGCAGCACGATCTCGCCACGCTCGCCGTCGGGGACGGGCCGGCCCTCGTCGTCCCACACGGAGACGTCGAGGTGCAGGCAGGGCCGCCCGACGCTGCCGAGTTTGGTGATGATGCTGTCGCGGTCGAGGAACGTGTCGCCCGAGACGGTCTCGGTCAGGCCGTAGGCGTCCGCGAACCAGGCAGCGGGGAACGTGCGGCCGATGCGCTCGATCAACGGGATGGGCATCTTCTCCCCGCCGTTGATGATCACGCGCACCGACGAGAAATCTCGTTCGGAGACGTCGGGGAGCGCCATGATGGCGTTGACCATGGCCGGCGCCAGCCAGACCGCGGACACCCGCGAGCGTTCCAGTTCGTTCACCACGGTGGCCGCATCGAACGTCCGGTGCAGAATCGTCGTGGCGCCGGCGGCGATCAACGACGTCGTCGTGAGGTCGAGGGCCCCGACGTGGTACAGCGGCCCGCAGGCCAGGCCGAGGTCCGCACCCGTGAACCCGAATTCGATGATGTGGGCCAGGTTCTTCCACGCCAGGTTGGCGTGCGTGATCATCACTCCCTTCGGACGCCCCGTCGTGCCTGACGTGTACATCAGACGGTGGACGTCGTCGGGCTCGGTTGTCGCCGGAGCGGGTCCGCGGGCAGAACCTGCGTCTTCGAGTTCGGCCAGCGTCACCCACCCGGGCGGAGCGGCGTTCCCCACGCAGGCCAGCACGATCGGCGCCTCGGCGTCGGCGGTCGCCTGGTTCGCCAGCTCGACGAGCGACTCGTCGCTCACGAGCACCCGCGCCTCGGAGTGCTCGAGGATGAATCGCACCTCGGGCGCGGCCAGCCGCCAGTTGATCGGCATCACGATGGCGCCGAGGTAGTTGGCGGCGAACATCGTCTGGAGGAACTCGGGACAGTTGTACGACAACAGCCCGATGACGTCGCCGGGGCCGACCCCTCGTGCCTGCAGCCCGCCGGCCAGCGCCGTGACCCGGGCCTCCATCTGGGCGAACGTCAGCCCCTGCCCCTCGAACACCGTGATCGCCTTGTCGGGGGTACGCGCCGCGTGATGGGCCAGCACCCCGAACCAGTTCACGTTCGTTCTCATCGCCGGCCTCCCGCCACGATGCGGCCGCCCATCGCAGAGTGCAGGAGCCCGTCCAGGCTCTCGAAGCCCGAATCCCGGCCGCCGGGCCCCTGCCCACTAGCGTCGCATCCGTGAGCGTGCAGCCGAATGGCGACACCCGACGGAGCGCGAAGTGGGAACAGCGGCGCGAGGCCATCATCGACACCTCGGCGCACGTCTTCGCACGACAGGGCTACCACGCCACCGGGATCATGGAGCTCTGTGCCGCCAACGAACTGGGCAAAGGTGCGCTGTACCACTACATCGGCTCCAAGGAGGAGCTGCTGGCGGCCATTCATGACCGCGTCATGGACGAGGTCATGCTCGGTGCCGACCGGGTCGCCGAGGCCGGTGGCTCGCCGTCGGCGCAGCTGGCCATGCTCGGTGACGAGCTGCTCGACGTCATCCACCGCTACCCCGACCATGTGTGGGTCTTCCTCCACGAGTTCCCCGCGCTGACCGGGGCCCGGGCCGAACAGTTCCGAATCAGGCGACGCCACTACGAAGGCAGGGTCGAGGCGGTCCTGCGCGCCGGGGTCGAGACGGGGGAATTCCGCGACGTCGATCCCTGGCTGGCCGCCAGGGCGTGGCTCGGCATGCACAACTACACGTACCTCTGGCTCAAGCCCGGTGGGCGTCTCTCCGCTCGCTCGGTGGGCCAGCCCTTCGCCGAGATCTTCATGCACGGCATCGCCAACCCGAGCGTCGACGACAGATCACCGGACGCGGTCACGGGGCGGAGTACCCCCCGTCGATGACGAGTGCGGCTCCCGTGGTCCAGCGGGAGTCGTCGCCCGCCAAGTAGGAGTACGCACCCACCAGATCCGCCGCGGACCCCAGCCCGAGCGGGTGGCGCCCCGCGATGGCATCGAGTGCGTCGTCGGACATCCCCTCGTGGATGGCCGAGCGGAACGTCCCCGGGCAGACGCAGTTCACGCGGATTCCGTCCGCTGCGTATTCCACCGCAGCCACCTTGGCCAGCTGGATCACCGCCGCCTTCGTCGCGCAGTACGGACCGGAGTGCGACCAGGCGGTCATGCCGGCGACCGACGCCGTGAGGATGATCGAACCGGCCCGCTGGGGCCGCATGACGGCCACGGCGGCGCTGATGCCGTTGACCGCGCCCAAGACGTTGATCCGGAAGGCGCGCTCCCAGTCCTCGGTCGTCTGGTTGTGGATGCGACCACTCGGTGTCAGCACGCCGGCGTTGCTCACCAGGACGTCGAGCCGCCCGAACTGCTCGACCGCGAGACCGACCACACGCTCGACCGCGACCGGGTCGCTGACGTCGGCGATCATCGTGGCCACCGGCGAGGGAGCTTCCGCCAGTGCGGCGACCGTCGCGGCCAGCGACGGCTCGGACACGTCGCTCAGGACGACGGCAGTGTCCGGTTCGCCGGCCAAGCGCCGCGACACCGCGGCACCGAGCGCGCCACCGGCCCCGGTGATGGCGATGACCCGGCGCGCGCCCGTGTCAGGCGTCATAGGAGCAAGTACCCGCCGTCCACGGTGAGGATGGCGCCGGTGACGAAGGCCGCGGCGTCCGAGGCCAGGAACTGGTAGGCACCGGCGAGATCGCTCGGCGCGCCCCACCGACCCAACGCCGTGTGGCTGGTGATCGCCTCGGACAGCCGGGCGTTTTGCTTCCAGCCCTCGGCCATGGGCGAATCGAACCAACCCGGCGCCACGACGTTGACGGTGATGCCCGACGGTGCCAGGTCGAGCGCCAGCCCTTTGGCCAGGGCCGTCAAGCCGGCCTTCGACGCGCTGTAGGCCGAGAGACCCCGGCGTGGCCGCTCGCCCAGCACCGACCCGGTGAAGATGAGCCGCCCGCCCTCGCGCATCACGCGGGCCGCGGCCCTGGCGCCGAGAAAGGCGCCGGTGAGGTTCACCTCGAGGACCCGCCGCCACACGCCGGCCTCGGTCTCCTGTGGACCGGCCACGACGGGCGAGATCCCCGCGTTGGCGATCCACACGTCGAGGCCGCCCCACTCGGCGACGCAGGCGTCCGCGACGGACTCGTTGAAGTCCTCGTCGCTGACGTCGCCACTGAGCACCAGCGACGGTCCCGCCAAGTGTGCGGCCACGTCCTTCAGGTCACGCTCGGTGCGCGCCACCAGCGCCACGGTCGCACCGGCCGCCGAGAAGGCGTGGGCCAGCAGCGATCCGAGCCCCCGTCCCGCGCCGGTGATGACGACCCGCTTGCCGGTCACCTCGCCGGCAGCCGGGAAGGTGTCGGGAATCTCGATCTGCGCGGACATCGGCCTCCTGCTTGTACCGATCAGTACACTAACCCACCATGGCTGCCAGCGCCGATGCCGAGCCGGGCCTCTCACGGGCCGAACTCCTCGAGATGCAGCGCCGCATGGCCCGCATCCGCGGCTTCGAGGAGCGGGTCGCCGCGCTGTACCGCGACGGGCTCGTGCCCGGCTTCGTCCACCTCTCAATCGGCCAGGAAGCTGCGGCGGTCGGCGCGTGCTGGCCGCTGCGGGCCGACGACGTCATCACGTCCACCCATCGCGGCCACGGCCACTGCCTGGCCAAGGGGCTCGACCCGATGGCGATGTTCGCCGAGCTGATGGCGCGGGACGAGGGAACCAACCGGGCGCGGGGCGGCTCCATGCACATCGCCGACCCGGCACTCGGGATCTTCGGCGCCAACGGCATCGTGGCCGCCGGCCTGCCCATCGCCACGGGCGCGGCGGTGGCGGCGCAGCTCCGCGGCAACGACAGCGTCGCCGTCGCCTTCTTCGGCGACGGTGCGGCGGCACAGGGCGCGTTCCACGAGGCCCTCAACCTCGCCGCCGTGTGGGAGCTGCCGGTGATCTTCTTCTGCGAGAACAACGGGTACTCGGAGTTCTCCCCCACGTCGGCGCAGCACGCGGCGAGCCTCGAGCGGCGTGCCGCGGGCTACGACCTCCCCTACCGCGCCGTCGACGGCAACGATGTCGTGGCCACTGCGTCGGTCATGGCGGACGCCGTCCAGGCAGCAAGGGCTGGTGGCCCCTCCGTCGTCGAAGCGACCACCTACCGGTGGCACGGCCACTACGAGGGCGACCCCGAGCGCTACCGCGACGCCGACGAGGTGAGTGCCTGGCGGGCGCGTGACCCGCTGGTGCGCCACCGCGAGCGGCTCCTCGGTGCCGGCGTCGGTGCGGAGGAGATCGACGCGCTCGAATCCGGCGTGGCGGCCGGGCTGGACGCCGCGCTCGAACGGGCGCGCACCTTGCCGGCCCCGTCTGCGTCTTCACTCTTCGACTACGTGCTGCGACCCCGCCCGCAGCCCGACGAACCGCCGCCGCTCACCGAGGACACGCCCGCCTCGTACCGCACGATGGACGCCGTGCGCACGGCCCTCGAATCCGAGCTTGCGGCCGACGACCGCGTCTTCGTGGCCGGCGTCGACGTCGGCGACGGAGGCAACGTCTTCGGCCTCACCCGCGGGCTGCGCGAGCGTTTCGGCGACCGGGTCCGCGACACGCCGATCTCCGAGACGGCCATCGTGGGGCTCGCCGTGGGATCCGCCATGGCCGGCATGCGCCCCGTCGTCGAGATCATGTACCTGGACTTCCTTGGCGTCTGCTTCGACCAGTTGCTCAACCAGGCCGCCAAGCTCCCGTTCATGACGGGCGGGGCGGCCGAGATGGCGCTGACCGTCCGCACCCAGTTCGGGGCGGGCCGCTCCTCGGGCAGCCAGCACTCCCAGAGCCTCGAGGCGCTGCTGGCCCACATTCCGGGCCTGACCGTGGTCATGCCGTCGACACCGGCGGACACGTACGGACTGTTACGGGCGTCGATCCGGGACCCCAATCCCGTGGTGTTCATCGAGAACCGGCTCCTCTACGGCATGAAGGGACCCGAACCCCCGGCAGACCACCTGGTGCCCATCGGCCGCTCGGCGGTCGTGCGCACCGGGTCCGATGTCACGGTCGTGTCGGTCTCGCGGATGGTGCACGAGGCGATGGCCGCCGCCGAGGCGCTGGCCGGCGAGGGTGTCTCGGTGGAGGTGATCGACCTGCGGACCGTTGTCCCACTCGACCTCGAGCCCGTCTTGGCGTCGCTGCACAAGACGAGCCGGATCCTGATCGCACACGAGGCGGTCGTGCCCTTCGGCATCGGGGCCGAGATCGCGGCCACTGTGGCCCGGGAAGGTTTCTGGGACCTCGATGCCCCGATTGAGCGGGTGGGTGCTGCCGCCACGCCGCCGCCCTACGCACCCGAGCTCGAGCGGGCCTGGCTTCCCGGTCGGGTCGAGATCGCCGAGGCGATCCGCCGGCTAGCCGCCGTCTGAGTTTCTCGCCCCGCTGTCGCGGCCCGGGACTCGTCAGCAGCCGAGGGCGCGGGCGATCACGAGGTGCTGGATCTCGTTGGTCCCCTCGCCGATCTCGAGCACCTTGGCGTCGCAGTAGAAGCGGGCCACCGGGGAGTCGAGCATGTAGCCGAGGCCGCCGTGGATCTGCACCGCCTCCGAAGCGGCCGACACCGCCAGCCGGCTGGCCTTCAACTTGGCCATGGCGGCCTCCTTTTGGAACGGCTGGCCGGCATCGCGGAGCGAGGCGGCGCGGTAGGTCAGCCAGCGGGCCGCCTCGAGCTCGGTGGCGATGTCGGCCAACTTGAACTGCACCGCCTGGAACTTCGAGATGGGCTGCCCGAACTGCACCCGCTCCCGCGCGTAGCGCGAGCGCCATGTCGAGCACGGCCTGGGTCAGGCTGAGCG
The DNA here is from genome assembly GCA_963791995.1 of uncultured Acidimicrobiaceae bacterium. Lineage (GTDB taxonomy): Bacteria > Actinomycetota > Acidimicrobiia > Acidimicrobiales > RAAP-2 > Bog-473. The sequence continues at coordinate 307,839 of CAWBUQ010000004.1, read as the reverse complement.
AGAGCGCGGCGATGGAGATGCGGCCGACCTCGAGCGTGCGCAGGAACTGGCTGAGCCCCAGGTCGGGATCGCCCACCAGGTGCTCGCTCGGGCACCCACACGTCGTCGAAGTACAGCTCGCGGGTGTCGAGGCCCCGCCAGCCGATTCCGCGCATCTTTGGACCCATGGTGAAGCCGGGGGTGTCGCTTCTCGACGACGAAGCTGGCGTAGCGCAGGCGGCCGGGTCGTGCCGTCTGCTCCGTGCACCCGTTCGGGCCCCGACCCGGGCGAGCAGCGTCACGCCGAAGGACATGTCGGTCCCGGCGTTGGAGATGAAGGTCTTGCGACCGTTGATCAGCCAGCCGCCGTCGCTGCGGCTCGGCACGGGTGCGGATGCCCCGCGCGTCCGATCCGGCGTCGGGCTCGGTCAGGCCGAACGCACCGAGGGCGTCGCCCTCGGCCAGCGGTCGCAGCCACCGCTCGCGCTGGTGCGTCGTCACCGAAGAGGAAGCAGCGGCAAGCGAGCCGATCGTGACGTGCGCCTGCCACGCCGCCGCGACCGACTGGTCGGCCAGTCCGATCTGCTCCATGGCGGCGACGAAGCCGACGGTCGACATGCCGATCCCGCCCCATTCCTCGGGGATCAGCATCCCGAGGAGGCCCAGCTGCCCCATCTCGCGCAAGCAGATCGGTCGGGCATCGCGCCTCGTCCCAGGCCGCGGGCGCCCGCGGGCCGATCTCGTTCTGCGCGAAGTCGCGGCACAGCGCCGACCAGCGCGCGCTCGGATTCGCTCAGCGAGAAGTCCACGCCCCCATCCTATGGACTGACCGGTACAAGGTCCCGTACACTGGCTCCATGGCATCGGAGCGGATTCCCCACGCCTTCCCCGAAGTTCGACACCGTCGAGGAGGAGCGCCGCCATCGCAAGCAACGGCTCGCCGCCGCCTTCCGCATCTTCGGGCGGCTCGGCTTCGGCGAGGGGACGGCCGGCCACATCACCGCCCGCGATCCCGAGCTACCCGACCACTTCTGGGTCAACCCGCTCGGCATGAGCTTCCGGCAGATCCGGGTCAAGGACCTGCTCCTCGTCAACCACGACGGCGAGGTCGTCGAGGGCACCTGGCCGCTGAACCTGGCCGCCTTCGTCATCCATTCGCAGATCCACGCCGCGCGGCCCGACGTGGTGTCGGCGGCGCACTCGCACTCGGTCCACGGCAAGGCGTGGTCGACGCTCCGCCGACCGCTCGACCCGCTGACCCAGGACGCCTGCGCCTTCTACGGGGACCACGTGGTGTTCGACGACTACACCGGCGCCGTGTTCGACGTCGAAGAGGGCAAGCGCATCGCCCACGCCCTCGGCGACACGCAAGGCGGCGATCCTGTCCAACCACGGCCTGCTCACCGTGGGGCGCACCGTCGACGAGGCGGCGTGGTGGTTCATCACCATGGAGCGCAGCTGCCAGGCCCAGCTGCTGGCCGAGGCCGCCGGTACACCCGTCTCGATCGGCCACGACGTGGCCGAGAAGACCGCCCGGCAGACCGGCGGCCACCGCGTCGGATGGGTGCAGTTCCAGCCCCTCTACGACGTCGTGGTGGCCGAGGAGCCCGACCTGCTCGAGGAGTAGCCGGGCCCCGCAGCGCGCGTCGGTCCGGCAGCGGCGTCAGCCGTTGCCGCGCCGAGGTGCGCCATGAAGGCTGCCGACCAGCCGCATCAGGTCCGCCGGGACCGAGTAGCCCGGTCTCGTCGTTGATGTCCGCCCAGTGCGCGGCCACGTCCTCGATGCGTGCCGCTCGGCCCGGGTGCGACGTAGCCGGCGGTCGACGCGATGAAGATGCCGGGCGAAGCGCCCGGCTCCCGGCGGCGTAGATCTCGCCGGTCACCGGGCAGTCCTCGTGCGCGAGGAAGGCCGCCATCGGCGCCACCTGCTCGGCGGTCATGGCCGCCGGCCCTGCGCCGCCCGCCATCCGGGTCACGGCGGCCGGCGCGATGAGGTTGACCGTGATCCCGTGCTTGGCACCGGCCACCGCCAGGCTCCGGGTCAGTGCCGATCGACGGCCGCCTTGGCCGTGGCGTAGGACGTGTTGTTCGGCAGCCCGAACATCCCGCTCGAGGTCGTCATCACGATGCGGCCGTAGCCCTGCTCGACCATGTGGGGCCAGGCGGCGCACGGGTGATGTTGAACGAGCCGACCGTGTGCACGGCCAGGTGGCGGGCGAGGTTGTCCTCGTCGGCCTCGGGGAAGCCGGCCCATCGGATGATGCCGGCGTTGTTGATCGAGGATGTCGAGCCGGCCGAAGCGCTCGATCGCCGTCTCGCACGACTGCCTGCGCGCCGCTCGCCGTGGCGAGGTCGCTGGTGTCGGCCACGCGCCGACCCCGCCGGCGGCGACGATCTCGTCCACCACCGTCGGCCGCCGGCCCGGCGTCGGCACCGGTCCCGTCCATGGCGCCGCCGAGGTCGTTGACGACGACGGCGGCGCCGCGGGCCGCCAGGAGCAGGGCGTAGGCGCGGCCGATGCCTCGCCCGGCGCCGGTGACGATGGCGACGCGCCCGTCGAAGCGATGCTCGCTCGCGGGTGCCGGTCGCTCAGGCGGCCACCGGAGCCTTGAACCCGAGCAGCCCGCCGAGCGTGCCGCCGACCATGGCGTCGCGCTCGGCCGCCGGGACGCCGGCGAACTGCTCGGCCATCAGCTGCGGCTGCCGCGGAAGGTCCCCTCGGCGTGCGGGTAGTCGTTGCCCCAGACGATCGTCGACAGACCGGTGATGTGCCGGCAGGCGACCGCCACGGGGTCGTCCTGGAACGAGACGTGGAACTGACGCTTGCACGTACTCGCTCGGCATCAGCGGGTAGGGCCACTTCTCGTTCAGCCGGAACAGCTGCGCCATGCCGGTCTGCTCGGTGGCGGGCCGAGTGTCGTCCCAGACGCCGAGCCACCAGTCGGGGTCCTGGCCGATGCCGGTGACCCAGCACTTGTCCATGCTGCCGACCAGCGAGGCCAGCCAGTGCGCGTTGAATTCGATCAGGGCGAAGTGCAGGTCGGGGTAGCGCTCGGCGACACCGCCACCGATGAGCTCGCAGATGACCTGCTGGGGGACGATGGTGCTGTAGATCGCCTGGGTGATCATGCGCTTGGAGGCGGACTTCTCGGTCATGGGCTGGTTGACCTGGGCCGCGTTCTCCATGACGACCTTGAGCGTGGTCGACGCCGGGATCGTTGACCTTCACCCCACCGGTCTGGGTGTGGATGAAGACGTGCACGTCCGTTGGCCTGCGCCGCCGCCCACACCGGGTCGAAGTCGCGCGAGTAGTAGGGCTTCGGCGGCACGGCCGGAAGCAGGATCGCCCGGAAGCCGCCGGCGGCCACCCGCTCGATCTCGGCGACGGCATCGTCGATGTCGGTGATGGGCACCGGTGCGGTCGGGGCCAGCCGGTCGAAGTACGGGCGTGAACCGCTCCATGATGTAGTCGTTGTAGACGCGGGCGTGGGCCATCGAGAGCTCGTGGTCGTCCGAGTAGAGCCCGAAGAGCGAGAGGTTGGGGTGCATCACCCCGACGTCGACCCCGTCGAAGTTCAAGGTCCTCGATGATCATCTCGGGGTCGCCCTCGGGCATGCGTCCGCCCGTCTGGCGGTAGCGGGAGATCGTCCATCCCTCGAAGCCGGGGGTGTGCAGGCGCCGGAAGATCGCGCGCCCCGCCCTCGACCAGTGGCTCGATCTCGAAGTCGTCCTCCCACACGCCCCGGTCGCGCAGGTGCTTCGGGCAGGCGGGTGATGAAGAGGTCGGTGGGCTCGAGAATGTGCCCGTCCGCCGAGACGACAAAGGGCTTGTCCGGCATGTGCTGTCCCTTCCGTCCGTGAACCAGGATGACAGGCGCGACTGCGCGAAGCTCCTCTCCAGAGGGTAGACCAACCGGTCGGTACATGGCAACGCGACCAGGAGGGAACGACACGGTGACGAAGCGGTGGAAGCAGCGCCCACCCGGCTCGACCTGGGGGGACTGGGGCGACGACGACGAGCTGGGCCGCATCAACCTCGTCACCCCGGGCAAGGTGCTCCAGGGTGCTCCGCGAGGTCGCAGGCGGGCATCAGCTTCTGCCTCAGCCTGCCGCTCGACTATCCGGGCGGGACCGCACTGAACCAACGCCGTCACCCGCCGGTGGTCTCCCCGACCGAGGACATGAAGGGCGAGCCGGCCACCTTCTACAACGTCCGCATGAGCCAGATGGAGGACTGGGGCGACCCCAAGTACGTCGACGTCTGGGCTGACGACGTCGTGACCCTGTCGCTGCAGTACTCGACCCAGTGGGACTCGCTGGCCCACGTCGGCGCCGAGTTCGACGCCGACGGGGACGGTGTCGAAGAGGCCGTCTACTACAACGGCTACCGCGCCGGGATCGACCTCGTCGGCCCCCGGCGCCGACGCCCGCGGGGACGGCGGGGCCCACCGGGCTTTCGCGCACCACCTCGGGCTCGAGCACATGGCCTGGCACGGCGTGCAGGGCCGGGGCGTTCTCGTCGACCTGGCACACCACCTCGGGCACGAGTGGCGCAAAGTCGACCGGGCCATGCTCGAGGAGATCATGGCGGCCGACGGCGTCGTGGTCGAGCCAGGCGACATGCTCTTGTTGCACACGGGGTTCGCCACCAAGGTCCTCGAATGGGAGCGCAGACCCCGATCCGGTGCAGATCCACACGATGTGCACCTACCTCGACGCGCGCGACCCCTCGCTGCTCGACTGGATCGCCGAGTCGCAGATCTCGGCCCTGGTGGCCGACAACTACGCCGTCGAAGGGCTCCTCGGCAAGGACCGCGACCCGAGCCGCCACTCCTTCCTTCCCATCCACAACCTCTGCCTGTTCAAGCTCGGCGTGCCCCTCGGCGAGATGTGGTACCTCCACGAGCTGGCGACGTGGTTACGCGAGCACGGTCGCAGCCGCTTCCTGCTCACCGCACCGCCGCTGCGGATGCCCGGTGTGGTGGGCTCGCCGGTCACGCCGATCGCCACGGTGTGACGGCCGGCGGCCGGGTCATCCCGGTCGCGCCGGGCTGGCGCCGTCTGCTCGTCGAGAACGTGAAGGCGTCGTAGTCGTTGGCGACCACGTCGGCGATGACCGAGAAAAGCTTCGGGCGACCGGCCGAGTTGAGCAGATACCGCTTCGGCTTGCCCGGGATGTTGGTGCCGAAGTAATAGCTGCTCTCCCCGAAGGACAGCGGCGACGACGCGCCGCGGTTGACCATGTTGGTCCAACGCTCCTCGGATCGTTCGGTCACTTCGATGACGTCGCGCCCGTGGTCACGCGCGTAGAGGAGGAGACCGGTGATGAAGTCGACCTGGTCGCTGTTGTAGCGCGGATTGTTTCCGGCAGCCGCGTGCGGGCCGCCGGGGAAGAACAGGTTCGGGAAGCCATGGGTCTGGACACCGAGAAAGGTACGCGGGCCGTCGTCCCAGTAGTCGCTCAGGGCCAGGCCGCCGCGACCCCGGATGCCCATCCGCAGGAGCGCGCCGGTCCCGAAGTCGAAGCCCGTTGCCCACACGATGATGTCGAACTCGTGCATGCCGTCGGTCGTTTCGATCCCAGTCGGCGTCACCCGGACCATCGGCGTCTCGGCCAGGTCGACCAGCGCGACGTTGGGCCGGTTGAAGGCCTCGAAGTAGCCGGTGACGAAAGGGGGCCGCTTCTCTCCGAACCGCTGGTCCTTCGGGATCAGCCGGTCCGCGGTCGCGGGATCGGTGACGATGCTGCGGATCTTGCCGGCGAGGAATGCGCACCACTCGGCGTTGGCGTCCGGGTTTGACAGCAGGTCGAGGTAGTTGCTCGTCAGCTTGGTGAAGCCCGGGCTTTCCCACATCGTCTCGTAGAAGCGTCGGCGCATCCTCTTCGGTGTCGTCGAAGGCCGAGCGGTCGTGGGGAGGGTGGTGAAATCCGTGTACCGATGTGTTGAGAACCTCGCGGAGCTGTTCGAAGCCGGCGCGGAGTTCGGCCTGCTCCTCGGGCGTGATGGCGGAGTTGTTGAGCGGCGTGCACCAGTTGGGTGTCCGCTGGAACACGGTCAACGACGCGACCTCATCCACGATGGCGGGGACGACCTGCACGCCGCTCGACGAGGTCCCGATCACCGCCACCCGCTTGTTGGCGAAGTCGACCGGCGTCGCCGGCCAGCGTCCCGTGTGGTACGACTCGCCCTCGAATCGGTCTCGTCCGGGGATCTCCGGCGTGTACGGGATCGAGAGGACGCCGGTCGCCGCGATCAGGTACCGCGCGTGACGAGCTCGGCGCCGTCATCCGTCCTGACGGCCCACAAGCCAGCCGTCTCGTCGTAGGTCGGCCGAGGTCACGCTGGCGCCGAAGCGCATGTGGCGCCGCAGGTCGAAGCGGTCCACGACGTGGTTCAAGTAGCGCTCCGTCTCGGGCTGCGGCGCGAAGTGCTCCTGCCACTGCCACTCCTCGAAGAGCTCCCTGGAGAAGAGATAGCCGTAGGTGTAGCTCTCCGAGTCGAAGCGGGCCCCCGGGTAGCGGTTCCAGTACCAGGTGCCTCCGACGCCCGTCGCCTGCCTCGAGGAGCAGCGCGGAATACCCCTCCCGGCACGCCCGGTAGAGCTGGTAGATCCCGGTGATGCCGGCACCCACCACGAGGACGTCGACGTCCGTGGCGGGAGTCGGTGCGCCGGCGTGCGGGCTCGGCGGAGGTGTTCATGCGGAATGCTGCCCCTGTCGTCGCCGGGATGACGAGGCGACTTCCGGGTGAGCCGCACCGTCGGCACGTTGTACCGACCGGTTAGTCTAACGCCTGTCGGCGCACACCCGAGGGGCGACAGTATGACGATCGTGGAGCACAAGTGGTCGGCCCTCCCGGTGCCCTATGCCATTGAGGTCACGGACCGGGTCCGCAAGGAGCGCTACTACGACCCGGACTTCTACGCCATGGAAGCCGAGCTGGTCTGGCCCCGGGTCTGGCAGATGGCCTGCCGGCTCGAGGAGATCCCCGAGGTCGGCGACTTCGCCGAGTACGAGATCCTCGACCAGTCGGTCGTCGTCGTCCGCACCGAAGACCTCGGCGTGCGCGCCTTCCAGAACGTCTGCCGCCACCGCGGCGTCCGGGTCGCCCAGGGCGGGGGTCGCGCCGCGGCGGCTTCGTCTGCCCCTTCCACGGCTGGTGCTACGGGCACCGACGGCCACAACACGAGGGTGACCCAGGCCGGAGCCTTCTCCGAGCACAACCTCCAACCGGCCGATCTCGACCTGACGCCCGTCCGGTGCGAGGCCTGGGGCGGCTGCGCCTGGATCAACCTCGACGACGCCGCGCCCCCGCTCTCGCGAGTGCATCGAGCCGATCGCCAGCGTGCTCGACGCGTGGAAGGTGGAGTCGCTGCGGGCCGAGTGGTGGTACTCCGTGCCGCCTCCCGGTCAACTGGAAGCTCGCCCAGGAGGCCTTCGTCGAGCAGTACCACGTGCTGCAGGCGCATCCTCAGCTCCGGATCCCGGGGCGCTTCCCGGCTCGCAATCCGGCGGACTTCGATCCGCGCGCCTTCGTCGACGCCGAGCTGCAGTACCTACACACCATGAGCGACGGCATGGCCGGCATGGTGCACGCCCGCGACGTCGCAGATCGCCGAGGAGCTGGCCGGCGTGGAGCTGCCGGCCGACTACCAGCTGGCCAGCTCGACATGGGAGCGACCGGCTCAACGATGCGGTCTCCAGGGCACACCGCGCGCCGAGGTTGCGACATTCCCGACCTCAACGAGCTGAGCGAACAGGGCCTGAACGAACCGATGGCGTACTGCTTCCCGCACTACTTCGTCCTGCCCATGTCTCCAGCGCGTCGTCGTACCGATTCCGGCCTCTCGGGCCCGAAGAGACCCTCATGGACATGTGGTCGCTGACCCGGTTCCCACCGGGCGACGAGCCCGCGACGCCTCCGGTGCCCGAGCCCTGGGAGTACGACGACCCGCGCTGGCCGCCCATCCCGGCCCAGGACTTCTCCAATCTGCCGCGGCAGCAGCGTGGTCTGCACGCACGCAGCTTCGAGTACATGCGCCTGTCGGAGCGCAACGAGGGCCACATCTCGAACTATCAGCGGGTCATCGACGGGTACCTCGCCGGGCTTCCCTACGACAAGCTGCTGCCGGCGCTGCGCAAGGTCAACGTCAATCCCCTCGAGATGCCGGTCGTCGAGATCGAGTTCTGAGAGCTTCGTGGCGAACCGAACGGACCCAGGCCGACGTGGCGGCCGGCGTCGCACACGGCCATCGCGGCCTACACCCACGCTCTGGACGACGGCCGCACCGACGACTGTGGTCGCCACGTTCTGCCCCGACGGCGTGAGCGACATGCCGGGGCTGGGCCGTCACGTGGGCCACGATGCCTTGCGAGAGGCCTATGGCGGTTGGCGGCCGCGCCGTCCCCAACGTCATCTGGTCTTGAACACCCTCATCACCCGATGGGACGACGACGAGGCAGCTGCGACGAGCGACATGGTCTTCCTCCTCATGGCCGAGGGCGGATGGTCCGTGCAGCTGGTCGGGCGCTACCACGACGTCCTGCACCGCGACGGTGACGTCTGGCGCTTCCACAGCCGGGTGGCCGAGTTCGTCGTCGAGCCCAAGAGGACCAAGGAAGAGGACTGAGATGCGATTCGGCCTTGACGTGGCGCAACAGCGCGTGTCCTGGGACGAGCTGGTGCGGCGAGTCCGCCTGGCCGAGGACCTTGGCTTCGACGGCGTGTGGGGCTTCGACCACTTCCAGCCCATGTACGGCGACGGTCCCGGCGAGACCTTCGAGGGGATGACGACCCTGGCGGCACTGGCCGGTCTCACCTCGCGTATCCGGCTCGGGACTCCTGGTCACCGGCGCCACCTACCGGCATCCTTCCGTGCTGGCGGCGCAGGCCGTCACCATCGACCACGCGTCGCACGGGCGGCTCGAGTTGACCCTCGGGGCGGCCTGGTTCGAGAAGGAGCATCGTCGAGCTCGGGATCCCGTTCCCCTCCACTCGCCGAGCGCTTCGACCTGCTCGAGGACACCCTCGAGATCGTCACCCGGCTGTGCAGCGGCGAGGTGGTCTCCTACGAGGGGAAGCGGGTGTCGCTCCACGGCGCCCGCCTGCTGCCCCGGCCGGTGCAACTCCCGCATCCCCCCATTTGGATCGGCGGCACCGGACCCACCCGCACGCTCCCGCTGGCGGCTCGCTTCGCCGACGTCTGGCACGCCTTCGGGTCACCCAACTCGCTTCGCGACGCCAACACCCTGCTCGACCAGCTGGCCGCCGAGGCCGGGCGCGATCCCTGCCGCGATCATGAGAGCCGGATCCCTCTCGCTCGACGATCTGGAGGCGGCCCGCCGACACGCGGCCAAATGGCGCGACGCCGGCTACGGCTATCTCGTGTGCGGGTGGCCCGAGGCCGGTGAGCCACAAGTCGAGGCATTCGTCCGCGACGTCGCCCCCGACTTCGCCTCATGAGCCGGGTCGAGCCCCTTCCCCCGCGCCGGTGGCCCCAGGGCATGGCCGAGGCGCTGGCGGCCGCGTACCGGCCTGCCAATCCGCGGCTCCCCGTTCCTCCCCACGACCCGGCCGGCCCGAAGGGCCTCAACGCGATGGGGATCCTGGCCCACCACCCTGATCTCACGGCGGCCTACAACCAGCTCATCAGACACGCGCTCTACTTCACGACCATCACCGCCCGCCAACGCGAACTGCTCATTTTGCGGGTGGCCCACCTGCGAGGGGCCACCTACGAGTGGGCGCAGCACGTCTACCAGGCAGGCGTGGCCGGCCTCGGTCCCGACGAGGTGGCGCGTGTCCGCGAAGGAGCCGCGTCGGCGGGCTGGGAGCGGCTCGACGCAGCCTTGCTCCGCGCGGCAGACGAACTGGTGGCCGATGCCCGCATCGCCGACGGCACCTATGCCACGCTCGCAGCTTCACTCGACACGCAACAGATCATGGACGTCGTGTTCACGGTCGGGGCCTACGAGGTGTTCGCCATGGCGATGCGCACCTTCGACGTCGAGCTCGACGACGACCTGCGCGACTACGCCTGAGGCCGGGGGGGCGCCGTCAGGTATTTCGGCCCCCGTTGACCCCGATGATCTGGCCCGTGATGTAGCCCGCTTCGGCGCGGCACAGGAACGAGCACGTGGCGGCGATGTCCTCGGGCAAGCCGGCTCGCCGCACCGGCGTCCGGGCAATGGCGTCGTCCACGCCCCCCGGCCCGAACTCTCCCCGCTCCTCCGAGGCGCGCAGCATCGGCGTGTCGATGAACCCCGGAGGGACGGCGTTGACGGTGATCCCGCGGGGGCCGAACTCGAGTGCCAAGGACTTGGTCAACCCGTTGAGCCCCGACTTGGACGAAACGTAGGGGCCGAGAAGGGGCTGCCCGCTGTGGGCGCTCGACGAGGAGATGTTGACGATCCTCCCCCACCCCGCCTCGACCATGTCGGGCAGGACCGCCTGACAGCAATGGAACGCTCCCGTCAGATTCACGCGGAGGACGCGCTCCCACTCCTCGGGGCTCACCTTGAGAAAGCGAGCGAACGTTGACCCCGTCCCGGCGTTGTTGACGAGGATGCCTGGAGCGCCCAGCTGGCTGCGGACCGCGTCCGTCGCCTCCCACACCTGCTCGCGATCGGCCACGTCCGCCGCCAGCCCCACCGACCGGCCGCCCGCCGATTCGATGGCGGCGGCGGCGTCAGCTGCCCGGGTGCCGTCAAAGTCCAGCACCGCAACGGCGTGCCCATCGGCCGCCAACCGCTGACTGATGGCCAGCCCGATCCCCGACCCACCACCGGTGACCACTGCCACTCGCCGTTCACTCATACCACGACCCGTCCCCTTCTCGCTCTCACCGAGACCCGGACGCTACAGCCTGCGTTGTTCGCCGCACCGCCTTCCGGCGGCCCTCAACGACCGAGGATCGCGGCGAAGCGGGCTTCGATGTCCTCCATGCGTTCGGGATGTGTGAACAGGTAGAGCTGGTCGGCTTCGACCGCCGCCATGATCTTGCTCGCGACCGCCTCGGCGCTGAGGATGCCGGCATCGGGGTCCCCGTCGACATCGGGGGGCGCTTCGCCGCTCGGCAACCCGATGCCCGTGGCCACTCGGCCGGGCATCACCACCGTCACGCCAACCGCGCTCCCTGCAGCGCGCAGGTCGGCCGCGAGTGTCTCGGAGAGAGCCAGGACCCCGTGCTTGGCCACGTTGTAGGGCGCGATGCCCGGTACCGGGGTGACGGAAGCCAGCGAACCGACGTTGACGACGTGTCCACCGCGCCCGTTTTCGATCAGGAGCGGGACGAAGGTGTGGATCCCGTGGATCACACCCCAGAGATTCACGTCGAGCACCCGCGCCCAGTGCTCGAGCGGAATCTCCCAGGTCCGGCCGCCCGTCACGACGCCTGCGTTGTTGCAGAGGAGGTCGACCCGGCCGAACCGCTCCAGTGTCACCGCGGCGAGCTGCTCCATCTGTTGGGAGTCGCGCACGTCGCATTCGACGCCGATCGCGTCGATCCCGTCGCCAACCAGAGTTCGGGCAACCCGCGCCGGGTGCGCCGCCTCGACGTCGCTCACGACGACGCGCATCCCGCGCCGGCCCATGGCCTGTGCCACGGCCTGTCCGATGCCCCGCCCGGCACCCGTCACCACTCCCACCTTGCCCGCAAATTCCTCCACGCGTGCTCCTCGGTTCAGAACGATCCAGACGTGCGGCGCTCTTCCCTCTTCAGCGACATGTTCGGTGCCGTGCGCGGGGCCGTTGGTGAGGCTTGATGGCCGCGCCCCGAGAGGCTACCGAGCGCGAACCGACGCAGCGAAGATCAGAACGCTGTCATCGCCACTTGCTCGGGCTCGACCAGGAACACCACACGGCCCGTTCGCTGCGGATAGGGCCCCCGGTGTAGACGGTCGAGATCCGGTCGATGATTGCCCAGGCCTCGTCGCCTTCCAGGCGTGAGCTGATTCGGCCGCGGACCATGACCATGGTGAAGGGGTCGTGGTGATCGACCAGTGAGATGGCCACTCTCGGATCGCGTTCGACGTTGCGAGCCTTCCGTGTTTCCGGACCGGTCAAAAAGGCGATCCGGTCACCCTCGAGCCCAACCCAGAGCGGCACGCTGTGCGGCGACCCGTCAGGCATGACCGTGGCGATGTGGCCGTAGTTCGGTGCCTCCAAGAGGTCCCGCACGGCTGCTGGCAGCTCTGTCACGACGTCCCTCCTTCCGCGCCAGCGTCGATCCCGCCAGCCCGCAGGTCCTCCGACCAGAGCTCGGGGAGCCCGAAGGCCTCGAAACGCTGTGCGTCGAAGGTCGTCGTCTCGACGACCAACCCCTCGACGACTCGCAACACGTCGAGCTTGTAGGCCCGATACCGGTCGTCGTCGGGGCGGCGCAGGTCACAGCCCGTACAACGACCCCTGGGTCGCGTCGTCATCCGGTGACGCTCGGCCCGAGGTGGGAGGTCAAGGACGACTCCGTCGGCCAACCCCCGTGTCGAGACACAATGATCTTGCACACCTGGTGACATCGACTGCATCGAGAGCCTGTTCGGGTCGCTCTTCGTCGATCATCAGCGTCACCTCGCGGCGGCCCTCCGCTCTGGGAGTCACTCCTGACCTCGTTGGGGAGTGGCGCCGCTCTCAGCTCGGCGGTACCTGCCAGGTGATCAGATCGCGACTGCGGGCAATGCCGATCCTCGCGTGGCCCCAACCGCCGTATGCCGACAACTCGGTGCTTCCGGCGTAGGTCAAGTAGTCCTCACCCTGTGGGCCGACGCAGAGGAAGGCGGAATTCGCGTGTTCGAAGCCGACGCTCGAGATCCCGGTCCCCGAGTTGAACGCCTCACTCGGCACCATCAACTCGGTGCCGGCAGACCAGTGCAACCAGGTCGACGGGCTGGTCGGATCACCTGGAGCGAGCGTGAAGAGGAAAGCCTGGTCCAACGTGTTCGACGTTGCCACCAGATGCCAGTTGCCGTCGACGGTGAGGAACTCGTAGTTCTCGACCGTGTCGCCGTACAGCGTGATGTCGGGCTGCCCGACAAGGTGGAACGTTGCCGACAGTGACGAGGCCCATGCGATCTCGAAGTGCTGCGTCGTCGTCCCTGCCTTGAATCCGAGGATGACTCCATGGCCGGTGAAGGCAAGGGCGGCATCGATCATTCGGCCGGCAAGGCCGTGGGCCAGGGCATGGGGTCCGGACCAGGAACGAAGCGACGGACTGCGGCTCACCCGGTACTCCAGTCCAGAGGGCGTCTGATAGGTGACGACGAAATCTCCTGCCGGGTCTCGGACGATGTCGGGCGATGCCGCATCCGTTGCGATGATCTGCGGATAAGACCAATGACGGAGGTCTGCGCTGTGCGAGATCGCCACGGCAAAGCGGACGTGTGGAGCGCCGAACGTCTGGGACATGTCGCTGAAGAGCATGTGCCAGGAGCCGCCCGACCACTGCAGGGCTTGGTCCTTCACGCCGACGCTTCCGAACGACACAACGGGATTCCGCAGAGCGGTCCAGTCCACGGCTGGTGGCGGCGATCCGACGATGCAGTCGTGGTCCTGGCCAGGAGGGACGTTTGCTCCCGACGCCGGCGAACCCACCAGCACGGTGGAGACCACGGCCGCCAACGCCGTCATCACGACGAAGAGGCGCCCGACCCCCTGCGACAGAGCGGACTCGTGCGGCCTGTCCATCGACGTTTACACTTGCACAGCAATAAGCGGCCCGGGGCCGGCCATGACCTGGCATCACGCTTCGCCCCTCGCCTGCGAGACCGAGCGTGAACCGGAGCCGAGATGTGAGACTCCCCGACATGGACCACCCGACAACCCGTTGCCGCCCTCGAAGGGTGGACCAGTCCCTTGCCTGACGACCGCTCCCCCGAGTCGGGCCCCGACGCCGCGCCGACCCCGTTCGACCGCGAGACCGTCCACGCCAAGTACCTCTCGGAGCGGGACCGGCGCCTGGTCGAGGGCCGATCCGACATCCGCGACCTGGACCACGACGAACACTTCGCCCGGTATCGCGGACGACCCTTTCACGGCGCCAGTCGACCGGGCGGCGGTCACCGACGAGGTCGACGTGGTCATCGTCGGTGGTGGGATCGCCGGAGTCCTTGCCGGTGCCAATCTCCGCAAGGCGGGCATCGAGCGGATCCGTATCATCGACCAGGCGGGCGGAATCGGGGGGACGTGGTACTGGAACCGCTACCCCGGTGTGATGTGCGACGTCGAGTCCTACATCTACATGCCGATGCTCGAGGAGCTCGACTACGTCCCCACCCGGCGCTACGCCTACGGCGAGGAGATCCGCGAGCATCTCGAAGCCGTCGCCGCACGGTTCGACCTGACTCGCGACGCCCTCTTCCACACCGGCGTCACCCGGGCGGTGTGGGACGAGGACGCGGCCCGGTGGCGTATCAGCACCGACCACGGCGACGAGATCAGCTGTCGCTGGTACGTCCTCGCCGTCGGGATCCTCAATCTCATGAAGCTGCCCGCCATCGAGGGCATGGAGGATTTCACCGGCGTCTCCTTCCACACGGCGCGCTGGGACTACGAGTACACGGGCGGTGGAGCACACGAACCACTTGACCGACTCGGCGACAAGGTCGTTGCGCTCCTCGGGACGGGGGCCTCGGGCATCCAGTGCGTGCCGCCATTGGCCGAATCGGCCAAACACGTCTACGTATTCCAGCGCACTCCCTCGGCGATCGGCGAACGAGGCAACCGGCCAACGGAGCCCGACTTCGCGGATGATCTCGAACCCGGTTGGCAACGCTCGCGGATGGACAACTTTCAGGCGATCATGATGGGTGTTTCCGTCGACACCGACCTCGTGGACGACGGGTGGACTCAGAACTACGCGGTGATCAACAACCCCAAGGTCAAGGAGGGCATGACCCGCGCCGACATCGCCCGCAGCGTCGAAGTCACGGACTTCGAGGTCATGGAGGCGCACCGACGCCGGATCGACGAGCTCGTGAGCGATCCGGTGAAGGCCGACATCCTCAAGCCGTACTACCGCTACATCTGCAAACGGCCCTGCTTCCACGACGAGTACCTCTCGGCGTTCAACAGTCCGCGGGTGACCCTCATCGACTGCCCCGGCGGGATCGAGCGGATCACAAAGGACGGCCTCGACGTTGACGGCGAACACTACGAGGTTGACTGCATCATTTACGGGACCGGTTTCGAGGCCGAGCGGACGCCGCTGCAGCGCCGGGCGGGACACGAAATTGTCGGTCGCGGCGGCGTCACCTTGGCCGAGAAATGGGCAGACGGCCCGCATACCCTCTTCGGGCTGATGAGCAGGGGCTTCCCCAACATGTTCGCCATGCCGGCACCGACACAGCAGTCCGTGGTCACGGTGAACTACACGCAGCTCGCCGTGCTCGGAGGCGAGTTCGTCGGGACGCGCGATCGGCCTTTTCCAAGAGAAGGACGTCGATGTGTTCGACGTCAACGCGGATGCCGAAGCCGACTGGACGCAAAAGATCGTGGACACCTTCATCGACGCCAGCGCCGTCATGTCCGCCTGCACGCCGTCGCGCATCAACAACGAGGGTCACCCTGAAGACGTGAGCCCCCTGGCCGGCAATTACGGCGGCCGCCTCGGCGACTGGTTCGGCTACCGGGAGGTCCTCGAGCGCTGGCTCGACGAGGGCACGTTCGACGGCTTGGACGTCGAAGTGCGCTCCGACTTGTCGTGACCCCTCGCCGACAGGTCGCCGTGGTGACCGGCGGCGGGGGTGGAATCGGCGCGGCCATCGCCCAAGAGCTCGGCCGGAGTGGATGGTTCGTCGTGACCGTCGACCCGCTCGTCACCCTCGACGGCACCGAACAGCTCCCGGAGTCTCAGGAGACCACCGCCGGCCGTATCGTCGCGGCGGGCGGCTCGGCGCGGGCGTCGTCGGCCTCTGTCACCGATGCCGAGGCCCTCCGTACGCTGTTCCGGGGCCTGGTCGACGAGTTCGGCGGGCTCGATGCCGTTGTCAACGTGGCCGGCATCACCCGCCAGTCGTACTTCGCACAGGGCACCGAGGACGATTTCGTCGCGCTTCTCTCGGTCCACCTCGGTGGCTACCTCAACGTGCTCGATGCCGCCCTTCCTCTCATGGCCGAGGCGGGATACGGACGGATCCTCGGCGTGACGTCCGGGTCGGGATGGCGAGCAGCCGACGCCGGCGGGTACAGCTCCGCCAAGCGGGCGGTGGCGGCCCTCACCTGGCACCTGGGCCGACTCGCGCCCGACAGGGGTCACGGTCAATGCCATCTCTCCCATCGCCAGCACCCGAATGGTCGCCGCGGCGCTCGAGCGCGCCCGCAAGGCGGGCAGGGCCGGTGGCGGCGGCGGACTCACGCTCGATTCGATGCCAGGACCCGAAGACCTCGGCCCGCTGGGGTCCTACTTGGTCGGCATCGGAGCCGGCTGGTGCTCGGGCCAAGTGCTGTTCGCCGGTGGTCCCGAGGTGGCGGTGGTCGGACCAGCCCCGCCTCATTGAGGTGGTCCGGACGACCGACGCGGTGTCCCTCGAAGCGGTGCTCCAAGCCGTCATCCCCCGCGCCTTCCTCCCCGCTGAGTCGGGGCAGGCCACCGCAGGCGGCAGTAATCCGCGATTCGGAGCCATCTTCGGCGAATCGGCGCCTGCCGCCACGACCTCGGCGGAGTCCAGTCCTGCGTCATCATCAGCGACCGGCCCGAGCTCGCGGCGGCCATCACCAACTCGCTCGAGGCCCGCTCCATCGCCTGTCACCGCGTCGAACGGGTCGAGGACGGGAGAGATTTTGTGAGCGCAACCGCCGCGCTGCGGGAGGTCGCGGAATCCGCCGGACCGGTCGACGCGGTGATCACGGCGCTGGCGGGTCCCGATCCGTCGGGGCCGTCGGTCGACGGGTGGCAGTCAGTACTGGCGGATCACCACGGGATCCTCGAGCGCCTCCACGTCGACGCCGCATGGGCGCGGGCGGTGGTCGAGTACGCCGCCGGCGCCGACCGTCCCGTCCAACTTGTCGCCCTGACCGACGCCCGAACGAGCGGCGGCCGCAGTCGAGCCCAATCCTCGGCTCAACTCGCACGGGTCGCGGCGAGCGGTACGCAGGAACGGGTCACGGCATTCTCCCTGAGCATCGAGGCGCCTGAAGACGAGGTCGCCTCTGCCTCGGGCGAGCTGGTCGGCTACCTCCTCGCCAACCCTGAGGCGACAGCGTTGGCCGGTGCTGAACTCGTGATCGGTCCGGGCTGGATCGGCCTGCGCAGTCATCCGCGTCCGATCGGCACCGTCACCTACGGTGGTCCCGCCATCCCCTCGTGGCTCGACGCCAGTCTCCGTGAGGTCGTCGCTCCTACGGGCCAAGCTTCGAGGGAGTCCCGGTGACGACGTCGACCGACGCGCGTGATTGATGCACACGTCCACCTGTGGGACCCCGCGCGCACCGACTGGTATCCCTACCTCGGGCGGTTCCCAGAGGGGGCAGCAGGTGACCCGCTGCGGATGCACAGGCGCTTCGATGTCGACCTGTACCGGACGGAATCGGCCGCGTGGAACGTCGAGAAATTCGTCAACGTCGCGGCCGCCACCGGTCGTAACTCCATTGAGGAGACGCTCGAACTCGATCGCACCGCTGCGTCGAACGGGGGGCCCGATGCCGTCATCGGTGGCCTGCCTCCGGCCGACACCGTGGCGGAGTCAGTCGAGATGCTCGACCGACAGATGGCGGCCTCGCGGTTCCGCGGAATCCGCCCGATGGGGCCGCTCACCGAACCCGTGCCGGGACCGGACGTCCTGCGCGCCCTCCAGGAGCGGAACCTCGTCTTCGAGCTGATGGCCCATCCGGATCAACTCGAAGCGGCGGCGGCGAAGCTGGCCGACTTCGGGGATCTGAGCGTAGTGGTCGAGCACACGGGGTGGCCCCGCTCGGCGTCGGAGGAGGAGAGAGTGCTCTGGCAGGCGGGCATTGACGCGCTGGCCCGCATCGGTGCCAACGTGACCTGCAAGCTCTCTGGCTTGGCAATGCCGTTCGAATCCATGGCTGAGGACGCCATCGCTCCGTGGGTCGACTATGCCATCGAGGCATTTGGTGTGGACCGCTGCATGTTCGCCAGCAACTTCCCCGTCGATGCCCAGTTCGGCACCTTCGACGATCTCTACACCACGTTCAGCGCGATCACCGACGGTCTCGACGACGAGTCCCGAGACAAGCTCTTCGCCGGAACCGCCGAGCGCGTCTACCGCTTCTGACGGACCGGTCGAGGTTCAGCGGGAGCCCGACCGGTCGCGGCGGGTAGCCCGCCACGAGGAACGAGCCTCCCCGCGTGGCGCGTCCGCGGACGACCACAAGTTGTCAACCATCTCCCAAAAATCGGAGGACACGGCCGCTGCACCGCTCAAGCAGGCACGATGCGACGACGATGTCCCTTGGTGCACGTCGAGGATCTTCACCGCCGGATCCGATCCGTAGGCAACGCATCCATCGACCACCTGAGTGCTGCGCTTGCGGTCATCGCCGCCCTTTTCTGCGGAGCGCTCGTCTTGCTCCCTGCCTCGGCGGTCAGCGCCTCGAGCAGCGGAGTCGAGGCACTGACGGGCATCGCCACGGACAACTTCTGGCTGGCCGATGCCCAGGGTGCCGTGTGGAATTTCGGCAATGCGGTTGCCTACGGCTCGGCCGCTGGCCTCCCCCTCAACCATCCGATCGTCGCCATCACCCCGACTACGGACACGAAGGGGTACTGGCTGGTGGCCTCCGACGGCGGCATCTTCACCTACGGCGACGCGCAGTTCTACGGCTCAACGGGCGCGATCACGTTGAACAGGCCGATCGTCGGCATGGCCCCCACGCCTGACGGCCACGGCTACTGGATGGTGGCCTCCGACGGCGGCATCTTCTCCTACGGTGATGCGAAGTTCTACGGGTCGACCGGGTCGATCGCGCTGAACAAGCCGATCGTCGGTATGGCGCCGACACCTGACGGCCACGGCTACTGGCTGGTGGCCTCCGACGGTGGTATCTTCTCCTACGGCGACGCGGAGTTCTACGGTTCCACTGGCGCGATCAGGTTGAACAAGCCGATCGTCGGCATGGCCCCCACGCCTGACGGCCACGGCTACTGGATGGTGGCCTCCGACGGCGGCATCTTCAACTTCGGCGACGCCGGCTTTTACGGGTCTGCTGCCGGTGGTCCCACTCCCGACCCCACGCGGAAGGTGGTGGCCAGCCCGACGGGCCATGGCTACTGGGTCGAAGAGCAGAACGGGACGGCCTACCCGTTCGGGGACGCCCAGGGCGCGCCACCCACCGAGTCCTTGTTGTTCCAGCCCGCCACGTCCGGGGACAAGGCGGTCCTCTTCGCCTTCGCTCAACTCGGGAAGCCCTACATCTGGGGTGGCAACGGCCCGGTCGGGTACGACTGCTCGGGTCTGGCGCTGGCGTCGTGGGAGAGTGCCGGCATCGGCTTCGCCCGGGTGTCCGACGACCAGTACCACACGGCGGGCGACCCCGTCGCGCTCAGCACGCTCTCCGCCGGCGACCTCGTGTTCTGGGGAGATTCGCAAACCGACTGGACGACCGTCTATCACACCGCCATCTACGTCGGCGGGAACCAGATCGTCGAGGCCACCGGGAACCAGGTCCAGCTGAACTCGCTGGACCAGTGGGGCCTGAGCGACCTCATGCCGAACGGGCGCCGGCCCTAGGTGTACTCGGACAACACGTTCATGACAGCCGGCTGACTGGCGGTCGTCCTCCGAGAGAGCTGTGGGGGCGCTCGGTGTTGTAGCGCCGGAGCCATAGTGCCAGGGCCCGAGTCCGTTCGCCGTTGGAGCGATAGGCCCGTCGATAGGCCCATTCGATCTGGAGGGTGCGGTTGAGCCTCTCCACCTTCCCGTTTTGCCAGGGACAGTGTGGTCGGATCAGGACATGGGTGGCACCGAGCTCGTCGAGGGCGCCCTGGAAGGCAGCACTCCGCGTGTAGTTCTTGGCGTTGTCGGTCATCACCTCGTCGATGCGTGCGATGCCAGCGTCGGTGAACGCGGCCGCGGCACGCCGGAGAAAGGCAGCACAGCTCTGACCCGTCTCGTCGCCGAGCACCTCGGAATAGGCGAAGCGGGAATGGTCGTCGACCATCGAGTGGACGTAGTCGTAACCGATCCGCCGTCTCGATGCGGGGCGTGGCCCTCGACCATTGGCCCGCCAACCACCACCGGGCGGGATCTTGCCCAGTTTCTTCACGTCGACGTGGACGAGCTCGCCCGGTCGTTCCCGCTCAACCAGGCTCCGTCGCCCTTCGCGCCTTCTGCCAGCAATCCCGAGACGGACCGCGCATCGGCGACGCATCAGCCCGCGAAAGGACGGATACTGGGCGGCGACCGCGAGGGAGGAAGCGATGGCCGTCCAGCTCAACCACACGATCGTCTCAGCCCGGGACACCGAGGTTTCGGCGAGATTCCTCATTGAGATTCTGGGCCTCGAGCCCCCGACCCGCTTTGGCCACTTCCTGTGCGTCGAGACGGCGAACGGCGTCAGCTTGGACTACATGCAACGCGACGACCCCTTCGAACCCTCGCACTATGCGTTCTTGGTCAGCGAGGACGAGTTCGATGCCATCTTCGCCCGCATCACCGATCGGGATGTGACGTACTGGGCGGACCCCGGCCACACCCAAGCCGGCGTGATCAACGGTCACGGGCGCGGCTTTTACTTCGAAGACCCCTCCGGTCACAACATGGAAGTGCTCACCCGCCCCTATGGAAGCTGACCGAGCGCGGACTCCGAGCGCTGAAAGCCACGCAGGCCGAATCCTCAATCGAGGGCCGTCACCTCCCGCAACTCCGCCAGCGAGGCGCGCATGATCACAGCGAGGTCGCGGGCTGTCGTCTCCTTTTGCCCACCGCTCGAGGGCGAGTCGCAGCACCGTCATGCCGGCCTCGGCGGCAAGTGTGGCCTGTGGTTCGGGTACCTCGCGCGCTCGCAGCGTGGCGGCGACCGCGGCGGCGTAGTCGGCCAGCTTGGTCAATTCCCTCTCTCGCAGTTCGGGGTTCGCCACGATCACCGCGTGGCGCTGCGCCGAAAGGTCGCGGCGGGACTCACCGAGCATGGCGGCGGCGGCGTCGAGGCCACCGCCAACCGCCTCGAGGGGCCCGACCCCTTCGGGCGCTGCCACGACTCCCGCCACGATCCGCTCCTTGAGCAGAGCGGAACCGCCGAAGAGCACTTCTCGCTTGTCGGTGAAGTGTCTGAAGAACGTGCGCTCCGTCACTCCCGCGCGGGCGGCGATCTCGGCTGCCGTTGTCTGATCGAATCCCTTTTCGGAATACAGCGCGAGAGCCGCCTCTTGCAGTCGGCCGCGGCTGTCCGGCTCCCATCGACCCATGGCGGCAACTCTAGGTGTTGACAGTGACTGACATCGCTCGTTAAGGTGATGTCGGTTACTGACATCACAATCGGGAGGTAGGACCATGAGGATCTTCGTCACCGGGGCATCAGGCTGGATCGGGTCGGCGGTGGTCCCCGAACTACTCGGTGCGGGCCACGAGGTGGTCGGTTTGGCCCGCTCCCAGGCATCGGCCGATCGGCTGGAGGAGGCAGGCGCCATCGTGCAGTGGGGTGACGTCGATGACTCCGATGGCCTGGGCAAGGCGGCGGCCGACTCGGACGGAGTGATCCATTTGGCTTTCCAACATGAGGTGGCGTTCGGCGGCAATTTCGCGGCCGCAGCGGCGGCCGATCGCAAGGCGGTCGAGGCGATGGGGGCGGCGCTGGCCGATTCCGACCGGCCCTTCGTGCTCGCCTCCGGCATGCTCGGGTTGATGCTGGACCGGATGGCCACCGAGGACGACGGGCTGGTCGCGAGTGCGGAGATCCGGGCCAATCCCGCCGGACTCCGGGGCGCCACGGCGCTGTTGACTCTGTCGATGAGGGGCATCGGCGTCCGCTCGTCCGTCTTGCGATTCCCCCCCACTGTCCACGGCGATGGCGACCATGGGTTCATCGCCACATTCGTCGAGATCGCGCGCCAACGGGGCGCTGCCGGCTACGTCGGCGACGGCTCCAATCGTTGGCCGGCGGTGCACCGCTCTGACGCCGCCCGACTGGCCCGTCTGGCCGTCGAAGGCGCTCCCGCGGGGTCGGTCCTTCATGCAGTGGACGACGAAGGCGTCCCCTTCCGCAGCATCGCTGAGACCATGGGTCGTCATCTCGGGCTCCCCACGCAATCGGTGGAGGCCGGTGCTGCGCTTGAGCACTTTGCTCCCCTGGGCCATTTCGTTGCTCTCGACAGCCCGGCGTCAGCAGCCGTCACACGGGAATTGCTCGGGTGGGAGGCAACCGGGCCCAGCCTGCTCGAGGACCTCGACGAGGGCCACTATTTCCTCCCGGCCTAGCTCCTGGGGGTCAGGCCCCTGAGGGCAGGTTTCACCCGCTCCGGGGCCTCGCCATACCGAGGTTCTTCCTGTTTTCCTTACATGAAACGGTGAAGACTGCCGATACCATCCGACGAGACCGTCCCGGGCGAGGACGAGTGGACAGGGGATCGGGTGCCGTTCTTTCAGAAGCTCATGGCGTGGGACCGTCACGCAATGCGCTTCTACCGACTGGAGGACCGCCTGTACCGCCGTGGCCACAAAGATCTGGCCTTCGGGGTCTCCGCCCTCTCCCAGCTCATCACCGGGGTCGAAATCGAGCCCGGTGCCGAGCTCGCCCCGAGCGTCACGTTCATGCACGGACAGGGAACGGTCATCGGCTGGGGAAGCCGGGTGGGCGAGAGGACGACGATCTTCCACCACGTGACCCTCGGCCGGGCCGGTCGGGATTTAGAGGACGACGGGTACCCCACCATCGATAGGGACGTTTACATTTACGCGGGCGCAACGGTGGTCGGGCCGATCAGTGTTGGGGACGACGCAAAAGTCGCCGCGCACGCCGTCGTCACCAAGGACGTCGCGCCCGGTGCAATCGTCGCCGGCGTCCCCGCTCGCCACATCGGTTGGGTGGACGGGTATGGGCAGGACCGTGCTCTCCGCGTCGCGACATGACACACACGATTTGTCAACCCCTGTCCTACTCGGGCTTCCGAGGTCACTGAGAACAGAAGCGGCAGAACCCGCCCCGTCCTCGCAGTCGCGTGGTCGAGGTCGGTCGCAGCGACCCGCTCCTACGAGCTGATCGTCCAGTCCTCGGCGTTCCAGGTGACACCGACGCTCGATGTGTTGGGAAGGACACCCTTCAGGCTGTTCGACCACGTCCAGAACTGTGGCGTTTGATACAGGGGCAGCGTCACCATGTTCCGCCACAGAATGGCATCAGCCTGGTTGTAGTCGCTGATCTCGGCTGGCGTGCTCGCGGCCGACGATCCCGCGGCCATCAGTTGGTCGACACGTTTACTGGCCGCGTGATTCCAGTTGTCGGCACAGTTGGTCGTGTCCGTGTACGAGCAGTAAAACGGGTCGTTCGCGGACACGAACGGCGTGCTGTACCACGCGAACTCCGCAATCTGGAACGTGCCATCGGGCAGGTTGGTCCCGAAGAAGGTGTTGGCGTCATAGTTCTGGATGTTGATCTTGATGCCGATCTCCTTCATCTGGGCCTGGAACAGGACCTCCGTCTCGGCCCGGATGCTGTTGCCCGACGTCGACTGGATCGTGAAGGTCAGATCCTTCCCCTTCTGTGGCCCGTAACTGGGTTGGAAGTAACCGTCCGAAGCCCTCTTGAACCCGAGATCCTTGAGAAGACTCACGGACTCGTTCGGGTCGTAGGCGTACGGCGTCCCCTCGTAGCCCTGCTGGGTCGGCATGAGCATTCGGCTCCCCAGCGGGTTGATCCCCTTCTCGATCTCGCCGACCGTCCGCGGGAATCACCGCCGGACGGTCGACGCCATGGGCGATTGCTTGGCGCACCTGGACCTTGGCCAAGTAGGGGTCGGCCTGGTTGAAGTCCAAATGCTCGAACTGGAGGCCGGCCTGGGTTGCCTTCGTGGCATTTGGCACCTGGTCGGCGGTCTGGACGATGGAGAGGTTCACCGTGGACGGGTTCAAGATGTCGATCTCCGTGATTCTGCAGGGCGGGCACCAGCTGACTGTCGTCAGAGAAGAATTGGAAGACCAACTTGTCGAGCTTGGACGGGGTGCCCCAGTAGGTGGGGTTCCGGACCAAGACGAGCGACTGGTTGGAGCTGTAGCTCTGGATCTTGAACCAGCTGCCCGAGATGACCTGGGCCGGACCCGCGAAGCCGGTGTTCCACCCGACCGTCCGGGCGATGTGCGCCGGGACGATGTTGGTGTAGAGGCTGCGCCAGTCGGTGAAGGACGGCTTGAAGGTCACCGTGACGGTGCGGCCGTTGGGGCACATGCCGGCGTTGCGGTCGGTCGCGCTCCCCGGTGCGCACGCTGCGCCACCCGAGGGGTCCGAGCCGACGACCGACGAGATCTGGTTGTAGCCGGCGGTCGAGGCGTCGTCGTAGGGCTGGTTGCCCACGTCGGTGTACTGCGAGTTCCCGCTCTGGGCCTGCCAGTTGTAGATGAAGTCGTCAGCGGTGATCGGCGTGCCGTCGGACCACACGGCCTTGGGGTTGATCTTGTAGACGACGGTCTGGGGACTCTGCGTGGTCACCTCGGCGCTCTCGAGGAGCTGGTTGTTCATGACCGGCTGGAGCTTGTTGTTCACGATGAAGGCCTGGGGCCACACCATGTTCATGATCTCTTGGAGGACGAACTCCGAAGCGGCCGACGTGTTGATGTTGAACCCGGCCAGGTTCTCGTCGAGGGCCATGGTGGCCGTCCCGCCCGATGACGACGACGCCTTGGTCGCTGCGCCAGCCATCGCACTCGGTGCGATGGCGATGATCGATGCGCTGAGCACTCCGACGACCGCTGCAGTCAGGAACCCTCGCTTCACCGTCCCCCTCGGTCTCATTGCGCTCCCCTTTGCCGAACAGACGCCATCGGTGACCGCCGTTCTGTGAATTCTCCCTTCTCAACATCGTCGCAATTGCGCAGTTCCTGAGGCCGTATCAGGAACTGCGCCGGAAAAGGACACCAAAACGGGGATTAGTCGATCGGCAGGGAATATGAGCCGACGACTGTGGCGTCCATCGCGATCGGACCTTCCTCGCACCGATCTGCGATGCCGGCCTGGAATCGGCTGAACGCGGCCGAGGCAACCAAGGGATTCGTCTCCCCTTCGATCGAAGCGACGTGCACGAAGGTCACGCCGTCCTCCAAACGGTAGGTGGCGTAGCGGAGGCCGCCAGGGTCATCTGCAGCGAGTTCCTCGAAAACGGCTCGCACCAGGTCGGCATTTGTCTCCGCGTGCTCGGGCTTGGTCTTGTAGCGAACGACCTTGACGGTGCTCATGACTTTCCCTTCGCACGCATCTTGTTGTTCCGGGCATCGTGGGTCACCTCGGCCAGACCAAGCGCCTCGAGGAGCGGTGGCATGTACATGGCGAAGCGGCCCCGGTAGCCCTTGCGCATCCCGTACCAGCCGCCTACGGGGTTCGATGCCGCCCGTCCGAACTCCTCGACCGTTCCCGGAGCAGCGTCCTTGCCTTCGTCGGCAGAACCGAGCGACACCCAGTCACCCTGCTGGCGCAGCCACGTGGCGAGGTCTTCGATCGCTCGAGCCTGATACGTGAGTTTCGTCGAGCCGACCTGGCAGACGATGAGCGCTGGATCCGACTCGTCGTCCCGGTACATCGTGTATTCGGAGGTCCCCGGGGGCGTCTTCAGGACCCACGGATCTTCTTTGGTGCCGGCAGCCATCAGCCTTCTCCTCTCGCGATTGCGTCTACGAAGTGCGGGAGGACCGACGTCCAACCAAGCCGGTTCCCCTCCCGACGCTGGGGTGCTTGCTCACCCAGACGGTCCCAACCGCCGTGCACGATCTCGACGCGGGTGCGGTCTTCACCGATGTCGATGAACTGGATCTCCACGTCGGTCACGTCTTCGGGTGCGAAACGCAGATGCCAGGTGTACCCGAGCCGGGATGGCGGCTCCCACGTCGTGATCCTTCCCCACTGGTGCTCGGCACCCGACGGCGTCCGCTCGAAGATTCGGCCTCCAACCCCTTCTTCGAAGACGACCTCGAGGCCGCGTTCGCCGCTCACGGAGTGATCGGCCGGCCACCACAACGACGCGCGTGTCGTCCACATGGAGAAGGCGGTCTCGGGTCGGCACGCAACCTCGAAAGCCAGCTCGAGCGGCTCATTCACCGGACATCTCCGTCGACGTTCTCTGCAACGATGCGGAACCTCGTCGCCGCCTCGCCCCACACCGTCTCGAGGTACCGGCGAACCGCTTCGACCCCTTCGTCCTTGAGGTGGTAGAGGCGGCGGGTCCCGACGGCCTCCTCCTCGACGAAGCCGGCCTCCTTCAGAAGGCGCAGATGACGCGACACGGCCGGCCGACTGATCGGCAGCTCCTCGGCGATTTCGTGCACTGCCCGGTCACCCTGCCGGAGCATGGCGAGGATCTCGCGGCG
The DNA here is from genome assembly GCA_963791995.1 of uncultured Acidimicrobiaceae bacterium. GTDB lineage: Bacteria > Actinomycetota > Acidimicrobiia > Acidimicrobiales > RAAP-2 > Bog-473. The sequence continues at coordinate 281,398 of CAWBUQ010000004.1, read as the reverse complement.
GTAGCCATCGGCGAGGGCGTCGAAGGCGGCGGACTCACCTGCCACGACCACGCCCCGGGACGGCTCCGTTCAGTAACACCTGCGTTACCGTAACGTACTCGTTACCGATCTGCAAGGCCCCTGCACGCGTCGGTTCCCGCCACCCGGTAAGAAGGACTGCGCCATGCGCAACCCCGACCTCGAAGCGCTCGAAGTCCTCCTCGGCGAGTGGACCTTGACCGTCACCGGCGCCTGGTTCCTCGAGTCTCCCGACGTCCGTCAATACGGACGCGCCAGTGTGCGCTGGCTCGGCGAGGCCTTCATCGAGATAGAAACAGAACTCGATGGCGAGCCGTTATGGCATTTCGTCATCGGGCGGAGTGACGCAGCCGGACAGCTGTTCGCCCTGTACCACGATCCCCGGCCCACCTCGCGGCTCTTCAGCATGGAATTCGGCGGCGGTGCATGGCAGATGTTGCGGGAGGACTCCGACTTCTACCAGCGGTTCGTCGCCACGGTGACCCCCGAGCGCGTCGAGGGTCATTGGGACGCCTCCGACGACAGCGGCGCGAACGTGGCGCAAGGACTTCGACCTCTCCTTCGACCGGTAGGCCAGGCGGGCTGGTTTCCGGCCGCGAAGCGGCCGCCCGTGACCCGAGAGCGTCTGAATTCAGCCGTCGAATCCAAGAGCGGCATTCAAACGGGCAGCCAAGCTCTCCAGCTGATCGGGCAACTCGTCGGGAATCTCCTTGGCGGCCGCACCTTCGTCTCCGACCGCATCGATGGCCCGCAAGAGCCCGCTCATGGCATCGGTGAGCTTCGACGTTGCCGTCTTGATGTCGTCGTTCTCGTTACTCATCAGCAGCGCCTCTCTGTCATCGTGCTACCGGGCCGTGCGCTCGGGCCCCCATTGGAGCCACCAACATACGCGTCTGCGGCTGGCCCGTCACCGAGGTCCTTCAGAGGTTCGCAACGCCCTACCCCGGGGCGCGACCCGGTTGCGTCGGTCTAGTCCACGAGAAGCTGTTGCCAGTTCGCGGGGACCCGTCCCGCTGGCCCCGGCACTGGCTGGTCCAGCGGATGATGCTGCGGGGGTGCGAGCGGAGGCCCCTCCATGTACTCGTTGGTTCGGTAGTTCCAGAACCAGTCTTCACCGGGCTCGAAACTGCGGATGACCGAGTGACCCGACGCGTGAGCATGCGCGGTCGCGTGCTGACTGGGCGAGTTGTCGCAACAGCCAATGTGACCGCACTCGGCGCACCGCCGCAGGTGCAGCCACCAGCCACCGACCTCGAGACACTCAACGCAACCGGTCCCGCTTGGTGGGACCTCTCCGTCGAAGGAATCCGTCATCGCTGCACCTCCCTCTGAGGCTTCCCAGGGTAGATGAAGGCGTGCTGCGATTCCTCCTCGTGTTCGGGGACGAGCCGCTCTTTCCGGTCCGCTCGCCGCTACCGCCCATGACGTCGGTTGCCTGTTCATCTGGTTCGCGGCGCCCCATCAGGTCGGTGGCCTGCTCGTCGGGTTCCGGGTCGCCCATGACGCTTGAGGTCATGTGCACCTCGCTTCATGCAGGTGCCCGTGGCGCACCTCTCCACCGATCACCCAACGCTCCCGAGTCCCGTTGTCAAGAGGCGGCGCTCCACGGAAAGCCCCGGCAGCGACACGTCTGCGAGGCGTTCGATGCGAGCGGCAACCGACTATCGGGTGCGCCCATGCGGGGTATCGTGGCGCCGCCCGGCCGATCGGTGGACGTCGGCCCGCGAGACTGAGGAGGCGATTCGTGACCACGATCCGCAGCGAGGCGGGCGCCGGCGTCGAACCCACCATCGATCTGATCAGCGGAGAGTTCTACGCCTCGGACCCCTTCGAGGCCTACGCCTACATGCGCAGGACAGCGCCCTTCTGGTTCGACGAAGCCAACGAGGTGTGGGGAGTCACCAGGTACGCCGACGTCAAGGCTGTGGCGACCGACACGGCGACGTTCTCCAACGCCGAGGGGATCCGTCCCAAATTTCCGCCACTCCCGTTCATGATCGACCTCGACGCACCCGAACATGTCCGGCGGCGGCGCCTCGTGAGCTCTGGCTTCACCCCTCGGCGGGTACGCGAGATGCAAGAGCACGTCCGAAAGATCTGTGACGACGTCATCGACCAGGTGTGTGAGCAAGGTTCGTGCGATTTCGTCAAAGACATCGCCGCGCCCCTGCCGCTGACGGTGATCGGCGACATGCTCGGCGTCGCCGACGAGGACCGAGACGATCTCCTTCGCTGGTCCGAAGACATGCTGCGGTCTCAGGGGAGCTTCGATGAGGACGTCATCGTCGGCGCCGCGAACGCCTTCACGGAATACTCGAACTACATCCGTCCCGTCCTCGACGACCGTCGTCGCACCGGGAACGACACCGACCTCATCGGAGTCCTGGTGCACGCCGAGATTGACGGCGACCGTCTCGACGACGAGTCCCTGGTCTACGAGAGTCTCCTCATCCTGGTCGGCGGGGACGAGACGACGCGCCACGTCACCAGCGGTGGGATGTACGCGCTGCAGCAACACCCAGAGCAGCTGCGTCGGCTTCAGGCGGACCCCTACCTTCTCTCGACCGCCGTCGAAGAGATGCTGCGCTGGGTCAGCCCCATCAAGAACATGGCCCGGACGGCGACACATGACGTGACGATGGGAGACGCGAAGATCAAGAAGGGGGACGAACTCCTGCTGATCTACCCGTCGGCAAACCGCGACGAGGAGACGTTCGACGCACCGGACACCTTCGACGTCGGGCGCGAGCCGAACCCGCACGTCGCCTTCGGCTTCGGTGCCCACTTCTGCTTGGGCAACCAGCTCGCCCGGATCGAGCTGCGGACGATGTTCGAACAACTGCTCCTGCGTCTGCCCGACATCACGTTGGCCAGTGACGAGCTCCCTCAGAATCGACCGGTCAATTTCATCGGCGGCATCGAATCGCTGCCGGTGACTTTCACCCCTGCGCCACGCGTCAGCGCCGGCTGATACGGGCCGCGGCCTACTCGCCGGCGCGTCCCTTTTCGCCGGCGATCATCGTTCGATCATCCGCAACTGCTCCTCCGTGTGGTGGTCGCCAGCCGCCGGGGGCACGTTGTCGAGCCGAGCGAGTTGAGGGGCACTCAGATGCACCGCATCCGCACCGACGTTCTCCTCGAGCCGGGAGATCCGCTTGGTGCCTGGGATCGGGGCGATGTCGTCACCCTGGGCCAAGAGCCAGGCCAGCGCCACCTGCGCCGGCGTCACTCCGGCGTCGACTGCGACCGCTTCGACCTCGTTCAAGCTGGCCAAGTTGGCATCGAAGTTCTCCCCCGTGAATCGCGGGTTCGACCTGCGGAAATCGGCAGCGTCGAGCTGATCGACGGACCGAATAGCTCCTGTGAGCATCCCGCGGCCCAACGGCGAGTAGGCGACGAACCCGATGCCGAGTTCGCGTAGGACGGGCAACACCTTGGCCTCAGGGTCCCGGGTCCACAACGAGTATTCGGACTGAAGGGCCGTCACCGGATGCACGCCATGCGCGCGACGGATCGTCTCGGGCGCGGCTTCGGACAAACCGATATGACGGACCTTGCCCTCGGCGACCAGCTCGGCGACAGCTCCCACGGTCTCCTCGATCGGCGTCTTCGGGTCGACACGGTGCTGGTAGTAGAGGTCGATGTAATCGGTGCCGAGCCGTTCGAGCGAACCTTCGACAGCGAGCCGGATGTTCGCCGGAGAACTGTCGAGATGCCCCGGACCGCCGCCGACGTGCGAGATCATGCCGAACTTGGTGGCGAGGACGACCTGGTCGCGCCGACCCTTGAGCGCGCGTCCCGACAAGCTCTTCGTTGGCGTAGGGGCCATAGATCTCGGCGGTATCGATGAGGGTGACCCCCAGCTCTATGGCGCGGTGGATCGTCGCGACGGCTTGGGTCTCATCGACACTGCTTGTCGATGTAGGCCGTGGACATCCCCATCGCACCCAGCCCGATCCGGGATACCTCCAGATCACCCAGCTTGATGTCCTTCATGTCTTCCTCCCTCTGCACGCAGATCCCGGACGGTCAGAGCCCACGCGTGATCATTCCTGGCGAGCAGGCTCTCCGTGATCTGCGTTGGGGAGGCCGCGTCGCCAGTACGCCTTGGCCGAAGTCTGATCGTGCCCCAGACCCCGGTCGGCCAGATCTCGCTGGATGCTCCGCACCACTCCCGCCTCCGCCGCGACGTAGACATGTCCGATCCCATCGGGCAGGGCGACATCGGCCAACGCCGCCCGCAGCAGTTGCGGATCACCCGGCGCCGAGCGACCGGACCGGTGGCTCCAGCGCAGCTGCAAGCGCTGCCCTTCGCTCGACGCTGGCTCCTGCTGCTCGGCCGGTACGTCGATCTCGAAGAGCGCAGTGACGGACGATTTCGATGGCAGTGCCTCCATCATCGCCAGCGCCCCGGGCATGCCGGTTTCGTCGGCGACGAAGAGATGCCAATCGGCGTCCACTCGCGCGGTGATCTTCCCTCGTGGGCCGATCGCATCGATCCGATCACCGATTCTGGCGGCACGAACCCAATCAGTCCCCGGGCCCGCGCCATGGAGAGAGACGTCCATGGTGACCGCCGCCCGCGGGGCATCGTACGAACGGATCGTATAGCGGCGATTCGTCACTCTCCCGTCCCTGTGAGGCACACGCAACATCAGATCCTGACCGGCGGTGTACCGAAGTTCGTCGAGACCGGGAGCAGTCAGGACCATCCTCTGCATGGCGGGGCTCAGCAGTCCCGTTTCGACAACCTCAAGGTGCCAGAGAGTGGCGTCGGCCAAAGGCCCGCCGGCGCGGCCGACCATGTCCAACATCCGATCAGCGGCCATAGGGGCCGTTCTACCAGGAGATGGTCCCGCGCCGCCGCGGGCGTGCAACATCACGCGTGCAAGTACATGAACGACTCGGGGGCCAGGCCGGCGACGCCGCTACGACGTGCCCGACGCCACGAGTCCAGGTTCAGGCGGTGGTTCGTGAACAGCCGCCTCCCACAAGGCCGACGCCGTGCGCACTGCGATGAGTCTCGTCACACCGACGCCGACACCGGTTGCGACCGCCCAGCTCAGGGCGTCCTGCCAGGACGAGCGGCGGTCCGCTGGGACTTTCGGTGGGGTCGATCCGCGCAGCACCTTCCAGATCACCTCGAGGACTCGTTGCGTGGCGAGCGCGGCCAGAGCTCCCGAGACCCAGAGTGACTGCCTTCCAGCCATATTTCTTGACCACCGGCACGTTGACCTCCTACCCCGATGCCCGTTGCCCACACGTGGCCGTCGCCGACGAAATGCTGTCATCCCGATTGAGCCGGTCGACAAGTGGGGAAAGAACCACAATCTTCATGATGTCAATCCGAACGGAGCCGCGGCATGGACAAGGAGAGCTTCATCGACGCCCTCAACGAGGACCTGCAGAGTGAATACCAGTCGATCGTCCAGTACATCAGCCACGTGGCCACTGTCACAGGAGCCGAATTCCTCGGCGTCATCGACGAGCTGAAGATACATGTGACCCAAGAGCTGGGGCACGCGCAGATCCTCGCCGAGCAGATCGCCTTCCTCGGCGGATCACCGTCCACCACAGTGCCCGCAGTGCAGGGCGCGACGGGTAGCGCGGCGCTGGCCGCCGACTTGCGTCTCGAGGAGACCCAGCTCGAGCGGTACCGGCAGCGGTTCCGACAAGCAATGGACCTCGGGCTGGCCGACGTCGCAGAGGCGCTGCGTCCGCTCCTCGAGCAGACACAAGAGCATGTGCGGGACCTGCAGACGGCACTCGGCCATTAGCCGTCGATACCCAGGGTGGCAGCCGGGCCGGACCCGAGGACAGACCCCTGCAGCACACGCGTGTCGCGGGCGAAGAGTGAACCCGTGACCTAGGCGCTCGCCGTAGGTGCTCGATACGCTCGTACTCGTGCACCGGTCCGTATCCAATGTCGTGCGGCAATGAACGTCGTCGCCACGATCGTCGGCGTCGTCGTGGTAGTTGTGACCGTTTCCGATGTCGTGCTGACCATGGTCCTCCCGCGGCGGCCTTCGGGTATCGAACGCTTGAGTCTCCAGGTCAACCGGAGCGTCCGCGTGTGCTTCGTCCTCGTGTCCCATCTGGCGAAGACCTACGAGCGCCAAGATGCCATCCTGGCGCCGACCGGACCGGTCGCCCTCGTCGTGCAGCTATTGTTCTGGGCGGCATCCCTCGTGCTTGGCTTCGGACTCGTCCTCGTCGGGGCGGGTGCTTCGTTCGCCGACGGCTTGCTCCAGGCCCTCACCGCCCTCTTCACGGTGGGCGCCGTCCACAGCGGCGGCCAGCCGGACACCGGCGTGGATATCTCCATTGGCGCCATCTGGGTCGTGATCGTCGCGCTCCAGATCGCGTATCTGCCCGCGCTCTACAGCTCGTTCAACCGGCGCGAGGGTCTCGTCGCCCTGCTCGAGAGCCGAGCAGGCGTCCCGGCCTGGGGACCCGAGCTCCTGGCCAGACACCAGCTCGTGGGGATCACAGACACCCTCCCGGACCTGTACGCGGCGTGGGAAGAGTGGTCGGCCGACGTCGCCGAGAGCCACACCACCTACCCCGTCCTGCTCCTGTTCCGGTCGCCTGAACCCTGGTACTCGTGGCTGCTCGGGCTCATCGCAGTCCTCGATGCCGCAGCGATGCATCTGGCGCTTGCGCCCAGCCAGGCGTCTTCCCAGGCCCGCCTGTGCCTACGCATGGGATTCACGCTGTTGAACCGGATCGCCACCACGCTCGGGTGGGAGGTGGATCCCGATCCGAACCCCGAGGGCCCCATTGAGCTGACGCTGCCTGAATTCGAGCGGGCCGTGACCATGCTCGAGAGCGTGGGATTCGCCACCGAGCGAACTGCCGAGGAGGCGTGGGCGGACTTTCGCGGTTGGCGGGTGAACTACGAGGGCGTCGCCTACAGACTCGCTGATCGCCTGACGGTTCCGCCGGCACCGTGGTCGGGTCAGCGACGTCACATGCGATCGGGAACCGTCGCACCCCGGCGCCCACCCCAGCGCCGTCCCGGAGGCGGGGAACCGTTCGTCTACGAGAGGCCACCGGTCGTCATTGCGCCTCGGCCCAGCCTCATCCGCCGCGGACGCGGCCGATCCTGACGCAATCAGAGCGGCCAGCGATAGTCCTGGGTCGGCTCGTAGACGATTCCCCGCTCGAGCAGGTCGTCGATCTCCTCGTTCGAGTAGCCAAGCCGCTCCATGATGCGTCGGGTGTGTTCTCCCACCAACGGCGGAGGACCATAGGGTCCGGTCGGGGACTCCGAGAAGTCGATAAGTGTGCCGAACTGGCGCAGCTGTCCGAGGAGCGGATGGGGATACTCCGCCACCAGACCGAGACGCTCGTTGTCGGCGTCGTGGAGTACGGCCTCTCCGTCGTTGGTGTCGACGGAGACCTCCGCGTCCACACCTGCTTCATGGAGGGCGTGGAACCATGCGAGCGCCGTGCGCGTCAGGAAGATCGGCTCGCACAACGGATCGATCTCGTCCCGCGCAGCGACCCGCGCCTCGACTGTCTCGTAGCGCGCGAAGTTCGGTGCGACCCAGCAGACGGCAGAGCTGTTCCCATTGACCTGACAGCGAATGCCGCAACCTGGATCCACCCCTCCTGGGTGCGGTACAGCCGGCAGCAGGGCGAGACGCCCATCTGGTCGCGGTCGAGAGAGGGGCGAACCGGGCCAGGCCGGCCGTCGACCAAGAAGACGTCGGAGCCGAACACGGCGGCGCCGTTGAGCAGTGACGTCCAGAGATCCTGGCCCTCGCCGGTACGACGTTGGTGGTACAGCGCGGCGAGCACGCCGACCACAGACACCAAGGCGTTGGCCGTGTCGGTCATCCCGAAGCGGAGATAGAGAGGTGGGGCGCCTTCGGCCACCGGACCCGCCTCGTATTCGAGGCCGCAGGCAGCCTGGTAGAGCGGGTCGAGTCCGCCGAATTCTGAGAGCGGGCCCTCGGGCCCGTAGGCGTACGTGTTGCAGTGGACGAGGTCGGGGTTGCGTGCCTTCAGTGCTTCGTAGTCGATTCCCAGACGGGCGGCCGTCCCCTTCGTCATGTTGTGGTGGACCACATCGGCGATCTCGGAAAGGCGGAGCACCGCTTCGAGGCCCTCGGGCGCCTTGACATCGACCGCGAAATCGAGCTTGCCGCGCTGGCAGCCGACGAAGGGCATGCCCGCCATCCGCATGCTGTCACCGCGTACCGGCTCCACCTTGATGACCTCGGCACCGAGGTCGGCGAGGACCATCGGACCAAAAGGACCGGCCAGATACTGGCCGAGATCGAGAACCACCACACCGGTCAACGGACCCATGCGACGTCCTCTACGATCCCCGCCTCGAGCAGACGGTCGATCTCTGCGGTGGAATAGTTCGCTTCGCGCAACACCTCGCGGCTGTGTGCTCCGGCACGGGGCTGACCGCTCTGAATCGTTCCCGGCGTGCCGCGCAGGACAGCCGGCACCCCGACCTGCGTGGTCGGCCCGAGCTCGGGGTCGTCGACGGTCGCCGCCAGCCCGTTGGCCACGAACTGGCCATGGGAGAAGACCTCGGCCATCGGTCCCACCGCCTCAGCACCGAGCCCGGCCTCGTGGAACTCCGCGAGCAGCTCGTCGCGGCGGCGCTGCGCGTAGGCGCCGCGAAGCCGGGCCTCGTGGCGCATGCGCAGCTCAGGGTCGGCATACAGCGCGCGTGGATCCGCCGGATCCAGTCCGAGGATCTCTTCGGGAGTGCGTGTCGGGGTGCGGCCATTCATCGTCGCGGCATGGATCCACTCGCCACCCGCACACTCGAAGAGGGAGGTCTGATGGATGCCGGGCGGATACGTCTTCGCCATCGTCGAGTGAAAGCCGTCAGGTGCTCGTTCGTGCTCCTGCCAGATCTGCGTGGTATACGCGAGTACTCCTTGATAGAGCGACGTCTGGACGTGTTGCCCGCGCCCGGTCGCCTCGCGCTGGATCAGAGCCGAGAGCGCGCCTGTCGCCAAGAGGAAGCATGCGGCCATGCTCGGGGCGGGAAAGTGCAGGTAAACGGGTCCAGGTCGCCAGCCGGGCTGCTCGCTCTGCATGCCCGACCGGGCCTGGACCGTGGCGTCCCACCCGGGTCGGTCAGCGAAACGGTGGCCCAGCGGATAGGCCGGCACCGAACAGAAGACCAAGCGGGGAAACCTCGCCGAGAGATCGTCAGAGGAGAGTCCGAGTCGGTCCATCGTGCCGGGACTGAATGTTTCCACCAGGACGTCGGCATCCTCACAGAGACGGAGGAAGACTTCGCGGCCCACGTCTGCCTTGAGGTCGAGCACGACCGATCTCCGGCTGCGATTCCAGACGTGGTAGCCGGGCTGATGCCGAAAGGGATCGCCACCCGGTGGCTCGATCTTGATGACGTCGGCGCCGAGTTCCGCGAGGAGCATGACGCCAACGGGTCCGGCCACGCCCCAGCTCAGATCGAGCATCCGTACCCCCCGGAGCGGGCCCGCTGGGTCGCTCACGTGCCTGCGGTCGCGCCATTCGTGCTGATCACGGGTGTCCCGCTCCCTCGCTCGTGTCACCAAGATGGTGACGTCTGTCAGAATCTCGAAACCGCTCGTCGATTATTTCGTCCCGACGACAGAGGGCTGTTCGCTCCTTCTTTGTTGTCGGATCCGGGTGACGATCTCAGTCAGATCCTCTCCTGAGATCGTTTCCTTCTCGAGCAAAGCGGCTATCACCGCGTCGAGTGCATATCGATTGTCGCCGAGCAGGACGCGCGCTCTCTCCTCGGCTTCGGTGAGGAGACGACTGACCTCCTGGTCGATTATCTCCTGGGTGCCTTCGGCATAGGGCCGCTCCTGGCCGAACGGGGTCCACGAGTTGGGTTGGTCCGACCCGTAGCCGATGGGTCCGAGCCGAGGTGACAAGCCCCACTCCGTCACCATCTTGATGGCCAACTCGGTGGCACCTGAGAGATCGCTGGCCGCTCCGGTGGAGGCCTCACCGGCGACCATGTTCTCCGAAGCCCGGCCGCCGAGACGGATGGCGAGGGAGTCGAGCAGATAGCTCTCCGAGTAGAGGTGTCGCTCGTCGACCGGGAGTTGTTCGGTGACTCCGAGCGCGCGGCCAGCAGGCAGGATCGTGATCTTGGCCACCGGGTCCGCATGCTCTGAGAGGAACGCCACGAGCGCGTGTCCGGCTTCGTGGATAGCCACCGATCGTTTCTCTTCGGGGAGAAGCGCATTCGACGCGTCGCGCCGTCCCAGCAGGACGCGATCCCTGGCCTCGTCGATGTCCCGGGCATAGATGACGTCGCGGTCGTCGCGGATGGCCACGATCGCCGCCTCGTTGATCAGGTTCGCCAGGTCCGCTCCCGAGAACCCCGGCGTGGCTCGGGCGACGGCGTCGAAATCGACGTCGGGCGCGAGGTGCTTGCCCGCGACGTGCACGGCCAGGATGGCGGCCCGCTCAGCCTGGTTGGGCAGCGGGATCTCCACTTCTCGGTCGAAGCGACCCGGGCGGAGTAAGGCCGGGTCGAGGACCTCGGGACGGTTGGTCGCGGCCATGACCACTACGCCGGTGGTGGGGTCGAAACCGTCCATCTCGGCGAGGAGCTGGTTGAGAGTTTGCTCGCGCTCGTCGTTGGAGCCGAAGGCCGAGCCTCCGCGGCGCTGGCCGATGGCGTCGATCTCGTCGATGAAGATGATGGAGGGGGCCCGCTTGCGGGCATCGGCAAAGAGGTCCCTCACCCGAGACGCCCCCACGCCCACGAACAGCTCGACGAAGCTCGACCCGGTCAGCGCGAGGAACGGCACGCCCGCCTCTCCGGCCACGGCCCGGGCCATGAGTGTCTTTCCGGTTCCGGGTGGACCGACCATGAGCACGCCTCTGGGCCCGACGGCGCCTGCCCGGGCGTAGCGCTCGGGATGGCTCAAAAAGTCGACGACTTCGGCGACCTCTCGCTTGGATCCCTCGTAGCCGGCGACGTCGGCGAAGCGGGTCGTGGGCTTGTCCTCGTCGTACACCTTGGCCTTGGAACCCCCGAAGCCCATGATCCCCCCGGCCAACTGCTTTGCGCTCCTGCGCCCGATCCAGATGAAGAAGGCGATGAAGAGCAGGAAGGGGAGGAATGACAGCAGATCAACGAGAAGCGCGGAACCCGCTCCCACGCCGGTGACGTCGACGTCATGGGCCTTCAGCGTCGGCGCCAGCTGGGTGTCGTCGATGGCCGTTGGGATCTGAGTCGTGTAGTCGTCTCCGCCTTTCAACGTGCCGGTGATGGCACCGCCGGGATTGACCGACGCGGTACGGACGTCGCCCGAGGTGACTTGGGACAAGAACTTCGAATAGGAAAAGTTCTTCGTGGTCGTGCTCGACATATGCGGAATCAAGAACAGGAGCAATGTGATGAAGATCCCGATGGGCAGCAGCCACACGCGCCAACGGGGCGGCGGTGGACCTGCAGGTGCGGGACCCCGATCATTGGGCTCGCCAGGCTTGGCTGCCCCAGTGAGATGACGGATCGTGTGGGCCATGCGGATACCCCTTGCTCGAGCCAGACCTTAACGAACCGTTCTCTGATTGACAGGCGCGGAGCTCCCTCTTGGACCCGGTACCCACGCATGTGGGTCCTCCGCCCGGCGCCGGGTCAGTGACGTCGGGGTGTCTCTACGTCACACGGCCTGTGCACACGGTTCAAGATCCTGCCGCTTGACCGCCATCAATGTGCAGCGTCTCTCCGGTGACAAATGTCGCCTGTTCGAGGTAAAGAACGCCGTCGGCCACGTCGCCAACCTCGCCCAACCGGCCAAGTGGGTGGCGCTCGGCCATACCGGCATAGGAGGCCGGGTCGTCCCTTGTCCTGATCACACCGAGAGAAACAGCATTCACCCGAACCCCACGTGAGGCGTACTCGATGGCCAGCGAGCGTGTGACGGCGGCCAGACCACCCTTGGTGAGGGCAGGCAGCGCAGCGGGCGTCTTGCTGTCAGGGTGGTCCACGAGGCTGGTGCTGACATTGACCACGTGGCCGCCGCCCTGGGTGACCATCTGACCAATGACGAGTTGGGTCAGGTGGAAGAACCCCGTGAGGTTCACCGAGGTGATCAAGACGTAGTCGTCGCTGGTGTAGTCCGTGAAGGGTTTGCCGATGAACACCCCCGCGTCGTTGACCAGGCAGTCGATCCGTGCGAACCGACTGAGAGTCTGCTCCACCACGTTCCGAGCGGTCCGAGCTTCGGCGATGTCGCCACTCACCGTGAGGTAGTCGTCCTCATCGGCAGCGGCGATTGACCGTGAGGATGCAACAACGGCATACCCCTCTCGACGGAACCTCGAGACCAGCGCCGCGCCAATTCCCTGGGAGCCACCGGTAATGATCGCGACTTTCCGGTCCGGCAGTGGATTTTCCGGTTTTTCTACGCTCTCACGCGATGGGCTCATCCGACGAGGTACATCTCGTAGACCACGGTTCCGTCGTCAAAGGCCTCACTCCTGAGGCAAGGGTGGAAATGCGGATTGCTCATCGTGCGAGCTGCCCCTTGATCGCCAACGTTTCGGTTGCGGCAGCCTCGTCGCACTACCTACTCAAACTACCGGCTTGTGAGCTGCAACGACTTGGTCACGGACAGCCCGAAAACTACCTGGCGAGGGCGCTACCGAGCATGTCGAGCATGGCAGGAACGTGGCGTTGACAGCCCTTACTGCGGGACGCTGGATGGACCGGCACGTCAACTTTGGCGAATTCGGCTTCGTGGCGCTTCGGCGGTGGAGCGATGGCGTCGAACGGGGTATGGTCTCGGCGTTTCGGGCTCCGTGATCCACGAGGAATTGACCAGCACGCTTGGCCAGTCCAACCGCACCGAGTCCAGGGATTCCCTGATAGAAGGCCCTGTCAACCAGGTGGAAGTCGACTTCAACCAACTTGCAATCGTCCCGCAACTGCATTTGTCACTCTGTTGATGAATCCTGACTCTCAGAAGCAGTGGAAGACGCCCGACAGATCTATTGAGGGGGACCGGATGCATCTTCTGGGAAGACTCGTGCGTGCACGTGGACCGGTAGCACCGTCAGGGGGCGTGGTCGACCATGCCTCGGACTCGACGGGACCGCTGTCTCTCGGCGTTTCGACGCCCCGGCCGTATGGGCAGGGTTCCAGTTTGGTTTTGGTTCGGCGCCCCGCGCGTCGTGTGTCGGCTCCATTCGCCGCCCTCGTCGTGCTCGTCGCGTCGGTCGTGTCGTTGGCAGTCAGTCCTCCGTCCCGAGCGGGAGCGTCGGCTCCCGCGACGCGTGCCGTTGCGCTGGTTGCCACTCCCGACGGTGGCGGATATTGGGTCGCGAGCTCAACCGGTGGTGTCTACGCGTTCGGCGACGCGCGCTACTACGGGGGGATGAGTGGTCAGACGCTCAACGCGCCGATCGTGGGCATGGCGGCCACGCCGTCGGGTAACGGGTACTGGCTCGTTTCATCAGACGGAGGGATCTTCAGCTACGGCGACGCGGGCTTCCATGGGTCCGCGGGCTCCATCCACCTCAACAAGCCGATCGTGAGCATGGCGGCCACGCCATCGGGGCAGGGCTACTGGCTCGTCGCTTCCGATGGCGGCATCTTCAACTACGGCGACGCGACCTTCTGGGGCTCAACCGGCGCCATTCATCTCAATAAACCCGTCGTCAGCATGGCTCCGACACCCTCGGGGCACGGTTACTGGCTGGTCGCATCAGACGGGGGCATCTTCAGCTACGGCGACGCGACCTTCTGGGGCTCGACCGGCGCCATTCATCTCAACCAGCCCGTCGTGGGAATGGGGGCCACACCCTCGGGACACGGCTATTGGCTCGTCGCCTCGGACGGGGGAATCTTCAGCTACGGCGACGCAAAGTTTTTGGGCTCGACCGGCGCCATCCACCTCAACCAGCCCGTCGTGAGCATGGCATCTGCCCCTTCGGCGGGCGGCTACTGGCTCGTCGCCGCCGACGGTGGCGTGTTCACATTCGGCTCGGCGGCCTACTACGGATCAGCCGTCGCTTACATCTCTCCGGGCAGTGTGCCCCACACCCTTGCATCGGGGTCCGTGCTCGGGGTTTACGGAGGTGGCGAAAATCTGCCAGCGGCCTCCGATTTCGCAGCGACCGTGGGAAACCGCCCCCATTTCGCCATGGACTTCTTGAGCGGATCATCGTGGTCCACGATCGACGACCCCTCGCAGCTGGTCTCCCAATGGGCCGGGACGGGCTACAGCATGATCTGGGGCGTCCCGATGCTGCCCGACTCAGGGGCATCCCTTGCCACCGGCGCCACCGGTGCGTACAACGGCTACTTCTCCACCCTGGCCAATGCACTTGTTGCCGACGGGCAAGGGAGCTCCATCATCCGCATCGGCTGGGAGTTCAATGGTGGCTGGTTCCCCTGGGCTGCCAACGGGCAGGCCTCCGCCTTCGTCGGTTACTGGCAGCAGATCGTCACCGCGATGCGCTCGGTGCCGGGCGCAAACTTCAGATTCGAATGGAACCCCACGCGCGGGGACCTCGGTGTCGGGGATCTCGCCAACTACTACCCCGGTGACGCCTATGTGAGTTATGTCGGCCTCGATGTGTACGACACCGAGTATGGGACCTACCCCGGCATGCCTGCGGAATTCCAGAACATGGAGACACAGCCGTACGGCCTCAACTGGCTGGCATTGTTCTCGGCGCTCCACGGCAAGCCGATGGTCTTCCCCGAATGGGGTCTCGGTTGGGGCACCTGCAGCAGAAGCGGCCAGGCTGTCACCGGCTCGTCCCAGGTGTGTGGGGGCGACGACGCCGCCTTCGTCAACGACATGAGTCAATGGATCGCGACTCACAACGTGTTCGAGGCAACCTTCTGGGACTACGGAACGAGCAGTATCGACCAGGGGTCGAATCCCAACACGGCTGCCGCGCTCCGGGCCGACTTCTGATCGGCGACATTCCACCGGACCCAGCGGGCCGACCGCCGCGTCGCGGGGGCGGCGGCCCTGAATCAGCCCGGAATGGTGAGGCCACCGTCGTTGGGGCATCGCCGGCTGGCGTTGTCGGCCCTCGGGCATTCTCGGTAGCGTCCACGCCCGTGCCGGCGTGGAGACCATATTGAAGATCGACACGATGCTGACCGGGCTCGCCGATGCTCCCTTGCGTGCCCGCCGGCTCGAGCAAATTGGAGTCGATGGCGCCTTCACCTTCGAAGGGCCCCACGACGTGTTCACGCCGCTGATCCTTGCCTCGGGAGCCACCTCGACCCTCGAGCTCGCCACCAATGTCGCCATCGCCTTTCCGCGCAATCCGGTCCAGCTGGCGCATCAGGCCTACGACCTTCAGGTCTTGAGCCAAGGGCGGTTCAGCCTCGGGCTGGGATCTCAGATCAGGGCACAGGTCGAGAAGCGCTACGGCGCCTCCTTCGATCGTCCCATTGCCCGCATGCGGGAACTGGTCGGAGCGCTGCGTGCCATCTTCGGCTCCTGGGAGAACGGCGAGAAGCTGGATTTCCGTGGTGAGTTCACGTCGCACACGCTGATGCCCCCGATGTTCAACCCCGGTCCAAATCCCTTTGGCCCACCACCCATCGCGCTGGGCGGGTTGGGACCCCAGATGCTCCGGCTGGCTTCCGAAATTGCCGACGGGGTGCTCGTGATGCCGTTCAACACTGCGCGCCATTTCGCCTCTCGCAGCGTTCCTGCCATTGACGAAGGACTGGCCCGCGGAAGCCGGGACCGCTCGACACTCGTCGTCACCGGCCAGGTCATCGTGTGTTGTGGCCGGACGGAGGAGGAGATGGAGACCGCCCGTGTCGCCGGCCGGTGGCTGCTCTCTTTTTATGCCTCGACGCCTGCATATCGCTCGGTGCTCGAATCCGAGGGGTGGGGTGACCTCCAGCCCGAGCTCAACGGGCTGTCAAAGTCGGGTCGCTGGGACGCCATGCCCACCCTGATCGACGACCGCATGCTCGAGACCCTCTCCGCCGTCGGATCCCCAAAGGAGGTGGCCCGCGACATCGCGAACCGATTCGGCGGCAAGGTCGATCGGGTGGCCTTCTACACTCCGTACCCGGTTCGCGAGGAGACCCTTGCCGAAGTCGTGACGGAATTGGCGCCGACATGACGCGAGACCTGCCCGTCATATTCGGGTTCAGATGACTTCATCTGCTCGAATCTCATAGATCCGAGAGAGACCTTCCCCGTCGTCCCGAGGCAGGTCACCCACGTGGCGCATGCCGATTTTTTCCATGACCTTCCCCGACGCGTGGTTCTCCGGGTCGTACCTCGCAACAATTCGGTCAAGACCGAGATCCTCGAACCCAAAAACCAGTGAGCGTCGGGCACCTTCGGTGGCCAGCCCGTTACCCCAGTACCTTCGGTCGACGAACCAACCCACCTCGACCGCGGGCAGTAGCCCCTCGGGCTCCCGCACTTTGGTCAGGCCGATCCAGCCGACGAAGACTTTACCATCCTTCAGCTCTGCCGCCCAGTGGCTGAAACCCTCTTGCTCCCACATCGCCACGTGCCATTCGAGCCATGTGTCCGTCTGTTCCCGCCGGTACGGTCCGCCGAAGTACTTCATCATCTCGCCATCGCACTGAAGGGAGTGAAGCGCTTCCCCATCGCTCATGGCTAGGGGGCGAAGTCGAAGTCGGTCGGTCTCGTAGATGTCTTCCCAGTTCCCTGCCACAGCTCTGCCTCCACCATGCAAAGGAGATGCCAATTTACGTTCTTCCGACTGATTCGAAGGGCAGCTTTCGCCAGGTTCCGGTTTCGGCCCGGGCATGGCGCGGACACACGAGGCTCGGCGACAACACTTACGTATGTCCGGCAAGCAAACGTGCCACGGTGGCGTCCTTGCCTGCGGTGTACGCGTGCCGACCGTCAGGATTCTGCTCCGCGGCCAACACCTTGGCCGCTTCATAGGCCTGGCGCGGCGAAGGTGTCGGTGCACAACACCTCTCGGAACGCCAGGTACCGGATCCACTGTCGGCCGCCGAACTCAACGCCGTGTGCATGGGCGACACGGTGCCAGGGCTCGTCTTCGAGGACGAACACCCACCCACCTTCCTCGCCGGCATCACCGCGGTAGACCCATCCGAGTCGAGACATGGGTCCGGCGACGTCGGCGACGTGGGCACCTGGATCGACCCCGACAGCCAGATCGATGATCGGCTTCGCCAGAAGCCCTGGAACGGCAGTGGAACTGATGTGCTCAACAGCACAGGTAACGATTGTCAACGCCTTCGTGATTTCTTCGGCAAGTTCCCGCGCGATCGTGGACCAACCAGGGTCGACTCGTGCGAGGCGCACAGTCCCATACTGCAGTCCGAGTCCCGCAGCTGCGAACCTCGTCACGACTCCGCCGTCGATGTGCGGATCGCAAGGAAGCGACGTGGAGCAACTACCGCTGCCTGCGCCGGCCGGGCGACCAAGCGATCAGGTCCCACTGACCAATGATCGCGCCTCTGCTGGGCCGACCACGAGATCGTGAAGGTCGCCGCCCACCTCGAGTCGAGCCGACTGTTCGATGCCGCCGGCCTTCACCGGCTCGAATCCGGCCGTTCGGATCAACCACTCGACTTCTGTGCCTGCGCGCTCGTTGTCGGTCGCATAGAAGAGGACCGCAGGCTCCGGTGTCCGGTTGCTCGAGGACTCGAAGAGATCCGCCGAGAGGGTTCCAAATGCCATCGCCAGCCGCGCCCCCGTGGGCAACCACCCGGCCAAGACCTGGCCCGAGGATTGCCCTTTCGGCAACAGATGCGACACGTTGCCTTGTGCGTCGACGCTGAGCGGGTTGCTCGGGACGACCACGACCTTGTTGGCGAGTGGGTCGCCTATTTCGTCGATGACTCCCTTCAGCACGGGAAAACGCAGCGCGAGGACGATCGTATCTGCATCTTGCAACGCGTCGCGGTTGTCGAGGGCGACGATCGCAGCTGGGCCGATCGCTTCAGCAAGCATTTGTGCCGATTGCTTGTCGGCGCTCGAGAGCCGCAGAGTCTCGCCTCCTGAGGCCAGCATGCGGGCGACAGCCGATCCGATCCCTCCGGTTCCGATCACCGCGGTGGTCATGACCGAGACCTCCTTGGTGTCACGGTACCAACGGCGGCGATTGGGAGCCTCGCCACATTTGGACTCCCCGTCAGGCCCACTCGACGTGCAGTGAACGGATCTCATCGCGGTGCCGTTTCGACGGCGCCAGGGAATGAACGGGGCGTAGTTGCAATAGGGATGCAAGCCCGAATCAAGTGACCAGCCTGCAGGCGCAGAGACGTCCGGGTTCTGTCGCCCCCCTGGCAAGCGAACATATGTTCGCTAAATTGCGATGGTGTGGAGCTTCAGCCAGTCGGGCGAGCGACGATCCTGCATGCTGATCTCGATGCCTTCTACGCATCGGTTGAGCAGCTGTTGGATCCCTCGCTGCGGAACCGGCCGATCGCCGTGGGGGGCAGTGTAGTGCTGGCGGCATCGTACGAAGCCAGGAGCTACGGCGTCCGCGGCGGCATGCCAGGGTGGAAGGCCCGCCAGCTTTGCGGTGATCTCCTCTTCGTCGGCGGCGAGTTCGGCCGCTACCAACAGTTTGGCGACGATGTCGTGTCTGTCTTTCACGACTTCACCCCTCGGGTCGAGCGGGTGTCGATCGATGAGGCATTTCTCGATGTCGCCGGCGCCGTCCATCTCTTCGGAGCACCGACCGAGATAGCCGCGGCCATTCGCCGACGCGTACGCGACGAGATCGGTCTCCCGCTGTCGGTTGGCGTGGCCCGCACGAAGCACCTCGCCAAGGTGGCGTCACAGGTGGCCAAGCCTGACGGCCTCGTCGTTGTGGCTCCGGGCGATGAGCGCGACTTCCTTGACCCTCTGCCCATTGGCCTGATATGGGGCGTCGGACCAACGACGGAACGGCGCCTCCACGAGCACGGGATCTACACCATCGGACAATTGGCCAAGGCCGGCAGTCCGATCCTTGGGCGCTTGCTCGGCCAGGCAGCCGGGGCCAAGCTGGCCGCCCTCTCGGCCAACCTCGATGAGCGTGCCGTGGCAGCGCCTTCCCAGCCGAAGTCCATGGGTGCGCAGGCCGCTCTCGGAAGGCGGGATGCAACTCCTGAGCTCATCCGAGAGACGCTCGGCTATCTGGCTGACAGAGTTGCCGGACGCCTTCGAAAGGCGACCCTGGCCGGTCAGACAGTGACCGTACGGGTCCGCTTCTCCCACATGCGCTCCGTCACCCGGTCGATCACGTTGGCCGCTGCAGTCTCGACCACTTTGACGCTGACCGAGGTGGCTGAAAGCCTCGCCCACTCAGCCATCCTCGAGAACGAATGGGAACGTGAAATAACGCTCATCGCGGTGTCGGTCTCACACTTGCGCCCTGACCATTCCCTGCAGCTCGAACTACCTCTCGATTCCCCAGATTGGCGGCGAAGCACGGGCCCCCGACACAAATCCATGATCGAAGCCTCCCGGTGGGGAGTGGACCGATCCATCGACGCAATCCGGAGCAAGTTCGGTCGCACTGCCGTTGGTTACGCGACGGCTGCCTTCTCCGCCGCGGACCGAGTACCCGATGAATTCCGCGAACTGGCCGAGCGGCAACCGGGCGCCAGGCAGGCGTGAAGGTTACGAACACCCGCCTCGCGGCTGAGGGCTTTTCCGCGCTCCTCGCGGGCAGTCTCGTACAAGCGACCTCTACGTGGTTCGAAGCAGAACGTCGCGAGATGGGGAGGAAGGACGCTGCGCGACTGGCATCAGCCTCTGGCTAGTGGGTCCACCGAGACCAGGGCGTGGGCGCTTCGCCTCGGCACTGAGACACGATCTGCCCGAACGCCCATCCTCGGACGGCCACGGCCTCCGCTGTTGGTGCGATGGTCAAGAGCTCGATCCGCCGGCAGTAGTCGTCAGCTTCGTCCAAGAGCTGGTTGTATCGCAGGACGGCGGGGGCGGCTTCTGGCGGAAACCGGAAATGCAGGTCGACTGCATCTCGCCTCTCCTCGACGGCCACTTCCCATGTTTCTTCCACAGCGCGCCCCACGCCCAAGAAGGACGTTCCCAGTCCGTCGATCAGGCTCAGCAACCGGCCCGGCACTGCTTGGAAGTGTGAGGAATCTAGTTCGAGGATCAGACGGAACTCACGGTAGAGCGCGTCGTAGTGCGCGGCCGTCCGGATCATCTCTTGAATCGGCGAGTCGAGGAGTGCGATTGGGGTCCCGTTCGGGTAGGGATCCTCGTAGGATCTTCGCTCGGTGCCAGGTGGCGACGCATCATCCAACGGCACCGGCACGTCAAACCAGACGACCTTGCCCGTGCCGGTCCGTTTGCATCCCCATGCGGCCGCAAGGCACTCCAACAGCTGCACGCCACGGCCAGTGGCATCATCTGTCCGATAGCCCTTTTCGGCCGGTGGCGTCCTGCTTCCGTCACTGACGGCAATCCTGATATGCGCCGCCCTTCTGCAGAACTTCGACCGTCAGCGGGCCGCAGGCATGCAGCACCGCGTTGGCAACGACCTCAGAGACGAGAAGCGACGCATTGGCGCGGAGGTCCTCGCTTGCCGGTGCGAGGGCTTCTTGCACGAAACGGCGCGCGGACGAGCAACTCGCTACATCGGCAGGCAGCTCGATCTTGTGTACATGGCATCGCCACCGCGCTCACCCGTCCAACCAACGAGCCGTCAGAACCGGTGGATCCGCGCGTAAGGACGGCGCACCTCGAGCATCGGTCCTGCTATGCCCGTTTCAGTACGAATGTAATCATTAGGGGTTTGAACCCGAGCCCAGCGCATGCGGTCTCTTCCTCAAAACGCCCAGGTCGGCGATGGGGGGTGTCACGAGGCGGCGATGTGGTCATCGCCCAGACAGCCGGCACCGTACGATGCGTTTCTGGCCAATCGATGCTCGGGCCACCGTCGTTGCGCTCTATCCCAGGAGCGAGAGCCGGTCACCGGCTCTGAGCACCACATCTCCGCTCGGGACAAGGATCTCCCCCGTTGCGAGCAATGGAGGTAACCAGCGTGCCGTCGGGAAGGTCGGCGGTTCGCAGCGCCTGGCCCGCCAGGCCCGACCTCTCAGCGATCGCGAGTTCGAAGGCTCCACTCGAAGCGCCCGGCGCACTGACGCGCTGAGCCGAAGCCAGCAATTCCCGTCGATAGGCCGCAACGAGGTCGGAGATCGACAGGGTGCCGGCCACGCGCCTGTCGTCGTCGACAACGGGGACCCAGGACGAGTCGGCGGAGGTGATGGATTCGAGCGCAGTGTCGAGTCGGCTGTCCGCCGTTACCGTTGGTGCGCCCGCATCGGCCACATCTCCAACGCTGACATCAAGACGGCTGTGACCGGTGAGTGCGGTCAGTCCAACGGTGCCCTCGAACCGTCCGAGCGCGTCGACCACTGGTGCGCCGCTGACACCGGCCGCCCGGATGAGTTCGATGGCCTCGCGCACTGTCGTCGTGGTCGGCAGAACGACCCGAGGGCTCGCCGCAGCGTGTGCCGTCGGGATCGTCGCCAACAAGGGAGTCCCGCGGTGAGCCGCCGTGCTTCGGTGTCGGCCCGGGTGCGGATCTGGCTCCGGTAGATGGAGCCGTCGAAGTGGTGCACGATCAGCCAGGCCAAACCCACTCCGACTAGGGCTGGTGTGAGGATCGAAAGGCTTCCGGTCATTTCGGCCACCATCAGCATCACCGCAAATGGTGCCCGCGAGATGCTGCCGAAACAGATCTAGACCCGAGGGCCCGCCCGATGATGCGCCTCGAACACGACGGCCATGTGCTGCTCGGTGGCCGGATCTGGGACGTAGATCGGATGGGCCTCCCCGGACCCGAGATGGAGCTTCTTGTTCAGCACCGCGGTCGAATCTTGGGGCGCTTCGTCCTCACTCCCACTCCCGGTTATGAGGTGCCACTCCAACCGCGAGTGGTCGCAGTCGCCCTCGCCGATCAAGTCGGAGCGTCCCTTCGTCCTGAGCTCCGCAGCGCATAGGGAAGGAGCGACCGCCCCCCGGGGCGGTGCAGGGGGCAGCACAACTGGCGCACATTGGGCCACGCAACGGTGGCCTCACGGCCGGTTGCCGCCGTCTTCTTCGGATCGCCAGCGCCGGTACAGTTCGGTCAAGTCCGCCGTGGCCTCAGGCGTCAGATCTTCTGGTTCGATCGTGCCTGTCAGCTCGATGGTCATCTTGATCTGGTCCAGGTAGGCGGAGCAGTTGGGGCAGGCTCGAAGATGCGCCTCGAAGCGTCGTCGGCTCCGGCGCGAGAGCGTGTCCTCCAAGTAGTCGGTCACGAGCTCGACCGCCTCTTGGCACACAATATCTTTGCGTCGCAATGAGAGCATGATTCAGGCTTTCGCTATGTGAGCTTCGAGGGTCTCGCGCAAGCGAGCTCGACCCCGATGCAACAGGAGCCGTTGATTGCCGGGACTGATTTCGAGAAGATCACACACCTCATCGCTCGACAGCCCTTCCATGTCGCGCAGCACGACGACTTGACGTTGGCGCGCCGGTAGGTCTTCGAGGCCTACCTGAAGGGTGGGCGCCCACGTCGCCGCTTCGAGGCGATCCTCGCTGTCCTCAGTCCATCGTTCGACGGGATCCGCCCACTGCCCATTGGCGTCGAAGCGGATCGGATCGACCACATGATGGGCCTCGACCGTTGCGTGACGCTGTTCTTTGGTGCCGGCCGAGCGCGCCCGGTTGATGAGGATTCGAAAGAGCCACGTCTTGAACGCAGCGCGCCCTTCGAAGCGCTCGATACCCTTGACCACACCCATCCATGTGTCCTGCACTGCTTCCTCGGCGACGGCGCGACTGGGAACATAGGTCCGGGCCAAGCGGAGCATGGGCTGCTGGTAGCGCGCCACCAGCGCGACGAACGCCCCTTCGTCACCATCGCGCAATCGCGCGAGCAACTCGATGTCGGCGTCCACGCATTGCATCGTAGGCCCCGACGGCTCAAACGACACGACGCGCACAAGCGGCGCTCGGTGCAATCGCACCCCGTGCATCAACCGAGACACCTGAGTCGGGGCACATCCCTCTCGTACCGACTTGACCCCAAGCTGTTACGGACGGGAGGACGCCCGGCCGACGGCAACGTAACGCGACATGTCGATGCAAGGACTGTGCACGGTGACGTACCCGTCAGAACGTAGAGGAGATCCAATGAAGAGATTCACCCGCCTTGTCGTAGGTGCTGGAGCGATCTTGGGCCTCTCAACCCTCGTAGCCCCCGTCGTCGCCGGCGCGGATCCGCCTGAACAGTCCTCTTTCGGCGGCGCCGATCACGTGGTCTTCGTGCAGACCGACAACACGGCTGGCAACCAGGTCGTTGCATACGACCGCGCCTACAACGGCACTCTCACGCCAGAAGGGACCTACAACACGGGAGGACTGGGCGGTCAGTTGAGCGGCTCCGTCGTCGATCACCTGGCCTCCCAGAGTTCGCTCACCTACGATCAGCGCAGCGCTGACCTCTATGCCGTCAACGCGGGCAGCAATACCGTGTCGGTCTTTTCGGTCCAGCGGGACCACCTCGCGCTTCGCCAAGTGGTCGCTTCAGGCGGCACCTTCCCGGTGAGTGTGGCAGTTTACGGCAGTCTCGTCTACGTCCTCAACGCGGAGAACGGTGGATCTGTCCAGGGCTACGTCAACTTCTTCGGGCATCTCTTCCCCATTCCGGGATCGAATCGGGCCCTGGGTCTGAACCCGACGGCAACGCCCCAATTCACGAACACACCTGGTCAGGTTGCCTTCTCGCCCGATGGCTCGAAGCTGATCGTAACGACCAAGGCAAATGGCAGCGACATTGACGTTTTCGGGGTCGGGCGCTTCGGACTGCTTTCTGCGGCACCGGTCGTGAACTCCGAGCCCGGTGCCGTGCCTTTTGCGGTTTCCTTCGACGCGGCGGGACACCTCGTCATCGCCGAGGCCGGCACCAACGTGTTGGCCAGCTTCTCCCTCAACCCGGGCGGCACAGTGACACCCATTGCCACGGTCGGTACCGGTCAGTCAGCGACGTGTTGGGTCGCTCCGGCGCAGGGTTTCTTCTACGCATCCAACGCGGGGAGCGCCTCGGAGAGCCAGTACTCGGACTCGCCCGGCGGCACCCTTGCCTTGGCCGGGCAGACGACGACCGATTCAGGTTCCGTTGACGCCTCGGCATCCATCGGTGGGCAGTACCTCTACGTGCAGACCGGCGGAAACGGAATCGTCGACGAGTTCCACATTGGCGGCAACGGCGCTCTCGCCGAGATTGGCTCGGTCGCGGTGCCGGGTGCGGTAGGCGGCGAGGGCATCGTCGCCTTCTAGCCAATCCACGTGGAACGGACGGCGCCCGAAATATTCCGGGCGCCGTCCGTTGGCATTCTTACAAGCGAGAAGCTCAGAGCGGTTGGCCTGACATATCAGCTGCCGACCGGCATCCCAGTGATCGGGGATACCTAGCTTGCTAGCGGACCCCAGCGACGAGGTCCTCATAGCGATTCAGATAGAGCTGCCATCCCCCACCACTGTCGACGCCGTCGCGGAGCGATTCCCAGCCCGGTCCATGACGATCGAGATGACGGTGTTCGAGTTCCAGGCGAGTCCGTTCTGGCGCCTCGGCGATAAAACGGACCTCGACCTCGCTGGCTTTGTTCTCGTCTGCCTCGAGCTGCCACTGAGGGCTGATATCCCAGCTGAAGACGACCCGATCGGGCGGTTCGTACACGAGGACACGAGCCCATCGGCACTCGCTTCCATCGGCTGCGCGGTCGAAGATGTGTCCACCAACCTTCGCCTCGAATCGCGTCTCCGTTATCTCAGTGCCGAGCAGGTTGTGCTCGGGCGGCTTGAAGTCACCGAAACGCTCGACGAACGCGGCGAAGGCACGCTCGATCGATACGTCCACGACGACGTGGCGGCGCACAGCGATTTCGTCGGGCACGTTCATGTCTCTTCCTCCTGCGATTGATCGACGACGTCTCCGTATGCGCTCAGCGCCCGATTCCAGAAGGTGTCGAGTTGATCGCGCAGGCGCGAGCACCGCAGCCTCGTTGAGGTGGTAGATCCTGCGCGTCCCTGCTGCACGCTCGGCAACGAGACCGGCGTCCTTCAAGACCCTGAGGTGCTGGGAGACCGCGGATCGACTCACGGGCAGATCGCTGGCGAGTTGACCCACGGGCATCGGACCTTCGCTCAGCCGCAAAACGATCGCTCGCCGCGTCCGGTCTCCAAACGCGCCCCAGACGAGGTCATCTTGGTCAGTCGCCACTAACGGTTAGTAAGCACTAACCGATCGGCGATGTCAAGCCCAGCGACAGAGCTCGGAGCCCACCAAAGCGCTCGACGAACCCGGATCGAGATTGATACCCCCTGGGGTATCGTGTACAGTCGGACATACCCCCCGGGGTATCCAAGGCAGACATCCTGAGGTACGGCTGCCGGCCCGATCAAAGGACAGACCCATGGCAGCGAGCCCAGGAACCAGTCTCGACCGACCGCAGGTATTAGCGGGAACAGCGTTGACGGACCGGACCAGCGGGATCGCGCCCAGCGTTGGTGGAGACGCTGACCTGCTGCGCATGAGCCGTCGGGGACCCTTCGCGCGACTCGGCGGGTGGGCTGCCACCCATTTCCGCAGAGTGGTCATCGCATGGGTTTTGGTCCTCCTCGTCTTCGGCGTCTTCGCCGTCCACGTGGAGAACGCGCTCGCCGGCGCAGGATGGCAAGCATCGAACAGCCAGTCCGTCGCGGCCCGGGCCATCATCGAAAAGGACTTCTCGGGGCTCGGCGCCACCGCTTTGCAGGTCGTCATCGTCGATCATCACGGTCCGATCGCGTCGGATCCCAGCGCCCAGGCCGCTGTCGTAAAGGCTACCGACGTGCTTCGCAGCGATTCCCGAGTGTCCACCGTCGTGCCGCCCCAATCCGGGATCTCGTTGTCGCGAGACGGCCGGACGGCGGTCATCACCGCTGGATCGGCTGCGAACTCGAACAACATGGTGCAGGCGGCCGACTCGATGGAACCGAAGCTGGCCGCACTGTCCTCATCCGGCGTCAGCGTGACCCTGACCGGCGACAGCGCCCTTTGGGCCAACTTCAACACCGCGAACCGCTCGGCCATGTTGCGGTCCGAGATGCTGTCGTG
This sequence comes from uncultured Acidimicrobiaceae bacterium, assembly GCA_963791995.1. GTDB lineage: Bacteria > Actinomycetota > Acidimicrobiia > Acidimicrobiales > RAAP-2 > Bog-473. Next base: position 255,295 of record CAWBUQ010000004.1, on the reverse strand, counting down.
GCCGGTGACGATCATCATCTTGGTCATCGCTTTCGGCAGCCTGGTCGCCGCCGGCCTCCCCTTGCTCCTGACCATGGCGGGCCTCCTCGTGGCTGCGGGCGCCCTGGTCATCACCACCAAGTTCATGCCCGTCTCCATCTGGGCCCTCAACTTCGCGCTGATGTTCGCCCTCGCTCTGGGCATCGATTACGCCCTCTTCCTGGTCATGCGCTTTCGTTCCGCGCTCAAGCGCCGAGGCGCCGGGCCGGGAGACCATGAGGCAATCGCTGCGTCGGTCGCTGAAACGGTGGACACTGCTGGCAAGGCGGTCGCGTTCAGCGCGCTGACGGTGCTCGCATCGCTCGCCGCCATCATGATCGTGCCGAGCCCGGCCTTCCGCTCGATGGCCTTCGGCATCATGCTCTCCGTCGTCGCCGTATTGGCGGCGACCCTCACACTCCTGCCCGCCGTGCTCGGCAGGCTCGGGACCAACATCAACAAGGGCACGATCCGGCTGCGTCGAGGCCCTCGGCCCGAGGGTCAAGGCTCGCTCGACCGGCTCCTGCACCGCTGGGGCACCTTCTTGTGGCGACACCCGTTTTCGGCAGGCGGGGCGGCTGTGGTCTTACTCCTGCTGGCGGCCGCGCCGATCATCGGCATGCGGACCAACATGCCCTCGATCACCATCGTGCCGCCAAGCGCCAATGCCCGAGTCGGCTATGACCAGGTGACCAGTGCGTTCGGCCCCGGTGCACCGGGCACCCTCCAGGTTGTTGTCCCCCAAGGCGACCAGACCCGTGCCCTCGCCACACTGGCCCACGCGTCGGGCGTAGCTGGTGTCGTGCCCGGACCGACCAGGGCCGGGTGGACCCTGGACCAGGTGATCCCGAGCACCGGACCCTCGACAACCGCGACCGGTGCCACCATCGACCAGCTCCGCCAGGTGCTGCCCCTCGGGACGATGATCGGCGGTGCGGCGGCCGAGAACCACGACCTCCAGCAGACGCTGGCGTCGTACACGCCCCTCGTCCTCGCCACTCTGGGCATCCTCGGGTTCATTTTGCTCCTGATCGCCCTCGGAGCTCCCCTTATCGCCTTCCTCGGCGTGCTGATGACGGCCTTGTCGGTGGCCGGTGCCTTCGGCATCGGGCGCCTCATCTTCCAAAACGGCTACCTGTCAGGATTGCTCGGTTTCCAGCCTCAAGGTTTCATCGACGCCTGGGCGCCTCTGTTCTTCGGCGCCATGGTCTTCGGTGTGGCCATGGACTACACCCTGTTCATGCTCTCCGCGGCAAAAGAACGCTATGAAACCCATCCCGATCCCGAGCACGCCATGGTCGGATCGATGCGCACGTCGGGACGGGTCGTGCTCTCGGCCGCCGCGGTCATGATCGCCGTGTTCTTGACCTTCGCGCTCTCGGGACCCCTGGCCCCGAAGGAGATGGGCGTGATTCTGGCAATTGCCGTCGCGCTCGACGCCCTGGTGGTGCGTCTGGTGGTGCTGCCGGTCGCGTTGCGGTTGGGCGGGCACAAGGCCTGGCACCAGCCGAAGTGGCTCGGACGGATCCTGCCCAAGGTGAAGTTCTCCCACTGAGCGGACTCAGACGAGCTGAAGATCTCACCGACGAGAAAAGAGGAGGAATGACGATGCAACTTCCCGACAACGTGGTCGAAGATCTTCGCTTGCGGCTCAAGCGCGCTGCTGGACAGGTGCAGGCCGTGGAGACGATGCTCGCGGAAGGGCGTGAGTGTCGCGACATCGTGACCCAACTGAGTGCGGCCATCAAGGCACTCGAGCAGACGGGCTTCCGGCTGATCGCCAGCGGTCTGACCTACTGCCTGGAGAACCCCGAGGAGGCGGCGGAGTCGGGGTATCCCCTCGACGAGGTCCAACGGATGTTCACGAAGTTGGCCTGAACGGTGAACTGCGCCAGCAATGCAGGCATGTCGGCATGAGCACGACGACGGGCGCCGTCATGGAGGTCTTCGCCGACGTTTGGTGCCCATTTGCCCACGTCGGACTGCAGACGATCCACACCGAACGAGTGCGGAGCGGCCGCAAGGATGTGGCGATCTGGGTCCGAGCCTGGCCGCTCGAGTTGGCAAACGGCGCGCCACTCAACCCGCTACTCACCCTGGAGCACGCCAATAAGCTTCGAGAGCAGGTCGCCCCGAATCTGTTCCGCCACTTCGACATCGACCGTTTCCCCAGCTCGACACTCGATGCCCTCGCCTTGGCGAACCGCGCCTACCGGACCGACCTCGAGGTTGGCGAGCGTGTGAGCTACGCGCTTCGCGACGCCCTCTTCGAATGCGGCCGGGACATCTCGGACCGCGCCACGCTCGAGCACTTGGCGCGCGATTTCGGTGTCGTCATGCCAGACGAGTCAGACCACGCGGGCGTGGTAGCGGACTGGCACGAAGGTCAGCGGCGTGGCGTCCTTGGCTCGCCGCACTTCTTTTGTGGTGACGATGACGCGTTCTGCCCTTCGCTCGACATCACGAAAGACCGGGTCGAGGGCGTATCGATCGTCAGAGACACCTCGCGTCTGACGGACTTCCTTGCCCGCTGCCTGCCCCAGCACGGCCAGGAATGAGCACCAGCCACGAAGTTGCAGCTCATATGCGGATTAGGAGGATGGTCACTAGAGAGAGGGACCTTTGACCCCTGAACCTAGGCCGCCCTGGGGCGTTGACTGTAGGTGATGGCAGATCGCGTGGTGATCCTGGGCGGCGGAACGGGTGGAACCTTGACCGCCAACCGGTTGCGGCGTCTCTATTCCGAGACTGAAGCAGAGATCACCGTCATCGACCAGGACGACCGCCATATCTACCAACCTGGTCTCCTCTTCGTGCCATTCGGGCTTGCCAGCGCCGACCACATCGTGCGACCGAGGGGTCGCCAACTTCATTCGGGAATCGACTACGTCAAGAGCGTCATCGACAGCGTCGATCTCGAAGCCAACCACGTCACGCTCGCGAACGGCACAACCCTCGGCTATGACGTCCTCGTTGTCGCGACCGGCGCCGTGCTCGTCCCCGAGGAGACGGAAGGCCTGACGGGAGCCGGGTGGATGGACAAGGTCCACACCTTTTATTCACTCGAGGGAGCCACCGCGCTGGCGACGGCTCTGGCCGCCTTCGAGGGTGGCCGAGTGGCGATCAACGTGGTGGACATGCCCATCAAGTGTCCGGTCGCCCCGCTCGAGTTCTGCTTCCTGGCGGACTGGTACTTCCACGAGCATGGCATCCGCGATCAGATCCAGTTGACTTACGTCACCCCGCTCGACGGTGCTTTCACTAAACCCGTGGCGTCCGCCCGACTCGCCGGGATGCTGGCCGAGAAGGGCATCGATCTGGTGACCGAATTCAATACGGGGGAGGTCGACGGGGCAGGTGGTCACCTCATTGGCTACGACGACCGCACGGTGGACTTCGATCTGGCGGTGGTCGTTCCACTCCATGGAGGAGCTCCCTATGTCGGCCGGTCGCCGGGACTCGGTGACGAGTTGAACTTCGTCCCCACGGACGAGCGCACCCTTCAATCCAAGGCTGCGCCGAACGTTTTCGTGATCGGCGACGCCACCAACGTCCCGGCCTCGAAGGCAGGATCGGTCACCCACTTCGAGGGTGAGGTGCTCGTCGAGAACATTCGCCGCTACCTGGCGGGAGATCCACTCGACGCGAGCTTCGACGGCCACACCAACTGCTTCATCGAGACCGGCTTCCACAAAGCCCTGCTGATCGACTTCAACTACGACACCGAACCGCTCCCTGGTCATTACCCGACCAGCGTCGGTCTGCCCTTGCTGGCGGAGTCTCGGCTCAATCACCTCGGGAAGCTCATGTTCCAGTGGTTCTACTGGCATGGCCTACTCCCGGGACGAGATGTCCCTGGGATCGCCTCAGCCATGCCCTCCTCCGGAAAGATCCCCGCCGAAGCAGTCGGATCAAGAAAGGACTGACCGATGTCGACCGTGACCATCGCCGCAACTGACGTGGAGCTCAACGACGAGGGCTTCTTCGTCCGACCCGATCAGTGGACAGAGGACATGGTTCCCGAGCTGGCCCGTCGTGAGGGCATCGACGAACTCACCGATGCACACTGGCAGGTCATTCGCTTCATGCGCTCTGAGTTCGTCTCCAAGGGAACGGGTCCCACAGTCCGCGTCCTGGGCAAGACCTCGGGCGTCTCGATCAAGGAGCTCTACCAGCTCTTCCCCAAGGGACCGGCGAAAGTGGCCGCCAAGATCGCCGGCATCCCCAAGCCACGCGGCTGCATCTAAAGGAGCGACCATGAGCGATACGATCGAAAAAGTCTCGATCATTATCTCGAAGGGTTCCCTCGAGGGGATCTACCCGGGACTGATCATGACCAACGGCGCGCGGGCGGAGGGTATCGAGGCGAATCTCTTCTTCACCTTCTTCGGGCTCGACGCCATCCACAAGGCACGCAACGAGCACATCAAGCTCGCGACCAGTTGGCAACCCTGGCCTGCACCTGGCCACCATGGCTGGCGGGCTCCCCGGTGTGTCTACAGCCATGACCCACTATATGAACCACAAGATGGAGAAGCTCGACATCCCCTCCATCCCTGAGTTCATTGAGATGATCGCCGATACAGGTGCCGGGATGTATGCCTGCAAAGCGTCGGTCGACCTCTTCGGGTTGGAGAAGAACGACTTCATCGACCAGGTGCAGGACATCATCACCGTAGGCGAGTTCTACGAGAAGGCAGCCGGAGGCCACATTATTTTCACCTGACCAGTTCGGCAGGGTTGACGACGCAATCTGTGAGAATGACCAGGTTGCTGAGGCTGCCTGACGGGGTCCGCTGCGCTAAGTCACTGCATCGTGGTCACAAACTGGAAGCGACCACGGACAGTCTCATCGAGATAGGAGCCTCAGCCGTTGTCTTGTGGGAGCTGGCTGGCACCGATGCGCAGCGCCAACATCAAGCTATGCGCATCATCAGGCCGCCGGTGACACGGTCGAGCACGCCGAGCGACGCTCGATGCGCTCGGTCGAGGAAGTCCGAACGCCGAACAACTCCGACGATATGGCAGCTGACCAGAACCTTGCTCAGCTCGCTCGGCTAATCCCCCCGGCAACTCGGTCGTTCAGTTCGCTACGGCTATTTGCTCAAAGCTGTAGTAGACGGCAGCGAGCGCGACGATCACGAGTGTCAGCCAGGCGCTCACAAACGCCAGGCCCATTGCCAGCAGATAGGCCAGATTTCCGACGCCGAAGCGCACAAAGGCCCTCCTCCGAGTCCTGGAATCGAGGGCGATTCGGAACTGCCCATGACTCGAGGACCACAGAAACATCATGGCAAATGCGAGGCCCATACCCAATGACACGAAGGCGTAGATGGCGGCAGCCAAGTGCGAGTCGCTTCCCCCTGCGCGCAAATACTCGGCCATAGTGGCAGTGGCGAACGGGATCGCCACCACGAAGAGAAGTAGGAGCAGATTCAGGAACAGCGCAACGCGATCGATCTTCTCGAGGTTCGAGAACAGCGAGTGGTGATTGATCCAGATGATTCCGATGACCGAGAAGCTCACGACGTAAGCGGCGAATGACGGCCACCGCTGGCTGAGCTGATTGGCGAGAGTGCCATGCCCAGGTCCGTTCACCGCCAGGTCGAGGGACAACAAGGTGATTGCGACAGCGAGGACACCGTCACTGAACGACTCCAGGCGCCCCGTGCTCATCGGCTCGCCTAGCGGCTGTTTGCTCGAAGCACACCCGCGAGTCGCCGGAGGGCCTCGGCCACTGGATGAAGGCGCTGCTCGGACTCGCCCTGAGCCTCTACGAGATCAGCTGCGTCGCTGAGGTGCTCCGCCATGATGAGCCAGGCTGCGGTCCGGTGCGGGAGCAGGTAGTCAGGCTGGTAGAAGAGCTCGAAGGTCGGCCCAGCGGTCCGGCCCGGATGTTCGGGCCCGACGGGCAAGGTGGTGAGGATTTCACCGAGTGGTTCGATCACGTCGAACATCATTCCAACGGCGACCTGCGAGAGGATCTTCATCTGCTCGTCGTTCTCGTCCACGCGGCTGAGGAGTCGATAGAGAAGCTGGAGGAGCACTTCGTATGCGACATTGCCGAGGTCGGCGACCGCCGCGCTCCGTGGGTCGCTGATCAGATCGGCGGGCTCGCCGCTCTCGGGGGGCCGCACAAGCGCCGGCAACACGGGTCGGGCAAACTCCACTCCCGGGTTCGCCAAACGCATCTCGAGAAACTCGTCGAGGACGCTCAAGAATCGTCCGAAGTGGGCGTTACGCCAGTCGCCCCGCGGCCCCTCACCCTGTTCGACGATGGTCTCGATCGCTTGGACCACGTCATCGACGCAGGTAATCGGTCGGAGCTGTGGCCAACCAAACAGTTCGCCTCCGACTTGGCCGGAAGCAGGTACGACGAACAATTGTTCTTCACCCATCTTCTCGGCGAGGTGGCGAAAGCCAGCTTCGATCGAGCGGTAGAGGTGGCCAACGGTCGCGAATTCCTGAAGGTGGGGCGCGATCTCCTGCTCGCCCATTACCGGTACCGCGCGTTCGACCGCGGCGAGCCCGTCAGCGTCGTCGAAATTCATGCCCTCGGGGCGCTCGAGATAGAGGAAGTGCCGGAGTGCTTGCTCCCCGAACGGCAGCAACATGAGCTGGACGCCACTCGGGTAGTGCCTCGCCGGTTGGGGCAGATTCGGACGGGACAGATGAGGGCTCGCTCCGAGGGCGTTCACGAGATTGCAATTGAGCGCGAGATGGAGCATCTCTTGCTTTGCGATCATCAAGAGCGTCTGTCGCCATCGTTCCACTGCACCGAGCTGATCTTCGCTCAGCCCTTCATCCGTGGAACGCTTCAGCGTGAACGCCGCGAACAAGTATTCGCACATCAGCGCGTGCTCGAGCTCGGCGGCGGCGCAGAGCATGTAGATCAACGGCTCGCGGTGTTCGATCACGAGAGGTCGGTCGCCTTCGGGGGTGTCCGATCGCAGCTTGATCAGACTGGCCAGCCGCCCACCGATGGGTTTCTCTTCGACGGCAACCGTCGATTTGTCTTCCGCGTTTTGGTGGATCGTTCCTATGGTCGGCGTCGCTGCATGTTCTGGCATGCCTCCGTCCACCCAACGCTCGAACACGTCGATGCGCGCCGACGGCCACGGCCCGTCACAGGGCATTGAGCCGGCGCGGAGTCGCTGAAGGATCGCTGCGGCATTGCTCGTCACGTCGGCGTAGGCGGCCAGATCGAAGGCCCACTTCATTGCCTCTCGATCGCTTGCCCTGAAGAGCGGCTTGATGTGCTCCGTGAAACCGATTGCCTCATCCGGACCGGGCAGGCTGATCGTCGACTCATCGTTGTCCGGGGCTCTAGGCATACGTGCTCCCTGCATTCCAGTTCAACCCTGAGGATAGGGACTGCAATGTTGTGGCACACCACCCACAAGCATTTCTCCGAACCGGACGACGACCGCGAAAGCTGCGCTGGACGACTACCGGACCCCGGCCCAACGGCGGCGTCTGGGGCGTCGACATATTTTCAGAGATTCTCCGGGCAGCGGGCACAGCGGCAGTGCCTGGCGCCTCAGGAGTCCCGCTGATTGGTTGACAGTGACGGCGGCCTCGAGTGCGGTCCCTCGCCCGACGAATCGCCACCGACCGCCGACAGGGCATGGACATCCGGCTGGGCCCGAGGACCTGGGCGTCCCGGCTCCCGGTTGCCATCCCAGTTGGTGACGTTGGATCTGATGCCATTGGCGCCAGGACGCTAAGCGTCGGCGTGGAGCTGCACGCTGGACTTGATCAAAGCCGCGCTTGGTGCGATCCCGAACTCGGCGAGCAGAACGCGAGGCAGGCTCGCGACTGCAGACCGTCCGTGCCCTCAGCGGGCGAGCACGGTGACTGCGGCGGTGCCGGGAGCCCCGTAGACCTGGGCATAGCCGACGCGCGGGTCACCCTGGACTTGGCGGTCGCCGGCCCGGCCGCGGAGCTGGAGCACGAGTTCGTGGACCTGGCGGAGGCCAGAGGCTCCGATTGGCTCTCCGTTAGCGATGAGGCCTCCATCGGTGTTGATCGGCATAGGGCCCGTGATCTCAGTGGCACCGTCGGCGAGAAGTTTCTCCTGATCGCCGTCAGCACAGAACCCGTTCTCAGCCATATGGATGACCTCGGCGCCGGCGTCCGTGTCCTGGACCTGAATCACGTCAACGTCTTCGGGCCCGATCCCTGCCTCTTCGTAGGCGGCGCGCGATGCGTACACGGTCGGGGCAACATCTTCCTCAACAGGAGCCCAGGTGGTGTTGACCTCGTAAGAGCCGTAGTTGCGTGTGCGAATGGCTGTCGCCTTCACGTACACCGGCGTATCGGTGTAGCGATGAGCTATGTCGGCGCGACAGAGGACGACCGCCGCAGCACCCTCGTCCGGAGCACAGAACATGTACGAGGTAAGCGGGTAGTTGAGCATCGGGGAGCTGAGAATCTCCTCCTCGGTGATCGGCTTTCGGCGGAAGGCCTTCGGATTGAGGGCGCCGTTGCGGTAGTTCTTCGCTGCCACCTTGGCCAACGTCGTCGGGGAAACGCCATGGTCGTGCATGTACTTGTTGATCTTCATGCCAAAGAACTTGGTGGTGACGTACTGCCCGTTCTCCCGATACCAGGCGGGCACGTTTGTGGTCGTCGGATCACCCTTGAACGAGCCGCGAGCGTGCTTGTCCGTGCCGACGGCCACGACAATGTCGCCGTTGCCGGACCGAATGGCGTTTGCGGCCTGCTGGATCGTGGCAGCCCCGGTCGCGCACGCGCTGAACACGTGGATGAACGGAAGGCCGGTGAGGCCGACCAGACCGGTGAGGGGATCGGTCCAGACCCCCCAGCTCCCGCCGAAGGCGCACTGGACGTCGTTCCACGTCACACCTGCGTCGGCCAACGCCAGCTCTACGGCGTCGGCAGCCATCTCATAAGGGGACTTGTCGCCGTGCCGACCGAAGGGGTGCAGCCCGACACCGATGATCGCGACGTCGTCCATTCAGCGCTCCTCACTGTTCTGCGCGCCGACGGGCGCGAAGGCGAAAGTCATGATCTCGTTGCCGTCGTTGTCGACATAGAACGGGACGATTCGGAGCACGACCTCCATGCCGAAGTCGAGCTCTAGGGGATCGCACGTCGTGAGCCGCGACTCGACGCGCACCACATCGTCGAGTTGCACCAGCCCCATCCCGAATGGCTCGAAAGACTGACCCGTCGGATCATTCCTGTAGTCGACGCTCGGCGGGAACTCCTGGGTCGTCCAAGACACGAGGGTGCCGCGGCGAGGTAGGGGGAGTTCGGCCATGCTCTGGGTGCCGCAGCGAGGGCACCGCGACTGCACCGGGAACGTGATCGCCCCGCAGCCCTTGCATTGGCCACCGAGTAGCTGCGGATCATCGGCCGGCCACGTGAACACGTTCGCGATCGGATTCTGCATCAGTGCCCCTCCACCGTCGGACTCACCGGGATGAGGCTAGCCAACGCTGGTACAGACACGCTTGCGATTTGAGCGCGAGTCGTCGTATCCCACCCGAGACAGAGGAAAGTCCCGGCGTTCAGTCCATAGGCCCGACATCAGGGACTTCAGTCGAGGCGTTCACCGACCTGCTGTGAACGACCAGCTGAGTGGCGGGGGGAGGATTTGAACCTCCGACGTTCGGGTTATGAGCCCGACGAGCTACCAGACTGCTCCACCCCGCGGCGAAGCGTACATCCTACACGGCTCCCCTAGATGGTTAATTCCAAGGGGTCAGCCGTGATCGAACGCGACGAGAGATCGCAGCGGTCGTTGGTCCATGTTCGAGTTGTGCCAGATGGCCGCCGTGAGGGCGAGGAGGCGCTGGAGGACGCGGGTGACGACCCCACCTGGGGTTCTGCCCCCGTGACGTTCGAGATCGAGCTGGGTCTTGAGGGTGGCGTTGACCGATTCGATGAGCTGGCGCAAGGGCTTGAGCAATGGGCTGGTCGTGCGGCCCCGATCGTTTTTGTGGGCGGGTCGGACGAGGGTGACGCCGCGTTGAGCCAAGAAGGACTCGAATTCGGCCGACCGGTAGCCCTTGTCGGCGAGGACGCGCTGTCCGGGACGCAACAACGTGGGCTCGGCCTCGAAGAGATCCCTCGCCACCTCGCGCTCGTCGATTTTGGGGTTGGCCAGCGCGAAGGTGATCGGCAGGCCGGCTGGCGTGCACACGAGGTGCAGGCGCAGTCCCCAGAACCAGCGCGAGTGGCTGGCGCAGTAGCCATAGGAGGCCCACCCGGCCAGGTCGCTGCGCAAAGCGGTCGGGCGCGACCGTCCGCACTCGACCGGCGTCGAATCGATGACCCAGGTGTCGTCGTCGAAGTGCTCGGTGTTGCGCGCCAAGAGCCGGATGACGGCCCTGAGCTGGCCCTGGGCCTTGCGCAGTCGCTTGTTATAGCCCGACTGGTGCGGGATGTAGGGGAACCAGGCCTTCAGATGCACCACGGCGTGACGCAAGAACCTCGTCTCGGACGTGAAGCCCAAGAGGGCCTGGAGCACGGCGAGCGTCAAGAGCTCGGCGTCGCTGATCCTGGGCGCGAGCCCGACCCTCGGGCGCCGTTGGCGCAGTTCGGGACGCATCCGAAGCGCGTCGTCGATCGTCACGTACAGTGCGGTGACAAAGGTGTCCAGGTCGGCGTCCATTTGACCTCCATGGTCGAGTTGGGAATACGCAACGCCGATCATGGACGCCTTTGTCGCGTCCGACGCGGACCCTCGTTCAGCGAGGATCCCTTGGAATCATCCGTCTAAGGGCGACACCCCGCCAGGTGCCGCGCCTACAGCGTCTGCGCGGTCGGTGGAGGGGGTGGGGGCGACGACGGGTCTGCCGCCTGGGGTGGAGGAGGTGGCGCGGGGGCGGCCGCACCGTCGCCGGTCGGGGCCGCCGTGGGTGCAGCGGCTGAGGACTCGGGCGCCAGCGTGATCTGTCCGTGTTCGGACTCGTGCTGCTGGAGGGCGGCAATAAGACGCTCCATCTCGGAGTCCGTTGCGGGCGTGGCGCGTCCCACCTTGGTGGCGTAGTAGGCAGCACCCAGATCGCGCAGCATGCCGTCCGCCGACTTCTTCGCCTGGACGTCGTCCAGCTTGGCCTGTCCCTTGGCGGCGGCATCCTTGGCCGCCTCGGTCGCCGTCGCCGCTGTCGCCTTGACCTTGTCGAGCAGTCCCATGGGAGGTCGACTCCTTTCCGCTCGTGTCTTCTGAGCGTCCATCATGCGACCCCCGACCGATAACCGCAACCGCCCGGCGATCCATGGATCCCCCAGGGACCGGCGACGGGCGGCAGCCGTCGGGCGGCCAGCTTGGGTCCCTCGAGATGAGCCGGCTCAGCTCCGCTCGGCGGCCGAGGACACGGTCGTCGACGTGGTGGTGCCGCCCCCGCTCGGCTGGGTGCTCGTCGTGGTGCTCTGGTGGTGGTCGATGACGACGTGGTGCTCGTCCCCGCGGTACCACCGGATCCGACCGATTTGGTTTTGGTCTTCTCCTTCACCTTGGGCACCGTCGTCGTGGTGGTGCCCGTCGACGTGCCCGGAGGTGGCGTGCCGAGGATCTGCGACGCCTGCTGAATCGCCTGCTCCATGGCCGCGATGTCGGCCTGGTAACCCGCCAGGTCCTGCGCCTGCAGCGCAGTTTGCGCATTGGTGTAGTCGGCCTGTGCCTGCTGCAGGATGCCCGCGACCGCCGCCGGCACGGTGCCCGAGTTCGTGCCGCCACCCGTGGGCACGGTCACCGTCGCGTTAAAGACGTCAGAGAGCGCACCTGACAGCGTTTTCTCGAAGCCCACGTTCTTGCCGAGCACGGCGATCACGTAGGCGAGCTGCGGTTGGGGGTTGGTCGATGCCGCGGTGTACAGCGGGCGGACGTAGACAACCGAATTGGCGACCGGGATCAAGAGAGTCTCCCCCAAGAGCACCTGCGAGCCGTGCTGGTTCAACAGTGTGATCTCCGACGACACCGCCTGGCTCGCCGAAATTTCCGCATCGGCGTTGGCCGGGCCCAGGGTTCCCTGGGGGACCTCGTAGAGATTGAGTTGGCCATAGCGCGCCGGATCGGACAGTCCGACCATCCATGCCGTGAGGTTGAAGTTCTGATTGCTGCCCGCGAGCGTCGACTGCGACGCCGGGACGAATCCGTCCGACACGGTGAAGGACTGCTGGGAGGATCCGGGCAGCGCGTACACCTGATACTGCGGTGACATGCGAGCCGGGGTGGTCGACACCAGCTGGCCCTGGTTGTTGTAGGTGTTCTCCGCCAACAGGGCCTGTGATTGCGGTCCGGCACCGGCGGTCGGGGAAAGCTGCCAGGCGTTGCTGGCGCCATAGAAGGCCTGCGGATTCGTCAGGTGGTAGCGCCCGTAGATCGCGGACTGAATGGAGAAGATGTCCGGTGGGTAGCGCAGGTGGGCCTGCAACGGCGCGCTCATGTCCTTCAGCGGCTTGAACATGCCGGGGAACGCGGCCGAGTAGGCCTGCAGGATCGGGTCCTTGGGGTCCATGTCGTAGAAGGTCATCTGGCCCGAGTAGGCGTCGATGACCACCTTCACCGAGTTGCGGACGTAGTTGTAATTCCCCGGCAGGGTGCTGCCCACCGCCACCTGCTGGCTGCTGGCGTTCTGCGAATAGGGATAGTTCGACGTCGTGGTGTAGCCGTCGACGATCCAGTCGATGTGACCGTTCTCCGGGCCCGAGCTGCTGTTGATGACGGCATAGGGGTCGTGATCGAAAGAGAGGAAGGGTGCCGCCTTCTGCGCCATGGCCACCGGGTCACGCACGAACATGATGCGGGACTTGTTGGTGATCTGACTCGAGATCAACAGGTTCAGGTCACCGAGTCGCAGTGCGAAGGCGGCTCGGGTGAAGAGCGACGACATCTCGACCCCGCCGGGCCCCGAGTAATGGCTCTCGATCGCCGAACCGTCGTGCTGGTAGTCGACCTCGGGCTGTTTCGTGTTGGCGACCACATAGCCGGTCTCGCCCAGCCCGAAGTAGACGTTGGGCTGGGTGATCTTGGGCATGCCCTGCGACGAGGCCGGCGGCACCTGTTGCACGGCGAAGTCGGGGTTCTTCGAGTTGGTCTGGTTGGACAGTGCGACGGCCACGCCGTTGCCGTGCGTGTACTGCAAGTGGGTGTTCACCCACGACGGCGAGGGCACGTTCGCCGCGCTGATCTGGCGCACGCCGATGAGGACGGGGGTCAGCTGCCCGTCGAGCTCGTAGCGGTCGACCCCCAGCGAAGGAAACAGATAGTAGGAGCGGATGCCCTGCACGCGCTGGAAGGTCTGCAGCGAAATCGAGTCGTCGGGGTCCCACTGCCTGATGTTCCCGATGGTCTGGCTCGCCATGAATGTCTGAACCTCGCTGATGTTCGTGTTCGCCGCGAACTGCTGCACGTGCACGTTGTTCAGGTTGTAGGCGTCTCGGGTCGCCGTGATGTTGCGCTGGATGTATGGGGCCTCGAGCGAGCTCTGGGCCGGTGTCACCTTGAGCGCCTGCAACAGCGCGGGGTAGATGATGCCGACGACCAGCGCCACGAAAGCCCAGATGCCGACGGCCAGCACCGGCAGGGTCCAGCCCTGTCGCCGGATGTTGAAGAGAAGGATCCCCGCTGCGAAGATCGAGACGTAGACGAGCAGCAGCTCGGCCGGCAGGCGGGCGTGGACGTCGGTGTAGCCGGCTCCGTTGACGAAGCCGTCCTGCGCGTTGACGAGCGACCAGCGCTGCAGCACGTAGCCGGCGGCCTTGTCCAACGCGATCAGCGCCAACAGGACCGAGATGTGCGCCTTGACGGGCGGGCGCACCCGCGGCAGGCCACGCTGGGGCTGGATCCCGCCGTTGAAGTAGTGGAACACCACCGAGACCGCGAGCGTCACGATGAGAATGGCCAGTGTCCAGTCCACCACGAAGGTGAGGAACGGCAGCTTGAACACGTAGAAGCCGACATCCTTGTGGAATTGCGGATCGGTGACGCCGAAGCTGCCGCCGTGCCGGAACAGGATCCAGTTGTTCCACTGGCCGATCGTCCCGGACGCTCCGATCAGCGCCAGGATGAAGGCGAGCGCCACGTAGATCCGACCCGCGTACGGACGCACGTACTGCTGGTAACGCCGGACGAGCTCGTCCTCTTGGGCGAGGACGATGTCGTGGCCCGCGATGCGGTCGCAGACGACGAGGTTGATCCAGAGGACAGCGAAGAAGATCGCCCCGAACACGCCGAAGAGGCCGAGCTTGGTGATGAGCAGCGTGGAGAAGACGTTGTGGAACCCGACCGAGGAGAACCAGAGGCTGTCGGTGTAGAGCCCGGCCAGCGAGCGCAACGACACCAGCAGAATGATCAGAACGACGATGAACCCGACGACCCACCAGCGGGCGCGGTGGCGACGGCGCGGCGAACGATCGGCAGTCAGGTCGCTGGGGATGCGCACGAGGGGGAGCCTAACGTCCACTCCCCTGGTGCCAATGGGCAGGCACCAGGGGTCGGAGGGTTCAGATGTCCAGGTCAGCCGTCCGTCGGAGCCACAAGGCAACGACAGCCCGAGTGTGCCGGCGGGTAGGGATGCCCGGTGGGGAACGCTTCGTCGGCGCTCACCGCGCCGGCCAGCGCGTTGTCGGCACAGTCCGAACAACCGCTCGCGTTCGTCACGACCCAGCGAACCTTGCCGTCCGTGCCCGCCGCGACGACGCCGGCTGAGAACGCTTGCGTGGCGTAGTCACCGGTCAGACGCTCGACCCGCTCGCCACGCCATTCGCGGTAGGCCGCACCGACTCGGTCCGCCGGATCGCCACCTCCCTCGGCGATCTGGCGCCGCAGCATCGTCACGATCACCTGGGCCAGCGCGCCCGAGGCGTGCTCCACCGCCTCGCCTTGGGGCACGGCCGCGCCGGCGCCGCCGAACGTCGTCCCGGCGGCGAACGCCTTGGCCAGGTGGTTCCGCGAGGCCGCGGCGAATGCCTCGACGTGCTGATGTTCGTCCCCGAGCAGATCGTCCGTCGGGAGTGACGGCTTGGAACGCAATCTGTCGAGGAGGCGGTTCTGGTCGTCGCCCAGGGTGCGCTTGACCGTGCGGCTCAAGCGCGCCGTGATCGGTCCGAGCAATTCGTCACGCTCGGTGATGATGCCGTCGTCCGGGCCCGGTGGCACCTCGGCGTCTGACGCGGCGTCGGACTCCCGGGCGTCTTCGGTGCTCTCGGCCTCGTTGCCCGCCGCGGTCGGAGCCTCCGACGCGTCGGGACCCCCGGTGGTGGCGGCGACTCCGACGCGGCCCGATCCTCGTCGGAGCCGGCTCGGATGCGCGCGAAGAGCTCGTCGACCGAGGGTGCGACTCCCTGCGCTCCCTCCTCCCCGGCACCGCTCCCACCCTCGCCGCCGTGGCCGGTCGTCGGGGTCGGGCCGGTGGGGGGCGCGTCCCCCATCACGCCGTCCATCGCCTCACCGACGGCGCTTTCGAGTGCCTGCTCGTCGTGCGGCGCGTCCGACGGGCCTTGGAGTCGGAACTGGTCGCTGACCGCCATGGCCGCGGCGCGCGCCTTCTCGTCGGTCCGGTCGAGTTGGACCAGGATCCCGTCCACCCGGTCGCGCACGCCCTGCACCGACGCCGCCATCTCGTCGCGTGCGGCGCGCAGCGCTTCGATCTGCATGCCGAGGGTGCGCCGGCGACCGGCCAGGTCGGCCAGGACGCGCCGGCGTGCTTCTTGCACCTGCTCGAGGAGGGCACGCCCCTCGTCCTTGGCCCGGGCGATGACCGCATCGCCCTCGCTGACCGCGTCGGCCAGCATGCGTGCGCTCTCGATGCGCGCCTCTTGTTCGGCGTTGGCCACGAGCAGCTCGACCTCGACCACGCGCTCGGCTGTCGATGCCTCCGAACGCGCCTGGAGCTCGTCCACCTGGCTCTGTGTCTCGCGCAGCAGCGTGGCCGCGCCCTCCTGCGCCTGTGCCACGATGCGCGCCGCCTCTTCATGGGCGTGCCGCAGGATCTGCGCGCTGTGCTGTCCCAGCGAAGCCGTCAGGGTGGCCTCGTCGACCACCGGATGCGCCGCCCGCTCCTCGGCCTCGGCCAGGGCGGCTCGCAGCTCCTGCTCGTTCTCCTCGAGCGCCTCGAGGCTGCGCGCCACCGATTGGAGGTACGCCCGCACCTCGTCGGGGTCGAACCCCCGTCGTATCACGGCGAAGGAGTGGCGGGCGATGTCACCCGTCGCGATCCGGGACGAGGAGATGGGGGCGCGGCCTTCTGCCATGGGTAGAGACTATGGCGCCGCCTGGACGAGGACAGGATTGGTCGACCCTGCGCTCGGCACCGTGCCGCCGAGGCGCTTGAGGATCCGCAGCACCTGGTCGAGATTGGTGACCCCGTAGACGTGGAGCCCTGCCGACGCCTTGGACTCCGCCGTCTTGAGTTCCACCGACGGCACGAAGAAGACGGTTGCCCCGGCCTGCTCGACGGCGATGGTCTTCTCGGCCACGCCGCCCACGTCACCGACGTTGCCGTCCCCATCGATGGTCCCGGTGGCGGCCACGATGTGCGTGCCCGTGAGGCGGCCACTGCTCAGCTTGTCGATGATGCCGAGCGTCATGGCGAGCCCGGCCGAGGGCCCCCCGATGTCCTGGGTGTGCACGGTCACCTTGACCGGGAAGTGCCAGTCCTGCTGGGTCTCGGGATCGATGCCCAGGTAGGCCGTGGCCCGGAAGGTCGAGCCGCACCCGGTCTCCACCAGATCCTTGGGGGGCGTCCCCAGGGTGACGGATTTCTGCACGACCGGGCCCGACACGAAGTCACCGACGCTGTTGATGGAGGACTGCTCGACGCTGAGGGAGACCGTGGTCCCCGGCGACATCCCGCGCAACGCGTTCACGAAGGCGCACTCGGTCGGGGTCTGCGTTGCGTTGACGCCGGTGATGACCTGGGCCACGTGCAACACCTTGGACGCAGGGGACCCGGGCGCAATGCCGTAGACCAGCGCACCCGCGTTCGTCGCCGTCACCACATGGCCCAGATGGCTCAATCGCGGAGGCGGTGGCGTAGGACTGCGCCTGGGCCATCTGGAGGTAACCCTGCGCCAGGAACTGGCTCTCGTTGGGCGTCGGGCCCAAGAGGTCGGGCCCCGAGACCACTTCGCTGTCCGAGTCGAAATACCGGTACTGCAGGTAGCTGAGTGCGTTGAGCTGGGTGACGAAGACGTCGGTCAGCAGGATCTGTCCGGTGAGCGGATGGTTGTCCTGCGGCGGCACCTCGATGTATTGCGAGACAGGCGTGGCATCGCCGGGGGTGATCGCGTAGTAGTTGACCGAGACCCGCGACGCGATCCAGCCGGCTGCCACGACCACGACGACCAGCCCCAGCACGACCCAGGGCCAGATGTCGGCCGCGGGTGCGGCCCTGTCTCACCGGTGCTGGTCCGTCCGCCGGGCGTCGCCAGGACCACCGTCGGAGACGGACGGGGTCGCCGCAGCGATCCCGTCGGCGGGCGCGTGGGGGTCGGACATACTCGAGAACGGTGAGGGACGATGTTGCCACGGATGCAGCCCGAAACCGCCGCGCCGAAGTGCGCCGGCGCCGCGTCACGCTGGCCGGCCACCGCGGCGATGCCGAGGTTGCCCGGCGGGGCTTCGACGATCCCGATCCCGGCGTCCAGGCGGCGGCAATTGGGGCCTTGGCTCGCCTGGGCGAGCTCACCACGACCGACGTGGAGGAGGCGCTCGGCAGCGGGACGGTCGAGGTGCGCCGCCGCGCCGTGGAGGCGGCGACGGCCGTCCGCGGGCGCGGGTCGCGCTCGGTGCTGCTCGGCGCCATGACGGCTGCGCTGCATGATCCTGACCCCCTCGTCGTGGTGGGGTCTGCGTGGTTCCTCGCCGAACGCCGCCACCGGCCAGCGGTTCCGTCGTTGGTCAACACGGCGTCGGCGCACGGGGACACTCGCTGCCGGGAGGCCGCCGTCGCCGCGCTCGGCGCCATCGGGGACCCCGAGGGTCTCCCTGCAGTCGTGGCCGCGCTCGGCGACAAGCCCACGGTCCGGCGCCGGGCCGCCGTCGCCTTGGCCGGTTTCGACGACCCGCGCGTGGAGCCCGCGCTGCGGGGGGCAGCCGAGGACCGTGACTGGCAGGTGCGCCAGGCCGCCGAGGAGCTCCTCGACGTCGCCGGACCCAGTGGCTCGACCGGAGCCCCCGGCGCCAGCCCCTAGTCGTCCTGGGTGAACAGCCGCTTCAACTTGTCGAACGACTCGAGGCAGATGCCGGCGCCCTGGACGACGCACTCGAGCGGCGTGTCGACCAGGTGGACCGGCACCGCGGTGGCGTCGGCCAGTCGCTGGGTCATGCCGCGCAGCAGCGCGCCACCGCCGGTGAGGTGCACCCCTTGGAACATGATGTCCTGGGCCAGCTCGGGCGGGGCCTCACTCAGGCAGTTGGCCGCGGCTTCCATGACCGACGTCACGTTGTCCTCTATGGCGCCGCGCACCTCGAAGGGCGAGAGGAGCACGGTCTTGGGCCGGCCCGTCGCCACCTCGCGGCCCCGGATCTCGGCCTGCTGCTCGCCCTCGTAATGGAAGGCCGAGCCGATGGCGAGCTTCACCGCCTCGGCGGTCCGCTCGCCGACTGCCACGCCGTACTCGTGGCGCACGTAGGTCTGAATGGACGCGTCAAAATCGAAGCCGCCGCAGCGCAGTGCCTCGACCGCCACCACGCCGCCCAGGGAGATCACCGCCATCTCCGCCGTGCCGCCACCGACGTCGACGACCATGTTGCCGACTGGCTCATGGATCGGAAGACCCGCCGCCGATGGCCGCCGCCATCGGTTGTTCGATGAGGAAGCTGGCCGACGCTCCCGCCCGACGCGCCGGCCTCCTTGACGGCGCGTCGCTCCACCGCGGTGATGGCGGAGGGCACGCAGATGAGCACCTTGGGCCGGTTGAGGCGGCCCACTCCGACGCGTCGGAGCAGCACGCTGAGCATGCGTTCGGTGACCTCGAAGTCGGTGATCGCACCGCCCCGCAGGGGCCGCTCCGCGACGATGTACCCGGGCGTGCGCCCGATCATCTGCCAGGCATCGGTGCCGATGGCGAGGACCTCGCGGCTGCGCGAATCGAGCGCCACCACGGTCGGCTCGTTCAGCACCACGCCCTTGCCCTTGGCGTAGACAAGCGTGTTGGCCGTGCCGAGGTCGATGGCCAGGTCGCGCGACATGGGGCCTCATGGTACGGCCGGACCTCTCCCGCGACGTCATTTCCTGGGCTGATGTCGGTATCGTCGCCCTGGTGAGCGACACGCCCGAGGAGCCACAGGACGGCGAACCGGGCCCCGACGAGGGTGGCAGCGTCCCGGACGGCCTCGAGTCGCCCCAACGTGGGTGGATCGATCCCGACGATCGACTGTGGCGCCACCCGAGCGAGGTCGCCGGGCCTGCCTCCGATGCCCCGCTCCTGCTCAACGCCCCGCCCAGGCGTTCCTACCGCAGCACGATCATGGTGCTGGTGGGCGTCGGGGCCGTCATGGCCGTCGTCGCCTGGGTGGTCGTACTCCTCTCCCCCGCCTCGCAACATCCCCTCGGTGGCCAGGCCACCAACGACACCGTGGCCGACGGGTCGGTCTCCACGCTGGCCGGCACGCCGAACACGGTCCCGGCGGCCGCCGAGGCGACGGGTCGCTCCATGGTGGAGCTCCAGGCGACGACGACGAACGGCACGGTGACGCTCATCGGGGTGGCCATCGCCGAAGGCGGCGTGGTCGCCACGACGGCGGACGTCCTGCGCGGGGTGCAACACGTCGTCATGATCGGCGCAGGCGGCAAGGCCGAACCCGCATCGGTCATGGCCACCGACGCGTCGTCGGACATCGCGCTGGTGAATGTGCCCGTGGACCTCCCGGTCGCAACGTTCGCCGACGAGAACGCACTGGACAACGGCACATCCGTGCTCACTCTCAGCTACGAGCCGGCCGGAAGCACGGCCATCGCGCTGCATTGCACGCCCGGCTCGGTCACCAACGTCGGGAACGCCATCGCGGAGGGTCCGGCCGGCGGCATGCCGTCGATCACGTCCTCGGCGGCGGCACCCGCCGTGACGGCGGGCCAGCCGCTGCTGACCAGCGACGGAGCAGTGGCGGGCATCCTCTACGACCCGGACCCCGGCACCACCTCCGCGGTGACGTTCCTCCCGAGCGACCTCGTCGTCGGCGTGGCCGACGACCTCCGCTCGGGCGATCGGGTGGTGCGCGGGTGGCTCGGAATGACCGGCACCAACGCACCCGATGGCACCGGGGCCAAGGTCGAGACGGTCGAGGCGCACGGCCCGTCGGCCAACCGGCTGGCACCGGGCCAGGTGATTGCGGCGGTCAACGACATGCCCGTGCACACAATGGCCGAGTTGCGGGGCCGTCTCTACGTGTTGCCGCCCGGCAGCCCGGTCGCCCTGTCGGTGCTGGGCACTTCGGGGACCTCCACCGTGGACGTCACCCTGAGCCGGTCCCCCTAGCATGCGAGAGTGAGCATCTTCGGTTCTGGTGACCCCGACAACCCCATGGGAGGCCTCCTCGGAGACCTGCTCAAGGTCATCGGTTCGGGGCCCGGCTCGACGGACAGCTGGTTCGAGGCGGCCCGCACGCTCGCCTTCGGCGTCGCCACCGACGGCGGCCAGGACGAGAGCCCCGATCCCCTCGTGCGGATCGCGTTCGAGGAGCTGGCCCGGGTCGCAGAGCTCCACGTGTCTGCCGCCACCGGGATCCAACCCGCCGCCGGTGGCATCTCCTTCGAGGCCGTCGGCCCCGGACAGTGGAGCTTCCGGGTGCTCGAGGCCTACCGGCCCGTGCTCAAGTCGATGGTCGACGCGCAGCAGCAAGGCGCCGCCGCCGTACCGGGCTCAATGGACCTGAGCGAATTCGACCCCGAGGGATCCGCCGGGCTCGGCGGCCTGCTGGGGCAGTTCGCACTGACACTCGGTCCGGTGTTCTTGGGCATGCAATTCGGATCGGCCGCCGGGCACCTGGCCCGTCGGGCTTTCGGTCAGTACGCGCTCCCGCTGCCCTGGCCGCAATCGTCGACCCTGCTGCTCGTGCCGGGCAACGTGGCCCGCTTCGCGGAGGACTGGAGTCTTCCGCTCCAAGAGGTGCAGCTCTGGGTGTGCCTGCGCGAGCTGACCATGCACGCGGTGTTGACGCGAGCCGGCGTGCGCTCGTCGCTCGCCACGCTGCTGGGCGATGCCTCGGCCCACGCTGCCGCGGCGCAGAAGCTCGATCGTCGAGCGACTGGGCGACGGTCTCGGGGATCCTGCCGCTCTGGAGGACGCGCTCGGCGATCCCGAGGCCCTCCTGTCCGATCTCATCAGCCCCGAACAGCAGAACATCTCGAGCGCTCTCACCGCGCAGACCACGGCGATCGGTGCCGCCGTCGACCACATCACGCCGTCGATCGCACAGACGTTGACGTCGTCGCCGGCCGCGCTACGTGAAGCGTGGTACCGCTACCGGATCGAGGAAGGGAAGGGCGAGCAGGCCTTCGCCGGTCTGTTCGGCCTCGATGTCGGCCAGGACGAAGTCGACCGCGGCCGGACCTTCGTGACCGGCGTCATCGAGCGCGCCGGCGAGGACGCGCTGGCCCGACTCTGGGGCGATGAGCTCGACCTGCCCACCCCCGCTGAGGTGGACGCGCCCGGGCTCTGGCTGGCCCGTATCGGTCTGCTGGACTGATGCCCGAGCGACAGCGTTCGCGGCGAAGCGAAGTGACACGGCGCCGTGACGGCGCCGCCGCAACGGCTTCGTCAGACGCAGGCCGGCGCGCGGCGCTCGAGTTCGTAGCGCGCGTACGCGGTCGAGACGCGGCCGCCGAGCAGCAGTGTCTCGATCGATCCGTCCCAGCCCGGCGCGATGGCGTAGACGTACTCGGCCATGGCCTCGTCCTTCCGGATCGTCGTGAGCATGTCCACGAGGTCGAACATGTGCTCGACCATGGCGCTCGGGGCGACGTCCACCGGCGTGAGCGTGCGCACCAGCGCCGCCTCGTCCTCGGTCACGTCTCCGACCAACGTCCGGATCTCCCGGACCACCGGCGTCTCGTTCATCGTGTAGGTGCCACCCATCATTTCTTCCCCCTCGTTCGGGCTTCGCCCTTGCGTCACCGACCCCAACGAGCCGACATGCTTCCATCGCCGGGGTGTCCGCCGAGTGGCCTCTGCGGTGCAATTGGGGTGCGAACCGAAACCGGGGATCAGAAGCCCGTTCGGCCGCGGCCGCGCTCCGTGCCCGCAGGACCCGGGGGCCGGCCCGACGCGCCGACTGTCAGGCCTCGGGCTCCTCGCCGTAGTCGAGCACCCATTCGAGAGCCAGTTGCTCACGCTCCGCGTCGCGGACGACGCGCTCGCTGTTACGGCGGAACTGGGGGTCGTGCGGAGGCAGCAGGACGAGGCGCGCCAGCACGCGCTCGCGGAACTGGTCGATCACTTCGGGGGGCCCGTAGTCGGACTGCACTTCCCAGTGCGGCGCGACCGGGCCGAGATAGACGACGCGCACGTGCCCGATGGGCTCGACGATCTCACCCTCTTCGACGACTTCGTCCTCGGTGTCCGGGGACATGGCACCTCCTGGCCTTTGGCGATCGGCGCCAGCGTAGCCCCGGCGCACTCACACCCATTCTCCCTGGCAGTGCCCGAATCGGCCGCTCGATTCTTACAAACTTCCTATGCGCAAAGCCTAGGAGCCGACTGGCACCTCCCTTAGAATGATGCGTGAAAAGGGAGCTGAACATGGAATACCGACTGGATGGCCGGGGGAAGTGCAAAGAAGTTGCTCCCGACGTCTTCTTCCCCAGCGACGGCATGGGCGTGTTAGTGGCACAGCGCATCTGTGCCGAGTGCCCCGTCTCCGAAGCCTGCCTCGAGTACGCGCTCGAAAACCACATCGACCATGGCGTCTGGGGTGGAGCATCCGAGCGTGAGCGTCGCCGCATCTTGCGCCGCCGCCGTCTCTCACACGCCGTCGTCGCCAAGTAGCGACTCGAGCGCCGCAAGAGCGCTCCTCGACCCCGTCACTCGGGTTCGGATCATGTGCGGGAACCGGTTCCAGATCATTGACGTGTCACGCTGAACGCCGTGCCGCTCGACAGGCGAACGGTGAGCCAGTGAGGTCCTCGTGATCTTCGAGTGTGTGGTCAACGTGAGCGAAGGTCGCGACGACGACGGCTGCTCGCGGAGCTGGCTGGCGCCGCTTCCGACGCGCTGCTCGACCTCCACCGCGATCCGGACCACAACCGCGCCGTCTTCACACTGGCCGGCGGTGCGGACGCGGTGCACGCGGCGGCCCGCTCGCTCGCCGGCGCAACCCTTGCACGCCTCGATCTGCGCCGCGCACGAGGGCGCCCATCCGCGCCTCGGCGTCCTCGACGTCGTCCCCTTCGTCCCCTACGAACCAGGACGGCGCTGCGCCCGAGGACCTCTCACGCGCCGTCGCGCTGCGCGACGACTTCGCCCGCTGGCTCGGGGACGAGCGTGGGGTGCCGGCGTTCCTCTACGGCGAGCTGCCCGACGGTCGGGCGCGCAGCCTGCCCGAGGTGCGCCGGCATGCCTTCGGTCCGGTCGCAGACGGCGGCCTGCGGCCCGACTTCGGCCCGGCCCGGCCGGATCCCGGGACCGGCGCCACCGCGGTGGGCGCGCGCCGCACCCTGGTCGCCTACAACGTGTGGGTGAGCTCGCTCGAGG
The DNA here is from genome assembly GCA_963791995.1 of uncultured Acidimicrobiaceae bacterium. Lineage (GTDB taxonomy): Bacteria > Actinomycetota > Acidimicrobiia > Acidimicrobiales > RAAP-2 > Bog-473. The sequence continues at coordinate 231,610 of CAWBUQ010000004.1, read as the reverse complement.
TGGCCCGGCTGGTGGCGCCCCTCGTGCGCCGGCCCGAGGTGCGTGCCCTCGGCCTGGCCGTGGGGCAGCGGGCTCAGGTGTCGTGCAATCTGGTCGAGCCCGACCGGGTGGGGCCCGCCGACCTCTACGACGAGGTGGCCACGCGGTGGCAGGTGCCGGCGGGACCGTCGAGGGAGCCGAGCTGGTCGGGCTCATCCCCGAGGCCGTCCTCACCGCGGTGCCTCGGGTCCGCTGGGCCGAACTCGGCCTCTCAGACGAGGTAACCGTCGAAGCCCGGCTCGGCGCCGGGGGTTGAGCCGCCAGTCGGCCCCGACGGCCCGGCCGGCGCGTGGCGACGGGCGAATGTCCCTAGGACGCAGCGATCTCGCGACGAGCCAGGGCACGGGCGCGGCGCAGGCGGCGGCGCTCCCGCTCGCTCATCCCGCCCCAGATCCCGAACTTCTCACCGTTGGCGAGGGCGTACTCGAGGCAGTCCTCACGCACGACGCAGCCGCGGCAGACCTCCTTGGCCTCCCGGGTCGACGCCCCCCGCTCGGGGAAGAACAGGTCCGGGTCGACCCCCATGCAGTTGGCCTGTAGCTGCCAGCTTCGTTCTTGGCGACCGTAGAGCGTGGTGACTATGTCAACTGGCACTTGGTTCGCCCCCCTTCTTAACCTCAGGTGGCACCGGTGTAGTTACATCGATGTGATCAGACATCTTTGACCACGCCCGCGCCCGAGCGCAAGACCCAAATCCTCGACGGAGGCAGGAAACGTGTGCTCGCTACACGTGGCGGGGTGTGGATAAGTGCATGAAACCCCAGTTCAACGCGACTTCCGGCGCGATCGGTGCACCGGGCTGAGGAATTTCGCTGAGTGGTGCGCCTAGCCGGCGGGGCGCAGCACCCGGCGGTGCTGGAGGAAGTCCACCAGCACGTAGCCGCCGAGGGCGTCGGGGGTCGTGTAGAAGGTGCGGCCACCGTTGACCCGGGCGATCTGCTCCACGAAGGGGTAGTGCGTGCGCTGGAGGTCGAGGGCGAACGTGTTGATCACGATGCCGGCCCTGGTGCACCGGATCACCTCGGCCATGGTGCGCCGCAGGGTCTCGGGGATGGGCGGGTAGTTGAAGAAGACCTCGCCGTAGTCGTCGATGTGCGCCGTCGGCTCGCCGTCGGTGACGACGATGATCTGCTTGGTCCCGTGCTGGTGGGCCAGCAGGCGCCGCGACAGCGCCAGCGTGTGCTGCAGGTTCGTGCCGTAGACGTAGTCCCACATCGCGGTGGGGATCTCGTCGGGCCGTATTTCTCGAGCGACTTCGGAGAAGCCGATGATGCCGAGGTAATCGCGGGGGAACTTGGAGGAGATGAGCGTCTGCAACGCCATGGCCATCCGCTTGGCCGGCACGAAGTTGTCGCGCATCGGCATGGACATGGAGAGGTCGACGCAGAGCACCGTGGCCGAGCGGGACAGCGCCTCGACCTCGACGACCTCGAAGTCCTCGGGGGTCAGGCGCACGGGGACGCCCGAACCGCCGCGGCGCACCGCGTTGTGCACCGTCGTCGAGAGGTGCAGGTTCAGCGGATCGCCGTACTCGTAGGCCTTGGTGGTCTCCTCGCGGTCGTGCCCAGAACCCGTCCGCAACGCCGAGTGGTCGCCGATGCGGTCCTTGTTGATCTGTCCGAAGAGGTCGGCCAGGGCCTTTTGCCCAAGTCGGCGCACGCCGCGCGGCGTGAGCTCGATGCTGCCACCTTGCTGCTCGATCAGTCCGGCGTCGGCCAGTGACTTGGTCAGATTGGCCAGGCGGTCCAGGGCGCGGGCCGCATCCTCGCCCATGTGCTGCTTGACCTGGTCGAGGTCGATCTCGCCCAGCGCGGCCGGGGTGGAGGCCGACTGGAGCACTTCTTCCATGCGGTCGAGCTGGCTGAGCTGCGACGCCAGGTCGGTGGCGCGGTTCATGCTCATCGGGCCTTCGCCGTTGAAGTCGTAGCTCTGTTGCCAGCCGGCGTCGGGGAAGGCGTTCTGGAGGTTCTGTGCGAGCCGCTCCACCTGCCAGCGCAGGTCCATGTCGTCGAGCACGGCCGACATCAGCTGGGAGAGCTGGGCCTGTTGCTCGGGGCTGAGCGAATTCCACACCGCCTGCGCCGCCGCCATGCGCTGGGCCAGTTGCTCGAGCAGCTCGTCGAGGTTCTGCGGGTTGCCGGGGAACATGTCGCCGAACTCGGCCATGAACTCTTCGAAGCTCGGGTCGAGGTCCTCGCCGCGCTCGCGCTGCTCGAGCATGCGGTTGAGCGCGTCGTAGGCGTCGCGCATGCGCTGCATCTGCTCGGGGCTCATGTTGGAGAGCGCGTCCGATGCACCCTCGAAGAAGGTGTCGGCCATCTCGCGTCGCAGCTCTTCGACGAGCTCCTCGAATTTCTCGCGCGCCTCGGAGGACACGAAGTCGTAGTGCTGCATGGAGCTGATTCGCCCGGCCGGGTCGTCGGGCTGGAGGTCGAGGGCCATGCGGCGCTCGGTGGCGACGTCGTCGGTCACCTCGCGCCGCCGGTCGTCGCCCGACGCGGCAGCCTCCTCGACCAGCTCGTCGATGCCGGCGCGCTCGTCCTGCTCGATCTCGTCGAGCTGGCGGGTCAGCTCGGCCATGCGGCCGTCGGGGTCACCCTCGGCCAGCATCTCCTGGCGGCGCCGGCGCAGCTGGTCCAACAGATCGCGCAACCCGGGCACCTGGTCGCCGTCGGCGGTGCGGAAGCCGCTGCGCAGCAGCCGGCGCAGGGCGTCGTCGAGATCGCCGCCGGCCAGCAGGTCGTCGGTGAGGCCGGCCAGCAGGTCGTCGGGGTCGAGGTCGGCGAACTGCTGCGTGCCGTCCCATTCGGAGTAGTCGTAGCTCGACGCTCATCTGCCGGTCTCGTTCCTCGTCGCCGCGGACCTATTTGCGACCGCGATAGAGGGCGCGAGCCCCCGACGCGTCCTTGTTGAGGCGCTTGGTCAGGTGCAGCCCTTCGAGCAGGAACTCCATGGCGCTGGCCATCAGCGCCGGGGACTCCGCCTCGGCCGCCTCGGGTCCCGGCCAGCTTGCGGGTCGGCGGCTCGAGCTCGGGGATGTCGGCCAGCACGGCTCAGGTAGGCCGAGGAGGGCAGGTCGTCGCCCACGTGCACGACGACCTGCTCGTGGAAAGCGGCGACGATCGCCTGGGGGTCGTCGAGCGTGACCCGGCGCCGGAACACCGACAGCGTGGCCGCCGCCACCAGATGGGCCACGACCTCGTCCTCGTGGCCCTCTTCCATGGCCTCGACCTCGATCTTGCCCTGGGTAGAGGGCACGAGCGCGGCCAGGTCGCTGATGCGAGGGACAGCCACCGGCTCTCCGGTCCGCAGGGCGCGGCGCACGGCCGAGGCCACCAGAGTCTCGTAGTTGGCGATGGAGAGGCGGACCGACACGCCGCTGCGCTGGTTGAGATGGGTGCTGCGGCGGGCCAGCTGGCTGACCTCGGCGATGACCTCCTTCATGTAGGCGGGCACGCTGACCGGCACGCCCGCCGTCGGCAGGTCCGCCTCGCCCTCCATGATGCTGGACCTCGGTCATGGTCTCGAAGGGGTAGTGCGTGCGGATCTGCGCACCGAAGCGGTCCTTGAGCGGTGTGATGATGCGCCCGCGGTTGGTGTAGTCCTCGGGGTTGGCCGTCGCCACCAACATGATGTCGAGCGGGAGGCGGATGCGGTGGCCCCGGATCTGCACGTCGCGCTCTTCGAGGATGTTGAGCAACCCGACCTGGATCCGCTCGGAGAGGTCCGGCAGCTCGTTGATGGCGAAGATGCCCCGGTTGACCCGCGGGATGAGCCCGTAGTGCAGCGCCAGCTCGTCGCTCAGGTAGCGGCCCTCGGCGATCTTGATCGGGTCCACCTCGCCGATGAGGTCGGCGATGGAGGTGTCGGGCGTGGCCAGCTTCTCGCCGTAGCGCTGTGAGCGGTGCACCCAGTCGATCGGCGTGGCGTCGCCGAGCTCGTCGACGCGGTCGATGGCGTAACGCGACACGGGGTTGTAGGGATCGTCGTTGATCTCGGAGCCGGCGACGATCGGCACCCACTCGTCGAGCAGTCCGACCATGGAGCGGATCACCCGCGTCTTGGCCTGCCCGCGCTCGCCCAGGAGGATGATGTCGTGCCCCGCCAGGATGGCGTTCTCGAGCTGGGGTACGACGGTCTCTTCGAAACCGAGCACGCCGGGGACCAACGAAGCGCCGGCGGCAATCACCTTGGCCGTGTTGCGCCGCATCTCCTCGGCGACCGAGACCGACTCCCAACCCGACGCGCGGAGGTCGGCCAGCGAGCTGGGCAGCTCGGCCGGGGGCTTGAGCCCACCCGGGCGGCGGAGTCGCGGAAGGGTCGAAATGTGAAGAACCGTCCATGTGTCGAGCCTAAACCCATCCCTTCGACGTCGGCGCGGCGCCCCTGCGTCGCCCGCGGCGGGTGACGAACACCGGTTTGCCCACCCCTCAGCCATAGTTGGGCCACCGTCGCGCGCGCTCAGACCGGCACTGCTGCGTGACCCCGGACGCCGGGGGCGCCGTCGCGCACCGGACCGGTGGCGCGCGCCCCGCAGCTGATCGGCCAGGGCGCGTGCGGGGCGGGCAAGGGCGCGGTCACCGCGCTGGGCCAGCGCGACCGTGCGGCTCAGCGAGGGTGCCGTGAAGGGGATGGCGCGCAAGGAACCGTCCTTTGGGACCGCGATGGCCGGCACGACGGCCGCGCCCAGGCCGGCGGCGACGAAGGAGAGCACACCCGCCATCTCGCCGCCCTCTGAGACCAGGTGGGGCTCGACCCCGGCGGCCGCACAGGCGTCGAGGGTGACGACGCGCAGGTCGTAGCCCTCACGGAACATCACCAGGTCGAGCCCGTCGAGGTCGCGCACGCGCACGCGCCGGCGCGCCGGCGAAGGGGTGATCGGGTGCGGTGACCAGCACCAGGGGATCGTCGAAGAGCGCCGTCGTCACCACCAGGGGGTCGGTCACCGGGAGCACCACCAGGGCCAGGTCGAGCTCGCCGGCTGCCACCTGGGGCACCAGCTGGTGCGAGCCCGCCTCGACCACGGCGAGGTCGATGCCGGGGTGGTTGGCGTGGAACTCGACGAGTGCCGGCGCCAGCGCGCTGGTGATCAGGCTGGGCGTGGCCCCGACGGCCAGGCGCCCCCGCGCCATGCCCGAAAGAGCCCGGGCCTCGGCACCGGTCGCCTCGACGTCGGCCAGCACCCGCTGCATGAACGGCACCAGCGCGGCGCCGTCGGGCGTGAGGGTCACCGGACCCTGGCCGGGGCCGCGGTTGAACAGGACGACGCCCAACTCCTGTTCGAGCAGGCGCACCTGGCGCGAGAGCGAGGGCTGCGCCAGGTGCAGCCGGTCGGCGGCACGGGTGAAGCTGCCCTCCTCGGCCACCGCAAGGGCGTAGGCCAGCTGGTGGAACTGCATGATTCAGAGCTTATCGCTCTGAAGTTAATGCTCTTTATGTCTTTGACGTGCTCCAAGGCGGCCCGTAGGGTACGACCGCCGAGCCCGAGGCTGGGGTTGACCTGGGCACCAAGGAGGTACGAGTGACGACCACGGCCGAGAGCGCGACGGCGACCCCGTCGCCATCGGAGCGATGCGGGGTGGGCCCGACCAGCCGACCCTGCGCAACGACACCTGGTGGGTCGAGCCGGTCATCACCGTCGCGGTGCTCACCGCCTTCGTCGATCTACTCGACCTGGGCCGCCTTCGTCGGCAAGAACTACTACGCCGGCATCGGCCTTGAACCGGGACCTCATCTCGCCCTTCTACTCCCCCTGCATCGCCAACAGCTGCGTGGCGGGCAGCCACTCCTTCGGGACGCTGCCTTTTTGGAACTACTCGCCCGCGCTGCTCATCCTGATCTTCCCGCTCGGGTTCCGCCTCACCTGTTACTACTACCGCAAGGCCTACTACCGCTCCTTCTGGTGGTCGCCGCCGGCGTGCGCGGTGTCCGACGGGCACGGCAGCTACAGCGGCGAGATCGCGCTTCCCTCTCGTTCTCCAGAACATCCACCGCTACTTCTTCTGGATCCTCCTCCTCTTCAACTGCATCCTCACCTACGACGCCATCCTGGCCTTCCGCCAGCCCTACCTCGTCAACGGTGTCGAGCACACCCACATCGGCATCAGCGTCGGCACGGTCGTGCTCGTCGCCAACGCGGCGTTCCTGTGGCTCTACTCGCTGTCGTGCCACGCGTGCCGCCACTTCTGTGGCGGGCAGGTCAAGTCCTTCGCCAAGCACCCCACCCGCCACAAGCTCTGGAAGTTCGTCACCCCGCTCAACGCCCGCCACATGCGCTTCGCCTGGATCAGCCTCTTCGGGGTCGCCATCGCCGACCTCTACGTGCGGCTGGTCGCGAGCGGGACCATCCACGACCCCGGCTTCCACTTCTAGGCCGCGGCGCGAGGGACACAAGGACACCCATGGTGCAACCCGACTACGAGACCTACGACTACGACGTCATCGTCATCGGCGCCGGCGGTTCCGGGCTGCGCGCCGCCATCGAGGCCAAAGAACGCGGCCTGCGCGTCGCGCTCGTCTGCAAGTCGCTGCTCGGCAAGGCGCACACCGTCATGGCCGAAGGCGGCATGGCCGCCGCCATGGGCCACGTCTGGCCCGAGGACAACTGGCAGGTCCACTTCCGCGACACCATGCGCGGCGGCAAGATGCTCAACAACTGGCGCATGGCGCAGATCCACGCCCAGGAAGCGCCCGACCGCGTCTACGAGTTGGAGCGCTGGGGCGCGCTCTTCGACCGCACCAAGGACGGGCGCATCACCCAGCGCGACTTCGGCGGGCACCGCTACGCCCGCCTGGCCCACGTCGGTGACCGCACCGGACTCGAGCTCATCCGCACCCTCCAGCAGAAGGTCGTCTCCATGGGCACCGACGTGTTCATGGAGTGCAAGATCCTGCGGCTGCTGCCCGACGCCGAGGGCCGGATCTCGGGCGCGGTGGGCTACATGCGCCCGACCGGCGAGATGGTGGTGTTCACCGCCAAAGCCTTCATACTCGCCACCGGCTCGATCGGGAAGTCGTGGAAGTACACCTCGAACTCGTGGGAGTCGGTCGGTGACGGGCACGCCATGGCCATCTGGGCCGGGGCCGACGTCATCGACATGGAATGCGTGCAGTTCCACCCCACCGGCATGGTCTGGCCGCTCTCGGTTCGCGGCATCCTCGTGACCGAAGGGGTGCGCGGCGACGGCGGGGTGCTGCGCAACTCCGAGGGCACGCGCTTCATGTTCAACTACGTGGCCGACATGTTCCGGGCCGAGACGGCGGACACCGAGGAAGAGGCCGACGCCTGGTACGAGGACCACAACAACAACCGGCGCACGCCCGACCTCTTGCCGCGCGACGAGGTGGCCCGGGCCATCAACTCCGAGGTGAAGGCGGGGCGGGGCACCCCGCACGGCGGCGTCTACTTGGACATCGCGTCGCGCCGCACACCCGAGTACATCCGGCGCCGCCTCCCCTCCATGTACCACCAGTTCATGGAGCTGGCGGGCGTCGACATCACGGCCGGGCCCATGGAGGTCGGGCCTACGTGCCACTACATGATGGGCGGGGTGCGCGTCGACGCCGAGACCCAGGCCGCCACCGTCCCCGGACTCTTCGCCATCGGCGAGGTGTCGGGGGGCATGCACGGCGCCAACCGCCTGGGCGGCAACTCGCTGTCGGACCTCATCGTCTTCGGCCGCCGGGCCGGCATCGGCGCGGCGGACTTCGCGGAGAGCCGCGCCGGCTCGCCGAGCGTCGACGCGGCGGAGGTCGCCTCGGTGATCGACGAGGCCTTCGCCCCCTTCGGCCGCGAGGACGGCATCAACCCCTACGACGTGCACCACGAGCTGCAAGAGACCATGCAGGCGCTGGTGGGCATCATCCGCACCGGGCCCGAGCTCGAGGAGGCTCTCACCAAACTCGAAGACCTCAAGCAGCAGACGGCCAAGGTGCAGGTCAAGGGGGGACGGGAGTACAACCCGGGCTGGAACCTGGCCACCGACCTGCCGTCCATGATCACCACCTCCATCGCCGTCGCGCAGGGTGCGCTCAACCGCAAGGAGTCCCGCGGTGGGCACACCCGGGAGGACTATCCGGGCCCCGACCCCGAGATGGGCAAGGTCAACTTCGTGCAGCGCCAGACCGCCGAGCGCGGCTTCCTCGCCCCCATCGCCATCGCTCCCGAGCCGTTGCCCGAGATGCCGGCCGAGCTCCGCACACTGTTCGAGGAGGCGAAGTAGCCATGGCCAACACCGAAACCGGCGCCGACGCAAGCACGACGACATCGACCGGCACCGGTGCGGGCGCGGCAGGCCCGGCCCTGGGGCCGCCGGCGCCGCCGACCGCCGACGACTCTGTGACCATGCGGGTCTGGCGGGGAGACCAAGATGGCGGGGAGTTCACCGACTACGTCATGCCCGCGGTCGAAGGTGAGGTGGTGCTCGACGTCATCCACCGGATCCAGGCCGCCGAGGCGCCGGACCTGGCCTGCCGCTGGAACTGCAAGGCCGGCAAGTGCGGCTCGTGCTCGGCCGAGATCAACGGGTTGCCGCGCCTCATGTGCATGACGCGCATGGACACCCTGCCCGAGGGCGAGCCCGTCACCGTGGCCCCCATGAAGACCTTCCCCATCATTCGCGACCTCGTCACCGACGTGTCCTTCAACTACGAGGTGGCCAAGACCATCCCCGCCTTCGAGCCGGGCCCCGAGCCCGAAGGCGGCTACCGGATGATGCAGGTGGACGTCGAGCGCGGCCAGGAGTTCCGCAAGTGCATCGAGTGCTTCATGTGCCAGGACGTCTGCCACGTGATCCGCGACCACGAGGACAACAAGCCCAAGTACGCCGGGCCCCGCTTCTTCATCCGCTTCGCCGAGCTCGAGATGCACCCGCTCGACGTCAACGACCGCCGGGAGCTCGCCCACGACAAGGGCCTGGGCATGTGCAACATCACCAAGTGCTGCACCGAGGTGTGCCCCGAGCACATCAAGATCACCGACAACGGCATCATCCCCATGAAGGAGCGGGTGGTCGACGCCCGCTACGACCCGGTGGCCTGGCTCGGGCGCAAGATCCTGGGCCGCTCCAAGAAGACGGCCGAAGAGGCGGCCGCAGGCTGAACGGACTCGCCGGGCGGATGGAAGCGGGCGGCGGAGCCAGGCGACGGGGGTTCCTCCCCTCGACGTGCACCGGAGGCACGGCGCGGACACGTCCCTCCTGCGGCCCCGGCTGACGCGCCCACCGCCCGCCGCGCCACACTGGTCCCTGCCATGGCCCACTACCTCTCCGCCGAATGGGTGCAGTCCTTCGACGCCGCACTCGGCGCGCTCGACCTGAGCGACGCCGTCGCTGCGGCGGGCGCGGGCTCCCTGGCCGCGGCGGACGGGACCTTCAGCGTCGTCCAGGTGGTCACCGGCGTGCCCGACGCGGTGCGCGGCCCGGGCCCCACCGACGCCACCGACGCCACCGAGGCCGGAGCCACCGACGAGACCGAGGCGGACGCCACCCACGAGACCGACGCCGTGCACGTCGTGCTCTCGGTGGCCGAGGGGAGGGCCAGCCTGGCACTCGACCCGAGCCGTGAACGCACGGGCACGGCCACCATCGCGCTCGGCTACCCCGAAGCTCTGGCCATGGCCCGGGGCGAGCTCGACCCGGCCGACGCGCTGGCGGCCGGCCGGGTCCGGGTGCGCGGCGACCTCGCCGCGCTGGTGGCGGGACAGGACGTGCTGGCCGCCGCAGCGGCACGGCTCGGGACGTCGCTCGAAGGTCTCACCGACCCCGCCGTCTGAGCCGCCCCGTGGCGCAGACCCCCTTCTCGGCATCGGCACGCCCGCCGGACTTCGGCGGGCGCTACCGGGGGCAGGTGGCCGTCGTCACCGGCGCCTCGGCCGGACTCGGGCGCCCAGCTCTGCCGCGACCTGGCCCGGGCCGGCGCCACCGTGGTCGGGCTGGCCCGCAACACCGGGCGACTCGAGGCGCTGGCCGCCGAACTGCACCTGCACGCCCCCGGCTCGAACACCGTGACCTGCGACGTGGCCGACACCGCCGCGCTCGGCCAGGCCCTCGAGCACGTGGCGGCCACCGTCGGACCGGTCGACCTGCTGGTCAACAACGCCGCCCAGGACCCCGGGGTGCGATTGGTCGAGATCACCGAGGGGGACTTCCGTCACACCTTCGACGTGAACTTCTTCGCGCCCGTCGCAGCCTCCCTGGCCGTGATGCCGTCCATGGTCGAGCGCGGCGCCGGCGTCATCATCAACGTGTCCTCTGACGGGGGTCGCCTCCCCTCCCCCGGACCCGGGGCCTACCCCTCGTCGAAGGCCGCGCTCTCGGCCTTCACCGAGTCGACCTCGTTCCGCCTCGGGCCCAAGGGGGTCCACCTCCACGTCGTCTACCCCGCCTTCATGGCGACCGAGCTGGGGCTGAGCGCACTCGGGCGCGGCCTGCGCCGGCCGCCGCGCCTGACCCGGCGCAGTGTGGCCACGGTGTCGCGGCGCATCCTGGCCCGGGCCGGCGGTCCCTCCCTCGAGATCAGCGTGTCGGGCCTGATCGACGCCGCCATGGTGTTCCGGTCGGTGGCGCCCCGCACCTACCACCGCCTGCGCCGCAACTGGTAGTGCGGTGCCGCCCGGCGGTGCGGCCCGACTGGTCCCCCCGGGAGGGGGCCGGCGGATATTGGCGGGGCGTTGTCCCCTGTGATGTGGCCGTTGGGCGACGCCCGAGCGAACGGTTCGTGACGGCACTATCGTTTCGGCACCGGCTCGCAGAGGTCGGGCCGCGGTAGGAGGTACGACGTGCATCAGCCGATCGACGACCACTTCCTCTTGAAGTACCGCTCGCTGCTCGACGCCGAAGACCTGGCGTTCGACGAGCTCGAGCATGCGTGCGAAGAAGGCGATCGCATGCAATTCGACAAGGACATGGTCGATTGGCAGGTGGCACTCGAGCACAAGCTCGCCTTCCTGGCCAACGCAGGGATCGAATTCAAGATGCCCGCCCTGGGCTGATCCCCCCACCTCTGGGCAGCCTCGACGGCCCCGGAGACGGCATTTGCAACGGAATGGCGACCCGAGGGTCCTGGCGCGCACGGCTTCGGGCGACCAGGATGGTGGGATGCCGAAATCATCGGAGAAGGGCCACCACGGCCACGTCGAGGCGAACGGGATCCTGACCCCGAGGGAAGAGACCCGCGGGATCAGCGCGCCGTCGAGCCGGGTGAACGTGGCCTTCCCGTTCTCCCAGATCAAGCTCCAGGAGCCCTCCAAGGAGCTGGTCGAGCTGGCCGCGCTGGTCCACGACATGGTTGCCGCGATGAGCGAGTGGGTGCCCGAGGACCGCCTCGAAGAACTGCGCCAGCGGGCCCAGGCGCTGTACGAGCACCTGCGCTAAGCGGCAACACCGCCCTGAGCGGATCTGGTGGAGGATTCCCTCTGGATCGGCTGACCCCGGCACGGGTCGCCGGCGACGACGTTCGGCCGGCGCCCGTCGGGGCTCAGCCGAGGCCGATGGACGAGGCCAGGTCGCGCACCGTGGCCCCGAAGAACTCGCCCGGATCGAGCACCGTGTTGCGCCAGTGGCCGAACACCTCGAGGCTGATGGTCCCGACGATCGCCGTCCACGCCTCCACGGCCCGCACGACCTTGTCGATCGGCAGGTCCGGGAAGAGGCCGTCGCGCACCGGCGCCACCGCGGCAGCCACCGCGTCGGACGACCGCGCCGGTCGACAACGCCGGCGCGCAGCCGCCCGGCCGCCTTGGCCTCGACGACGGGGCGCACCAACGCGGCCGCCACGCGGGCGTAGGGCTCGACCGTCTGCCTCGGGCGCCTGGTAGCCGGGCACCGGTGTCCCGAAGATGAGTCCCCACTCGTGGGGATGGCCGAGCGCCCAGGCGCCGCAGCGCGCCGGGCACGGCCAGCCAGCGCTCGGCGTCGCCCGCCCGCGTGCCGCTCCCGCCACGCCCCGCCGCCCGCTCCGCCTCGGCCGCCAGGGACTCGTACGCATCGAGGATCAGGGCGCTGAGCAGGGCGTCGCGCCCGTCGAAGTAGCGGTACAGCGCAGAAGGGCGCCATCTCGAGGTCGCGGGCCACCGAGCGGAGCGAGAGTGCGGCCGCACCCTCGCTCGGCCAGGTGGCGACGGGCCACGGCCAGGATCTCGGCCGTCATCTCCTCACGGACCCGCTCGCGGGCGGTGCGTGGCGCTGACATGGACGTCAGTCTGATGGCTCCGGAGCGAGAACACAAGTACTTGACACGAACACTGTTCTCTTTTAATATCATTGTTCATGACCTCGCACGCATGCCGAGGAGGCCACCCATGAGCACCACCCCCAACGCCCGATCCGGCCGCCGCCCACTACAAGCGCCCGGACTGGTTCACCCGCAACGTCATGAACAAGGTCCTGAACGGCTTCACCCGCATCGGCGTCAGCATCTGGGGCTCCCGGGTGCTCGAGCACCGGGGCCGCACCACCGGCAAGCTCCACCACACGCCGGTCAACCTGTTGACGATCGAGGGGACCCAGTACCTCGTCGCCCCCCGGGGCGAGACCCAGTGGGTCCGCAACGTCCGCAACGCCGACGGGCACCTCGTCCTCATCCTCGGCCGTCGCCGCCAGCTCTGCACCGCCACGCAGATCCCTGCGGCCGACGCCGTGCCGGTGCTGCGCGCCTACCTGCGGCGCTGGAAGTTCGAGGTGGGCATGTTCTTCGACGGCCTCACCCCGGACTCGACCGACGCCGAGTGGGCCGACGCCGCCCCCAAGCACCCCGTCTTCGCCATCGGATAGCGCGGCGGGGCATCATGACCCCGTGGCGAATTCCCAGGCGACCCCGCCCGAGAGTGCCGGCGAGGAACGGCTGGCCCAGCGCAATCTGATCGCGTTCAACCGGGCGCTGACCCGCTGGGGCAGCAGGGGCGCGCTCGAAGAAGGTGGTGGGGCCGTGCTCTGCGCCGGCGGCACGTGGATCCCCGTCGTGGCCAACGGCGCCTACCGTTCCGACGACACCCTCGACGGAGCCGAGTTGCTGGCCCGGGCCGACGCGTTCTTCGGGGGTCTGGCCCGCGGCTTCAGCGTCAAGGTACGCGACAGCGGCCAGGACGAAGATCTGCGGGCCGCCTGTGTGGCCGCCGGCCTCGATGCGTTCGGGGAACCCACTCCCGAGATGCTCTGCCGGGCTCGCCTCCCTGACGCCGCGCTGCCGACCAACCTCGCGGTGCGCTGGGTCGACGACGAAGCCGGCCTGGCGGACTTTACGGCGGTCAACGTCGAGGCGTACGGCACGTACGGCATGCCGCCCGAGGTGCTCTCCGACGCTCTTCGACCAGACGGCGCAGCTGCTCTCCGACGACGACGCCCACATCTGGTGGCCCGCCGAGGCAACGAGCCGGTGGCCACGGCCATGACCTACGAGAGCGACGGCACGGCCAGCCTGCAGTGGGTGGGGACCGTCCCGAGCGCCCGGACGTCCGGACTCGGCGCCCTCGTCACCACGCTGGCCACCAACCTCGCTTTCGACCGCGGCGCATCCTCGTGCTCTCTGCAGGCCTCACCGATGGGCGCACCCCTCTACCGCGCCCTCGGGTACGAGACGATCTGGCACTACGCCGAGTACGTGCGCTGGCCGCGGCCGCCCGCGGCCGAGTCGGCTGCGATCGGGCGGCCTGAGTCCGCTGCCATCGGGCTGAGCGGGGCCGGACGGCCTGCCCGGGTCGGTGCGCCGGGGTCAGTTCCCCGGTTTCAGTGCCAATAGCCGAGCAGTCCCCGCACGTAGGCGGCCTGGCCGACGTGCTGAAGGCAGTCGTCGGCGACGCTCACCAGACGGACTCCCAAGGTGACCGGGGGCTCCCAACGGCGGTCCACGACGCGATCGAGATCGTCGGGTCCCACCTCGGCCAGCATGGAATTGGTGCGGGCGCCGACCTCGCGCAGATAACCGAGCAAGGCCTCGGGACTGTCGGGCTGCACGGCGCGCACGTCGTCCTCGCTGTGGCCGTACCCGGTATTGGCCGGATCGGGTGCGAGGCCGACGCCGCGCGGCCCACTCCCCCGTCACCCAGACCTGCTCGGTGCCGAGCAACTCGGCCACGTGATGGTCCTGAACCCGGGCGAGGTGCCACACCAGCCATCCGATGGTGTTGGCAGCGGGCCCGGGTGGCTGGCACAGCTGCTCGGCCGACAGGCCGTCGACGGCTTCGGCGGCCAGCGGCTCGATCCGCCCGAAGAGCTCGAGCAGGAGGGTCGCGTTGTCCATGGGCTGCACTCTAGGGATGCCGCAGCGCCCGGTGGGCCGGCATCCCCCGCTCGCGGGCTCAGGTGCCCCCGGCGAGCTCGGGCCTCGGTGCCTGGATGTCGTAGCGGCTTCACGGCCGTGTAGCCGACGAAATCGCCACGATGGCAGGTGAGCACGAGCGCGGTCTGCCAGTCGCCCACGTCGAGGCCGCTGAGGTCATGGCCCTTGCTGAAGTAGTCGGCGAAGGAGGCCCCGACCGGACGAGTGATCACGTAGGCGAACCAGAAGGAGAAGATGGCGTTCCATTTGAGGAACTTCCAGCCGGCCCAGGGGATGAGGATGACCCCGGTGAAGATGAAGGCCGAGGCGAGGTAGCCGAGGCCGAGCGTCGAGGCCGCGAAGTCCCCGAGCGCGGTGCCCAGCGCGAAGGTGGCGAAGACGACACACCAGTAGAACTTTTCGCGCCGGCTCGTGGTGATGGAGTGGATGTCGAGCGTGTGCTCGCTGCGCGTCCCACAGGACGAAGACGGCAGCGAGCACGGCCATCCAGAACAACGTGGTCACCGCGTAGGACAGGCCGATGACGAGGTGCATGGTGTCGGCCACCCCGGTCCCCGCCGTCGCGATGGCCAACGCGAGGAACCAGTACGGAATGGCCGAGTACCGCCGTGAGGCGAACTGGAGGACCAGAGCGACCGCGAACATGGAGACCTCGACGACGACGCCGAGCTCCTTGTTGTTGACGAACATGTCAGAGATCGCCTCACCCGCCGCGGTAGTGGAGATCTTGATCGCCCAGAACAACGCGGTGACCTCGGGCACCTTGGCGGCCAGCGGCTGCTGGCTGAACACACGGAGCAGGGAACGCATCTGGCGATGATGGTAGCCACGGGCTTCGCCCGTTGCGGGCAGCGCGCCGCGGGAACGTCACCGCTGGTGAGGGGCCGGATCGGGTGATTTCCTACGACTCGAGGATGAGGCGGCCAGGTTGAATTCATCCTCGAGTCGGGTGGGTCCCGTCGCGCTCAACCCAGATTGACGCGGGTGCCGCCGGCCGCAGCCGAACGGTAGGCGGCATCGACCAGCCGGTGGGCCTCGAGCGCGACGTCGAGCCCCGGCTCGGGATCCCGCCCCGCGACGACGGCATCGGCAAATCCCCGGTCGGCCTCCACATAAGCCCTGACCGCCAACCCGACCTCATCGTCGGCCAGCGGCAGGTCGTCAACCCATTGCGGCGACGGGCAGGCCCGGACTTCGGTCCCGCGGCTCGTCTGGAGGTGCAGCGGCCCTCGGAACTCGTCGTCCAACCACACCATGCCCTCGCGACAGAAGAGCTCGATCCGCCGTGTCGACCCCCTGCTCAAGATGTCGTGCCAGACGCTGGTCAGGTGCGCCTCGAGGCCCGACGTGAAGGTCAAGGAGAGCGACGCCACATCCTCCACTCCGTCGTGCCCGGCGTGATTCGCGATGCGGGCCGCCAGCGAGTCGACCTCGCCGAAACAGAAGCGCAGGATGTCAACGTCGTGGATGGAGTGCTCGATCAGGCACCCGCCGCCCGCCTGTTCCACGTCTGCTCGCCATTCCGAGGCGTAGGTGCCCCGGATCGGAAAGTACTGGTCGTCGCGGAACAAGGCGGCCATCGGCTCGCCGAGCGTGCCACCCTGCACGAGGTCCCGCAGGCTCCGGAACACCGGCGCGCTGCGCAAGACCAGGCCGCACTGGCCCGCCACGCCCGAGCCGGCCACGGAGTCGACGAGGGACTGGGCGCAGGCCAGGTCACGGTCCAACGGCTTCTCGCAGAAGACGGCCGTTCCCGCAGTAAGCGCCGCGTCCACCGCAGCACGGTGCGCTGACGTCGGCGTGCAGACCCAGAGGGCATCGCAGCGTTGCGCCACCTCGCCGGCGTCGCCGAGCACGACGGCGTCTGCCGCGCCCACCGTGTCGGCGAAGGCGCGGGCCCGCCCCTCGCGCTGATCGTGGACCGCGACGATGGACGCATTCAGGACGCCTCCGTCGATCATCGCCTTGATCCCGAGCGCGTGGGCCCAGGCGATGAGACCGGCGCCGGCGAAGCCGATGCGCAACATGCCCGGACCCTACCGGGCCGGGCTCGCGCCGACCGGCGTCAGGCCGTCGTCCCCAGGTGCTCGCGCCCGCCCAGCGCGTCCATGAACCGCGCCGCCACCATGACGAGGAGGGCGATCTCCTGGCGCTCACGCTGGCGGATGGGGGCGGGCCGCCCGCCACACACCGTCAGCCCGGTCTCGGGCAGTGGCTCGACGAAGACTCCCGATCCGGTG
This sequence comes from uncultured Acidimicrobiaceae bacterium, assembly GCA_963791995.1. Classification (GTDB taxonomy): domain Bacteria; phylum Actinomycetota; class Acidimicrobiia; order Acidimicrobiales; family RAAP-2; genus Bog-473. Next base: position 215,057 of record CAWBUQ010000004.1, on the reverse strand, counting down.
GTGTCCTTCGCCGGGTCGGACCCGCTGCGCGCACCGTGCGCGAACGCGGCGACCCAGCGCACCGGCGGCACATCACCGTGCACCTCCGTGAAGCCCTCGAGGGCGTCGTCGGCCACGGCCAGCCACGTCAGCCCGAACAATCCCAGGAGATGGCCTGTCAGCGCGTTCATGGCGGCGGTCGGCGTGGCCGCCTGCAAGATGGCCGCCGCCGCTGCCAGCACCGTGTCCTCGCGGTCGTGGGCCTCGCCGAGGAGCTCGGTCACGTCCTCGACGCCCGCACCCGGAACGGCGCGAATGCCGCGGCACACCGCGTCGACGATCCCGGCCTCGTCGGGCAACTCGACCACCAGCTCGTCGACGGCCACGCCGGCGTCGCGTTCGAGCACCTCGAGGCCCACGACGTTGCCCTGGACCGCACCGATCTCGGCGGCGACCGCCCCGAGGACACCCGGGGCGTCGGGGAGCCAGATGCGCATCCGGGTCAGCACGGCGCACCACTCATCTCACTGCATCCTCGTCATGCGGACGACCACCCGCATGGTGTTCTCGGCGTTGCCGGCGTAAATGCCCTTGACCGGGGGCACGTCCGCATAGTCCCGGCCACGGCCCACCGCGACATGCCCAGTCCCGACGGGACAGTCGTTCGTCGGGTCATAGCCCCACCAAGCGCCCGTCCAGAACTCGACCCACGCGTGACTCTGCGCCGTGATCTCCTCGCCGACAGTGGCGTCGGCGTCGGGATGGAAGTAGCCCGAGACATAGCGCGACGGCAGGCCCGCTGTTCGGGCCAGTGAGAGGCACAGGTGGGCGAAGTCCTGGCAGACGCCCGCCCCGTCGGCGAATGCCTCGTTCGCCGACGTGTGGACCGTCGTCACACCGCGCGCGTAGCGCAGCGCGCCGTGGGCGGTGGCGACGATGCGGCGGGCTGTCGTGAGGGGGCGCGCCGCCCGCAGCCGGGTCGCGAGCTGCTCGAGCTCGATACCCGGGTTGGTGTAGAGGTTGTGAGACAGGTGATCCGCCATGGTGTGTGAGGCATCGTCGACGTCGGACCAGGCGCAGTCTTCGGGTTGGTCAGCGGGCTCGGTGTCGACCAGCGCGGTGCCGGTGATGCTCAGTGCGTCGTGATTACGGTCCACGTTGAACGCCACGACGTGCGTGCCCCAGTAGTCGATGTAGGAGTACTGGGGGGCCGGCGGCACCGTGACGATGCGTGTCTCGAGTGCCGTCTGATGCACCTCGGACCTGGGGGTGAGGCGCACCTCGTTGTAGGACGCCCGTGCGGGGCCGCCGTAGGCAAAGCGCGTCTCGTGCGACACACGGAGCCGCCAGCCGTCGGCCCGGCTCATGCACCCACCCCCTGGCGCCACTGCACGGGGAGGTCCTGGGCGAAGTACCGGCGCGTGACCGCGTCGCTGACCGACGAGATCGCCGTCTGGAGGCGCTCCAGACGGGCCTCGAGCCCACGGGCCAGGGTTGCCGGTGCCGAGTACTCGAGCTCTGCCCGAGCCAGGCCGATGAGCCCCCGTGCGTCGTCCCATGCTCCCTCGTGCCCCGCGTTGATCTGGTCCAGGCATTCCTCTGCCAGGGTCAGAGAGGCGAACGCCGAACGCGGGAACAGGCGGTCACGAAGGAGGAAGTCGAGCACGCGCCCGGGTTCCACCACGCCCTGGGAAAGGCGCAGGTACGGCTCGTAGCCACCACACGAGCGGAGCAACATCACCAGCCCGCTGTCGAACACCTCGTCGAAGGCGACGGTGGCCAGTTGCCGAGCCACGACATCGGTGCGTTCGAGACAGCGACCGAGCGTGAAGAAGAGCCACGTCTGGTCGCGACTCATCATCGTGTCCGCCAGTCCCATCATCCCTGCGCACTGCGTCTTGACGAAAGAGAGGTACGACGCCGGGCCGGCTCGCTGCCCGGCGACCCACTGGAAGGGCAGCTCCGACCACGTGGCGTTGATGTGTTCCCAGAACTCCACCGGGACCACATGGCGCACGGCTCGAGTGTTCTCACGGGCGGCCGCCAATGCGCCGGCGATGGACGACCGGCTGTGCGGGTCGGTCGCCAGCCGTTCGGTCGCCTGCCGCAACGTCTCGGTCCCGCTTTCGGGCAGCCCCATGACAGCGAGCAACCGTCGGGCGGCATGCGATCCCTCGACGTCGCTCTGCTCGAGCGCCTGATACACCGAGACGTCGAGGATCCGCGCCGTGCCCTCGGCGCGCTCGACGTATCGCCCGACCCAGAAGATCGACTCGGCGACACGGCTGAGCAGCGCCCGCGTCACGATGACCCCGCCCGCTGTCGAAGTTGTTGTTGTTGTTGTTGTGTTGCACGCCGAGCTCGGCGTCACCGACGGGGCCCACGTCTTGTGGCGGTCCCGCCAGTGGTGCCGCCATCTGGCGGGGAGGGAGCAGTGGCGTGGAGAGGCCCCCGCCGATGACCCAGGTGTCCTTCGAGCCACCCCCCTGACTCGAGTTCACGACCAGGCCGCCTTCTCGGAGCGCGACGCGCGTGAGCCCGCCGGGCAGGACCCAGATGTTGTCCCCGTCGTTGACCGCGAAGGGGCGGAGGTCGACGTGCCGGCGCACCATGGCATCGTCGACCCAGGTGGGAGAGGTGGACAGCGCGACGAGGCGTTGGGCGATCCAACACCGGGGATCGGCTTCGACCTCGAGCGCCAGCTCGTCGAGCTCGGTCCCTGTCGCCGTCGGCCCGATCACCAGCCCCTTCCCGCCCGATCCGTCGACCCGCTTGAACACGAGGTCGCCACGGCACGCCAGCGCGTCCTTCCGGGTCGCGGCGTCGACCAGGTGCATCGTCTCGACGTTCTCCAAGATTGGGTCCTCGCCGAGGTAGTAGCGGATCATCGCGGGCACGTACGTGTAGACCAGCTTGTCGTCGGCAACCCCGTTCCCGACCGCGTTGGCGACGGTGACACGACCGGCGCGTGCCGCGTTCACCAACCCGGGACACCCCACCAACGACTCGGGCCGGAACTGCAGCGGATCGAGGTACTCGTCGTCGATTCTCCGGTAGATGACGTGGACGGGTACCTCCCCCTCGGTGGTCCTCAGAAAGACGTCGGTGCCGTGGCACACGAGATCTCGGCCTTCGACCAGGTGCACGCCCATGAGCCGGGCCAGGAGCGCATGCTCGTAGAACGCCGAGTTGTGCACACCGGGCGTCATTACCACGACCGTCGGTTCCTGGACCGACGCCGGCGCGGCACGGCGCAGCGCATTGATGAGGCGGGCGGGATAGTCGTTGACCATCTGAATGGGCTGACCCCAGAAGAGCTCGGGCAAGACCCGCGCCATGGCAGCCCGGTTGGCCAGCACGTAGCTCACCCCCGACGGACTCCGGAGATTGTCCTCGAGCACACGGAATTCGCCTTCCTCGTCCCGCACGACGTCGATCCCCGCCACGTGGATCCGCACGTCGTTGGGCGACGCGTACCCGTAGGCCGCCCGCACAAAGCCGGGAGAAGCTGGTGATCACGTCGTGCGGGATCAGACCGTCGCTCACGATGCGGGCCGAGCCGTAGACGTCGGCGAGGAAGAGCTCAAGAGCCCGCACGCGTTGCTCGACGCCGCGGGACACCCGCGTCCACTCGTCGGCGGGAAAGATCCGCGGCACGACGTCGAGAGGAAAGGGGCGCTCCTCGCCGTCGAGGTCGAAGGTCACACCCTGGTCCATGAAGGCACGGGCGAGGCGGGAGGCACGGGAGGAAACGTCGTCGGGTCCCATCTGGGCCAGGGAGGACGCGACCGCCGCGTAGGGCAGCCGGGCCTCACCCTGACGGCTGACCATCTCGTCGAAGGCGGCCTCGCTCAGTCCACGGGCCGACGCGCCGTAGTCGTCGAAGAGGTCTCCCACAGTGCCCAGGGTGACAGTCCTGTGTTTCCCCGTCGTTTCACGGACGCGAACAGCCCGTGACGTGACGTTGGTGCATCCGCACCGACCGTGTGCGGGAGCGGGGGTCAGGTGGGGTCAGGGACCGCCAGGTTCAGCCGACGAGGCCCAGGTCCAAGACGTCCTTACGCTCGGCCAGCAGCTCGTCGGTCGTCACCGTGATGCGCTCCGTGGCGAAATCGTCGTGGGTGAAGCCCTCCACGACCGACCAGCCACCCTTCCCGTCTGCGGACACCGGGAAGCCGAACTGGAGTCCCTCGGGTGCGCCGTACTGGCCATCGCTCGCCACCGCGACCGAGAAGCAGTCGCCCTTCGGGGTGGCCGTGCGCAGGCTCACCACGGTGTCGATGGCTGCGGCCGCGGCCGATGCGGCCGATGAGGAACCGCGCGCGTCGATGATGGCGGCTCCGCGCTTTTGGACCGTCGTGATGAACTCGCCCCGTAGCCATTCTTCGTCGGTGATCACGTCGGTCGCCGGCGTGCCGCTGATGCGGGCGTTGGCGAAATCGGGGAACTGGGTGGCCGAGTGGTTGCCCCAGATGGCCACGTTGGAGACTTCGCCGACCAGCACGCCGGCCTTGCGCGCGAGCTGCGCCTTGGCCCGGTTCTCGTCGAGGCGGGTCATGGCGAACCAACGGTCGGCGGGCACCTCGGGCGCATTGGAGCGGGCAATCGGGCAATTGGTGTTACAGGGGTTCCCGACCACGAGGATCCGGACGTCGGAGGCGGCGTGTTCGGCGATGGCGCGGCCCTGTGGCTTGAAGATGCCGCCGTTCACGCTCAGGAGGTCGCCCCGCTCCATCCCCGCCTTGCGGGGAATGGAGCCGACCAGCAGCGCCCACGACGTGCCGTCGAAGGCCGTCTTGAGGTCCGAGGTGGCCACGATGTCGTGCACGAGCGGGAAGGCACCGTCGTCGATCTCCATGCACACGCCCTCGAGCACTTTCATGGCCGGCTCGATCTCGAGAAGACGCAGCACGATCGGCTGGTCCTCACCGAGCAACTGGCCCGAGGCGATGCGAAAGAGAAGGGAGTAGCCGATCTGACCCCCGGCGCCGGTGACGGTGACGTGAACGGGAGGCTTTGCCATGACGTTGTCCTTTTCTACGGTTCCGACTGTTCCGACAGCTGGGTTGGTACTGCTCGCTGGTGCGTGGGATGCGTGCCGCGACTCAGAGCCGGTCCACGATTGCCGCGGCGAACTCGGAGCACTTGACTTCGGTGGCACCGTCCATGAGTCGGGCGAAGTCGTAGGTGACGACCTTGTCCGCAATGGTGGCCTCGAGCGCGTGCACGATGTCCGAGGCGGCGTTGTTCCAACCGATGTGCTCGAACATGAGCACGCCCGAGAGCAGGACCGAGCCGGGGTTCACCTTGTCCTGGCCGGCGTACTTCGGTGCCGTGCCGTGGGTTGCCTCGAAAATGCCGTGGCCGCTCACGTAGTTGATGTTCGCCCCGGGGGCGATCCCGATCCCACCGACCTGGGCGGCCAGGGCGTCGGAGAGGTAGTCCCCGTTGAGGTTGGTCGTGGCGATGACGTCGAAGTCCGACGGACGGGTCAGCACCTGCTGCAGCGTGATGTCGGCGATGGTGTCCTTCACGAGGAGCTTGTCGCCCGGCTCGCCGTTGCAGTCGTCCCACCCGACGGCGACGTCAGCGAACTCTTCGCGCACCAGCTCGTAGCCCCACTCGCGAAAGGCACCTTCGGTGAACTTCTGGATGTTGCCCTTGTGCACCAGCGTGACCGACCGGCGCTTGCGTTCGAGGGCGTAGGTGATGGCGGCGCGGATGAGCCGCTTGGAGCCCATCGGGGAGATCGGCTTGATCCCGATGCCCGACGCCTCCCGGATGGGCCACCCCATTTCTTCTCGGAGGTAGGCGGCCAGCTTCTCCGCCTCGGGCGTGCCCGACTGGACCTCGTAGCCGGCGTAGACGTCTTCGGTGTTCTCCCGGAAGATGACCATGTCCACCAGCTCTGGGTGGACCACCGGCGAGGGAACACCGGTGAACCAGCGCACCGGGCGCAGGCAGACGTAGAGGTCGAGGATCTGGCGCAGGGCGACGTTGAGCGAGCGGATACCACCGCCGATCGGCGTGGTCAGGGGGCCCTTGATCCCGATCAGGTGGCTGCGGAAGGTCTCGACCGTCTCGTCGGGCAGCCAGCTGCCCGTCTCGTCGAAGGCCTTCTGGCCCGCCAGCACCTCCTTCCAGGCCACCTTGTGCCCGTGCTTGGCGGCGGCGGCATCGAGGACCAGCTTGGCGGCGGGCCAGATGTCGACCCCGGTGCCGTCGCCCTCAATGAAGGGGATGATGGGCTCGTCGGGGACGTCCAGCGTGCCGTCGTCGCCCATGCGGATGAGATCTGCCATGGAGTGGATGCTACGGGGCTGGAGGGGGGCGTCCCAATTGACCTGGTCGGATGCTGCTGGTGCACCACCGCCCGGACTCCCTTGCGGCCCGGTGCGGCGGGCGTCGCGTTATGAGGACCCGGGTCCGAGACCGAGCGCGGCGTAGATCTCCCGGGTCGCGCTCGAGGTGTTGAACGTGTAGAAGTGCAATCCCGGCACGCCGGACTCGAGGAGACGCGAACACAGCTCGGTCGCGAGCTCCACCCCCTCTTTGCGGACGGCCTCGGGCCCGCCCCGCTCGTCGGCGGCGCGCAGGCGTCCTTGCATCCAGTCCGGGGCCGCCGCGCCCATGGCGCCCAGCCGGCCCATGGTCGAGAGCGACGTGACGGGCAGGATGCCGGGGAGCACTGGCGTGTCGATGCCGCGGGCACGCAGATCGGCCACGAGGCCCTCGTACTCGGCGGCCTCGAAGAAGAACTGCGTCACGCCGAAGTCCGCGAGTGCCAGCTTGGCGGCCAGGCGGTCGCGGTCGCTCGCCATTCCGGGCGAGCGGGGGTGACCGGCCGGATGGGCCGCGACGCCGACGGAAAAACCACCGATCGCCCGCGCCAGTTCCACGAGCTCCGCGGCGTAGGCCAGCTCGCCGACGACGGCGTCCGGGTCCTCGGGTGGGTCGCCGCCGAGGGCCATCAGGTTCTCAATGCCGGCCTTGCGCAGCGACACCAAGATGTCCGCCAGCTCCAGTCGTGTATGCGCCACGCAGATCAGGTGGGCCATGGGGTTGAGCCGCGTCGTGTGCAACATCGACGACACGAGGTCGAAGGTGCGCTGCCGGGACTCCGCACCGCCGCGGTAGGTGACCGAGACGAAGGAGGGTTCAAGCGGCTGCAGTTCGCTGATGGTGCGGGCCAGCGTGGTGAGCTCCTTGTCGTTCTTCGGCGGGAAGAACTCGAAGGAGTACGTCGGACCGGCCGCCAGGAGATCGGCGATGCGCGTCATGTGCCGAGCCGTCCGTAGTCGTCCTCCAGTCGCACGATGTCGTCCTCACCGAAGTAGGAGCCACGCTGCACCTCGATGAACACAACGTCGGTGTTCCCATCGTTCCCGATGCGGTGCGCCCCCTCGAGCGGGATGTCGATCGACTGACCGGGCTCCAACCGCGTCACGGTGCCGTCGAGCGTCACCGTCGCCGTTCCCGAGACGATGAACCAGTGTTCTGCCCGCTTGGAATGGCGCTGGTAGCTGAGCCGCTTGCCGGGATGCACCACCATGCGCTTCACCTTGTGGTCGGGCGCGTCGTCGTCCAGGACCGTGTAGTTCCCCCACGGGCGCTCGGAGTATTCCCGTTCACTCATCTGTCGCGTGCCTCCTTGGCGCGGATCCGCCGTCCATGCGGGGAACTGTGTCTCCAATGCGGATCTCACTTCGCCGACAGCTCCGCCGCACGCAGTGCGTTGCGCAACAGCATGGCACGGGTCATCGGGCCCACCCCACCGAGCCGCGGCGTGATCCAACCGGCCACCTCGGCCACGTCCTCCCGCACGTCGGGGATGAGCTTCCTGCCCTCCCAGCTGGTGCCGGCCGACACGACGGCGGCCCCCGGCTTGACCATGTCGGGCGTCACCAGCCCCGGCCGCCCTGCTGCGGCCACCACGATGTCGGCCGTGCGCACGAGTGCCGCCATGTCGGTCTCGTCGACCCCCGTGTGCACCATGGTGACCGCCGCGTTCAGACCGGGACGCTTCAAGGACAGCAGCATGCCGAGCGGGCGCCCGATGGTGACACCGCGCCCGATGATCACGGCGTGGCGCCCTTCAATGGGGACGTCGAAGGCGTGCAGCAGCTCGACGATGCCCACCGGTGTGCAGGGCAACTGGGCGGGTGTGCCGAGCACGAGCCGGCCCAGGTTCACCGGATGCAGGCCGTCGACGTCCTTGGTCGGGTCGACGGCGAGCAGGGCGCCCTCCTCGTCGAGCCCGGCCGGCAGTGGCAGCTGGACCAGGAAGGCGCTGACCCCGGGGTCCGCGTTGAAGCGCGCGATGACGTCGAGCACGTCTTGCTGCGTCGCGTCAGCGGGGAGGTGCGCTCCCACCGAGTGCATGCCGATGGCTGCGCAGTCCTCGTGCTTGAGCGCGACGTAGCGCTCGCTCGGCACGTCGTCACCGACGAGGACGGTACCCAGACCCACTTCGACGCCCTCGGCGCGCAACGCGGCGATACGGTCAGCGACCTCGGCACGAATTCGGGCGGCGACCGCCTCGCCGTCGAGCAGGATGGCGCCCACGTCCGTTGTGACTCCTCTCGTTCTGTCTGGTTCTCGGGTCTTGGTCTGGTCTCGTACTGCGTGACACCCTGGCTCACGAGCCGGGTGCGTCGGTCAATGCCGGAAGTGGCGCTCGCCCGTCACCACCATCGCCAGGCCGGCCGCGTCCGCGGCGGCGATGACCTCGTCGTCACGGACCGAACCGCCGGGCTGCACGACGGCGGTGACCCCGGCGTCGGCCAGCACCAGCAGACCGTCGGGGAACGGGAAGAATGCGTCGCTCGCACCCGCCCCACCCTTGGCCCGCTCTCCCGCCTTCTGGACGGCGATCTCTGCTGCCACCACCCGCGACTGCTGGCCCGCCCCGACGCCGACTGCCTGGCCCGAGGTGACGATGGCGATGGCATTCGAGGTCGTGCGCCCGCAGACGCGCCACGCCAGGACGAGATCACGCCATTCGTCCTCGCCCGGCTGGCGTTTCGTCACCGTGCGCCAGTCCTGACGCGGCGTGACGAAACCGTCGACGTCCTGTACGAGCACGCTGGCGCCGAGGGTGCGCAGTTGCCGGGTCGCCCGCTCGGGCGGGGGGCCCGAGAGAATGCGCGTGGCCTTGCGCCGGCGGTTCAGCGTCTCGAGGGCGTCGGGGGTGAAGGAGGCGGCGATGATGACGTCGGCTTGTGGGCCGGCCGCCACGGCGTCGGCAACGTCGGCGGTGACATCTCCCCCGATGGCCACGACGCCACCGAACGCGCTCAGCGCGTCACACTCGAGGGCGCGCTCGTAGGCGGTGACGAGGTCACGCTGCAACGGCGGCGCCGCAGGGGTTGGCGTGCTTGATGATGGCGACCGCGACGTTGCCCTTGCCAGCATCCGCGGCCAGCTCATGCACGAGACGCCAGGCCGCGTCGCCGTCGAACATATTGAGATACGACAGCGGGCTCCCGCTGTGTTGCACCATGCCGTCCCACCAGCTCGGGGTACCGGCGAGCCGGTAGCGAGCACCGTGCTGGTGCGGGTTCTCGCCGTAGCGCAACACCTCGCTGCGCTCGAGCGAGAGGTGGATCGTCGGCGGGAGGACCAGCGAAAGCGCGGCCTCAGCGGTGTCGGCCTCGGTGGCGCCGGCCAGTCCGGCTACGGGAGAGGGCCCGCCGGAGTCGAGCCACGCGACGATGGCCGCGTCATAGGCAGCCGTGTGCGCGAAGGCCGCCCGGGCCAGGCGCCGCCGGGTCGCCGCGGAAAGCGAGCCGTCGGCGCGCAGCTCGGCCAGCACGGCCGCGTAGTCGTCGGGCGAGGTGACGATCCCGACGTGCTCGTGGTTCTTGGCCGCGGCGCGCACCATGGCGGGCCCGCCGATGTCGATGAGCTCGACCGAGGGATCCGACGAGAACGGGTAGAGATTCGACACCACCAGGTCGATCGCCTCAATGCCGTTGGCCTCGAGATCGGCCCGGTGCTCCGGCTTGGCGCGGTCGGCCAGAATGCCTCCGTGGATCTTCGGGTGCAGGGTCTTGACCCGGCCACCGAGCATCTCGGGCGAACCGGTGACGTCCGCCACCTCGGTGTGCGCGATACCGGCGTCGTGCAGGCGGGCCGCGGTGTTCCCGCTCGCCACCAGCTCCCAGCCGAGATCCGAGAGGCCCTGGGCGAACTCGACCAACCCCTCTTTGTCGTAGACCGACAGCAGGGCCTTCACGACGTCATCTCCTCGTCTGCTCCTTCTCTCGTTGCTGCTCTCGTCTCGGGGCCGCCGGGCGGCCCTCGATCGCACGGCCGGCGTCCAGCTCGCCCAGCGCCCAGGCCACCGTCGAGGGATAGAGGGTGCGCTCGACCACCTTGATCCTCTCGTGGAGGGTCTCCTCGGTGTCGCCGGCCAATACCGGCACCACCTCCTGGGCCAGGATCGGGCCCGCGTCCATCTCCACGGTGGCCAGGTGCACGGTGCACCCGGTCTCGGCGACCCCGGCCGCCAGTGCGTCGCGTACCCCGTGCCACCCCGGGAAGGCGGGGAGCAGGGCGGGATGGGTGTTCAAGATGCGGCGTGGAAAGGTGCGGTGGACCGCCCCGGTCAGGACCGTCCCGAATCCGGCCATCGCCACCAGGTCGACCTGGTGCGCCACCAGGGTAGCCGTGACGGTTGCGGTGAACCCGTCCCGGTCGAATTCGGGGCCGAAGCCCCCGTAGCTCCTCCGGTCGACCAGCTCAGAGGGGACACCGCGCTCCTCTGCCAGGACAAGACCGGCGCAGGGACGATCCGAGAGGACCACGCTGACCGGGAGACCGGCCTCGAACATGGCCTTGAGGATCGTCCCGGAACCCGAGACAAGGACCGCGAGGCGCACAGGGCCAATCTAGTGGGAAGCCTCCGCGTGCCTCCGAGGAACCCGGGGGTGCTAGCCCCCTGCCTCCGTGTCGGTGCTACCCCCCTCGCAATTGGGTGGTCGGCGTATCACACTTGCAGGAGGAGCGTGCGAGCGAGCGTCTCCCCGGGCGACCCGCTGGGCCACGCTCCGCGATGTCCAGAAGGACAAGGACAAAGGGAGGGACAGCAATGAGGGACTCTTCGGTGACCCGCTGGATGGGCTTCATCGCGATCGTGATCGTGATCGCGATATTCCTGGGATTCGGCCCGCTCGGCAGCGGCACGCCGGGCGAGAACGCTTCTGGCGTCTCGGTGGCGCACTGGTACAACACACACGTGGGGCAGAGCTGGGCCTCCATCTATCTCGTGGGGCTGGCCCTCGCGTCTCTTGCTGGCCTTCACCACCCAGCTGCGTTCGGTGCTGCGCCAGGTGGGAACGGGTGAGCTGTGGTCCAACATGACGTTCGCTGCAGGCATCATTCTCGTCGCAGGCATGGTCGTGCTCGGGGCAGTCGAAATCACGCTGATCCTGGCTGCGCACAACCACCAGTACGCGATCGTCAAGACGTTCAACTTCTTCAGCGACAACAACGAACTACCGATCATCTTCGGCATGTTCCTGCTCTCGCTGACCACCGGCTTGGGCATCCTGCTCAACCGCGGCGCCGCGCCTCTGCCCAAGACGCTCGGCTGGTACTCGGTCCTGGTGGGCGTCCTGGCGCTGGCAGGTCCGCTCGCCTTCATCGACTTCCTGTTCGCCTTCCCGATCTGGCTCATCGCCACGGGGTTCGTGATCGCCACCAAGGCGCGCCGCGGCACTCTCGGGTCCGCGTCGGAGTCGGCGAGGACGGTCACGTCCACCGCGCCGCTGGTGACGACCTAGGCGTCACCCTCGTGCGGGGGCTCGCCGGTGCTCGCTGGTGCTAGCCGAGTCCCCGCACGATGGCCACCATCTTCTCCCCGCACTCGGTCGGGTTCTCGGCCACCTGCACGCCGGCAGCGGACAGCGCCTCCATCTTGGCCTGCGCCGTCCCCGACGATCCCGAGATGATGGCACCAGCATGGCCCATCTTGCGCCCGGGAGGAGCGGTGACGCCGGCGATGTAGGCCGCGACTGGCTTGGTCATGTTGGCGGCGATGAACTCTGCGGCACGCTCCTCTTCGGAGCCTCCGATCTCGCCGATCATCATGACCGCCTTCGTCTCGGGGTCCGCCTCGAACGCGGCGAGGCAGTCGATGAAGTTCGTGCCCGGGACGGGGTCACCGCCGATGCCGACACAGGTGGTCTGACCGACACCCTGTTGTGACAGCTCGTGTAGCGCCTGGTAGGTCAGCGTGCCCGAGCGCGAGACGATGCCGACCGGTCCGCCCGCCAAGGCGATGTCGCCAGAGGTGATGCCGATGTTGCACTTTCCCGGGCTGATGATGCCGGGGCAGTTGGGCCCGAGCAGCCTCGTCCCGGGGAACTCCTCGACCAGCCGGTTGTAGACCACCGCCTCGTCCTGAGCCGGGATGCCCTCGGTGATGCAGACGATGAAGGCGATGCCGGCCTCGGCCGCCTCAATGATGGCGTCGGCGGCGCCCCGCGGGGGCACGCTGATGAAGGACGCGGTGGCGCCGGTCTCCTTGACCGCCTCGGCCACCGAGGCGTACACGGCGATGCCCTCGATCTCCTCGCCGCCCCGCTTGGGGTTCGTCCCGCCCACCACCTTGGTGCCGTAGGCCTTGTTCCGCAGCCCGTGGTAGAGCCCTTGGCTGGTGGGGCTGATGCCTTGGATGACGACCTTGGTCGTCTCGTCGACGAAGATGCTCACGTTGGTTCCTGTTCTCTTTGCGTTCTACGTGTCTGCGGATCGATGCCCCGAACGCCTAGGCCTTGGCCAGCGCGACGGCGCGACGGGCGGCGTCGAGCATCGTGGGCTCGGCGATCAGGCGTGTCGGACAGGTGGCCGGCCAAGAGGGCCCGGCCCTCGACGGCGTTGGTCCCGTCCAGACGCATGACGACCGGTGAGCTCAGGCTCACCCTGCCCATGGCCTCGATGATGCCCTTGGCGACCTCGTCCACCCGCGTGATGCCGCCGAAGATGTTGACGAAGATGGACCTGACGGCCGGGTCGGCGTTGATCGTCTCGAGCGCTGCCGCCATGACGTCGGCGTTGGCCCCGCCCCCGATGTCGAGGAAGTTGGCCGCCTCCCCCCCGACCTGGGTGACCACGTCGAGGGTGGACATCGCCAGTCCGGCCCCGTTGGCGATGATGCCGACGTTGCCCGACAGCCCGATGTAGTTGAGCCCTTTCTCCTTGGCCATCTTCTCGCGTGGGTCGATGTCCGAGTCGTCCTCGTACTCGTGCCATTCGGGATGCCGGAAGGACGCGTTCTCGTCAAGCGTCACCTTGGCGTCGAGTGCGTGCACCTTGCCCTCGGGGGTCAGGATGAGCGGATTGATCTCGGCCAGGTCGCAGTCGCCTTCCACGTAACAGTGGTAGAGGCGCACCAGGAGCGTCGCGGCCTGTTCCCGTGCCTCGAGGTCGAGGTTGGCCCGGTCAACCCATTCGCGGGCGGTTTCTTCGCTGAGGCCTCCGACGGGATCGATGTGGATCCTGGCGATGGCGTCGGGGTTGGTATGGGCCACTTCCTCGATCTCTACGCCCCCCTCGGCCGAGAGCATGCCCAGGTGCAACTTGGCCGGGCGGTCGAGCGTGAAGCTGGCGTAGTACTCCTTGGCGATATCCGACGCGTGCTCCACCCAGAGACGCTTGACCACGTGCCCCTTGATGTCGAGCCCGAGGATGTTGCCGGCGTGCAGGCGCACCTCATCGGCATCGGCGGCCAGCTTGACGCCGCCGGCCTTGCCCCGGCCGCCGACCTTGACCTGTGCCTTCACCACGACGGGGTACCCAGCAGCATCGGCCTGCTCGACCGCCTCGTCCACCGTGTCGGCCACACCGCCCGGTGACGTCGGGATGCCGAAGCGGGCGAAGTACTGCTTGCCCTGGTATTCGTAGAGGTCCACTTCGGTGCTGTCTCCTTTTTTTGCGAGTTGCGAGTTGCGGGTTGCGGGTTGCTCGTGCCGGCGTGCTCGGGTCGCTACCGGAGCGCCGCGATCGTCGGGTGCGAAGGAGGGGCGAGCCCGCCCCTCGGATGATCAGCCCTCGAGGGCCTCCTCACGTGCGTCCAGGGTGTCGGCGAGCCACGTCCCGATGGAGTCGAGGGGGGCGCCCGGCGTGAAGACCTGGGCCACTCCCTGCTCCTGTGAGCACCGGGATGTCCCCCTCGGGGATGATGCCCCCGACGATGACGAGCACGTCTTCGCGGCCGGCGTCAGCCAGCAGCTTGACCACCTTGGGCACGAGGGTGAGATGGGCGCCCGAGAGGAGCGAGAGGCCTACGGCGTCGGCGTCTTCCTGCACGACCGCTTGGACGACCTGCTCGGGTGTCTGGTGCAGGCCGGTGTAGACGACCTCGAAGCCACTGTCGCGCAGCGCCCTGGCGATGACCTTGGCGCCCCGGTCGTGCCCGTCGAGTCCGGGCTTGGCCACGACCACCCTGTAGGGACGTTTCATTCCGGTCCAAGGATACGGACGCCCTGGTCCCGACGCCAGACCACGCCCCTCAGGCCCGGCGCAGGGGCGTGGCCGACAGCAGAAGGTTCTTCTTGCCGACCGAATCGAAGTCCACCGTGGCCTGGGCTCGGGAGCCCTCGCCCTTGGCGGTGACGACCACGCCGGCGCCCCAATGGTCGTGCACGACCCGGTCCCCCGGAGCCAGCCCCAGGTCCTCGGCCCCCGTGCTCCCCCGGCTGGCCGCCCGTCCCCCGCCCGACCCGGCCGCCGCGCGCGCCCCCAGTGGCACTGCCGGCGCGTAGACCGCCCCGGGCAGGTGTTCGTCGGCCGAGAGCGTGTCGTAGCCCGAGCCCTTGCGGGGCGACCCCAGGCCGACGTCGTCGACCAGGTGTGAGGGCACCTCGGTCACGAACCTGCTCGGCATGGCGGCCTGGGTCCGGCCCCAGGTCGTGCGCGACCAGGCATGCGAGATGGCGAGATGGCGCCGGGCACGCGTGATGCCCACGTAGAACAGCCGGCGCTCCTCTTCGAGCTCGCTCGGCTCGGCCAGCGAGCGGAAGTGCGGGAAGATCCCCTCTTCGAGCCCGACGACGAACACCGCCGGGTACTCGAGTCCCTTGGCGGTGTGCAGCGTCATGAGCGAGACCCGGGAGCCGTCGCTTTCGAGCTCGTCGGAGTCGGCGACGAGGGCGACCGTCTCGAGGAACCCGTTGACGTCGTCGAAGTCGCCGGCCTGGGTGGCGAGCTCGGCCAGGTTCTCGATGCGCCCGTCGGCCTCGTGGGTGTGCTCGGCCACCAGCTCAGCCAGGTACCCGGTGCGGTCGGCCACGAGTTGGACGAAGTCAGCAGGGTTCACCGTCTGGACCAGCGGCCGCAGCTCGGCCAACGTCGCCGAAAGCCGCTCGGCACCTTTGAGCGCCTTACCCGAGAGGCCCGCCTCCTCCGCCCGGTCCACCGCCTCGCTGAACGACGTGCCGTGCACCTGGGCCCAGGCGGCCAGGCGGGCCACCGAGGTGTCGCCGATGCCGCGCTTGGGGACGTTGACGATCCGGCGGGCCGAGACCTCGTCGTCGGGGTTGGCCAGGACCCGGATGAAGGCCAGCACGTCCTTGATCTCGCGGCGGTCGTAGAACTTGGCCCCGCCCACCACCTTGTAGGGGATGCCGCTGAACTTCATGGACGTCTCGAGCGGCAACGACTGTGCGTTGGTGCGGTAGAAGACCGCGCAGTCGCCCCACGTCAGTCCCTCGGACCCATGGAGGCGAAGGATCTCGCTCGAGACCCAGGCCGCCTCGTCCCGCTCGTCCTCGGCCCGGTAGCGCTTGACCGGTCCGCCCGTGTCGCCGACGGTGAACAGCTCCTTGGGCTGGCGGCCGATGTTGTTGGCGATGACGGCATTGGCGGCATCGAGGATGGTCTGGGTGGAACGGAAGTTCTGTTCCAGCATGATCGTGGTCACGTTGGGGAAGGCGCGTTCGAACTCCAAGATGTTGCGGATGTCGGCACCACGCCAGCGATAGACCGATTGGTCCGAGTCCCCCACCACGCAGACGTTGCCGTGCGCCTCGCCGAGGAGCTTGACGATCTCGTTCTGCGCGTGGTTGGTGTCCTGGAACTCGTCGACGAGGATGTGCCCGAAGCGCTCCTGGTACTTCGCCCGGACGTCGTCGTAGGCCTGGAGCAGGTTGGCCGTCACCATGAGCAGGTCGTCGAAGTCGAGCGCGTTCGCGGCCAGGAGCCGCTCCTGGTATTGCGCGTAGACATCGGCGATGCGCTTGCGGAACGGGTCCGGCCCCTCGCGTGCCTCTTCGCGGAAGGTCTCGAAGTCGACCAGTTCGGACTTGGCCTGGCTGATCACCGACTGCACGGCGCGCGACGGGAGCCGCTTCTGGTCCAAGCCGAGCTCGGCCGTGATCATCTCGATCAGCCGGCGCGAATCAGTGTCGTCGTAGACGGTGAACGTGGACCGGTACCCGAGACGGTCGGCATTGGCGCGCAGAATGCGCAAGCAGGCCGAGTGGAAGGTCGAGACCCACATTTTCTCCGCGGGTGGGCCGACCAGCTCGGCGACGCGCTGAGCGCATCTCTTCGGCCGCCTTGTTGGTGAAGGTGATGGCCAGGATGCCCCAGGGGGGTGCGTCGCCCGTGGCCAGGAGGTGTGCGATGCGCCGGGTCAGCACGCGGGTCTTGCCCGACCCCGCTCCCGGCGATGATCAGCAACGGCCCGCCGCGGTGCTCGACCGCGGCCCGCTGCGGCAGCGTCAGGTCGTCGAGCAGTGCAGCGGGGCGACCCGAGAAGGCACCGGACTTGGTGGCGGTGCGCCGGCGGCGGCGGCGTCCGTCGTCGGCTCCTTCGGCGACCCCCGTGTCCTCCGCGCCGGCCTCGGCGCCGGCCGATGCGCCGTCACGGAT
This sequence comes from uncultured Acidimicrobiaceae bacterium, assembly GCA_963791995.1. Classification (GTDB taxonomy): domain Bacteria; phylum Actinomycetota; class Acidimicrobiia; order Acidimicrobiales; family RAAP-2; genus Bog-473. The sequence goes on along the minus strand of CAWBUQ010000004.1, from coordinate 198,200 downwards.
CACCGCGGCCGCGGCTTCGGCCCCCAGTATCTCGTCGTTGGTGTCGAAGAGCTGCCCGTTCACTCCCACTCGATCGTCCCGGGTGGCTTCGACGTCACGTCGAGTGCCACCCGGTTCACGCCCTCCACTTCGTTGATGACTCGCGATGCGATCCTCTCCACCAGGTCGTAGGGCAGGCGGGCCCAGTCGGCGGTCATGGCGTCGTCACTGGTGACGGCGCGGATGACGATCGGGTAGGCATAGGTGCGGCCGTCGCCCATCACCCCGACGGTGCGGACGGCCGGCAACACCGCGAAGCTCTGCCACAGTTCTCGGTAGAGCCCGGCGCGCCGGATCTCCTCGACCACGACCGCGTCGGCCTGGCGCAGGATCTCGGCCCGCTCGGGTGTGACCTCGCCGATGATGCGCACACCCAGACCCGGCCCCGGGAAGGGCTGACGCCAGACGATCTCGTGGGGCAGCCCGAGCTCCTCGCCGACGGCGCGCACCTCGTCCTTGAACAGGAGGCGGAGCGGCTCGACCAGATCGAAGTCGAGATCCTCGGGCAGCCCCCCGACGTTGTGGTGCGACTTGATGTTGGCCGCGGTGTCGCTGCCCGACTCGATGACGTCGGGGTACAAGGTGCCCTGGACCAAGAACCGCGGACCCGCACCGGCACCGGACTCGCCGCTGGCGGAACCCGCACCGCTCGTCCCCGACCCGCCGGCCCCCAGATCGCGCGCCACTTCCTCGAAGATGCGGATGAACAGCTCGCCGATGATCTTGCGCTTGCGCTCGGGATCGGTGACGCCCGGCCAGCGCGGCGAAGTAGCGGTCGGCCGCCTTCACGTGGACGAGGTCCACCTTGAACTGGCGCCGGAACGTGTCCTCGACCTGATCGGCCTCGCCCGAGCGCATGAGGCCGGTGTCGACGAAGACACAGGTGAGCTGGTCACCGACCGCCTTGTGCACCAGTGCGGCCGCCACGGCCGAGTCCACCCCGCCCGAGAGGGCACACAGCACACGGTCGGTGCCCACCTGGGCCCGCACGGCGGACACCTGCTGCTCAATGATGGAGACGTGGGTCCATTCGGGCGCGCAGCCGCAGACGTCGATGAGGAAGTGGTCGAAGACCTCCCCGCCCCGATCGGTGTGCACCACCTCGGGATGGAACTGCAGGCCGAAGAAACGGCGCTCGGGGTCGTGCATCGCCGCCACCGGCGCACCGTCGCTCGTCGCGGTGCCGACGAAGCCCTGGGGCACCGCGGTGATGGCGTCGCCGTGGCTCATCCACACCGACGAGGTCGACGGCCAGTCGGGACACAGCGGCGACGGCGTGGTCTGGGTCAGTGTCGTACGCCCGTACTCGCCCTGGCCGGTACGGGTCACGGTGCCGCCCAGCTGGAGCGCCATCAACTGCGCGCCGTAACAGAGTCCGAGAATCGGGATCCCCAGTTCGTAGACACCGGCGTCAATGGAGGGCGCGGGCGACTCGTAGACCGACTTGGGACCGCCGCTGAAGATGATGCCCTTGGGCGCGGCGTGCCTTGATCTCGTCGATCGTGATCGTCGCAGGAACGATCTCGGAATAGACGTGCGCCTCGCGCACCCGGCGGGCGATCAGGCGGGCGTACTGGGCCCCGAAGTCGACGACGAGGACGGTGTCGGTCACCGGTCCGGTCGCACGGGGGTCACGGTGCTCAATGACCCATTCCGACGCCCTGCGAACGCTGCAGCTGCTTCCCTTCGGTCTGGAGTGACGGGGCGACCATCACCTCGGCCTTCTGGAACTCCTTGACGGTCTCGTAGCCACACGTCGCCATGGCGGTGCGCAGCGCGCCGAACAGGTTCATGCGCCCGTCGTTCTCGTGGGCGGGGCCGAGCAGGATCTCGCGGAGCGAGCCGCGCACCGACGTGCGGACCCGGGCGCCGCGCGGCAAGGTCGGGTGGAAGGTGGCCATACCCCAGTGGAAGCCGCGGGCCGGCGCCTCGAAGGCCGACGACAGCGGAGAGCCCAGCATGACGGCGTCGGCGCCACAGGTGATGGCCTTGGCGATGTCGCCACCCTTGGACATGCCGCCGTCGGCGATGACGTGCACGTAGACGCCGGTCTCGTCGAGGTGGCGCATGCGCGCCCCGGCGACGTCGGCGATGGCCGTGGCCTGCGGGACTCCGAGGCCGAGCACGCCCCGCGTCGTGCAGGCATTGCCCGGGCCCACGCCGACCAGCACGCCCACGGCGCCGGTGCGCATGAGGTGGAGTCCAGCTTGGTAGGACGCGCAGCCCCCGACGATCACCGGGATGTCGAACTCGCGGATGAAGCGCTTGAGGTTGAGCGGCTCGCTGGTCTTGGATACGTGCTCGGCCGAGACCACGGTGCCCTGGATCACCAAGAGGTCCAGTTCCGCGGCCAGGATCGCCGGGGCCAGCGTCTCGGTGCGCTGGGGGGTGACCGAGGCGGCCGTCGTGATGCCGGCCTCCTTCATCTGGCGGATGCGCGCCGTGACCAGCTCGGGAACGATCGGCTCCTGGTACATCTGCTGCATCCGGGCCGTGGCCTTCTCGTCGTCGAGCTCGCGGATCTCGTCGAAGAGGGAAGTCGGGTCCTCGTAGCGGGTCCACAGTCCCTCGAGGTTGAGCACGCCGAGGCCGCCCAGCTTGCCCAGCTCGATGGCGGTGGCCGGGCTCATGACGCCGTCCATGGCCGCGCCCATCACGGGCAGCTCGAACTTGTAGGCGTCGATCTCCCAGGAGATGTCGACGTCCTCGGGGTCTCGCTGTCCGCCTGCTCGGGACGATTGCGATGTCGTCGAACCCGTAGGCCCTGCGTCCCTGCTTGAAGATCCCGATCTCGATCTCAGCCACTCTGTACGACCTCCGGCATCCGTGGGCCGGTACGGCGCACCACCCACACCGGCCTGTCTTACGACTTCATTGCGAACGCCGGGCCGACACGCCGACGATCCCTCATCCTACTCTCCCCCGGCCGTGCTCCAGGCTCTCTGGAGGCACCGAATTGGCCCCGCCAGAGCCGTTCGGGCGGACGGACCCGGCGACCCGGTGCCAGACTCACACCATGCCCGACCAGGACCCCGCAGCGGTGGCGCGTGGGGCGCGCGCCATGCTGGCACGCCGCGACGCCGAGCTGGCCGCAGGCGCGTCACCGGTGGGCTGGAAGATCGGCTTCAACTCGCCGGCGATCCAGGCGCACTTCGGCTTGCGCGAGCCGGTGGTGGGCTACCTGGTGGACACGGGTGTGACCGCCGACGGTGCAACGGTGCCGCTCGCGGACTGGGTGGCGCCGGCCGTCGAGGTCGAAGTGGCCATCCGGGTCGGCCCCGACGGGGGCGTCGGCGGGCTGGCCCCGGCCCTCGAGCTCGTCGACCTCGGTGAGCCCTTCCCCGACATCGAAGCGGCGCTCGGCGCCAACATCTGGCAGCGTGGCGTGGTGTTCGGCGACGAGGTGCCCGGGGCGGACCCCTGGGCCATGGTGGCCACCGTCACCCAGTCGAGCGGGAACGGACCCGGGGAGACCGTCGCCGACGGCCGCATCACCGAGGACCCCGGCGACACCGTCTCGTTCGTCCGTTCCTTCCTGGCCACCCACGGTGCCGTGCTGGCACCGGGCGACCGGATCATCGCGGGATCGGTGGTGGCACCGATCGCCGTCACCCCGGGCGTAACCCTTCAGGTCGATTTCGGGCCCCTGGGTCGCCTTTGCGTGACGTTTTCCTGAACTCGCGCACACCGTCCCGACAATCCCTCAACGTGCGGATCGCACCTCCCGAGACCCGAACATCGCGGACTCGCGGCGGTCAGAGGGGGGATCCGGGTCCACGGACGACGTGGTGGGTTGCAAAGGAGCGCAATTAGACAGTCGGCCCGAGAGGCTCGATCCGCACTCCGGCCCAGCCGGTCCTTGTCGTGGCGCACCACTCCCCCGCACAGCTTGGGAGAGCGACTCGGCATCGCCACCCTCGGCCTGGCCGGATGGCTGGTCCCGGCCCTGGCCACCGCGGACTCCACTCACGCCTCGTCGCCTCTCCACGCGGCGCCGTCGGTGCACGCTCTCGCGCCGGCGCCGCGGCCGTCAGGTCCTGCGACGACCACACGCGACGGCAGCCTGATCTTCGGCGGCGCTCACGACGACGGGCGGACCTGCGTCAGGACGATGCTGAGCAACTCATAGAGCATGCGCGCCGTGGCGCCCCAGATCATCTCTCCGGACACCTCGAAGAACCAGACCGGGAAGGAGTCGTCGGCGCTACCGGCGACGGCGCGACCGGGAACGCTCCAGCGTTCCTCGTGGAAGACGGCTGGATCGGCCAGCTCGGCCAGGGTGACGTCGAATATTCGCTCCACCTCCGCCGGGTTGGCCACCAGCGTCGGCCGGGCCTCGACCGTGGCCAGCACCGGCATGATCAAGGACGCCGAGACCAGGGTCATCACGGGATTGATCCACCCGACAGCCGTGACCAGGGCCGGGTCGAGATCCACCTCTTCGGACGCCTCGCGCATGGCCGCCTGCCACGGACCTTCGCCCTCCTCGATCCGCCCGCCGGGGAAGCTGACCTCGCCACGGTGCGTGCGCAACCTCGATGATCGACGGGTCAGGACCACCCGTGACTCACCCGCCTCCTCGAAGAGCACGGCCAGGACGGCCGCGTTGACGTGCGGGGGGGCCTGCATCGTGCTCTCGTTCACCACGACCGCCGCGCCGAACATGTGGTCAGGGCCGATGTGGTCCGGGACCGGTCCGCACTGACCCCCGGCCTCGAGCGCGCCAATCACGCGATCGAGGCTCAGCCCCGTCCGGACGACCAGCGCGACATCCGCCCACGGGGCGGGCGCGCCCGGGCGCCACGTGGGCGGGCGTGGGATCACCTGCGGCGGCACCGGGCGGGACATCGTGGTCACGCTATCGGTGAGCTCGACCTGCGCCCGTCATCTCCGAGGTACCGCGCCCGTGACCCCTCTGAACGCGACAGGCGCGGGCCGGTCGCCCGGGTCAGTCGTTCTCGACGACGAAGTCCCACTTGGCCACGATGTGCCGGCCGTCGGGAGCCCACCGCATCAGGCCCTCGGCCGCCCGCTCGGCGACCCGGAGCTCGAAAGTGGTCGTCTGGCCCGGCTCGAGAACAGCCGGCGGGTCCGGTTGACCTGACACGAGCGCGGGGTGGAAGACCTGTCCGGTGTCGTCGATGCTGTTGAAGTCCGCCACGTCGACGGGCACCGGCCCGGTGGCCTTCGACAGCGTCACGGTCCAGGTACACGTCGTCGTCGGCGCCTGGTAGGGCAGGCCCTCCCCGGGAACCTCAGGTCCGCTCACCACCGCGACCACCGACCAACGGGGCGCGACGCACGCGGACCGGGTCGCCCTGTGAGGTCACCGCGGGGCGGCGTGCCGTCCCGGTGAGCTGGGCGTCGCCGTCGTAGTGCAGCGTCTTCGCTGGCAGGAACGAGGGGTAGCCCACCAGTCCGCCGGCCCGGGCTCCGTGCACGCCACTCGCGCCGCGCCCGGCGCTGGCTCCCGCCGGCCCGCTCACTGCGATGGCACCGGCTGCGACCACGACGGTCGACGCGACCACCGAGGCCACAATGGAGCCAGCGCAGCAGCGACGCGTGACCCCCACTAGTGCCCGTAGCCCCGGGCGTCGGTGAAGACGTCGGGACCGAAGGGGCGCAGGCCGGGCTGCGCCGCGTACCCGAGGTGGCCCTGGCCGTCGAGACCGCCCGAGACCGTCCCCGCACCTGGCGACAGCGGCGTCCAGTCGTGACCGGAGGACACGCCGAAGATGTCTTCCATGGTAGCGAGCCAGCTGTAGTGGTTGTAGAAGACGTTCGACACCGTGCCCGGGCGGATGAACGGACTGATGAGCACGCTGCCCGTGTCACCGCCACCCGGTGTGGGGTCACTGGCGTCGTAGAGCGGGTCGGGCGTCTCGCCGCTGGTCAACAAGCCCGGGGCGCCTTCCGCACTGAGCGTGATGGCCTGGCTGCCACTGGTCCCGAGGGCCACCGGGTTGCCCGATTGGTCCACCAGCTGGAACTCCGCGGTGCTGACCGCGCCCGAGCTCGTGGTGGGGAACAGGGGGCCCGTGTTGGTGACCGCGCCGACGAACGAGTTGGCGGGTATCCCCGATCCCGTCACCGCGCGCCCGGTGTCGTCGGCCACGATGGAGGGGTCGGTGATCACGTTCGAGCCGGCAGTGGTCGTCACCGTGTCGCTCCGTGCACCGGGCGAGTTCCCCGATCCGCCGCGCACGATGCCCGGCACGCACCCCGCCGGTGTAGGCGTCGGGCTGATGGACGTGCAGGCCGGTGGCCGGTCGATGTTCGAGTTGTTGCCCGGCCCGGGGTCGAGCTGGTTGCCCACCCCGTCGGTCTGCAGCGTCGAGTTCGGGCCAGTCGGCTCGGCCGGGATGTTCTTGCCGTTGATGTTCTCGCCGGCGGCGTCGTTCTGAATTCCGTACGCGCCGTAGATGGAGTCCGCACCCGGTGCCGTCGTGCCCGGCTTCCCGAAGGTCGGGGCGTTCGCCGGCTGGCCCGGACCCGACGTGGGTTCGTCGGTGAAGCTGTTGCCGCTGTAGGTGAACGGCGGAAACCCTTCGTCGAACGTGATGTCGATCAGCCCACCCTGGCGGAAGGCCTGCGACTGCTCAATGAGCGGGATGTAGTACTCGAGGAAGAGGTCGGAAGCGTAGAGCCCGCCGGTCTGGTTGACCGGAGGAACCGTCTCGGGGTCGTAGCCGTAGGGGGTCGACGTCTCGTAGTTCGGCGATCCGTTGGCGTTGAACGCGCCCGAGAGGTTGTTCCCCTTGCACACGGCGTCATGGGCGTCGCTGCAGTTGTCCGGCGTGATCCAACTGAAGGCGGGCACCGTGTTGTTCTTGAGGTCGGCGACCAGACCGGTCGTCGGGTTGTCGAGGTTGACGACGTGGTTGGCGTCGCAGTTGGTACCGCCGTTGGCGGGCTCGTTGAGGGGAGGCGTCGCCGGCCCGCTGGCGTTCTGCTGGCCGGTGAGCGACTCGAACCACGGGACGGGGTTGTGCTTGGCGACGTACTGGTCGACGTAGTCGGTACCGCCGGACGACGCGCTCTGGGCGCCGGTGAAGCTGGTGACGGCGCCGCCGGGCGGGGTGCTCAGGTTCAGCGGGTCGGTGTTCGCGTTGTTGGCCGCGATGCCGGCCCCGCCGCACGACGCGTCCTCACGGCCGGGCACGGTCCCGGACTGGAACGGCGTGTCGGGATGCTGGAGGTAGTTCTGCTCACCGCCCAGGTCCTGGTCGTAGTCCTTCCAGGTCTGTCCGGCCGCGTTGAGCTGGTTGAAGAGCGTCGGGACGTTGGTGGGGAGGGTGCAGCCGTTCTGGCCCAAGGACACGTTGGGGCCGCTCTTGGAGAGGACCTGGCCGTAGTTGGTGTTGGCGGCGAGCGAGCCCCCCGCGGTCTCGATCCCCGAGTTGAGGTTCAACAGGTTGTCCGTTGTCGAGCAGTCGTCCTGCACGTCCTCGGACGGCGCCTGTCCCGAGACCACGGAGAGGTAGTTGTCCATGCTCGAGTGCCCGGTGCCGTAGTAGTTGGTGAGGAGCGCACCCTGCGCCGGCAGGTCCTTCCACAGATAGGAATTCTGGTTGAGCCCGGTGAAGGTGGCGTCGTAGGACTTGTTCTCGAGGATGATCAGCCACACGTGCTTGATCGACCCCGGCGCCAGCCCCGTGCTGCTGATCGACATGTTCGGACCACCCGGACCACCCGGCCCCTCCGCCGCGCCCGAGCCACTCGGCGCAGCCGTCACCGCCGACGTCGCGGAGAGCCCACCGAACAGGATCACCGTCAGCGCACCGACGGACAGGAGAACGCGTCGCTTCCCGCGGAACAAGGTCATGCACCACTCCTCTTGCCATCCCGGAGCCCGGGCACATCACTCGGAGCGCTCCCGACGCGACCGGAGTGACCGGGCCGTGGGCCACGCGCCCACCCCTGCATCTTCTGGAGATCACCAGTGACGGTTCAACCGCGTGCAGGCAAACCTTGTGTGAGCGTTCGGTGTCCCCGCGCCCGCCTCTCACCGCGCCGGCGCGTCGTCACCGGGCACGGCGCGGCGACACGAGCGGGTCACACCACAGTTGCGCGGCGCTTGCGGCGCTTGCGGGCCAGAACGCGCTCATGCGCCGATCGCAAGCGGAGATGCAGAGTTCAGTGGTTCCCAACGCGCCGTGGCCGGGTCCGAGGACCCGGCCACGAAGCCCGACACGCCCTCAAGCGTATCGGTGCGCGATCACGTCGACGTGTCACCCCCACGAGATCCGGGACGTGCCGGTGGCCGGGCACCTGGCCCGGCCACCTGCGTCCAAAATCCGCTGCGGTGCAGCGAGTTACATCATCCCGCCCATGCCGCCCATGCCGCCCATGGCCGCCGCCGCCGCAGCCGGGTCCGGGCCCTTCTCGGGCTTGTCGGCCACGAGCGCCTCGGTGGTCAGCAGCAATCCGGCGATGGAAGCCGCGTTCTGCAAGGCAGAGCGCGTCACCTTGGCCGGGTCGATGATGCCGGCCTTGACGAGGTCCTCCAACTCGCCGGTGGCGGCGTTGAGGCCGGTGTTGCCCTTGGCCGCCTCGACCTGGGAGACCAGCACCGCGCCCTCGAGGCCGGCGTTGAAGGCGATCCAACGCAACGGTGCCTCGAGTGAGTGAGCGACGAGCCGCGCGCCGGTGGCCTCGTCACCCTCGAGCGTGCCGGCCAGTTCGGTCACTGCCTTGCGGGCCCGGATGAGGGCGGTGCCGCCGCCGGCGACGATGCCTTCTTCGACCGCGGCCCGGGTGGCGGACAGCGCGTCCTCAATGCGGTGCTTCTTCTCCTTGAGCTCGACCTCGGTGGCCGCGCCAACCTTGACCACGGCGACGCCGCCGGCCAGCTTGGCCAGCCGCTCCTGGAGCTTCTCGCGGTCCCAGTCAGAGTCCGTGTCCTCAATCGCGCGCTTGATCTGTGCCACGCGACCCTTCACGTCCTCGGACGAGCCGCCGCCCTCGACGATCGTGGTGTCGTCCTTGGTCACGATGACCCGGCGGGCCTTGCCCAACAGGTCGATGGTGGCGTTCTCGAGCTTGAGGCCGATCTCCTCGCTGATGACCTGGGCCCCGGTCAGGACGGCCATGTCCTGGAGCATCTCCTTGCGGCGCTCGCCGAAACCCGGAGCCTTGACCGCGACGGAGGTGAAGGTGCCACGGATCTTGTTGACCACGAGCGTGGCCAGCGCCTCGCCCTCGACGTCCTCGGCCACGATCAGCAGCGGCTTACCGGTCTGCATGACCTTCTCGAGCACGGGCACGAGGTCGTGCACGGCCGAGATCTTCGAGTTGAAGAAGAGGATGATCGGCTCGTCGAGCACGGCTTCCTGGCGCTCGGGGTCGGTGACGAAGTAGGGCGAGAGGAAGCCCTTGTCGAACTGCATGCCCTCGGTGAGCTCGAGCTCGATGCCGAAGGTGTTCGACTCCTCGACGGTGACGGTGCCGTCCTTGCCGACCTTGTCGATGGCATCGGCCAGCACGTCGCCGATGGCGTTGTCAGCCGCCGAGATGGAGGCCACCTGGGCGATCTCGGTCTTGCCCCCGACTTCCTTGGACTGCTTCTTGATGCTGTCGACCGCGGCCTTGACACCCTTCTCGATGCCCTTCTTCAGGCCCGTGGGGCTGGCGCCGGCAGCCACGTTGCGCAGGCCCTCGGTGATGAGGGACTGCGCCAGCACGGTGGCTGTCGTCGTACCGTCACCGGCCACGTCGTTGGTCTTGGTGGCGACCTCCTTGACCAGCTGCGCGCCCATGTTCTCGAACGGGTCGTCGAGCTCGACCTCGCGGGCGATGGAGACGCCGTCATTGGTGATGGTGGGGGCACCGAACTTCTTCTCGATCACCACGTTGCGGCCCTTGGGCCCCAAGGTGACCTTGACGGTGTCGGCCAGCTTGTTGACGCCGGCCTCGAGGCCGCGCCGGGCGGCCTCGTCGAATTTCAAAATCTTGGGCATGACTGAATGGAACTCCTCTCGAGCCCACCTCGGGCGGGGACTCGCTGGTGATCGGGATGTGGGGAGGTCACCGCGCCGGCCCGGGTGTCACCGGGGCGGCGGGCAGACCGGGGTCTCAGGCCAGCTTGGCCAGGACGTCGCGGCTGGAGAGGATGAGCAGGTCCTCGCCCTCGACGGTGATCTCGGTGCCGCCGTACTTGGAGTAGACGACGGTGTCGCCCACGGCGACGTCGACGGGGATCAGCTCGCCCGTGTCCTCGGAGCGACGGCCCGGGCCCACGGCGATCACCTCACCCTGCTGGGGCTTCTCCTTGGCGGTGTCGGGGATGACCAGACCAGAAGCGGTGGTCTCCTCGGACTCGCCGGGACGGACGACGATCCGGTCATCGAGGGGCTGCAGCTTCGGCATGTGGGAAGGGCCTCCTTGGCACTCGTTAGCACTCTCGGCTTGTGAGTGCCAGAGTAGCGGGCGCAGACGGGACTGGCAACAGGGCGGGTCGCCGTGCCCCACGCCGACCCGGCCCAGACTCTATGGTGAGGCACGAATCGGGCCTCTGGCAATGGCCCTGGCGGGGCTCGGGGAGCACTCGCTGTAGCGCAGGGCTCCATCTGCCGAGACAATCTCGTACCCGCTCGTACCCTTCGACCTATCCCCTGACCTCTTGAGGAGAGACCCATGATCGCGACAGCGCTTCTGCGCACCTGGCTCCGACGGGCCGCCTTGGGCGGCGCCGTGCTCGCCGTTGCCGGCCTGGTCTTCGGCGCCGCCGCCGCCGGATCGGCCTCGGCCGCCCAGAGCAGTGGTCTGGTCAACGCCAAGAAGGCGCTCTTGGTGAAGTCCGACTTTCCCTCGGGCTGGACCAGCCAGGGGTCGGTCACCACCAGCGGGAGCTCGACCAGCTCCTTCCCGGGCGAGAACCAGCTCGCCGCCTGCCTCGGGGTCCCCCAGAAGGTGGTGAACGTCAACACCCCCTCGGCCACCAGCCCGACCTTCCAGAACTCGGGTGGGACCCAGTTCGTCCAGGACAACGTGAGCGTCTTCCGGTCGACCAAGCAGGCCAATCAGCAGTACGGGGCGATCTCCAACTCCAAGGTGCCGGCCTGCCTGACCTCCCTGTTCCAGGGGCCGGCCAAGTCCGAGCTCGCCGGGGCGGCCGGCAGCGGCGTGACCCTCGGGAAGGCCACGGTCACCGCGGTCAGCCCCTCGGCCCTGGTGCCGCACAGCTCGGGATTCACCGTCTCCTTCACCGCCACCTCCCAGGGCACCTCGCTCCCGTCCGCCGTGACCGTCGTGACCATGGTCCGCGGCACGCTGGGCAGCCAGCTCTCGCTGACTTCCGTCGGAACCCCCATCTCCAGCTCGACGACGCGGCACCTCGCCTCCGTCGCCTACGGCCGCACCTGAGCGCCACCCGGCGAGCCTGAGGAATCAAGCGCCCCCGTAAGGCGGGCGCCCCACGGCCGTTTCCTGTCGGGAGGGCGATGTGCGTCCCGGGATCCCTGTGGCCCCGTTGGCAGGCACGCCCATGGAGGCAGGAGGTCAGCAATGGCCCAGACAGGGAGGAACCACGGGCGGCGCGCCGTCCTGTGCACGTTCGCCGCGATCTTCGTGGTCTCGGCGGTCGCAGGGGCCGTCGGCAGCATCACCCGGGGCGCCGCGCTCTCGGTGACGCCCGTCGCCGGCCATCCGTCACCGCACGCTGCGTCATCGACGACCGGTTCACCGAGGACCACCACCACGTTGCCGGTGCCACCACGGAGCGCCGCCGCGGGCGGCGTGCGCTGCTGCAGCTCGCCGACCTCCCCGCCGGTTGGCTCGCCGGCGCCGCGGCGCCGGCACCGGTGCGCATGTCGCCGTGGTCGGCACCGCTGGCCCGCTGCGTCGGTGTCGGAACCCGCACCGCCGAGCTCGCGCCGACCAAGGTCGAGAGTCCCAACTTCACCGACGCTGACAAGCAGCTCGGCGTCGAGGACAGCGTGTCGGTCTTCCCGTCGGCGGCGGCCGCACGGGCCGAGTACGCGGCGGTCGACAGCGCGCGCACCACGCAATGCATGAACGCCCTCGCCGGTCCGACGCTCGAGGCCAGCATGCAACACGCCGCTGCCAGCGGGACGACGATCGGCACCGTGTCCTTCAGTGCCCTGCCCGCCGGGGCCGCCGCCCAGCACGAGACCGGGTACACCGTCTCCATCCCCGTCGCCGACAACGGTCGCATCCTCGCCATCACCAGCACCCAGGTCGACTTCGTGCGCGGATCGGTGCTCCACCAGGTCACCTTCAACGGGAACGGGACGACGTTCCCGGCGACACTCGAGATCAAGTTGCTGACGACCGCCCAGAATCGAAGCTGAGTAGCGTCGCGTCCAGATGGGTGGGCGGATCGGAGTGCAACGACGTGGTACCGGGACCGCCGGCGCCGTCTTCCTGGCCGCCCTGCTCGGTGCCAGCCCGCTGATCGTCGTCGGTCCGGCGCAGGCGTCACCGAACCAGCTCGGCCAAGCCCGCAAGGCGCTGCTGGTGCTCTCGGACATGCCGGCGGGATGGGTGAAGGCCAAGAGCACCAACCGTGCGAGCAACGTCGGCAACGCGCAGCTCGCTCACTGCATCGGCGTCGCCTCCTCGCTGATCACCGAGAACCCGCCCTCCGTCAGCAGCTCCCAGTTCCAGGACCGACAAGGCACGCTGAGCGTGAACGACAACGTCACCGTCTTCCCCTCCACCAAGAACGCGTCCGCCGAGCTCGCCATCGCCTCGAACCCCAAGACGCCCGGATGCATGACCACGCTGGCGGCGGGCCCGCTCAAGGACAGGCTCTTCGGCAAGGTGCCCAAGGGTGAGACCATCGGGAACCCGCTGGTGTCGCCGGTGGCATCGTCCGCCTTCGGGGCGGGCACGGCCGGGTACTCCCTCAGCGTCCCCATCACGACCCATGGGGTCACGCTGAACGTCACCGTCACACAGCTCTTCGCCGTTGCCGGACGTCTCGGCCAGCAGGTGACCTTCACCTCCGTCGGCACGCCGTTCTCCATCGGGCTCGAACAGCACATCACCACCGTGGCGGTCGGGCGCCTCTGAGCACCGGTGGGACGGGACGGGCGCCCGACCGACCGCGCTCGGTACGCTCCCGGGCGTCCAATACGAGGTGAAGGAGACGGCCCGAGTGAGCCCGCAGACAGACCCGGACCGCTGGTGGCACGGCGGCGTCTTCTATCAGATCTATCCGCGCTCGTACGCGGACTCCAACGGTGACGGCGTGGGCGACCTGCCCGGCATCATCTCCAAGCTGAATCACCTCGCCCGCCTCGGCATCGACGGCGTGTGGGTGTCCCCCCTCACCTGCTCGCCCAACCGCGACTGGGGCTATGACGTCTCTGACTACCGCGACATCGACCCCAGCTTCGGCACGCTCGACGACCTCGACACCCTCGTAGGTGAGGCCGGCGCCCGCGGCATCCGCATCCTCATGGACCTGGTGCCCAACCACACCAGCGACCGACACGCCTGGTTCGTCGACTCCCAACGCGGTCGGGACGCGGCGCACCGCGACTACTACGTCTGGGCCGACCCCAAGCCCGACGGGAGCCCGCCCAACAATTGGGTCAGCATCTTCGGCGGTTCGGCGTGGCAGTTCGACGAGCCCAGCGGGCAGTTCTACCTGCACAACTTCGAGGCCGGTCAGCCCGACCTCAACTGGTGGAACGACGACGTCCGCCGCGAGTTCGACGAGATCGTGCAGTACTGGTGGGACCGCGGCGTGGCCGGGTTCCGCATCGACGTCTGCAACATGATGATCAAGGACAAGGAGCTGCGCGACAACCCGCCGGCGACCGAGGACGACCCCATCGACCAGCAGTTCATGGGTGTGCGCTACGTCTACAACACCGACCGGCCCGAGGCGCACGACATCCTGCGCCACTGGCGCACCGTCGCCGACGGCTACCAGCCCGGTCGCCTCCTCATCGGCGAGACCAACGTCGAGACACTCGAGCGCCTCGTGCAGTTCTACGGCGAAGGCCGCAACGAGCTCCACGGCGGCTTCAACTTCCAGTTCATGCATGCCCCTTTCGAGGCGGCCGCGCTGCGCACTGTCGTCGAGGGCACCGAGGAGCTGCTCCCCGAAGGCGCCTGGCCCACCTGGCATGCCTCCAACCACGACTTCTCGCGTCTCGCCACGCGGTGGGCCGGGGGCGACCCGGGAAAGGTGAAGGTGGCCCTGTTGATGCTGCTGACCCTCCGGGGCACACCCTTCCTCTATCAGGGCGACGAGATCGGGCTCACCGATGGCGATGTGCCAAGAGAAGACCTGCTCGACCCGGTGGGCGTCCGCTTCTACCCCTACGCCGGCCGTGACGGCGAGCGCACGCCGATGCCCTGGCACGGCGGCCCCGGTGGCGGCTTCACCGAGCCCGGTGTGCGACCGTGGCTGCCCATGGCCGACCCGGCCGCCTGCAACGTGGCCGACCAGGAGGGCGACGCCACCTCGGTCCTCGAGTGCTGCCGCCGGATCATTGCGGCGCGCCGCGCCAGCGAGGAACTGGCGGTTGGCGACTACCGCTCGCTGGCCTCGCCCGAGGGCACCTGGGCCTACCTCCGCGGCGAGGGCACGACGGTGCTGCTGTCGATGGCGGACGAGCCCGCCACCTTCGACGGCGTGCACGGCACCGTCACGGTGAGCACCGACGCGTCCTTGGAGGGATCGAGCGTGGAGGGCGCGCTGACCCTGCCCGCCTGGAGCGGCGCCGTCGTCGCGCGATGACCGCAGGGCCGGCGGCAGGCCGGCGCTACCTGTTGTGCACCACCCCGGCCCAGGGACACACGGCCCCCCTCCTCGCGTTGGGGCGGCGCCTCATCGAAGAGGACAACACCGTCACCTTCTTCACCACCGGGCACTACCGCGCGCAGGTGGAGGCCATCGGTGCCACCTTCGTCCCCTTCGCGCCCGAGGACGACGCCCATGACCTGATGGTCGCCAACCCCGAGCGCGAGTCGTCGGCGCGGCGCGGGGTGCGCGGTGTCAAGGACGACCTGCGGCGGATCTTCATCGGGCCTCTCAGCGGGCAGAGTCGCGATCTGCGCGCCATCCTGGCCGGCTTCGACGCCGACTGCATCGTGGTCGACACCATGTTCTTCGGGGCCCTGCCGCTCGCGCTCGGTCCGGCCACCGCTCGCCCGGCGCTCGCCTGTGTCGGCGTCATGCCCTACGCGTCGTGCAGCCGCGACACGGCACCGTTCGGGGCCGCTTTCCAACCGGGCTCCGGGCCCTTGCACCGCGTGCGCAACCGCACCTTGAACGCGCTGACCGAGCACGTGCTGCTCGCCGACATCCAGCGCCTGGCCCGGCGCCGGCTGGCCGAGGCGGGCGCGCCGAGATTCAGCGGCTACCTGATCGATCTCCAACCCAAAGTGGTCGACGCGTTCTTCCAGGCGACGGTGGCGGGCTTCGAGTACCCGCGTTCGGATCTCGCACCGAGCGTCCGCTTCGTCGGCCCGATCCTGGCGCCACCGGCGGCGACCTTCGAACCCCCGTCGTGGTGGCCCGAACTCTCCGAGGCGCGCCCGGTCGTCCATGTCACCCAGGGCACGCTCGACAACGCCGACCTCGGCCGGCTGCTCCTCCTCAGCGCCCGCGCTCTGGCCCACGACGACGTGCTCGTGGTCGCCACCACGGGCGGCCCCGATCCCGCACCGTTACGGCGTGGCCTGCCGGCCAACGTGCGCCTCGAACGCTTCATCCCCCACGATGTGCTGTTGCCCCACGTGGACGCCATGGTGACCAACGGCGGCTACGGCGGGGTGCAACAGGCGCTGGCCCACGGGGTGCCGCTCGTCGTGGCCGGCGACAGCGAGGACAAGCCCGAAGTGGCCGCCCGCGTGCAGTGGTCCCGTGCCGGCATCAACGTGCACACCGGCCGCCCGTCCCCGGCCATGATCGCCCGTGCCGTCCGCCGGGTGCTCGGCCGGGCTTCCTACCACCGCCGGGCCCGCGCGCTGGCCGCCGAGATCGCCGCGAGCGACCCCCTCGGCACCATCAGCGCAGCGCTGGCCGAGCTCTGCGCGGCGCACCCCCGGCGCGTCGCCGGTGCCGAGCACGCCGACTAACGGTTGACCGGCGACATGTCGGCGTAGCGCTCGCCGCGCGCCGGAGCGACGGTGTCGAGCACGGCGAGGTCTTCTTCGGTCAGCTCCACGTCGAGGGCGCCCACGTTCTCCTCGAGGTACGACCGCCGCTTGGTTCCCGGGATCGGTGCGACGTCGCGACCGGCGGCGTGCACGAAGGCCAGGGCTACCTGGCCCGGGGTGCAGCCCTTGGCCTGCGCCAGCTGGTCGACGACCTCGACGATGGCGACGTTGTCGGCCAGGTTGTCGCCCTGGAAGCGGGGCTGGTAACGCCGAAAGTCAGTGGCGTCGAGCGCGTCGAGCGAGCGCAGGGTCCCGGTGAGGAAGCCCCGGCCGAGCGGGCTGTAGGGGACGAAGCCGATGCCGAGCTCGCGCAAGGTGGGCAGGATCTCGGCTTCCGGGTCGCGCGACCACACCGAGTACTCGGTCTGCAGCGCCGAGACCGGGTGCACGGCGTGAGCCCGGCGGATGGTGGCGGGGGCCGCCTCGGACAGGCCGAGGTAGCGCACCTTGCCCTGGGTCACCAGTTCGGCCATGGCACCGACGGTCTCCTCGATCGGCGTGTCGGGGTCGACGCGGTGCTGGTAGTAGAGGTCGATGTGGTCGACGCCGAGGCGGGCGAGCGAGCCGTCGCAGGATTGGCGCACGTACTCGGGCCGCCCGTTGACGGCGCGCTTGGTCGGGTCGTCCAGGTCGCGCACGATGCCGAACTTGGTGGCGATGACCGCCTCGTCGCGGCGCCCGGCCAGCGCCTTGCCGACCAGGATCTCGTTGGTGTGCGGCCCGTACATGTCGGAGGTGTCGAAGAACGTGACGCCGAGGTCGAGGGCGCGCTGAATGGTGGCGGTGGACTCGTCGTCGTCGCCCGGCCCGTAGAAGTCGGACATCCCCATGCAGCCGAGCCCCTGGCGCGAGACCCGCAGGCCTTGGCTCCCGAGCGCGATCGTTTCCATCTCTGCCTCCTCTCGTCGCAGCGCCGCGACCGGCGGCGCGGTGGACGGCTCGCTGCTCACCCTATGGCCCCGCATCCGGTGGGCCGGCATGCCGACCCGACTCGCCCTCTGCCAGTGCCCTCCTGTGTGCCCTGGTGTGTGCACTCCCGGGTGCACCGGCGCGTACGGCACGCACGCCGCAGCGTCAGTGATCGCGCTCCGTCGCCACGCCACGGGCCGCCAGTTCCTCCAGCCGGTCCGCGTACTCGTCGCTGTCGATGTCGTACGCCCACATCACCAGCGCGTCCTGTCCGGTGACGGGGTAGTAGTTCTTGCGCACCGCGACCGGGGCGAATCCGAAGCGGCGGTAGAGCGACTGGGCCGGCTCGTTGTTGGCGGCCACTTCCAATGACATGTGCCTGATGCCGTCGGCCCGCAGGGTGCGGATGCCGCTCACGATCAGCGTGGTGGCCACGCCGGAGCGCTGGAAATCCGGCGCCGTGGCCAGCGTCGTCATATGGGCCTCGTCGTCGACGATCATGAAACCGATGTAGCCCGCCATGTCGTCGCCGACCCACGCGGCGCGGTAGAGCCGGCCCTTGCGGAGGGCAAGTTCAGAGTTGAAGACAGCGGGCGACCACGGCTCGGGAAAGACCACGCTCTCGATCCGCAGCAGCTGGCGGAGATCGCGGCGCCGCAATTTCTCGATGCGCACGGTCACCATCGGGTCACCTCACGCCCGCTCCGCCCGGGCGAAATTGATCCGTGCGTCCGCCTCACGCATGTACAGGGGAACGATGGAAGCGGGCTCGTCTGGCGATTCTCCCGCGGCGAGGCGATCGACTGCCAGTCCGAGCAGGACCGAGGGCGGTGGAAAACCCAGTGCAGGCGACACGACGGCCACCCCCGGCGCGCCGGCGAGGACGCGCTCGTAGCGCTGTGCGCCGTCGCCGACCGCGTACACCTGTTCGCCGGCGACACTGCCGAGAGCGACCAGCGTGGCCACCAGTTCCTCGGGTGCGAACAGAGCGGCGGCGATGCGCACGCCGCCGGGCGCGCCGGCAGGGTCGACGTCGGTGAGCGAGGCGAACACCTCGCCGCGCCGGGCGTCCACACAGGCGAGGACCGGGCCGCGCAGCCCGGCGTGTGCCGCCGCCGCCGTGAGGATGTCGAGGCTGGTCGCCCCCACGACACCGATGCCCAGCGACTGCGCCAGGGCCTTGGCCGCGGCCACCCCGACACGCAGACCGGTGAAGAGCCCAGGTCCGATGTCGACCGCGACGACACCGAGGTCGCCCGGGACCAACCCCACTTGGCCGAGCAGGTGTTCGAGGGCAGGCGTCAAGGTCTCGACGTGACGACGCCGGCCGGTCAACGTGAACTCGGCCTCCACGCCGGCGGCGGTCCGCACCGCCACCCCGACCGTCTCGGTCGCGGTCTCGATCGCCACCACGGCTGCCCCCGTGTCGGGACCGCCGCTCACGCCGCGTCCCGCCCGAGGCGCGCGTCCACCTCGGCGGCCCGGGCCGCCCAGCCACCCCGGCCCGCCACTGCGATCTCGCGGCGGGAGGGAGCGTGCAGCGCGTCGGGCGCGACGAGCGTCACCTCCAGCCGCGCTCTCGCCGAACGCGGCGACGGCCATGTCCCCCCACTCGACCAGCGCCACCGCATCTTCTTCGACCAGCTCGGCCAGCGCGAGGTCGGCCACCTCGGCCTCCGAGCCCGTGCGGTACACGTCGGCGTGGATGAGCTGGGCCACCGCGGCGTCGGGGCCGCAGCGGTAGTGGCGGACCAGGGCGAAGGTGGGGCTGGTCACCGGTCCGGCCACACCGAGTGCCGCTGCGAAGCCCTGGGCGAAGATGGTCTTGCCAGCACCGAGGTCGCCCACAAGCAACACCACGTCGCCGGCCCGGCAGATGCCCGCCAGCCGCCCGGCCAGCTCCCGGGTCGCCGCCGGCGACGTCGTCGTGCGCCGCACGGGCCAACTCACCGGGCGGCGGATCCCATGAGCCGCTTGGCCCGCACCAGGTCGGCGCGCATCTCGGCCATGGCCTCGCCTCCCGCCCGCAACACGTAGGCCGGGTGGTAAGTGGGCACGAGCGACGCCCGGCCCCGCTCGAACACCTGGCCGCGCAGCTCGCGGATACCCCGGGTGCTGGCCAGCAGCAGCTTGGTGGCGAAGTTCCCGAGCGTCACGATCACCGCCGGGTCGATCAACTTGATCTGCTCTTCGAGGTAGGGCCGGCACGCTTCGATCTCGAGAGGAGCGGGGTCGCGGTTCTGGGGTGGGCGGCACTTGACCACGTTGGCGATGTAGCACTCGGCCCGGGTCAGCCCGACCTCCTCCCACATCAGGCGGTCGAGGAGCTTGCCGGAGCGGCCGACGAAGGGTTCACCCGCCAGATCCTCCTCGCGGCCCGGACCCTCGCCCACGAACAGCAGGTCGGCGGTCGGTGCGCCCACTCCGAAGACGACCTGGGTCCGTCCCTTGGCCAGCGGGCACAGCGTGCAGGTCGAGGCGGTGACCCGCAGGCGTTCGAGCGCCCCGGCGTCAGCCACCGGCCAGGTCGGGACGGTTGACCACAATGCGGGGCATGCGAGGACCGACCCCGCAGACCACCTCGTAACTGATCGTCCCCAGCACGGCCGCCCAATCGTCTGCCGTGATCGTCTCGCTCCCCTGACTGCCGAGGAGCACCACCTCGTCGCCGGGCCGCACCGTGTCGTCGTCCCCGCAATCGATCACGATCTGGTCCATCGTGACCATTCCCGCCAGCGGCCGGCGCTTGCCGCCGATCAACACCGCGTACCCGCCGTCGAAGAGCGCTCGTGGCACGCCGTCGGCATAGCCGATCGGAACCGTGGCCACGACGGCGCGCGCCGGCAGCGGTCGCAGCCGCCCGTAGGAAGGTCGTTCGCCCGCGTCGAGCGTGCGCACCGCCACCACGCGGGCCTTGAGCGCCATGGCGGGCCGGAGCGCGGCAGCCGCCTGCGCCAAGAACGCGTTGGCCACGGCGCCGCCGGGTGATCCGGGCAGGTACCCGTAGAGGCCGAGACCGCAGCGCACCATGGTGTAGCGCGAGCGCGGGAAGGCGATGGCGGCCGCAGTGTTCGCCGTGTGCAGCACCGGCACCGTGACGCCGGCCACGGTCAGATCGGCCACGAGACGGTCGAAGAGTGCGAGCTGCTTCTCGGTGAAGGCACGGTCCTCGACGCTTTCGCCGTCGGCCACGGGCAGATGGGTCCACAGGCCCTCGAGCTCGAGCATCGGCTCGCGCGCGACAGACAGTGCCACCGCGACGAGGTCCTCGGGTGCGGCGCCGACCCGGTGCATGCCCGTGTCGACCTTGACGTGCACTGCGACGCGCCGGTCCGCGGCACGCGCCGCCGCCGCGAAGGTCTCGATCCCCTCGGTCGAGTACAGCGTGGGCGTCAACCCGTGCTCGAGCGCGCCGGGCGCCGCGGCGGGCTCGCATTCGCTGAGCAGCAACACCGGTGCGGTCACGCCGTGCGCCCGCAACTCGATCCCCTCGTCGACCAGGGCCACGGCCAGGCGGCGGGCGCCACCGGCCAATGCGGCCCGGGCCACGGCGGGGCCGCCGTGCCCGTAGCCGTGGGCCTTGACCACCGCGCACAGCTCGGCCGGTGAGACCAACTGCGCCAGGACGCCGGCATTGTGGGTGAGTGCGGCCAGGTCGATCTCCGCCCAGGCCGGGCGCGAGCGCCCCTGAGCCATGGTCACCGCGTCCTCGGAGTCCTCGGCGTCCTCGGGTGCCGGTGCTGCCAGCCGGATCGGCGCCCTCTCACCCACCGGCGTCACCGACCTCCTCGGACGCGCTGAGCATCTGGCCCACCAACGCGGGCAGGTCGCCGGCGACCAGGCCCTCGGGTGGGCCGATCGACGCGGCGCGGCCGTGCACGTGCGCCCCGAGCGCGGCGGCCACCAGCGCGTCCACCCCGCGTGCGCACAAGGCGCCGATGATCCCGGAGAGGACGTCGCCACTCCCCGCCGTAGCCAGTGCGGGTACTCCCGCGCCGGCCAAGAGGACGTCAGGCGAGCGGGCAGAATCGGGCGCCGCGACTGCGGTGAGCGGGCCTTTGAGCAGCACCACGGCGCCGGTCGCGGCCGCCAGCGCCCGGGCCGCCCCCAGGCGATCGGGTCCGGGGGGCGATCCGGCGATGCGGGCGTACTCTCCGTCGTGGGGGGTCAAGATGCTCGGGGCGCTGCGCGTCTCGAGCAGGGTGCGCGCTGCGGCGGCGTCGCCGAGCGCGCTCGAGCGCGTCGGCGTCGATCACGAGGGGCACCGGCACGGCGGCAACGAGGGCGCGGATCTCCTCGGCCACGGCGACTCCGGTGCCGAGCCCGGGCCCGATCACGACCGCCTTGCACTTGGCCGTCGCCTCGAGAAAGGCACCGGCCCACCCTTCGGCGGGCAGGTGCATGCGCACCGCCTCGGTCGGCCAGGCCGCGCCGGGGTCACCGGGCGACCCGAGCCGAATCATGCCCGCACCCGCCGCCATGGCGCCCCTGGTGCAGAGAACGGCCGCACCCTCCATGCCGGCCGACCCGGCGGCCACGCCGACGGCGTGGTTCCACTTGTTGCCGTCGCGCCGGCGCCGCGGCACCAGCGACGCGATGTCGGCGTCCTCGACCAGCATGGCCTGGGGGACGTCGAACCCGATCCCGATGTCGGCCACCTCGACGCGTCCGCTCAGGCGTGCGCCGTCGCCCTGGAGCAGACCCGGCTTGAACGCGGCGAACGTCACGGTGAGCCCGGCGTCGACCGCGTCACCCGGCGCGTCTCCCGTGTCGGCGTCCACGCCCGAGGGGATGTCGATGGCCAGCACCTGCGCCCCCGCCGGCGCCGCCGGCGCGTCGTAGGAGCCACTGAAGCCGGTCCCGTAGGCGCCGTCGACGACGAGGTCGCACGCAGGCAACCGTGCTGCCGCTCTCAGCTCGGCCGCATCGAGCACCTGCACCCGCGCCCCGCGCCGGGCCAGGACGTCGGCCGCCACCCGGCCGTCGGCCCCGTTGCTGCCCTTGCCGGCCACGACGACGACCCGCCGGCCGTAGGCGCCGCCGAGCAGGCGCAGCGCGGCGTGGGCCACCGCGGTGCCGGCCCGGTCGACCAGGGTCTCGTGGGACACGAACTCGAGCGCGCCGGCGTCGGCCGCCCGCATCTCGTCGCGGGTCAGGACGGCGCGCACGGCGGGGACTGTTCGGCGACGACGAACGCGATGGCCACGTCGTCGGTGTGGGTCAACGAGAGGTGGAACGTGCGCGCACCCTGCGCGCCGGCGAGCTCGGCGGCACCGCCGTGGAGCACAAGGTAGGGCGCGTTGCGCATCGCCCCGGTGCCCTCTGTGCGGCACACCTCCACGTCGGTCAGCGCGAAGGCACCGATGCCCGAGCCGAGGGCCTTCATCACGGCCTCCTTGGCGGCGAAGCGCGCCGCCAGGCTCTGGACCGCGTCGGCGGAGACGGTGGCATCGGAGCGCTCTCCTTCGGTGAAGCAGCGCGCCGCGAAGTTGGGTCGGCGGTCGAGCACGCGACGGAAGCGGTCCACGTCCACGGCGTCGACACCCACACCGACGATGGCGGCGGGGACGCCGGTGCTCACTCGACGGTCACCGTCTTGGCCAGGTTGCGCGGCCGGTCCGGATCGTGCCCGTGCAAGCGGGCCAGGCGGTACGCGAGCTGTTGCAGCGGCACGACCCCGACCACCGGTGCGAGCAGCGGAGATGTCGGCGGCACCCACAAGACGTGGTCCGCCTCGGCGGCCGACTCCTCGTCGCCGTCGTCGGCCACCAGCACGACGGTGGCGCCGCGCCCGCGCACCTGGGCGATGTTGGACAGCATCTTCTCCCACAGCGGGTTGCGCGTCGCGATCCCGACGACCACGGTGCCCGGCTCAATGAGCGCGATCGGGCCGTGCTTGAGCTCGCCCGCCGGGTAGCCCTCGGCGCGCAGGTAGGCGAGCTCCTTGAGCTTGAGCGCGCCCTCCAGGGCCACGGGGTAGCCCACGTGGCGGCCGAGGAAGAAGAAGTCCCGCGCGTCGGTGAGCTTGGCCGCCACCTCGTCGACGTCGCCGGCGCGACCGAGCGCCTCGGCGACCAGGCCGGGCAGGGCCTCCATCTCGTCGACGAGGCGGTTGATCTCCGACGCGGGCAGCGTCCCGAGGATCTGGGCCAGATAGAGCCCGAGCAACTCGAGCGCCACGATCTGGGCCAGGTGGCACTTGGTCGAGGCCACGCCGATCTCGGGCCCGGCCCGGGTGTAGAGCACGCCGTCGGCGGCGCGGGCCATGGAGGAGTCGACGACATTGGAGACGACGAGCACCTTGGCTCCGAGGCGCGCCGCCTCTCGCATCGCCTCGGCGGTGTCGAGGGTCTCGCCCGACTGCGAGACGCCGACGCAGAGCGTGCGCTCGTTCAGGACAGGGTCGCGGTAACGGAACTCGCTGGCGATGTCGACCTCGGCCGGCAGTTTGACCCAGTGCTCAATGGCGTATTTCGCCACCAGCGCCGAGTGGTAGCTCGAGCCGCAGGCCACGATGAACACCTTGTCGATCTTCGCCAGGTCGTCGGCACTGAGGCGCATCTCGTCGAGGACCAGCTCGCCGCCGGCGCCGCGCCGGTCCAGCAGCGTGTCGCCCACCGCCGCGGGCTGCTGGTGCATCTCCTTGGACATGAAATCCTCGAAGCCGTCCTTCTGCGCCGCCTCGAGGTCCCAGGTGATGGTGCGCTCTTCGAGCTCGACGGGGTCCCCCTCGAGTGTCGTCACGTGCAGCTCGCCCGGCGTCAGGACCGCCATCTGGTCGTCGGCCAGCGTGAACACGCGCCGGGTGCGACCGATGAGGGCCGGGATGTCCGACGCCAGCAGCGCCATGGAGTCCTCGAGCCCGAGGACGAGGGGCGTGACCCGGCAGGCGGCGACGATGGTGTCGGGTTCGTCGGCCGAGATCACCGCGATGGAGAAGGAACCGCGCAATCGGCGCAGCACCGAACGGGTCGCCTCGGCCAGCGTGGCACCCCCAGCCAGTTGCGTCTCAATGAGGTGGGCCATCACTTCGGTGTCGGTTCCCGAGGCGATGGTGTGGCCGCCCGCCACGACCTCGGCCCGCAGCTCTGCGTGGTTCTCGATGATCCCGTTGTGGATCAGAGCCAGCCGGCCGGTGCAGTCGGTGTGCGGGTGGGCGTTCTCCTCCGTCGGGGAACCGTGGGTGGCCCAGCGCGTGTGCCCGATGGCGGCCGCGTGGCCCGTGGGTGCGCCGGCCGTGCGCTCGCTCAAGGTGGCCAGCGACGTCTTGCCCGTGGCCGCCCGGGCCCGCCAGATGCCGCCGTCGACGACCATGGCGATGCCGGCCGAGTCGTACCCGCGATATTCCAGCTGACCCAGGCCGTCGATGAGCAAAGGGACGGCATCGGCCTCTCCCGTGACGCCGATGATGCCGCACATGAGGAGCCAGGTTACCTGCGCTTACCTGGGCAGCTGCCGCTCGCGCTGTGGCTCGAGCCGCCCGAGGGCGACCTCCACCACGCCGGCCAGCTGCTCGGCAACCGCGTTGGCCTGCCCTTCGAGGCGCGCCTCGACCATGACCCGGACCAGCGGCTCGGTGCCGCTGGGCCGCAGCAGCACACGCCCGTCGTGGCCCAGCTCGGCCTCGGCTTTGACCACGGCCTCCCAGACCTCGGCGCAGTCGCCCAGGCGCTCGGGCTGGGGGATCGGCACGTTGATGAGGCGCTGGGGCACCCGTTCGACCAGCCCGGCCGACAACTCGGCCAGCGAGCGGCCCGAGCGCACGACCAGATCGGCCAGCGAGATGCCGGTCAGGATCCCGTCGCCGGTCGTGGACAGGGCGCGGAAGATGATGTGGCCCGACTGCTCGCCGCCCAGGCTCAGCCCGTCGGCGTCGAGCGCGGCGAGGACGTGGCGGTCGCCCACGTCGGTCTCGCGCACGGCAATGCCCCGGGCCTCCATGGCGAGGCGGAAGCCCAGGTTGGTCATGACCGTCACCGCCACCGTGTTGCCGGCGAGGCGGCCGCGCTCGGCCAGGTCGAGCGCGAAGAGGGCGAGCAGGACGTCACCGTCGACGACGGTGCCGGCATGGTCGACCGCGATGACCCGGTCGGCGTCGCCGTCGAAGGCGAGCCCGAGGTCGGCCTGATGCGCCACGACCGCCCGGGCCAGCTCGCTCGGGTCAGTCGAGCCGCACTTGTCGTTGATGTTGGCGCCGTCGGGAGCGACGTGGAGCGCGGTGACCGTGGCGCCGAGCTCGGCCAGGACGCGCGGGGCGATGGCGCTGGCCGCACCGTTGGCGCAGTCGACCACGATGCGCACACCGTCGAGGCGCCGGCCCTCAATGGTGGCGACGAGGTGCGCCTCGTAGTGCGCCACCGCATCGGGGTCGGTGGTGATGACGCCGACGCCGTGTCCGGTCGGACGGCGGGGCGGCCGGTCCGGGTCGGCCACGATCGCCTCGAGCTCGCGCTCGATCTCGCCTTCCACGTCCGTCGGCAGCTTCGTGCCGAGCAGGCTGAACAGTTTGATGCCGTTGTCGCCGAAGGGGTTGTGCGACGCCGAGATCACCGCACCGGGCGCCCCGCGGTCCACCGCCACCGCCGCGACGCCTGGCGTGGGCAGCACACCGAGGTCGACGACGTCAGCCCCCTCCGCGGCCAGGCCCGCGGCGAAGGCGGCCTGGAGGAGCGGGCCGGAGCGACGGGTGTCACGGCCGACCACGAATGTGGGGGCGGGAAGGACGCGGGCAGCGGCGCGGCCGAGGGCCAGCGCCAGCTCGGCGGTCAGCTCCTCGTTCGCAACCCCGCGCACGCCATCGGTACCGAAGCGGGCCGGCGGCATCGAGGTGCTCGCGTTACCGCTTGGAGTACTGCGGCGCCTTGCGGGCCTTCTTCAGGCCGTACTTCTTGGACTCCTTCTCCCGAGCGTCCCGGGTGAGGAGGCCGGCCCGCTTGAGGGACCCGCGCAGTTCGGCGTCGACCTCGCACAGGCTGCGGGCGATGCCCAGGCGCATGGCGCCCGCCTGGCCCGAGATCCCGCCGCCGTCGATCGTGGCGTCGATGTCGTAGGACTCCGCCGTGTTGGTCACCCGCAGCGGCTCGGTCACCAGCATGCGGTGCGTCGCCGAGGTGAAGTACTTCTCGATCGGCTGCTTGTTGACCGTGATGGCGCCCTGGCCGGGGCGAAAGCGGACGCGGGCCACCGCTTGCTTGCGGCGGCCGGTCGTCTGGCTCAGTGGTGCGGGCATGGCGTGGGTGGTGTCCTTCCTGGTGCGCGTCGGCGAGTCGGCGTTCAGCCGGCCCGGCGGGCGTCGGGCAGCTCGAGCGGCTCGGGCTGCTGGGCTGCGTGCGGGTGATCGGGGCCGGCGTAGACCTGGAGCTTGCTCAGCTGCTGGCGGCCGAGCGTGTTCTTGGGCAGCATGCCGCGGATGGATCGGCGGATCAGCTCGGCCGGCTGGTCCTCGAGCAGGGTGGCGTAGCTGGTGGCGCGCAGGCCGCCGGGGTAGCCGCTGTGGCGGTAGGCCTGCTTGGCGTCGGCCTTGTTCGAGGTGAGCACGACCTTGTCGGCGTTCACCACGATCACGTGGTCGCCGGTGTCGACGTGGGGGGCGAAGTAGGGCCGGCGCTTGCCGCGCAGGATGGCCGCCACCTCTGAGGCCAGGCGGCCGAGGACGAGGCCGTCGGCGTCGACGACGTACCAGGCTCGCTGGATCTCGGTGACCTTCGGTGAAAATGTGCGCACAAGACCGATCTTTCGCTTCCGCGTGGGTGGCGAGCGCTCGCCGCTGCCGGCCGGCTCAGGGTCCCAGGGGTCCCCAGGGCCGACGTACCAGGATAGGGCCTCCGCGTAGGCCCAGCAAGCCGCCGTGTCCTCGGGATCCGAGCAGGCCGCCGCGCCGTACCGCCCGAGCCCCCTGCGGCCGGCCCCGGGCCGTGTCTGGGTGCCGCGCCGGACCCGTTCGAGAGCGGGACCGGGCGCTCGGTCACGCCTCGGCGGTGGCGTACTCCACCGAAATGAGGCAGAGGCCCGCCGAAGGCGCCGGATCGGGCATGTGGTGGCGCGAGGCGGCGCGCAGGCGCTCGAGCAGTCCGGCGGCGCTCTCCTTGCCCCGCCCCACCTCGACCAGGCTGGCCACGAGCGAGCGCACCATCTGGTGGCAGAACGAGCCCGCCGCGATGTCGAAGCGGAGCAGGCGGCCCTCGCCCGCCTCGCCCGGCCCTCCGGTCTCGGCGGCGGCGTCGGTCGCCTCGGGTCCCTCGTCGACCCGCCAGCGGGCCCGCAGCACGCGGCGCACCATGGGCGCCGAGCCGTCGGTCCCGGGCGGACGCCGGCAGAACGAGCGGAAGTCGTGGCGCCCGAGCAGCACGTCGGACGCGGTCCGCATGGCCACCAGATCGAGCGGGTCGCGCACGTGCCAGGCGATGCGCGCCAGCAGCGGGTCGGGGGCGGGCGCGTTCCAGACCAGGTATCGGTAGGACCGCGCGGTGGCCGAACGGCGGGCGTCGAAGTCCTCGCCCACCTCCTCGGCGCGACGCACCACCACCGCGGGGGCCAGCTGGCGGTTCAGGGCGCGGGCGAGGCCGACGCCGTCGTAGGGGACGGGAGGGAGGTCGACGTGGACGACCTGGCCCCGTGCGTGCACGCCCGCGTCGGTGCGGCCGGCGCAGGTCAGCGAAGGCGGCTCGGGCAGCCGGGCCGTGCGCTCGAGTGCGAGGCCCAGTGCGCCGGCCACGGTCGGGACCTCTGGTTGGACGGCGAAGCCCCGGAAGGCGGCGCCGTCGTAGGCGATGAGGAGCCTCCAGCGCTGCGTCGCAGCGCCGGCGGGGTGCTCCACCCTTAGACGAACTCGATGCGCGCCATCGGCGCGTTGTCACCGGGCCGCGGGCCCAGCTTGAGAATGCGGGTGTAGCCGCCGGGCCGGTCCGTGTAGCGGGGCCCGATCTCCTCGAAGAGCTTGTGTGCCATGTCCTTGTCGCGGATGAGGGCGACGACGTTGCGGTGGTTGGCGATGCCGCCCTTGCGCGCCGCCGTCACGCACTTCTCGGCGATCGGCCGCAGGGACTTGGCCTTGGCCTCCGTGGTCACCAGCGACTCGGCCGCGATCAGCGACGCCACGAGGTTGCCCACCATCGCCTTCTGGTGTGCCGCCGAACCGCCCATGCGGTGGCCCCGTCTCGGAGTTGCCTGCATGGCGCTAGTCCCTCGTGCGCAGCGACAGCCCGCGCTCGTCCAGGCGCTGGACGACCTCGTCTGCCGACTTCTGGCCGAAGTTGGTGATGGCGAGCAGGTCCTCCATGGTGCGCTCGACCAGCTCGCCGATCGTGTTGATCTGGGCGCGCTTGAGGCAGTTGCGGGGCCGCTCGGAGAGGTCGAGCTCCTCGATGCGCAGGTCCAGGTCGGGCGAACCACTCGTTGCCGTCCCGGTGTCCCCGAGCTCGAGTCCCTGGGGGGCCTCTTCGAGGTCGGCCACCAAGGAAACCAGGTTGCGCAGGGTGTCGCCCGCCGAGGCGAGGGCCTCGCGCGGCGAGATCGTGCCGTCCGTCTCGATGTCGAGCACCAGGCGGTCGTAGTTGGTGGACTGCTCGACGCGCACGGGCTCAATGTCGAAGGTCACCCGGTGCACGGGCGAGAAGATGGAGTCGATCGGGATCACGCCGATGGTGGACGACTTCTTGTTCTTGTCCGCCGAGGCGTACCCGCGCCCGCGCTCCACGGTGACGTCGACGGCCAGGCGGCCCTTGGCGTTGATGGAGGCGATGTGCAGCTCGGGGTTGAGGATCTCGACGTCGGACGTCACCTGCAGGTCGGCGGCGGTGGCGTCAGCCGGGCCGCGCACGTCGAGGCGGAGCGTGACCGGCTCGTCGGAGTGCACCCGGACCAGCAGGTCCTTGAGGTTGAGGATGATGTCGGTGACGTCTTCCTTCACGCCCGGCAGCGTGGTGAACTCGTGCAGCGCCTCGTCGAAGCGCAGCTGGGTCACGGCGCCGCCGGGGATGGACGAGAGGAGGGTGCGGCGCAGCGAGTTGCCCAGCGTCGTCCCGAAACCCGGGTCGAGCGGGCCGACGGCGAAGCGCTGGCGATTGTTTTCCTCTTCGTCGACCGTTTCGACGGTCGGCCGTTGGATGATCAGCATGACGTACTCCTGTTGGCGGGGGTCGGGGGCTACTTCGAGTAGAGCTCGACGATGAGCTGCTCTTGAATCGGCTCGTCGATGTGCTCTCGCAGCGGGGGGTTGAGGACGGACACCGAGAAACCCGAATCGGCCGACTCGAGCCAGGCCGGCGTCGTGCGCTCGAGGGTGTCCATGTTGCGGCGCACCAGGAAGTTGGTGCGGGTGGCCTCGCGCAGCGTGACGATGTCGCCCTTGCGCACGCGATAGCTCGGGATGGTGACGCGCTTGCCGTTCACACTGACGTGCCCGTGCCGCACGAACTGGCGGGCCTGACGGCGGCTGGCACCCCAGCCGGCACGGAAGACCACGTTGTCGAGACGCAGCTCGAGGTTGCGCAGCAGGTTCTCACCCGTGATGCCGCCCTGACGGGTGGCCTCCTCGTACATGTTGCGGAACTGCTTCTCCAAGATCCCGTAGATGCGGCGCGCCTTCTGCTTCTCGCGCAGCTGGGCCAGGTATTCGGAGCCCTGGCGCATGCGGTCGCGGCCGTGCTCGCCCGGCGGGTAGGCGCGGCTGTGGCGGTCCGTGACCGCTTCGGAGACTGGGCACTTGAGCGAGTAGCAACGCTCGCCCTTCAAGAACAATTTGGTCCGCTCGCGCCGGCAAAGGCGGCAGACGGGACCGGTGTATCGAGCCATGGGGTGGGGTTCCTCTTCCTCTTCCTCGTCGTGCTCCGCTACACCCGGCGCCGCTTCTTGGGGCGGCAGCCGTTGTGCGGGATGGGAGTCACGTCTTTGATGCCGACCACTTCGATCCCGACCGCGGCCAGGGAACGGATGGCGGTCTCGCGGCCCGAGCCGGGGCCGCGCACGAGGACGTCGACCTTGCGCACGCCGTGCTCCATGGCGCGCTTGGCGCACGCCTCGGCGGCCAGCTGCGCCGCGAACGGCGTGGACTTGCGGGAGCCCTTGAAGCCGACGTTGCCGGCGGAGGCCCAGGCGAGCACGTTGCCCTCGGGGTCGGCGATGGAGACGATCGTGTTGTTGAACGAACTCTTGATGTGCGCGACGCCGTACGCGACGTTCTTGCGCTCCTTGCGGCGCGGGCGACGGGCGCCGGGCTTGGCGGTCTTTGCCACTACTTCTTCACCTTTTTCTTCCCGGCCACCGTCTTCTTGGGGCCCTTTCGGGTGCGGGCGTTGGTGTGCGTGCGCTGGCCGTGGACCGGCAGACCCTTGCGGTGGCGGACGCCCTGATAGCAGTTGATCTCCATCTTGCGCTTGATGTCCTGGGAGACGTCGCGGCGCAGGTCACCCTCGACCCGGAAGCTCTGGTCGATGTAGGTGCGGAGCTTGGCCACCTCTTCGTCGGTCAGGTCGCGCACGCGCGTCGACGGGCTGATGTCGACGGCGTCGGTGATCTGCTTCGACAGCGTCGGGCCGATGCCGTAGATGTAGGTCAGCGCAATCTCGAGGCGCTTCTCGCGGGGAATGTCCACCCCGGAAATTCGGGCCATGTCTCGTCCTCTCCCTAGCCCTGCCGCTGCTTGTGGCGCGGGTTGTCACAGATCACCCGGACGACACCGCGCCGGCGGATGACCTTGCACTTCTCGCAGATCGGCTTCACGCTCGGCCGAACCTTCATCGACTCCCCGTCCTACTTGTACCGATAAGTGATACGACCCCGGTTGAGGTCGTACGGTGTGAGCTCCACCTGCACCTTGTCCCCCGGCAGGATCCGGATGCGGTGCATCCGCATCTTTCCCGAGCTGTGCGCCAGCACCTTGTGTCCGTTCTCCAACTCGACGCGGAACATGGCATTGGGCAGTGGCTCGACCACCGTGCCTTCGAGCACGATGGCGTCTTCCTTGGGCTTGGGCAGGTGACTCTCCTCGAAACTGATGTGTATCGTTGTCCCGGGCCGAACCGGGCGACGCGACGGCCACACGGAAGGTGCTCGGATGCGGTCAGAGGGCGCCGGACGCGGAGCGCCCTGGCCCTAAGCCAGCGAATGATTCTACCGCACCAGCACGAGATTTCCACCCGGCTTGGACCATTCGGGCTGGTCGGGGGGCTGATCCGTCGCCTCCCCAGTCTGCCAGGACGGCGGCGACGCCCGTGCGGTCGCTCCGTGAGCCCCTGACCAGGACTTTCTGTCCTCGAGTCCTAAAGGAGGGTGATCTTGCCCTTCATGAAGACGATGAAGGGCGAACGGTAGAGGATGCCGGTCGTCTGGCCGCTGACGGCCTGGGCGGTCACCTCGTTGGCCCCCATCGGCCCGAAGAGTATTTGAAACAGACCCGTACCTGGTGGGGTCCGGGCGCCACCGGGAAGACGTGCTCACCCCAGGGCAGCTCGTAGGACACGCCGTCGACGGTGACGATCGTCTTGAAAAGCAAGAGAAGGAAGGCCAGAAAGAAGATCTTCGTCTTCACGCTGATCGCCGCCTGACCGGGTTGCAGCGGCGGCGGTCCCGACGTTGGTGGTGGTGCCGTCGTCATGGCGCAGCCCCCTTGTCCGAGCCGCCCGGTGGCGGCGAGGGCCGCAGCCTATTCCTCCTTGGTGCGGGACGACCGAGCCGCTCCGCGACCCCGGGCCGCTGGTCTGCCAGCTCAGGTCGTCGCGTAGCGCGCCGCCGGCGTCCCCGGCGGGTTGATACCGTCCCGGCTCGGCGTCGGGATTCGCCACGACCACCTCGGCCTCGAGGCCGTCGGGATCCCGGAAGAACATGGACAGCACCGGGCCGAAGTCGGTCACGAACTCGTCGGCCGCGCCCCTGTCCATCAGGCGGCGGCGGATCTCCTCGAAGGCCTCGAGCGAGGCGGCCTGCAGGGCCAGGTGGTCGAGACGGCCCCGTCCCAGCATCGGTGTCTGGCGCGCGGCCTCGGTGTTGCCGGGCACTTCGAAGACGTTGAACTCCGACTCATCGCCCACCTTGACGAAGGTCAGCGTGCCGTGACCACCCATGTCCTGGGCGCCGAGGACCTCGGCGCCGAAGACCTCGCTGTAGAAGGACACGAAGCGCGCGGTGTCGGCCGTGAGGACGGCCACGTGGTTGAACCCGTTGGTGAGCATCGAACGACCCCTTTCCGTTCAGACTGCGAGGACCAGGCTCTCTCGCCAACTTACCGTGACCCCTCGGCTTCCTCCCTCGCGCCGCTCACCCGGCTTCGTCAGGTCCCGCCCCGGCGGCTCTCTCCCGGACTCGGACGCGGGCACGGGCACGACGCCGGGGGTGGGCCACAGCCGCAACGCGGCGACCGCGAGCCCGGCACCGAGCACGTTGAAGGCGAGCCGCTCGACGACGGCGTGGCTCTCGGGAACACCCCCGAAGGCGGTCAGGACGACGAAGAGCACCGTGACGAAGACGATGTAGAGACCGAAGTTGACGCGGTGGACGGCGAAGGCCACCGCGCCGGCCACCACCGCGACGAGGGCCAGTCCGCGGGCGGAAGGGTCCAGGGTCACCAGCACCAGTGTGGTGAGCGTGACACCGACCGCTGATCCGGCCACCCTCAGGACGCTGCGGCGCCGCGTCGCCCCTGCATCAGGCCGGCCGATGAAGAGCGCCGCCTCGGGGATCCAGAAGCCGTCCGTCGTGCTGAGCAATCGGTAGAAGACGGTGGCGACCTCTGTCACGGTCGTCAGGCGGAGGGCGTGATGGAGGAAGGTGGATCCCCCGCCGAGGCTGGCGCGCAGCGTCTGCCTGGTTTTGCGCAGCCACGCCAGTCCGACCGGCCCGCTCGGGCCACGGTCGCCTTCGCGCCGGCGGTCTCGTGACAACGCGTGTGACGCCCACCCGATGGCCGCCGCCCCCAGGCCCGAAATCAGCATCCAGAGCCCCGCGCGCGCCGACTCCGCCGTGGAGATGTGGAACGACGCGGCGTAGAGGAGCCCGGTGGCCGAGGAGACGCCGACCAGCGCGGCCCGAGAGTTCACGGCCGCGAGGAGACCCGAAGCCAAGGCCCACACTCCCACCAGGAGATAGATGACCCAGCCCTCAATGCCACTGAGTGCACCGAGGAACCCGCCGAGCCCGACGAACACGGCTGTGGCGGCCACGATGCGGGCGCGGAACTTCTGCCCGGGTTGGTCCATCGTCATGTCCGTCAGGAAGGCACCGACCGCACCCCAGCCGGCGGCGCGATCGTGACCCGTGCCGATGCCGACGATCAGCGGAAGTGCGATGGCTGCCGCGCACTGCAGCCCGACCGGGATCGACGCCGCGGAGAAGTCCAGGTACCACAGGGACCGCTCCACCGGCTGGGACCCGCCCACGGACATCGGCGCACGGTAGACGACGAGCCGGCCTCGGCTTTGACCGCCTGACCCAGGGGCTACTAGGGCAGCGTGAAGACCTCGGGACCGTCGGGGGTGACGGCGATCGTGTGCTCGAAATGAGCCGAGAGTTTCCCGTCGGCCGTCACGACGCTCCAGTTGTCGTCGAGGAGGACGGTCTCGGGGGACCCCGCATTGACCATGGGCTCGATGGCGAAGACGTTGCCCGTCTTGAGGGTTGGTCCCTTCGTCCCGGGCCAGTAGTTGGGGACCTGAGGCTGCTCGTGCATGGCCGTGCCGATGGCGTGGCCGACGTACTCGCGCACGACGCTGAAGCCGGCCGCCTCGGCCACCTCTTGGACCGCGCGGCCCACCTCGTGGAGCGCGTTGCCCTGCTGGAGCTGCTCAATCCCCGCCCACAGACTGCGTTCGGTCACGTCCAACAGCTTCTGGGCTTCCTTCGAGATCGCCCCGACACCCATGGTGAAGGCGGCGTCGCCGTGGTAGCCCTCAATGATCGCCCCGCAGTCGATGGAGATGATGTCCCCTTCTTCGAGGACGTAGCTCCCGGGGATCCCGTGCACGATCATGGAATTGGGCGAGGTGCAGATGACGGCGGGGAAGCCGTGGTAGCCGAGGAAGTTCGACGTCGCGCCGCGGCGGTCGAGCACCTCGCGGGCCACCCTGTCGAGTTCGGCGGTGGTCACGCCCGGTTTGGCCGCGGCGCGGGTGGCCTCGTGCATCTCGGCCACCACCTTGCCGGCCCGGCGCATCTTGGCCAGCTCGCCCTCGTTGCGCCTCACGCCAGCTGTCCCTTCTTCTTCTGGCGCTGTGCGTCGATGGCCCCCACCACCCGCCGGGTCACGGCGTCGGGGTTGCCCGTGCCGCTGATCTCGACCAGCAGCTCCCGCTGCTTGTACCAGTCGAGCAGCGGCGCCGTCTCCTGCTCGTAGAGGTTGAGCCGCCGCTCGATCGCCTCCTCGGTGTCGTCTTCGCGCTGGACGACCTCGCCGCCGCAAACGTCGCAGGTCCAGTTGACCAGGGGCGGGGCGGCCGTGGAGTAATTGGCCCCGCAGTCGACGCAGACCCGGCGCGAGGCCAGGCGCTTCATGACCAGGTTCGTCGGCACCTGCAGATCGATGACCATGTCGAGACCGAAGGGGTCAACGAGCTTCTCGAGTGTCTCGGCCTGGCCCGTGGTGCGCGGGCAGCCGTCGAGCACGAAGCCGCGCCCGGTCGTGTCGCGCTCGGTCAGGCGGCCTCCCACCATCTCCATGACCAGGCCGTCGGGGATCAGCTCCCCCTTCTCCATCAGCAGGTGCGCGCGGAGACCGAGCTCGGTGCGCGACTTGACCTCGCTGCGCAGCATGTCGCCCGTGGAGACATGGGGCACCACGTAGTGGTGGGAGAGTCGCACACACTGCGTCCCCTTGCCGGCCCCCTGCTTGCCGAGGACCACGAGCCTGACCCCGGGAATCACAGGCCGCTACTTGAGGAAACCCTCGTAGTTGCGCATCATCAGCTGGCTGTCGATCTGGCGCATCGTCTCGAGGGCGACGCCGACGGAGATCAGCAGCGTGGTCCCGTAGAACGGGAAGCGGTTCAGATGCCACAGCGCCATGAGCAGCGAGGGCACCACGGCCACCGAGCCGAGGAACAGCGCTCCCACGACGGTGATCCGGCTGAGGATGTGCGCGAAATACCGCTCGGTAGGCGGTCCGGGCCGGATGCCCGGGACGAACCCACCCTGCTTGCGGATGAGATCCGCTTGCTGGTGCGGGTCGAAGGCGACGTACACGTAGAAGAAGGTGAACATCACGATCAGCAAGAAGTAGGCGGCGATGTAGAAGAAGCTGGTTGGCGTCAGGCTGTTGCGGACGAAGTTCTGGAACCAGTTCCAGGGGATGACGTTGGACAGCAGGACCGGGATGTAGAGCACCGAACTGGCGAAGATGATCGGGATCACGCCGGACTGGTTGACTTTGAGCGGGATGTAGGTCGAGCTGCCGCCGTACATGCGTCTCCCCACGACGCGGCGCGGCGAAGGTGACGGGGATGCGGCGCTGCCCCTGGTCCATGAAGACGATGAAGACCAGCAATATCAACGAGACCAGGATGATGATCCCGAACTTGGCCTTCCCGCCCTCCTCGTAAATGGCCTTGAAACCAGTGGGGATGGCGGCCACCACGTTGGCGAAGATGAGGATCGACATGCCCTGGCCGATGCCCCGCTGGGTGATCAGCTCGGCCAGCCACATGACCATGGCCGTCCCCGCCGTGAGGATGAGGACCATGAACAACGCGAGCGGCCAGTTGAAGGTCGGGATGAGGTCGATGTTGGTGCCGAGGAGCGCGGAGTCGTGGCCGTGGAAGGCGTAGACGAGACCCGAGGACTGCATGACGGCCAGGCCCACGGTGAGATACCGGGTGGTCTGGGTGATCTTCTTCTGCCCCACCGCGCCCTGGTCGCGCCACTCCTCGAGCTTCGGGATGACCGTCGAGAGGAGCTGAATGATGATGGAGCTCGTGATGTAGGGCATGACGCCCAGCCCGAAGACGGCCAGGCGGACCAGTGCGCCGCCGCTGAAGAGGTTCAAGAAGCCGAGCACGCCCGACGAGGACGCGGAGCTCTCCAGGTTCTGCAGGGCAGACCATCTGCACCCCGGGCACGGGGATGTTGGCCCCGATCTGGTACAGGGCGATGATCGCCAGAGTGAAGATGACCTTGTTGCGAAGGTCGGGAACCCTGAAGATGTTGGCGAGCCGGGAGAGCATGGCCCTTCCTAGTGCGAGCCCGTCGTCGTCACCGGTTCATCAAGGCGTTGCCGGAGGC
The DNA here is from genome assembly GCA_963791995.1 of uncultured Acidimicrobiaceae bacterium. Lineage (GTDB taxonomy): Bacteria > Actinomycetota > Acidimicrobiia > Acidimicrobiales > RAAP-2 > Bog-473. Next base: position 161,909 of record CAWBUQ010000004.1, on the reverse strand, counting down.
GGGCGGTCGGCCGTTGGCGTACGGCAGGGGCACCCTTTCGACGCTACCCCCGGCGGCGGTGATCGCTGCTTCGGCCGACTTGGAGAAGGCGTGGGCCGACACCGTGACCGAGCGGGTCAGCGACCCCTGCCCGAGGATCTTGACCAGGGCCTTGGGCCGGACGACCCCGGCCTCGACCAGGGACTGGACCGTCACTTCGTCCGCACCGAGGGACTCGAGCGTCGCCAGGTTGACCGGGGTGTACTCCACCCGGAAGGGGTTCTTGAACCCCTTGAGCTTGGGGATCCGCTGCATGAGCGGGAGCTGACCACCTTCGAAGCCGGCCGGCACTTTGCTGCGTGCCTTTTGGCCCTTGGTGCCGCGGCCCGCCGTCTTGTGGCCCTTGCCGCCGGTACCGCGGCCGACTCGGCGTTTCGGCTTGGTCGCGCCCGTGGGCGGAGCCAGGTCGTGGAGCTTCACGTCGCCACCTCCTCGACGCTGACCAGGTGCGGAACCCGGGCCAGCATGCCCCGGATCTCGGGGCGGTCCGGCAGGTCGTTGGACTGCCCGATGCCGCGCAGCCCGAGGGCCCGCAGCGTGCCGCGGTGCTTGGGCTTGGTCCCGATGGCCGAGCGCGTCTGGGTGACGTGCAGCCGGGCCTCCCCCGTCGTCTTGGTGCTCGTTCGCGCCGCCATGATCAACGCGCCTCCGCCGCGTACAGGTCGGTCTCGCGCTTGCGCTCGCGGTAGGCGCGCAGGACGCCACCGGGCGTGACCTGGTCGGCTGCCTTGCCACGAAGCGCAGCGACGTCGTCAGGACGGCGCAGCTGCTTGAGCCCCGCGATCGTGGCATGGGCCACGTTGATGCCATTGGACGACCCGAGCGACTTGGCCAGGATGTCGCGGATGCCCGCCATCTCGAGGATGTGGCGCGCCGCGCCGCCGGCGATGACGCCGGTCCCGGGTGCGGCGGGCTTGAGCAGGACGCGTCCGGCGCCGCTCTCCCCGATCACCGGGTGCACGATGGTGCTGCCGGCGAGTGGCACCTCGAAGAGGTTCTTGCGCGCCTCTTCGATCCCCTTCTGCACGGCCAGCCCTGCCTCCTTGGCCTTGCCGTAACCCAGGCCGACCTTGCCGTTGCCGTCGCCAACCACCATGAGCGCGGCAAAGGAGAAGCGCCGGCCGCCCTTGACGACCTTTGCCACGCGGTTCACCTTGATGGTGCGCTCTTCGTACTGTGTGTCGACCATTCCTAGAACTCCAGTCCCTCGGCCCGTGCCGCGTCAGCCAGGTGGGCAACACGCCCGTGGTACACGAAGCCGCCACGGTCGAACACCACTTTGGTGATCCCTGCCGCCTTGGCCCTGGTGCCCAAGAGGCGACCGACCGATTCTGCGCCCGTCACGTTACTGCCACCGCCCTTGCCCAACGACGCACGCAGGTCCGGCTCGACCGACGACGCTGCGGCCACGGTGCGGCCGCTGGTGTCGTCGATGAGCTGGGCCGAAATGTGGCGATTGGAGCGGTGCACGGCCAGGCGGGGGCGATCCGCCGTACCGGTCACCGTGGTGCGCACGCGGTTGTGACGCCGAAGGCGCAGTCGGGTGCGGTCACTCGTGCGTGCCATTACTTCGCCGCCTTTCCAGCCTTGCGCAGCACGCGCTCGTTGGCGTAGCGCACGCCCTTGCCCTTGTAGGGCTCGGGCTTGCGCAGCTTGCGAATGTCGGCGGCCACTTGGCCCACCTTCTCCTTGTCGATGCCCTTGACGATCACCCTGGTCGGCACCGGCACCTCGAAGGTGATGCCCTCGGGTGCGTCGACGGCCACCGGGTGCGAGAAGCCCAGTGCCAGTTCGAGCGCACTGGGTCCCTTGGCCGTGGCGCGGTAACCCACGCCGACGATCTCGAGCTCCTTAGTGAAGCCCTCGGTGACCCCCGAGACCATGTTGGCCACCAAAGAGCGCGACAGACCGTGGAGCGCGCGGTGGTGCCGCTCGTCGTCGGGCCGGCTGACGACCAGCGTCTCGCCCTCCTGGGCGATAGTGATGCCCTCGGGGAGCTCGCGCTCGAGTGTGCCCTGGGGTCCCTTGACGTTGACCGTCGCCCCGCTCAAGGTGACGGTCACATTGGAGGGGACGGTGATGGGTGCTCGTCCGACGCGCGACATCAGGCCTCCCCTCGGCTGGTGCGGCGGCCGGTACCGGTGCTCCTACCAGACATGGCAGAGCACCTCCCCGCCCAGGTGCTTGCGCCGCGCCTCGGCGTCGGTGAGCAGCCCCTGGCTGGTCGAGACCACGGCCACGCCCATGCCGCCGAGCACGCGCGGCATACCGTCGGCCCGCGCGTAAATGCGCAGGCCGGGCTTGGAGACGCGCTTGATGCCGGCGATGGTGCGGGTGCGGTCACCGGAGTACTTCATGGTGATCTCGAGGGTCGTGCCGGGCTTGCCGACGTTGGGCTCCACTTTGTAGCCCGCGATGAAGCCCTCGCGCTCGAGGATGTCCGCGAGCGACGTCTTGAGCTTGGACCCGGGCATCCGCACTGTCTCGAACATCGCCGAGTTGGCGTTGCGGATGCGGGTGAGCATGTCCGCGATGGGGTCGGTCATCGTCATGGCGGCCTACCAGCTCGCCTTCGTGACGCCGGGCACCTCTCCGGCGTGCACCATGACCCGGAGGCAGATACGGCACAGCCCGAACTTGCGGTAGACCGCCTTCGGCCTCCCGCAACGCTGGCAGCGGGTGTAACCCCGCACCTTGAACTTGGGAGTGCGCTGCTGCTTTTCGATCAAAGCCTTTTTCGCCATGGTGCTACCGGGTCTCCTGTCGGAACGGAAAGCCGAACGCTGCAAGGAACGCCCGTCCTTCCTCGTTGGTGCGTGCGGATGTGACGATGGTGATGTCCATGCCGCGGGTCGTGTCGATCTTGTCGTAGTCGATTTCGGGGAAGATCAGCTGCTCGGTGACGCCGAACGTGTAGTTGCCGTGCCCGTCGAACGACCGGGGCGAGAGGCCCCGGAAGTCGCGGATGCGGGGGATGGCGAGGCTGAGCAGCCGATCGAAGAATTCCCACGCCCGGTCACCGCGCATCGTCGCCTTGACCCCGATCGACTGCCCCTCGCGCAGCTTGAAACCGGCGATGGACTTTTTGGCCCTGGTCACGATCGGCTTCTGGCCGGTGATCGTCTCGAGGTCGCGCTGGGCGCCCTCAATGAGCGACGCCTGCTGGGTGGCACGGCCGACGCCCATGTTGATCACGATCTTCTCCAGGCGCGGCACCTCCATCACGTTGCCCAGGCCCAGCTCGCTCTGCAGCCGGTCCCGCACCTCGGTGAGGTAGCGCTCCTTCAGCCGGGGTCGCGCCGGCGCATTCGTCGTGCTCACAGCTCGGCCCCGCACTTTCGGCAGATACGTACCTTCTCGCCGTCGTCGTCGATGCGGTAGCCGATGCGCGTCGCCTTGTCGCAGCTCTTGCAGACGAGCGCCACGGTGGAGACGTGGACGGGCATGAACTTGTCGATCACGCCACCCTGCTGCGTGGCACGGGTGGGCTTGGCGTGGCGCTTGGCCACGTTGACGCCCTCGAGGATGACGCGCTCGCGCGAAGGGATGGCCCGGACGACCTCGGCCTTCTTGCCCTTGTCCTTGCCTTGGAGGACGACGACGGTGTCTCCCTTGTGGATTCGCATGGCTAGAGCACCTCCGGGGCCAGCGACACGATGCGCATGAACCGCTTGTCACGCAGCTCACGGCCCACGGGCCCGAAGATGCGGGTGCCGCGAGGCTGCTGTTGATCGTTGATGAGCACCGCCGCGTTCTCGTCGAAGCGGATGTAGCTGCCATCGGGGCGGCGCTTCTCTTTCTTGGTACGCACGACGACGCACTTGACGACGTCGCCCTTCTTGACGGCCGCGCCGGGGATGGCGTCCTTGACCGTTGCGACGAAGACGTCGCCGATGCTGGCGTAGCGCCGGCGCGAGCCGCCCAGGACCCGAATGCACAGCACTTCGCGTGCGCCCGAGTTGTCGGCCACCCGGAGCCGGGATTCCTGCTGGATCATCGGGCCCGCTCCAGCACTTCGGTCAGGCGCCAGCGCTTGAGCTTGGAGAGCGGGCGGGTCTCTTGGACCCGGACCCGGTCGCCCACCTTGGCCGTGTTCTCCGCGTCATGCACGTAGAGCTTCTTGGTGCGCTGCACGGTCTTGCCGTACTTGCGGTGGCGCACCCGCTCGACGACGGCCACCACGACGGTGGAGCTCATGGCGTCGGAGACGACCATGCCCTCGCGGACCTTGCGTTGGTTCGGTCGCGAGCCGTCCTCGTCACCCGCCGGCAGCTCAACGGCAGCCTCGGCCTCGACGGCCTCGAGCGCCTTCTCGGCGTCCGCCGCCGCGGCCTTGGCCTTCTCGACGGCTTCGTCGTCGTGCACCGCGTCGCTGACTGTCTCGTCGTTCTCTGTCTCGTCGGCCATCAGGCCTCTTCCTCTTCGTCGTCGTCGTCGTCCAGGTCGTGATCGTGCTCGTGCAGGTCGATCGGCTCGCCCTCGGCTTCGGCCTCGGCCGCCTTGGCCCTCGCCGCCGCCTTCTCCTCGCGCTCGGCGTCCTCGGCGGCGAGCTTGGCCCGGGCCGCCTCGTGCTCGGCCACCGTCGGCGCGATGTAGGCACCTTCGGCCTCGAGGATCTCGCGGCCACGGAGCACCGTGAGCATGCGTGCCACCTCGCGGCGGACCTGGCCGATGCGCGACGGGTTGTCCAGCTGGCCGGTGGCCAGCTGGAAGCGAAGGTTGAACAGCTCGCGGCGCGACTCGCCCAGGCGGGCGGCCAGCTCGTCGCCGTCGAGCATGGAGAGATCGTGCGCGGTGGGCATCAGATGGCCACCTCGGCGTGGCCGTGGGTCCCGGGACGCACCACGAAGCGGGCCTTGAAGGGCAGCTTCTGAATCGCACGCTCCATGGCGGCGCGGGCAAGCGGCTCGTCGACGCCGGCTAGCTCGAAGAGGATCCGTCCGGGGTGCACGACAGCGACCCAGAGCTCGGGGTTCCCCTTGCCCGAGCCCATACGGGTCTCGGCGGGCTTCTGGGTGACCGGCTTGTCGGGGAAGACCCGGATCCACACCTTGCCGCCACGCTTGACGTGGCGGGTCATGGCGATACGGGCAGCCTCGATCTGGCGCGCCGTCAGCCACCCGGGCTCGGTCGCCTGGATGCCGAAGTCACCGAACGCCACCGACGTCCCGCCCTTCGCCGCGCCCGACAGGCGGCCACGCTGGGTCTTGCGGTGCTTGACCTTCTTGGGCATCAACATGTCAGTCCGACTCCTTGCGGAAGTGCGGCGCCTCGTGGTGCTGGTGGCGGTTCTGGCGCTCCATCTCCTCGTCCCGGTTCAGCTGGCGCTCCAACTCGTCGGGCTCGGCGGGTGCCGGCAGTAGGTCGGCCACCGGCTGCTCGGTCTCCTCCTCGGTCGCAGTCTGCTCGGCGGGAGCTTCGACGACGGCCTCATCGGCCACCTCGGTCACTGCGACATCGGCACCTGCGGTGGTGTCGTCGTCGGCGGCGCTGGCGGCGCTGGCGGCGGGCTCGGTGATCTCGGTGGTCTCCTCGGTCTCTTCTGCCTCCGCACCGTCCTCGGTGGCGAAGTCGTCGGCCCGGCGCCGGCCACCGCCGGCGGTGATGAGACGCCGCGGTCCGCTCTGCCCGGATGTCTCGCCCACGGCCATCGCGGCCTCGCGGGTGATCTTGTCCTCGATGGAGACCTTGTAGGGAAGGATGTCGCCCTTGTAGATCCACACCTTGACGCCCACGCGGCCCGATGTGGTGCGGGCCTCGCGGAATCCGTAGTCGATGTCGGCGCGCAGCGTGTGCAGCGGCACCCGGCCCTCGCGGTACTGCTCCTTGCGCGACATCTCAGAGCCGCCGAGGCGGCCCGAGCACTGGACCTTGATGCCCTGCGCGCCCGCCTTCTGCACGGTCTGGATGGCACGCTTCATGGCGCGCCGGAAGGCCACCCGGCGCACGAGCTGGTCGCAGATGCCCTGCGCGATGAGCGCGGCGTCGAGCTCGGGCTGCTTGATCTCTTGGATGTTGAGCTGGATCCGGTTCTGCAGCCCGGTGATCTCCTCGAGCTTCTTCTTCAGCCGGTCGGCCTCGGCACCACGGCGACCGATGACGATGCCCGGCCGGGCCGTGTGGATGTCGACGCGCAGGCGGTCCCGGGTGCGCTCGACCTCAATGCGGCTGACTGCGGCCGCCTCGAGCTGGCGCATCAGGTAGTCGCGGATCTTCCAGTCCTCGACGACGAACTCCTTGTAGTGGCGCTCCTCGAACCAGCGCGACTTCCAATCCGTCGTGATCCCGAGCCGGAACCCGTAGGGGTTTACCTTCTGGCCCATCTACTCGTCCTCGCTCTTCTCGTCCGCATCCGCGTCGTTCGCGGCATCTCGTGACCTCGTCTTCGGCTTCGTCATCGACGTCCGTGTCGGCGTCGGCGTGGGCGTCGACATCCTCGTCGGCGTCGACCTCGTCGGCGTCGACCGCGTCGACCTCGGTGGCGGCGTCTGTCGCCTCGGCGTCGATCGGTGCCCCGTCGTCCTGGGTGTCCTCGTCAGCCTCGGCGGCCTCGGCCTCAGCAGCCTCGGTGGCGGCCTTCTCGGCCTGGGCGGCACGGCGGCGCGACAACCGGCCTGAGAGGTCGGCCCGGCGACGCGAGGCGTCGACCCGGCGCGAGCGGTTGGCGCTCACGGCCTCCATGCGGCGGCGGCGCAGCTCGAGCTTCTCGGCGGGAAGGCGGCTCACGATGATGGTGATGTGGCAGGTCCGCTTGCGGATCCGCGTGGCGCGGCCGCGCGCCCGGGGACGCCAGCGCTTCATGGTGGCGCCCTCGTCCGCGTAGCAGGCCGAGACGTAGAGGTCCTCGGGGTTCTGCTGGTCGTTGTGCGCCGCGTTGGCGACGGCCGAGCCCAGGACCTTGCCGATGATCTCGGCCGCTTCGCGCTCGGTGCCATTCAGGATCTCGGCGGCCCGCTGGACGTCCTCGCCGCGGATCAGGTCGAGGACCTGGCGCGCCTTGGAGGCCGACATGCCGCAGTAGCGGTGCATGGCGCGCGTCCCGGGCCGCTCGTTCGTCTTGGTGGCGGTCATCGCCGCGCTCCCCGCTCCTGCCCGGCGTGGTACCGGAAGGTCCGCGTCGGGGCGAACTCCCCCAGCTTGTGGCCGACCATCGACTCGGTCACGTAGACCGGAACGTGGCGGCGGCCGTCGTGGACGGCGATTGTGTGGCCGACCATGTCGGGGATGATGGTGGAGCGGCGGGACCAGGTCTTGATGACCTTCTTGTCCCCGCTCGAGTTCAGCACGTCCACCTTCTTCAGCAGGTGGCCGTCGACGAAGGGTCCCTTCTTCAGGCTACGCGGCATCGTTCCTTACCCTCCGCCCTATCGCCGCGCGCCACGGGTGCGGCGCCGGCGGACGATCATCGAATTGGACTTCTTGTTGCGCGAGCGCGTGCGGCCCTCGGGCTTGCCCCACGGGGACACCGGGTGGCGGCCACCCGAGGACTTGCCCTCGCCACCACCGAGCGGGTGGTCGACGGGGTTCATGGCGACGCCGCGGGTCTGTGGCCGCTTGCCCTTCCAGCGGTTGCGGCCGGCCTTGCCCACCTTGACCAGCTCGGCCTCGGCGTTGCCCACCACGCCCAGCGTGCCCCGGCAGTCGATGGAGACGCGGCGCATCTCGGTCGAGGGCAGGCGCAGCGTGGCGAAGGCGCCCTCTTTGGCGACGAGCTGGATGCTCATGCCGGCGCCGCGGGCCATCTTGCCCCCGCCCCCCGGGCGCAGCTCGACGTTGTGGACGGTCGAGCCCACGGGGATGTAGCGCAGCGGCAGCGCGTTGCCCGGACGGATGTCCGCGCCCTGACCGCTCTGGAGCTTGTCGCCGACCTTCACGCCGGCCGGGGCCAGGATGTAGCGCTTCTCGCCGTCGGCGTAGTGCAGCAGCGCGATGCGTGCGTTGCGGTTGGGGTCGTACTCAATGGACGCGACCTTGGCCGGGATCCCGTCCTTGTTCCGGCGGAAGTCGATGATCCGGTACTGCTGCTTGTGGCCGCCGCCGCGGTGACGCGCCGTCTTGCGCCCGTGGTTGTTGCGGCCCCCGCTCTGCGGGTTGGGGGCGAGCAGCGACTTCTCGGGATGGCTGCGGGTGATCTCGGAGAAGTCCGAGACCGTCTGGAACCGACGTCCGGGGCTGGTGGGTTTACGTGAGCGAAGTGGCATGAGACGTCCTGATCAGCGGTCGAAGAGGTCGATGGAGTCGTCGGGGTGCAGCGTGACGATGGCGCGCTTGGTGTCGGGCCGCTTGCCGCGCACGTTGGTGCGGCGGTTGCGCGTCGCCTTGCCCTTGCGGTTGAGGGTGTTGACCTTGGTCACCCGGACGCCGAAGGCCTGCTCGACGGCGTGGCGGACGTCGATCTTGGTCGCCTTGGGGTCGACGATGAAGACGTAGACGCTCTGGTCCATCGAGCGCGTAGCTCTTCTCGGAGACCACCGGTCGGATGAGGACCGACATGGCGTCACGCATCGGACTCGGCCTCCTCGCCGGGGCCCTCGGTCTCGGCGCCGGCATCGCTTCGCACTGTCTCGGTGGCCGGGGCGGCCTTGGTGGCCTTGGCCGCCCTCGTCGCCTTGGTGGCCTTGGCCGCCTTCGTCGCCTTGGCGGCGGCTGCGGCCGCGGCGTCGTCCCCGGCCTTGGTCGTCTTCGCCGCCGTGGCGGCCTTCGTCGCCTTCGCCGCCTTTGTCGCCGTGGCCGCCTTGGCCGGCGCCTCGGAGTCCTCGGCCTGCTCGTCGCTCGACGCGTCGTCGTCGGCCGGCTCCATCACGTGGGTGCCCGAGAAGTCGGCAGGCGACGTCGGCACGGTGCGGTCGGAGAAGACGAGCCAGTCGGCACGCAGCACGTCGTGGGCCGAGAGTTCGGCGAAGGTCGTCGTATTGGCCCGGGGCAGGTTGCGCAGCGAGAGCGCCATGTCGATCTCGTCCTGGGCGAGGACCACGAGCACCGAGTCCGTGCCCACCTTGAGCTTGCGCAACAAAGTGGCGGCGTCCTTGGTGCTGGGCTCGGTGATCTGCCAGTCGTCGACCACGATGATCCGGCCGATTTCGGCGCGGTCGCTCAGCGCGGACAAGAGGGCGAGGCGCACCATCTTCTTGGGGGTGTGCTGCACGTAGCTGCGCGGCTTGGGACCGAGGGCCACGCCGCCGCCGCTCATGGACGGGGAGCGGCTCGAGCCCTGGCGGGCCCGGCCCGTGCCCTTCTGGCGGAACGGCTTGGCGCCGCCGCCACGCACTTCGGACCGGGTCTTGGTCGACTGGGTGCCGGCGCGGATGCCCGCCAGCTGGGCGGTCACCACCTGGTGCAGCACGGCGCGGTTGGGGGTCAGGCCGAAGATCGTCGGCTCGAGGTCCACCGTGCCCAGGTCGTGGCCGGCGGCGTTGCGGCGCAGGGCGGTGCGCGCGACGGGTGCCGGTCGCTCCTTCTTCATGGTGTGCCCGAGCACCGAGCCGCTCCGCTCGGGCAGGGTCGCCGTGGTGGTCATCGGGACCTCCCGGCCTTCGACGGGGTCTTGACCGAGTCGCGCAGCACGACCACGCTGCCGCGGGCGCCGGGCACGGCTCCCTTGACCAGGACGAGCTCGCGCTCGGCGTCGGCCGAGACCACCTCGAGGTTCAGGGCCGTCACCTGGTTGCCGCCCATCTGTCCCGCCATGCGCGTGCCCTTGAAGACCCGCGAGGGCGTGGCGCAGGCACCGATGGCCCCGGGGACCCGGTGGCTGCGGTGGTTGCCGTGCGAGGCACCCTGACCCTTGAAGTTGTGGCGCTTCATGCCGCCGGCGAAGCCCTTCCCCTTGGAGACCGCGATGGCGTCGACCCGCTCGCCGGCTTCCCAGAGGTCCGCCGCCAGCTCCTGGCCCACCGTGTAGTCGGCCACGTCGTCGACGCGCAGCTCGACGAGCTTGCGGCCCGGGTTCACCCCGGCCTTGGCGTAGTGGCCGATCTCGGGCTTGGTCAGCGTCGAGTTGCGCCGGAAACCCCAGGTCACCTGCAAGGCCGCGTAGCCGTCGGTCTCGGGCGTCTTGACCTGGACCACGCGCACGGGCGCGACCTTCAGCACCGTCACCGGTACGGCGCGGTTCTGGTCGTCCCAGACCTGGGTCATGCCGACTTTCTCGCCGACGATGGCCTTCCTTGCCACGTGTCCTCTTCCTCGTGTCCGGCGTCGTGCGGTGTCCCGTACGCACGCCAACGCTCCGCCCGGGAATCCCGAGCGGAGCGCTCGAATGGTTCGGCGTGAGGTCTCGGCCCTGGGCCGGCGCTCACGCACGTCTGTTGTCTCCGCAGCACCGTGGTGCCGCTGTAAATCGCCTCTGAGCAGCCTGAATTCGGCGGCTCGCGAGGTTACACCAAGCTCGGCCCCCCCTGCCAGGCGTCCGGCGGGGAGGCGGGGCCCGCCCTCAGGCGGTCTGGATCTTGATCTCGATGTCGACGCCGGCGGGCAGGTCGAGCCGCTGGAGCGAGTCGACCGTCTTGGGCGTGTGCTCGACGATGTCCACCAGGCGCTTGTGGACCCGCATCTCGAAGTGCTCCCGCGAGTCCTTGTACTTGTGGGGCGAGCGGATCACCGTGTAGCGGTGCTTGTCGGTCGGCAACGGGACGGGACCCAGCACCTTGGCCTGGGTCCGCAGCACGGTCTGGACGATCTTCTCGGTGGACTGGTCCAGGATCTCGTGGTCGTAGGCCTTGAGCCTGATGCGGATCTTCTGCTTCGGGCCGTCGGCCATGGTCTCGGTGCCTGCTCTCGCTGCTCTGGGGTCGCTCGGACGACTCGGATTACTTGAGGATCTCGTCGACGACGCCCGAGGCCACGGTGCGGCCACCCTCACGGATGGCGAAGCGCAGTCCCTTGTCCATGGCGATGGGCTTGCCCAGCTCCACGGTCATCTTGGTGTTGTCGCCGGGCATGACCATCTCGGTGCCCTCGGGCAGGGTGATGGTGCCGGTCACGTCGGTGGTCCGGAAGTAGAACTGGGGACGGTAGTTGGTGAAGAACGGCTTGTGGCGGCCGCCCTCCTCCTTGTTCAGCACGTAGACCTCGGCGGTGAACTGGGTGTGCGGCGTGATGGAGCCGGGCTTGCACAGCACCTGGCCGCGCTCGACCTCTTCCTTCTTGGTCCCGCGCAGCAGGGCGCCGATGTTGTCGCCGGCCTGACCCTGGTCGAGGAGCTTGCGGAACATCTCGACGCCGGTCACCGTCGTCTTCTGCGTGTCGCGCAGGCCCACGATCTCGACTTCCTCGCCGACCTTGACGATGCCCTGCTCGACCTTGCCGGTCACGACGGTGCCGCGGCCGGTGATGGACATGACGTCCTCGACGGGCATGAGGAAGGGCTTGTCGACGTCGCGCTCGGGCTCGGGGATGTACTCGTCGACCGCGTCCATCAGCTCGACGATCTTCTCGCTCCACTCGGCGTCACCCTCGAGCGCCTTGAGGGCGCTGACCCGGACGATCGGCGTGTCGTCGCCGGGGAAGTCGTAGCTGCTCAGCAGCTCGCGCACCTCCAGCTCGACCAGCTCGAGCAGCTCCTCGTCGTCGACCATGTCGGCCTTGTTGAGGGCGACCACGATGTAGGGCACGCCCACCTGGCGGGCCAGCAGCACGTGCTCACGGGTCTGGGGCATGGGGCCGTCGGCGGCCGAGACCACCAGGATGGCGCCGTCGATCTGGGCGGCGCCGGTGATCATGTTCTTGATGTAGTCGGCGTGGCCGGGCATGTCGACGTGCGCGTAGTGGCGCTTCTCGGTCTCGTACTCGACGTGGGCGATGGTGATCGTGATGCCGCGCTGCTTCTCCTCCGGCGCCTTGTCGATGTCCTCGAACTTGGTGAACGAGGTGTTGGGGTTGCGCTCCGACAGCACCTTGGTGATGGCGGCCGTGAGCGTCGTCTTGCCATGGTCGATGTGACCCATGGTGCCGACGTTGATGTGTGGCTTTGTGCGCTCGAACTTCTGCTTGGCCATCGCCTCGCTACTCCCTGCTCCGAGTCGGGGCCACGGTGGTCCCGACGCTCATTGTCTCTTCCTGCGAACTGGTACGAACTGTGTTCTGTGGTTGCTGCGCTCTGCGCTTCCGGGCCGGTGGGCCCAAGGCCCCTACTCCCCGTGCGCCCGGGCGATGATCTCCTTGGAAATCGACTCCGGGACCTGGTTGTACGAATGGAACTGCATCGTGTACGTGGCGCGGCCCTGGGTGCGCGAACGCAGGTCAGTAGAGTAGCCGAACATATCGGCCAGCGGTACAAGCGCTCGCACCACGTGGCTGGTCCCCTGCTGGTCCATCCCCTCCATGCGCCCCCGGCGAGACGAGAGGTCACCGGTCACCGCGCCGAGGAAATCGTCGGGCACCGTGACCGTCACTTCCATGACCGGCTCGAGCAGCACGGGGCTGGCGGCCCGGATCGCCTTCTTGACCGCCATGGAGCCGGCGATCTTGAAGGCCATTTCCGAGGAGTCCACGTCGTGGTACGACCCGTAGGTCAGCGTCACCCGCACGTCGACGGTCGGATAGCCGGCGAGCACACCGGCGGTGAGCGCCTCTTGGATGCCGGCGTCGACCGAGGGGATGTACTCCTTGGGGATCACGCCGCCGCTGATCTTGTCGATGAACTCGTAGCCGCCGCCCGGGCCCGTGGGCTCCGCGCTGATGACGACGTGGCCGTACTGGCCGCGGCCACCGGTCTGGCGGACGTACTTCTCCTCAATCTTCTCCACCGGCTTGCGGATCGTCTCGCGGTAGGCCACCTGGGGCTTGCCCACGTTGGCGTCGACGCTGAACTCGCGCAGCATGCGGTCGACCAGCACCTCGAGGTGCAGTTCGCCCATGCCCGAGATCACGGTCTGGCCCGTCTCCTCGTCGGAGCGCACGCGGAAGGTCGGGTCCTCCTCGCTCAGCGAGTAGAGGGCCCGGGACAGCTTGTCCTGGTCGGCCTTGGTCTTGGGCTCCACCGCCACGTGGATCACGGGCTCGGGGAACTCGAGCGCCTCGAGCACGATCGGGTGCTGGGGCTCCGAGAGGGTGTCGCCCGTCGTCGTGTTCTTCAGGCCGACGACGGCCATGATGTCGCCGGCGAAGATGGCGTCCTTGTCCTCGCGGTGGTTGGCGTGCATCTGGAGGATGCGCCCCACCCGCTCCTTCTTGTCCTTGGTGGTGTTGGTGATGGACCCGCCCTTTTGCAGCGTGCCCGAGTACACCCGGATGTAGGTCAGCTTGCCGACGAAGGGGTCGGTCATGATCTTGAAGGCGAGGGCGGAGAAAGGCTCGGAGTCGTCGGCCTTGCGCTCCTCGATGTCCTCGGTGTGGTTGGGCCGGTGCCCCTCGGTGGGCGGCAGGTCCAGCGGGCTGGGCAAGAAGTCGACCACGGCGTCGAGCATGGGCTGGACGCCCTTGTTCTTGAAGGCCGAACCGCACAGGACCGGCACCACGGCGGCGGCCAGGGTGGCCGTGCGCAGGGCGCGGCGCAGGTCGTCGGCCGTGATGGGCTCCTCGGCCAGGTACTTCTCCATGATGGTGTCGTCGAAGTTGGAGACGACGTCGATGAGCTGGTGGCGGGCGTCCTCGGCGTCGGTCGCCATGGCGTCGGGGATGTCCAGGGTCTCCCACTCCTCGCCCATGTCCGACGACCACACGAGGGCCTTCTCCTCGAGCAGGTCGATCACGCCCTTGAACTCGGACTCGGCGCCGATGGGCAGCTGAATGACGGCGGGCAGCGCGTCGAGGCGGTCGCGGATCATCTGCACCGTGCGCTCGAAGTCGGCGCCGATGCGGTCCATCTTGTTGACGAAGCAGATGCGCGGGACGTTGTACTTGTTGGCCTGGCGCCACACCGTCTCGGTCTGGGGCTCCACGCCGGCCACGGCGTCGAACACCGCCACCGCGCCGTCGAGGACGCGCAGCGAGCGCTCGACCTCGACGGTGAAGTCGACGTGGCCCGGGGTGTCGATGATGTTGATCCAGTTGTCGCGCCAGCTGCAGGTGGTGGCGGCCGAGGTGATGGTGATGCCGCGCTCTTGCTCCTGGACCATCCAGTCCATGGTGGCGGCACCCTCGTGCACCTCACCGATCTTGTAGTTGCGGCCGGTGTAATAGAGGATGCGCTCGGTGGTCGTGGTCTTGCCCGCGTCGATGTGGGCCATGATCCCGATGTTGCGGGTCTTGGCCAGCGGGAAATCTCGTGTGGGGGCGGCGTCAGGCATGGTCGTGCTCGTGGGTGAGGGTCGGGTGTGCGGGGTGGATCTGGGTGGGGGCGGGCGTCGGTGGTTCCACTACCAGCGGTAGTGGGCGAAGGCGCGGTTCGACTCCGCCATCTTGTGCATGTCCTCGCGGCGCTTCACCGAGGCTCCGATGTTGTTGGAGGCGTCGAGGATCTCGCCGGCGAGGCGCTCGGCCATCGTCTTCTCCCGGCGCTGGCGCGAGTAGGTGGTGAGCCAGCGGATGGCCAGCGTGGTGGCCCGGCGCGGGCGGACCTCGACGGGCACCTGGTAGGTGGCGCCGCCGACACGCCGCGACTTGACCTCGACCTCGGGCCGGGTGTTCTCGACGGCGCGGTTGAGCGCGGCCACGGGATCGCCGCCCGACTTCTCGGCCACCTGCTCGAGGGCGGTGTAGACGATGCGCTCGGCCAGCGTGCGCTTGCCGCGCGAGAGGATCTTGTTGACGACCTGGGTCACCAGGACCGAGCGGTAGACGGGGTCCGGGGCGAGCTCGCGGCGTGTGGCGGGTCCGTTGCGGGGCATGCCTAGGACTCCTTCTTCGCGCCGTAGCGGCTACGGGCCTGGCTGCGCTCGCGCACGCCCGAGGTGTCGAGCGCCCCGCGCACGACCTTGTAGCGCACGCCGGGCAGGTCCTTCACCCGGCCGCCGCGCACCAAGACGATGGAGTGCTCCTGGAGGTTGTGGCCCACACCGGGGATGTAGGCGGTGATCTCCACGCCCGAGCTGAGGCGCACACGGGCCACCTTGCGCAGCGCCGAGTTCGGCTTCTTGGGGGTGGTGGTGTAGACGCGGGTGCACACCCCGCGCCGCTGGGGCGCGCCCTTCAGGGCGGGGGTCTTGGTCTTGGTCACCTTGGCCTGCCGTCCCTTGCGGACGAGCTGGGCGATTGTGGGCACGCGTTCCCTCTCGATTGCAAAATTTCGAACTGCCTGTGGCGCATTGCGCGCTGGACCGAAGCCCGCACATGGCAGGGTTCCATGATAGCGGTTGCCTGGGGGTTCAAACAATCGCGGCGCGTGCCAGGTGAGGGCGGGTCGCCGCCCCGATCCGGGCCGGGTCGACCCGGCGGATCAGGCCGTCCGGCTCCCCACCAGTGTCCCGCGCCGCTCTGCCCCGCCCGCCGCGCCCGCCGGCACGGCCGTCGCAGCCCCGCCCCGGGCGCCGAGCCCGCTCCACCACTGGTGGAAGCGGGCGTAACCGAGGGGCAGGACCCCGTCGGGATAGAAGGCCAGGGCCACGGTACCGGCCCCGATGAAGACGTCCTGCGCGTTGCCGGGCAGGAAGCCCAGCGCCAGGCCGCCCGCCAGCGCGCCCGAGCAGACGGACGCCCCGCCGATGGCGACGACGGCCAGGATCAGCAGGCTCTCGAACATCTGGAAGTCCGTGCCGCTGGCCACCGACGAGGCGGCGGCGAAGAGCGCCCCCGCCACCCCGGCCATGGCGGCGGACAGGGTGAACACGGCCAGCTTGGTCACGGTGAGGGAGAGGCCGAGGGTGGCACAGGCCGCCTCGGAATCCTTCACCGCCACGAGCACGCGGCCGAAGGGTCCGCGCCGCACGGCGAGGATGCCGATGGAGAACAGGGCGAAGACGACGGCCAAGAAGATGGTGAAGGACTTGGGCGAAGTGGTGCTCAACCCGAAGAGCGAGGGTTTGGCGATGGCAACCGAGCCGTTGAAGCCGAAGACGGCCGACCACGGGAAGAAGGCGTTGTCCATGGCGCTGGCGAACGCCATGGTGGCCAGGGCCAGGTAGAGGCCGCGGACGCGCAACGCGGGCAGCGCCACCAGGGCGCCCACCGCCCCGGCGATGCCGGCCGCCGCCACCAGGCCCCACACGGACCCGCCCGACCCGAAGCGGTACATGGCGAAGGCGCCGAGGCCGGCGAAGGTGAGCTGGCAGATCGAGGCGTACCCGCCCCACCCCGTGAGCGGGACCAGCGAGAGGCAGATGAGCCCGAAGGACAGCCCGATCCCGAGCTTGATGATGTTGGCCGGGCCCATGAACGAGACCGCCACCCAGACCGCGGCCACCAAGAGGACCGCGCCCTGGAGCGAGCGGGCGAAGCTGGCCGGGGCGAGCGGCGCGTTGCGCTGGGCCACGCCGCTGCGCAGCCGCGAGGCCGGCAGCATCAACAGCGCGATGAACAAGATCACCGAGGGCACCGACTGGGTGAGGAGTCCCTGCACCGGGGCCGAGGTCCAGAACGCGCCGGTGTCGGGCACGTAGCCCTGGGCGTAGGAGGACAGGAGGCCGACGACGAGGCCGCCCAGGAACGTCATGGGCAGGCTGCGCAGCCGCCCGATGACCGCCGCGGCGTAGGCGTCGATGACCAGGAGGGTCAAGATGAGCGGCTGCAGCTGGAGGCGCGGCGCCACCAGGATCCCCGCCACCGAGGCCAGCGAGGACCCGATGGCCCAGCTCAAGGTGGAGAGCCGGGCCGGCCGGCCGCCGAAGAGGCCGATCAGCGGGCGGTTGTCGACCACGCCGCGCATGGCGATGCCGGTGCGGGTCCGATAGAGGAACAGGCGCAGGCCCACCGCGATGGCGATGGCGGCGCCGACGGTCAGCGCCTCCTCCCAATCGATGTGCACCCCGAGGAAGCTGAACCCGCTGAATCCGAAGAACTGGGGCACGGTCCGCGCCGTGGGCTTCCAGATGTAGTTGTTGACGAGGCCGAAGAAGAGCAGCGTCAGCCCGACGGTGACTGCCAGCGTGGTGGCCACGTTGGTGGGGTCCATCCACTGGATCACCGTCCGCTCGACCACCGCACCGAGCAGCGGTGCCAGCACGAAGACGGTCAGGACGAAGGACAGCGCGGTGTTGACGTGCCAGCCCACCGACAGCTGCCAGTAGACGAAGGCCATGAACATGCCCATGGCGCCGTGGGCGATGTTGAAGATGCCCGACGTCGAGTAGGTGACGACGAGGCCGCTCGCGGCGACGGCGTAGGCCGAGCCGAGGACGATGCCGATGATGGTGAACTCGAGGAATTCGTGCATGGCTGGCCCGGGTCGCGGTTCGGCCTAGTACTGGGCGAAGCCGCTGTTGCAGTCGTAGGTGTTGGGCGCGCTCGGGTACACCCGCTGGAAGGCCCCGTTCTCGATCTTCATGTAGAAGAAGCACTTCGAGGGGATCTTCTGCCCGATGTCGACCGGCGGCGTCACACCCCCGCCGGTCCACGAGGTGATGCCCTGCAACTTGGCGATGAGCGCGGCGCGCGTGAGATCAGGACCGACCTCCTTGGCCGCCTGCTCGAAGGCGAGGCCGGCCGACCAGGCCAAGATGGCGAAGATGTCGTGGTGGTACCCCGGGGCCACCCGGTTGAGCCAGCTCTCCATCAGCTGCATGCCCGGGTTGCCGCCGGCCTCCTCGTAGGCGGCCGTGGCCGACATCAAGACGAGGTCGCCGTTGGACTCGGGCGCGGTCTGCTGCGCGAACTGCGGTGAGTACTCCTCGGAGAACCAGTCCACGACCGACGGCGAGTAGTTGGCTTGCTGCATGGCCTGGAGGAGGCGCTCGGCCGAGTTGTCGTCGGAGTACTCGGTCACGTACTGGACGCCGTCGCTCTGGAGCTTCTGGACGATGGAGCCGTAGTTGGCGTTGGTGGGCGTCGTCGAGATGACGTCGCCGCCGTAGTTGAACCCGACGCCCTGATAGGCGGACACCTCGTGGCTCGCCTGCGTCTGGGTCGCCGAGACGTTCAGATAGATCATCGCCGCATGGCCGATGGCGTTGGGGTAGGTCGACTTGAGGTAGTTGGCCGGCCCGAGGGCCCAGTAGTGGTCGTTGCCGGGGCTGGCGCCGAAGATGTCGGCGGTGCCGCCGGCCGCCGCAGTGGAAACCTCGGCCGCCATGTCGGGGATGCCGCAGGCACCAACGGCCTGCGCGCTGCCGTCGTCGAAGCCCGACGCGTTGCCCACCATGGCGAAGTCACTCGAACACGACTGCTGTGCGTCGGCGTAGTTGGTGCCCGAGTCGTTCCCGTCGTCGAAAGGCTGGACCTTCACCTGGCGTCCGCAGATGCCGCCCGTGCTGTTGACGTAGGCGGCCCACGCTTCGGTGGCCTGCTGCGCGCTCTGTGTCAGCCCGGGTGCGACGCCGCTGATGCTGGCGATGTTGCCGACGGTGATGGTGCTTGCCGTCACACCCGTCGCCGTGGCGCCACCGTTGCCACCCGCGGGTGCCTGGTTGCCGTTGGCCCCGCACGGGCCTCCCCCGCCCGCGGTGGCCGCCGCGGTCGCCGGGCCGCCCGCGGCGCCGGCTGCGCCGGTGGTGCCGTGCCCGCCGGCGGCCGATGAGCCACCCGCGCCGCCCGCGGCCCCGCCGCCGCCGCCGAGCGCGAGCGACGCCGAATTGCAGGGGGCCGTCGTGGTGGTCGACGACGACGTGGTGGAGGACTTCGAGGCGGCCGTCGTGGTGGTCGACGACTTGGCCGCGGCCGTGGTGCTGGTCGTGCTCCCCGAGCAGTTCCCGCTCGAATCGGCACCCAGGGCCAGGGCGCCGGTGGCGATGCCGCCGTTCCCCGAGCTCGACGAGTGGCCGCCGTTGGCCCCTTGGGCCAGCGCGGCATCGTGACCGGTCAGCCGCGAGCCGCACGCCGAAGCGAGGAAGGCCAGCACCAAGAGGGAGAGCACGACGGCGACGCGCCGGCGCATCGGCTCGTGGCGCCGCCGTTGTGCGCGGCGGCGTCGCCGGTGGATCCTCACAACGAATGCTCCTCCTGGTCGGCCCGCTCGCCGCGCCGCGTCTCGTCGAGGCTGCGCATGATCCGCTCGAGGCGGTCGACCGATCGCACGATGGCCAGTGCGTTGCGCCGGTCCTCTTCGACCTTGCGCATGCACCAGGCGCAGTGCACGAGGATGCCGCCACCGATCACGAGGGACACGCCGAGCAGACCACCCGAAATCAGATACGGCACCTCTTGGTACAGGTAGGGACTGTGGGCGGCGCCGTACCAACCGAGCAGGATGCACACGAAGCCGAAGACGATGAGGCACATGCCGATCGTCTCGAGCCACTTGCGCACGTTGCGGCTGCTGCGGCCCGGGCGTGCCCGGTCGACCACGGCGGCCAGGCGTGCCAGACGCGAGGGGACCGGCGTCGACGACGCCTCCAGTTCGGGCAGCTCGGGGAGATCCGGATATCTGGGGCAGGCCCGCGATCTGGTGCACACCGACGCCCGCGTCGCCCGGGGACTCGCCGCCGGTGACGCGCGTCAGCGTGCCCGGGTCCTGTGAGGGTCGTCCGAAGAGGTTCATCAGGTGGATCCTCCGATCTCGTCGAGGTCGTCGGGGGTGGCGTTGAAGCGCTCCATGAGCGGGTCGCCGTCGGCGCACGAGCTGCCGAGCAACTCGCTGGCGTCGTCGGCTCGCTTGTACGCGTAGGCGAGCGCGGTCGCGGCCAACAGGCCCAACAGGACCGAGCGCGGCACCGACACCCTTGAAGGCGGGGCCGACGATGGAGGCCGGTGCCGACGCCGTCGACAGCGCGTTGCCCGAACCCGCACCCGGACCCGAGCCCGAGTTGCCGGTCGAAGCGCCGGAGCTCCCCGGCGAGAACGAACCGCCCGCACCGGTGTCGCCCGTGAAGCTGCCCGCTCCCGAGTTCCCCGTGGTGGAGCCCGAGCCGGCGGACGACGTCGCGAGCGCGGATCCCGAACCGCTGCCGCTGTTGCCGCTGTTGCCCGGCGGCGAACGACGGCGAGGCGGTCGAGGCCACCTGCACGGTGGCCAGGTCGAGCGTCAGCTGCTGGTCGTTGGGCAGGGCTACGGGGAGCTGCGAGGTCAGCGAGGACGGCAGGAGCGAGGCGAACTGGTTGGCCGCGTTGTCCAACGTCTTGAGGTCGATGGTGATCTTGAGCCCGTCGAGCGTGCGGCTGGCCGATGGTCCGCTGACGCTGTCGGTGGCGTTGCTCATCGACATGGTGATGCCGAGCTCGCTGAGCACCGTGTTGATGCTCGCGATCGGGAGCGACAGCGGGGTGCTCTGGCCGGCGGCC
The DNA here is from genome assembly GCA_963791995.1 of uncultured Acidimicrobiaceae bacterium. Lineage (GTDB taxonomy): Bacteria > Actinomycetota > Acidimicrobiia > Acidimicrobiales > RAAP-2 > Bog-473. The sequence goes on along the minus strand of CAWBUQ010000004.1, from coordinate 141,623 downwards.
GAGATGCCGGTGGAGTTGACCGTCACGGCCTCACCGGCGATCGACATGTTCTGGACCTGGGTCGAACCGGTCAACTTGCCGTTGGCGCCGTCCGAGATCGCCGTGGCGGTCGAGGTGACGCTGCCGATGGTGATCAGGCCGTCGAGGATGGAGACGCCACTGTCGGTCGCGCTGGCCTCGGCGTTGGCGGTCGTGCTCGGGGCCAGTGACGACGAGGTGGCCGACATGGTGCCGATGCCGAAGATGGCCGAGGAGCCCGCCAGCGGGTTGCCCGAACCCGAGGGCGCCACCGCAGTCGGCGTCGGCGCCACTCGAGCCGGCCTCGGGCGCGTCGTCGCCGAGGGTGGCGCTGGCCGTGTTGCCGTTCGCCGTGCTCGAGCTGTCCATGTTCACGCCGGGCTCGTCGGTGGAGGCGGTGGGCGTCTGGGGGTACTCGGTCGCCGCCTGGGCCGGCCAGACCGGCGCCGGGGGCAACGGCACACCGGGCACCAGGAGGGCGAGCTCGGGCCCGGCGTTGGCGACGACCTGGCCGGGGTAGAGGCTCGACGCGGTGGCGGTGCCGCTCGGGCCGTAGTTGTCGGTGGTGGCGGCGTAGCCCTCGTCGAACTCGAGCGACGGCGTGGCCGGCAGGGGGAAGTTGGGCTGTTCGTACTGTGCGGTGACCGCCTCGGCCAGCGAGCTCACGGTGAAGCCGCCGAGGTCGCTCCCGCTGCCGGCGCTCCCGCTGCCGCTGTCCGCGCCGGCGGGGCCGCTGGCAAAGGCGGCGGCGAGCAATCCCGCGCCACCCGCGACCAGGAGCAGCGCCGACGCGCCGAGCACGCCGACACGGCGCAGGCCGGACCGGGGACGGCCGACAGGGCGCCGGCCGAGCCGGGCGCCGGGGCTGGCGTGGGCGGGATCGCTCATGCGGCGGCTCCTCCGAGGTACGCGTCGGCCAGGTCGTCGGGCAGGTCGTCGGGCTTGCCGGCGGCGACGATCCGGCCCTGGACCACGACGGCGACGTCGGTGGCGACGCCGAGCGCGGTGGCGGCGAACTGCTCGGCCAGGATCACGGCCACGCCCTCGGCGGCGATCTGCGCCACCAACGTGTAGAGCTCGGCCACGATCATCGGCGCCAGTCCCATGGAGATCTCGTCGAGCAGCAGGACGGCCGGCTCGACGCTGAGTGTGCGCGCCATGGCCAGCATCTGCTGCTCGCCGCCCGACAGCGTCCCGGCCACCTGGTGGCGCCGTTCCGCCAGCCGCGGGAAGCGGGTGAACGCGAGGTCCTCCACGTGGGCGCGCGACGGGCCGGCGAAGGTCATCAGGCGCAGGTTCTCGTTCACCGTGAGGTTGGGGAAGATGCCTCGGCCGTCGGGCAGCGTGCACAGGCCGGCGCGGGCCAGCGCGTCGGGGCGCATGCCGTTCACGTGGCGCCCGAGGACGTGGAAGCAACCCTTGGTCGGTTCCATCTGCCCGCTGGCCACTTTGAGCGTCGTCGACTTGCCCGCTCCGTTGGGGCCGAGCAACGCGAGCACGGCACCCGCCGCCACCGCGAGGTCGATGCCGTGGAGCACCTCGATCTGCCCGTAGGCCGCGTGGACGCGTCGCAGCTCGAGCACGGGCGGCTCAGCCATGCGTCACCGCCGGGGTCGACGACACCAGTTCGTCGCCGGCGTCGGCCGGCTCGGCCGCGTCGGGCTCGGCGTCTTCCTCGGGATCCTCGGCAGAACCCAGGTAGGCAGCGCGCACCCGCTCGTCGGCCCGCACCTCGTCGGGGCTCCCCACCATGAGGACGGCACCGAAGTCCAAGACGTTGATCCGCGTGCACACCCGCATGACGAGGCCCATGTCGTGCTCGACCAAGAGCACGCCCATGCCGGCGCCGGCCAGCTGGACCAGCAGGTCGCCGAGCTCTTCGCTCTCGGTGTCGCTCAACCCCGAGGACGGCTCGTCGAGCAGGAGCAGTCGCGGCCGGGTCGCCAGGGCGCGGGCGAGCTCGAGGAGCCGGGCCTGCCCTGTCGGGAGGGTGTCCGCCGGGCGGTCCGCCAGCGACGTGAGGCCCACGAGCGCCAACACGGCCCGGGCGTTGGCCGCGGCGTCGGAGCGGTCATGCGACCAGCGGCGCCGGATCTCGGCCGCCGCGAGGACGTTCTCGCGCACCGACAGTGAGCCGAACACCTCGAGGCGCTGGAAGGTGCGTGCGATCCCGAGCCGGGCGCGCTTGTGCGGCTTGAGCGAGGTCATGTCGGCGCCGTCGAAGCGCACGCTGCCCCGGGTCAGGGACTGCAGGCCGCAGACGGCGTTGAAGCACGTGGTCTTGCCGGCCCCGTTCGGACCGATCAGACCAGTCACGGCGCCGGCTGCGACGTCGAGGTCGACGCCGCGCAGCGTGTGCACGCCGCCGAATCGAACTTCGGCTTCCGCTACTTGCAGAAGCGGCATCGTCTCCCCCCGTTGCGGTCGGGCCGGCCTCCAGGCCATCTGCCCCGGGCCTCGATCTTTTTTTCCTGGTCACCCAGGTTTTTTCCGTCAGGAAATAGAACGGCTTCCACTCTGGTGTCTTACGGTCGCAATTTCGGGCCGTACCCGGGGGGCGTTAGCCTCACCCGCATGGAACACTCCATGGCCGAGCGGCTCGCCGAACTGGAAGAACGCAAGAACGAGGCGTTGCACGCCGGGAGCGAGCGGGCCGTGGAACGCCAGCACGCCAAGGGCAAGCTGACGGCACGGGAACGCATTGAGTACCTGCTCGACGAGGGCTCCTTCCAGGAGCTCGACATGCTCGCCCGCCACCGGGCCCACGGCATGGGCCTCGAGGACAATCGCCCCTACACCGACGGCGTCGTCACCGGGTTCGGCACCATCGACGGCCGACGGGTCTGCATCTTCAGCCAGGACTTCACCGTCTTCGGCGGGGCCCTCGGCGAGGTCTTCGCCGAGAAGATCCACAAGGTGATGGACCTGGCCTCCTCCACCGGGGTTCCGATGATCGGGCTCAACGACGGCGCCGGCGCCCGCATCCAAGAGGGCGTGGTGTCGCTGCACTCCTACGGCGGCATCTTCCACCGCAACGTGACGGCGTCGGGAGTGATCCCCCAGATCAGCGTGATCCTCGGCCCCTGCGCCGGCGGCGCCGTCTACTCGCCGGCCATGACCGACTTCATCTTCATGGTGCAGGGCACGTCGCACATGTTCATCACCGGCCCCGACGTCGTGAAGACCGTGACGGGCGAGGACGTGACCCTCGAGGAACTCGGCGGCGCCATGAGCCACGCCACCAAGTCCGGCGTGGCCACCTTCGTCGCACCCGACGAGAAGGCGTGCCTCGACGAGGTGCGCCACCTGCTGTCCTTCCTTCCGTCGAACAACCTCGAGGAGCCGCCGATCGAGCTGACCGGCGACGACCCCGAGCGCCATGTCACCGAGCTCATCGACTTCCTGCCCACGTCGCCCAACCAGCCTTACGACATGAAGCGGATCATCGCGGCCGTCGTCGACGACGGCGAGTACATGGAGGTGCACCGGCACTGGGCCATGTCGATCACCTGCGGGTACGCCCGCATGAACGGGCGCGTCGTGGGCATCGTCGGCAACCAGCCGGCCGTGCTGGCCGGCGTGCTCGACATCGACTCCTCGGAGAAGGCGTCGCGTTTCGTCCGCACCTGCGACGCCTTCAACATCCCGCTGCTCACCTTCGTCGACGTTCCCGGCTTCATGCCGGGCACCGACCAGGAGTACGGCGGCATCATCCGGCACGGGGCCAAGCTGCTCTACGCCTACTGCGAGTCGACGGTACCCCGCATCCAGATCATCACGCGCAAGGCCTACGGCGGCGCCTACGTCGTCATGAACTCCAAGTCCATCGGAGCCGATCTCGCCTTCGCCTGGCCGTCGGCCGAACTCGCCGTCATGGGGCCCAACGGCGCCGTCGAGATCGTCTACCGCCGCGAGCTGGCCGAGGCGACCGACCCGGCACAACGGCGGGCCGAGCTGATCGACGAGTACACGGAGCGCTACGCCAACCCGTACATCGCGGCCGAGCGCGGCTACATCGACGACGTGATCTCGCCGGCTGACACCCGCGCCGTCATCTGCCGCAGCCTCGACATCCTCGCCTCCAAGCGCGAGGAGCTGCCGCGGCGCAAGCACGGCAACGTCCCGCTGTGAGTCTCCGCTTCGACCCCGAGCAGCTGGCGCTGCGGCCGCGGCCCGAGCCCGATCCCGCCGTGCTGGCCGCCATCGCGGCCGCCGTGCAGTTGGCCTGGCCCCGCCCGGCGCCCGCCGACGAGCACGACCCGGTGCACGAGCCGTGGCGCTTCAGCGGCCGCTGGTGGCACAAGCCCCTGCCTCTGCGGCGCGACCGGCCCTGGGCGCGGCGCTGACCGTCTACGTCGACGACTGGCGCCAACGCGCCACTGTCCGCGACCGGGACGACCGCTGGTCCCACCTGCTGGCCGACGATCCCGACGAGCTCCACGCCATGGCCGCCGCGCTGGGCATTCCGCCGCGCGGGTATCAGCGCCACCGGCGCTCGGCCGCGCTCAACCACTACGACCTGCCCGAGAGCCTTCGTCTCCGGGCCATTGAGCTCGGCGCCGTCGCCGTGACGTGGCGCGAGATGGCCCGCCTCACCCGGGAGTGGCGTCGCGCTGGCGCTCGGCCAGCGCGACCAGATCCTCCATGATGCGGTCGAACGAGTAGTCCTTCGGCGTGTAGACCGACGCCACGCCCTTCCCGATCAGCAGCTCGGCGTCGTCGGGCGGGATGATGCCGCCGACCACCACCGCGGCGTTGCTCCCCGCCGCGCGCAGGCGGTCGAGGATGTCGGGCACGAGTTCGAGGTGCGAACCAGAGAGGATGGACAGGCCGACGATGTCGACGTCCTCGTCACGCGCGGCGGCCACGATCTGTTCGGGGGTGAGCCTGATGCCTTGGTAGATCACCTCGAAGCCCGCGTCGCGGGCCGCCACGGCGATCTGCTCCGCACCGTTGGAGTGCCCGTCGAGCCCGGGCTTGGCCACCAACAACCTCGGCGGCCCGCCGGTCCGCTCGGCCAACGCCTTGGTCCGGATGCGGACAGGAGCCAGCTCTTCGCCGCGCCGGCCCACGCCGCCGCTGACGCCGGTCGGCGCGCGGAACTCGCCGAAGACCTCGCGGAGCGCGGCGGCCCATTCCCCCGTGGTCCCGCCGGCGTGGGCGAGCGCGATGGTCGCCTCCATGACATTGCCCTCGGGCCCGTCGTCGTCGGCGACGCGACGCAGGTCGTCGAGCGCGCGGCGCACCGCCGCGTTGTCGCGCTCGGCCCGCCAGCGCTCCACGTCGGCGATCTGCTCGGCCTCGACCCGGTGGTCGACCTTCATGATCGCCTCGAACTCCCCCTCCCCCAAGAGGGGGGAGGGGGCCGTCTCGGTGAAGCAATTGACGCCCACGACCTTCTGCTCGCCCGACTCGATGCGGCGCACCCGCTCGGCCTGGCTGCGCACCAGCCGGCGCTTCAGCTCGTCGATGGCTTCGAACGCGCCTCCGAGCGCCTCCACGTCGGCCAACTCGGCCGAGGCCGCCTCGACGAGCTCGGCCGTCTTGGCGGCGATCACGGTCGATCCCTCGAAGATGTCGCCGTACTCGAGCAGGTCGGACTCGAACGCGAGGACCTGCTGGATGCGCAGCGACCACTGCTGGTCCCACGGCCGGGGCAGCCCGAGCGCCTCGTTCCAGGCCGGCAACTGCATGGCGCACGCCCGCGCGCTCTTCGAGAGCGTGACGCCGAGGGTCTCGAGCACGATGCGCTGCACGTTGTTCTCGGGCTGTTGCTCGGTCAGGCCGAGCGAGTTGACCTGCACGCCGTAGCGGAACCGGCGCAGTTTGGGGTCCTCGACGCCGTAACGCTCGAAGCAGATGCGGTCCCACAGCTCGGTGAAAGCCCGCATTTTGCAGGTCTCCTCCACGAAGCGGACGCTGGAGTTGACGAAGAAGCTGATGCGGCCGACGACCGCGTGCAACTCGGACTCCTCGATTTTGCCCGAGGCGCGCACCCCGTCGAGCACACCGATGGCGGTCGCCAGCGCATAGGCGATCTCCTGGGTGGGCGTCGCGCCCGCTTCTTGGAGGTGGTAGCTGCAGACGTTGATCGGGTTCCACTTCGGCGCGTTGCGCACCGTGTAGGCGATGGTGTCGACCGTGAGGCGCAGGCTCGGCCCGGGCGGGAAGATGTAGGTGCCCCGGCTCAGGTACTCCTTGACGATGTCGTTCTGCGTCGTCCCCGCCAGGCGCGCCGGTTCGACCCCCATGTCTTGCGCATTGGCCACGTAGAGGGCGAGCAGCCAGGCCGCGGTGGCGTTGATCGTCATGGAGGTGTTCATGTCCGCCACGGGAATCTGATCCAGCAGCTCGTGCATGTGCCCGAGGTGGGCGACTGGGACGCCGACTTTGCCCACCTCGCCTGCGGCCTCGGGCGCGTCGGGGTCGTAGCCGGTCTGAGTCGGCAGGTCGAAGGCGATGGACAGGCCGGTCTGACCCTTGGCCAAGTTGGTGCGGTAGAGCTCGTTGGAAGCGCGCGCGGTCGAATGGCCCGAGTAGGTACGCATCACCCACGGCGCGTCCCGCTGCGGCTCGGTAGCCATTCAGTTCACCTCCAGACGAGTGGGGTGCACCACCATTGTGCCCGCCTTTCGGGTGCCCAAGGCGCCGGGCCCGCGATCAGCGGGTGTAGTCGTAGAAGCCGCGCTTGGCTTTGCGCCCCAGTTGGCCGGAGGCGACCAGCCGGCGCAGCAACGGGACCGCGGCGTAGTTCGGATCGCGGTACTCGGCATAGAGCGCATCGAGGATTGCGAGCGACGTGTCGAGGCCGACGAGGTCGAGCAGCGCGAAGGGACCCATCGGGAAGCCGCACCCGCCCTTCATGGCGGCGTCGATGCCCTCCTTGGAGGCCACGCCCTGCTCGTAGAGGCGCACGGCGTTGTTGAGGTAGGGGAAGAGGAGCGCGTTGACGATGAAGCCCGCCTGGTCCTTGACCTCGACGGGATCCTTGCCACAGGTGGTGGCGAACGCGATGGCGGCGTCGATCGTCGCGTCGGCGGCGGTGATGGGCCGCACGACCTCGACGAGCGCCATGGCCGGCGCCGGGTTGAAGAAGTGGACACCGCACACGAGGTCTGGGCGTCCGGTCGCCATGGCCATCTCGACCACCGGCAGGGTGGATGTGTTGGTGGCCAGGATCGTCTCGGGCTTGCAGACGCTGTCGAGCTCGGCGAAGAGGTCCTTCTTCACCGCGAGGTCCTCGACCACCGACTCGATGACGAGGTCGACGCCGACGAGGTCTCCGAGGTGCGTCGTGGCACTGACGCGGGCCGTGATCTCGGCCGCCTCGACCTCGGTGCGCTTGCCCTTCTCCACCTGCTTGGCCAATGACTTGGCCAGGCCGGCGACCATGGCCTCCGCGCTCGCCTTGGAGCGGCTGCGCAGCACCACCTCGTGGCCCGCCGCCGCCGCGACTTCCACGATGCCCGAACCCATGATTCCCGACCCGACGATTCCCACCCGAGTGATCGACATGGCCGCCGAGCTTACCGGCGGGTAACCACCGCCGTCGAAGCCCGAGGCCAGACGCCCCGCGTGCAAGAGTGGGCCATGGACACGTCAGGCACGCTGGCCCTGGTCGGGGGCAACGAATGGAGCGAGGGGTGCACCTTCGACACCACCCTCTTGTCCGACTCGGGCGGGACCGATGTCCTGGTCCTGCCCACCGCGGCGGCCTACCAGCACCCCGAGCGGGTCGTGCTGCGGGCGGCCGAGTGGTTCGAGCCTCTCGGTGCCCAGGTCGAGGGCCTCATGGTGGTCGACCGGGCGTCGGCGGAGGATGCCGGCATGGCGGCCATCGTCGCCAGGGCGCGCTTCATCTACCTGGCCGGCGGGTCGCCCCTCCACCTTCGAGCCGTGCTGAAGAAGTCCGCCGTCTTCGACGGCATCCGAGCCGCCTACGCCGGCGGCGCCGTGGTGGCGGGCGCGGGCGCGGGCGCCATGGTGCTCACCGACCCGATGGTCGATCCCCGCGGCGGCGCGCTGACCCTCGGGCTCGGGCTGGTCGACAAGCTGACGGTGGTGCCCCACTTCGGCGACGAACACGACGACGCCCACGGTCAGAAGCTCGAGCGCACCGTCGCGATGGCGCCGGCCGCGTTGCCCGTGGTGGCCCTGCCGGCCCGCACGGCACTCATCAGGGAAGGCGGCGGCGCGTGGCGTGCCGAGGGTGCGGGCACGCCGGTCGTCTTCGTCGGTGGTGAGCAGACCGAAGGGCTCGGCGCGCTGCGGGACTGACCGGCTCCGCCGGGGCGGCCGGCGGCGGAACGGCGCGGCGGCCTGGGCCGCCTACTCCTTCTCTTCGACGGTGACGCTCTGAATGACGACCTGCTCGGTCGGCGTGCCCGAGCGGGTGCCGAGGGCGTCGATGGTGCTGATCACGTCCTGGCCGCTGACGACCTCGCCGAAGAGCGAGTAGAGCGGGGGCAGGCCCACGCCGTCGGCTCCCGAGATCACGAAGAACTGGCTGCCGTTGGTGTTCGGGCCGGCGTTGGCCATGGCGAGGGAACCGAGCTGGTACCGGCCGGCCTGGGGGAGCTCGTCGTCGAAGCGGTAGCCCGGTCCGCCCGACCCCGTCCCCGTCGGGTCACCGCCCTGGAGCACGAAGCCCGGGATGACGCGGTGGAAGACGATGCCGTCGTAGTAGTGGTAGCGCGCCAGGAACACGAAGCTGTTGACGGCCCTCGGCGCGGCGAGCGGGTCGAGGTTGATGACCATGGTGCCGTGCGAGGTGACCATGGTGGCCACGTAGCGCTTGTCGGGGTCGATGAGCATCGGCGGCTCTTCGTCGAACTTGCGCTGCTGCGGGCTCGAGCCGTCTGGGTTGGGGGGCGTTGGGGTGGCCACGGTGGGGGGTCCTTACGACTCGTTGATGGTGACGGACAGGATGCGCTGGGTGACGTCGGGCGGCACGCCTTGTTGCGATCCCTGCTGGTTGATGGTGTTCACCACGTTCATACCCGATGTGACCGTGCCGAACAACGTGTAGCTATTGGGCAGCGACTCCCCTTCTGCGCCCGCCACGACGAACCACTGGCTGCCACCCGAGTTGGGCTGACCGGTGTTGGCCATCGCCACCGATCCGAGGGGGTACTGGTCGCTCGGGTTCGACGCCTTGGCGGGGTACTCGTCGGGGATGGTGTAGCCGGGGCCGCCGGTCCCGGTGCCGGTCGGGTCCCCCGTCTGGTCCATGAATCCGGGGATGACCCGGTGGAAGATCACGCAGTGGTAGTAGCCCTTGTCGGCGAGGAACACGAAGTTGTTGACGGTCTGGGGCGCGCTCTTCGCATCGAGCGCGATGACGAAGGTGCCCGCCGTCGTCTTCACCGTGGCCGTGTAGTTCTTCGTGGTGTCGATGGCCATGGCCGGGGCGGCGGAGTACTTCTGGTCGTTGACCGTCGTCTTGGTGCTCGCCGGGCACCCCGCCTTGACCGCGACGTCGTTGGCCTGTGCCTGCAGGGCCGCGGTGCCGGTCTTGGCCACGCTGGTGGTCGTCGTCGAGTCCGCCTTGGACTGCGACGCCACGGGCTTGTTGCTCCCGCCCGAGACGATGAAGGCGATGGCCACGATCACCCCGGCCACCACCACGACGATGATGCCGTTGCGCAGGCGCTGGCGGCGCTTGCGGTTCTGGGCCTCGGCGGCCAGGCGCGCCTCTCGCGCCGCGCGCTGACGGGCTCTCTTCTCGCTGGGCACGGGCGCAGACCCTACCCAATCCTGGGGGCTCCCTCCGTTCACCCGCCACCTGTGTGGGGGCGGTGCCGTGGCGGTGCCAGGCCGCCTGCGGGCACCGGCCCGGACCGGGCACCGCAAGCGGGGATGGAGCCGCTGCGCAGTCTGTAGCCTCGGCGGGATGCCGCTGGTGGTGCAGAAGTTCGGGGGGACCTCGGTGGGCGATGCCGACCGGATCCGGGCGGTGGCCGACCACATCGCGCGCACGCGCCGACAGGGCTCCGAAGTGGTGGCCGTGGTCAGCGCCATGGGTAAGACGACCGACGAGCTGATCCATCTGGCCAATTCCGTCAGCACGACCCAGCCACCCCGCGAGTACGACATGCTCGTCAGCACCGGGGAGCGCATCTCGATGTCGCTGCTCGTGATGGCCCTGGCGGATCTCGGCGTCGACGCGCAGTCCTTCACGGGGAGCCAGGTCGGCATCATCACCGACAACGACCACACCCGGGCCAAGATCATGGAGGTCAAGGGCGACCGCCTTCGCGAGGCCCTCGCCGGGGGCAAGGTACCCGTGGTCGCCGGATTTCAAGGCGTCTCGGTCGAGCGTGAGATCACCACGCTGGGCCGAGGGGGTTCCGATGCCACCGCCGTCGCACTGGCCGCCATCCTCGACGCCGACGTCTGCGAGATCTACACCGACGTCACGGGCGTGTTCACGGCCGACCCCCGCCTGGTGCCCGAGGCGCATCGCATCAACCGGATCTCGTTCGACGAGATGCTCGAGATGGCGGCAACCGGCGGTCGCGTCCTGATGCTGCGCGCCGTCGAGTTCGCCCGCAATCACAACGTCCCGCTGCACGTGCGCAGCAGCTTCACCTGGGAGCCGGGCACCTGGGTGGTCGAGGAGGATGCAGACATGGAAGACGCCGTCGTCACCGCGGTGACCCACGACACCTCGGAGGCCAAGGTCACCGTCAGCGGTGTGCCCGACCGCCCCGGGGTGGCGGCCCGCTTGTTCCGCGCCCTCGCCGACAAGTCGATCAACGTGGACATGATCGTGCAGAACACCTCGGCGAAGGGCACGACGGACATCTCGTTCACGGTGCCCAACGCCGACCTCCCGGTCGCCGTGGAGACGGCCCAGGCCCACGCCGACGAGCTCGGAGCGACCGGTGTCGCGGCCGATGCCGACGTCGCCCGCGTCTCTCTCGTCGGTGCCGGCATGAAGTCGCACCCCGGCATCGCCGCCACCATGTTCGAGACCCTGGCCAACGAGGAGATCAACATCGACATGATCTCCACCTCCACCATCAGAACGTCGTGCATCGTGGCCGAAGCCGACGTCGACAGGGCCGTGCGCTGCCTGCACGCGGCCTTCGCCCTGGGCTGATGCCGGCAAAGGCCGGAGGGAAGGGGAGGGCGAAGGCGAGACCTGCGTCGAGCCGGAGCACCGATCCCGACGGGACCCGCACCCTGTGGCTGCTGCGTCACGCCAAGACCGTGACTGATCCACCGCCCGGCGGCACGGACTTCGACCGTGTCCTCGCGCCCCGGGGGCGACGCGATGCCACCGCCCTCGGGCGGCTCTTCGCCGGCAACGGTGCTGGACTCGGCCCGGTACTCAAGGGGACCCCGCGCCCGACCGTGGCCCTGGTGTCGCCCGCCGCACGGACGGCGGCCACGGCCGAGTTGGTGCTGGCCGGAATGGACCAGCCGCCAGAGTGCCGCTTGGACGAGGCCTTCTACGGGGCTGAACCCGAAGAGATCATCGGCTTCATGGAGAACCTTCCCGACGACGCGCCGGCCGCCATGGTGGTCGGCCACAACCCGACCGCCCATTCGCTCTCCCAGGGGCTGCTCTCACCGCGGGACAAGGAGGGCCTCTCGCTGGTTGCGCGGCTGGGCTTCCCGACCTGCGCGCTGGGCGTGTACACCTTCGATGTCGAACACTGGGCGGACGTGGCGGCCCGTTCGGCCAGTTTGGTCACCCTGCTCATCCCGCCGTTCGCCTGAGCGACGGCGGGGGTCGCCCGAACCCGCGGGTCGGCGGGACCGGCGGGACTGCTCGCTCAGGCCAGGCTGCGCAGGATGGCGCCGTCGCCCTGGCCGCCGCCGCCGCACAACGCGACCGCCGCGGTCGACGCGCCACGGCGACGCAGCTCGAGCAGCGCGCTGAGCGCGACGCGCGTCCCCGACATGCCGACCGGGTGACCGAGCGCAATCGCCCCACCGTTCACGTTGACCTTGTCCTCGTCGAGCCCGAGGTCATCGACCGAGGCGAGACCGACGGCGGCGAACGCCTCGTTGATCTCGAAGAGGTCGATGTCCTTGATGTCGATGCCGGCCTTGCCCGCCGCCTTGGCGATCGCCCGCGAGGGCTGGGTCAGGAGCGAGTTGTCGGGTCCGGCCACCATGCCGTAGCCGACGACCTGGCCGAGCGGCGACAGGCCCAGCTCCTTCGCCTTGTCGGCCGACATCACGATGACCGCGCAGCCGCCGTCGGAGATCTGCGACGAGTTCCCCGCCGTGATGGTGCCGTTCTTGTCGAAAGCAGGCTTCAGCTTGCCGAGCGATTCGGCCGTCGTCCCGGGGCGCACGCCCTCGTCGGTGTCGACCAGGAGCGGGTCGCCCTTGCGCTGGGGCACTTCGACCGCCACGATCTCCTCGGCCAGGCGGCCCTCCTTCGCTGCGGCGGCCGCCTTCTCGTGGCTGGCGGCGGCGAAGGCGTCCTGGCGCTCGCGCGAGATGCCGGTCTTCTGGTTGTGGCGCTCGGTGGAGAGTCCCATGGCGATGTCGTCGAAGGCGTCGGTCAGACCGTCGTACATCATGGAGTCGACGAGGGTCGCGTCGCCGAGACGGAAGCCGGCTCGCGCACCGGGCAGCAGGTGTGGCGCCTGGGTCATCGACTCCATCCCGCCGGCCACGACTATCTCGGCGTCGCCGGCGCGGATCATCTGGTCGGCCAGGTAGATCGTGTTGAGACCCGACAGGCACACCTTGTTGATCGTGTTGGCCGGGACGGACATCGGGATGCCGGCCTTCACCGCGGCCTGACGGGCCGTGATCTGCCCCTGGCCGGCGAGGATCACCTGGCCCATGAGCACGTAGTCGACCTGCTCGGGTGCCACGCCGGCGCGGCGCAGCGCTTCTGCGATGGCGAATCCACCCAGGTCCATGGCCGTGAAGCCGGTGAACGCTCCCGACAGCTTCCCGATAGGGGTCCGAGCCCCTGCGACGATGACGGCCTCAGCCATTCCCTGTACCTCCGGGGGTTGCTCGCCGGTCTGGTTACCGGCCGGAAACCACATCTTACGGGCCAACTATCGTCGGGTCACATGAGCGAGATCCTCAGCGCAGTCCTGGCCGGCGCGTCCGGCGACGAGCTGGCCGCGCTCCCGATGCCGGACCACTACAGAGCGGCCCTGGTCAAGCGGAGTGAAACCACCATGTTCGAGGGCATGGCGTCCTCGGACAAGGACCCCCGCCAGTCCCTCCACGTCGAGGAGGTGCCGCTCCCCGAGCTGGCTCCCGACGAGGCCTACGTGGCGGTCCTGGCGTCCTCCATCAACTTCAACACGGTGTGGACGTCCATCTTCGAGCCGCTGCCGACCTTCGGGTTCTTGGACCGGCTCGCCAAGGAAGGCCCCTGGGCTGCCCGCCACGCGCTCGACTATCACGTCGTCGGTTCCGACGCCGCGGGCGTGGTGCTGCGCACGGGCTCTGCGGTGCGCAACTGGAAGGTGGGTGACAAAGTCACCGTCCACTGCAACTACGTCGACGACCAGGACCCCTCGGCCCACGACGACTCCATGCTGGCGGCCAACCAGCGCATCTGGGGCTTCGAATCCAATTTCGGCGGCCTCGCCGACATCGCCGTCGTCAAGGCCAATCAGCTCATGCCCAAGCCGGCACACCTCAGCTGGGAGGAGGCCGCCATCAACGCCTTGTGCAACTCGACCTCGTATCGCATGCTGGTGTCGCCCAACGGCGCCCGCATGACCCAAGGCGACACCGTGCTCGTGTGGGGCGCCAGCGGCGGCCTGGGCAGCTACGCCGTGCAGCACGTGCTGAACGGCGGCGGCACGCCGATCGGCGTCGTCTCGTCGCCCGACAAGGTCAAGCTGCTCAACGACCTCGGGATCGAAGCGGTCATCGACCGCAAGGCAGCCGGGTACCGCTTCTGGGCCGACGAGCACACCCAGGACGAGTCCGAGTGGCGCCGCTTGGGCAAGGACATCCGTGGCCTGGTCGGCGGCGAGCCCGACATCGTCTTCGAGCACCCGGGCCGCCAGACGATGGGCGCGTCGGTCTTCGTCTGCAAGCGGGCCGGCACGATCGTCACCTGCGCGGCAACGTCGGGCTACATGATTGAGTACGACAACCGGCACCTCTGGATGAAGCTGAAGACGATCAAGGGCTCGCACTTCGCCAACTACCGCGAGGCCTGGGACGCCAACCAGCTGATCTGCGAGGGCAAGGTGCTGCCGCCGCTCTCCGCCGTCTACCCCCTCGAGGAGGTCGGCGAGGCCGCGTACCAGGTCCACCACAACCTGCACGAGGGAAAGATCGGCGTCCTCTGCCTGGCGCCGACGGAGGGACTGGGCATCGACGACCCCGAGTTTCGGGCCAAGGTGGGCGAGGACCGCATCACGCTCTTCCGAAGGCACGGGGCATGAGCGACCTTGTGCTGACCGAGATCGACCACGTGGCCATCGCGGTCAACGACCTCGAGGCGGCCATCGCCTGGTACGCCGAGGCGTTCGGCGCCACCGTCGACCACCGCGAGCGCGTCGAGCGCGACGGCGTGGAGGAGGCACTGCTCAAGGTGGCGGACTCCTACGTGCAATTGCTCACGCCGATCCGCGACGACTCCCCCGTCGCCAAGTACCTCGCCTCCAAGGGCGAAGGGCTGCACCACGTCGGGTACCGCGTCGACGACTGTGCGGCGGCGCTGCAGGCGATCAAGGACATGGGCGGCCGGGTGATCGACGAGGAACCGCGGCCGGGCTCACGCGGTACGACGGTCGCGTTCGTGCATCCGAAGACCTCCTTCGGCACCCTGATCGAGCTCGTCGAGGAGTAGGCGGCAGCTCTAGCCGACGGAGAGCACTTTGCCCGGGTTGGCCGTCGCGACCCAGACGCCGGTCCCGACCGGGAGCAGTGCGCGTGGTGCACCCTTCAAGTTGAGCGCCTTGGATTCGGGCGCCGGCGACACCACGCGCAGGGTCCCCGCCGTACCGAACCCGACGTAGACCCGGTTGTCCGGGGTTACCGCGACGGCGAGCGGGTCGTCTCCGGCCGCGAGGGTGTTCACCACCTGCATCGTGTTCGGGTCGATCTGCGACACCGTCCCGGCTTGCGAGTTGGCCACCCAGACGAAGCCGGCTCCGGTGGCGATGCCGATCGGTCCCTGCCCGACCATGACCGGCCGTTGCGCGGGAGGGCCGTCGTCACCTGGTGCGGGCACGATCCGGGTCATCAGATCGTCGGTCCCGGTGACCCACAAGGCGTTGAACCCCGATGACAGCCGCACGGCACCGGCCAGGACCTGCACCGGTGTGCCGAGGACGCCGGTCTGCACGTGGATGGGCGTGACCTCGTTCGCCAGCAGCGAGGCCACCCAGACGTCGCCGTCGAGGACCGCAAGGCTCGAAGGCCCGTCGGGCACGTTCACGGCCTGCACGACGTGCAGCGTGTGCGGGTCCACCTCGACGACGACGTTGTTGACGGACTCGGCGATCCAGAGGTCACCGCCGGTGAAGATCATCGCGTCAGGACGGCCGGCCAGACGGACCGATTGTTCGATCTTCCCCGTCCCCGGAGAAAAACGCAGCAGCAGGTCGCGCTGGTCGTCGGTGACGAACGACGCGCCGTCGCCCTGGGCGATGGCCGATGCCGCGGGGACGCGGAGCACCGTGTCCGCCGCCAGTATGGAACCCGTCGTCGTGGCGCCGCTGGTCACGGTCCCCCCGGTGACCTGGGATGTCGCCACCGTGGTGGTGGCCACACCGCTGGTGCCGGTGGTGGGCGTCGGCGAACCCTTGAACGCGGACCGGCCCACGGCGAGGCCGATCACCACGAGGGCGAACAGGGCCAAGGCCCCCCACTTGATCCGACGCGTGCGGAGCTCGCTCTTGGAATGGAGCCGGGCCAGGGAGACGGGCTGGTCCGGCGCGGCCTGCGGCGGTCGTACCTCGCCGTAGGCCGTGCGCCTCGCGGGCCCTGGTGGTCCGGCCGACGACGGATCGGGGTCGCGCCGGTTGCCAGGACCCTTCGAGCCCTGGGGCGGTCGAGGCTTGGCGCCCACTTGGTTTGTCGGGGACGACCCCTGTTGGGCGGGCCGCTGACCGGGCTGCCCTGGCCGCTGACCGCTGTTGCCCAGGCCGTTGACCCTGTTGCCCAGGCCGCTGACCCTGTTGCCCAGGCCGTTGACCCTGTTGCGCCGGCCGCTGACCCGGCTGCCCTGGCCGCTGCCAGGCTGCGAGGGCCGTTGGGCCGGCCTCGGGCCCTGCGCCCGGGGCCTGTCCCCGAAGGATGGGGGCGTTCCTCCCGCCCTGGCCTGGGACGGCGGAGGTCCGCTCTGTTCTTTGCCGCCTTCTGCGGCGGCGCACCCCCCGGCTTTTGCGCGGCCCACATCGGCTTCTGGGGCGCCACCTGCGGTGGGGGCGACGCCTTGCGGGCGACGGGCCCCCCCTTCTGCACGTTCTGGCGCGGAGCAGCTTGCTGCCGTGGCTTCTTGGACCTCGCCCGGCCCTGCTTGGCCGAGCGACCAGGCTCCCGGCGGTCAACCGGGTTTCCCTGACCGTGCGGCGCCGCCGCCCGGGGGCCCTCGGCGCCAGCGGGCTGCTCGCGTGCGGGCTTGCGCGGCCCGGTCTCGTCCTTGTCCTCGGTCACGGCTACCGGACGAGCGTCTCGAGCAGCGCCACGACGCGGTCGATCTGTTCGGCGAGCGAACCCGAGTCCGGGCCGAGCACCAGGTCGGCTCGAGCAGGCACTTCGTAGGCCGAGTCGATGCCGGTGAAGCCGGGGAGCTGACCGGCGCGTGCCCGGGCATAGAGGCCCTTGGGGTCGCGCCGCTCGCACTCCTCGAGCGTCGTGTTGACGAAGATCTCGGCGTAGGGCAGGTCGGCCTCCTCGTGCAGGGCGCGGATCAGCTGACGATCCTCCTCGAACGGGCAGATAAGCGCAATAAGCGCCAGGGACCCCGCCTCGGCGAACATGCGCGCCACCTCGCCGGCCCGGCGCACGTTCTCGGTGCGGTCGCGGTCCGAGAAGCCGAGGTCGGCGTTGAGTCCGTGGCGCAGGTTGTCCCCGTCGAGGAGGAAGGCGGGCCGGCCGCCGCCCACGAACGCCTCCTCCACGCCTGCGGCCAGCGTCGACTTTCCGGCCCCCGACAAGCCTGTGAACAGGAGCGTGGCGCCGTTGTACCCGAGCCCCGCCGCGCGGTCGGCCCGGGTCAGGCGCCCGCCGTGGCGCACGACGTTGGGACTGGCGTGCGTCGCCGCGATGACACGGATGACGCCGGCGCCGACGGTGGCGTTGGTCAAGGGGTCGATGATGATGAAGCTGCCGGTCGTGCGGTTGGTCGTGTAGTCGTCGACCAGCAACGGCTCGGTGCAGTGGAACGAGACGCGGCCGATCTCGTTGAGCGCCAGCTCGGTGGCGGCCTCGTCGCGGTGCAGGCCGTTCACGTCGAGGCGGTACTGGAGCGACTCTGCGGTGGCGCGCACCGTGCCGCGTGCTGTGCTTGAGCAGGTACGAGCGCCCCTCGGCGAGCGCTGACCGCTCGTCCATCCAGCACACCGTGGCCTCGAGGTCGTGCGCCACCGAGGGCCGGTTGTTGGGCCGGCAGAGGATGTCGCCCCGCGAGACCGCGATGTCGTCCTCCAAGGTGATGACCACGGCCATGGGCGGGAAAGCCTCGGCGACCTCGCCGTCGGCGGTCTGGATGCTGGCGATGCGCGAAGTCGTCCCCGTGGGCATCACCAACAGCTCGTCCCCGGGCCGCAGCACGCCGCTCGCCACGGTGCCGGCGTAGCCGCGGAAGTCCGGGCGTTCGGGTGTCTGGCTCCGGATGACGTACTGCACCGGGAAGCGGGGGTCGATGAAGTTCTCGTCGCTGCCGATGTACACCGACTCGAGGTGGTTGAGCAGCGGCGAGCCGTCGTACCACCACATGTGCTCGGAGCGCTGCACGACGTTGTCGCCCCGGAGGGCCGAGACCGGGATGAACGTGATGTCGTGGACGTTGAGACGGGCCGCGAACTCCATGAAGTCCGATCGGATCTCCTCGTAGCGCGCCTGGTCCCAGTCGATCAGGTCCATCTTGTTGACGCAGAGCACCATGTGGGGCACGCCGAGCATGGACGAGAGGAAGGCGTGGCGCCTGGTCTGCTCAATGACCCCCTTGCGGGCGTCGATCAGGATCAGCGAGACGTGCGCGTTGGACGCCCCCGTCACCATGTTGCGCGTGTACTCGGTGTGGCCGGGTGTGTCGGCGATGATGAACTTGCGCTTGGGGGTGGCGAAGTACCGGTAGGCGACGTCGATCGTGATGCCCTGCTCGCGCTCGGCCCGGAGTCCGTCGGTGAGCAGCGCCAGGTCGGTCTCGGGATTGCCGCGCTGTTCGCTGCTGCGGCGGATGGCCTCGAGCTGGTCCTCGAAGATGCCCTTGGCGTCGTAGAGCAGGCGCCCGATGAGTGTCGACTTGCCGTCGTCGACCGATCCGGCCGTCGCCAGGCGAAGGAGTTCGGTCACTAGAAGTACCCCTCGCGCTTGCGGTCCTCCATGCCGGCCTCCGAGATCCGGTCATCGGCGCGCGTCGCGCCGCGTTCGGTCAGGCGGGTACCCGCGACCTCGGCCAGGATGAGGTCGATCGTCTCGGCCATCGACTCGACGCACCCGGTGCAGTCGGCGTCGCCGACGGTCCGGAAGCGCACCATGGTCTCGTGGACCTGTTCGTCGTCGCCCGGTGCGAGGTGCTCGGTGACACCCATGAGCATCCCGTCGCGCTGGAAGACCTGGCGCCGGTGGGCGAAGTAGATGGGGGGCACGTCGATCCCCTCGTCGCGGATGTAGTGCCAGATGTCGAGCTCGGTCCAGTTCGAGAGCGGGAAGACGCGGATGTGCTCACCCTTGTTGTGCCGGGCGTTGTAGATGTTCCACAGCTCCGGACGCTGGTTCTTGGGGTCCCACTGCCCGTACTGGTCGCGGAAGCTGAAGATCCGCTCCTTGGCCCGCGCCTTCTCCTCGTCGCGCCGGGCTCCGCCGAAGACCGCATCGTGGCGTCCCTCGGCGATTGCGCGCAGGAGTGTGGGCGTCTGCAGGCGGTTCCGCGTGGCGCCGGGGGACGTGTCCTCCACCGTCCGTCCGGCGTCGATGTCGTCCTGTACACGCGCGACCTCCAGGCGCACCCCCCGTGCCGCGACGTGGCGGTCCCGGAACTCGAGCACCTCGGTGAAGTTGCGCCCGGTGTCGATGTGCAGGACGGGGAAGGGCACCGGGGCCGGCCAGAACGCCTTGGTGGCCACGTGCAACATGACGATGGAATCCTTGCCGCCCGAGAAGAGCAGCACGGGGCGCTCGAACTCGGCCGCCACCTCACGGAAGATGTGAATCGACTGCGCCTCGAGCGCGCCGAGGTGCGACAAGCGGTAGCGCCCCGATCCGCCGCCTGACGGTGCCTCCTGCTCGCCGGGGTCGCTCACCATACGCGGTGTCGCCAACGGACGGTCTCCTTGGTTGTCCCCCTGGATCGGGGAGGAGTTTACGCCCCCGCCTCGGCGGCGCCTGCGCCGGGTTCCTCGGGTGCCGCCGCGCTGCCGTTGGCCTCGACCGGGGTCCCGATCGGGTTGCCGTAGGCGTCCTCGGCCGTGGGGGCAGCCCCCAGCCAGCTGGCGTCGATGGAGGAGTCGAAGGGGTCCTCGCTGACCCCTTCGCCCATGTCACGCAGCCAATTGGCCAGGTCCTCGGTGTCGGACTCGCCCGAGCCCATGGCCCAGAAGGGCATGGCCTCGGCGTCGGGCATCTCGAGGCGGATGTTCCGGTAGTGCTCCATGCCGGAGCCGGCCGGGATCAGCTTGCCGATGATGATGTTCTCCTTGAGGCCGAAGAGCTGGTCGCTGCGGCCCTCGATGGCAGCCTCGGTCAGCACCCGCGTCGTCTCCTGGAAGGAGGCGGCCGAGAGCCAGCTCTCGGTGGCGAGCGACGCCTTGGTGATGCCCATGAGCTCGGGGCGGCCCTCCGCCGGCGTCTTGTTGTCCTCGACGAGCGTCCGGTTGACCTCGGCGTAGATCTGGTTGTCGACCCGCTCACCGGGCAGGAACGGCGCGTCGCCCGGCTCGGCCACGAGCACGCGGCGCAGCATCTGGCGCACGATCAGCTCGATGTGCTTGTCGTGGATCGACACACCCTGGTCGCGGTAGACCTTCTGCACCTCTTCGACCAGGTACTGCTGGGTCTCGCGGATGCCCTTGACCTCGAGCAACTCCTTGGGGTCCTTGGGGCCCTCGACCAGCGCGTCGCCGGCCGAGACCTCCTGGCCGTCGACCACTTCGAGGTGGGCCCGGGTGGCCACCAGCGCGGAGTCCTCGGTGCCGTCGTTGGCCACCACGGTGATGCGGCGGCCGGTCTCGTCGTCCTCGACCCGCACCACGCCCGAGTGGTGGGCCAGCACGGCCGCGCCCTTCGGGGTCCGGGCCTCGAACAGCTCGACGACACGGGGCAGGCCGTGGGTGATGTCCTCACCCACGACGCCACCGGTGTGGAAGGTCCGCATCGTCAGCTGGGTGCCCGGCTCGCCGATGGACTGGGCGGCGATCACGCCGACCGCCTCACCGAGCTCGATCATGGAGCCCGTGGCGAGGGAGAGGCCGTAGCAGGCCGCGCACACGCCCTGGGGCGACTCGCAGGTGAGGACCGAACGGGTCCGCAGCCGCGTGACGGCCTCGTCGTCGCGCATGGCGGCGATGATCTCGTCGTCGAGCACGGTGCCCGTCGGGAAGACGGTCCCGTCGGTGAGCGTGACGTCCTCGGAGAGCAGGCGGCCGAAGGCGCGGGTCTCGAGGTAGTTGCGGTGCCCGGGCCCGTCGGGGGCGACGCCCTCGATCCACACGCCCCGGGTCGTGCCGCAGTCGTCGATCCGGACGATCAGCTCCTGGGCGACGTCGACCAGACGGCGGGTCAGGTAGCCCGAGTCGGCCGTGCGCAGCGCCGTGTCGGCCAGGCCCTTGCGGGCGCCGTGGGTGGAGATGAAGTACTCGAGGACCGACAGGCCCTCACGGAAGGAGGACTTGATCGGGCGGGGGATCATCTCACCGCGCGGGTTGGATACGAGGCCCTTCATGCCTGCGATCTGACGGATCTGCTGCGAGTTCCCTCGGGCACCCGAGTCGACCATCATGTCGAGGGGGTTGAAGGCGATCGTGGCCAGCTGGGCCTCCATGGCCCGCCCGACCTCGGAGTTGGCCGAGGTCCAGATCTCGATCTCCTTCTGGCGCCGCTCGTCGTCGGTGATGATGCCGCGCTTGAACTGCGTCTCCGCCTTCTCGGCCTCCTTCTCGTAGCGGTCGAGGATGGCCATCTTGTCCGGCGGGGTCTGCACGTCGTTGATGGAGATGGTCAAGCCGGACTGGGCCGCGAAGCGGAAGCCCAGCGCCTTGATCCGGTCGAGGCTCTGCGCCACCACGTTCTTGGGGTAGCTCGCGGAGAGCTCCTCGACGATCACCCCGATGGGGGTGTTGCGCTTGCCCACGACATCGTTGACGAAGGCGAAGCCCTCCGGCAGCGCCTCGTTGAAGAAGACGCGGCCGGGCGTCGTCACGAAGCCCGCCGGCTGGCGCCCGTTGCCGTTCGTCGCCGATCCGTTGGACGCAACCACGGTCCCGGCCTCAGCCGTCGGCGCCCTCGGCCCCGGCCACCCGGGTGCGGGGGCCGGCGCGGCGCCGTCACCCTCGGCCCCGGCGGCGGACTCGCCAGCTCGACGCCGGCAGCCTGCAGGCGTGCCGCCAGGGACGACCCCGGCAGCGGTCGCAGCACGATCGGCACCTGCAGCTCGACATCGCCCGCGTCGAACGCGGCCTCGATCTCGTGGATGTGGCGGAAGGCCCGCCCGGCGCCGGTGCCCTCGTCCACCTTGAGCGTGAGGTAGTAGGCGCCGAAGACCATGTCCTGGGTGGGCACGGTGATGGGGCGACCGGTCGCGGGCGACAAGATGTTGTTCGCCGAGAGCATGAGCACGCGGGCCTCGGCCTGGGCCTCCGCCGACAGCGGCAGGTGGACGGCCATCTGGTCGCCGTCGAAGTCGGCGTTGAAGGCCGTGCAGACGAGCGGGTGCACCTGGATCGCCTTGCCCTCGACCAGGACCGGCTCGAAGGCCTGGATGCCCAGGCGGTGCAGGGTGGGCGCACGGTTCAAGAGCACCGGGTGCTCACGGATGACGCCTTCGAGCACGTCCCAGACCTGGGGACGGCGGCGCTCGACCATGCGCTTGGCCGACTTGATGTTCTGGGCCAGCTCGGCGTCGACCAGCCGCTTCATGACGAACGGCTTGAAGAGCTCGAGCGCCATCAGCTTGGGCAGGCCGCACTGGTGCAGCTTGAGGTTGGGGCCGATCACGATGACCGAACGACCCGAGTAGTCGACGCGCTTGCCGAGCAGGTTCTGACGGAACCGGCCCTGCTTGCCCTTCAACATGTCCGAGAGCGACTTGAGCGGGCGGTTGCCCGGGCCCGTGACCGGGCGGCCACGGCGGCCGTTGTCGAACAGCGCGTCGACGGCCTCTTGGAGCATCCGCTTCTCGTTGTTGATGATGATCTCGGGCGCGCCGAGGTCGAGCAGCCGCTTGAGTCGGTTGTTGCGGTTGATGACGCGGCGGTAGAGGTCGTTGAGGTCCGAGGTGGCGAAACGGCCACCGTCGAGCTGGACCATCGGGCGCAGGTCCGGCGGGATCACCGGCACGGCCTCGAGGATCATGGCGCGCGGGTCGTTGATGCGGCGGCCGTGGTCGTCGCGACGGTTGAACGCGGTGACGATCTTGAGACGCTTGATCGTCTTCTGGCGCCGCTGCGCCGACAGCGGCCGGCGGCCGTCCTTGGCGTCGATCATGTCGCGCAGCTTGATCTCTTCGGCGTCGAGGTCGATGCGGTCGATGAGCTTGAGGATGTACTCGGCGCCCATGCCGCCTTCGAAGTACTCGTCGTAGCGGAGCCGCAGCTCGCGCCAGAGCATCTCGTCCTCGATGATCTTGCGGCCGTGCAAGCGAGCGGAACTCGTCGAGCGACCGCTGGGCGATCTCGATGTCCTCCTGGGACCGCTCGCGCGCCGACTGGATCTCCTTCTCGACGGCGCGCTGGCGCGCCTTGATCTCGGCGTCGCGCGGCGCCTTCCTTCTCGAGCTCCTTCAGCTCGTCCTCGAGCGCCTTGAACCGGCGGTCGATGTCGAGGTCGCGCTTCTTCTCGATATCGGCGATCTCTTCGGCCATCTCGTTCTCGAGCGAGCGGCAGGTCCTGGTGGCGCTTCTCCTCGTCGACCCAGGTGACCAGGTTGGCGGCGAAGTAGATGACCTTCTCGAGCTGCTTGGCCTTGAGCTCCTCGCGGGGCTCGGTGCCCATCAGCAGGTAGGCCAGCCACGAGCGGGTGCCGCGCAGGTACCAGATGTGCACCACCGGCGCGGCCAGCTCGATGTGACCCATGCGGTCGCGGCGGACCTTGGACCGGGTGACCTCGACGCCGCAGCGCTCGCAGATGATGCCCTTGAAGCGCACCCGCTTGTACTTGCCGCAGTAGCACTCCCAGTCCTTGGTGGGGCCGAAGATCTTCTCGCAGAAGAGGCCGTCCTTCTCCGGGCGCAGCGTGCGGTAGTTGATCGTCTCGGGCTTCTTCACTTCGCCGTTGGACCAGCCGCGGATGGAGTCGCCCGTGGCGAGGCCGATGCGCAGCTGATCGAAGGTGTTGACGTCCAGAGCCATTAGGAGAAGCTCCTCTCTGCGGCGCGCCGCTCGTCTTCTTCGTCCGAGCCGCGCTCGTTGCGGCTGATGTCGATGCCCAGCTCCTCGGCGGTGCGGAACACGTCCTCGTCCAGCTCGTGCATCTCGATCTCACGGCCGTCCTCGGCCAGGACCTCGACGTCGAGGCAGAGCGACTGCATTTCCTTGATGAGCACCTTGAAGCTCTCGGGGATGCCGGGCTCGGGGATGTTCTCGCCCTTCACGATCGCCTCGTAGACCTTGACCCGGCCGAGCACGTCGTCGGACTTGATGGTCAAGCAGCTCCTGGAGCGCGTAGGCGGCGCCGAAGGCCTCGAGGGCCCACACCTCCATTTCACCGAAGCGCTGGCCACCGAACTGCGCCTTCCCGCCCAGGGGCTGCTGGGTGATCATGGAGTACGGGCCGGTGGAGCGGGCGTGGATCTTGTCGTCGACCAGGTGCGCCAGCTTCAGGATGTAGACGTAGCCGACCGAGATCGGGTTGTCGTAGGCCTCGCCGGTGCGCCCGTTGTAGAGCGTCGCCTTGCCGTCGGTGTGGATCTGCACGTCGCCGTTGGCCGAGTCGGTGTTGAGCGTGCCGAAGACCTGCTTGATCGTCGGGTGCGACCCGGCGTCCTCGGTCTCGTCCCAGTGGGCGCCGTCGAAGACCGGCGTCGACACCCAGGCGGCCGGCTCGGTCCGCGGCCGGGTCTTGCGCGCCGCGCCGTCGCCCTTGGCCGAGGTGCCGACGCCGTCGTTGACCTCCATGCCCTCCCAGCCGTGGCGGGCGGCGTAGCCGAGGTGCGACTCGAGCACCTGGCCGACGTTCATCCGGCTCGGCACGCCGAGCGGGTTCAAGATGATGTCGACCGGCGTGCCGTCGGCCAGGTACGGCATGTCCTCGACCGGGAGGATCTTGGAGATGACGCCCTTGTTGCCGTGGCGGCCGGCCAGCTTGTCGCCCTCGGAGATCTTGCGCTTCTGGGCCACGTAGACCCGGACCAGCTGGTTGACGCCCGGCGGCAGCTCGTGGGACTCCTCCCGCGAGAAGACCCGGACGTCGATCACCTTGCCGTACTCGCCGTGGGGAACCTTGAGCGAGGTGTCGCGCACCTCGCGCGCCTTCTCGCCGAAGATGGCACGCAGCAGGCGCTCTTCGGGCGTCTGCTCGGTCTCACCCTTGGGGGTGACCTTGCCGACGAGGACGTCGCCCGGCTCCACCTCGGCGCCGACGCGGATGATGCCGCGGTCGTCGAGGTCGGCCAGGATCTCCTCGCTCAGGTTCGGGATGTCCCGGGTGATCTCCTCGGCGCCGAGCTTGGTGTCGCGGGCGTCGACTTCGTGCTCCTCGATGTGGATGGACGTCAGCACGTCGTCGCGCACGAGGCGCTCGGAGAGGATGATGGCGTCCTCGTAGTTGTAGCCCTCCCACGGCATGAAGGCGACGAGCAGGTTCTTGCCCAGCGCCAGCTCGCCGTTGTGGGTGGACGGGCCGTCGGCCAGCAGGTCGCCGGTCGGCGATCGCTCTGCCCCTCGACCACCAGCGTGCGGTGGTTGATGCAGGTGTTCTGGTTGGAGCGGCGGAACTTGGAGAGCCGGTACACCTTGCGCCCGAGCGCGGTGCCGAGCCGGTCCTTCTGGCCCGCGGCGTACTCGACGATGATGGAGTCGCCGCTGATCTCGGTCACGGTGCCGTTGCCCTCGGCCAGGACGACGTCGCCGGCGTCGCGCGCGGCGCGCGCCTCCACGCCGGTGCCGATGTAGGGCGCCTCGGGCACCACCAGCGGCACGGCCTGCTTCTGCATGTTGGCGCCCATGAGGGCGCGGTTGGCGTCGTCGTGCTCGACGAAGGGGATCAGCGCGGTCGAGACCGACACGATCTGCTTCGGCGAGACGTCCATGAGGTCCACTTCGGACGGCGGCACGAAGTCGATCTCCGACGTGGTGCCGTAGGAGCCGCCCACCGAGCCGACTCGCACGCCCGTGCCTTGGCGGGCCACGTCGCACGAGGACGCGGTCCTCGGTGAGGCGGCCGTCGTCGTCGACCGAGGCGTTGGCCTGGGCGATGACGTGCTCCTCTTCCTCGTCGGCGGCGAGGTAGTTCACGTCGTTGGTGACCTTGCCGTCCTTGACGGTGCGGTACGGCGTCTCGATGAAGCCGTACTCGTTGACCCGGGCGTAGGTGGCCAGGGCGCCGATCAGGCCGATGTTCGGGCCTTCGGGCGTCTCGATCGGGCACATGCGGCCGTAGTGGGAGGTGTGGACGTCACGGACCTCGAAGCCGGCGCGCTCACGCGACAGGCCGCCCGGCCCGAGCGCGGAGAGGCGCCGCTTGTGGGCCAGCCCCGACAGCGGGTTGTTCTGGTCCATGAACTGACTCAGCTGCGAGGTGCCGAAGAACTCCTTGACCGCGGCCACGACCGGGCGGATGTTGATCAGCGTCTGCGGCGTGATGGCCTCGACGTCCTGGGTGGTCATGCGCTCGCGCACGACCCGCTCCATGCGGGACAGGCCGACGCGGACCTGGTTCTGGATCAGCTCGCCCACCGAGCGGATGCGCCGGTTGGCGAAGTGGTCCTGGTCGTCGATGCGGTAGGTCGACTCGCCGTCGGCCATGTGGAGGGCCAGGTGCAGCATGTAGGTGGCCGAGGCGAGGATCTCCGACGGGGAGAGCACCGACTGGTCCGGCGCCGGCTTCTCGATCTCGATCGCCGAACAGGTCGGACAGGCGGTCGATCTCGGGGCCGAGCTTGCGGTTCAGCTTGTAGCGGCCGACGCGGGTGAGGTCGTAGCGCTTCGGGTTGAAGAAGGCGTTCTCGAAGTACACCCGGGCCGCCTCGGCCGACAGCGGCTCGCCGGGACGGGCGCGCTTGTAGATCTCGAGCAGTGCTTCCTCGCGCGTCGGCGCCAGGTTGCGCTCCTTCTCCCACTGCCCCTCGAGGAAGTCGAAGTGGCGCACGAAGCGGTCCAAGAAGGCCTCGTCGCCGTAGCCGAGGGCGCGCAGCAGCACGAAGAGCGACAGGCGGCGCTTGCGGGCGACGCGGCAACCGGCCGTGACGTCCTTGCCCGGCTTCGCTTCGATGTCGAGCTCGATCCACTCACCGCGGTACGGGTGGATGGTCCCGGTGAACACCGTCTTGGCGTCGCGGCCGGGCTGGAAGATGACGCCCGGCGAACGGACGAGCTGGGACACGACGACACGCTCGGTGCCGTTGACGATGAAGGTGCCGCGGTCGGTCATCATCGGGAAGTCCCCCATGAAGACCGTCTGCTCCTTGATCTCACCGGTGGTGGCGTTCAGGAAGCGGGCGCGCACGAAGACGGGCGCCGCGTACGTCATGTCCTTCTCCTTGCACTCCTCCACCGAGAACTTCGGCGGTGGGCGCAGGTCGGCGTCGGACGGGTCGAACTCGAGCTCGAGGCTCAGCTGCCCGGTGAAGTCTTCGATCGGGCTGATATCGCTGAACGCCTCGGCCAGTCCCTTGTCGAGGAACCACTGAAACGAGTCGCGTTGGATCGCGATGAGGTCGGGAAGTGGCAACGCCTCGTTGATGTTTGCGAACGAAACGCGCTCGGGACTGCGGGACCGTGAGGACAACGGTCAACTCCTCCCAGGTGAAATGCGGCGGGTGGGGGCGGGTACTGCGGGGGTCAGGGACGGACGGGGGCGGATGGCGGATCAGGGCTGCCAGGGCGCGCGCCGACACCGGGGAATTACGGAATCGAGCACACGGAGACGCACGGCAACCCGGCATCTTATCGTGGGGCGTGCCTGGATACAACCCCTTGGCCGCGACGGCCTGGCGGGCAAGGCCCGGGGTCCGTGACAGGCTACGAAAGCCCTACCCCCCAGTCAAGGATCCTGGTCCTGGGGCCAGGCGGGCACAGGCCCACCCGGCCCGGACCGGGACTACTTGATCTCGACGGTGGCGCCGGCGCCCTCGAGGGCCTCCTTGGCCTTGTCGGCGTCTTCCTTGTTGGCCTTCTCGAGCACCGGCTTGGGGGCCGCCTCGACCAGGTCTTTCGCCTCTTTGAGGCCCAGGCTGGTGAGGGCACGGACCTCCTTGATGACCTGGATCTTCTTGTCGCCGGCCGAGGTGAGGATGACGTCGAACTCCGACTTCTCCTCCTCGCCGCCGCCGGCGTCGCCGCCGGCCGCCGGGGCAGCCGCCGCGGCAACGGCAACGGGGGCCGCCGCCGTCACGCCGAAGCGCTCCTCGAAGTCCTTCAACAGCTCGCTCAGCTGAATCACCGACAGATCGGCGATCCCGTCGAGGATCTCTTCTTTGGTCAGGGTTGCCATGTCCTGGCCTTCCTTTCTTTGCTTCGGTCTTGTATCTCGGTCTTGGTGGTCGTGCCCGCTCCGGGGGCGGTGAGCTTCTTCGGGCCTACTCGGAGGCCTCGCCGGCACTGTCCGCCGCGTCGGCGCCGCCATCCGCCTCCCCGGCGGCCTCCGCCGGTTCCGCCGCCGCAGCCTCCTCGGCGGGTGCCGCCTCGGCGGCCGGCTCTTCGGCGCGGTGTCCTCGCGCGGCCGGCTCTTCGGTTGCTGCCTCCGTCCGCGGCCTCGCGCTGGTCGCGCAGCGCCGAGATCCCGTAGGCGAAGTTCTGCGGCAGGGCCTTGAGCAGCCCGGCCATCTGCTGCATGGGCGCCGCCAGCGCGCCGGCCAGGCGGGCCAGCAGGACCTCGCGAGGCGGCAGGTCGGCCAGCGCGGCCAGGTCGGCCGGCGAGAGCAGCGACCCGTCGGCCAGCCCGCCCTTGATCACCAGCAGCGGGTTGGCCCGCGAGAAGTCCCGCAGGGCCTTGGCCACCGCGCTGATGTCGCCTTCGACGAAGGTCAGCGCGCTCGGCCCGCTCAGGTACTCCGACAGCGGCTGGTACTCGCCCCCGTCGATGGCCCGGCGCACGAGCGTGTTCTTGAAGATCTTGTAGTCGCCGCCGGCGGTCGCCAGCGGCGGCGCGGAGCTCGGCCATCTCGGCCACGGTGAGCCCCCGGTACTCGCTCACGATGGAGGCCGTCGCCGCGCCCATGCGCGTCTTGACCTCGTCGATCACGTCGACCTTGTGTGCCCGTGCTGCGTTCTGCGATGCCATCGGTGTCCTCCACCGGGCTCGACGGCCCGGAAGCGGGCCGGAGACTCCGGTGCGACGGCACAGGCCAACGGGGCTGGTGTGCGTGGTGTCGCCTCGTCAGGCCGGCCCGTGGGGCCGCTTCGGCACCCGAGGGTGCACCGGAGGTCTCTGGCGTTCGGATTCAGTGCCCGTCCCGCCGGAGCGGTGGGCTGTTCGGGGAACTCTAGTACGACCCGGGGGGCCCGATCGCCCGGGGTCAGGCCGGGACGGCGAGCTCCTCGTCGTCGACGAAGCGCGCCTTGAGCGGGTCGATGCGGACCCCGGGGCTCATGGTGCTCGACAGCGTGACCGAGAGCACGTAGCGACCCTTCGCCGACGGCGGCTTGGCCCGCTGCAGCTCATCGATCACGGCCCGGATGTTCGCCACCAGCTGGTCGCGGGTGAACGACGCCTTGCCGACCCGGATGTGGACGTTGCCGACCTTGTCGGTGCGGTACTCGACCCGCCCGCCCTTGAATTCGCCCACCGCCTTGGCGACGTCGGTGGTGACGGTGCCCGTCTTGGGGTTGGGCATGAGGCCGCGGGGGCCGAGCACGCGGCCCAGGGTCCCGACCTGGCCCATCAGGTCCGGTGTGGCGATGGCGATGTCGAAGTCGAGGAACCCGCCGTTGATCCTGGCCACCAGGTCGTCCGCACCGACCTCGTCGGCGCCGGCGGCGCGGGCCTCGGTCGCGGCCTCGCCGGCGGCGAATACCGCGACGCGGACCGTCCGCCCCGTGCCCGAGGGCAGCGAGAGCGTGCCGCGCACGATCTGGTCCGCCTTGCGCGGGTCGACGCCGAGGCGGACCGCCAGCTCGACCGTTTCGTCGAACTTGGCGCTCGCCACCGACTTGACCAGGTCGACCGCCTCGGCGACGCCGTGCATCGACTCGCGGTCCACCTTGACCAGGCTGTCCTTGTATTTCTTCCCGTGTTGGGTCATGTCTCTCCTCCGCGAGCCGCTAGCCCGCGACCTTGATCCCCATGGACCGTGCCGTGCCGGCCACCTGCTTCTTGGCCGCATCGAGGTCGTCGGTGTTCAGGTCCTTCAACTTCGCCGTCGCGATCTCGGCCAACTGGGAGTCGGTGATGGTCCCGACCTGCTCCCGCCCGGCGGTCGCCGCGCCCTTGTCCAGCCCGGCCGCTTGGCGGAGCAGGACGGGGGTGGGCGACGTCTTCAGCACGAAGCTGAACGAGCGGTCCTCGTAAATGGTGATGTCGACCGGCACGACCTGACCGCGCATGCTCTCGGTGGCCTGGTTGTACTGCTTGCAGAACTCCATCGTCTGCACGCCGTGGGGCCCGAGTGCCGTACCGACCGGCGGCGCGGGCGTGGCCGACCCAGCCTCGAGCTGGATCTTCACCACTGCGAGCACCTTCTTCTTC
Source organism: uncultured Acidimicrobiaceae bacterium (assembly GCA_963791995.1). Classification (GTDB taxonomy): domain Bacteria; phylum Actinomycetota; class Acidimicrobiia; order Acidimicrobiales; family RAAP-2; genus Bog-473. Next base: position 111,430 of record CAWBUQ010000004.1, on the reverse strand, counting down.
GGTGGCATCGTGTGTCTCCTTCTTCGATTGCTTCGATGTCGTCCGGGCGCCTAGAGCTTGGCGACCTGGCTGAATTCCAATTCGACCGGGGTCTCCCGGCCGAAGATGTTGACCAGCACCTTGAGCTTGAGCTGGTCCTCGTTGATCTCCGAGATCTGGCCCGAGAAGTCGGCGAAGGGTCCTTCCTTGACCCGGACCGTCTCGTTGACCTCGTACTCGAGCCGGGCCCGGGTGCGCTTGGGGGCACCACCGGCGGCGCCCTCCTGCTTCACCTGCAAGATGTTCTCGACCTCGCGCCGCGACAGCGGCGTGGGCTTGGTGCCCGGGCCGACGAAGCCGGTCACGCCCGGGGTGTTGCGGATGGCGCCCCACGTGTCGTCGTCGAGCTCGCAGCGGACGAGCAGGTAGCCGGGGAACACCTTCTTCTGGACCGTGACCTTCTTGCCCCCCTTGAACTCGTCGACGTCCTCCATGGGGATGACCACTTCGTAGACGCGGTCCTCGATGCTGCGCGAGGCGACCACGTTGCCCATGTTCGAGCGGACCTTGTTCTCGTAGCCCGAGTAGGTGTGCACCACGTACCAACGGCCGGGCCGGTCATAGGGGCTCTCGACCGGGACGATCTCCTCGTCCTCTTCGCCGTCGCCCTTGGTCCAGCCACCGAGCTCACCGTCGTCTTCGGCGGTGGCGCCGTCGGTGGCGTCGAGCACCAGGTCCGGCTCGGCCGAGGCCTGGGCCGCCACGTCGTCGCCCACCTCCTCGTCGATGGTCTCGGAGCACTGCCTCTTCCACGATCTCCTCCACGATCTCCTCGGCCAGCTCTTCGGTGGCCTCTTCGGCCACGACCTCGGCGATCTCTTCCGCCACTTCCTCGACGACCGCATCTTCGGCGATGGCCTCGAGCTCGGCCTCGTCCTCGGTGGCGACGTCGTCGAGCACGTCCTCAGTCGAATTTGTGCTCATAGCTGCCTCCTCGGGTGCCGCCTCAGCTTCCTCGCGCTCAGCCTCGACGGCCTCGGCGACGTCTTCTTCGTCGCCGCTCGCGAGTGCTTCTTCTGCCTGTGAATGCGTCATATCGCTCATACGGGTCCTACTTGGTGAAGAGGAGGGTGATGAGCTTCCCGAAGGCAAGGTTCAGCACGAAGATCAGGCTGATCATGATGACGAGCGTCGTCAACACGACCGACGTGTAGTTGATGAGCTCCGCCCGCGACGGCCAGGCGACCTGGCGCATCTCGTCGCGCACCTCGCGGACGAACTGAACGGGCGTGGAGCGCCGGCGAACGGGTGCGCCGCCCTTGGTCTGGCGCGGCGTCTTGGTCGCCGCTCCCGCAGGCGCGCGCCGCGTCGACGGAGACCCATCGGCCTCCATCTGGCCCTGGCGCTGCATCATGCGCTTGGTTTCGCGGTTCACGGCTCTCGCTTTGCGTTGTTCGTTCTCGGGTAGCTACGTCCGGAGCAGGGCAGGAGGGACTCGAACCCCCAACCGCCGGTTTTGGAGACCGGTGCTCTACCAGTTGAGCTACTGCCCTCGGTGGGGTGCCTTCGGTTGCCCTCAAGCAGGTGGTTCTTCCCCCTGACCTGGGGATCGACCTGCCAGAGTAGCACCGGCAGGCCTCGGTTGGCTCAGCGGGTCTCCTTGTGGAGGGTGTGCTGGCGGTCCCAGCGGCAGAACTTCTTCATCTCGATCCGCTCGCGGTCGTTCAGCTTGTTCTTGGTCGTGATGTAGTTCCGCCGCTTGCAGACTTCGCAGGCCAGCGTCACCTGGACCCTCTTCTCGTTCTTGGCCACAGCAATCCTTCCTGGTCTCACCCGGGACCTTCCCCGGGCCTGGTAGCGGCGGCGGGACTCGAACCCGCGACAACACGATTATGAGCCGTGTGCTCTGACCAACTGAGCTACGCCGCCATGGGCGAGCCCCCTGTCGGAATCGAACCGACGACACCAGCCTTACCATGGCTGTGCTCTGCCGACTGAGCTAAGGGGGCGCCGCGGCTACCTTCCGCGAGCGGTCAATGATAGTCAGGGCCGGCTGTGCGGTGCCGCCGCTCCCCCGGTTTTGCCAGGTCGACAGTACCATCGACGGATGCGGATCCGATTGGCCGAGGTCGCCGACGCCGACCCCATCGCGAGCATCTACAACGTCGAGGTCCTCGACAGCACCAACACCTTCGACATGGTCCCTCGCAGCCAAGCCGAGCAGGAGACCTGGATCCTCGAGCACAGCGGGGTGCACCCGGCCCTGGTGGCCACCGAGGACCCCGGACCCGGCGCGGCCGGTCCCTTCGGGGCGAACGGCGAGGTGGTGCTGGGCTTCGGGTCGCTCTCTTCCTTCCGCGAGCGGTCGGGCTATTCGGCGACCGCCGAGAATTCCGTCTACGTCGACCGGGCCCAGCGCGGCAAGGGGGTGGGCAAGGCCCTCCTGGCCGAGCTGCTCGTCCTGGCCTCGGCCCATGGCTTCCACTCGGTGATCGCCCGCATTGCCGGGCACAACGAGACCTCCATCGGGCTGCATCGAGCCGCCGGCTTCGAGCTGGTCGGCGTCGAGCGCGAGGTCGGCCGCAAGCACCGCCAGTGGCTCGACGTCGTCGAACTCCAGCGCCTGCTGTAGGAGCGCGGAGCCCGTATGGCCCGCGCCGGCCCCGGGTCAGCGAGGGGTCAGGACTCGAGAGCGGCCGCGCCCGTGGGGGCGAGCGGCCCGGGCAGCCGGGAGCGGTCGAGGCGCCACGAGGTCGTCCAGCTGCCGAGGGGGACGATGACCACGGCCCACAGCACCATGACGGCGAGGACCATGCTCGCCGGGTCGGTGTGCACCAGCTCGTTCAACAATTCGGTGCCGCCGGTGAGCCCGATGAAGGGAGCCACCGTGGACAGGCCGAGCACGACGTAGAGGGTGCGGCCGGCGGCAATCGGCGCCACCAGGATGATCCCCCACGTCAGGTACCACGGCTGGACCACCGGGCCCAGGAGCACGAAGGCCATCATCGTGATGCCGAGCGCGCCCAGCACCCCTAGGCGCTCCCGGTTGCGCAGGCAGTAGACGGCGATGACCGCGGCCGAGATCAGGCCGATGGCCCGGGTCAGGGTCAGCACGCCGCCCAGCCCGACCCCGATGCCGACCGCATGCGACGTCCCGCTGATGAGCAGGCCCACCGCGGTGGCCGGCGCCATCCACGAGCGCACCGTGCCGGGCGTGCCGAGGTTGGCGATCCAGCCCCAGCCGAGACCCGACACCAATGAGAGAAAGCCCATCACCGCGAGGGTGACCAGGCCGGCGCGCAACAGGGCGCGGGCGCGCAGGCGCCAGTCGGCGAACGGCCCCGCCCAGTCCCACGCCACATAGACGATGCCGATGGCGGCCGGCACTTTTATGGATGCCGCCAGCGCGCACAGGACGACACCCCACACCGGATGCTGGGCGCGCGCCGCCGTCACCCCGGCCAGCAAGAGGCCGACCATGATGGCGTCGTTGTGCGCGCCCCCGACGAGTGCGAGCAGCGTCAGCGGGTTGAGCACCGCGAGCACGAACGCGGGGCCGGGGTCACGGCCGAACGAGCGGGCCAGCTTGGGGATGCAGTAGGCGATCAGCGCGATGCCCGCAACCGATTGGAGCCGCAGCAAGAAGACGGTGACCAACGCGTTGTGCAGGCTGAGCGAGGCGGACCAGCCGGCCAGCATCAGGAAAAGAGGCCCGTAGGGAGCCGGCGTGTTGGCCCACAACGGATCCACACCCGAGACGTACTGTCCCGAGCCGATCGTGCCCGGCCCGTAGTGATACGGGTTGATGTGGTGGCTCATCATCTCGCCCTGGGCGGCGTAGGAGAAGACGTCCCGGCTGAAGAGCGGGGCGACCACGAGCAGCGGCACGATCCACAGGGCGAGCATGTACGAAAGCTGTCGGATCGGGACGCCCGGGCGGAGCCGCAACGTCTGATAGAGACCGAACCAGACGCGTACGAACAGGATCATGCCGCCATAGACCGCGACGACACCCGGGAGCATGAGGGTGGTGGTCGGCCAGTCGGACACGCCGAAGAACCAGGTCCCGCCGATCTCGAGCTTGAACGGTGAGCTCGGCAACGACGCGCCGAGGCAGATGGAGAGGACGGCGACGAAGCCCAAGATGGCGGGGCGGCGCAGGAAGGACCAGTCGTCCGAGTCGCCCGCCCGCGCCTCGACGCGCTCGGTCATCGTGATGCGGGGCGAGATGCGCAACCGCAAGGCGTCGGCCCCAGCGGAGATGCGCCGGAGGCGCGGCGACACCCGGTCGAGGACCGGTTGTGAAGTTGGCGTCACTGTGTCGTCCAACACGGGGCTGTCAATCTCGCTTGATGAGTCCGGGCGCTCCATCCCGGAGCAAACAGGGGGGACCTGCGCGCGGGGAGCCTTGTTCCCGCAATGGATCTGACACGGCATTGTAACGGCAGGTTCCGGGGAGGCAAGGGAGCGCCCGGGAACGGCGTGCGGAGCCACGTGGTGGGCCGGGAAGGATTTGAACCTCCGTAGGTGTTAACCGGCAGGTTTACAGCCTGCTTCCTTTGGCCACTCGGACACCGACCCGCAGCGGCCGAGATTAGCCGGGCCGGCCACCCCGGAGCGGCAGATGGCGCCGGTACGCTGGCCACATGCCCACCTTTGACATCGTCTCGGAAGTCGACATGCAAGAAGTGCGCAACGCGGTGGACCAGGCCAACCGGGAGGCGGCCACCCGATTCGACTTCAAGAACACCGATTCGGCCATTGAACTGGGGGACAACGAACTGGTGCTGCGCTCCTCGACCGAGGACCGGCTACGGGCGCTCCATCAGGTGCTCGACGAGAAGCTGGTGAAGCGCCAGGTCTCGCTCAAGGCCTTCGATGCCGCGAAGATCGAGGAGGCCCAGAAGGGGACCGCCCGCCAGAAGGTGGCCATCCGGGCCGGGATCTCATCGGATCACGCCAAGCGGCTGAACAAGTTCATCAAGGACCTCGGCCTCAAGGGCGTGTCGTCGCAGACCCAGGGTGACCAGCTTCGTGTCACCGCCAAGAAGCGCGACGATCTGCAAGAGGTCATCGCCAAGTGCAAGGCGGAGGACTTCGGGATCCCCCTGCAGTTCAACAACTTCCGCGACTGACGCCGGCCCGTCGGGAGCCGTCCCGTCGACGGCACCTGCGCGCGACTTCAGGATACGGCCGAGGTCTCGCCGTCGTCGTCGGGCGGACGATGCTCGTCGTCGGCGGCCTGAGCGCCGACACGCACGACCTCGTCGGGATCCGACACCGCGGCGGCAACCTTCTCGGCGTGGTGCTCTTCGTACTCGATCGGGTCGATGTGGAAGAGCTTGTTGTAGACGATGAACTTCACGATCCACAAGATGGCGAAGGACATCAGGTTGGCCGCGTTCACCAACAGCGAGGTGGCCGCATGGCTCAAGGCGTGGTCGCGGGCGAAGCGAGCCGGCGAGGTAGACGGCCACGCTGGAGAAGGCCAAACCGATGAAGGAGAGGACCCAGAACGGCACGACTTCGCGCCAGAAATGAGAACGGTCGCTCTTACCCCAGACCCAGCGCCGGTTGAGCGTGTAGGAGGGAACCGTCGCCAGCACGTTAGCCAGGAGGTTGGCCGGCACCTCGGACATCACGTGGAAGATGCCGAAGGTCAACAGCAAGGTGATCTGCGACACGGCGGTCGAGATCACCGAGACGCCGGCGTACTTGATCAGCTTCACGCTCGAGGGGTGAGCCATCATCAGGCGGATCCGCGTGACCAGCGGCTCGTCGGACGCCCAGATGTGCTTGAGCGGAGGGTGCCCGCCCTGGCTGCTCACGAGCGGCTCGCAGTCACCAGCTGAGCCCCGAACACGGGAAACGGCACGGCGGCAACCCTAGCGGAGGGACCAATCGAGCGCCTAGGTCCCCGCCCGGGGCAACCGGTTCGTCCGGGCCACCTCGCCGAACCAATGGGCACTCGGCTTGGGACGGCGTTCGAAGGTCCCCGGGGCGACCCCCACCAGGCCGAACTTGGGCCCGTAGCCCAGGTGCCACTCGAAGTTGTCGAGCAGGCTCCACACGAAATAGCCACGCAGGTCGATCCCCTCTTCGAGGCAGCGGTGGGCGCTGCGCAACGCGTCGGCCACGAACGCGATGCGCTCGGTGTCGTCGGCCGTGGCGATCCCGTTCTCGGTCACGACCACGGGACGGCCGCTTACGGCGGCGGCGCGGCGCACCGTGTGCTCCACCGCTTGGGGCCAGCGTTCGTCGCCCATCTGGGTGAGCGGAACGTCGGGATCGTTGGGCGCCAGTCCTTCGGGCCCGAAGTGCATGCGGGTGTAGCACTGCACGCCGACGAAGTCGTCGCCCTCGGTGGCCCGCAAGAAGATGTTCTCGAGCATTTCCTCGGCCGCGTCGCGCAGCGATTCACCGCCCTCCTCGGCCGTGATCTCGGCCATCGAGAGCGTCAGGCCGACCGGGAAGTCGCCCGGACCGGCGCGCAGGGCGTCGACGGCCAGGCGGTGGGCGCGGACCATCGCCTCGTTCACCGCCGCGTAGCGCACCGAAGTCCTCCTTGACCCCTGGTGGGTACTCGCCTTGGAAGTACCCCATGACCGACACCACGTTGGGCTCGTTGATCGTGCACGCCCACCCGACGAGGTCGCCCAGGTACGCGGCGGCCCGGGTCACGTAGCGGGCGAAACGCTCGGGGGCGTCGGGGGCCTCCCACCCGCCACGCGCCGCCAGCCACAGCGCGGCGAGGTGAAGTGGTGGAACGTGACGACCGGGACGATGCCGGCGCCTCGGCACGCCGCGCACATCCGGCGGTAGTGCTCGAGGGCGGCCAGGGAGAACTCCCCCTCGGCGGGCTCAATGCGGCTCCACTCGAGGGAGAAGCGGTACGCGCCCAGGCCCATGTCGGCCACCAGCCCGATGTCCTCACGCCAGCGATGGAAGGAGTCGCAGGCGTCGCCACTGGGCTCGAGCGTTCCCGAGGCGGGGTTGTGCTCCCAGTCCCACCAGTCGTTGTTGACGTTGCCGCCTTCGATCTGGTGCGCCGCCGTGGCCACGCCCCAGGTGAACCCCTCGGGGAACACGAGGTCGGGCATCGCTTCGTCTGGGCTGGCCGCTGTCACGCCGCCGCAGGGTAGCGGGGCTCGCGCCGTCGTGTCTGCCGACGCCCGCACCGGCGGCCTGCGAACATGGGCGCATGAGCGCCTCCCTCGACTTCCTGGTCGACCTGCTCGATCTCGAGCCCATTGAGGTCAACATCTTCCGGGGCACCCAACTCGACGAAGAACGCCAGCGCGTCTTCGGCGGCCAGGTCGCGGGCCAGGCTTTGATGGCGGCGGGACGCACGGTCGAGCACGGTCGGGTGCACTCGTTGCACTCGTACTTCTTGCGCCCGGGCGACCCGACCGTCCCGATCCTCTACGAGGTGGACCGCATCCGCGACGGCCGCTCCTTCACCACGCGGCGCGTGGTGGCCATTCAGCACGGGCGGGCCATCTTCAACCTCGAGACCTCCTTCCACGACACTCGAGGAGGGCCTCGAACACGAGTTCCCCATGCCCGAGGTCCCGCCGCCCGAAGAGCTGCCACGCTCTTCGAGCGCCTGGAGCCGTGGAAGGAGGAGCTGGTCGACTGGTTCGACCGGCCCCATCCCATCGACCAGCGCCACATCGGCGAACTGCCCTGGCACCGCCAGGGAGCGGGCGAGGCCTACCAGCGCCTCTGGATCCGGGCCGACGGGTCGCTCCCCGACGACCCGCTGCTCCATGCCTGCATCGCGGCCTACGCCTCTGACATGTCGATGCTCGACACGGTGCTCGGGCCCCACGACGTCCGCTGGGACGACACCAACTTCATGGGGGCGACCCTCGACCACTGCATGTGGTTCCACCGTCCGTTTCGCGTCGACGAGTGGATGCTCTTCGACATGGACTCGCCGGCGGCGGCCGGCGGTCGCGGCCTGGCCCGCGGCTTCCTCTACGACCGCCAGGGTCGGCTCTGCGTCTCACTCGTCCAAGAGGGCCTGCTCCGGGTGCGCGAGCACGTGCCCGCCGCGCAAGAGCTCGGGGCGCCTAGCGCGCCTCGATGGGGACGTAGTTGCGCTCTTCGGGGCCGATGTAGAGCTGACGAGGCCGGGCGATCTTCGACTCCTGGTCGAGCATCTCTTGCCAGTGCGCCAGCCAGCCCGCCGTACGCGGGATGGCGAAGAGGACGGGGAACATCTCGAGCGGGAAGCCCATCGCCTGGTAGATGAGGCCCGAGTAGAAGTCGACGTTGGGGTAGAGCCGCCGCGAGGTGAAGTACTCGTCGTTCAACGCGATCTCCTCGAGCTTCAACGCGATGTCGAGCAGGGGGTTCTTGCCCGTCACCTCGAAGACCTCGTCCGCCGTCTGCTTGATGATCTTGGCCCGCGGGTCGTAGCTCTTGTAGACCCGGTGGCCGAAGCCCTGCAGCCGTTGGCCGCCCGTCCCGGCCTTGACCATGGCGATGAAGTCGGGCACGTTCTCGATGCTCCCGATCTCGGTCAGCATGCGGATGACGGCCTCGTTGGCGCCGCCGTGGCGTGGCCCGTAGAGCGCGGCGGCGGCCGCGGCAGTCGACGAGTAGGGGTCCGAGTGCGACGAGCCGACGACCCGCATGGCGGTGGTCGAGCAGTTCTGCTCGTGGTCGGCGTGGAGGATGAAGAGGACGTCGAGCGCCCGGGCCAGGACGGGATCGGCCTCGAAGCGGGGCTCGGCCACCTTCCAGAGCATGGAGAGGAAGTTCGGCGCGAAGTCGAGGGTGTTGTCGGGGTAGACGAAGGGCATCCCGACGCTGAAACGGTGGGCTGCCGCGGCCAGCGTGGGCATCTTGGCGATGAGGCGGATGATCTGCTTGTCGCGGGAATCGAGGTCGAAGATGTCCTTGGCGTCGAGGTAGAAGGTCGACAGGGCGGCGACGGCGGACACCAGCATGCCCATGGGGTGCGCGTCGTAGTGAAAGCCCTCGAGGAAGCGCTTGCGGACGTTCTCGTGGATGAAGGTGTGGTACGTGACGTCGTGTTTCCAAGAGGAGAACTGCTCCTCGTTGGGCAACTCGCCGTTCAGCAGCAGGTAGGCCACCTCGAGATAGGTGGAGCTCTCGGCCAGCTGCTCGATGGGATAGCCCCGGTAACGCAGGATGCCGGCGTCGCCGTCGAGATAGGTGATGGCGCTCTCACACGCCGCGGTGGACATGAACGCGGGGTCGAAGAACCAGACCCCGGGGAGCAGCTTGGCCCACTCCTCGGCCGAGACCCCGCCGTTGACGATCGGGATCTCCATGGACTCGCCTGAGCGATTGTCCGTGATCGTGATGCTCTCGGCCACGAGAAGCGCCTCCAATTCCTGAATTCGGTGCGTTCCCGATCCTATGACCAGCTCGCGAGGCCGGTCGACACGCGGCCGGGTGCCGCAGCACCCGGTGAGGGACTCGCTCAGGTGGCCGGCGCGACCTGCGAGTGCCTGCTGGACGACGGTGCCCACGCTGTCGGTCTGTCCGGGCGGCAGGACGATCTGGACCGTCAAGGTGTAGAGGGTCCCCGGCTTCACGCTGAAGGTCACCGCCGGCAGTGCGACCGAGCCGTCGAGTGCCAACGACGTCCGTTCGACGTGGGTTGCGGTGGCGCCGTTCGACTGGTTCGCCATGGAGAAGCGGACCGAGACGTGCGGCTCGTCGACCGAGCCCTGGTTCGCCAGCACGACCGTGGTGGCGACCGAGTGCGTCGGGCTGAGGGTCGAGACGTTGGCCGCCGCGCCCTGGGCGGTGGGCAGCGCAGGTGGGACGAGGCGCGTCGTCCTGATGACGACGTAGTGCGTCACGGCCAGCGTCGGGGACGTGGCCACCAGGTCGACCTGGGCGGCCACCGTCCCGAGGCGCCACACCTGGGGGTTGGCCACCCAGACCGAGGAGGGCAGCCGGACGTGGCCGTTGCCCGCGGCCAGCGAACGCCGCACCGAGCGGTACAGCGCGTCGGAACGCGACAACAGCGCGCCGGCGGCGGCAATGCGATTGGTCGCCTGGGTGGCCGAGAGCAGGGCCGGCGTCCCCGCCTGCTCCGTCCCGGCGGCGGGGGCGCCGTTGCTCGGGATCGGTTCCATGCCGAGGTACGCGTCGAGCGCGGCCCGCAGCTGCACCATCGCCTGCGCCCGGTCGGCGAACACCGCCTGGAGAACTCGGAGGCGGTCGAACCGAGCGGGCTCGGACGTGCGCCGCCAGCGTGGCGGTGGTCGATTCGGCGGCCGTCTGGTCCACCGCGGCAGTCCAGATCGACCTCGAGCTGCTGGCGGTGTCTGGTCCGGCATGTCGTTGACGAGCTTGCGCACCTGCACCGACGTCGCATTGGACTGGTCCGCCACCACGGTGCCCTGCGACCGCCAGGGCGCGGGCCGACGCTGGCGTCGTAGCCCTGCGACTGGCTCGACACCTGGGTCAGGCCTCCGATGACCAGCGCCAGCACGATCACCGCAGCGACGAGCAGCAGGACGGGCCGGGCCGATGACCGACGGCGGGAGCGTCGGCGGGGCCTTCGTGGCGACATCGCCACGACAAGCTACAGGTACAGGCCGGCCTCTAGACCGCGAGGAACGCCGGAATCGCCCGGCGTCGTCGGCCGTGGTCAGGGTGCTGGCGCTCGAACGCCACTGCACGGTCGGGGCGATGGCCCGGACGTCGACCCGGTCGCGGTGCTGCTCCACCAGCTCGAGCATGTCGCGTGATGACCTCGTCGGTCAGGAGGTGCGGCTGGAGGCCGAGGTCGAGCAGCTTCGTGTTGGCGGCGTGGAAGTAGTGCTCCTCGTTCTCCACCCGCGGGTTGGCCAGGCCCTCGGCGATGTCGACCCTCGTCGGAGCAGACCCGCTTGACCATCTGGGCCATGTCGCGCACGGAGAAGGACTCGGTGAATTGGTTGAAGACCCGGAACTCGCCGCGCTCGGCGGGGTTCTCGATGGCGAGGGTCGACGCAGGCCAGCGTGTCGCGGATGTTGAGCATGCCGCGGGTCTGGCCCACCCGCGCCGTAGACGGTGAGCGGGTGGCCGGTGACGGCCTGCACGCAGAAGCGGTTCAGCACGGTGCCGAACACGCCGTCGTAGTCGAAGCGGGTGGCCAGCACGGGGTCGAGGTCGGTCTCGTCGGTCGACTGGCCGTAGACGATGCCCTGGTTCAGGTCGGTTGCCCGCAGGCCCCAGATACGACAGCCGAACATGATGTTGTGGCTGTCGTGCACCTTGGACAGGTGGTAGAAGGAGCCGGGCTGCTTGGGGTAGGGCAGCACGTCGGTCCGGCCCTTGTGGGTGATCTCGATGAAGCCCTCTTCGATGTCGATGTTGGGGTAGCCGTACTCCCCCATCGTGCCGAGCTTCACGAGGTGGATGTCGGGGTTGGTCTCCTGAATGGCGTACATGACGTTCAGGTTGCCGACGACGTTGTTCACCTGCGTGTAGACGGCGTGCTCGCGGTCGATCATGGAGTAGGGCGCCGAACGCTGCTCGCCGAAGTGCACGATCGTCGTCGGGCTGCGTCTCGGCGATGACCCCGTAGGTGAAGGCGGCGTCGGTCAGGTTGCCGATGCGGACGTTGACGGCGTGACCGGAGACCTGCTCCCAACGCGTCACCCGGTCCTGCAGCGGAGCGATGGGCACCAGACTGTCGACCCCCATCTCGCGGTCGTACTCGCGGCGCACGAGGTTGTCGACGATGGTGACGTCGTGGCCCCGGGCCGACAGGTGCAGGGCGGTGGGCCAACCGAGGTAGCCGTCCCCTCCGAGAACCAGAATCTTCATCCTCACCCTTTGTTCTTCCGCTCGGACCCCAATTGTTACGGAGTCATGTCAGACTCACATCATGGGACAGTACCCTGAATCCACGCTGTGAAAAGGCTGTCATTGGCGTGAGACCAGGGCTTTTCAGCTCGCCGGGGAGCCTAAGAGAGGGGAAATCGGCGTTGGAGGATGGTGACGCCACAGGGGTCACGATGACGCGCCCTGGTCTCAAGGCGGCGCGCCCCACAGGGCGTGGCGCAGCCCCGACGCCCGGGCGATCGGCCGCTCGATCGCGGCCCGGATGCGACTCCTCGGTTGCCGATCGAGGATCAGTCGCTCCTGGGCCCGGGTCACCGCGGTGTAGAGCAGCTCGCGGGTGAGCAGTCGGGAGTCCGCGCTCGGGAGCGAGGAACGCAACGGTGTCGAACTGGGAGCCCTGGCTCTTGTGCACGGTCATGGCATAGACGGTGTCGACGGCGGCGAGCCGGGTCGGGCTGACCTCGGCGATGTCGCCGCCGCGCTCGAAGGCGGCGACCGAGCGCCCGTCGCCCGCCGCCGACCACGACGCCGGTGTCGCCGTTGAAGAGCTGCAACGCGTAGTCGTTCTCGGTCACGATGAGCGGGCGGCCGACGTACCAGTCGTCCCCCGTGGCGAAGCCCCTCGACCTCGGCGCGGAGCCAGGTCTCGACGTGCTGCATCCACGCCGCCGACGCCCTCGGGCCCGCGGCGGTGGGCGCAGAGCAGGCGGAAGCGGCCGAGCGCCTCGATGGCCGCGGCGGCGTCGACCGTCCCGGGCGGCCTCGATCAGGCCCGCCCGCTCTCGACCGCCGCGGCGCGCACGGCGCCGAGCGCGTCGCCGGCCGAGCCGCCGCGACATCGGTCGGCGTCGGCCGTCGATCCACTCGACGTTCGTCTCGCCGCGTCCGAGCACCGCCATCGCCGCCGTCGGCGTCGCCCTCGGTGGATCGCCTCGGCCAGGTCGGCGATGGCACCCCCGTAGCGGTGCACCTCTGGAGCAGGACGACGATGCCGTCCCCGATGGCGTGCCGGCCCGGGCCCACGCCGTCGCGGGCACCGTCGTGGCCGCGTGACCGCGGCCAGCCGCGTCCGGGCGGCGTCGTCGCATGCAGAGGCCGCGCGACGCCGGGCCGACGATGTCACCCAGCACGGCGCCGGCCTCCACCGAGGCCAGCTGCTCGGGATCGCCCACCAGGATCAGGCGGGCGTCGGGCCGCACCGCCTCGACCAGACGCGCCATGAGCGAGAGCGACACCATTGAGGTCTCGTCGACCACGACCACGTCGAAGGGGAGCCGGTTCAGGCGGTTGTGGCGGAAGCGGCGTCCGGTTGCCCGGGTTGAAGCCGAGGAGGCGGTGCAGGGTCTGGCCCGTGAGGGACCGCAGCCGCTCCCGCACTGCGTCGTCGACCGCCATGGTCGTCGGCACCCGTCGCGCACCGCCTCCTCGAGCCGCGCCGCCGCCTTGCCGGTCGGCGCGGCCAGGGCCATCGCGGCGGCGGCCGGCCCGGCGCCGCCGCCTGCTCGTCGAGCAGCGCCAGCACCCGCGCCACCGTCGCGCGTCTTGCCCGTGCCGGGGCCGCCGGCGACGCACCGACACCCGGCGCACGACGGCGGCCGCCGCGGCCATGCGCTGGAGATCGGGCGCGTCGGCGCCCGTCGAAGAGAGCGGCCAGGCCCGCCGCGAGGACGCTCGTGGTCCACCCCGGCGGCCGGCATCGAGGCCCGCGCCGCGCAGGTCGTGCGCCGACCTGGCGCTCGTCGGGCCAGAGGCGGTCGAGGTAGAGGGTCGTCCCGGCCAGGTGCAGCGGGCGGTCCTCGCCCGACCAGGGCGCTGCCGGCCAGTCGGCTCGATCCACTCGGCCGGATCGGGCCAGGGCAGCGCCGCGAGGTCGGCCGGGGTGTCGGTGTCGCTGCTCGCCGTGTCGCGGATCGTGGCCAGGTCCACGCAGACGTGGCCGAGGCGTGGTGCGCGTGCCGCCAAGGCGGCGCCGAGCCACGACGTCGTCGTCGGCGACGCGCACCGAGCCGGGCGAGCCGCAGGGCGACGTGCACGTCGGAGGGCGAGAGGACCCGGCCTGGTTGAAGTCGTGCAGCGGGCCCGACGCGGCCGAGCGACGCATCGTCGGCGTCGAAGGCGTCGAGGCTCTCGAGCGACCGTCACGGTGCGGCCCCGCGTCGAAGAGGTCGCTCAACGCCTCGACCAGCGCGGCCGGCGGACGCCAGGACCACACGCCGCAGGGCGCTGCGCCGTCGATACGTCGTGCGGCTCGCGTCGCCGCTCATGCCGCGGACGAAGAGGTAGAGGACGCCGGCCGAGGTGGCGCTCGGGCTCGTAGCCCGGCAGCCGCCAGCGCAGGTAGCGGTGCAGCGCCACCGCAGTAGAGCAGGGCCTGGAGCGGGTAGTGCGCCGCCACCATCTCGGCCTGCACCGCCTCGGGCCGGTAGTGCCAGGCCGTGAGCGTCTCGTCGGGCGCGCCGAGCCGGTTCGTCTTGTAGTCGGCCAGCGACGAAACGGTCGCCGCGGCAGGCGGAAGACGAGGTCGAGGCTGCCGGTCAGGTACCCGCGCAGGACGCCGCCGAGCGACGGGTCGCGCAGGCGCGGCGCGTAGCGAGCACCGGGTCGCCCGCGGGCAGGTGCGCCTCGAGCAGGTCGGCCACGGCGCCGACGTGCAGGCGTGGCGCTCGGCGTCGTCGCCGCCGACGAGCGGGATCTCGAACGACAGCTCGTCCAGGCGGTCGCTGCGCGCCACGTCGCGCAGGCGGACGCCGTCCGGCGAGCGGCCCGAGCGGCGACTCGATGGCGGCGCACAGGCCCGGCCACGACCGCGTCGGTGTCCCCGAGGTCGACGTTGCGCCAGGTGACCTCCGTGGGCAGCGCCGTCGCCGACCGCGGCGGTGAGGTCCGGCGCGTCGAAGTCGGTCCGCTCGAAGACGCTGTGCACGACGGTGCCGACCAGCGCCCCGCCCGGCATGGCAGCCAGCCCGAGGGGACGCGACCGCGTCGCCTCCGGCCGTCGGCGAGCGTGGTCGCCTCGGGCGGCGAGCGCCGGCGCGCGAGCACGATCCTCCTCGTCCGAGGTCAGCCGAGCTCCGGCTCGGGCTCGCTCCCGATGGCCGGCTGGTCGTGCGCGGCGCGCGTGATGCTCGAGTACGAGGCCCGGCGCCACTCGGTGTCGAGGGAGCGGTCGAAGCGTGCCGCCTCGAGCGCCGGCGGCGCGCCTCGTCGTCGGCTGCCACCGCACGCGGCGCAGGCGGACCCACCCGCTCGACCGCCACCCGTGCGACCCGAGCGCCGGGCCGGCCGCCTCGACGGCCGCGTCGCTGCGTGTCGCTCGCGCCGTACGGCGGGACGACGCCGCTCGGGGTCGCGATCGAAGAGCAGGCGCGCCAGCGGCGAGTGCTGGCTGTCCGAGGCGCCGGCCCACCACAGCACGGCCTGGTGCCGGGCCCGGGTCAGCGCGACGTAGAGCAGGCGCAGGTCCTCCCCGCGCCCCTCCTCGATCTCGAGCTTCTGGTGCGCGTGCGAACTCGTTGCCCGTCGTGGCCGACGTCGATCGTGCGCCGGTTGGCGTTGGCGGGGTCGTGGAACACCGGGCACGTCGCGGGCCTTGGCGTAGCCGTCCCAGGCGTAGGGGCAGTAGACGACGGGGAACTCGAGGCCCTTGCTGCGGTGGATGGTGATGACCTGGACCGCCTCGGCATCGGATTCGAGGCGCCGGGCCCGCTCCTCGTTGTCCGCGTCGCGTTCGGCGTCGTGGATGCGCCGGCCCAGCCAGGTGGCCATGGCGGTCGGGCCGAGGCCCTCGGACACCCCGGCCTCGTGGAGGAGCTGGGCGATGTGCCGGAGGTCGGTCATGAAGCGCTCGCCCGACGGTCGGCTCGAGCACGCGGCCGGGGACGTCCCGTGCGCGCTGCTCACCGTCTCGAACAGCGAGGCCACCCCCTGGTCGCGCAGCAGGGCCGCCCACCGGTGCAGCGACCAGTGCAGGTCCTCCCACGCCTCCTCCGGTGCCGTCGCCACCTCGCTCGGCCGTCCAGCCGACGAAGCAGGTGAGCGCGGCCAGCGAGGCCCGGTCGCGCGCCGTCGGGCGCTCGAGCGCCTCGAGCAGGCGCAGCCATTCCTGGGCCGGCTCGGTGCGCGAACACCGAGCCCGCGCCACCGATCACGGCCGGGACGCCGGCCGCGTGCAGCGCGTCGCGCACGAGCATCGCGTGCGAGTTGGCCCGCACGAGCACGGCGATGTGGCCCGGATGCAGCGCGGACCTGCGCTCGGCCTCCGTCCCGTCGCGGCGCCGCACGATGAGTCTCGGGTCGCGCCGTCAGCAGCGGCCACGACGTCCGCCGGCCAGGTCGCGTGGCGATCAGCGCCGCGCGCCTCGGCGCTTGTTCGGCTGGCCCTGCTTGGCCGTGAGCGGGACGAGACCGTCGTCGGCGTGCAGGATCCGCAACCGGAGCGGCGCCGGCTCGGGCGCGCCGACGAGCCGCGGCTCGCTGGTTGGCCGCGGCGGCGCGGATGGGGCGGTAGGCGATGTCGGCGTAGCCCAGCTGCGCGTCGCCGAAGAGCGCGTCGTAGGCCTCGAGCAGCGCCTGGTCGCTGCGCCAGTTGACGTCCGAGCGTCCACTCCGAGTCGGACCGCCTCGTGGCGCCAGCAGGTAGGCGTGCACGTCGGCCCCCCGGAAGGCGTAGATCGCCTGCTTGGGGTCGCCGATCAGCACGAGGGTCGAGTCACGCCTGGCCGAAGGCCGCGCTGCATGATCTCCCACTGCACCGGGTCGGTGTCCTGGAACTCGTCGACCAGGACGACGTCGTAGCGCTCGCGCAGACGGGCGCAGGCCGCCGGGCCGCGCTCGGGGTCGGCCAGGGTCGTGCGCAGCCGGAGCAGCACGTCGTCGTAGGTCAGGATCTTGCGGGCGCTGCTTGCGCTCGCTCCATCTCCTCGCGCACCGCTTTGGCGAAGCGCCGGCGGATGGAGGGCGGGTCCTGGCGCTGGGACAGGGCCGGCACCAACGTCGGCGTCGGGATGGTCGAGCACGAACGTGGCGATCTCCATGGCCTCGGCACGGGTGAACTTCAGCGGGTTGGGCCGGGTGGCGAACTTGCGGAGGTAGAGGTCGTCGACGACCTCCTCCATGAGATCGCTGACGTCCTCGACCAGGGTCACCTCGCGGTCGACGTCGCCGGCGGTGCCGAGGCCGTAGAGGACCTGCAGGCAGAACCCGTGCGTCGTCTCGATGGTGGCCGCGTCGAAGTCGGCGATGGCCTTGCCCAGGCGGTCGCGCCGGGCCTCGACCTCCGCGGCGGGCGCCTGCGCCAGCAGCTGCACGATCTCGTCGTCCTCGTGGCCGCCGGCGCCGTCGAGCACGTCGACCAGGCCGTCGTAGGCGCGGACCAGCCGCTCGCGCACCCGCTCGCGCAGCTCGCCCGTCGCCATGCGCGTGAAGGTGATGACGAGCAGCCGGTCGATGGGCAGGATGCCCTCGGCGACGTAGCGGGTGGTCGAGGCCGGCGATGGTGAACGTCTTGCCCGTCCCCGCGCTGGCCTGCAGCAGGGTCATGCCGGTCGGGCAGATCCCCGCAGACCTCGAAGTCGCCGCGGGCCGCTCCCGCGTCGTTGCCGTGGTCGCCGTCACCGGTCGACCACCTGTTCGTGCGCCAGCAGCCCGTCCCAGAGCCGCTGCGCGTAGGCGCCGAAGCGGGTCGGCTTGCCGACGTCGCCCAGGCGCCTTCCTCCGCGTCGGGCACGCCGGACTGCGTCGAGCATGTCGTCGAAGGGCAGCGGCGCGATCCGAGGACGAGCACGTGCTCGGGCTCCTTGTCCTCGTTGTCGCAGTCGTACGACGACGTCCATGTCCTGGTGGCGGCCGCGGCCGGGTCCCTCCCCGCGGCCACCGCCTCGGCCCAGGCGGCCGACGTCTTGAGGTAGAGCGGCACGGGTGCGCGCATCGCCCGCTCGAAGAGGTCCACCAACGGGCCGCAGGTGGCGCTCGGCCGTGGCGAGCCGACTGGCCTCGTCCGTCCCGAGCGGGCCGACGCGGGCGACCGAGATGGTCGGACCGGTTGGTGCGGCCCCTGCCGATGGTGCACGCCTCGAAGGGGCGGTCGGGAAGGCTCGCGGTCAGGGCCAGCAGGCGCAGCCACGCCAGCAGGCGCGCCGCCGGCCCGAGCTTCGAGTACGTCACCGAGTGGACGACGTCGCCTCGCACGCCGGCCACGGTGCCGACGAGACCAGCACGGCCCGGCAGGTCGAGCTGGACTTCGAGCGAGACGGGATCGGCCGTGCTCTGCCCGGCGCGCCACCAGCTCGTCGAGCGCGCCGGTGATGTCGTCGAGGACGGCGTCGGCCAGCTGCCCCGGCGGCAGCGCGCCGCGCGCCAGCTCCGCCGTCCAGGCACGAGCGCCTGGCTGGCCCCGGCCAGCTGGGCCTGCAGCACGCGGTCGGCGACCTGCCACCGCTCGAGCCCGTCGAGCTCGATCGGGATGGCGTCCTCGAAGTCCCGCGTCTTGTTGCGCAAGGAGATTCCGAGCCGCTCGCGCAGGAAGGCGCGCGACCGGGTGGCGCAAGAACCGCTCGAGCTGGTCGAGGCCGACGGAGCTCGCCGCCGTAGGGCTCGAGGGAATGCGCGAGGAACGACGGCGCGCTCGTGCCGAGGCGTCAGTGCGGCCCGGGCCCCGGCCAGGTGCAGCGCGTCGAAGCTCCACGGCGCGCCCGCGACCAGCTCGCCCGACACGAAGTTGCGGCGGTCGAAGGGCTGGAGGGGGTGCGCCACCACGACGGCGTCGCGGGCGCGGCCCGTCGCTGACCGCACCGTGTGGTCGATGACGTCGAGCAGCTCGCCCACGGGCACGGCCGGCGGGCGCGGGAGGTTGGAACGCTCGTCGCGGCCCGAGTAGGTGATGACGAGGTGGTCGCGCGCCGCCAGCAGTGCGTCGAGCAGGAGCTGGCGATCCTCGCTGCGCACGTCGCGGTCGCCCGACCCGCGGCGCACGCGCCGTCAGGTCGTCGCCGTCCCGCTCCACGTGGCGCGGGAAGCTCCCGTCGTCGAGCCCGAGGAGGCACACCACCCGGTGCGGGATCGAGCGCATCGGCACGAGCGTGCACACCGTGAGGTGCCCCGTACAGAAGTTCGCACGCGTCGGCTTGCCCTTGCAGGCGGTCGGC
Source organism: uncultured Acidimicrobiaceae bacterium (assembly GCA_963791995.1). Lineage (GTDB taxonomy): Bacteria > Actinomycetota > Acidimicrobiia > Acidimicrobiales > RAAP-2 > Bog-473. The sequence continues at coordinate 92,488 of CAWBUQ010000004.1, read as the reverse complement.
CACGATGGAGCGGACGTCGTCACAGCTGAGTTCGACGGGGCTGACCGCATCGCTCGACCGTCGCCTCGGCGACGAGCTCCTCGAGCACCGCCGCCAGCTGTGAGCGCTGCCACGCGTCGCGGGAGGTCGTCGCGGTCAGGGAGTCGGCGATGCGCGCCAGGGTGTCGGCCCAGGCGTCCACGGTGCGCGTCCCGCCCAGGTCGTCGAGCGCGGCTCTGCAGGCGGTCCACGAACTCGGCCAGGCGCCCGGCCAGGTCGATGTCCCCGGCTGTCGACGTCGTCGAGGGGCAGGGCACCGCCGAAGAGGCGCTGGCGCTCCTCGGCCATCGCGACGCCGAGGAGGATGCGGTCGAGACCCGCCTGCCACGTGTTGGCGCCGATGTCGGCCAGCTGGAACGAGCTCCGGTGCGCGGCGTCGAAGCCCCAGCGCACGAAGGCGCCGTTGACCCACTCCTCGAGCCGGAAGAGGTCGTCGTCGCTGAACCCGAACCGGCGGCGCACCGGCTCGCGCCCGGCCAGGTCGAGCACCTCGGTGGCGGTGATCCGGGCGCTGGTGCAGCTCGAGGACCTCGGCCAGCACGCCCATCACGGGATTGGTCTGACGCAAGGACCGGTCGGCCAGTCGGATCTCGAGCGCGCGCGTCGGGTCGACCGCGCCGTCGCCGGCGTCGTGGCTCGCCGAAGGTCGCCTGGATCAGCGGCGCGAAGTTCTCGATGTCGGGGCACATGACGATGATGTCGCGCGGCTCGAGCGAGGGGTCCGCTTCGAGCAGGTGCAGGACGGCGTCGCGCAACACCTCGACCTGGCGCCCCCGGCCGTGGCACGAGTGCACCCGGATGCTGTCGTCGTCGGAGTCCGACAGGGGGCGGGCGTCGTCGTCGCGTCCGCTTCCCACGCCGGGCGGTGCGCGGTCGAGGCGGACGTCGTCTTGGATCCGGCGCAGCATCGTCGAGCCGGCCGCGGCGGCCGGCGCCGGCGCCTCCTCGCCGTGGGGCACGGCCGCGCCCAGCACCAGTTGCATCTCGCGGGCGTCGCGGCCCCACGAGGACAGCAGCGGGTTGCGCGCCGCGCCGGCCGTCGGGTCGGCCGCCCGGGTGAGGAAGCGCGACGTCGGCCCCACTTCGTCGGCGAGGCGGTCCCACAGGACGGGCGAGGGGTGCAACAAGAAGAGGTGCACGTCGCGTCCGGCGGCCACGGCGTCGAGCACGTCGAGGTAGCTGGCGGCGAGGCGGGTCAGCCCGAAGAGGGAGAGACGGGGCGGGAGCGCGAGCAGCGCGGGTTCGTCGCGGAGGCGCCGGCACGAGTCGACCAGGCGCTCGGCCGGGCTCGGCTGCCCGATGCGCTCGCGCAGCAGCAACCAGAGCTGGACCTGCCAGGCCGCCTCTTCTGGACCGCTCGACCCGGCGACCCAGCGCTGGAGCATGTCGGGGCGGTGCACGGCGTAGCGGTCGAAGAGGTCGGCGACGTGCCGGATGCTCGAGAAGCGCTTCGACTCCTCCACCGTCTCGGAGTTGCGGATGTGCTGGGCCAGCGGTGCGAGCCAGGGGTCGTCGAAGTGCTCCGCCACGACCTCCATCAAGGGCCAGACGGCGCGTTCGGGCAGCCACGGGTCCTCGGCCGGTTGCACCCCCGATGCGAGCGCCAGCGCGCCCGAGATCAGGCTGCCGGGAAAGGGGAAGGCGACGTTGGCGCACACCCCGTCGTGCTCACCCGGCCGCGCCCCGAGATGCGCCGACAGGCGTTGCGTGAGCCAGCGTTCGATGCCCTGGGTCGGGACCGACACGACTTCGGGGACCATCGGGTCCTCGAGCGGCACCGCGACCAGGCCGGCCAGCTGCGCCACCAGGTCGTCGGCGCGATTCGAGCGGTGGGCGTGCAGCACTGAGGCAGAGTACGTCGCCGCTGTGCCGGCCCCGCCGTGCTCGGGGGCGCCGGTGCCGGCCCGGTCCGCGCTGCTCAGGCGGGGTGGCCGGTGCTGGTGCCGCCTTCGGGCAGCACCACGATGGTCGGCTCCGACTCGTCGCTCTCGTCGAGCCATTCGACGGCCTGGAGGTGACGGGGCGCCGCTTCGATCGGGGACAGCTCGACGATCTCGGGCGCCTCGCGGCCGACGACGCCGAGGGATGGAAATTTGCGGGCCGACACGAGGACGCGCGACTCGAGCGAGCCGATCGCCTTGTTGTAGGCCTCGACGCTGGACGTGAGGCTGCGCTGGAGCGATTGCATGTGGCCCGTCATGGAGCGCAGACGCTCGTAGAGCTCGGCGCCGAGCTGCTGCACCTGGCGCGCGCTCTCGGCCAGCCGCTCCTGCTGCCACGACAGCGCGATGGTCCGCAGCGCGGCCACGAGCGTGTTGGGCGTGGCCAGCACGATCCGCTTGGACAGTGCGTGGTCCTGGAGCCCCGGATCGGCCTCGCAGGCCGCGGCCAGCAGCGACTCGCCCGGGATGAAGGCCATCACGAACTCCGGCGAGTGCTCGACGTGCTTCCAGTACTCCTTCTTGGCCAGCTGGTCGACGTGTGTGCGCAGCTGGCGGGCGTGCTTGTCGAGCATCTGCTTGCGGACCGTCTCGTCCTCGGCTTCGGTGAACTGGAGGAAGGCCTCGAGTGGCACCTTGGCGTCGATGACCACACGCCCACCGCCCGGGAGGCGCACGACCATGTCGGGGCGGACCGTTCCGTCCTCGGTCGGCGTCGAGTGCTGCTCGTCGAAGTCGCAATGCTCGATCATCCCGGCGGCTTCGACGGTGTTGCGCAGCGTCATCTCACCCCAGCGACCGCGGGTCTGGGGCGACCGCAGGGCGGTCACCAGGTTGCGAGTCTCCTTCTGCAGTTGCTCGTGCCCCGCATGCAGTGCGGCCACCCGCTCGTTGAGGCTCGTGTACGCGCCCTTGCGCTCGAGCTCCATCGCCTGGAGCTGGCGCTCGTAGCGGTCCAGCGTCTGGCTGAGCGGGTTCAACAACTCCTCGATCGCGACGTGGCGGCGGGCCAGATCGCCCTGGGCCGCGGTGCGCGCCTCACCGAGCCGGGTCTCCGCCAGGGTCAAGAACTGCTCGCTGTTCTTGGCGAGCGCTTCGGCCGAGAGCTCGGCGAACTCGCCGACGAGCTGCGAGCGCTCCTCCTCGGCGCGCCGAGCGGCCTCTCTCTGGAAGCTGACGAGCTGGTCGCGCTCGGACACGGCGACGGCACGAGCGGTCTCGGCCGCCGCGGCCGCGTCCCTCACCGCCTTGAGGTGCGCACCCTGCTCGGCCAGCGCGGACCGCGCGTCGGCCAGCCTGCTCTCGGCCAGGCGGGCCGCGGTGGCGTCGCGCGCGCTGCGCCACAGGTGCCACACGATCCCGATCGCGAGCCCCACGGCGAGCCCGATGACGGCTCCGATCACCATTTGGCCAAGGTAACGGTGGGCTGTGACAGGGTCGTGGATGCCGTGCGGCCTGCCCGGGGATCGGTCGTTGCAGGTCGTGCGGGTCGTGTCGGCCGATGACGTGCTCAGGCACGCGGCCGCCGCGATCGAGGGCTCGTCAGCCGGCGAGGCGACCCGGTAGCGTTGCCAGGATGCCGTTCAAGCTCGGTGGGACCACGAAGCGCACGTCGCACGAGCGCCACAGGGACGACGCGATCGACGGTGGCGCCGCGCAGGACGAGGCCATCGAGGAGCAGATCCGGCCCCTCGCCATTGAGCAGCCGCTGTGGCCCCGCACGATGCCCGAGCCCCACGAGATCGACCGGCTCTTCGCACAGGTCTTCGGGCTGGTGGGCGAAGGCATCGCCGGCGCCACCCACGCCCTGCTGGCCGGCGACCGCGACGCCGCCAAGGAATTGGTCAAGCGCGACGAGCTGGTCGACCGGCTCATCGGCCAGATCTCGAGGACCGTGCAACAGCAGCTGGTCCACGGCGAGACCACGGCCGACGAGCGACGCGAGTACGTGGCGATCCTGCGCATGCTCCCCGACCTCGAGCGCAACGGTGACCTGGCCGAGCACATCGCCCGTCGGGCCGCCCGCGGCCTGGGGGCAGAGATGTCGGCGCGCAGCCGCGGACTGGTCGAGCGCATGGGCGAGGTGGCGACGACCATCTGGCGCGAGACGGCGGACGCCTTCGCCGAGCGCGCCGCCAACGCCGCCACCGCCATCGACGACCTCGACGACGAGTTGGACGACCTCCATGTCACCCTCACCGCCGAGCTGGTCGCCGGCACCATGCCGTTGCCGGTGGCGATCGAGCTGGCCATGGTGGCGCGTTTCTACGAGCGCTTCGGCGATCACGCGGTCAACCTGGCCCGCCGCTTGGCGACCTTGGTGGTCGGGGGACCCGAGCCCGTCTCCGCCGGCCCGGACTGAGACCCGCGCCCGTCAGCTCCGGAGCGCGACGAGCTCCTCGGCGATCTGGACCACGTTGAGAGCGGCGCCCTTGCGCAGGTTGTCCCCCGAGACGAAGAGGGCGAGCGCATTCGGCGCGCCCTGGGCCCGCCGGATGCGGCCGACGTAGGACACGTCGCGACCGGCGGCCATGAGCGGCGTCGGGAGCTCGGCCAGCTCGACGCCGGGCGCCGTGCGCAAGAGCTCCGTGGCGCGCTCGGGGCTGAGGGGCCGTTCGAACTCGCACATGAGGGACGAGGAGTGGCCGGTGAAGACCGGCACGCGCACACAGGTCGCGGTCAGCGGGAGCTCGGGGATGTCGAGGATCTTGCGCACCTCGTTGGTGTACTTGCGCTCCTCGTCGGTCTCGAGCGAGCCGTCGTCGACGATGGTGAACTGCAGCGGGATCACGTTGTAGGCGATCGGCACGGGGTAGACCTCGCGCGGCGGGAAGTCGATGGCGCCGCCGTCGAAGGTGAGATCAGCGGCCCGGTCGGCCGTCTTGGCCAACTGCTCGGCCAGCTCGCGCACCGCGTCGACGCCGCCGCCCGAGACGGCCTGATAGGTCGAGACGATCACCCGGCTCAGTCCGGCCTCGTCGTGCAGCGGCTTGAGGACCGGGATCACCACCATGGTCGTGCAGTTCGGGTTGGCCACGATCCCCTTGGGGATGGCGCGCAGTGCGGCGGCGTTGGCCTCGGGGACGACGAGCGGGACGTCGGGGTCCATGCGCCAGGCCGATGAGTTGTCGATGACGATCGCGCCCGCCGCGGCCAGGCGGGGTGCCAGCCGGCGCGAGAGCGAGGCGGGGGCCGAGCACAGGGCGAGGTCGATGCCCGAGAGGTCCGCCGTCTCGGCGTCTTCGACCACGACCTCGGTGTCGGCCCAGGGCAACGTGGTCCCCGCCGAGCGCGCCGAGGCGAGGTAGCGCATGGACTCCACCGGGAACCGGCGTTCGGCCAGGATGGAGCGCAGGACGACACCCACCTGGCCCGTCGCTCCGACGATGGCGATCCGCATCGCGCAATTCTGACGGGACCGCCGCGGGGCCCTAGACCTCCAGGGGCCGGCGCCCTTCGAGGGCACGCCCGAGCGTGAGCTCGTCGGCGTACTCGAGGTCGCCCCCGACGGGGAGCCCGCTGGCCAGCCGCGAGACGGTCACCCCCATCGGCTGCAGCTCCTTGGCCACCTGCATGGCGGTCGCCTCACCCTCGATGGTCGGGTTGGTGCACAGGATCGCCTCGCGGATCGCACCCTGGGCGACCCGGTCCTGCAGCTCTTGGAGGCGGAGCTGGTCGCGGCCGATGCCGTCGAGCGGGCTCAGCGCGCCACCGAGCACGTGGTAGCGGCCCTTGAAGCCGGTGCGTTCCACGGCGGCGATGTCGCGCGGGTCCTCGACGACGCAGACGACCTCGCCGTCGCGCCGGTCGTCGCTGCAGACCGCGCACAGCGCGCCGCCTTCGGCCACGTTGAAGCAGACCTCGCACAACGTGGTCCGCTCCTTGACCGCCACGATGGCCTCGGCCAGGCGGTGGGCGTCTTCGCCCGGCACCTTCAAGATGTGGAACGCGATGCGCTGCGCCGACTTGGGCCCGATGCCCGGGAGACGGCCGAGCTCGTCGATGAGCGATCGGATGGGGCCGGTGTACACCTAGTCGACGACCTCGCTGGCGCCCGGGAAGGCCTGCAGCAGCCGCGCCTCGGCCTCGGACGCCTGGTCGCCTTCCCCGGCGGTCGCCGCCTCGAACTCAGCCGGGTCCACGTCATCGTGCTCATCGGGTTCGGGTGCCGCTGCGGGCGGCGCCTCGGCCCCGGCACCGCGGCGACCGCCCCGTCCCGCCGGCGCGGCGGCACTGGCGGGGCGCGGGCCGCGCTCGGCGGGGGCCGCGCTCTCGTCGATGTCGAGGACGAGCGTGATCGTGGTGCCGAAGTGCTCGGCCAGTGCCGCCTCGACCAGCGGCACCTGCTCGGCGCACTGGTCGCGGTGCGCCGCGTTGGGCAGCGCGAAGTGCGCGCCCTGCTCGTCGACGGCGACGAAGCGTCCACTGGCAAAGCGCGCCTTGGCCCGGGCCGGGAGCGACTGGAGGATCCCGTCGCCCCACGCCTCGGTCAGGCCGTCGCGGTCGACCGTCCTCGTCGCGGTCGCGGTGGCCGCCGCTGCCGCGACGGGTGCCGCGCCCGCAACCGGCGCGCCGCTCGCGGCGGGCGCCGCGCCGGTCGGTGTCGGCGCCTCGAGGGGCGGCGTCGGGACGGGTTCGTCTGCGGAGGCGGGAGCGACGTCCTCCGCCGGCGCGGACGCGGGCGCAGCCGGGGCGGTGGCCTCGGCCGCGGCCTGCTTGCTGCGCTTGATGGCGCCGAGAGAGGGACGGCTGGACACCGGCCCGGCGCTGGCGGCCGAGGGCCGTGATGGTGCCGGTGCCGACGCCGTCGTGGCCGGGGCCGGCGGCGTCGGTGGCCGCCGCCGCAGCCCCCGCAGGCGTGGCACCGGGCCGCGGGAAGGCGGCCGCGCCCGAGATCGATCGCTCCAGCACGCTGATGCGCTCCGAGAGCGCTTCGGTGCCCGAATCGAGGTCGGGGCGCACGGCGCGCACGGCCGCGATCTCGAGCACGACCTGCGCGTCGGGGGCCTCGCGCATGTCGACCAGCGCGTGGCCGAGTATCTCGATGCTGCGGACGACGCGGGCGAGGCCCATGGTCTCGGCGACGGCGCGGAAGCGTTCGCGCGACGCCCCCGAGACCGCGCACAGCTCGGGGGCGAGCGCGGCGAGGAAGACCTGGCGCAGGTCGTCGATCAGCTCGGTCGCCAGCTGCTGGGGTCCCCAACCGCCGGCCAGCAGCGCGCTCAGCGCCACGAGGACGCCGCCGACGTCGCCCTCGGCCAGCGCATCGAGCACCTGGGCCAGCTCGGGACGGGCCGCGTCCGTCGAGCCCGACGCCACCACCTGGTCCAGGGCGGAGAGCGCGTCGCGGGCCGAGCCGCGGCCGCGGCGCACCGCCGCCTCGAGCGCCTCTTCATCCAGCTCGAGGCCGGCGTCGGCGTTGACCGACTCGAGCAGGTCGTGGAGCGTCTCGGCCCCGAGGAGTCGGAACTCGAGATGCTGGGTGCGGCTGCGGATGGTGGGGGGGACCTTCTGGGGGTCGGTGGTGGCCAGCACGAAGACGACGTGGCTCGGCGGCTCTTCGAGGGTCTTGAGCAGCGCGTTGGCCGCCGCCGTCGAGAGCATGTGCACCTCGTCGACGATGTAGACCTTCCAGCGCCCCGGCGTCCCCAGGCCGGCGTGGGCCACCAGGTCGCGCATGGCGTCGACGCCGTTGTTGGAGGCGGCATCGAGCTCGTGCACGTTGAGCGAGCTGCCCTGGGTGATCTCGACGCACGAGCTGCATACGCCGCAGGGCTCACCCTCGACCGGCGCCTCGCAATTGAGCGCCTTGGCCAAGATGCGCGCCGACGACGTCTTGCCGGTGCCGCGCGGGCCGCTGAAGAGATAGGCGTGCGAGACGCGGTCGTCGCGCACCGCGCTGCGCAGCGCGCGCACCACGTGGTCCTGGCCGCGGATCTCGTCGAATCGCCCCGGCCGGAAGCGGCGATAGAGAGAGACGAAGGGGACGTCGGCCATGTCGGTCGAGCCTACCCATGCGCTCAGACGCCACGACCCGGCTCGCCCGGTGCTCGGTGCGGTAGCCAGGTTGACTACGGCACCCGGCCAGACCCGCTGAGAGCTGCTGCCTTCCGACCCTGACTCGATTCACGAGCGGCCGTTGCGCAGGACCCGGCCACCGCACCCAACACCGGGCGGCGTGCGCCCAAGGCTAGTGCGCGGGCCGCCCACCCGGGACCCTGCGGCCCCGCGGAGGATGGCTCAGACGACCATGACGGCGCAGGGCACGGTGTCCATGACCGCCTGGGGCACCGCGCTCAGCTGGCGGTGGCGGTGTGCCGTCCGGGACCCGACCACGACGAGGTCGGCGGCCTGCTCGGCCGCCACCGCGGCGATGGCCTGCGCTGGTTCGGACTGGAGTGGATGGAGCTCGATCCGGACGCTCTCGCGTGCAGCCATCTCCTCGAAGCGCCGGAGGAGTGCCTCGTCCGGGTCGAGACCGTGGTCGGTGACTCGCCGGTCCTGGGCGACCGCGAGCTGCCGGCGGCGCCTCTGCGCCACGACGACGTGCATCGTGCCGCCGGAGACCCGGGTCACTTCGATGGCGCGGGTGACCGCCCGGGTCACGCCCTCCGCATCGGCGGCGCCGACCACGACCCGGTCAAACATGAGCCAGCCTCCTGACGAGATCGGCCTCGCGTCCCTCGGGCCCGGGGCCGAGGGCGATGGCGGGCTGGGGCGCCGGCGCTTCGACGGCCCGCCGCGCCCTGAGCGGGGGCGCCACCAGCACCGGGATGCTCGTCTCCTCGTACAGCTGCTCCCGCAAGCTGTGCGACAGCGACCCCTGGGTCATCCGGTGGTGGTCGAATCCCAGGACGAGCACGTCAGCCCGGTAGGTCGTCGCGGCCTCCGAGACGGTCTGGACCAGCTGGCGGGTGCGCGCCCGCCGGGTGGCACCACCGACCGTGAACGTGTTGGCCATTCCGCGGCCCCGGTGCCGCACGTCCGTGGCGACGCTGCAGTGACGCTGCGTCGATTCGGCGGCAAGTTGGATGAACCACACCTTCGCATCGAAGGAGCGCGCCCAGTCCGTGACGAAGACGAACGCACCCTGTGCCGCCTCCGAGCTGTCCATCGCCACAAGAATCCGCCGGAACACCGCTGCTACCTCCGTGCACGAATCTGCTCTTTTTGTCCGCGCGGGGCTTCTCTCGGCGTCGTTCTCCCCGTCTGTAAGCAATGGAACCCCAACGTTCTCGCTCTTTCAGCAATGGAAACGCAACTTCTCATTTGGCAATCGAACGGCAACTCATTTGGCACTCGAGCCGCAACTTCGAGCGGATCGGGAGGGAGACAAGGCGCCATGAACTCGGCGTGGCAGCCGGCGCCGTTCGCTGCACCACCGACTCGGGCGGGGCCACCGACGGGCTTGACCCGAGGGGCCCGTCGCTCACGAATTGTTACGCTGACCATTCTGCAATTCGGGAGGAGTGCGAGAGCGGCCGAATCGGCACGACTGGAAATCGTGTGTTGGGCAACCAACCGTGGGTTCAAATCCCACCTCCTCCGCCGCCGCATGGAGAAGGCTCAATGCACCCCGGGTGCAAGCCGATAGTCGGATGTGGACCCCACGCTCGGCCCTGAGGCCGACGACTCCGGCGCCGGGCGCCGAAGGGACGGGCGCGCCCCGACGCGCCCACAGTGGATGGGGCGCCTGCGTGCCTCGCTGCGCCGGCTCGGCATGGCCCCCCTGGTGTGCGCCGTCGTGGTCGCCGCGCTGATCACCACCCTCGGGCCTTCGGCCCACCTGACCTACGCCCTGGCCCGCGCCGCCGAGCCCGACGCCCCGAGCGCCAACTCCGCCGCCCTCGACCTGGCGTCGCTCGAAGCGGCCGGCACGGCGATCCTCCAGGCCCCCGCCACGGCGCCGCCGGCGCCTGCGCCGCAGAGCCTGGCGTCCGCGCCGCCGCTCAAGCCACACGAAGTGTTCGGCTTCGCGCCCTACTGGACGCTCGGCTCGAGCAGCGGCTTCAACCTCGCCGGGATCTCGACGCTGGCCTACTTCGCCGTCGGCGTGAACCCCGACGGCACGCTCGTCCAGTCGGGACCGGGGTGGACAGGGTACGAGAGCCAGGCCCTGGCCAACCTGGTGACCGCCGCGCACGGGCAGGGCGACCGAGTCGTGCTCACGGTCAACAACTTCGACCAGAGCCAACTCGACGCGCTCGCCTCCTCGCCCACCGCGGCCGCCACGCTCGCCAACGCCGTGCTCGCCGCGGTCGAGGCCAAGAACCTCGACGGGGTCAACCTCGACTTCGAGGGCGAAGGATCGGCCGACAACGCAGGCCTGACCCGCCTCGTCGACGCCGTGTCCTGGGTGCTGCACACCGCCGACCCGCACTACCAGGTGACGATGGACACGTATTCGAGCTCTGCCTCGGGCACCAACGGCTGGTTCGACATCCCGGCGCTGGCAGGGGCGGTCGACGCCTTCTTCGTCATGGAGTACAACCCGAACCTCACCGCGACCCAAGGAGCGTCCTCGCCGCTGACGAGCGGGATGTTCTCGGACCAGACGTCGGTGAACGAGTACGCCGCGGCGGTGCCGCCCTCCAAGGTGATCCTGGGCGTGCCGTTCTTCGGCATCGACTGGCCGACGAGCGACGGCTCGCTCACTGCGAGCGCGACGGGGCCGGCCACCGATGTCTCCCTCGGTGACATTGCCGCCGGCGGGCACCCCCAGTACTGGGATCCGGTGACCGACTCGGGCTGGACCTCGTACCAGGTGGGCTCGCAATGGCACGAGACGTTCTTCGAAGACCCGACCTCGCTCTACGACGTGGCGCAGCTGGCGCAGGCGCACGGGCTCGCCGGTGTCGGCATCTGGACCCTCGGCATGGACGGCAACTCGCCCGCCGACCTCGCCGCCCTGCTCGGGTTCGCACCGGCCGTCAAGAACGCTCCGGTCGGTCCGGGGTCCACCGCGCCCTCGCCTCCGGCGGCCACGTCGCCGCCCCCGACCACGCCGTCCCCGACGAACTCGTCGTCACCGCCGGGCCAGACCCAGCCGTCGGCCCCGGCCACCAGCCACCACGACCACGACCACCATGTCGGCGTCGAGCACGACCACGACGACGTCGGCCCCGACCTATACCGGTCAGTACCACGGCAGCGCCGTGCAGCTGACCGAGGTGACCAGCACGCCGCCGGCGGTGAGCGGCACGGTCCCGGTCGGGCAGCTGACCGGCTTCGAGACCCAGGACCCCACCGTCGACTGCTTGAGTCTCGAGAGCGGGTTGCGCGTCTGGGCCGTGAGCGGAACCACCAACCAATACCTGGTCGAAACTGCCCCCCCGGCTGACTGTACGACCGTCGATTTCGTGTTCACGACGCCGTGAACTGACCGCACAGCGAGGGGGCTGCGATGACGAACAGTGAGAGGTTTGCGATGACGTCAGACATCGCCGAAGAGGCCGAATTGGCCTGGGACGAATTCCTTCCCGACACTGACGAGGCCGTGGAGGCGGTCATGCGCGACGACGCCGGCGCGCTCTACGACGAGGATGAGTACGAGGACGAGGAGGAGACCCTCGAGCTCGCCGCACAGGATCTGGAGCTGCGCTGGGACGCCTTCGAGGGCGACCAGCCCGGCGACGAGGTCCTCGATGAGGTCGCCGCGGCCGACGCGGCGCGCATCAGCGCCGCGCTCGAACGCATGGAGCGGCGGGTCATGGGCATGGACGACGAGGACGACGAGTTCGACGCAGCGGGAAGCCGGATGCTCGGCGGCGCCGCCGAGGACGTATCGACATCGCCGGCGGGCCGGCTGGTGGGTTCGCCGCCGGCGCCGCCTTCACGGTCAGCGCCAACTCGGCCGAGTCCGTCCGAGTCCGCCGAGTCCGCCGAGTCCGCCGAGCTCATCCTCGCGGAGGAACCCTCACGGGAGCAGGGCTCGCCAAGTGGGCTGCCTCCGATCACTCCGGAAGACCGGATGCGCATCGACGACGCCTTCGCCCGCATGGAAGAGGCCCTGTTCGGTACCGGCAGCGAGGACCAGGAGCGGGAGGGAGTGCTCTACGACCAGTACGCCTACGGCGGCGAGTTCGACGAGGACGGGGAGCCCGACGCGTGGATCGAGGGTCACGACACACCGGTCGTGATCGCTGAGGCCGAGACTGCCGAGCACGCGCCCGTCGGGAGCGACGCCGATGACGCCGAACCCGAGGCGTGGCTCGAAGACGAAGCGTTCGCCGCGGTGGCCCTGGACGGAACGACCGCAGGCGTGGACCACACGGACGTGGACGATGTGGACGGGATGGAGGACGAAGACGAGACCGACGAGCGCGAACCGGTCCACACCGAATTCGCCGGCGCGGCCTACTGGCTCGACGGGTACTCGGCTGCCGGAGAGACCGGCCTGACCGACGCGGACCGACCGACGCGACCGACCTGACCGACGCGACCGCCCTGACCGACGCGACCGCCCTGACCGACACGACGCAGACACCAGATGAATCCGGGCGCTGGGATGGCGCCGGTCGCTGCGGCTGCAGGTGCGGCTGGGGTGGCCGTCGGATCGGTCGACGAATCGATCGTCGTGCGCGCCGACCAGTCCGTTCTCGACGAGTTCGACGACGACACCGATGTCGACGGGTGGCGGCGTCGATGGCGAAGAAGGACGCACGACGCGGGGGCCGGCCCACGCCCGCGCCGGGGAAGCGAAAGCGGGCAGTGACACGCGCCGGCTGGTGCTGCTGGCCTGCCTGTTCTTCGCGGTCGTCATCGGAGCGGTCGTCCTCCACTTCGGGCACATCCACTCGGACGCCTCGACGCCGGCGACGGCAGCGACGCCCGGCGCGGCGTCGGCCGCCACCACCACCCGCCTCGAGTCGGCCATCACCGATGTCCAGTCGGCCTCGACCGGAGCCCAGGCGGAACTGACCACGCTGTCGGCCTTCCCCACCCCGCTGCGTGTCGCCACGATCATCAACCCCTACGTGGACTCGCTGCAGCTCTACCAGACGCTGGCGTCCTCGGTGGACATGCCCTCCGCCGCCCGGGCGGCCGCGACGACGGCCGATGCGCAGGTGAGCAAGGACATCGCGTTCCTCGGGACCATCAACAACCTGCCGCCGATTCAGCTCGGCTCGTTCATCCAGGAGTTCTTTGCCCGGGCCACCCAGCTGCAGTCCAGTATGGACGCGCTCCAGCACGCCCTCAATCCGGCGACGCCCTGAACACGGTGACCCGCCGGCGCCGGGGCGAGTTTTCGTCGCCGGCCTGACAGCTCCCATACTGGGCGCCGCCGTGCCTGAGAGTCCCCCCCTTGCCAGCGACGACGACGCCATGGCGCTCGCCCTGGCCGAGGCGCGGGCGGGCGCAGCCGACGGGGAGGTGCCGGTGGGCGCGGTGACGGTGCTCGATGGCCGTGTGGTGGCGTCGCGGCACAACGAGCGGGAACGAAGCGCCGATCCGACTGCGCACGCTGAAATGCTCGTGTTGCGCGACACGGCTGCGGCCCTCGGCGGATGGCGGCTCCCGGAGGTGACCATGGTGGTCACCCTCGAACCGTGCCCCATGTGTGCCGGCGCCCTGGTTGCGGCGCGGGTGGGCCGGCTCGTCTTCGGGGCGAGCGACCCCCGGGCCGGGGCCTGCGGGACGCTCTACAACCTCTGTGCCGACCCGCGGCTGAACCACGAGCTCCCCGTGACCGCCGGCGTCCGCGCGGCCGAGGGCGGCGAGCTCCTCTCGTCGTTCTTCGCCGCCAGGCGGAACGATCCGGAGGTGGGTGAAAGCCCGGTGGATCGGCCCCGCTGAGCCCGGCGGCGCCAGGCCGGCCTCCGCGGCGCCCCTCCGGCGCGGGGTGCGACCACCATTCCTCTGACCTCGTGGTTTGCGCGCTCGGGCGGCCTCACACGCCCTCCCCGAACCGTCCGACCAGGTCAAAACGAGTAGGATCGCCCTCGGAGGAGTGCGAGAGCGGCCGAATCGGACGGTCTCGAAAACCGTTGTGCCTCATGGGTACCGTGGGTTCAAATCCCACCTCCTCCGCTCGGGGCCGAGAGGCCCGCCGCACAGGCGGATGCGGCAAGAACAGCGGGCAGGGCGAGAGTTCTGCCCGCAAAGCTGGTCGTCCCCCGGCGACCGGAAAGGAGTGAACCGTGGCACGCGCACGTTCGACATTTGGAAAATTGCAGCGCGACCAGGCCAAGAAGGAGCGCGCCAAGGCCAAGATGGACGACCGCCTCTCGCGTCGCGAGGACAAGGCGGCCGCGAGTGATCAGCCTTCTAGTGGCCCGTCAGCCGACGACGTCGACCAGACACAACTGCTCGAGCAATTCGCCGCCCTGCACGAGGACCTGGCCGAAGGCCGGATTTCGCTGGACGACTTCGAGGTACGCCAAGAGGAGCTCCGGGCCAAGCTCGTCGTCTGAGCGTTCCTGAAACCCCTGGTCACGCCCGTCTTGACGGCCATTGCTTGCTGGGCACACTCACGCGTCGTGCACTGAGTCGCGACCCTCGAGCCAGCGCTGGAAGCCCGCGGCATTGGAGTGGACGCCGTTCATGATGTCGAGCTTCTCCTTGTGGGCGGCGTCGATGTCGCCCAGGAGCGGGTCGAAGCGTGCCGCCAACGCGTCCGCGATGTCCTCGCCCGCCCGGTAGGCCTGCTCCGCCGTCTCGGCCCAGAGCCGCAGCGTCTCCTGCGCCTCGTCCAGCAACGCCTCGGGCTCGTCGAGCAAGCCGTAGTGGGCCAGCGCGATCCCCGTCGGGCGGCGGGCGGCGAACTTGGCCAACGAGGCGAGCGCCTGGTCGAGGTCGAAGTCCGGAGGTGGGGTCGCTGGCCGCAAGACCCCGCCGTCGGGCAGCTTGACGCCCACGGCGTCGCCGGCGAAGAGCACCCCGCTGAGCGAGTCGTGCAGGCCCACGTGGTGCTTGGCGTGGCCGGGCGAGTCCACGGCGACGAGGACGCGGTCGGGTCCGACGGCGATCTCCTCCCCGTCGGCGAGGACGTGCAGCCGCTCGGCGGGCGTCGGGTCGATACGGCCGTAGAGCGTGTCGAGCAGCGGCCCGTAGACGCGCGCCGCCGAGTTCACCAGCTTGGTCGGATCGGCCAGGTGCCGTGCGCCCTTCTCGTGGACGTAGACCGTCGCGGCAGGAAAGGCGCGGGCCACGTCACCGACGCCGCCCGCGTGATCGAGATGGATGTGGGTGACCGCGACCCCGGCCAGCTCGCCGGGGCCGACCCCGATCTGATCGAGTGCGGCCAGCATGATCGGCACCGAGCTTTGACTCCCGGTCTCGACCAGAACAGGGGCGGACCCTTCGATCAGGTACCCGGCGGTGACCCGCTCCCACCCGCCGAGCATGGTGTCGATCTCGAGGACGCCCGACGCGATCGGACGCGGCGGCGGCACGGCGGGGATGGCGTCGCCGCTCGCCGGGATCGTGGACGTGGAGTCCGGCGTCGCGCGTGGCGGTGTGTGTGCCCGCCGTGCGAATGCGAACCGCTCACCGCCGCAGCCTCACGCCTTGTTCACCTCGAAGACGACCTTGACGTCGTCAGGCTGTCGATCGAACGCCTTCTGCCACTCGTCGAGCGGGACCCGGCGGGTGATCAGGCGGCCCAACCAGCCATGGTCGGCCTTGGCCAGCGTGTCGGCCGCCGCCTCGTAGTGGCGCCGGTTGGCGTTGACCGAACCGACCACCGCGACGTTCTCCAGCACCATGTTGCGGTTGAGGAGACCCTCGTCGACCTCGATCGTGTGGCCACCCGACGACACGCCGGTGAGGCAGACGACGCCACCGTTGCCGACGTTGGACATGGCGTCGAACACCAGCGCGGCGACACCGGTGCACTCGATGATCACGTCCGCGTCGGGGCATGCCTCGGCCACCGTGCCCGTGTGATACGTGGCGCCGAGCGCGGCCACCAGGTCGGGCTTGAGACCGGACGTGACCCGGTCGAGCACGTGCACGTCGAGCCCGCGCTGCACACCGATGAGCGCGGCCAGCAATCCGATCGGCCCCGCACCGGTGATGAGCACCTTCTTGGGGTCCCAGTGGGCGCGCGAGCCAACCCGGTCGACCTCCTCCCAGGCCTTGGACACCACGCTGGTCGGTTCGAGCAGTACGCCGAGGACGCCGAGCCCCGGGTCCACCTTGACCACGAAGTCGGGCGTGATGCGGTAGCGCTCCGAGCAGTAGCCGTGGCGCTGCTTGATGCCGCGCTCGGTGTAGAGCCCGTTGCGACAGAAGTCCCACTCGAGCACGGCGCAGTTGGCGCACGGCACGGGGTCGGGCCGGCGCACGATGCCGACGACCAGGTCCCCCTTGGCCAGCGAGCCGCCCGCGGGGGCCTCGAGCACGCGCCCGAGCGACTCGTGGCCGAGGACCAACCGCTCCTCGCCGGGTGGGGGCCAGCCGTAGTGGCCAGAGACGATCTCGATGTCGGTGCCGCAGAGACCGACGGCCAGTGTCTCGACCAGCACGGGGCCGTCGGTTTCGGGCGGCTCGGGCATGTCGGAGAGTGCAGCGGAGCCCTGTCTGGAGGGGGATGACGGTGAGTGCCTTCATGGTTTCCTCTCGTCAGCTTCGGGCCGGTCCGTCTCGAGACGATTGCGGGGCCTGTTTGTCATCACTCCGGCCACCTGCTGCAGGCTACGCCGGTCGGTCAGCGGACGGCACCGGCCCGCCGGCGGGCGGCGTTGACCCGTCCGAGCTTCTTCATCCGCTGGATCACCGGCGTGATGCTCGACGAGTGGTCGACTCTGAGCTCCTTGTGCCCGTAGCCGGGCGTCAGCGGGTCATTGCCGCTCAGGCGGAACGCCGAGTTGATCAGCGACACGTGCGAGAAGGCCTGGGGGAAGTTGCCGACCAGGCGTCCGGCCAGGGGGTCGTACTCCTCGGAGAGCAGACCGAGGTCGTTGCGCAACGCCAGGAGCCGCTCGAAGATCTCGACCGCTTCCTCCTCGCGCCCGATGAGGTGCAGACAGTCGACGAGCCAGAAGGAACACGCCAAGAAGGCACCCTCCCGGCCGGTCAGCCCGTCCACCGCCCCGTCGTCGCTCGTCCTGTAACGCAGCACGAAGCCGTGGTCGAGCAGCTCGCGCTGGACGGCCTCGATCGTGCTCACGATGCGGGGGTCGCTCGGCGGCAGGAAGCCGACGAGGGGGATCATGAGCACACTGGCGTCGAGCTCGTCCGACCCGTAGTACTGCGTGAAGGCGCCGATTTCCTCGTTGTAGCCCTTCTCGCACACTTCGTTGAAGATGTCGTCTCGCAGCGTGCGCCACTCCTTGAGCGGGCCGTTGAGCTCGGGCCACTCTTCGAGCGTGCGCACGGCACGGTCGACGGCGACCCACGCCATGACCTTGGAGTGGGTGAAGTGGCGCCGCGGTCCGCGCACCTCCCAGATGCCGTCGTCGGGCTCGAGCCACCCCTTCTCGAGGAAGCGGATGAGCTGGGTCTGGAGGGCCCACGACGCCTCGCCCTGGACGCCTTCGGCGTGCGCCGACGAGTGGAGCGCAGACATGACTTCGCCGTAGACGTCGAGTTGGTACTGCTCCGACGCGGCGTTGCCGATGCGGACCGGTGCCGAGCCCTCGTAGCCGGGCAGCCAGGACGCCTCCCACTCCTCGAGCCGGCGTTCACCGGCAGCCCCGTACATGATCTGGAGCTCCGAGACGTCACCGGCCACGGCACGGAGCAGCCAGTCGCGCCAGCCCAGCGCCTCGGTGAAATAGCCCCCGCGCATCAGCGACTCCAGCGTCAAGGTCGCGTCGCGCAGCCAGCAGAAGCGATAGTCCCAGTTGCGGTTGCCACCGAGCGCCTCGGGCAACGACGAGGTCGCCGCGGCCACGATGCCCCCGGTGGGTTCGTAGGTCAGCGCCTTGAGGGTGATCAACGAGCGGACCACGGCGTCGCGGTACGGACCCTCGTACCCGCATTCGGCGGCCCACTCGGTCCAGAAGGCCTCGGTCAGGTGGACGGCGTAGTAGCTGTCGAGCGGCGGCGGCGGGTCCTCGTGCGACGCGTGCCACACCAGCGTGAAGGGAAAGCGCTCCCGCTCGGTCACGGTGAAGTCGGCCACCGTGCTGAGGTCCTCTCCCTTGGCGTCGACCCGGTGCCACAACGCGACCGAATCGGGACCAGCGGTGTAGCGGGTCAGGCCGTCGTTGCTCGTGACCCATGGGATGACGCGGCCGTAGTCGAAGCGGACGGTCATGTCCATGCGCATGTCGACCGTGCCGCTCACACCTTCGACGGTCCGCACGAGGTGCGGATGGTTGTCGCGCACCGGCATGCAGTCGGTGATGCGCACCGTGCCGGTCGCGGTGTCGTACTCGGTCTCGAGCACCAGCGTGTCAGGGCGGTACCACCGCCGGGTGGCCAGCACCACGCCCGCACCCCCGGTCGGGGCGATGCGCCAGAACCCGTTGTGCTCTGTGCCGAGCAGCCGGGTGAAGCACGACGGGGAGTCGAAATGCGGCAAACAGAGCCAGTCGACGGAGCCGTCCAGTCCGACCAGGGCGGCTGTGTGGAGATCGCCGATGACTGCGTAGTCCTCGATGCGCTGACTCATGGCCTCATTCTTGCCGCATCAGCCCGAGATGCAGGGCCCCGTGCTCACGGCCGAGCGGCGATGTTCGGCCTGCTGGACCCTGGAAAGGACCCCAGGAGACGTCAGCGCGTACCCCACGTTGGGGTAGACGGTCGAGCGGCTGAAGACGACGCCGATGACCTGCCCCCCGGGGCCGAGCAGGGGCCCGCCCGAGTTGCCGGGCAAGACGTTGGCGTCGAGGGCGTAGACGCCGCGGGTGACCGATCCGTTGTTGTAGATGTCCTTTCCGAGTGCGGTGATCTCCTCGGTCACGCCCGCGGGATCGATGGCGAGTGGCCCGTCCTCGGGGTAGCCCAAGATCGCGGCCTGGGTCCCGCGCGAGACGACGTCCGGACTGATGCTCAGTGCCGGACCCATCGGCGCGTTGGTGCGCAGGATCGCAAGATCGAAGGAGGGATCGAAGAACACCGTCGTCGCGTTGTAGGCGTTGTTGCCGACGAGTACCTGTGTGCTGCCGTTGCCTTCCCCGGCCACCACGTGCGCATTGGTGGCTACGAGTCCCGGACCCACGACGAACGCCGACCCTTCCTGTTCATTGCTGCACGCCGTGCCGAGCACCTTCACCGTCGAGAAGATGGCTGGGTCGGCCAGCGCCCGCGTCTGCGCGTTCGTCGGGGTCGACACCGGTGGTGTCGACGGCGGCGTCAAGGTCGAGAACACCTGGGGGAACCCCTGGTTGTTCAAGAAGGTCTGCAGGTCGTTGAAGATGGAAGGAGCCTGGGGCAAGAGGTGGTCGATGGAGTGGAGGATGTCGGAGCGGTTCACCGCGGCATCGAGCGAGGTGAAGCGGCTGTTGGGCGACGTGACCACCGCCGCCACCAGCCACACCGAGAGCAGCACGGCGATCACGGCCACGCCCACTCCGAGCACCGCGTCGACTTGCCCCAGGTGGTGGCGCCGCACCGTGACGTTGCTCCATGTGCCGAGAACGCGCCCGGCGTAGCCGAACAGGCAGGCCGTTGCCATCACGAGCGAGACGACCAGGATCGAGCGGGTCAGGTCGTCCTGCTGACCGGTGCGCAGCAGCGGAAGCCACACGAGGGTCCCGACGAGGAACCCGACGAAGAAACCGCCGAAAGTGAGGATCTGGACGATGGCGCCGAGGCGCAGTCCGTGGACCGCGGCCAGCAGCATCAGCCCGATGATCAGCAGGTCTACCCAGTCCACCGCTGCGAGGGTACCCAACGGTGCACCAGAAAATACGCCCCCCGCAGCTATTGTCCCCTTGCCGTGGTTCCACGCTCCGTGCCTCGACACTGGGTTGCCCAAGGTCGCGGCGGTGGCCTGCTCATATTCCTCGCGGCGATCACGCTCACCGCGTCAGGCTGTTCGCTGACCGGGCACCCGAGCTCAACAGCGACGACACGCGTCCTCGGTGAGCCCAAGGGGACCCCCCTGGCCGTCGGTCAGCCGGCCCCCAGCGGCACGGGACAGCTGGGGGCGGTCTCGTGCGCCGATGCCACCCACTGCTGGGCGGTCGGGGTGGCCGGGCCGAACACGGCGCCGCCGGGAGGGGCGACGGTGATCGTCGCCACCAAGAACGGGGGGACCACGTGGCAGGCACAGCACGTCGCCGGCGGGTCGACCCCACAGCTGAGCGGCGTGTCATGCCCGACCCGAGTCGCCTGCATGGCGGTCGGCACGAACGGCGCGTCGCTCCCCGGGAGCGATGTGGTCGTGACGACGCAGGACGGTGGTGTGACGTGGACGGCGGGCACCGCACCGGCCGGCGCCCTCACGGTGCCGAGCGTGACCTGTGCGAGCACGGGTGACTGCACCGCGCTGGTGAGCGAGGGAACAGTCGTCTCGACGGCTCACAGCGCCGACTTCGGGCAGACCTGGCAACAAGGGGGCACTCTCCCCTCTGCGTTCGTCGCCGGCGCCAACCTCTACTGCATCGCGGGCGGCACGTGTCTCGTCCCGGGCTATGTACCCACCGGCAACGGGCTGGGGGCGGGCGCGATCGCGATCAGCACGGACGGTGGGCAAACCTGGTCGCTCGCCTCGGTGCCGTCGGGGATCGGCGTCCTCCAGAGCGCCGTGTGCATCTCGCCCACCGCGTGCCTCGCGGCGGGAACGACCGCCACCACGGTGAGCGACGTCGTCCCGGCCAAGGGCCAACTCTTGCGCAGCGACGACGGCGGCCACACGTGGACCACGGCCACCGAACCGAAAGCCGTCGACGACGTGTACGGGCTTGCGTGCCCGTCCGCCGCGCAGTGCGCGATGGTCGGCACGAAGTGGTTCGGCTACCCGGCCCTCGCCTTTGGAGCGGTGGCCCAGAGCGTCGACGGGGGCACGACCTTCAAGAGCTCACCGGTGGCCTACATCCCCATCACCCTGACCGCCCTGGCCTGTCCGACCGATGCGGCCTGTGTCGCCGTCGGCGGGAACACGCTGGCCCGCATCACCCTCGAGCACCCCGAGCGCTCGGCCCACACCACTTCGACGTCGTGAGCGGGGGGTAGACGGCTCGGGAACGCCGGATCGAGCGGTGATCCGGCTGGCCAGAGCATCCCCCCGCATCCCTAGGCAGCCCGCTCAAACCCCCGTAGACTTCGAATGCAGACCGGAGTAGGCACCGAAACGGGTGCGGGGGTTCCGGGATTTCTGCACGACCAGAACCTGGAGGACCGTCATGCCGCAGACCTGCCCTCAGTGCCAGAGCCAAGCCCCTGACGACGCCAACAACTGCTCGAGCTGCGGCTCGCCGCTCGCCGGGCCGGCGACCGGGCAGGCAGCACCCGCAATGGGCGGTGCACCTCCGGCCGCGGCCGCACCGACGGCCGCGCCGGCTGCGGCTACTTCTGGATCGTCGATCCCGGCCTACAAGTTCAACGCAGCACGCTGGTCGTTGGCCGACCGGATCGCCGGCATGCGCCACCATCGTGCTCTTCATCTCGCTGTTCCTTCCGATTGGTTCACCGCCTCGGCTACGCGGGTACTCGCCGGGCGGATCGGCGAGCGGACTCCCGGCACGGCTACCTCTACATCGTCTCTGATCGTCTGCATTCTCATCGTCGCCTACCTCGTGTCCGCGGCGGTGGGACGAGCCTGCCCATCGGTCGCGACATTCCCGCACCTCACCGTGATGTTCGTGGCGACCATCGTGAACCTCGTGATCACCTTCATTGCCTTCATCTTCAAGCCGAGCGTGCCCGTCGAGCACGTCTCGGTGGCATGGTCGATTCGGGGCGGTGCTGGGCTGCTCGCCGCGATCGTGGCCGCGGCGCCCTACGCGGTGCCACAGTTGCGCGCCAAGACGATGTGACAACGCCGCTCCACGCGGCGTCCTCCCTCTGTTCGGCTCCCTTGGTGCGACGCGCGCCGGCGCGGCGTCGTCAGTGACGGACGGCCGTGAGCAGCAAGCCGGGATCTTCGCCGCGGACGGCTCCGCCTCGAACGCAACGAATCGCCGCATGACCTCGTAGGAATCCGTGGCCGTCGCGAACCACGGCGGCTTGGGCCGGGAGCGGAACGGGCCGCGCACCACCGACTTCTGGGGACGGTCGAACATGAGGGCGTTCCCGACCACGCCGGTCCCCGACTGGATGTCGGTGCGCGGATGGCCGGGATACGCGCCCCAGGTCGTCGAACCGAGAGCGAAGGACACGCCGTGCCAGAGATTCACCCCGATGGAGCCGTAGCGGAGGTCGGCAATGGCGCGCTCCACCGCTTGGGCGATGTCGGGGTCCTTGGTCGAGGCCGGGCTCACGATGATGGTGGCGCCGAGCGTGCCCCACAGCACGTCGTTGCAGAACGCGGTGGCGGCGTCGACGAAGGCCGCCACCGAAGGGGCCGGCAGCGCCGTCTCGGCGACCTCACCGTAGAACGACTCGACGTTGAAGCAGATGTCGTCGGTACGGCCCGGGGGGATGCCGGGTATCACCGTCCACGGCAGTGCGTCGTCGGGACCGCTCCCCAACTCCTCGGCTTCAGGGTGCGCGGCGACGAAGGCGTCACGGCGTTCGGCGGCGCCGGGGTAGTAGGCGCGGCGGGTGGTGATCTCGGCGAGCGTCTGGGTCAGTGCGCCGAGGAAGGCGTCGCGCTGCGGCCACGCCGCGTGCGTCACGACCACCCGGGCCGAGATGCAGTTGAAGCCCGCGTTGTTGACCAGCATGGTCGCCACGTGCTCGGCCTGGTAGCGCAACTCGGCTCCGGACCAGTTGCCCGGAACGACGATCACCGGCGAGACGTTGCCGAGCTCGGCGCTGACCGGCTTGTCCAGCACCGGCTCGTCGGATGCTTTGCGGCGCGCGCCCTCGGCGCCGACGCCGAACACCACCGCGTCGTAGGTCTTGTCCGATCCGGTGATGTGGACCTCGTCGATGCGCGCATGGCCGGTCAGGTACTGACCGACGGCCGCGCCGCCCTGCACGATGCGCAGCACACCGGCGTCGATGAGCGCGTGCGAGCGCCTTCGTCCAATGCGGGACGAGGTAGTCGTTGACCGGGTTGGCCTTCATCACCACCGCCTTGCCCTCGACGAAGAGCTTGGAGAGGACATCGCGCGGCCCGAGCGAGGCGACGTTGCCGGCGGCCAACACCAGCGGACGTGCCGGCGTGGCCCGCGGGATCCGAGTAGGCGGCGGCCTGGCCCGCCAGGAGGGACGCCCTGGTCACGCCAGGTTGCATCCAGACCTCGGCGGTCGTCTGCGGGAACGTGATGCGATCGAAGGTGCCGTCGGGGAAGACCGGGACGCGCAGCCGGCCGTCGGCCGCGCTAGCGGATCAGGCCGGGCAACGCCGGCTTACCGTCCTTGGCGATGTCGCGCAGCGCGTCGCGCAGCAGACGCGCCATGCGCACGAAGGTGCCGATCCCGCTGAAGAGTTCCTCGGCCGCCTCGGTCGTGCCCGGTGCCAGGCCCTTCGCCGCGCAGGCTGCCGCCAACCATCCCTCTTCCGCGGCCATCGTGTCGTCGATCACCTGCTGCAACAGATCGGCCCGCGCCGCGGCGGGCGTCTTCGCCCAGCCCGGTGCGTGATCCGCCACGAGGGTGACAGCCGCATCGAGCTCGACGGCGTCGAGTGGCGGGAACTCGTCGTGCGAACCGCCTGCATCCTCGGCGGCGGGTTCACTCGTCGGAGCCACGGCGCCCCGGCTGGTGATGGTCATGTCGCCCTCCCTGTGTGCCGTTGGTCCCGCCCCGGGCCAGCGTACCGAGGCCTGAGCTCGGGCAAACCGGCGCCGGGCCGACCCTGGCCCAGGGGTTGCGACGAGATCCCCGGGGTTGCCGTCGGTGAGCTCGTCGCCGGGGGCTCCGCTCCGCGGGTCAGGCCACCCGGGGCATGACTTCGGTCGCCACGAGGTCGAGGTGCTCGAGGTCGTCGACATCGAGCACCTGGAGGTACACCGTCTCCGCGCCGATGCCGGTATAGGCCTGCAACCGCTCGACGACTTCGTCGGGCGTGCCGGCCACCCCGTTCGCCCGGAGCTCGTCGGGCTTCCGCCCGATGTTGGCCGCCCTGCGCCCGACCTCGGCCTCGTCGGACCCGCAACAGAGCACCTGTGCGGCGGAATAGCGCAGACGTCTTCGGGTCGCGGCCGCGCTGTTCACACGCCGCCTGCACACGTCCGTACTGCGCCTCGGTATCGGCGAGCGACGAGAACGGCAGGTTGAACTCATCGGCGTAGGTGGCGGCGAGTCGCGGCGTCCGCTTCGCTCCGCCGCCGCCGACGATGAGCGGCGGGTGCGGCTGCTGCACCGGCTTGGGCAGCGCAGGGCTGTCCTTGATGTGTAGTGGCGCCCCTCGAAGTCGAACGTCTGCCCGACCGGCGTCGTCCACAGGCCGGTCAGGATGGCGAACTGCTCCTCGAGTCGCTCGAAGCGCTCCCCGACCGGTGGGAACGCGAAGCCGTACGCCGTGTGCTCCGCGTCGTACCAGCCGGCGCCGAGTCCGAGCTCGGCACGCCCGCCGCTCATGGCGTCCACCTGTGCGACTTCCACAGCGAGGAGCCCGGGCGGTCGGAACGTGGACGACGTGACCAGGGTCCCCAGCCGGATGCGCTCGGTCTCGCGGGCGATGCCCGCCAGGGTGATCCATGCGTCGGTCGGTCCGGGCAGGCCGTCGCCTCCCATGGTGAGGAAGTGGTCGGAGCGGAAGAAGGCATCGAAGCCTGTGGCCTCCGCCTTCTGCGCCACGGCGAGCAGCTGGTCGTACGTCGCGCCCTGCTGGGGCTCGACGAAGATGCGGAGCTTCATGAGCCCAAGTTACCGGGACTCCCCCACGAGCGGTCGGGGTCTCGGCGGGCCGACGCGGTGCGAACCGCCGCGCGCGAGGAGCGGCCGAGACCCCCTGTCCGCAGGCGGAGCCGCCACCGGCGAGGCAGACTGCGACCATGGACATCGGCGTGGTTTTCCCCCAGACCGAAGTGGGCTACGACCGCGGTGCGGTGCGCGCCATCGGCGAGGCCGTCGACCAACTCGGCTACACCCATTTGGCGGCCTACGACCACGTGCTGGGCGGTGACACCGACGTGCACGGCGACCTCGGCGGCCCCTACACGATCCACCACCCGTTCCGCGAGCCTCTGACGATGTTCGCCTACCTGGCCGGGTGCACGAACCTGGCCTTCGCCACCTCCATCCTGATCGGCCCGCAACGCCAGACCGCACTGCTGGCGAAGCAGGCGGCCGAGGTGGATCTCTTGTCAGGTGGGCGCTTCCGCCTCGGCCTCGGCATCGGATGGAACAAGGTGGAGTACGACGCCCTCGGCGTGCCCTTCGAGCACCGGGCGGCCATTTTGGAGGAGCAGGTCGCGGTTCTGCGCGCGCTGTGGACGAACGAGAGCGTCACGACGGACGGCCGCTTCCACCACATCACTGCGGCGGGACTGGCACCGTTGCCGGTGCAGCGCCCGATCCCCATCTGGATCGGCGCCTTCGCCCCCGCCGCCCTGCGCCGGGTGGGGCGGGTCGCCGACGGCTGGTTCCCCCATGTCCGACCGGGCGGCGGGCTGGAGGAGGCGCTCGAGACGATCCGCGAAGGTGCGTCCGAGGCGGGCCGCGACCTCTCGGCGTTCCAGTTCGAGGGACGGCTCGACTACAGCGTGCGCGACCACGACAAGCTCGCCGCCTACACGAAGCGCTGGCGCGAGGCGGGCGCGAGCCATCTCTCGCTCATCACGATGCACGCCGGCTTGAAGACGGCCGACGAGCACATTGCCGCCCTCGAGGAGATGGTTCCGATCCTCTTCTGAGGACGTGGGAAAATGACGGTGCTTGACGTCGTCGTTTCACCCACACCAAGGAGGCACTTTCTGTGAGGGCAGTATCGCGCGGAATGACCGGATCGCCGTGACCTTTGATGATCCGAATCTGGTGGCCAATGCCGGACTGCTGCTGGTCGCCACCTTGGTGCGCATGCTCGGTCTCGAGGATCTCTGCGACAAGACCATTGGGCTCATGGGTCGCACTGGTGGGTTCCGTCCGGGCCGCAAGATATTGACTCTGGTCCACGCCATGGTGGCCGGTGCCACCCACATCAATCACGCCGACATATTGCGGGCGGGATCGACGGCCAAGGTGTTGCCCCACCGGGTCATGGCACCGTCGACGCTCGGGACGTTCCTTCGTGCATTCACCTTTGGTCACGTCCGTCAATTCGAAAAGGTGATCGGGGACACGCTCGAACGCGCCTGGAGTCTCGGGGCGGGCCCAGGGGCCAATGAGCTGGTTGTCGACATCGACTCGACCATCCGTGAGGTCTTCGGCAGGCTCAAGGCCGGCGCCGCCTACGGTTACACGAAGGTCCTCGGCTATCACCCGATTCTCGCGACGAGGGCCGACACCGGCGAGATCCTCCATGCCCGCCTGCGCAAGGGATCAGCCAACACTCACCGCGGCACCAAGCGCTTCGTCGAAGAGCTCGTCGCCCGCCTGCGCCGGTGCGGGGCGACGGGGCGGATCGTCATGCGCTTCGACTCGGGCTTTTGGTCCAACGAGACCATCAAGGTGCTGACTCGCCTGGGGGTCTCTTTCACCATGGCCGTGCGCACGGGCACAAAAGCCATCGACAACGCCATCGCAGAGATTCCCGAGTCGAACTGGGTCAGCATCGAGTACCCCGCCGGCGGAGACGCGATGGTGGCCGAGACAACCTACAAGGGACGCCGTCTCATCGTGCGCCGCACTCGCCTCGTCGGTCCCCAGGCGAGCCTGTGGCCCAACTGGCGGCACTTCGCCTTCTTGAGCGACCTTGGCGGAAGCGCGGTGGAACTCGACGCTTTCCACCGCCGTCATGCCGTCGTCGAGCTCTGCATCGATGACTGGAAGGAGGGTGCGGGCATGGAGCACTGCCCTTCAGGTGACTTCTCTGCCAACGCGGCGTGGATGTGCTGTGCCGTGCTGGCCCACAACCTGATCCGCTGGAGTGCGAAGCTCGGCGGCCTCGTCGAAGAGGACACGCTGGTCGTGGCTCGGACCCTGCGGACCCGGTACTTCTCGGTCCCCGCTCGACTGGTGAACCGCTCCGGGGCACCGACGCTGCGTGGGCCGACCCATTGGCCATGGGCCCCCTCGTTCTCCCGAGCACTCGACAACCTGCGCGCCGTCGCCTTCGCCCCCACCTGACGGATCCCCAGCGGACCGGCGCGGCCGCAGACGATCACCCACGCGCTGACAATCGAGACGAGCTACAAGAGCCTCCGGTTCCTCACGTCTCCGGGTCAAACTCAGCCCCGTCGAGGCGGTCAAGACCATGCACTGACATCGCCAGATGTTCAATGCTGCTCAGCCGGAGTTGTGCGGTGCATCGAGGCTAAGTTTGGCGCGGGGACCCGGGGGACCACCGATTGTCGCCACGTGCACGAATCCCAGACTCCGCTTTCACCTCGGTCCCTCTCCGGCAACTCCGACAAGACAACGGAGGTGCCGTGAAACGGATCAGAGACAAGGTGGCCGGCCTCGACGTCCACCGCGACAGCGTCGTCGCCGGCACGAGGATCGTCGAGCCGGACCGCTCGGTCAGCGTGGCGAAGGCGTCGTTCTCGACGATGGCCAAGGGGCTGGCCGAACTCGCCGCGTGGCTGCGTGACGCCGCCGTTGAGACTGTGGGCATGGAGGCGACCGGCGTCTACTGGAAGCCGGTGTTCTACGAGCTCGAAGGGCTCTTCGACGAGGTCTGGCTGTGCAACGCCGCCCACGTCAAGAACGTCCCGGGCCGAAAGAGCGACCTCTCCGACGCCGAGTGGCTGGCTGACGTGGTGGCCCACGGCATGGTCAAGCCTTCGTTCGTGCCCCCGAGCGAGATCCGCGAGGTGCCGCGAGCTGACGCGCTATCGAAAGAGCCAGGTCGACACCCGGGTCAAGGAGATCCAGCGCCTCGAGAAGACCCTCCAAGACGCCGGCATCAAGCTCACGTCGGTGGCCTCGTCGGTGTGGCTCGTCTCGACCAGACGCATGATCGAGGCGCTGATCGAGGGCGAGCGTGACCCCAAGGTTCTTGCCGAGATGGCCAAGGCTTCGTTGCGGGCCAAGATCCCCGCCCTCGAGGAGGCCTTCAGCGGGCGCTTCGGCGAGCACCACGCCTTCTTGTGCCGCCAGATCATCGACCAGATCGACCACCTCGACGCCACCATCGGCGCGCTCAGCGCTGAGATCGCACGGCGACTCGCTCCTTTTGAGGCGGCGGTCACCATCTTGAGCTCGATCACGGGGGTGTCGAGGACCACGGCCGAGGTGATGATCGCCGAGATGGGGGTGGACATGTCCCGGTTCCCGACGGCCGGGCATCTGTGCGCGTGGGCCGGGGTGGCTCCCGCCAGCCACGAGTCCGCCGGCAAGAAGAGCCCGGCCGGAACCCGCAAGGGGGCCCCGTGGCTGCGCCGAGCCCTGATCGAGGCGGCCAAGGCGGCGGCTCGCACCAAGGGGAGCTACTTCTCGGTCCACTACGCCCGGATCGCCCGGCGACGCGGCGCCAACAATGCCACCGTGGCGGTGGCCAACTCCATCTTGGCCGTGGCCTGGCACTTGCTCACCAATGGTGCCCTCTACGAAGACCCCGGCAGTGACTACTTCGACCGACGGAACGATCCTGTGCGCGAGGCGAAGCGGCTCCAGCATCGGATCGAAGCCCTCGGCTTCGCGGTCACCATCACCGAGAGGGCCGCGTAGTCAGCAAATCTCACAACTTGACCGTCACCGCCGGACGCCTCGCCCCGCGCGCCCTCGTGCCGCTTGGGAGTCGAGCATCACATCCCAGGCGGCGGCACGCCACGCGCCAGGGCATGCCATGCCAACATGAGGCGATGGCGGACGAGCCGGTCCCGGACGCACGTCCCGACGTCCCGCTCCGCACCATCGCCCGGGAATGGGGGCGCATCGGCTGCACCGGTTTCGGCGGCCCACCGACGCACATCGCCATGCTGCGGCGGCTCGCCGTGGCGCGCGAGCGATGGCTCGACGAGACCGAGTTCGAAGACGCCATCGCGGCCACCAACCTCCTTCCGGGACCGGCCTCGACGCAGCTGGCGATCTTCTGCGCGTGGCGACTACGGGGCGTGCACGGAGCGCTGGTCGGCGGCGCCTGTTTCATCTGTCCGGGGCTGGCCACCATCATCGTGCTCGCCGCCGTCTTCCTCTCCTCCCATCCGCCTGTCTGGATCAAGGGCGCTGCGCTCGGAGCGGGGGCAGCGGTCGCACCGGTTGCCTTGGGCGCCGCCATCGCGCTCGTTCCGTCCAGCTGGGGCCGGGCGGGTCCGGTCCGGGCGCGGCGGGCACGCTGGGTCGCCTACGCCGCTGTCGGTGCCGCAGCATCGGCCACGGTCGGGACGTTCCTGGTCCTCGCGCTGCTCGCCTGCGGATTGGTCGAGGCCGCGGTTTCGGGGTGTCTGCGGCCGCCCTCGCGCGCGCAGTCGATCACGCTGGCACCGTTAGCCGTCGTCGTCACCGGTGGGCTCGGCGCGCTGAGCTGGGTCGCGCTCAAAGTTGGCGCGCTGTCCTTCGGCGGCGGATTCGTGATCATCCCGCTGATGCAGGCCGATGCCGTCCACCACTACCACTGGATGACCAACAGCCAGTTCCTCAACGGAGTGGCCCTCGGCCAGATCACACCGGGACCCGTGGTGCAGACCGTGTCCGTCGTGGGCTACGCCGCCGCCGGCCTGGGTGGCGCGCTGCTCGCAGCGCTGATCGCTTTCGCGCCTTCCTTCGTCTTCGTTCTCGCCGGCGCTCGCCACTTCGGCGCCCTGCGCACCAACCGCCTGGCGCAGTCGTTCCTCTCCGGTGCCGGACCGGCCGCCATCGGCGCCATCGCCGGCGCCGCCATCCCGCTCGGACTCGCCATCGCGCACGAGTGGCAACTGGTGATCCTCGCCGGCGCGCTGGTGGTCATCGTCGTCCTGCGTCGAAGCGTGGTGCTGACGCTCGTGGCGGCAGGCGTCATCGGCGCCGTCGGGGCGCTCGCCGGGCTTCCGGTGGGCTAGCAGCTGTGGCTCTGGGCGGTCCCCTTGATCTGCATTTCGCTGAACGAGGAAGACGACGAACCACCCGTGCTGGGAGGGGGTGGCGTGATGTGTACCGGAGCGCCGAAATTGCCCATGTGCAATGTGGCCACCATGACAAAGGCCCCGGTGGGTGTGGCAAAGAGGTTGGTCCGCAGCGACGGGGGGAATTTGTCCCGCAGCGACGCCGGGAATGTGAGGTCGATGTGCGTCGTCTCCCGGACTTGCACAAGCCGTCCGTTCCCGTCGACCCACAGCGTCATCGGCTCGACGTAATTGCCGGCAACGAAGGCGGCCTGCGCGGCACCGCAGGGCCGAGGCCGTGCCTGGGCGACCAGATAGCGGGTCGTGGCGACACCGTCCACCGTCGCCCGTCCGAGAGGTCGCCCGCCCACCACAGGTTCGGTTCCACCGAACTCGGAGAGGGCGAGGACCCCTCCGGCATCGGCGAGGCCGAGCGGATCGGGGTTCGAGTACCTCCGATTCTTGATCCAGGACCCGCCCAAGAGCTGCCACGACCACGAGCCGATGTCGATCTCCTCGTCGACGTCGCGCACGACCGAGGGGCGCATCGGCTGCCCGTGGGTACTCGAGTACTCGACGGTGTGCGACACGTCGGTGACACGGACGCTCCCCGAAACGAAGTCGACGACGCCGTAGCCCGACGACGAGCCCCGCAGATCGGCGACCCGGCTCGTGCTGACGGTGGTGGACGTGAAGTGTGCGGTGCCCGCTGCCCTCGTGGCGGCGACGAGCACGCCGAGAAGGACCCACGGGACGAGGCTCCGCATCACAGGCCGCGTCACAGAAAGTCTGCCCCGCCAACGGCGGTTCCGCCGGGTCAGGCCCCACGCAGGGCCAGTGGCGGTCATTCGTGCGAGTCCAGATGACGCGGCGGCTTGGCTCCGAGCAGCGTGGCGGCGATCGGCATCATTCGTGGGCCGGTCCGGGCATGCCGTCCGTTCCTCAGTGCGGGAGGAACACGGTGACGTCGTGCCTGGCCGCGACGAGCAAGGGGATCAGCGGGCGCCCGATGGCCCCGGTCCCGCCGGCCACGAAGATGCGCGTGAACCGAGGCGAAGCACGACATCGGGGAGCAGCCCGTTCCAGGGCAGTGCAGGAGCTTTGGCAGGATGGAGGGGTGAGCGAGCAAGACGGCTACCCGGCGCGCCGCCGGGGTGGTACCCGGATCCCGCCGGCGGCCCGGGGCAGCGCTGGTGGGACGGCTACACCTGGACCGAGTCGACCGTCCTGCCCCAGCACCCGCCTCCGCCGCCATGGGCGGGCGCCTCGCCGCCGCAGGGTCCGGCCAGCCAGGTCGCGCCGTGGGCGGTCGCTTCGCAACGCCTGTCCGTTTCGAACGCCGGCGACCTCGTCGCCGCCGAGCTGCGCATGAGCGCCGTCGCCCGCATCGCGGTGGTCCTCCCCGCGATCTGCAGCATCGTCAACCTCGTCATCGTGCGCATCAATGCGAGCCGGTACCTCGCGGTCGGGAACCAGTTCCGGGTCGAGTGGCACGACGCCCAGCACAACATCACACCCCCGTCCTACAGCGGCCCGGCCGCCGCCACACCCGCGTCGCTGCTCGTCAGCCTCGTCTTCATCGTCGCGGTGATCTTCGCCCTGGTCTGGCAACACCGCGCCGCCTCGGCCGCTCGCGCGCTCGGGATCCCGTCGGACCATTCGCCCGGTTGGGGCGTGGGGTCCTGGTTCGTGCCCATCGTCAACTTGTGGATCCCGTATCAAGCGGTGCGCAACTGCCTCCCGCCGGGGGACCCCCACCGGCCGCGGGTGCTGCACTGGTGGATCGCCTGGCTGGTGACCGTCTTCGTGGGCGGAGCCTTCGGCGTCACCGCCCTCTTCTCCACCGGGGCGGCGCTGGCGCTGGCCATCCCGGTCGCCCTGGCGGACCTCGCGATCATCGCCTGGGCCCCGGGCATCGTCGCCGCCATCGGGGCGTCGCACCGAGAGGCAATGAGCCACCAGGCGGAGGCAACCGGGGTCCTGCAGGGTTAGGACTTGGGCCTTGGCCCAGGCTGAGCCTGGGCGCGGAATCCCATCATTGGCCAACTGTTCACCCAGGGGTTGCGCTGTTGTTGCCAAACGTTTACCTGCCCTGGCTACGTTCCGTGGGGTGGCAGATGGTGAATCGATCGGCACGCGTCGCAGTCCTGTTACAACCGACGGGCAATCAGGCATCGACGAAGCCCTCAGATCGCTCGACCCCGACGCCTCCCGGCCCGAGCACGTGATGCGCTCAGTCAAGTTGTGTCTCGGGTTCTCGGGTCGCATCGTCCTCGACGACGTCAACGTCGACATCAAGCGCGGGTCCATCACGGCACTGATCGGGCCCACCGGTTCGGGCAAGTCCACCTTCTTGCGCACGCTGAACCGCATGAACGACCGGGTGCCCGGCTTCACCCGGACCGGCGACGCGACGCTCGACGACGAGAGCCTCTGGGGCCAGCACGTCGACCTCCTCACACTGCGACGCCGGGTCGGCATGCTGCTTCCAGCGGCCCAATCCTTTCCCCATGTCCATCAAGGACAACGTGGTGGCGGGGGTGAAGGCGCACCGCATCGCCAA
This sequence comes from uncultured Acidimicrobiaceae bacterium, assembly GCA_963791995.1. GTDB lineage: Bacteria > Actinomycetota > Acidimicrobiia > Acidimicrobiales > RAAP-2 > Bog-473. The sequence continues at coordinate 59,879 of CAWBUQ010000004.1, read as the reverse complement.
GGGAAAGCAGCTCGACATCGTCTGTGAGCGGCGCCTCACGGAAGTCGGCCTGTGGGACGCGGTCAAGGACCGGCTGAACGACTCACCCTTCCGCCTCTCGGGTGGCCAGCAGCAATTGCTCTGCCTGGCCCGCGCCCTCGCCGTCGGACCCGAGGTCCTGCTCCTCGACGAGCCGACGTCCGCGCTCGACCCGGTAACGACAGAATCGATCGAAGATCTCCTCAAGACGCTGACCCCGGCGCTGACGCTGATCGTGGTCACCCACAACCTCGGGCAGGCCGTGCGGGTCTCGAACAACACGATGTTCTTCTACCAAGGGCAGCTCATGGAGTACGGGTCCACTGAGGACCTCTTCAACCGGCCGTCGCACAGCGACACAGAGCGCTACGTAACCGGCCGGATGGGCTAGAGCCGGGCGCCCGGCTACCACTCCGCATTGGCGCGATCTGGCGAGAGATCCCGAAAGCCGCACCCAATCAACGGAAACCAACAAGGAGAGAAACCCGTGAAAACATTGATGCGCGCGACACGACTGAACCGGGGTTTGGTCGTCGCTGCAGTCGGCGGACTCGCATTGAGCTCGCTGGTGTTCGGCTCGGTCGCGTCCGCCGCCACCCTGCCCAAGAGCGGCGTCGAAACGCCTTCGGGTGGGACCGTGACCGAGACGGGCTCGACACTGCTCTACCCACTGTTCAACCTGTGGTCAGGCGGGTACAACGAGAAGTACCCGACCACGACGATCCAGACGGCTGGCACCGGGTCGGGCACGGGGATCTCCGAGGCCGAGAACGGCACAATCGACATCGGTGGCTCTGACGCCTACCTCGCGCCGAGTGTCACCCAGTCCAACCCCGACCTCAAAAACATCCCATTGGTCATCTCGGCCCAGATGGCGGCTTATAACGTCCCGGGAATCACCACCCACCTCAAGCTGAGCGGCAAGGTGCTCTCGGAGATGTATCAGGGCACGATCACCAAGTGGAACGACTCGGCCATCACCAAGCTGAACCCGGGCGTCACACTGCCGAGCACCCCGGTCGTGGCACTGCACCGCTCCGACAGCTCGGGTGACACCTTCTTGTGGACGAGCTATCTGTCCAAGGCCGACCCCTCGGGTTGGGGCGCCAAGGTCGGCTACAACACTTCCGTACAGTGGCCGGCTGCTCCCGGTGCGCTCGGTGAGAACGGCAACTCGGGCATGGTGTCGGGCTGTAAGGCCACGGTTGGCTGCATCGCCTACGTCGGTGTCTCCTACCTGACCCAGTCGCTCCAGGCCGGATTGGGCTACGCCGCCCTGGGCAACCCCAAGGGTCAGTACCTGTTGCCGACGCAGCAGGCCATCGCCGCCGAGGCGGCCGGCTTCGTCAAGAAGACTCCCGCCAACGGCACCATCTCGTTGATCTACGGCAACATCAACAATGGCTACCCGATCGTCAATTACGAGTACGCGATCGTCAGCACGCACCAGTCGTCGAGCTCGACCGCCAAGAACATCCGCTCGGTGCTCGAATGGGCGATGAACGTGAAGTATGGCGCAGCAACGTCGTACCTGTCCCAGGTGAACTTCCAAGCGCTGCCCGCGAAGGTCCAGGCGCAGTCAGTAAAGCAAATCCTGGCCATCAAGTAATGGCAACTCTCGGCGGCGTGGCGGGGCAGGTCCCCGCCACGCCGCACGCGGAGCCTTTGGGAAAGCCCTCCCTACCTCGGCGCATCGCCGATTTCGCTCGCCGGAACGAGGAGCACGCCTGGCGGGGCTCGGCCTGGGTGGCCGTCGTCCTGCCCCTGGCCGCGCTGGTCTTCGCGGTGACGGTGCTCGCGCTCAAGGCGTGGCCCGCAATTCGTGTCAACGGCTGGTACTTCCTTTACGGGCGCAACTGGACTTACGGCAACGGCTACGGCGCCGTCGTGCATACCGACGGCGTGGCCCACCAGACGGGGGCCCAGTTCGGGGCCTGGGCAATCATCTGGGGCACGATCGCGTCGTCGATCATCGCCATTGTCATAGCGCTGCCCCTGTCCATCGGAGCCGCTTTTGCGCTCACCGAGCGGATGCCGACCTGGGTCTCGCGGCCGCTTGGCTTCACCGTCGAGATCCTGGCCGGCATTCCGAGCGTGGTGCTCGGACTCTGGGGCATCCTGACTTTCGGGCCCTGGCTGGCCCAACACGTCTATCCGGTCGTGGCCGACCACATGCCCGACGTGCCGGTTTTGCGCTATTTCCGGAACCCTGTGGGCTCCGGCGAGGGCCTGCTCTCAGCGGGCATCGTGCTCGCCCTCATGATCGTGCCGATCATCACCTCGACCACTCGCGACCTCTTCATGCAGGTACCGCCCCTGCCCAAGGAGGGGGCGCTGGCCCTGGGCATGACCGACTGGGAGGTCTCCAACAAGGTCACCCTTCCCTGGGTGCGCTCTGGCATCATCGGCGCAACAGTCCTCGGCCTGGGACGGGCGCTCGGCGAGACCATCGCCATCGCCATGATTGGGGGAGCGTCGCTTCAGATCCCCCACACGGTCTACCTCCCCTTCACCACAGTGGCCGCCACGATCCTTCAGCAGCTCGACGGGGCGCTGACCGATGGGACGGGCTTCGCCGTCGCCACCCTGGCCGAGCTTGCGCTCGTGCTGGCCGTCATCTCCGTCGCGGTGAACCTGGTGGCAAGGCTCATCGTCAACCGCACGGGCCGCGTACACGCACCGGTGGGAGGAGCCTGATGACACTGGCCGCCGCGCCCGCGACACGGCGGCGGCGGGTCTCGACGGGCATTTGGCGGGCGCTCACCTACCTGGCGCTGTTCCTCATCATGGCGCCCGCCGCCTGGCTCCTCATCAGCGTCCTCACCAAAGCTCTGCCGCACTGGCAGTGGAGCGTGCTGTGGACCAAGCTGACCCCGGCCGGTGGTGGCCTGCGCGACCAGATCCTGGGCACGCTCATCCTGATGCTCGGCGTCTTCCTCATTGCCGGGACGGTCGGAGTGCTGGCAGGCATCCACCTGGCCGAGATGGCTCGGCCAGACAAGCGCAGCGGCAAGCTGAGCGGGCCATTGCGCACGGCGTCGGACATCCTGACCGGGTTCCCGTCCATCGTGCTGGGCTACGTGGGATACACGGCGCTGGTGGTGGGGCTGGGCTGGGGCTTCTCCCTCCTGGCCGCGCTCATCATCCTCTCCATCATGGTGATCCCTTACATCGCGAAGACGACAGAGAACTCGCTGCGCCAGGTGCCCACGGGATACCGGGAGGGAGCGGAGGCCCTGGGTATGTCGATCGGCTACAGCTTGCGCAAGGTCATACTCAAGAGTGCCTTGCCGGGCATCGTCACAGGGCTCTTACTGGCCCTGGCCATCGCCGCGGGTGAGACCGCTCCGCTGATCTACACCGCGAACTTCGCACCGACCCTGCCTCACTCGCTGACGCACGGGTCATTTCCCTACCTGACCTATGTCGTCTACTCCTACTACGACGCACCGGTGCAGAACTATCACTACCTCTCCTACGACGCCGCCCTGATCCTCGTGGTGATCGTCCTTTTGTTGCTGGTATCGAGCCGGATCATCGTGGCACGCACCCAGCGTCACTCGGAGAGCGCTCGCTCGACCGGCGGGGGCCGTCGTCGTCGTCCGGCGCGGGACGGCCGACGAGCCGCTCCTGGGCGTCACCGGCGCGCCGCCCCGCTAAGGCCGGCCGGCGTCCTAGGGTGGCGCCGGCCGCACACGGGCGCGGTGCGAGGGCTGACATCTCGAGGAGGAAACGGTGAGCGCAGGACCTGAGTGGGGGCCGCTGGCCCGGTTGGCGGGCATCTGGGAAGGCGAGAAAGGCGAGGACGTCGCCTACGCCAACGAGAGCGGCAAGATCGGCCTCACCCCCTACCGCGAGCACGTCGACCTCAAGCCCTTCGGGCCCGTGGAGAACGGGTCCCAGGTGCTCTACGGCCTCGACTACCGCATGGCGGCCTGGCGGGGCGACGAGGAGAACCCCTTCCACACCGAAGTTGGCTACTGGATGTGGGACGCCCGCGACAGCGAGGTCGTGCGCTGCTTCCTCATCCCCCGCGGCTCGGCCGTCGTGGCCGGTGGCACGGTGGCGGCCGACGCCACCGAGTTCACGCTCACGGCGCACGTGGGCAGCCAGACCTACGGCATCCTGGCCAACAACTGGCTGGACAAGAACGCACAGTCGGTCAGCTTCGAGGTCACCTTCGACACCAGCGTGGACGACGAGTTCACCTACACCGAGACCACGGTGGTCAAGCACGCCAAGGTGGCCGAGGAGGTCATCCACACCGACCGCAACACCCTGCGGCGGATCGCCGACGCCTAGGCCGGACCGATAGGGTCACCCCCGGCGGGCCGACTCCGGCGGGGACCGGCAAGGCCGCCAGGGAGGCTTGTCATGTTCGAGTGGTCCGAGGAGCAGCTGGCGATCCGCGATGCGGTCCGGCGCTTCGTCGAAGAAGAGATCAAGCCCAACGTCGACGAGCTCGAGCACGGGGACACACCGCCTTACGAGGTGATCCGCAAGCTGTACAAGACCTTCGGGCTCGACGCCGTGGCCCGGGACTCGTTCAAGCGTGCGCTCGAGCGCAAGACGTCGGGCTCCGACAGTGCCCCAGGCAAGGGCGCCGATCGGGGCGAGGGCGGGTCCAACGCGGCCATGACCCTCATCCCGATCATTGAGTTGTGCCACTACTGCCCCGGCATCGTCACCGCCCTCGGGGTGAGCACAGGCCTGGCCGGCGGCACCATCATGAAGGGCGGCACGCCGGCGCAGATGGAGCGCTGGGGCCTCGACCTCATGACGCTCGACAAGGTCGGCGCGTGGGCCATCACCGAGCCCGACTCGGGTTCGGACGCGCTCGGGGGCATGAAGTCGACCGCGGTGCGCGACGGTGACGAGTACGTCCTCAACGGCAACAAGACGTTCATCACCAACGGCCCCTACGCCGACACCATCGTCTTCTACGCCAAGCTCGACGACGGCAGCGGCACGCCGCTGCGCCAGCGGCCGGTGCTGACCTTCATCCTCGACTCGGGCATGCCCGGGCTCACCCAGTCGGCGCCCTTCCGCAAGATGGGGCTGCACTCGTCGCCGACGGGCGAGCTGTTCCTCACCGACGTGCGCGTGGGCACCGAGCGCCTCCTCGGTGAGAGCGAGGGGACGCCCGGCGGCAACGAGGGTCGCGAGAGCGCCAAGGGCAACTTCGTGACCGAGCGCGCCGGGGTGGCCGCCATGTCGCTCGGGCTCATTGAGGAGTGCATCAAGCTGTCGGTGCAGTACGCCAAGGACCGCATGCTCTGGGAGCGGCCGATCTCCGAATTCCAGCTGATCCAGCTCAAGCTGGCCAAGATGGAGGTGGCCCGGCTCAACGTCGAGAACCTGGTCTTCCGCCACATTGAGATGTCGTCGGCCGGCAAGAGCCTGACGCTGGCCGAGGCGTCGGCCATGAAGCTCTACTCCGCGCAGTCCGCATCGGAGGTGGCCATGGAGGCGGTGCAGCTCTTCGGCGGCAACGGCTACATGTCCGAGTTCCGGGTCGAGCAGCTGGCGCGCGACGCGAAGGTCTTCCAGATTTACGCCGGGACCGACGAGATCCAGGTGACCCACATCGCCCGTGACCTCTTGAGCCGGTAGCAATCGGCGATCAGGTGACGGCGTGAACGACCTGTTCGGGCCCACGCCGGCCGACGGCGTCTACGACGAGATGGTCGACCAACGGCGCCAGCTGCACCGCCGGCCCGAACTCGCCTTCGCGGAGCACGAGACGACGGCGCTGATCCGCTCGCACATGGCTGCGCTCGGGATCGAGGAGGCCCTGCGGACCACCGAGACCGGGGGCATCTTCGTCATGGAGGGTGGGCGCCCGGGGCGCAGCGTGGTGATCCGGGGCGACATCGACGCGCTGCCCGTGCAAGAGGACGAGGCGCGTGCCGTGCATTCGGCGGTCGAGGGGCTCATGCACGCGTGCGGCCACGACATCCACGTGGCGTCGGTCCTCGGGGCGGCCTCGGTGCTGGCCTCGCGACGCGAGGAGCTCCCCGGGCGCTACATCTTCTTGCTCCAACCAGCCGAGGAGGCGCTGTGCGGCGCCAAGGCCATGCTCGAGGGTGGCGCGCTGACCGTCATGGCAGACGCACGCCTGGTCGGGTTCCACGTCACCTCCCAGCTCCCCACCGGCTTCGTGGCCCTACGGGCGGGGATCGCCATGTCCGAAGCCAACTCGCTGCGCATCACGCTCAGCGGGCCGGGCGGGCATGGCGCCATGCCGTCGGCGACCGGCGACGTCATTAGGGCCACCGCCGAACTGGTGAGCCGGCTGGGCGAGGTGGCCGAGGGGCTCTCCTACGAGGGGACCGACTGCGTCTGCAGCGCCGGGACGGTGCACGCCGGGACCGCGGTCAACGTCGTGCCCACCTCGGCCCGGGTCACCGGGACGTTGCGCACGTTCACCGAGTCCCAGCACCAAGAGGCTCTCGCCCGGCTTCAGGACCTGTGCGACTCGGTGGGCGACGACCAGGGCGTCCACGTCGAGCTCGAAGTGCCAGAGCACACCCGCGCCGTCGTGAACGACCCCGAGGCGGTGGCACTGGTCGAGGCGGAGGCCGCCGTCGTGCTCGGTCCCGACCAGGTCTTCCGCATGCCGCCCGTCGGGCCGAGCGACGACGTGAGCGAGTTCCTCCGACACCTGCCGGGCTCCTACTTCTTCGTGGGTGGCGGCGCGGCCGACGGCTCGAGCGGCACGCACCACAGCCCGACATTCCTCGTCGAGGACGAATCCGCCCGCGTCGGCGCCAACGTGCTCGTGCGCGGCGCCCTGGCATTGGCCGCGCCGTGAGCATCACGGGCACAATGGGCCGATGACCGCCTCGGACCTCTTCGACATCGCCGGCAAGACGGCGCTGGTGACCGGCGGGAGCCGGGGCATCGGCAAGATGATCGCCGAGGGCTTCGTGGAGAACGGCGTGCGGGTCTACATCTCCTCGCGCAAGGCGGACGTCTGCGCCGAGGTGGCCGCCGAATTGTCGAAGAAGGGGGCGTGCATCGCCATCCCCGCCGACCTCTCCACCGAGGAGGAGTGCCGCCGCCTGGCCAACGAGATGGCGGCTCGCGAGTACTCGCTCGACATCCTGGTCAACAACGCCGGCGCCACCTGGGGTGCACCACTGGCCGACTTCGACGAGGCGGCGTTCGAGCGTGTCCTCGCGCTGAACGTCAAGGGCGTGTTCCACCTCACCAAGTTCCTGGTGCCGTTGCTCGAGGCCGCGGGCACGGTGGAGGAGCCGTCCCGCGTCATCAACATCGGGTCCATCGACGGGATTCAGGTGCCGGCGCTCGACACCTATTCGTACTCGGCCTCCAAGGCGGCCGTGCACCAGCTGACGCGCCACCTGGCCAAGCGCCTGGCACCGCGGGTCACGGTCAACGCCATTGCGCCCGGTCCCTTCGAGTCCAAGATGATGGCGGCGACGCTGGAGGCCTTCGGCGAGTCGATCGCCGCCAACGCACCACTGAAGCGCATCGGCCGGCCCGACGACATGGCGGGGGCAGCCATCTACCTGGCGTCGCGGGCGGGTGCATACCTGACCGGGGCGATCATCCCGGTCGACGGGGGGATCGCCACCACTCGCTAGGTCGTTCTTCGTCTCTCGCTCACGTCTTGCGAAATCAACACAGGGGGTACACGTCATGTTGCTGTTGCACCAGGTCCATCGCGTCGCCGGCGCCAAGGAGGACGCCTTCGACGACGCCTATCGCGACGAGTACATGCCCGCCCTGGCCAAGTCGGACGGCAGCAGGCTGCTGTGGTACCTGCGCCTGTCGCACGGCAGCGGGCAGGCCTACACGATCGTGACCATCACGGGCTGCCGCGACGCGGCGGCCTGGGGTGAGCTGGCCGAGCGCGTGCGCAGCGGCGACCTGGCCGCCTGGTCGGCCAAGGTCGACGGCATGCGTCACTCGACCGAGGCCAAGGTCGTGCAGCCGGTGCCGTGGTCACCGCTGCAGGAGATCGATTTCGACACCGTCCCCGCCGACGGCGCGACACACAAGAACTCGCTGTTCATGGAGGACACCGCCTGGCCCTTCAAGGGCGGGCTGGCGGCCTACCTCGACAAGGCGGGCACGCTCTACGACCACACCCTGAGCAGCCAGAAGGAGGAGGGCACGGGCATGATCGAGCTCGAGGCCGCCTTCCAGCCGGTCTACGGCACGCACATGACGACCGAGGTGATCCTCTGGCAGCGCGTCGTGAACACCAAGGCCGTCATGTGGATGCTCGGGCACGACCTGCCGCCCGAGGCGTCGGCCCCGGGCACGTGGCTGCACGACGCGCTCGAGGTGCGCGACCGCTGGGAGAGCCGGCTGCTGCGCAGCGCGGCCTGGTCGCCGCTGTACTGATCGGGCGTGGCGCACATGAGTGACGCGTTCGACCTCACCTCGACCTACGTCCACCTCGGATTGGGCTCCGCAGCGACCGTCCTGCCCGACTTCACCTGGACGCAAGAGTGCGTCGAGTCCTACCGGAAGCGCTTCGCCTGCGACGGCAACGAGGGGCGGCTGGTGTGCATCGTTGCGCAAGGGGAAACCTGGGATTCGTGGGAGCGCCACCCGGCCGGCGAGGAAGTTGTCGTGCTCCTCTCGGGGCGCGTCGACCTGGTCCAGGATCTCGACGGAGTCGAGCACGTCGTCGCCCTCCGTCCGGGCGAGGCCGCGGTCAATCCGACCGGGATCTGGCATACGGCGCGGGTGCACGAACCGGGTCTGGCGTTGTTCATCACCCCGGGAGAGGGAACCGAGCACAAGCCGCTCTGAGCGGGCGGCGTTGCCCGGCGGACGCCGCCGTCGTCAGCGGTCGCGGGCGGTCGCTCAGCCGGCGTCGGGACGCTGCGGAGCCAGGTCGTGCGGCCCTTGCGGCGGGTACCCGCCGGCGGCGCGGATGGCGGCGCCCCAGGGCTCGAGCAGGCCGATCAGCTCGCCGGTGCGCTCGCCCAGGGTCTCGACGATCGCCGCGCATTGCGCGTCGGTCGCCGCCTCGATCGACTCGCGCAACGCGCGCCCGGCCGCACTGAACGCATCGCCTTCGATGAGACCCCGATCGGCCAGGCGGGCCTGCGCGGCGTCGAGCTGGTCTTCGGACCAGGCGCGGGTACGGATGTAGGTGCGCATGGGCAGGCCCCAGTAGAGCTCGGTGAGCAGGCCGACCTCGGTGGCGTCGAGTCCGGCCGACGTCCACGCCGCGATGTGCGCGTCGCCCCGGTACTCACGCAACATGTCGGCCAGCCGCCACATGTCTCCGAGCGGGTCGCCCGGCAGGCCAAGACCTAGCAGGCCGGCGAAGAGGGGCTTGCCCTCGGGCCGCAAGGGCGCGACGGCCTCTCCCAACAGTTCGATCGCCCGCGCCAGCCCATCTGGATGTGGCCCGACCACACGAGCAAGCTGGGCGACGCCACCGCGCGTGCGCGCGTCGCAGATGGTGGGCGCGTCGACCTTGCGCCATCCCATGGCCACCGACGGCACGACCGCCTCGGGATTGAAGACGCCGAAGGCGGCCGCCACCACCTCACCCGACACCTGTCCGAGGATGGAGCCGCGGCTCGTGAAGTAGGCGGGGCCGTCGGGGAGCGCCACCCCGGAGCTCATGGTGCCCGGGCTCGGCGAGAACCCGAGCTCGGCGTAGGCGGCATGGCACTCGGGTGAGAAATAGACCTGGCCGGCGACGGGCTCGAGCGCCATGGCGAGGCGCCTCGTCTGAGAACCAGCCAAATCGGCCACAATTGCCACCCTACGCGAGAGCCGTTCCCTTTAACGTTTAGGGATGACTCTGGGGGAAGGCGAGCCCTGGCTCCGCCCCTCGCCCGCACTCTGGCAGATGCGGCGAGCCGAAGTCCTCACCATCACGATTGTCGGCGGGCTCTTCTTCGGCCTGGTCTTCCTCGGCGCGCGCGGGCCTTTGGCCGGGTTGATCAGCCTCGTCGTGTGGGTGGCGCTGGGCGCCTACTTCGCGTGGTTCTTCCGCCGTCGTTTCCGGGCCTGGCGCTACCAGGAGCGCCACGAGGACCTGATCGTCGCCCGTGGTGTGCTGGTGCGGCGCCTCTCGGTCGTGCCCTACGGGCGCATGCAGTTCGTCGAGGTGACGGCCGGCCCCATTGAGCGGCTCTTCCATATCTCCACCGTGAAGCTCCACACCGCTGCCGCGGCGAGCGACGCCCGCATTCCCGGACTGGAGACGGCCGAGGCGGCGCGCCTGCGCGACCGCCTCACCGAGCTGGGCGAAGCGATGGCGGCGGGAATGTGACACCCGACACGTCCGAAGCGGGCGACTCGCCCGACTCGACCGAGGCGTCGCCGGTGCCTCCGCCCCACGACGAGTGGCAACGCCTCCACCCGCTCACGCCGCTGGCCCGGATCGGACGCCTGTTCCCCGCCCTCGTTTTCTTGGTCTTGATCTCCCTGGTGCACTCCAGGGCCGAGAACAGCACGGCCGAGACCGACTACCTCGTCGTGATCACGCTGGGGTCGGCGGTCTACGGCTACATCCACTGGATGGTGACCCGCTGGCGCTTCGAAGGCGACACGCTGCGGATCGAGACCGGGCTGATCCGCAAGGACTCGCGCCGGCTCCCGCTGGCCCGCATCCAGGCCGTCGACATCGTCCGCCCGCTCCTCGCCCGGATGCTCGGCGTGTCCGAGCTGCGCGTGCGGCTGGCCGGGTCGGGCTCCACCGACGGCAGGCTGGCCTACCTGTCCGAGTCGCAGGCGGCCGAGCTCCGCCTCATCCTCCTGGTCGGCCATCACGAGCCCGTGGCGACCTCTTCGCCCAACACCGGCTTGCCCATGGCGACCATCACGCTCGGCAGGCTGGTCGGCTCGGTCGTCCTCTCACTCATCACCATCGTGCTCGTCGGTACGGTGGCCGCGCTGACGGTGTTGGACCAGTACGAACCGCACACGGCCCGCGTGGCGATCGGGTTCCTCGCCGTCTATCTCGTCAGCTTCGCCGGTGTGATGTGGCGCCGGCTCTCGGGCCAGTACGGCTTCATCGCCGTGGAGGGGCCCGAGGGAGTGCGGATCCGCCGCGGCATGCTCCAGACCATTTCCGAGACGGTCCCCTACTCCCGGATCCAGGCGGTGCGCCAGGTCCAGCCGATCCTGTGGCGACCCTTCGGCTGGGTCCGCCTCGAGGTGGACGTGGCCGGCGCGACGGCGCGCAACCAGCGGGGCGAGGGCACCAGCGTGGTGCGCAAGGCGCTGCTGCCGGTCGGTTCGCAGCAGGACTCGTGGCACCTGTTGGCCCGACTGCTCGGCGCACCCGACCCGGCCCGCACCCCTCCGCCGGCGCGGGCGCGCTGGAAGGCGCCCCTCAGCTTCCACTTCCTCTCGGCCGGCTTCGACGCCACCCATGCCATGTGCGTGACGGGCCGCCTCAACCGCACGACCACGTGGGTCCCTTTCGAAAAGACGCAGAGCGTCCGACGGGTCCAAGGGCCCCTGCAGCGCCCGCTCGGGCTCGCCACCGTGCACGTGGACGTGGCCGGGAAGCGGGCGCGCGCGGAGTTCCGCGATCGGGAGGAGGCCGAGGCCGACCGCCTCGTCGCCGAGTTGACCGCGCTCAGCCGGGCGGCCCGGCTGCGTCGTCCGGCTGCCGTGACAACTCGGTTTGGGGCGGCTGCACCTGCGCCGGGGACGGCAACGACGGGTGATGCGGGCCCGCGTCGCGGGGGCGCCGGGTCAGCGGCGCTGCCGCCGTCGGGTTGGTACCCCGATCCCTCGGGGCGGCACGAACAGCGCTACTGGCACGATGGCCGCTGGACCGAACAGGTCGGCGACGGCGGCCGGCGCAGCGTCGATGCGCTTACGCCGACGCCGTGAAGCGCATCGGGAAGTGGTCGATGGAGCGGATGCCCGCCGTGTAGACGAGCGTATGGCCCGGCTCGATCTCGTACTCGGGGATCCGCTTGTGCCACTCCCGCAACGCCACCCGCAGCTCGAGGCGCGCCAGGTGCGAGCCCAGGCAGCGGTGGATGCCGCCGCCGAAGGCGATATGCGGGTTCACGTCACGGTCGAAGCGCACGACGTCGCCGTCGGGGAACTCGGCCTCGTCCGTGTTGGCCGAGCCGATCATCACCATCACCTGGTCCCCCGCGTGGACGGGGCACCCGCGCGAGCTCGGTGTCGGACACCGCCACGCGGGCGATGCCCATGACCGGGGTCTCCCAACGCAGCAGCTCCTCGATGGCGTTGGGGATCAGCGACGGGTCCTCGACCAGCTGGCGTCGGTGCTCGGGGTTCTGGGCCAGGAAGGAGAACATGCAATCGAGCGTGGCCGTGACGGTGTCGAGGCCGGCGATGAGGAAGAGGAAGCAGATGTCCAAGATGTCCTCACGCGTCAGGCGGTCGCCCTCCATCTCGGCATCGAGGAAGAGCGAGAGCAGGTCGTCCTTGCGCTCGAGCTCACGCTTGTCGAGCACCTGGTCGAAGTAGTCGTACACCGAGTCCGCGATCTTCTGCTGGTAGTCGGTGGCCGCCTTCGAGCCGTAGGCCTTCCCGGTGACGTGGTCCGGGCGGATGATGCCGTCCTTCATGGTGAGGAAGGTGTCGAGCTCGTCGAGGGGCAGCCCGAGGAGCGTGAGGAAGACCTCGGACGGGAACGGGACGGAGAATTCCTTGGCGAAGTCCAGCTCGCCCTTGTCGATGAAGCCGTCGATCAAGTTGTTGACGAGCCTCGACACCTCGTCGTCCATCGCCTGCATCTTGCGCGGGGCGAAGATCGGGTCGAGGAGCTTGCGGAACTTCTTGTGATCCGGCGGGTCGATCTGCAGCGGGATCATGGGTCGCTTGTTCTTGAGGTCGACCGCATCCATGTTGGAGGAGAAGATCTCGGGGTGCCGGAGGGCCTCCATGATCTCCTCCTTGCGCGACAGCAGCACACCCTTGCCCGACGGCAGGTCCTCAATCGGCATCACCGGCATGTCGTCGCGCAGCATCTTCCAGACCGGCTGCGGGTTGGCGGCCATGTCGGGGCCCATCGCGGCCATCGGGCCAGAGCCATAGCCGTCCTGGCCGGCCTCGTCCTGCGTGGTCTCCAAGGTCTCTGACATCGCGTTACTCCGATCTGATCTGAAGGATGCTGTTGACGGACTGCACGAGCGACTCTTCGTCGGTCTCGGGGATGATCCAGCTCGAGGCGAAGAGGCGTACGACGACATCGGCCAGTTGTTCACGCCCGAGGGCGCCGCTGGCGACCGCGGGCACCGCGTCGAGCGCGTCGCCCAGCCGGTCCAGCAATTCGCCGCGCAGCGACGGCAGGTGGTCGAGCAGGTAGCTCATGACGAAGCCCGACTCGGACTCGAAGAGCGGGCGGCAGGGGTGGGCCCGGATGAACTCGAACGAGTAGGCCATGAAGGCGCTGATCCGCTCCCCGGGACGCTCGGCGGAGGCGAGGGCCCGGTCGAGCCCGTGACTGAACCGCGCCGCGTCGAAGTCGGCGGCGGCGGCGAGCACGGTCTCCTTGCTCGGGAAGTAGCGGTACAGCGTGCCCCGCGACACCCCCGCGGTCTCGGCGATCTCCTGCATGCCGAGGCGGCGGACGCCGCGGCGGCCGATGAGGCTGAGTGCGGCGGTCAGGATGCGTTCTTCGGTCGGGCTGAACGTCCGCACCGACACGTCCAGCGTGTCGAGCCCCCCTGCCGGCCGGACATCATCGAGTGTCACGGTCATCGCTACACATATTAGACACTTTGTGTCCCTTTTGTCCCAGAAGCGAACGTTCGGCCAGTCCGCTCAGGCGCGTACGCCCTGGTCAAGACGGAGGTGGCCGCGGGCACTCGAGCATCGCTCACGACCCCCCTCGGCGGGGGGCCCGGGATTGGCCAACGGGCGATCGGAGGGGAACCGCTCAGGCGGGCGGGGACGCGGGGCCGTGGTCCGGCGGGGGCGAGCGCCGGGGCGACCACCATCGTCGAAGCGTCGGCACGACGAAGAGGAGAACGAGTGCGACCAGGCCGACCAGCGTGGCGAGCAGACCGAGGGCGCCGGCGGACGACCCGCCGTAGTTCAGGATGACGTCGTGGCTCGTCGGGACCACCACCATGAGGTTGGGGGTCACCCGCCAGGGACCGTCGGCACCGCTGGCGTGCCAGTTGGGGAAGTAGGACACCTTGACCAGGACGGGCGTCCCCACCCGCGAGACGTGGAAAGCTCACAGAGGTGTCGGTCTGGGAGATGTCCGAGACCTGGGTGGTCCCCACGTGTTTGACGGTGGGCGCGATGTGGTCAACCGGTGTCCGGGGCCACGACGACGGCCCGTCCTGGGCCAGCTCGACGTTCCAGCGCGACGGGTCGTCGTACCAGGCGAGGGAGGGCTTGAGCCAGCTCGACGGCGCCGGCTTCACACCGGAGAGCACGACGGGATCGTTGGCCAGCGGCGTGACCAGCGGGGCGTTCTTCACCACGTAGATGTTCCAGGTAGTCGTCGCGTCGGCACCGGCGTAGCTGTAGGTCCACGGACCCGTCTTGGCCACCAACTTCAGCGCGGGGTCGGCGTTGGCTTGTTGCTCGACCTCGGGAGTCTCGGCCATGAAGTACTTCACGCCCAGCAGTTGGAGGTGCTGCACGCCGAGGGTGACGTCGACGGGCCCGTAGGGCAGACCGACTTCGGGGTCGGAGGGTGCCTGGGACAGCTCGGCCTGATTGATGAAGTGATAGGGCGTCGTCGTCGAGGACTCGAAGAGGAGGCCCTCCATGGAATCGATGCAACCGTTCGTCCAGTAGGGCAGCAGCATCAGCGCCTCGGGCGTGCCGAAGCGGTTCTCACTCGCGCTGTACTCCCACATCTCGCGGCCACAGCCATAGCGCTTCGAGACTGCGTCCATCGTCGTCATGATGGCGTGGTACTCGGGGTACGACGTCTGCCCCTCGTACCCCTTGTAGTTGTAGTTCGACCAGTTGGTCACCTCGTTGGGACCGAGGCTCACCGGCAACGACGAGGCCACATTGGTGAAGGGCAGCACCACGACGGCAAAGACAGCGAGCACCCCGATCAGGGCACCACCGACTGCGGCTGGGGCCCACCGGCCCTTGGGGCCCGGGCGGTACGAACCTGGCGCCGCTGGCGGGGGCGCCGGCTCCGCCTCCGGCGTCTCGGGTGGCGGGCTCACCGGACGGCCGTACTCGTCGGTCGAGACCGGCTGGGTCAGATCGGGCGGCGAAAAGCCCAGCGTTGCCGTGGCGGGTGCGGCGGCCGGCGTCGTCACGTCCGAGCCCATCTGCTGCTCGCGTGTCGAAGGCGGACGCCGCAGCACCCGGCGTCCCGGCCGTGGCCGCCAGGTCGGACCACGCCCCTGTGCGCTCCAGCGCGGCTTCCTCGCCACGTTTCGGCCACCGCGATGCAGATCGTCCCGAAGGTCCAGGCCGCCATGAGGTACACCGAGATGAACCACAGCGGCAGCAGCCGGACGTTGTAGAGGCTGCCCTGCGGATCGATCGCCGTGGCGAGCGCAGAGGCGATGCCCAGGAGCGTCAGCGCGATGCCGAACCGGCTGCGGAGCCAAAGGGCCAGGAGCACGCCGATGCCGGCGATCACCAACGCCCAGGCATCGGCTTCGCGGAAATACTGGGCCCAGCCCTCCACGTTCGTATAACCCATCGACGTCGTGTAGGCGTGCTCCAGGCCGAAGGGCACGAGCCAAAAGCCGCTCAGCAACAGGCCGATGCCGACGGTCGAGCCGGCCCACCACAGCGTCCGCGTCCAGGGCACCCGCTCGCGGACCGGGTTGTTGCGCCAGAAGAGCTCGCCGCCGTCCCCGATGCGCCACCGAACGGGGAGCAACTCGATCACGGTCAGGATGAGGGCGCCACCGAGTGCGTACATGCCCGGGATGATGTGAGACAGCACGCAGCCGGCCAGCACGAGCGCGGCCCACCCCCGGTACCTCCCCTCTCGCACGGCGCACGCGAAGAGCCCCAAGAAGAGGATGGCCAACGACAGGCTGAAGGAGAATGAGTACTCACCGGCCAGGGTGGAGAAGAGATTCCCCCCGTAAATGGTGAAGGTGTAGTCGAACAGGAACGGCAGCGCGGCCGCAGCCAGCAGGGTGGGAATCGGGGCCCGCAGCCGGAAGAAGCGGCCGCAGGCCCAGGCGCAGATCGGCAGCAGGACCGAGCCGAGGATCGTGCCCATCTTGAAGGCGACGCCGTAGGGGATGATCCAACCGCCGACGGCGATGAAGAAGTCGGGCAGCGTGAAATAGAAGGTGTAGAGGGGGAACCCGTCGTACCAGCCCGGATCCCACCCGGTCAGGTGACCGTGTTTGATGAGCGACTCGAGAAACTTGGGCATCGCGATGTGCGCGCCCGTGTCGCCGCCGGTGGTCGTCGTGGTCGAGAAGAGCAGGCTCGGATGGAGCTGCCAGATCGTGACGGCGATGACGCCGCCGATGGTGAGGATGGTGATGAGGCCGGGGACCCACCACCAGTCAGGGCGCCGGGCCCGGGCCGGTGCCGGCGGTGCGGGGGCGGACGTCGTGGTGGGCGACGGTGGCGGGGGTGGATCCGGCAGCCGGACGCCGACCGCCTCCGTGTCGGGAGGATCGATCACCGCCGGTGAGCTGCGAGCACGCGCTAGGCCGGACATGCCCCTGGCGCCGCGGTCGTCCGGCCACATCCGGCGTACGTTACCGGCCCGACCTGGGGCGGAGGGCTCGGGCCTCCATCGGCCCTACCGCGACGGCGGCCCGTAATTCGGCCCCGACCTGGGGCCACGTGGAGCCGTCGCCCCGGCGCGCGTCCCGAGCTAGCGCGCCGAGGCGATCGGCTCCCGCACCGGGGGCGCTCCCGGGACCGACGTGTCGTCGGTCCGGAAGGCCCGCAGCACGGGCGTGAGAATCGGCGGCGGGTCCCCGGCTTCGGCATCCAACGCGGATTCGATGAAGCGGACGCCGTGCTGCAGCGCCACGTGGAGGCGCTTGCGCCGCCGGTCACCGTTCTCCGTGTCGAAGTAGTACGCCACTCCGAAGCCGAGGGCGGAAACCAAGATCCTCCCCGTGGTTCTCCTTGCCCGCCGCGTCCGCCTGCTCGCTGAACTGATTAGTTCCTGCCGGTTGATGTGCATCGCACAACCTCCCTCGTCTGATGCACTACCCGGAGTTCTCCCTGCGAAACACCCGTGATCGCGGCATGGCTCCGGCGCACACCCGATCGGGTGACCCCACGTCAGGGGTCGCCCAAGGCGACATGCCGGTTCACACTGCCGGTCGTCCCGAACCTGCTCGTCCCGATGCGCCGAATGGACCAGCCGGTGCTGCTCCGGACTCGGGCCTTCCTCGACCACGCGCACCTCGAGGTGCGCCAGGGGGGTCGGGTCCTCGCCACGCATCGCCTGCGCCACGCCATCGCCATCGCCATCGCCATCGCCATCCCACCGCTCGCACGCCATCGGGTCGGGTTGGTGATCACGACGTCGGACCCGGCGAGGACGTGGAGATCTCGGTCTCGGTCCCCGCTCAGTCACGCTGAGGACCGCGCCGCGCCCTGGGCGGCGCGGCCCCGGACGAAAAAGCGGCACCCCGGAGGGTGCCGCTTTTCTCAATTCGCCGCCACCCGGGATCACGTCCGGCTCGGGCGTGATGATGACCGGCGCACGCACCGGTCATGCCGGCCGGCCGGCTTAGGACATCTGCGCCAGGATCTTCGCCTTCTGGTCGTTGAACTCGGCGTCGGTCAGGATTCCCTGATCCTTCAGGTTGGCCAGCTCCTTGAGCTTGTTGATCAGCTCGTCGGAGTCATCGCCCGCAGCGACAGCCGGTGCGGCGGCCGGTGCCGGCGCTGCCGCCTGCTGGGCCTGGGCGTCCTGCTCGTTGAACTTGTTCTGCTGGTGCCGGTTGACCCGGCCGGCCACCACCGAGGCGGTACCGGCGATCACCGCCGTCCGTCCCACAGTCCGCATCACCGGACGTCGTCCTAATGGCATGTCGTGCTCCTTTCCCTCAGGTCTCTTTCGGTCTCAGCTCTTGAGTGCGGCGGCGAGCTCGTCGAGCGCCGCCTCGACCAACGGCGCAGGAATGCGCGCCGAGTCGACCACCACACCGCCCGATGCGACGACCGCCTCCACCAGCGGGCGGGCCCACACGTCCTCCCAGACGATGACCAGGGCCGAGTTGCCCTCGGGCAGGTCCGAGGCCACGTGGTCGAGGTCCTCCATGTTCACCAGGCCGCCGACCTCGCCGTCGAGGTCGCCGAACGCGGCCAGCTCGTCGAGCTGGTCGAACTCGAGGCTGATGGTCTCGCCCTGCTCGTCCTTCGCCACGAACACCAGGTCGAGGACGCGCACGAGCCCGCTCTCAATGAGCCTGCCGATCTCGGGCGCGATCTCCCCGTTGAACTGGTTGCCCGGGAAGGCGATCACCGTATAGCTGACTGGTCCTAACGCCATTGCGCTTCCTCTCTCTGTCTCCGTTGCTCCGCGTGCTCGGCCCGGCGACTAGCCGGCCGCCAGGATCTTGGCCTTCTGGGCGTCGAACTCGGCGTCGGTCAGCACACCTTGTGACTTGAGGTCCGCCAGCTTGCTCAGCTGCGACGCGGTGTCGGCACCGGAGGTCCCGGCCGCTTGCTTCACGTATGCGTCGAAGACCTTCTGCTGCTCCGCCGCTTGCTGCGCCTGGCGCTCGTGCATCTTGCCGCCCCGGGCGATCAGGTACACGAAGACACCGAGGAAGGGGAGGATGATGATGAAGATCACCCACATCGCCTTGGCCAACCCACCCATGTCGTGGCTGCGGAACACGTCCATGAACACCATGATCAACAGCCAGATCCAGATGATGAAGAGGAAGAAGTACAGCATCGTCAAGAAGGCATCGAGGACTGGGTAGCTCGAGGCAAGCATTGGATCTCCTTAGATCGTCGGCGTGTTACGCCTGTCACGGCGGTGTCATTCTGCACCGAAACCGACACCCCTGCCGCCGGAAGCCTAGGGAAATTAGTCCCGTTGTGCCGGAATGTCGCCCGAAACAGCCTCCGGAGGGGTCGGGACACAGCCCGCGCTCAGATCCCGGTCTCGGCTTGGAGCCGGCCGTTCTTGCATGCCGCGGCGAAGGCTTCGTAGTCCCGCTCGTTCTGGTCGGCGTAGGACTCGGAGAAGCGAACGAGCGCCTTGTCGAACGTGGTGTTCGTGCCGAGATACGACGCGATCGCGATCCGGTCGCCCGAACGCGCGTGGGCCCGGGCCAGGGAATGGCCGCACAGCTCGGCGTAGGCCTTCATGCCCTCGGACCTGGCGGTGTCGGGGTCGACCGACCCCTTCCAGTCCTGGAGCTGGCGGATGTAGTAGTCCCGGTCCACCCCGTCGATCCCCTTGGTCCGTTGCCAGCCCAAGAAGATGTCGCTTGTGGCCTGCATGAAGCGTTGGCCGGCCACCACGCGGGCGCCATGGTTGTCGTAGTGGCTCTTCTTGGTGAACCGCTCGAGGACCGACGCCTCCGCCTCCTTGGCCTGGAGGAAGAGGACGTCCTCGTGACGGGGCCCGTGGAGGAGCAGGATCCAGGCCCTCGTGCCGACACTGCCGACGCCCACCACCTTGCGAGCCATCTGGCTCACCTTGTACTGCTCGAGCAGGTGCCGGCGGTCGGTCTGGAGGGTCTGGCGGTAACGGCGGACCACGTCGTGGAAGATCTCGACCATCGCGTTGGACTCCACTTCGGGAAAGAGCTCCTCGACCGGGACGATGAGCGGAGGGTCGCTGATGATCCGTCGCTCGCCGTCGACGACGTACGTCAACTTGTCGAGCGCTTTCATGGAGTCCTTGGTGTGGGCCTTGGCGATGAGCTTCGTGGCCGTGTCGGCCATCTTCACCTCGGCCTTGGTTCCCCCGGTATCGGCCTGGGTCTTGAGCAGTTCTACGATCGGCTCGATCTCGACCTGGCTGTACCAGACCTCGAGATTGCTCATCGTGGCCAGCATCGCCATGGCCTCCCGGTACACCTTGGCGAGACCCAGCAGGGCCTCGGCGCGCACATCCTTGGGAAAGCCGCGCTGGCGCGCCGCCACCACGAGGCTGGCGGCCAGTCGCTTGAGGTCCCACTCCCAGGGTCCCGGCGACGTCTCGTCGAAGTCGTTGCAGTCGAAGACGAGCTGGCGCTCCGGTGAGCCGAAGACACCGAAGTTCGAGAGGTGGGCGTCGCCGCAGATCTGGGCGTCGAGCCCCGAGCGCGCCGTGGTGGAGAGGTCCGACGCCATGATCAGCGCGGCTCCCCGGAAGAAGGTGAACGGCGAGACGAGCATGCGCCCGTAACGGATGGGCACCAGCTCGGGGACCCTGGTCTTGGCCTGGTCTTCGAGCAGCGCGAGCGGGTCCGTCCGCTCGGGTCCCGGTTCGAACACGGCCTGGCTGCTCCGTGGCACCTTCGCCCGTGCCACCTTGCCCTTGGTCTTGCTGTCCTCGTCGCTCAGGTGATCGATCACCCTGGGGATGCGGCTGTCTGCCAGCCGGGCCTGCACGTCGGTCGTCATCGCGGACTCCTCCCCGGAGCGCATTGCTGCGCACCCGTTCCGTGGACGAGGCTACGCCCGCCACGTCGCACTGTTTTCCGTGGCCCCGGGCCAAGGCACAATGGCGTGGTCGCGACCGGGAGGGGACGAGGGTGACGGTGGACGACGAGGATCGGAGCACTCCCGGCGCCGCCGGGCCCTCCACGCGGCGCGAGCGCGTCGGCGCCTCCATCGGCCGCCTGGTCGATGCCATCCGCCGGGGCGACGACGCCGCGGTCGAGCGGGCGGTGCTCCAGCTCAGCCAGCGCAGGCGCTGGTTGGCCCCTCTGGCCCTGGTCGTGGGTGCCTTCTTGATGCTGTTCCAAGGCGTGAAGCTGCTGGTCACCAATTGGCGCCTCACGCTCGTCCAGGTCATCCCCGCCATGTGGATCTGGGTCGCCATGCTCGACATCAAGATCCACGTGCTCCACGGCAAACAGTTCCACGTCCTCCGAGGACCCGTCCTCATTCCGGCCGTGCTCGGCGTCACGCTGCTCACGGCGGCGAGCTTCTACCTCAACGGCGTCTTCGCCTTCGCCATCTCCGACCCGGGCAAGCCCGAGATCCGCCCGGCCTTCGCCAAGGCCAACCAGCACGTGCGGGTGATCAGCGCCTGGGGCGTCACCATCGGCCTGGCGCTGTCGTTCTCCGCGCTGATCGCGACCCGCTGGGGCCACTGGCCCTTCGTCATCAGCCAGAGCATCGTGGTCGGCATCATGATGCTCTGCTACCTGGCGGTGCCCGCACGCATCGTGGGCATTGAGAAGACGCGCAACAGCCGCGACAAATTGGCCGCGACCGCCATCGGCGGCGCGGTCGGGGCCGTCGTGTGCTCGCCGCCCTACCTGCTGGGTCGCTTCGGCATCTTGATGCTCGGCTGGCACTACCTCTTCTGGCTCGGCGTCCTCCTCATCGTCATCGGCGCCGCCCTCCAGACCGGCGTCACCAGCGCGGTCAAGGCGGTGAAGTTCTCGGCCAAGCTCATCGGCGCTCCCGAGCGCGCCGAAGCCGAAGCCGAAGCCGAGGCGCACGCGCACCCCCAAGCCAGCACGTAGCGTCGGCCCGCGGACCGACGACGCACACGACCAACGAGGAGGACCCGCCATGCCGACGACGCTGGAGTGGTTCGGGACCGCGACGTTCCGCGTGCGCGACGCCGGTCTCGACCTCTTCTTCGATGCCTACCTCGACCGCCTGCCCGGCCTCCCTCCCGTGGGCCTCTCGACGGCCGAGGTCACGAAGGCAGACTTCGTGTTCATCTCCCACGCGCACTTCGACCACCTCTACGGCGCCGAGCCCATCACCCGCGGCACCGGCGCCACCGTCGTGTGCTCGCCCGAGTCGGCCCGCTGCCTGCGCGCCGACGGTGTGCCCGAGGAGCGACTGCTGGTCGTGACCGGCGGCGAGACCGTGCACTGCGGGCCGTCGACGCGCGTCAAGGTGCTGCCCGCGCTGCACTCGTGCCTGTTCGCCCACAGCGAGACCGACACGTCGGTCCCCTGCCTGGGCGACCTCGATCTGAGCGCGCAGCAGCGCGCCACCAGGGTCGCCGGGATGTTCGGCGCGCTCGAGTCCATCTCCTCGGATCCGGCAGGGCAGGCGCTGATCGCCATGAACCAGGTCTGCTCGCGCCACGACGGCGGGCAGCTCGCCTACCTGCTGACGACCTCGAGCGGTTCGGCGCTCGTGAGCGGGAGTGCGGGCTACTGGCGCGGCATCTTCAACGGCCTGCGCCCCGACGTCGCGTTGCTCTCACTCGGCGGGCGGCCCAACGTCGACGGCGAGCCGTTCCAGGGGTCCTCGGTCGACTTCATGCTCGAGCAGGTGCAGCTGCTCGAGCCCCGGAAGGTGGCCTTCTGCCACCACGACCCGCTGTTCCCCGGGCTCCCCGGCGTCGACATCGGTCCTGCCGCGCACGCCCTCGACGTGCCGGGCGCGCCGGCCGGCTACTTCGAGCTCGAGCTCGGCACCTCCGTCGCGCTCTTCGGCTGATCGGTCGCCGCCCGCCGCTGCTGCGCGGCGGCCCGGATCCGGGTACGTGGGTGCGTCACAACCTCGCCAGCGGCTCGATGCTGTAACCCGACGCCGCCCAGCGCTGCGCGTGCGGGAGGTGGTCGTCGAGCCAGAAGGCGTCGTCCTCGGTGACGACGAGGATCTCCTCGAACTTCACGCCGATCCCGTCGCGGCCGATGTGCGGCTCGACGGCCCACAGGCCCGGGGACGCCGGGTAGTCGCTCAGGGAGGTGTCGTTCCAGACCGGGAACGACGTCCCGGCCTCGACGGCGGCGACGCCGGCGGCGAGGAGTCCCTCGGCGGCCGCGGTGCCGAAGCCGAGCAGTGGTGAGGGGCGTGCGGGGTCGTGGCCGAGGGGGAACACCAGGTGGCCGAGCGCCCGGTCCGGATAGTGCTGGTGGCAGTTCTCCCACCCCCGCTGGGCCAACAAGACGTCGAGGTCGCGGTACAGCGTGAGCAGCGACTCACCGCCGCGAATGCCTTCGAGGAGGAACGAGCGGATCCGGGGCATGGCCCGGTCGAGATCGTCGAACATGCCGTTGGCGCCCACGACACACGAGTAGCCGACGTCCGACGAGATGCCCTCGACCACCGGGGCCAGATCGATGATCACCGGTGCGCCGTGCCCGATGGCCCGGGAGGTCGGGAAGAAAGGGGCGCCGGGCGTCACGCCGCCCGGCAGATCCTTGGCGGCGAGGGACGTGGTGATCCAGTCCGCCCCGAGCACCGTGCGGCGCCCGACCCAGGCAAAGGGCTCGTGGAAGACCTGGCTGACGTCGTTGTCGGCCTGGGCGGCGGCGAGGAGCGCGCAGACCTCCACTTCGGTCATGCCGACCTGGAGCTGCGACTCGACCTGCTGGGCGATGTCGTAGGCCAGGCGCTGGACCTGCCGGAACCGGTCCAGCTCAGCGGCAGAGTACGGAAAGGTGCTGCTGGACACGGTGAATGTTCCCCTCAGGTGCTCGACTCATGCCCATCCCCTTCATCGGGGGTGACGCAGTGTCACTCAGGGTGTCATAGCGACTTCACAGCGTTCCACTCAGAACCGCGCCGACCCCGTCCACCAGGCACGTCAGGCGAATTCGGGCTCACAACCTTTGGACAACGCCGCCTCGCTCCGCCTCACGCTCACCCGGCAACGAGTGCGTCGGTGAGTCCGTTGATCCCTTCGAATGCCGCCGCCTGCTCGGCGGTCAGTCCGTAGCGGTGCGCGAGCGTGGCCGGCGCCGTGTAGCTCACCTGAGTCCCCCGCTCGCCGTCGGCCCAGACGAGCACCTTGAGCGGGAGGTCGAGTGCGGCCAGCGGCACGGCGTCCATGACCCTGGTACCGGCAGCCGGGTTGCCAAAGATGACGAGGACCGTCTCGCGCAGGTCGAGCCCGGCGTCGCGCGCGCGCGGCGCGCTGGTCGATGACGGCGAACACCCTCAGGCCCTTCGATCCGAGTAGTTCGACGAACCGGTCGACGGTCTCGGCGACCGGGTGCGCGCTCGCCTTGGTCACGACGTCCGCCTCGCTCATCGCTCTCCCCCGTCGATCCGCCGGCCCGTTCAGGCGGTGAACTGTGAATTCGGACCGCTGGCCCTAGGAGGCGACGGCCCGCCGCACCGACCGGGTGGCGTGGTTGTCGCGGCAGACGCTCGGCCGTCTCCCGGTCGCGCAGCGGCATCCCGATGCCGATGGGAACAGCCGAAGTAAGGTCACTGCGGCACTGCGGGCAGTCGACGACCCACGTGCGATCTGGCGCGTTGTGCGATCTTTGGGTGATGATTTTGCATGCCGGCTCCTGCGCTTCCCCTGGGCGGGCGAAACACTAGTGAGCGACAACCAAAAGTGAAAATGAAATCCTCATGACGGACCCAGGTTTCCCCTGCCCAACGGTCGTTTGCCTCCAGGTGCAGTCCCGCCGTTCCTTGCGTTCCCCCGAACCATGCCCGGACTGACCGCGCTCGGGGCCTACCTGGCCAGGATCGGCCTTGCCGGCAACTCCGATCCCGAGCTCGCCGAGCTGCACCGGGCCCACGCGACGACGATCTCCTTCGAGAACTTCGACCCTTACTCGGGGCGGCCGGTCCAGCTCGACCTCAGCCACCTGGAGGCGAAGATGGTGGCCCAGCACCGTGGTGGCTACTGCTTCGAGCACAACCTGCTGCTGGCCGGGGCGCTCGAGGCGTTGGGCGGCCGGGAGATCGACCCCATGCTGGCGCGGGTCCGCCTGGGTCCCGAGGACGCGCCCCGGGCCCTCGACCATTTGCTGCTCCGGGTGCGCGACCGCGACGGCTCCCTCTGGCTGGCCGACGTCGGCTTCGGCGGGGGCGGCCTGCTCGATCCGGTCCCCTTCGCGGCCGGCGCCGAGTCCGAGCAGTCGGGCTGGCGCTACCGCGTCCGCCAGGACGGGCCCGAGCTGGTGCTCCAGACCTTCGTGGACGGGGACTGGAGCGACATGTACGGCTTCGTCCCCGAGCCGGCACAGCGCATCGATGTCGAGGTCAACAACTGGTACACCGCGACGTTCCCCGCGTCACCCTTCGTGACGGGCGTGATGGCCGGGCTGCGCTCGCCCGAGCGTTGCCTGACGTTGTTCGTCTACGAGCAGGCGGTCCTGATCGAGCGCCCGGTCGGTGGCGCCTCGAGCATGACGGAGGTGCCTCTTCAAGACGTGCCCGCCATCCTCGACGAACGCCTCGGCGTCCCGGGCATCACACTGACGAACGGACGACTCACACTGCGCGACGACAGCTGACGGACGCACCGCGTGACCGCGCCGCCGCGCTCCGTCTCCGCCGCGCCGCCGCGTGACCTCGCCTCCGTCGCTACGACGAGAGTTGTGCGTCCGGCGGCCGGGCGATGATGTAGATCAGCGCCCCGAAGAAGGGAACGAGCAGTATCAGCACAGTCCACCCGCCTTTGGCCAGTCCACTGTGGTCGCGCCGGTGGAAGTTGTCGACAAAGCACCAGATGATGAAGAAGAGGAGCAGGAAGATCCCGGCGAACATCAGGAACGTCCACAACAAGTTGAGCAAGGGCCACGTGTAAGCGAGCATCGTGCACACCTCCTGCTCGCGAACCTACTGAGCACCCGGGTTGCGCCGGTGGATCCCACGACGGCGCGGGTTACTCGCCGCTGACCAGTCCGTAGATGCTGACCGCCATCAGGTAGAGCCCGAGTCCGAGCGACAGGAACACGATGGCTTGGTCGCGATGCGTGTTGATCCATTCCAGGAGCGACGACAGCGCCTTCTTCACCTCGACCGGACGCAGCGCGGCGTAGGTCTCCATGACGATGTAGCTCGCCGAGCAGATCAGGCAGAACAAGAACACGGCGAAGTACTCGAGCGGCGACGACAGCTTGGCCTCGGTGATCGTGGTCACGCCCGCCACCACCAGCACCCAGGGCTGGAGCAAGAAGGCCAGCCCGGCGGCGGCCACGGGGTTGATCCGGTCGATCCGGCTCATCCACTTCGGCTGCTTCCGCTCCTTGTGTCCGGCTGTGGCCGGTCGGCGCCGGCGCCGGTAGCCGATGTAGACCAGCACCGCACCGATGCCCAGCTTCACCGACAGTGCCGCCGTCGACGGCGCCGTCTGCGGCAGCAGCGGCTTGCCGCCGGTCACCACGACCGTCAGCGCGACGATCCCCACCAGCGTCAACAGCCAGCCGAGGACGTAGCCCAGACCCTTGAGCAGACCGCCGTCCGCGGCGAGCAAGAGGATCATCCCAGTGAGGGGGATGGGCTCCAGCGTGACCACGAGCCCGATCAAGAACAGTTGCAGCAACAGCATTCGTCACCACCGGTATGCCGAGTGCTGACGAACGTAGCCCGCTTTCGCCCTGCAACCCCCGGACGCCCCTCCTCGCTGCAATCCGGGTGCCGTCTAAAGGCCCTCGCCAAGAACATGGGGCCCTCAATAAGAGGACGAGTGGCCGCCGGGGGCTCGGGACCCCGTTCCTCGACGAAACAGCACTTGCCTGATGGCGTCGTACCGGATCTGTCGAAGCGAACTGCAGCGCCGGCGGCCGCTCGTCCTTGCACAGCATCATGCAGCGATTCGCGCTCGAGCACTAGGGCTGAAAGTCCCAAGAAGAGGATGACGAAATTCGTCACGTCACGGCGCCCAATTGTGTCCGGTCGGTAACCTGCGCATGTGAGCGACCCGATCGCACCCGACGGAGCCGGTCCCCGCGGCACCGACCCCGACTCCCTCCTCGACCTCATGCCCCTGACGAGGACGCTCGGCGCGACGTTCTCCCGTTACGACAACGAGGAGGTGCGCGCCCGCCTCGAGTGGGCACCAGGTCTGTGCACGGTCGGCGGTCTGCTCCATGGCGGCGCGGTCATGGCACTGGCCGACAGCACCGGTGGTGCGTGCGCCTTCCTCAATCTCCCCGAAGGATCGCAGGGGACGACCACGGTCGAATCCAAGACGAACTTCTTGCGCGGCGTGCGCGAGGGCTACATCGAGGCCGTCTCGCGGCCGCTGCACATCGGCCGCACCGTGGTCGTGGTCGAGACCGACGTGCGCGACCGGGGCGACCGCCTGGTGGCGCGGGACACCCAGACCCAGCTCGTGCTGTCCTGACTCAGGGTCGCCGGGGACTGTGCCCCCGACCGAGCCTGGCCCGCACACCGGTGCCGAGGTCCAACACGGTCACCGCCGAGAGCGGCAGCAGTTCGGGCAGGGTCACGGTGAGCTCCCCGCCCTCGCTCGACCAGTCGAGCTGGACGTCGGGTGCGCCGACGAGACGGACCCGCTGAACCCGCGAGGCGTCGATGGTCCGCATTCTCAGGCGCCGGCCGGGCGGCATCCCCATCACGAGGGCGTAGACGCCCTCGCCGCTCTTGGTGAAACGCAGCGGTGTCGCCCTCCTCGCTCTGCGACTCGGTGATCACCCACGGCCGCGACCCGTAGATCGCTTCGCCGTTGGCCGCCAGCCACGACCCCAGGGCGCGCAACGGCTCCAGCTGGATGTCGGGGATGGTCCCGTCGGGCCGCGGGCCGATCCCGATGAGGAGGTTCCCGTTCTTGGCGACGACGTCGCAGAACATCTGGATGAGCTCGCTCTCCCCAATGATGTCCTCGGGCCGCTCGTCGCGATTGGCACCGAAGGAGTGACCGACCCCGCGCACCAGTTCCCACTTGCGCTCCGACACCGTCCCCACGATGTCGTACTCGGGCGTGCGGAAGTCGGAGTGCTTGGGGCTGGCGAAGGTCAGATGCTTGCGCTTCTCGGGGATGATCGGCCACAGACCCTGCACCAGTGCGGCGACGACGCGCACCGTGGCGTCGCTCACCTTGTTCCGCACGGCGGGTTCGCGCCAGCGGTCGTTGACGACACCGTCGTCGACCGAGTTGTAGTAGTGCGCGAACAACTCGGGCAGCCGGCCGTCCATCGGCCACCCGATGTCGTTCCACAAGACGGAGGGCTGGTAGCGGTCGATGAGCTCGCGCACGTGCGCGGTCGCGTAGCGCACGTAGGGCTGCCCGTGCGGGACGGCGAGCAGCGCGTCCGCGGCGGAGCGCAACACAGCGCTGTTGTACGGCCAGTCGTAGCCGCCCGAGTAGTAGAGACCCATGCGCATGCGGCGGGCCCGCACCGCCTCGGCCAGATCTCCCACGAGGTCACGCGACGCGTGGTAGCGCCCCTTGGTCGGATGCGCCGTGCCCGAGGGCCACAGCGCAAAGCCGTCGTGGTGCTTGGTCGTGAGCACGACGTAGCGCGCACCGGCGGACTGACAGATGTCGGCCATCGCCTCGAGGTTCGCTCCGGCCGACGCGTCGTTGAACGTCTTGACGAAGTTGTCGTAGGGGTAGTCGTCGCCGTAGACCCGGGCGTGATGCAGCGCGGTGGGACTCCCCTTGATCTGCATCGAGTTGAGGTACCACTCGGCGTAGGGGTTCTCCCGCAGCATGCGCTTGGGCCCGTCTTTGACGAGCAGCTGCTGGATGTCGGGCACGCGCGGCGCCCAGCCGGGCACGGAGTAGAGGCCCCAGTGGAGGAAGACGCCAAGCTTGGCGTCGTCGTACCAGGCCGGCACCTTGTGGGCGCCGACCGATTCCCATGTCCCCTCATACACGGCGGCTGGATCCTCGCATGCCTCTGTTCCGCCCTCGCAACGTCTCGCCGGCAATGTAGCCAGCTCGTGCAACGTGCATCGCATCGCAGAGGCGCCCTCGCCAAGTCTCCGGCGCCCCTCCATGTCCTTCACAATCTCTGTTCTTCACAATCCTTCGGCGCGGCTTTCGTGCGCCTTGATACCCAAGTCGCGTTACCACCGCCCCGCCACCGTCGTGCCTGGCCGAACCCCCGATGCCGCCGTGCGTGCGCACGGCCGTGGCCCCGATGAGGCGCAGGCGGCGCGCTCAGCGGTTGGCCGAGGCCCCTCAGCCCGTGGCCAAGGCCGCGCCACCGGTGCCGGCCGCGCCGCCGGCGGCGCCCCCCGAGCCGGTCCCCGGCTTGCCGTAGCGCAGCCGGAAGGCGACGTACGCGAAGGGACCGACGAAGATCGGCAACCAGTACGAGATGATGCGGTACGCCAGCGTCGCCACCACCGCGTCACCGGCCGGCACCCCGGCCACGATCAACAACGCACTGAGCCCGGCTTCGACGATCCCGAGCCCGCCCGGCGTGATGGGGATCAGCGCGAGCAGGCCGGCCACCGCGTAGGCGAGCAACACCAGCGACGGGTTCGGCTTGATCCCCGTCGCCCGGATCGTGGCCAGCAGCGTCCCGTAGTCGAAGGCGAGCCGCCCGCTGCTCAGCAGGAGGGCCGCCTTCCATCGTTTGCCGAGCACGGCGCGGATCCGGTTGCGCTCGAAGACCAGCCGGTCCGAGAGGCCGGTGACGGGCTTGCGCTTGCGCAGCAGCCGGTTGCGCAGCGACTGGACCACCTGCCCCGCCCAGCGCAGCGGTCCGTCCATCACCAAGACGACCGCACCGAAACCGGCGAAGAGGAAGAAGGCACCGATGCCGAGCAATGCGGCGTGCTCGAGGCCGCTGTCGATGGGCGTGCCGGCGATGATGGCCGGGAGCACGAAGATCGGCAGCGCGAGCAGTCCGGCGATCCCGAGCAAGGAGAACGCGGTCAACCCGGCCACCGCGGTGGCGGCGTCGTTGCCCGAGGCGGCCAGCATGCGGAACTGGGTCGCCGCGCCGAACGCCGCGCCGCCGGGGACGATGAGGCTGATGGCGTTGCCCGAGAGCTGCGACGTCGCCACCGAGAACCACGCCTTGGTCCGCAGCGCGATCCGCTGCAGCGCGATGGTGCAGGTGAAGTGCGCCACCTGGAGGACGACGGCGAAGGCGAACCAGATGGCGTCGAGCTCGGTGAGCTTGGGGAAGGAGGAGAAGACCTCGGCCAGGCTGGGGAAGACCAGGTAGATGGTGATGCCCGCGACGAGGACCAGGATGCTCTTCTTGACGATGGAGCGCCACGGCAGCGGCGCCTCGACGTCCTGCTCAATCCGCGTGGCCATGCGCTCGGACATGGCCCCGTGGTCGTCCTCACCGCTGCGGGGAGCCGAACCCGGAGCCGGCTCCGCCGCGCCGGGCTCCTGTTCGTTCTCCTCGCCTTCGTCCTGCGCCGTCACGATCGGGCCGCCACCGATGACAGGCGCAGGCCGTACCTAGCTGGCCAGGATCTTGGCCTTCTGGGCCTCGAACTCGGCGTCGGTGAGGACGCCCTGGGTCTTGAGGTCGGCCAGCTTGGACAGTTGCGCCGCGGTGTCGTCACCGGACGTCCCTGCCGTCTGCTTGACGTAGGCATCGAATGCTTTCTGCTGCTGGGCTGCCTCTTGCGCCGCCCGCTCGTGCATCTTGCCGCCCCGGGCGATCAGGTACACGAAGACCCCGAGGAAGGGCAGGATGATGATGAAGATCGCCCACAGCGCCTTGGACCATCCGCCCATGTCGTGGCTGCGGAAGATGTCCATGAACACCATGATGAGCAGCCAGATCCAGATGACGAAGAGGAAGAAGTACAGCATCGTGAGGAAGAAATCGAGAATCGGATACTGGTAGGACGCTGCAAGCATGGGTCTGGCTCCTTTTTCGTGCGGGTCGGCGAGTACCCCGACCCGCCATGTCTAGCCTGTCCACCTGCAGGGATGCTGGGATATCCGTGTTCGGCAACCCGGAGTGCACCTGACCATGAACCACGACCTCGGCCTCGCCTCGCTCGCCGTCACTTCGGCGTGCGTCCTCCTCTGGGGCCTCGTCTCGGCCCGCCTCGAGCGCTGGGACGTCTCCGCACCGATCGCGTTCGTGGTCCTCGGGGTCGTGGTGACGCACGGGCCGACCGGGTTCATCCACTTCACCCTGCACTCGTCGGCCATCCGCTCGTTGGCGGAGGTGACACTCGCCCTGGTGCTCTTCTCCGACGCGTCCCGGGTCAACGTGCGGGCCCTGCGCGTCGATGCCACCATCCCGGCCCGCCTCCTCGGCGTCGGCCTGCCCCTCACCATCGCCGCCGGCTTCGCCGTGGCCGCACTGCTCTTTCACGGCGCCGGCCTCTGGGTGGCCGCCGCAGCCGGTGCGATCGTGGCACCGACCGACGCCGCCCTGGGCGCGTCCATCATGGAGGACGAGCGGGTCCCCGCCAACGTGCGCCGGATCCTCAACGTCGAGAGCGGACTCAACGACGGGATCGCCACGCCCTTCGTCAACGTCTTCATCGCCGGCGCGTTGACGGCGGAGGCGGTCAGCGGCACCCACCTCACCAGCGCGCTCATCGAGCTCGTCGGCGGGGCCGCCATCGGCGTCGGCGTCGGGCTCGTTGGCGCACTGCTCCTCGGCGTCTCGCGTCGGCGCGGCTGGAGCTCGGTCGCCATCCGGCCCCTGGCCATACTGGCCCTGGCGCTCTTCGCCTACGCCACCGCCGATGTCGCCGGGACGAACGGCTTCATCGCCGCGTTCGTCGGCGGCATGACCTTCGGAGCGATCGACCACCACGAGGACGAGGCTGCCCTGCACTTCACGGAGCAGTCGGGGACGTTGCTGTCCCTGCTGGTGTGGTTCGCCTTCGGTGCCGTCATGTTGGTGCCCGGGCTCGAGGACCTGGGCTGGCGCGACGTGGTCTTCGCCGTCCTCGCGCTCACCGCCGTCCGCATGCTCCCCGTCGCGCTGTCACTGGCCGGGTCGGGCCTCGACCGCGTCACCGTGGCCTTCATCGGGTGGTTCGGACCCCGCGGGCTCGCCTCCATCGTCTTCGGGCTCATCGCCGTCGACGCCCTCGAACCGTCCGCGTCAAAGGTGATCCTGGCCGCCCTGACGCTCACGATCGTGCTCAGCGTCCTTCTCCACGGGATGACCGCCTCGCCGCTGGCCGCCCGCTACGGCGCCTACGCCAGCCGGCTGCACCCCGAGCGGCCCGAACACAGCCACCCCGCGCCGCCGATCGCGACGCGTGCCGTGCGCACGATGCGCCGTCCCCTCGGCGAACCCGATCCCAACCCCGAATCCGACCGCACGCCCTGATCAGTACTGCCAGGGGAAGGGCGACCAGTCCGGCGGTCGCTTCTCCAAGAACGAGTCTCGCCCTTCGGCCGCCTCGGGCGTCCCGTAGGCCAGCCGGGTCGCCTCGCCGGCGAAGATCTGTTGGCCGACCAGCCCGTCGTCGATCATGTTGAAGGCGTACTTGAGCATCCGGATGGCCGTCGGGCTCTTCTCGTTGATGGTGGCGGCCCACTCGAGGGCCACAGCTTCGAGCTCGCCGTGGGGCACGACGCGGTTGACCGCGCCCATCTCGTGGGCCTCGCTCGCCGTGTAGGTGTTGCCGAGGAAGAAGATCTCGCGGGCGAACTTCTGCCCGACCTGGCGCGCCAGGTAGGCGGAGCCGAACCCGCCGTCGAAGCTGGCCACGTCGGCGTCGGTCTGCTTGAAGCGCGCGTGCTCCTCGCTGGCCACGGTGAGGTCGCAGACCACGTGCAGGCTGTGGCCGCCGCCGGCGGCCCAGCCCGGGACGACACAGATCACCACCTTGGGCATGAAGCGGATCAGGCGCTGCACTTCGAGGATGTGGAGTCGGCCCGCCCGCGCACCGTCGTCCTCGCCCGCACCCTCGTACTGGTAGCCGTCGGCGCCGCGGATGCGCTGGTCCCCGCCCGAGCAGAAGGCCCAGCCACCGTCGCGCGGTGAGGGGCCGTTCCCAGTGAGGAGGACGCAGCCCACGTCCGCCGCCTGGCGGGCGTGCTCGAACGCCACCAGGAGCTCGTCGACGGTGTGGGGACGGAACGCGTTGCGCACCTCGGGCCGGTCGAAGGCGATGCGGACCGTGCCGTGCGCCCTGGCCCGGTGGTACGTGATGTCGCTGAAGTCGAAGCCGGGGACCGCGGTCCAGGCCGTGTCGTCGAAGAGCTCTGAGACCACCGCACGAGCATACGAGCAGTTCGCGGCGCTGCCAGGGGGTTTGCCTGGGCGACGAGCGGGTCCGGCCCGGCGGGAGGAGCCGGCCCCCCCGGGTCCCGCCGGGCCGCGGCACGGCGGGGCGGGCGTCCAAATGCATCAACGCCGGGCGATCGGGGCTCAGCACGCACGCCCTCGATGTCGAAAGCAGAGAGGAACAACGTCGGCCTGGTCTGTTGTGCGTCCGGAGCGGTGCAACCGGATGGCAACCGATCTCCGGGCGGGATCGGCCGACACAGGTTACTAACGTGAAACGGCGGTAGGAGGGGGAGCAGAGTCGTGCCGGAATCAGTCCCGCGCAATGGCAGCGGTTTGCGATCGCGCCGACGCTTGGCGCGCATCGCTGCGAACGAGCCCGAGACGCCGACGCCACCGGCGGAGGACTCCGCCGGCGTGTCGTCTGGTATTCCCGGCACCCCCGACCTTCGGACCGACACGACCGGCCAAGTGGCCGATGCATTCTTGAACCTCCCCGACGCGATCGTCATGGTCGACGGGGAGGGCACCATTGTGTGGGGGAACCGGTCCGCCGAGCGGACATTCGGGAGGTCGTTGGACGACGTGGTGGGCCGGTCCGGCTTCGACCTCGTCCATCCCGACGACCACGAGCTGACACTGCGGTCCTTGTCCAGTATTCAGGACAAGGAGGTCGGCTCCCCGATTGAGCTCCGGATCAAGGCGGCGAGCGGGTGGCGCCTGGTCGAACTCGTGGGCACGCCTGTCCAATGGTTCGGCCAGCGCGTCGTCCTGCTGGCCTTGCGCGACCTGACCGATCGCCGCCGCTTCGAGCTGGCAACGGGGCGCGAGGCGCGCTTCCGCTCGCTGGTGCACAACGCAGGCTCCGTCATCATGCTGGTCTCCTCGGTCGGCACCCTCGAGTCGGTGTCGGGCGCCATCACGCGCCTGCTCGGGCACGATCCCGAGTTGCTCGAGCAGCGTCCTCTGCTCGACATCGTCGATCCTGCCGACCGCAGCAAGCTCGCCGGTGCGCTCACGGCAGCCTCGCACGGCGCGTCGTCGGCCCACCCGGTCAGTGTCCGCATCGCCCTGCTGCGCCACGACGGGACCGAGACCGTGCCCTTCGAGCTCAGCATCGTGGACCTGCTCGACGACCCCACGGTGGAGGGGTTCGTCATTTCGGCCCACGACGCCACCGTGCAGGTGACCACCGAGCACGAGCTCGGCCAGGCCCTCTCGCTGGTGACGGCGACCCTCGACTCCACCGCCGACGGCATCTTGGTGGTGGACAACGACGGGGTGATCACCGGCTACAACGGCCGGTTCTCGGAGATCTTCCATATCCCCGAGAGAGTCGCCTCGCCGGGGGACAAGGCCACGAAGCTGTACTTCGTGCTCGAACAGCTGGCCAACCCCCAGGCGTTCATGACCTCGTGGAACGAGCTCACGGAAAACCCCGAGATGGACACCTTCGACAGCCTCGAGTTCTTAGACGGACGCGTCGTCGAGCTCTACTCCAAGGCCCAGCGCGTCGACGGCGAGATCGTCGGCCGGGTCTGGAGCTTCCGCGATGCCACCGACCGCACTCGCCTCGAAGACGAACTCGAGTACCGGGCTTTCCACGACCCGCTGACCGGGCTGGCCAACAAGGCGCTCTTCCAGGACCGCCTGGAGCACGCCCTGGCCCGCAAGCAGCAGACGGGTTCGAACCTGGCCGTCCTCTTCATCGACCTCGACGACTTCAAGACCGTCAACGACAGCCTCGGGCACACCGAGGGCGACGTCCTGTTGAAGCGGGTGGCGTCGACCCTGGTCGAGTCGCTCCGGCCCCTCGACACGGCGGCCCGGTTGGGCGGCGACGAGTTCGCCGTGCTGATTGAGGACGTGCAGTCGCGCGACGACATCACCGAATTGGCCGAGCGCGTCCTGCGCGAACTGCGACAGCTCGTGCTCCTCGGCTCCAAGGCGGTGAGCCCGGCCGGCAGCATCGGCATCGCCTTCGACGTCGAGAACATCACCACCGAGCAGCTGCTGCGCAACGCGGACATCGCCATGTACAAGGCCAAGGAGGCCGGCAAGAACCGCTACGAGGTCTACCGCGACGAGATGCACGCGCTGGTCCTGGCCCGCATCGAGCTCGAGGACGAGCTGCGCTCGGCCATCCTGGGCGGGAACCTCGTCGCGCACTACCAACCGATGTACGACCTGCGGACACACGCCGTCGTCGGGTTTGAGGCGCTGGTGCGCTGGCACCACCCGCGCGGCGGCCTGGTCGACCCCCGGCTGTTCGTGTCCATCGCCGAGGAGATGGGTCTCGTCGGCGAGATCGACACCTTCGTGCTGCGCGTGGCGTGCCGTCAGGCCCACGAGTGGCGCGACGACGGGCTCGGTGGCCCCGGGTTCGCCATGAGTGTCAACGTCTCGGCGGGCCGGCTGTTCGAGCCAGGCCTGGCCGACTTCATCGCGGCCGAGGTGGCCGAGTCGGGCTTCGACCCGTCGTCGCTGATCCTCGAGATCACCGAGAGCGAGGTGCTCACCGAGAGCGAGGCGATCGTGCGCAACCTGGCGACGTTGCGCGAGCTCGGGATCCGCATCGCGCTCGACGACTTCGGCACGGGGTTCTCCTCGCTGGCCCACCTCGACCGGCTGCAGATCGACATCGTCAAGATCGACAAGTCATTCGTCCAAGCGCTCGGGACGCGCGACGACACGCGGAGCATGGCGGCGGCCATGATCCAGCTGGCGCGCACCCTCGGCTTCGACACCATCGCCGAGGGCGTCGAGAAGCCCTCGCAAGAAGCGAGCCTCCGGGCGCTCGGGTGCCGGCTGGCGCAGGGCTACCAGCTCGGCCGGCCCATGGACGCCGAGCAGACCCGCTTGTTGCTCTTGACCGACGACCAGCGCGAGCAGCTCACCGAGCAGTACGGGCATCCCCAGCAGCCGGGGGGCTGACGGCCGCTCACCGCCAGTGAGGTCGGCGATGCGCCTGACCAGGTGCGTTGGGAAGTCTTCTGAAATAGTAGAGCCTTCTATGCCATTTCCTAGAGAGCTTCCGCCTTGACCCGTTTTATAGCGATTTCGCTAGATTGTCCTATAATTCGTGAGAGACCGACAGAAGGGGTCTCGGCGATGGACCCAGTGCGCAATCCATACAACCCCGGGGCCGGAACGCGGCCCCCGGCGCTCGTCGGGCGCGATGGAGAGATCGAGGCGATGGACGTCACCCTCCAGCGCCTCCTCCGTGGGACCAACTCACAGAGCCAGCTCCTCACCGGGCTGCGCGGGACGGGCAAGACGGTCCTGCTCAACGAGTTCGAGGATCTCGCCGAAGGCCGCGGCTACTTCCACGAATACATCGAGGTCAACGAGGACGGCACGCTTGCGCCGGCGATCGCCGCGGCATTGCGGCGCGTGCTCCTCGCAATGGACGCCAAGCGGCGTCTCGGCGATGCCGTGCGGCGGGCGCTCGGCGTGCTCAAGGCGTTCAGTATCCGGATCCCTGACGGCCCGGAGCTGAGCATCGATGTCGATGCTGTCTTCGGGCCGGCCGACTCGGGTGAGCTCGGTGCCGACCTGGCCGGGCTCTTCGTCGAAGTCGGCGAAATCGCCAGAGCCAACGACACCGGGATCCTCCTGGCGATCGACGAGCTGCACTACGTGGACCAGTCGACACTGACCGCCTTGCTCGTGGGACTGCACCGCGCCACGCAGGAACGCCTCCCCATCACGATCTCGGGGGCGGGGCTCCCGACACTCGCCGCGCTGACCGGGAAGGCCAAGACCTATGCCGAGCGGATGTTCGTCCTCTCGAGAATGGGAATGCTCACCGAAGCGCAGGCGGCGGACGCACTCCAGACTCCGGCGCGCTCGGAGAACGTGGTGTGGGAAGACAAAGCGATCGCACGAGCACTCGAATTGACCCGGTGCTATCCGTACTTCCTGCAGGAGTTCGGCAAGCATGCGTGGGACGTGGCCGATGGGCCGAACCTGATCACGCTCGACGACTTCGACCGGTCCGTCGCGCTCTCGATGGCCAAGCTCGACGACAGCTTCTTCTCCGTCCGGGCTGCAGGGTCGACGCCCGGTGAGCGCGTGTACATGCGCGCCATGGCCCGCCTCGGGGCCGGGCCCGTGCGTACCGCCGATGTCGCCCGGTCTCTCGGGACGTCGGCCGGCTCGCTCAGCCCGGTGCGGGAGCGTCTGATCAAGCGAGCGATGTGCTACGTCCCCAGGCGTGGCGAGATCGCCTTCACCGTGCCGCTCTTCGACGAGTTCATGCAGAGGTGGATCGCCGGGGAGTAATCGGCACTCGTGGGGCGTGACCGTCGTACGGCGTCCGCGTGAGGCACCATAGGGCGGTGCGAAAATGGTTCCTCGTGACGAGTGTGCTCGCAGCAGCGGTCGGGAGCGTGCTGGCGGTCACGTCGCCGGCGGCGCAGGCCGCCTCGCAGCGGTCACAGCAGCGCCAGCCCACCTACTACGTCTCCCTCGGGGATTCATACTCGGTCGGCTACCAACCCAACCTCGGCTCCACGCCGGGCTACACGGTGTACATCGCCAAGCACACCGGCCTGACGCTGGTGAACTTCGGCTGCGGCGGGGCGACGACGTCCTCCATCATCAACTCCATTGGCTGCCCCGACGTCCTGCCGCACACGGTCGGCGGCCAGACCTACCCGACCACCACCCAGATCGCCGCCGCCGACGCATTCATCACCGCCCACAAGGGTCATATCGGGCTGATCACTGTCTCCATCGGGGGCAACGACGTGACGGCGTGCGCGGCGCAGGCCAACCCGATCAGCTGCGTGAGCACGGCGGTGACGGGCATCACCACCAACGTCACGACACTGGCCGGCGACCTGCGCGCGGCGGCCGGCCCGAAGGTCCCGATCATCGGGTCGACCTACCCCGACGTGATCCTCGGCAGCTACGTCTACCCGAAGAACCCGGCGGCGCCGGCGACCGTCAGCCTGGCCAAGCTGTCGGTGGTCGCCTTCAAGTCCTTGATCAACCCGGCGCTCGCCAAGGCCTACCAGTCGGCGCAGGGCTCGCTGATCGACGTGACCAAGGCGACGGGCGCCTACGGCTCGCTGACCAAGACGGTGAACACCCAGGCCTACGGGTCCATCCCGGTCCCGGTGGCCAGCGTCTGCTCGCTCACCTGGTTCTGCGCCCAGGGGAACATCCACGCCAAGACACCCGGCTACAACCTGATCGGCAAGCTCTACGTCGCCCAGTACAAGTCGGTCACAAAACGCTGACCCGAGCGCCCGAGCGCCCGGCTCGCCGGCGTCACGAACTGACGTCGAGGGTCAGTGCGTACGGACCGAAGGTCAACGTCGAGGTCCCGAGCGAGGCGGTGACCGTTGCGGGGCTCGAACTCGCATCGGCGCCGATCGTCACATTGCTCGAGCTCTGACCGGCCTCTGTGATGGTCGATGCCTGGGTGGCGCTGTACACGGCTGAGGCCCCGCCGGAATCCACGAAGCGGACGGAGAGGACCACGCTGCCCGCACTCCCGACGCCGGTCACGTTGCAACTGTCGCTCGCGCCCGGCGTTCCGCACGAGAGGACCGGGCTGCCCGTGCTCCCGGTGCCGAGCACCACGCCCAGTCCCGCCGGGGCGGTCGTGATCGTCTCGACCTGCGTGGCGGGCGCGTAGCCTCCGGCGACCGCCGTCACGGTCGGACTCCCGGGGCTGGTCGAACCCACCCAGAACGTCGCGCTGCTCGCGCCGCTCGGAATGGTGACGCTCGTCACCGGAGCCGCGCTGAACGGCGCCGACCCGAAGGTCACACCGCTCGGTGTGCCGCCCACAATCACCGCCAGCGCGCCCCCTGTCGTGATCGGGGTCCCCGAGCCCGTCTGGCGCCGCACGGTGATCGGCCCGAGGTTCGGGGTGCTGGACGCGGCACCAGCGACGGCCGGAGAGCTGAAGGCGAGCGTCCCGCTGGCAATCGTGAGCGTGAAGGGCTGCGTGGCATTGGGGGCGACGCCGTTGGCCGCGTTGATGCAGACCGCGTAGGTCCCGACCGAGGAGGCGACGGGCGTGCCGGAGAGGAGGCCGGTGGGGGAGAACGTGATGCCCGGTGGCAAGGTGGCGGGCGTGCAGCCACTGAAGGCTGCATCGGTGAAGGTGGACGCCGCGCTGCCCGACGCCGTCACCTGGAAGCTGCCGGCGGTGCCCACGACGAACGTCGTCGAGCTTGCGCTGGTGAGGGCCGCGGCGCCGTTGCTGGATCCCGCCGAACCGGGCGTCCCTGACGTCGCCGGAGCGGCGCTGGTGGTGCCCGAGAACTGGGCGTCCGGCGTGCTCACCCACAGCGTGCTGACGTTGTAGTAGGCCGCCTCGACCTCGTAGTAATAGGTCGTTCCTGCGGTGAGGCCCGTGTCGGTGCACGACGTCGCCTGTGACACCACCGTCGTGTTCTGCGAGCACGTCCCGCTCGAGACCTTGGCGTACGGGCCGCCCGACGACGTGCTCCGCAAGACCATGTAGCCGGCATTGGCCGGCAAGGCCGGCGAGGGTCCCCAGCTGAGCGAGATGGTCGTCGCCGTCGGCTGGGACGCGCTGCCCGCACCTGGCGTGTGCAGCGTCACGGCCTGCGCCTGCCCCGTCCCATTCCCCGAGGCCGTGGTGTAGGCGTAGGCCGCCGAACCCAATGCGACGGCGATCCCGCACACGAGGAGGACGATCGGACTGCGGAGACGGCGCACGCGCCACTGTCCGGGACCGACGCGGATGTGGCGACCCCGGCTCACGAGGACTCTCCGGACAGACTGAGCGTCACGGTGAACATCACGCCCTGGCACGTGCTCGGCGCATCCGCGGCGAGTGCGACGAGCCCGGGGACCGACTGGGTCCCGCTCGTGTCACCCGCACCCACCGTCACCGGCGTCGGGAGCGTGTCGGGCAGGGACGGCGCAATCCTGACGTAGGCGTTCCCGCACAGGCTGGTGTTGTCGGAGACGACGGTGGCGCCCGCGGCAACCGTGTCGAAGGTTGCGCTTGCAGTAGTCGCGTTATGCAACGTGAAGTACGCCGCCGCGGTGGTCCCCGGCAACAGGTCGTCGGTCCCCGTGGTCGCGGTGACCCCGACACTGACCGCTCCCCCGGCGATGAGTGGCGCGCTGTTGCCGCTGCCATGGGCGCTCGGACTGCTGAGGAAGGCGACGGCAGTCCCGCCGCCGAGGACGACCGCCGCCGCCGCCGCGCCGACGAGCGGGACGAGCTTCCAGCGACGCCGCGCTCGAGCGCGGGCGGCGGGCGCCCTTTGGACGAAGTCCGCATGCGGCTTTACCGGGGCAGCCCCGAGGGCGGCCGGCGGGGTCTCGAGCGGGTCCCACATGGGAGGGACGGAAGAGACCCAAGGCTCCTCGTCTGGCGAGGTCTGGACCGTCAGGGCGTGGAGCGCCCGGTTCTCGATGGAGAGGAGGGGGTCTCCCGCATTGATGTGGGCGCTGCGCGGCACATCCGAAAACCCCCGGCCGTAGAGGGCACGCGCGATGCGGGGCTCGATCGTGAGGAGAGGGTCTCCCGCATTGATGTGGCCGCCACCTACCTTGGGCGTTTCGGTTACGGGCGCGTCAGACGAGACGGCGCGGGTATTCGAACACCCTCTGCGTGCATCGGTCCAACCGGTCTCGTTCTGCATCTGCGCTCGCTGACGTCGTGAAGAATGGTGGGCCGTCAGCCGGGCCACAGAGCCTTCGCTCCGTGGCCCGGCTTCAGTACCGCGGTACCCCTGCGTGTGACGCCAGAGGTCACACCACCTCTTGGACTGCTACGGGGTCTTGACGTTCACCGACAGCGGCTGCCCGAGGCAGACGCCTTGGTCGACGTTGGGCAGGTTGACCCACGTCAGCGCGCCCGAGATGGGCAACCCGTAGTCGGTCTTGCCAGCCGCGACCAAGGTGTTCTCCGTCAACGGCGCCAGCGTGAACTGCGGGTAGTTGCTCAGGCTGTTGTTGCAGTTGGTGTTCGAGGAGGTGACGCTCACCAAGGTGATCGTGGTGACGTTCACCGCATTGGCATTGGGATTCGTGGCGTCGAAGTCCACCGCCACGGTCGCACCCGGAATCAACGGAGGCGTGCTCGCGACGTGTACCGACAACGATATGTTCGCCGTACCACCCGTACCGGCCGTGACGGGGCCGGATCCGGTCCCGGTACCAGTCAGGTTGATCAGGGCGAAGGCCACGCCGCCGCTCACGAGCAGAAAACCAGCCAGGCCGGCTGCCGCCCACTTCTTCCCTTTGAATCGTCTCATTGTTCATCTCCTTGTTGGGGTTGCTGTTTCTTGTTGGAACTTGCTTTTTGGTTGAACCGCCTTCATCCCTCGCCAAAGGACAGGCCTCGCCAATGGCCTTATGAGTCCGAGAAAGCAACTCACGAACCGCTTACAGAACAAATTCTAAACAACGCGATGATGATGTCTAATCCACGCGCAACCCCTCTGCAACAGGGAAGTTTGTGTTTTTGTTCACGTAAACATTACGAAACCATCACGTTGTAATTACAAAGATGTGAGTTGCAATTTGTGATGCCTGTCGGGAGGCAAATGCAGTCAATGATCAGCTGTAGAGGTGGCAATGACCCCTCGAAATACAGGCAAATCCCTGTCCTTGCGGTGGACCACGCCGTCGAGCCCGCAGGCGCGTCGGCGCAGTGCAGGCACTGCCTTCCCGGTCCGGTGCCACCATGGAGCCATGACGATGAGCACGGTCGACCTCGACGTCCGCCCCCTCAGCCCCACCATCGGGGCCGAGATCCTCGGGGTCGAATGCGCCGCCGACCTCGACGACGACACCGTCGCGGCCATCCGCCAGGTGTGGCTCGAGCGCCTCGTCGTGTTCTTCCCGGACCAGCAGCTCGACGACGACTCGCAGATCGCCTTCGCGGGCCGCTTCGGTGAGGTCACCGAGAACCACCCGGTTGAGAGGCAGGTCGTCGAGCGCAAGGAGATCCACTCCATTGAGAGCGGCAAGGATCGGACCGACTTCTGGCACACCGACATCACGTTCATGAACCGCCCGGCCATGGCATCGATGCTGCGGTCAGTCGACGTGCCCGTTGCCGGCGGGGACACCATGTGGGCCGACACACGGGCCGCCTACGAGGAGTTGGCCGAGCCGCTCCAGCACCTCTGCGACGGACTCACCGCCTCCCACTACTCGCCGTACTACGCCCAGGCCGTCGCCGACGGGCACGGCAACGTGTGGGAGGGCAAGAAACTCGAACAATTGCTGCCCGCCCTCCACCCGGTCGTGCGCGTGCACCCCGATACCGGTCGCAAGAACCTCTTCGTCAATCCGGGCTTCACGTTCGGGCTGCACGGCTTCCCCGAAAAGCAGGGCACCCGGCTGCTCCGCCTCCTCTACGACCACATGACCGACCCGCGCTTCCTCGTCCGCTACCACTGGAAGCCGGGGACCCTGGCCTTCTGGGACAACCGGGCCACCATGCACTACGGGATCTTCGACTACGAGGGTGAGCGCCGGGTCATGCACCGGGTGACGCTCCGAGGCGACAGGCCGCAAGGCCCGGCCGCGCTGCTCCTGACTCTTCGGATTTCTAACCCCGTCTACGGATCCGGCTAGACGGCAGCGAGGTCGGGCAGCGAACCGCTGAACGCTTCGGTCAGGTGCCGGCACCCGGGGGCGCGGGTGCGTGCTCCTCGAGCGCCTTGACCAGCAACCGCCGCAGCTGATCCCGTTCCGTCGAGCTCAGCCCGGCCAGGATCTCGTCCTCGATACTCCCCTGCGCCACCTCGGCCAGTTCGAGCGCCTCGAGGCCGGCGTCGGTG
This sequence comes from uncultured Acidimicrobiaceae bacterium, assembly GCA_963791995.1. Taxonomy (GTDB): domain Bacteria; phylum Actinomycetota; class Acidimicrobiia; order Acidimicrobiales; family RAAP-2; genus Bog-473. Next base: position 17,185 of record CAWBUQ010000004.1, on the reverse strand, counting down.
ATGTGGACGATGTGACGCCGCCGGTCAGAAGGGTCCCGGCGCCGCTCGGCGTACTCGAGGTCCTCGAGGTCGTTGAGGATCAGGACCCCGGTGTTCGAGTCCATGGAGAGGTGCTCGGTCATGGCCTGCTGGGAGACGCCGGGGTGGTCCCGCAGGTAGGCGAGGACGACCATGTTGCGCAGGTTCATCCCGACCAGTTCGACCGACGAACGCAGGAAGACGGCCCGGGCCAGCTGGGTCAACAAGACGATGGTGCCGGTGGCGGGGCGGGCCGAGGACCGGGCGGCGCTCACGAAACCGGTCCCCCGGGACCCCGCTGCACGGCCAGATCGATCATGCCTCTAGGATAGTCACGAAATCATGACTATCAACGCACCGGGGACGGTCCTGGACCCCATCGATTCCGCCGGCGACCGCCGGCGCTGGATCGCCCTGGTCGTCGTCTGCCTGGCCATGTTCATGAACGCCCTCGACGGCTCCATCGTCAACGTGGCGCTGCCGGACATCCAAAAGAGCCTCCACTTCAGCCAGTCCGGCCTCACCTGGGTGGTCGACGCCTACCTCATCAGCTTCGGCAGCTTCCTCCTCCTCTCGGGCCGCCTGGGCGACCTCATCGGCCGCAAGAAGGTGTTCCTCGCCGGCGTGGCGCTCTTCACGCTCGCCTCCATCGCCTGCGGGTCGGCCGACAGCCAGGGCCTGCTGGTGGGGGCGCGCTTCGTCCAGGGCATCGGCGGCGCGCTCGAGCTCCTCGGTCATCGTCGCCATCATCGTCACCGAGTTCCCGAGCCCGCGCGAGCGGGCCAACGCCATGAGCGCCTACGTGTTCGTGGCCGTCGGCGGCGGCTCGGTCGGGCTCCTCGCCGGCGGCATCCTCACCCAGGCGCTGTCGTGGCACTGGATCTTCTTCGTGAACGTCCCTGTCGGGATCGCCACGATGATCGCCGGCTCCATCCTCCTGGTGGACAACGTCGGCCTCGGCATCAAGCAAGGCGTCGACTGGGTCGGCTCCATCCTGGTGACCGCTGCGGTGATGGTGCTGATCTACGCCATCGTGACGTCGACGACGTATGGCTGGGGCTCGGCGCACACGCTCGGCCTGGTCGGGCTGGCTGTCGCGCTCGGTGTCGCCTTCGTGCTGCTCGAGTCGCGCATTGAGAAGCCGATCATGCCGCTGCGCATCCTCAAGCTGCGCACGCTCACCGGTTCGGGCGCCATCCGCGGCCTGCTGGTCATCGGGATGTTCTCGACGTTCTTCATCGGCGCCCTCTACTTCGAGCACGTCCTGCACTACAGCCCGGTCAAGACGGGGCTGGCCTTCTTGCCCCAGGCGGTCTCCATGGCGGCGATGTCGACGGGCATCACGGCCTGGCTGGTCGGGCGCTTCGGGAACAAGAAGGTGATGTACCCGGGCATGGCCTCGGCCGCCATCGGGCTGTTGCTCTTCGCCTCGGCCGGCCCGCACGCGGAGTACTTCCCACGCATCTTCTTCGCCTTCTTGTTGATGGGCCTCGGCGCCGGGTCGTCGTTCATGCCGCTGCTGCAGATCGGCATGTCCGAGATCCCCAACGAGGACGCCGGGCTGGGCTCGGGCATCGTGAACGTGTCCCAGCAGCTGGCGGGCGCCATCGGCCTCGCCGCGCTGGGCACGATCGCGGCCAACCAGTCCAAGTCGCTCCTCGCCTCGGGCCACGACCTGATCACCGCCCTGGCCGACGGCTACCGGCTGGCGCTGTTGATCGCGGCGGCGTGCGTGATGCTCGGGATCGTCCTCACGCCGATCCTGCTGCGGACCAAGGAGTCACCCGAGGAGCAGGCCGCGCACATCCGAGACGCCATGGCGAACCCCGAGTTCCAGGAGCACCTCGTCCTCTAGCCTTCTGGGCGCGCGGAGGCCGCGGCCCCGGCCGCTCCGTGCCGAACGAGCGACCGAAGCGAGGCCTGCAGAGACCTCAATTGTTCAGCGAGATGGAGATCGGCGCGCTCGTTCCGCTCACCCCTCCGGGGTAGGAGGCGACACTCTGCAGGGTGTAGGGCCCGTCGGACACGGTCGTGGTGTTCCAACTCGCCAACCACCCGTAGATGGTCGGGGTGGCGGTGGCGATCACGGCGCCGTTGAGCGTCCCTCCGGTCAGCTCGAACTGGACCTTGGTCACGCCGGACGAGGTGGTGGCGTCGAGGTACTGCGTGCCGGTCAAGGTGGCGTTGTTCGCCGGCAGCACGACCGTCGGTCGTCGGCGGCGGATTGTTGACCGTGACGGTGACGCCCGGACTGGTGCCCGTGAGACCACCCGAGGACGCGACGCTCTGCAGCGTGTAGCTCCCGTTGGGCACCGTTGTCGTATTCCAGCTGGCCAGCCACCCGAAGATGGTCGGGGAGGCGGTGGCGATCACCGCGTCGTTCAGCGTCCCACCGGTCAGCTCGTACTGGACCTTGGTCACGCCGGACGAGGCGCCGGCGTCGAGGTACTGGGTGCCCGCCACGGTGGCGCCGTTCGCCGGCAGCACGACCGCGGTCGTCGGTGGCGTCACGGTGATCGTCGCGGCGGTGGTCGGCGCCGACCCCAGGTAGTTGGTGAAGATCGCCCTGACCTCCCACCCGTTGACGAACGAGGTCAGCGGCCCGATGGTGAGCGTGGGGTTCGTGTCGCCGGGCAGATTGATCCAGCTGCTGCCGCCGTTGGTCGACGTCTGCCATTGGATGGTCGGCGTCACGATGTTCGCCGACGCGCTGAAGGTCAGCGATCCCCCCGTGACGACTGACTGACTCAGTGGATTGGTGCTGATGGTCGGCATCACCGCCGGTTGGAAGACGTCCTGCCCGAAGGGCGTCAGTCCGCTCGCGGCGGCGAAGCCGAGGTGGCCCTCCCCGTCGCTGCCGCCGGTGGTCAACCCGAGCAGGTCCTCGTAGCTGCGCAGGGCCGAGTAGTGGTTGTAGTACCCGGTCGTGTCGACGGTCCCGGGCTCGATGTACGTGTTGTTGAGCAGCAAGGTGCCGATCCTTCCGCCCCCGGGATCGGCACCGGGTGTGGTCGGCGCCGCGCCGAGGAGCGGGCTGGCGCCGGGGTAGGCCCAGTTGGGGCCGGGCTGTTCGTTGCAGCACGCGGTGGTGTCGGTGACGTCGCCCTCGTCGGAGGTGATGACCACGAGCATCTGACCGGATTGGTAGGACGGCGAGGCCATGATCAGCGGCATCCAGTGTTTCAGCCAGAGGTCCGCCCCCGTGAGTCCACCGGTCTTGCCACCCTCGACGTTGGTGCCGGCGCAGGTCCCGTCGTGGCCGTCGTCACAGAGGTTGGGGGTGATGAAGCCGAACTTTGGCGTCGTCGACTCGCTGGACAGGTCGTTGGCCAAATGGCCCGTGAACGTGTCGGGCAGCGCGGTGCCATTGACCGTGCTCGGCGTGCCCACGGCCACCGTCCCGAGCGGCACGACGTTGGCGTCGCATTCGGCGGTGTTGTCGATGATGGAGTGGAAGTACATGAACGGGTTGTGCCGCGTGGCGTACTGGTCGGCGGCTTCGGCGATGACCGCGTGGTCGGTCCCACCCACCGCCGGGTGCGCACAGTCGGTGCCACCGAGCGGGTCGGTCACTCCTCCGTCGCGCGTCGCATCGTTGCCCATGGACTCGGCGTACTCGCGCCACGAGGCCACGTGGGTGGTGGGGTTGGGCGGGTCGGCCGCGTCGAGCTGATCGGCGATCGTCGGTGCCCCGGCGGACGTGGCGGTCGGCGCCGGGTAGACGCATCCGTTGCCGTCGACCTGCCCGGGGTAGGTCGCGCTGTTGGGGTCATTGGTCCCAGGCGTGACGTTGACGAACTGGCCGAGGTTGCAGTCCGAGTCGGTCAAGGGTGCCGGGGCCTGACCCGAGATCTCGGCGATGTAGTTGTCGAGGCTCACGTGACCGGTGGCGTAGAAGTTCTCGAGCAGCTCTCCCTTGGGGACGAGCGTCCCGTTGAGATAGGTCGCCACGGAACCGGGCCCGAACGTGGACGTGGCGTCCTCGTTCTCGAGCTCGATCACGAGGACGTTGTTGATCGAGCCGGGGGCGAGCGCGGCGCGTACGACCGGGGCGGCTCCCGCCCCCGCCGTGCTTGCCACCTGCCCGAACGTTGCGGTCGCGAGCACGACCAGAATTGCGACAGCACCCCCCGTCATGCTTCGCCTGAGTCCACTCATCGACGACCTCCCATTCCGGATCGCCATTAGAAGGCCATCCCGAGGCCACCACAATCCCCATTCTGGGCAACGACCTATGCTCTCCGGGCATGACCGTCCAGCAATTGCGCTACCTGGTGGCGGTCAACGACTTCGGCTCGGTGAGCGCAGCCGCCCGGTCGCTGGGCGTCTCTCAGCCGGTCATCTCGCGCGCCGTCCGCGCATTCGAGGCCGAGCACGGCGTCACGGTCTTCGCTCTTTCGGGCCGATGCCTGATGATCACCGACGGGGGCCAGGCGGTCGTGCGCGCAGCACGAGACGCCCTCGCCGCCTTCGATGCCGTGGGCCAGACGGCACAGAGCGTGAAGGATCAGCAGGAATTCGTCATTGCCACCACGCCTACCAACGGGTTGCTCCTGACCCGAGCTCTGAGCGAGCTCCGCCAGTGCGAGCCCGGACTCGCCATCCGGGTGTGCCGAGCCACTGACGCCCATGACGTACTCCGCAAGGTCAACGACGGAACGGCGGAGATCGGTTTCAGCGAGCTGACCCCCTTGGCCCGTGATCGCGGGCTGACCGTCCTCCCCGTGGTCGAGCTCGAAGTGGTGTTCGTCTCGCCGGTCGGCACCGATCTCCCTCTGGCGGTGTCATGGCACGACGTGGTGACGCAACCGCTCATCGTCCCGCCGCCGGACTCGGGGCGTCGAGGCCTCATCAACGAGACGGCCCTGAGCGCGACCGGGACCATTCCTCAGGCGACGGTCGTCTTCGAGGACCGGGGGTCCTGGATGGCGGCCGCCCAGGCCGGCATGGGATCCTTCCTCTCCTATCGCTGCCTCGTGGCGGATCACGAGGGCGTTGAGATCAGGCCGTTCATACCGGTCCAGCTCGTGACCGTCGGCTTCGTGCACCAAGGTGGTGACATCTCCCCCGCGGCTGCCCGCTTCGTCGATCTGGCACGGACCAGCACCCGACAACCGATCGCAACGACTGATCCGCGGTGAGGCGCACCGGGTAGAAGTATCTAGGCCGATCGGGCACGCTCGGAGGTGTCGACATCGCACTCTTCTGGGGCGAGTTGCCGTTCGTTGCTCATGACCCGCCGAACTCGTAGTGCTCGCGCTCGACGTGGCGGGTCCACCCCCAGTACTGGTCCAGCGGCCACGGCGACAAGCGTGAACACCTTGCCGTCGGGGTTCTTGTAGTGGCTGTGGGTGATGGCTGGATGTGCCCACACCAGCTGGGCGATTTCGGCCTGGTAGCGCTCGGCGTAGTCGTCGTGGGCGTCCTTGCGCACCTCGGCCCACACGGCGTCGGACGCCAGCGTCTCGCGGATCGCCTCGAGGGCATAGTGCACCTGGAATTCGGCGTGGTAAAAGAGGCTGGCGCCGAAGGCCAGGTTGGTCCCTGGACCGTAGATGCAGAAGAGGTTGGGGAAATTCGGCATCGTGATGCCGAGGTACGCCGTGGGCTCGTCCCCCCACTGCTCGCGCAACGACACGCCGTTTCTGCCTGTCACCTCCATGGAAGCCAGGAATTCGTTGTGGCGGAACCCGGTGGCGTAGCAGATGACGTCGGCCGCGTAGTGCTGTCCGTCCGTCGTGACGACCCCGTCGGGGACGATCCGCTCGATGCCCGTCCGCACCAGTTCGACGTTCGGCTTCTGCAGGGTGCGCAACCAGGTGCCGTCGTCTTGGAGGATGCGCTTGCCCGCGGCGGGATAGTCGGGGATGACCTTCTCGAGCAACTGGGGATCGTCGGCGACGATCGATTGCATCGACGCCACCAAGGCGGTCGCCCGCCTCGCGCTGATGGCATTGACGGATTGGTGCGTCGGGTCGTCGTACTCAGGGTCGATGCGGTACATGTCCAGCCCGGCCGCGATGCCGGCGAAGGTCATGACGAAGCGGTACCACCGACCGTAGAAGGGCAGGTGCTTCAGCGCCCAGGCGTCGCCCGGGGGCACCGGCGTGTGGTAGATCCGGTTCGGCAGGATCCATTGCGCCGTTCGCTGGAAGATCGTGAGCTGCTCGACGTCGTCGGCGATGGCGGGTCCGATCTGGAACCCGCTCGCTCCGGCGCCGACCAGTGCGAAGCGTGTCCCCTCGATGTCGAGGTCCTCGGGCCAGCGCGCCGAGTGGAACGAAGGCCCGGCGAATGTCTCCATGCCGGGGATCTCGGGCAGCCGGGGCAGGTTGAGCGAACCCACGGCGCTGATGACGAAGCGGGCCTCGAGTACCTCCTCGGTGCCGCCCGCGTCGCGCGTCGTGACGCGCCACATGGCTCGCTCCTCCTGCCACACCGCCTCGGTGACGGCGGTCTCGAAGTGGCAGTGCGGCCCGAGATCGAATGTGTCGACGACGGAACCGAAGTAGGCGCGCAGCTCCGGCTGCTGGCAGTAGTACTCGCTCCACAGCTCGGCCGGCTCGAAGGAGAAGCAGTACTGATGACTCCCGACGTCCACCCGTGCGCCGGGATAGCGGTTCTCCCACCAGGTGCCCCCTGGGCCGGCGTTCTTGTCGATGATGGTGAACGGCAGCCCGGCCTGCTGGAGGCGGATGCCGGCGAGGATCCCACCCATGCCGCAGCCGATCACGACGACCGGCGCCGCCGCCTTCTGGGACTCCGAGATCTCGTCGGTCCAGGAGATCTCCCCGCTGTCGCCGCCCTCGAACTGCAGGTCATCGAAGAAGAGGCCGGCCAGCTGCCCCTCGACGGGACGCCGGCCGAGGAAAGGCCATCATCTCCCGGAGCATTTCACGGGACAGCTCCACCGGGACGCACCCGTTGTCGCGGTAGGCGGCGATCGCCGGGAGGGCACGCCGGCGCACCTCGGCCATGTCCTCGGGTGACGTCGCACCCTGGATGTCCAGCGACATGGCCACGTTCGGCTGGATCTCGCCCCGCACCCACGACGGGTCACCGCTCATGTGCACGAGCGAGGCCATCAGCGCCGGGATACTGACGTCCTGGAGGGCGCGGGCAATCGCCTCGTCGCTGTCCTCGAAAGGCTCACCGGCGAAGCGGTTCCTCGTCACCGACGACATCCTGGTCGCCGGGGCCTCCACGAGGCAATCGGCACGGTCACCGTGTTGGCCTACCGCCACCGGCCGGCGCTGCTCATTGCAGCGATCCGCGTCCATGGCTGGCCTGGCGCAGGTGCCGTAGGTCCCTGGTCTTGGGGGCCAATGTCCCTAGGGCTGTGGCTCAGGCTGGCCGAATACTGGTGGGGTGTTGGCACATCGCCCGGGAACCCAGGCGGACGCGACAGAGGTAGAGAGCGCCCATTCGCCCTCGAGTCCCCCGACACCACCCGGGCGTCGCCACCGCCGTCACGGTCGCCACCGCCGCTGGCCGTGGGTCCTCGGGTTCGTCGGCGCAGTCCTGGTCGCCTTGGCCGTCTTCATCCTCGTGACGTGGGACCCGGCACATCCGGTCTCCATCGGCCAGGCAGAGCAGCGACTCGGGAACCAGGGGCAGGGAGTCGCGGGCGAGCGACCGGCACGAGGCGTCTATCTCTACACGGGCACCGGAACCGACAAGTTGTCGCTGCCGCCGATGTCACAGGCCGAGGGTCCCAGCATGCCCGGCACTGTCACCCTCCAGGGCCATGACTGCTGGACCTTCCGCGTGGATTACAGCTCGCACCACTGGGAGACATGGAACTTTTGCCGAGAGGGCAACGACACGACGGAGCGCGGCGGACAGATCTGGCAGCTCTGGGCGATCGGTCCGCTACACGAGACGAATCTGACGAACTTGACCTGCTCGCCCGGCACCATGTGGCTCCCCCCCGGCGCAACCGCTGGGCAGACCTGGCACAGTGCGTGCCGGGGAACGAGCTCAGCAGTGAAAGGCGTCATGCACAGCATCGGCCCGTACCGATTCGTGCGAACGACGACGCTGGAGGTGGGCGGACATCCAGTTCGTACTGCGGAATTCACCCAGCTCCGCACGGAGTCGGGTGCCCAGCGGGGGACGGAGCGCGACGAGATGTGGATCGACGCCTCAAACGGCCTGCCGATCCGGATCTACCAGAACATCTCCGTCGTCACCCTCACGCCGTTCGGCACATCCACCTACACCCAGACGGGTACCTTCACGCTGGGCTCATTGGTCGCCCACACTCGTTGACGGCAGCCAAGGCAGCGAAACCGTCACGCAGGGCAACGAAAGCGGGCAGGGCCGCAGTTCAATTTCCGCCGCTTGCACTGTCGGACCCGAGCGCCCTGCACGATCGGTAACCCTGCACGATCGATAACCCTGCACGATCGGTAACACGGAGTCCGACCCAGCCACCGCCGTGTCCATCCCGGTGGATTCTTCGCCGTACTCGGCGCAGAATCATTGCGTTCGGCCGATCGTTGTCGCGCTGGGTCCCTCGCGCGTCTCGCTGGTGTGCCATCGGGTGAAGTCTGAGTCACGCCCCGTAACGGCCTGACACAGGTGGAGCCGCTCCTCGCGTGCGCGATATGGCAGAGGGCGGTGTGCGTCTCGTCAGTGACATCCCACAGGTCTGATCCGGTAGGCCTCTTCCGGCTCATTCCTGCCGGGGGGCACGCCGAAGGATCGCAGCGCAAGGGACTGCTTGCTTACCTGGCCACTGACCTGCGCTCTTTTCCGGACCACTCGACTTTCGACATCTTCGATCGCCTCTCTTTGGCCGCCGGACTGAAGCTGTGTTCTGCGCCCTGGAAAGATTGGCAACCCAGGAGCAACGCGCTGCGCTTGACGATCGAGGTCAGAGTGACTTGAACCACGCACGCATGGAAGTTGGAGACACCTTCGGAGAACTGCTCGTCGCCACAAGCAGCTGCTCTAACGATGGCAGCTTCCACACATAGACCAGCCTGTCGTCGGCGTTAAAGAAGCACGCCAGTACGATCCTGAAGTTTCTGGTGCCAAGCGTCTGAGTGGCTGGAGGTTCATCGCAGTTGGTCCCTCCAAGAGCATGGCTTGCTACGAACTCCGAATATGCGGCATCCAGGTCTGGTGTCTGCGAAAACTGGAGGGCCGAAACCTCTTCAACAATTCCGCTCTTCTGGATACATCCCAAGGCCGCAGTTGCCCCCTCGACCGCAACTTTTTGGGCACTGCACTCATCCTTGTCGATTCGTGGCAACTGCAATCGGAGCGCGTTGAGGTCTGCACCACTGTCAAAACTGGGCCGGTGAATTTGAGTCGACGAATCTCGCGACCGCTGTCTCGCAGGAGGGATAGACACTGGAAGGCCCGCGCGCCTCAATTCCGATACCGATCCCCGGCGATGTGTCTTCAAACATGAAGTATTGAAAGGCTTCTGCATCGATCTGTCGAGTGGTTTGAACTTCGGAATTCAGCAGCGAGAGTTGACCAAATTCAGCAAACTGCGATTGCTTCGGGAGGGAATAGCTCTCGACGTCCAACGAGGGACCCCATTCCCGAAGATTCGCAGGAATACTGCTTCCGTGCTCGAGAGAAGTAGCCGCTTTGTTCAGCGCGGTTGTTGGCGAGGACAGCCCCGACAGAGAGTAGACCGCCACCCGGCACGAACCGCCGGCAAGGACGGCTGACCCGCTCCCGAGGCTTGAAATCTTCCAACCCGAGGGAACCACAAATACTGACCCGATTCCGACCGAGACCTGCCGTTCGTTCGACTCCATTTTGGCTGCCTTCGCTGAGGCCAAGCCTGGCGCCTTCAATTCAATCAAGGACGGCACGTTTGGTGTCGAGGGCAACCGCGCAACAACTCCAGCAATGAGAACCGTCACTGCTCCAAGAGAGACGCAGAAGAATATGGCTCTCCGGCCCTTCACTCGGATGTGCCGCAATGCCCAGGGTTGTAGGGTCGTAATCCTTCTCCGGATCGAAGGAGCGGATTGACGAGCCTTGGCCTCGTGAAGGTTCGCTGGATCGATCTGCCGCCGCCGGCGCTCCAATTCTTCCGCCACAGTTTTGTTTGGCCGAAAGCGATCGGTCACGACGAGCCACACGGCGAAGGGAAACGCAAAGAAGAGCCATGCAGCAGCAGTGGCGCCACTCGTGAGAATCTGAATTTCGTTGACCCCATCTGTTGTGTCCGAAACCCATAGAACCAACATCAAAGACAAAGCCAGGTACAGAATCCAGAGAACCGACCGCGACTCCCGAGCTAACCAGCGACCGTCACGGTTGGCGAACTCAGATCCGGTGAGGATGGTGAGAACTACACCGACAACGATCAGCAGGTTGCTATTTGGCTCAATGAGCTGGCCAAGGTGTGTTAGCGGGCTTCCCCGGCTCCCGATTAGCCAGGCGAAGACGACGAGTGCACCCATGAAGCTTGCTTGCCGGACACCGAGGTACTTCCAGCGAAAGATGAGTATCACGCCCACGCCGCTCGTTACAACAAGGGGCAAGAAATAGTCTGCGATGGTATGTACGTTGTAATCAAAAGATTTGAAACCAGCGAGACCATTAAGTGATCCATCCAGAAAAGAGGCTACGACGACCCAGAAGGCAATTAACGAGTAGCCCACAAGACGAGCTCGTTCCGAATCGCCTATAGATTTTCGAGTCAGTCGGTACAGACAGTAAGCCAAGAGAAGCACAAGAATATCTGCGCCATATCCATAACGAATGACGTATGTTACGACAATGTTCTCGAGCGCTGGAGACAGAAGTAGAGATGAGAGGAAGCCTATGTGAGAGTATCTGCCTTCAAAGAACTTCCCTGTACCACTGAGTATCAAAATGAGCAAAGTTGGCACGACGTAAAGTGCTTCAATGATTATTGTGACCTGATCGGTGTGTTCAACCTCTATCTCCGGAGAGTGTTGTCGCCTAATGAAGAGGATCGTGAGCACCACGAACAGCGCAGCAACGACTGCATATTCGACTGTCGTCACCGCATTGTCAGCAATCAGTGAATCCCAAAACCCGTGATTGTTCCATCCAACGAGATAGAGCTCAGTTGCCACGACGAGCAGCAGTAGCGCTTTCGCGACCCTCGCGCTCATACGACGTGCGGCTACTTCCTGCATCGCTTGTCCAATGCCGTAGAAGAGGCGGACGAGAGCTGTAACCGAGAGAAAGAGGAGCACGGGGATCACAGCAGTGGCGGCAAGCAATCCGTCTTCGGCTCCGCTCCCAAGGATGGGACCCCAGTCGTGCAGGGGGTCGCGTAGAAACTGCCAGAGAAGCGCTCCGAAGAAGAGGCCCGACAGGGCGACTGCGCCCACCTTCAAGGCGGCTTTGATGTGTCGCCTAGGCGTTTTGGGGGACGACAGGAAGGCCGCCGTCACTATGAGGGCAATAGTGCCGAGGTAGGACACTTGGACCACGGTCCTCCAAAGCACGGGGCCAATATTGGGCGTGTATGCCGCGAGCGGATCTTCGGCAAAGTTCGCACCAATCAAGAGAAAGCCTGCAGCGGTAACGAGATGGAGGAATCGTCGCTGAGTACTCATGACCAAGTCGATTGCAAGCATGGTCATCAGTCCAGTAAGCGCGAGACTCGAGCGCGGCGAGGCCAACCGGCACGACGCGCGTTGACAGTTGATTGAGGTCCACGTTTCCGCCACGCACGATCAGGCTGGGTTTGAGAATGAGAAAGAGAAGGACGCTCACGATCGACAGCCCGAGCAGTATCCGCAACTGAACGGTCCTCTTGAGACCGGAGAGACGTAGCCTCCCTTTCAGGGAATTGAGTCCAATGACGTGATACGCCAAGGACTTGGCGTCTGAGATCCATTCTCCGGGCGAAAGGGAGCTTCGAGCTTTTCTGAGCTGTTCGATGACGGTCACGGCGAGCAGGCGAGTCGAGCGAAACGGACTGGGAAGCTGAGGTTAACAGGGGTTGCGAGTCCGCCATTGGTGCCGTCAGCCACTTTTCCCAGCGGGGTGCCCGATGGCAACTGGTTAATGAACCATTGCGGTCCTCCTCGCACCCTGTCGTCCCATTCGCTTGTCAAGACCGGTGAGGATCCCAATCGTGATGACCGAGGGTTGACTACGTCACACTGGACGAGAAGACAGCCGGTTTACGGATTGCAGTTGTCTTTGAAATGACGATGGTGTCGGTACAGCATGGCGGGACCACTTCGATTTGACCGTGTCGGCTCGCTTTTGTCCACTACCTGATCCTGATTCGGTTTGCGCCGATGACGGACGCATTGTCGGTGCTCCCCGGATGGTGGGACACCTCTATGGTTCGGATTGGATCAGATACCACCCTTATCGCCATCGCAACACCGTCCTAGTCCGGCACAAGGAAGCGCATGCCCCGTTGACTATGACCTCGTCAAAGTGGGATACCTCGGGTAGAAGGCTGGGGGTTTAAGCGGGCAGTGTCCGCTGAAATAGCGCCGTCTGCCGAATACGACCGGGTTTCTGATCTTGATATTCTCAGGGAATGTGACCACAGAACCCAATCCCGCCGACGAGATCGACTACCGCACTTTGCTCGAAGAGGAACGATTACGTCTCCAGCAAAAACTCACCGCCGGTGGAGTAGGTGTCGCTACAGGCGGACAGGGGACGCCGGATGCGAGCAAGATCGCATCCTGGCGCGGGGAGGCCAAATCGCCAACCGAACAGGCGCAGGAAGCATTAGAAGCGGTGGAAAGCGCTCTCCGTCGCTTAGATGACGGCACCTACGGACGCTGCGAACACTGTGGGGAGTTAGTCGCACCGGAACGCCTCGAGGCCCTGCCCACGACCCGCCGCTGCGTAAAGTGCGCCTAGGTCGCGTTTATTCGCCGCACTCTGATCAGTCGACACGGTGAGCGGCATGGCGTGTCAGCGATGTCCAAAACTGCCGCAAGCGCGTCAGCCAGTCGAAGGTGACGGGCAAGCCCAGACGCGAACCGGCGGTCACACTTGGTGGAAGGCTGGTCTACGGATGCCCACGACCCTGATTCGGTTACCTGGGACTATGTCGATTCGGCGTACGACTTCGTTCAACGGCTGCTGGCCGCGGTCCCCTGTGCAGAGTCGGCGGCTGTCACCGTCCGGCAAGTCAGGGAAGAGCTCCGCCGTGGGCGTGAAGAGATTCGGCCGGTTACCCCACTGAGGGCGACGGGCCATGACGAACGTCCCACAAATGCGCGGCTAATCCTTTCGCCCGCCGCGTGCTGACTGCTGCGGGACACACCCCGTTCGCTCGTATTGATGTCTATAAGTGGATCTGGGAACTTGATGTCTATAAGTGGATCTGGAAACGTTACCCAAGCCCCGAGGCGCACCAACGTGGCGCCCTAGACCCCCGTTTCAGGGCATGATCGACATCGATACTCGCGCCCCCAGGAGTGCAGTCGGGACACCTTTCCGTCGGGTTGACCGTGGGCTCTATGTACTGGCAGATCCGGCGATCTGTGATGAGACCGAATAGAAGCAGCGACCTTAGCGGCGACGCCTCAAGGGTTGTCGACTTACCTGGGTACCCAGCCTCGCGAGAAGAGTTAGCTCGAGCCTGCTTCGAGCCACTGCTAATTGGATTCTCGCGGCTTCTAAGCTTGCGTCGAGGCTGCCCCCGAGCCAAGCCATCGCGATCTATGGCACACCGAACAGTTGACTGATCCTTGGTGAAGCCTTTGAGCTGCGTCCACATGGAAATACGCAGGGTGGTCCGCGAGCACGTCGGCCACCTCGCGTATGGCGGGTAACGCGTCGATTTCAACCGAAGTCGGCCCGGAGGGCGGCCGTGACATCAGGTTGCGAGCCCCCGTCGATGCTGGAGGAGCCGTAGTCCCAATAGTTCATGTCGGCGACGCCGTTGGCAGCCGCCCACTCCGCGGAGAGATTGACGAACTCGGCGTCGTCACCGCCGCAGACCGGGGTGTCGCTCGCGCTGACGGCCTGGCCCGCTGACGAGCATGTCCCCCAGCCCAGTCCCCACTCGGGTATGGCGATGGCCTTGCCGTTCGACTTGGCGAAGGAGGTCAACCAACTCAACCCGTAAGTCTGCGTCTCCATGTCGACGAACTCGGTCGGTTCCCCCGGATACGTTGCCCACTCGACGTCATAGACATCGAGACCCACCCAGTCGACGTATGCGTTGCCCGGGTAGTAGGTGGCCAGGTCGCCGACACCCAAGTCGCCCCGGGTCGGGTTCCACAAGAACTGGAAGTCGCCGCCCGACACCGAGCGAAACGAGTCCACCACCTGCTGGAAGGCGCCGACGAACGCTGAGGCACAGCCACCGGCAGCCCAAGGGAACCAACCGCCGTTGAACTCCCACCCGAGCCGGATGACCGACTTGCCGAAGCCTGCGGCGACCATGTTGTTGGCCACGGTGACGAAGTCCGAGTTGAAGGCTCCCGCGGCCTCTTGGGTGAGCCCGTCGCAGCTGCCTCCCGCCACGCTGGCATTGGAATTGGGCGAGTAGCTGTCCGGGAGCATGTCGACACCCCAGATCATCGTGTAACCGTTGCCCGACCAGGCGCTGTAGGGCCAGCCCGCCTGGGTGATGGTCGACCAATTGGTGCCGTCGAGGAAGTCCATGGCGTAGTGGGGCTTGGCCCCGACGCTCGAGGTGAAGTCCGACACAGCCTGGAGATCATCAAAGCCGGCGTAGACCCCGAGGGCTGAGCCCCCGAGCGGCGTGCTGGGACCCGTTGCAGGCGGGACGGTCGTCCTTTCAGCCGGCGTCGGCACCCACGTACTCGTCGAGCTGCTCGTCGACGGCGCTGCCGGTGCCGGCGGCACGCACGGTCCGGGGTCGGACGTCGACGTCGCCGGCGGCCGCGAGGGACTGGCCTGCCACCTCGATGCACGGGGGCCGTTCATCACGACGGTACCCGCAGTTCTCCACGCCCACCCTTGGGAGTGCCGATGCCGCGGCGGCACCACTCGTTGCCAACTGCGCAGCCACGAGCCCGACGACGGCGAAGACGGGAAGGAGGGCGAGCGTGCGGATCCGCACACGCCCAAGCGCCACCAGGACACGCGTGCCACACGAAGATCGGGAAGCATGAGCCGGAATGCGTCCAGCGCCGCGGAAAAACTGCACCTTTGTGTGAACCTAGTCACGACAAAGTCTGCTCAACCAAACCCATATTTCAGCGCTACAACCGGGGTTTTAAAGAGAGAGGTGTTGCCGCTGAGCTCGACTCCACGGTTTCACTGCGTCGCGGCGCCAATGGCGCACGCACCCAGCATTAGGTGATCACAAAGGAGCGCAATTTTTGAACAATGGAGAGACAAAATTTGGCCTTGCTCGAGATGGCTCCTGGTTGGATAGTCACCGTCGTGTCCTCCTGTCTGTGTTCCTGGGGCCAGGACCCGGGGACAACTACGTCGTTACGGACGAAGTGGGAAGACCTACTCACCCTACGGCGGTCTCCAAGTATTTCCAGGAGGCGCGAGCTGCCATCGGTCTACGCAGGATCAGATTGCACGATTTGCGCCATGGATACGCGACCGCTGCCTTGGAGGCTGGAGCTCCGATGAAGGTGGTCAGCGACCGGCTCGGACACTCGTCCATCATGATCGCTGCGGACAACTACAGCCACGTCCGGCCCGAGGTCGATCAGGGACTCGCCGATCAGGTGGCCAACCTGATCGATGATGCTGAGGAGACAGGTTGACAAATGGTTGACACGAGCTCGAGTTGCTACAGCATCGGCCACGGCATTTGAGCCCTTGAACAGGGAAATCTCTACGCGCTCGGAGGGATTCGAACCCCCAACTTTCTGATCCGTCGCGCCTATTTGGGTAAATCACGAGAGATGACAACGAGTTTGTGGACCGGCGCCAGCTTATGGCCTTATGAACTGGACTTATGGCTTCCCATGTACTGACCAGTATATGACATATAATGACAGCCGTTTCCAGCCTTTCATAGCCCTATAGTTCTCGCTACGGTCTCAAAAATGGCACCCGAACCTTCTGATCCGATCAGAAACCCGGACGCGGTTCGAGTCCGTCACCGCGGTCTTCGGCGCATTTGTGCTGCGCGCCCGGGCTCACGTCGCTGCTCACGCCACGACGTCCGGATGAATCTACCCTTCAACTCGCAGCTTTGAACTTTTCATAGCGAAGCTCGAGTCGCTCACGTCTGGCTGGGCGAGCGGACGCCTGGGAGCATGAAGATTCGCACCGTCGTGTCTGGAGCCCATAGGTCAGCGTCGGCCCGTCCGACTCTCGAAGCAGCCG
Source organism: uncultured Acidimicrobiaceae bacterium (assembly GCA_963791995.1). Classification (GTDB taxonomy): domain Bacteria; phylum Actinomycetota; class Acidimicrobiia; order Acidimicrobiales; family RAAP-2; genus Bog-473. The sequence continues at coordinate 916 of CAWBUQ010000004.1, read as the reverse complement.
CGGCACAACTTCGACCATAAGGTTCGGCCCGACGCCGAGCGAGTCGCGTCGTAGGCAGCGTGATGGATCTTGCAGAGCAACAGTCAGTTTCACGACCGGGTCCCCCTTCGGCTGCCCATCAGGAGTGATCTGTGCGGCGTTAAGTCGCTCGGGATGGTGCAGCGGCACATGGCGCCACGCTCGTGGTAGGCCCTTAGGACCCTGGCACGAAACACAGGTTAGTGCCGCCTCGCTAGGTTAAGCGTTCAACGTACGCTCGTTGGTTTCAGGCAAAGCAGCAGGTCAAGAGTCGTTGGCCCTCATCGACGGCTACCGCGAACCATGTCTTCGCGTTCTCGTCGACCGGCCAGACCGGTACGCGGCACATACACGCCCTTCGCCACGCCCACGAAATAGGCCAGGGGGGGACTTTCGACCATCGCTTGACGGAGGGCCCGATTGTCGGCGTCGTGGGATCGGTCCCGCGGTACTTGCAATGGACGACTCCCCCCTCCACATGGTCGGATATGGCGGCAACTGGTTGGGCGGCGTCTACATGGTGCGGATCGTCAGCGCCGCCTGGAGCGGGCTGGTTTCCGAAATTCCGCCTGGACGATGAGTCGGGCCACACGGCCTTAGAACTCGAACACGTTGATGGCGGACGAAGAGAGGGAGCAGTACGGGCTGGTCGCCAGAGCCCGTCCAGGTGGTCGAACATCGCTGCCCGGATCCCGGATCGACCATCTTCGGCATCTCACGCCGCGTTGCCCAGGCCCAGCTCGCGGTCGACGCTCTTGAGGAGACTTCGTACCGTTCGGCCAGGTTGACGGCCTTCAGGTCATCCGTCTCGTAGGCCACGACTAGTGATCCGACCCGGCCCGTGAGCCACGGATAGCCGGCATCAACGGCGGCTAGTGATCGGTCTTTAATCGCTTGG